>CAVXEM010000052.1:0-92659 GCA_963760575.1 Bryobacterales bacterium
GCCGGGATCGGTGACCCAGGCGAACTGGCCCCGGTTCGGATCGCGCGCGTCGATTTTGTAAATCGTTCCCCAGCCGTCGGAGGTATACATGAAGCCGTTGTCGATCAGCGGATTCAGCTCGTTTTCCGGGCCGTTCTGCCCAACATCCTGCATGCCGCCGAGCGCCAGCGCCCAGACCATCCGCAGGTTCTTGACGTTTTCCCGGTTGATTTGAGTGAGCTTCGAGTACCGGGTGGAACCGTAATCGCCGTTCATCATTAACCAGTTTTGCGGCTCATTCTGTGCGTTGAGCAACCGGTCCTTATTGACGGTCATGGTGTACTTGGCCTGGGCAAATGCCGCAACAGCAAGTGCGCCCGCCAACCCACCGGCGAGAATAGCGATTGTCAAATGTCTCCGCACACTAGGTCGCATGATGATCTCCTCCTGATGAGGATAGGTATTCCACCGGCGCCGGTCAACCATGGCTTGGCGAGCGTGGCTTGGCGAGCGCTGCGGTGTCATCGGGGCGAAGGTGACTCCCAGGATCAGTTCCGATAATGCTCCTTATCGGGAGCTTCCAGCGATTGTTGGAGTTAATTTGCCAGAACCGGTTTTTGTGATGACGATGAGTACTTCTACGAGTCGCACGTTACACATCAAAGCGATGCCGACTTTCAGAAAGCGATTGAAAACCAGCTAACTTAGGATGTGGTGGATAGGAGATCTCACTCCTGATGACTGCAGCAAACCTCGTCGATCGCTTGGCGGCACACAAAGCCCTGGGTGCGGCGCCCCGCGAGGAACTGTCTTGGCTAGCCTCCCACGGGAACCTTCGGCAACTGCACACCGGCGATGTGCTGACCGTGAAGGGTGTCCGGCCGGAAGGCTTGTTCGTGGTGCTCAAGGGACGCTTAGATATGTCCGTCGACCGCGGAACGGGGCCTCGCAAAATCATGGAATGGCGGGAAGGTGAGGTCACCGGCCTGCTCCCGTATTCCCGCGTAACCAGCCCACCAGGTGATTCGGTCGCGCAGGAACCCTCGGAGATCTTGGCGGTACATGGCGATCATCTCCACGCGCTGACCAGAGAGTGTTATGCGATCACTTCGATCCTGGTTCATGCCATGCTTGATCGCGCCCGAGTCTTCAACTCGAGCGACCTGCACGACGAGAAGATGGTCTCCCTGGGGAAATTGTCGGCGGGACTGGCTCACGAACTGAACAACCCTGCCTCCGCCATCGAACGCAGTGCCGCGCTCCTCGGCGACCGGCTGGAGGATAGCGAGCGGGCGACGCTCGCGCTCGGAGCGTTCCAGCTGACTCCGAAGCAACTCGCGGCCGTCGATGCGGTTCGCAAGGCTTGCGTGGCAACACAGGTGTCCGGCGTGCGGTCCCCCATCGAGCAGGCCGAACGCGAGGAGATCATAGCGGACTGGCTCGCCGATCGCGGCCTCGACCGCGCCATCGCGGAAACGCTTGCGGATACGGCCGTGACGTTCGAAGCGCTCGATAGCCTGGCGCGTACCATCGATGGGCCGGCGTTGGATGCCGTGCTGAGATGGGGCGCGTCAGGGTGTTCGGTCCGCAGCCTCGCCTCGGAGATTCAGGACGCTGCCATGCGTATTTCGGGCCTGGTCGTCGCAATCAAAGGCTTCACGCACATGGATCAGGCACAGGCTGCTGAACCGGTTGACCTGGTCAAGGGCCTGAACAATACGATCACCGTCCTCAGAGCGAAGGCGCGGGCAAAATCGGCCGCTGTGGTAGTGGAAGCGGAACCTGGTCTGCCGCGCGTGTGTGGCTTCGCCGGTGAACTCAATCAGATCTGGGCGAATCTGATCGACAATGCCCTCGATGCTATCCCGGAGTCGGGCCGCGTCGAGGTGGTGGCGAACCGCGAGCATCAGAAAGTGGTGGTGCGCGTGATCGACAACGGAGCTGGCATCCCCGCGCAGATCCAGGAGCGAATCTTCGACCCGTTCTTCACCACCAAGCCGATGGGACAGGGCACCGGCCTGGGCCTTGACATTGTACGCCGCCTGGTCCGCCACAACGACGGTGAAATCTCCGTCGAGTCGCAACCGGGCCGGACTCAGTTCCGGGTCGCCTTTCCGATCGCAGGGTTCGAAAACGTGGGAGGAACAAGTTGAACAAGCCGGTCCTCCTCATCGTCGACGACGATCCGCAAGTGCTCGCCGCTGTGCGCCGCGACCTTCGTTCCCGGTACCGGGAGCACTACGCAATCATGAGCGCGTCATCCGGACAGGAAGCTCTGGCTGCAGCCCGCGAACTGAAAAGCCGCGGGGATTCACTAGCAATGTTGATCAGTGATCAGCGAATGCCCGGAATGCTTGGGAGCGAGTTACTCACCCAATCGCGTGAAATCTACCCGCTGGCGCGTCGCGTCCTCCTCACTGCCTACTCCGATATCGAAGCCGCCGTGAAGGCCATCAACGAGGCGCATCTCGATTACTATCTGTCAAAGCCGTGGGATCCGCCGGAGGAACGTCTCTTCCCGGTGGTGGACGATCTCCTTGATGCCTGGCAGGCCGAGTATCTACCCGAAGCGAAGGGACTAAGGCTGGTCGGACACCAGTGGTCGCCTCGATCGCATGCGATCAAGGACTTCCTAGCGGCCAATCTCATTTCCTATCGCTGGCTCGATGTCACGCGAGACCCGGACACCCGCGCACTGCTAGTTGCGGCCGGAGTGGACGACAATGAACTTCCGGCGCTGTTCTTCGACGATGGAGGTTCCGTGCTGCGCAATCCGGAACCCCGCCAGGTGGCCGAGCGCCTGGGCCGGTCACTCTCGGCCACCTACGATGTGTACGACTTCGTCATCGTCGGTGCCGGTCCGGCCGGTCTCGCCGCGGCGGTATACGGTGCATCGGAAGGGTTGCGGACGCTGTTGCTTGACCGGCACGCCCCGGGCGGCCAGGCCGGCACCAGTTCCCGGATCGAAAACTATCTCGGGTTTCCAGCTGGTGTCAGCGGCAGCGAGCTGACACGCCGCGCAATGATGCAGACGCAGCGGCTCGGCGCTGAGTTTCTTGCACCCATCGAAGTGACCCAGGTTACGATCGACGGCGGATACAAGCGTCTCAAACTCGCCGATGGCCGGGAAATTGTCACGCGGGCCATGCTCGCTGCCACCGGCATGTTTTATCGAGAGCATCCCGCGCGGGGCGTCGCGGAGCATACGGGTGCGGGCGTTTACTATGGCGCCGCGACCACGGAAGCATCGGCCATAGTCGGGCGGCGCGCACTCGTCGTCGGCGGCGGAAACTCGGCCGGCCAGGGCGCGATGTATCTGGCGCGCCACGCAAAAGAGTTGCAGATCGTGGTGCGCCGTAATAGCCTGCGCGATTCCATGTCGCAGTACCTCATCGATCAGATTGAGAAGACGCCGAACATCCGTTTACGACCTCGAACGCAAGTCGAATGGGTCGAGGGCGAGGGCCGCGTGGAACGGGTCGGCCTCGCTTCATGCGACGATGAATCTTGCCAGATCGAGGAAGTCGATGCGATGTTCGTGTTTATCGGCACATGTCCACGTAGCGGATGGCTTCCTCCCAACGTGCTGCGCGACGCCAAAGGATTCGTCCTCACGGGCCGGGACCTAATGGCGGCCGAAGCGTATCCGCGCATTTGGAAAGAACCGCGCGAACCGTTGCCGCTTGAGACCAGCGAGCCCGGGATTTTCGCCGCAGGTGACCTCCGCGCCGGGGCGATGAACCGTGTCGCGTCAGCGGTGGGCGAGGGGTCGATGGTGGTGTGGCTCGCGCACCAATACCTGGCGTTGACCTGAAGCAGACCTGCTTCCGGAATGGCCCAAACCATTCGCAAAGTGATGGGCTCCGTGCCTTCCGATAATGAGTAATATCGAGGCGGTTAACGCCCAAACCACCGATGTGGCCTCATGAACAGCAGTCCGTTTCACTTCGACGGTGTGCCGACTTCGGGAGCTATCCAGCCAACCCTCGAAAAAGGCAGAGTCCTCTCGGAGATTTCCATGGCTATTGGCGACTGACGCAGGGCGGAGTCGACGAAATCAAGGGCAGCTACGAAGATCTGGAGGGCAAAAGACGTCCTCAAGACCATCGGCATGGGGCCCTGTCGCGAATGCTCCACGCCAGAGTTCAGAAGAACAAAGCATCAGCACACCTATTCGAGGAAATGTGGGCTTCGCCCAGCTCCCTTTCTTGCCAAACCGATGAATTCGCCCGCACTGAACGCCAGAGCCAGCGCAAACATCAGAGGTAAATTGCGACCCCAAGGAATTCCGGGCTTCCCGAGCAACGGCGTTACTGATGTCCGAATCAGTTCGACTGGCATTAGAAAGCAGATGATCATCTGCCGGAGCCGCCTCCATGGTGACATCGAATCGGCGAGCAGGCCGGTAGTGGATCTGCCATTGTGAAAATGGGCTGCAAAGGTCCCCCCAAAACCCCAAGATTGGATGTGTGTCACCAGGATGCTGTCGTCAAACCGAATTCTTCCGGCTGAGAGCAAACGCGCCTCGCACGCAATTTCGATGAACCCGGCACGAATAGGGACGGAGGGAAGAGCGCGGCGCTTGATGGAAAGATTCGCGACGGCAGGTGCCCGCTTCTTCGGAGGACGCCGTATGGGCGGAACGAAAGGTCCAAACGTGCAAAGGAAGTTGGACCAGTCAATTGGGCTATCTGGGGACCCATTAACTATGGCACCACCGACGATTTCGGCGTCCGGATTGCGCTCATGTGCTTCGCGGATCTTTTGGCACCAGTCTGGCGCAGGAACACAATGGTCTTCCGTCCACACCACGATTTCCCCAGTCGCCTCACCGGTTGCCTTCGCCCGGAGGTCAAACACGGAAGCTCCGGGCAAGGCCAAGTGGCGGATCTTGGAAAAGGATTGCGGCAGAGGATGGGGCAGACACTTACCCGTTGAGTCGCTGATCAGTAACTCAGCGCCGAGCGCCTCGCATTGCGGCAACAGATTGTCTAAACAGGGTTTTAAGAACGGCCAGACGTGGGTGGTGGCGACAACAATTGAGAGTCGCATTTGTTCAGGCACACTCCGCTGATCGTAACATGCGACTTCCGGTGCCAGATCAGGCGCGCCTCAAGGTCTGCGAATCGTATGCTATGTCGCGTCGCCTTCGGTTTGACCCAACACCAAACGCGTCAACTTGCGGTTTGCGTCCAAGATGAATTCCGCGAAGGCGCCCTGATTACCGGTTCGATCAAGCAGCGAATGTGCCGGGATCACGGCGCTCTCGGAAATTATAGCACTTTGACGAGTAACGCGCAAACCGTAGAAGTGCCAAAGTGGGTCAGCCCGCAAGCTTCCGATAATACGTGTTATCAGGCGTTCGCAGTGTCCACACTCGGCGCACCCGTGCACGACTCAGGCGAACCTGGCCAGTTCGATCCGCGGTACTTACCCAGGATGCGCCCGATAAGAAGAACGAGCGGGAAAACGATCCGCTGAATGGCTTGGGGTGGAGTCGCCATCAACTGTGTATCGCGATGCCGCCACAGCACATGGGTCATGTAGAAGATAGATGGCCTACCGTTAGGGCTGGCATTGAGAACTGCAAACACCGCTTGGAGATAGCGATCCAAGTCCACCGCCGGAACCACCTGGCCGCTAAACTCCAATAGATCGTCGCCCGCGTTCCACCAACGGTGAGGAATGCCAGCGGGTAAGATTGCGCCCCACCGGTTGGCACGATGATCTTCTCCGTTCCGACTTGGGCGCCGAGTGTTCCTGCTGTTACCTTGCCCTCCTCGCGTTCATGAATGTGCACGTGTAGAGGAGGACTGTTCGCTTGCGGCGGCAGGGAGCCATCGAGATTCAAAACGAATTGGCCTTGGTGTCGCGTACTCTGCGCATCCGAAGAATCTCTCCGGTATGGCGGTTCTCCAACCTCAGAAAGCTATCCACGATCCATGCGCTCCGAATAACCGCTTCCGATTTTATCATCGTACCTCTAACTGGCGGCAAACCCGTTCTCAGAAGTGATCCCCGCTACCAGCAGTTAGCTAGCCCTGAATTACGGCGCAGCCCCACGTTATCCTGGGTTCCGTTAATAGTTCATAACGGGCGAAATCCCATGGATGAACCTGCGTAAGGCTCATCCATGCCATTGACAGCACGCTTTTCCGCTGAGCAGCAGCCGAAGCTGCTGCAGGGTCCTTACTGACCTCGTTTAGCGTCGTCTGCGTTCTCTGCAAGATCTCACAGTTACACCCATCGAAGTGACCCAGGTTACGATCGGCGGCGGATACAAGCGTCTCAAACTCGCCGATGGCCGGGAAATTGTCACGCGGGCCATGCTCGCTGCCACCGGCATGTTTTATCGAGAGCATCCCGCGCGGGGCGTCGCGGAGCATACGGGTGCGGGCGTTTACTATCGCGCCGCGACCACGGAAGCATCGGCCATAGTCGGGCGGCGCGCACTCGTCGTCGGCGGCGGAAACTCGGCCGGCCAGGGCGCGATGTATCTGGCGCGCCACGCAAAAGAGTTGCAGATCGTGGTGCGCCGTAATAGCTTGCGCGATTCCATGTCGCAGTACCTCATCGATCAGATTGAGAAGACGCCGAACATCCGTTTACGACCTCGAACGCAAGTCGAATGGGTCGAGGGCGAGGGCCGCGTGGAACGGGTCGGCCTCGCTTCATGCGACGATGAATCTTGCCAGATCGAGGAAGTCGATGCGATGTTCGTGTTTATCGGCACATGTCCACGTAGCGGATGGCTTCCTCCCAACGTGCTGCGCGATGCCAAAGGATTCGTTCTCACGGGCCGGGACCTAATGGCGGCCGAAGCGTATCCGCGCATTTGGAAAGAACCGCGCGAACCGTTGCCGCTTGAGACCAGCGAGCCCGGGATTTTCGCCGCAGGTGACCTCCGCGCCGGGGCGATGAACCGTGTCGCGTCAGCGGTGGGCGAGGGGTCGATGGTGGTGTGGCTCGCGCACCAATACCTGGCGCTGACCTGAAGTAGACCCGCTTCCGGAATGGCCCAAACCATTCGCAAAGTGATGGGCTCCGTGCCTTCCGATAATGAGCAATATCGAGGCGGTTAACGCCCAAACCACCGATGTGGTCTCATGAACAGCAGTCCGTTTCACTTCGACGGTGTGCCGACTTCGGGAGCTATCCAGCCAACCCTCGAAAAAGGCAGAGTCCTCTCGGAGATTTCCATGGCTATTGGCGACTGACGCAGGGCGGAGTCGACGAAATCAAGGGCAGCTACGAAGATCTGGAGGGCAAAAGACATCCTCAAGACCATCGGCATGGTGCCCTGTCGCGAATGCTCCACGCCAGAGTTCAGAAGAACAAAGCATCAGCACACCTATTCGAGGAAATGTGGGCTTCGCCCAGCTCCCTTTCTTGCCAAACCGATGAATTCGCCCGCACTGAACGCCAGAGCCAGCGCAAACATCAGAGGTAAATTGCGACCCCAAGGAATTCCGGGCTTCCCGAGCAACGGCGTTACTGATGTCCGAATCAGTTCGACTGGCATTAGAAAGCAGATGATCATCTGCCGGAGCCGCCTCCATGGTGACATCGAATCGGCGAGCAGGCCGGTAGTGGATCTGCCATTGTGAAAATGGGCTGCAAAGGTCCCCCCAAAACCCCAAGATTGGATGTGTGTCACCAGGATGCTGTCGTCAAACCGAATTCTTCCGGCTGAGAGCAAACGCGCCTCGCACGCAATTTCGATGAACCCGGCACGAATAGGGACGGAGGGAAGAGCGCGGCGCTTGATGGAAAGATTCGCGACGGCAGGTGCCCGCTTCTTCGGAGGACGCCGTATGGGCGGAACGAAAGGTCCAAACGTGCAAAGGAAGTTGGACCAGTCAATTGGGCTATCTGGGGACCCGTTAACTACGGCACCACCGACGATTTCGGCGTCCGGATTGCGCTCATGTGCTTCGCGGATCTTTTGGCACCAGTCTGGCGCAGGAACACAATGGTCTTCCGTCCACACCACGATTTCCCCAGTCGCCTCACCGGTTGCCTTCGCCCGGAGGTCAAACACGGAAGCTCCGGGCAAGGCCAAGTGGCGGATCTTGGAAAAGGATTGCGGCAGAGGATGGGGCAGACACTTACCCGTTGAGTCGCTGATCAGTAACTCAGCGCCGAGCGCCTCGCATTGCGGCAACAGATTGTCTAAACAGGGTTTTAAGAACGGCCAGACGTGGGTGGTGGCGACAACAATTGAGAGTCGCATTTGTTCAGGCACACTCCGCTGATCGTAACATGCGACTTCCGGTGCCAGATCAGGCGCGCCTCAAGGTCTGCGAATCGTATGCTATGTCGCGTCGCCTTCGGTTTGACCCAACACCAAACGCGTCACCTTGCGGTTTGCGTCCAAGATGAATTCCGCGAAGGCGCCCTGATTACCGGTTCGATCAAGCAGCGAATGTGCCGGGATCACGGCGCTCTCGGAAGTTATAGCACTTTGACGAGTAACGCGCAAACCGTAGAAGTGCCAAAGTGGGTCAGCCCGCAAGCTTCCGATAATACGTGTTATCAGGCGTTCGCAGTGTCCACACTCGGCGCACCCGTGCACGACTCAGGCGAACCTGGCCAGTTCGATCCGCGGTACTTACCCAGGATGCGCCCGATAAGAAGAACGAGCGGGAAAACGATCCGCTGAATGGCTTGGGGTGGAGTCGCCATCAACTGTGTATCGCGATGCCGCCACAGCACATGGGTCATGTAGAAGATAGATGGCCTACCGTTAGGGCTGGCATTGAGAACTGCAAACACCGCTTGGAGATAGCGATCCAAGTCCACCGCCGGAACCACCTGGCCGCTAAACTCCAATAGATCGTCGCCCGCGTTCCACCAACGGTGAGGAATGCCAGCGGGTAAGATTGCGCCCCCACCGGTTGGCACGATGATCTTCTCCGTTCCGACTTGGGCGCCGAGTGTTCCTGCTGTTACCTTGCCCTCCTCGCGTTCATGAATGTGCACGTGTAGAGGAGGACCGTTCGCTTGCGGCGGCAGGGAGCCATCGAGATTCAAAACGAATTGGCCCTTGGTGTCGCGTACTCTGCGCATCCGAAGAATCTCTCCGGTATGGCGGTTCTCCAACCTCAGAAAGCTATCCACGATCCATGCGCTCCGAATAACCGCTTCCGATTTTATCATCGTACCTCTAACTGGCGGCAAACCCGTTCTCAGAAGTGATCCCCGCTACCAGCAGTTAGCTAGCCCTGAATTACGGCGCAGCCCCACGTTATCCTGGGTTCCGTTAATAGTTCATAACGGGCGAAATCCCATGGATGAACCTGCGTAAGGCTCATCCATGCCATTGACAGCACGCTTTTCCGCTGAGCAGCAGCCGAAGCTGCTGCAGGGTCCTTACTGACCTCGTTTAGCGTCGTCTGCGTCCTCTGCAAGATCTCACAGTTATGGGGGATCGCGCTCCGTGCTATCACAGCCCGTCAGTGCGGCCAGCCGATGGACCAGGGATGAGTTGCACGGCGGAACGAGGGGGCACTTCTACGATTAACGCGTTTCTCGTCAAAGTGCGACAACTTCCGGATGCGTCGTCACATTCCCTAATCCATCCAGCGCACCGTTCCGCGCCATCTCCGACCCAACCCTCGGAAGGGACATCGCGCTAACGTTGCTTAGAAGCCACCGCTCGGATCAACCTCCCTCAATTGAGAAATCACTACCTGCGGTATTTTGGGTTCGAGTGCGATAAACTTTGAGACAACGCGGTTTAAATCCTCACTAATGCCCTCGAAGTCCCACTCTTTGTGCACTGCCGTACGAGCAATTCGCTGAGTGGTGAGATGATTCAATTCTCTGGCTGCCCGCGCTCGGGCGCCTTCGAGGCGATGAGTGATTGCTGGACGTTTCTCGTCCCAATCGGCGATGTAGTTGGCCGCGACGACGTTGTTCGCATCGGAATTCGACGGATAAAAGAATTCAAGCAAGTTTTTGAGGTGTAGTGCGAAGTTTTCGACTTTGATGTTCGTTGTAATCTGATCGACGGGCCTCATTGAACGAGACTCAAGAAACATTTGAACTTCATACAAGAGGTGCTCCTGAGCGAAAGCGAAAAGGTCAATCGGCATGGCATACTCCAATTTTTGACAATGGTCTTAACTCTGCGAAATATATCTTGGGCCGGCTAGCCTGCCATAAACCCAGCAATTCGCTGGCCATCCCGTGCACCTCGCCGCGTTTGTTCAGACCACGTGATCGACATATAGCCTGCGGGAAGATCAGAAGTGTTCTGCGCGCCTTCGCCCAATATATGCGCGATCTGCCATCGGGCAAAGCGTGTCTGAGCCAGCGACAACTCAGGGAAACGTCCCCCGATTCGCGGAATCGTCCTGCACGTTCCTGCGGCGAACGGCCGGTAGCGGCGGAAATCTCTAATAACACTCTCGCCTCCAGAGAGTTGGCGGGATTTGTCCTGTACGGTCGGCCACTCGGAAGCTTCTTTGATCCACTTTGACGAGAAGTCGGCGAACCGTCGAAGTGACCGTGAAATCTACCCGGCTGCACGAAGTATCGAATCTGACGGCGCTATTTCGAGTTTCACTTGATTAGTAGTTCCCGCAGTCTCGTTTTTACTACCTGCTCACGCGGGCTCTTCCCACCACTCGGCGACCCAATTCATCCAGGTTGATAACAGGCACTTCCGTATAGAGCTAATGGGGTGTTTGGAGCCAGCCCTTCGTAATCAGCAGGTCGCCGGTTCGATCCCGGCGGGTGGCTCCATTCCTTTCAAACTGTTAGTGGCCCGAATCAACCGACACTCCAGTGCATGACCCCCGCTAAATTATTGTTGTCGATAGCCTTCCTCACGCTCGCCGCGTGGTCCGTTGCACGGGCAGAAGACCGGCTCCGCCCCGGGCAGAGGGAGATTGTCTTCACGGGAGATAATCCGCACACTTCGACGATCTGTATGACCGTCGCGGTGACGCAGGGCCTCAACGGGACCATGGACGCTGTTCGTGCGGATACCGAAAAGACCGCGGCGGCGGGAAATACAAAATAGAAGGCTACATGACGGCTATTTACAGTCGCAGAGCCGCCGCCCCTTCTGGCGTGTCGTAAATTCCGTGCCATCGGCCTTGGTAATGATAAGGCTCTCGTAGGTGTCTCCGTGATAGCTGGCGGTATGCACAAAGCTTCTCGTAGCTAGGTCTTTTCCCAACCGGGCTGGGCCGCGTCGGTTCCGGCGACGGAATAGAGGGCTCCGGGCGCGTTGCGGGTCTTCTGAAACTCCTCCAGAGTTTCACCGCGCATGGCGGCGTAGATGTGCAGGTTCGAAACTCCCACCACCGCGCCTAATTTTTCCAGAACGAAGAAAATAGCACCGTAGTGGATCAGGGCGCGCCAGTCACGGCGGCGCACCATGTCACGCTCCTCTTCCGTGAGCTGGCTCTCTGCAAACGCCGTCTCCGGGTCAGCCAGAAACTGCTTGCGGTGGGCGGGTTCGATCATGCGGTGGAGAAATTTGTTCAGGCGGTACGCCTGCACGCTCCGGCTCAAGGTGAATGGGTAGGTTCCTGGCAGTTTCTCCACTCCCGCCAGTTGCCGGCCGACGTGATTCGTATAGGCGCGTTCGGTTTCGGGCATCGGCTCGGCGGCCTCGTTCTCATAAATCACGGTCGCTAAACCGGTCATGGTTGGCAGGTAGTAACTCTGATGAATCTTCTTGATGTTGGCCGATAACGCTCCGCGCATAATCAGCCACATGATGATTTCGGCGCCTTCCATGCCGCCCTTTTCGGCGTACTCGGCATGTGTCAGATCCGCTAGCGTCTCTGGATCCTTTTCGATTAGGTCCAGGAATTGCATGTCCCAAGGAGTATTGTTGAACCCGGCCCTTTCGCCGTGCACTTGGTGCGAAAGGCCGCCGGTGCCCAGGATGACTACCGAAAGATCTTCCGGATAGCTTTCAATCGCTTTGCGCAGCGACTGGCCGAGCCTATAACAGCGCCGCGCGGAGGGAATTGGGAACAGCAACACGCCCACCTGCAGAGGAACGATAGCTCCGGGCCACTGCGGCTCGTGGGGCCACAGCATGGAGAGCGGAGAGAAGCATCCGTGGTCCAATGCGCGGTCCTGAAAGAAAGACAAATCGAATTCGTCCGCGACCAACGACGCGCCTACGTGATGCGCCAAGCCAGCGTGGCCCTGGATGGGAGGCAGCGCGCGCGGACCGCCGCCTTCGTCGGCTACCGCGTATGAGTTTCCAATGCCCAGCGCGAAGTGCGAGTAATGGTCGAAGAAAAACGAAGTGACGTGGTCGTTATGGATGACGAACAAGACGTCCGGTTTTTTCTCGGCGAGCCAGCGCCGCAACGGCTCAAACGCTTCGAAGACGGGCGCCCACACGGGATCGCCCTGCTTTTGCCGGTCGACCGCAAACCCAATCGTGGGGGAATGCGAGCAACCGATCGCTCCCAGAATTTTCGCCATAGACTTCCTCCTCGGCCGAACGTGAACGAGCGATCTATTTTACTTCGCCAATGCGGGCAGCGTGGTAAACGTGTGCGCGACAGGGATGCGGATGCCCAGCGCGCCGATCTGCGCGCCGGCGGGCGCGTCAAACTCGATAGTACCGCGAAGGTTTACGGTCGTCGGATACTTATCGCTCCCCAGCGTGAACGCCAAATGACCGTTGGCGGCCAAAGCGATGGAATCGGTGGCGATTTGCGCTCCCGTCGCGTCACGAACGATTACCGGGATATTGACGGCCTGCGCCGATACGCTGTTGATCGCCACACCGGTGGCCGTCTGGCTGGTGTTATCAAAAGCCAGTATATAGGCCGTGGCGTTGCGGCTTTCGAGCGGGACCACCGCCTCCTGGCCGTTAGGATTGTAGCGGAAGATCACGAACCCTCCGACGTTCCCATTGGTGGTGAGCTGAGCCGAGCCAATCGTTGGCGTGGGATCGGACAGAGGCGCGGCGCTCTGCACAATCAAGGACGCTCCGGCCGCGATCACTTGATTGACTGACGGAGCCGTAGTCGCGCCCAGCGGCAACGAGAGCGGCGTCCCGTTGTCGGCGAAGAAGCTCAGGTTGGCTTGCGCGGCAGTTGTGCCGGTGTTGACTAGAACAAAGGTGGTCTGCCAGCCGTTGCCGGTGGCGATGTGCGCGATGGAGCCTCCGCCAGTCCCGACGTTCGCCAACGCAGGAATGGTGGTCAACGTATTCGTAGTTCCCAACGGAGTAGTGCGGATGCCGAGCACGCTGATCTGCCCCCCCGCGGGCGTATCGAACTCAATGGTGCCGCGTTTGCCGGCCGTAACCGGGTATAGCGTCGGCAACCCGAAGGAATAATGACCATTGCCCGCGAGAACAAGAGTGGCGCCGGGAGCCCCAATCACGGTTCCAGCGTCATCGCGAATCACCACCGGGATGGAGGCGGCTTGCGACGAGACATTCTCGACGGCCACGCCGAGCACCACGTCTCCCGTGTTGTCAAAGGCCAACAAGTAGGAACTGGCATTGCGGGTTTCCATGGGTACCACGGCCTCTTGCGCCCCGGGAATCAGGTGAAAGATCGCGAAGCCGTCGACCGCTCCCGTAGCCGCGAGCTGCGCCGAACCCACTTGCACCGGCGGAGTCTGCGGGCCCGCGGTGGTGATCACCAAGGAAGCATTCGCAGCGATCGTGCGGTCGAGCGACGCGGCGAGAATTGGCGCGGCTGTCGCGGTCTCTAGAAACGTCAGGGGCAGTGTGAGCACGCCGCTGGGGTCACCGAACAGACTCAGGCGCGCGGTCGCCGGGGATGCGCCTTTGTCGACCAAAGTAAACGTGGTGGTCCAGTTCTCCTCAGCCGCCATGTGCGGCATCGATCCGATGAAGCCTAAGCCGGGGACCGCGAAGGCCTCCTGTTCAATGGCAAAAGGTACGCCTCCGATCAACAGGTTCGCGACGCGGGCTGCGCCTGCATTGGGCAGCACTTGAAAACTGAAATCGCCGTTGCCGGTTCCGCTGCCAGTCCCCGCGACTATCCAAAAAAGGCTGCCAACGGCGCTCCACGGACAACCCGCAGAAGTGGTAACGGCAATCGATCCGCTTCCGCCCGCCGCGCCAAAGGCCTGGCCTCCGTAGCTGAGCGAATAGCTGCAGCTGGCGGGCGACAGGGTGAAGTGCAAAACAAACAACACCGTCGTGGATTGGTTCCAGGTCACGCGAATACTCCAAATTCCCGGGAACGAAGCGGCTGAAGTGCCGCTGATGTTCATGGCCTTCGAAAGACAACCGGACCCTGCTGTCGTGATGGTGGTTGTGCTGGCAGAGTAAACCACACTGTCCGGGCGTACAAATTGAATTTGCGCGGAGTCTCCCAGATTCGCTCCGCTGTAGTCGAAGAAGAGCCATACCTGAGGTGACTGCGTGTTGAAACCTGATACCAACGGCGGCGGTGTGCAGGTCCCGTTCACGACGCCGCTATTGGTGGACGTGACTTGGTTGCTGGCGGTAACCGGGACCGGGGGCGGCGAACTGCCGCCGGTCGAATAGCCGATGACGTCAAGGACCAGGATCTCCGCCGCGGGAGAAATATCCACATTCCCGATACCCGAACAGATGGTCCCTTGCACCAGCTCCGGGTTGCAACTCGGCACCCAGTCGCCGGCGTCATAGCCATCGTTGATGTTGTAGTAATGCTGCAACATATGCACGCCGTCGATGGAAAAGCACGCATTCCCGGCGTTCGCGACGTTGCACGAGCTATTGTTGCCCGCCGCGAAGCTGCGCGCGCCGTTGCTTTGATAGCGAAACAGGTCCGCCGGGGCAATATGGGTGCTTCCGCAAGTATTGAAAGCGCACGATGAGGTGCCGATAATTTCGTCGGTCTCATGCTCCACCGTGGTAAAAAAATCGAATTGCGAAAACCCGATGGACCCGCTGCGGAAGTAGAAATTTCCAGCGGACTGAATCGTGCTGCTCATGGTGATAATGCCGTCGTAGCAGCCGGGCGTGCCACCCGTACAACCGGCGCCCGTGGACGTCATACCGCCGAAAGGCGTCAACCCCAACGCGCGCATGTTTGGCAGCGTGACGTAAACGTTATAAGCGCTATTGACGGGATTGGTGGACGGAACGCTGCTGCTGAATGCCGTGGAATCGCTCGCGCTGCTGATGTGGCTCTGCAGCGCGGTGCGGAAGGTGGTATAGGAGACGTCGTCAAACAAGAACCTGCTCCGGCCAACATCACCTGCGCCGGTATTGCCGAATGTGATGTAAATACTGGCGGACGCATTCGAAAATATGCTGGCATAAAGCCCCGCAATCGTCGTATTCAAAGTGCTGCAAACTCCAGAAACGGCGGCGACGCTGGGATCGCAGGTATAGGTGATCCCGCTGGGGCCGGCAGCAGTATGGGGTGTGACCGGAAGGCCGGCCAGTGACATGGTGTAGCTCTCCTGCGGAGTCCGCTGCGCCTGACCAGCGATGGCCATGCCTGTGGACACCACCCTGACTTCCGTTGAAACTGTCTGGGCACTGACGAACGCGGCACAAATGAATAGGAGCGTGGTTACCCAGGCAATCATGACAAATTCCCCTCCGCAGGCCAAAGCATTGACCAACGGAACCTCAGAATATCTGCTCGTCCTCCATTGTGCAATCAGAGATTCTCAGTATTCAAGCGGGAATAAAGTGCCTAAACACCTGAACCGGGGTCCGGTTACACTGAGAGAATCCTGAAGGCTCCTCATAATGACCATGAACCGTTGTACGACTCACTTGACTCGGCTGGCCGTGGTGGCCCTAGTGGCTGGCGGCGTGTCTTTGGCCCAAGTGGCGCCTCCGGCCGAGATCAAGGATCCGAAACTTCGCGCTCTGCAGAGCAGGCATCAGGCGGAGCTGACGGCGGCCGCGGCGGAAATGGCAGCGCATTCGTATCCGGCGAAATTCTATCTCACCAGGGAGCTGGATCTGAGAGCGGGCGCCCTATTTTCGGCCGACCGGCGCTCCATCGAATTTGCCACTTACGGAACGCAGACGGTGCCTTTCGCTGGCCGAGTTGCGCCGCGACGAAAACTACGATATTACAGGACAGCAATTGATCGATGCGGGATTTGTTTTGATTAACGGCGAGCGGGTTGGTTTGGATCTGCAAGCTGCCGAGGCCGTGAAACCTTGACCCAATTCAAACACCAGGAGGCTGTATGGAAGCGATCATTTCGGATCTATTGAACCGTTTTGAGAAGGGAGCGTTGTCGCGGCGCGGGTTGATCCAGGGGCTGGCGCTGTTGACTGCCGCGGGCGCCCAGGCGCAGGACACCGTGATCAAACCCGCCAAGATCGACCACGTGAGCATTCAGGTGACGGACCTGCCGCGGTCGATTGCGTTTTACCAAAAAATATTCGGATTCACTGTCGTGAGCGAGGACAAGCCGAACGAGATCGTGCGGCTGGGCGCGGCGGGGAAGGTGTTGGTTTCGCTGCATCACAAGAGTCCCACTGGGCTGGTGGATCACTTTGCGATCGGAGTGGAGAAGTTCAACAAGGAAGCGGTGACGCGCGAATTGAAAGAGCGCGGGGTTACTCCGGAAGAAAATCTGGATGCGGGCTTCCACATCAAAGATCCGGAAGGGATCAGCGTCCAGATCGTCGGGGCCTGATGTTCGCCCCCTGCGCCTTACTTAGCTAACGCCGGGAGCGTGGTAAAGGTGTGCCCTACGGGAATGCGGATTCCGAGTACGCCGATCTGATCACCAGCGGGGGTGCCGAACTCCAGGGTGCCGCGGCTGTTGGCGGTAACTGGATATTTATCGGTTGCCAGCGTGAAGGCGAGATGTCCGTTCGCGGCCAGCGGGATGGTGTCGGTTGCAATCACGGCACCCGTATCGTCGCGAACCGTCACCGGGATACTCACGGCTTGCGCGGACGCGCTGCTGATCGCAACACCGGTCGCGGTCTGGTTGGTGTTGTCGAAGGCGAGCACATAGGAATGGGCGTTGCGGCTTTCCAGGGGCACCACCGCCTCCTGGCCGTTGGGATTGTAGCGGAAGATCACGAATCCTCCGATGTCCCCGTTGGTGGTGAGTTGCGCCGAGCCGATAGTGGGCGCAGGATTCGCCAGGGGCGCCGCGCTTTGCACGATCAACGTCGCTCCGGAGGCAAGAGACTGATCCACTGTGGCCGACGAAGTGGCGTTGCCTCCGGCGGACTGGGGAAACGTGAGCGGCAGCGTTAACGGAGTGCCGGTGTCATCGAAGAATTTAAGATGCGCCGTCGCCGCGGTGGGGCCCGTGTTCACCAGTACGAAAGTGGTCTGCCAGCCGTTGCCGGTGGCGATGTGCGCGATCGATCCACCCAAAGTCCCGACGTTCGCCAGCGGCGGAACGGTGGTGAGCGTCTTACTTGAACCCAACGGAGTGGTGCGGATGCCCAGTACGCTGATCTGTCCGCCGAGGGGTGTATCGAACTCGATGGTGCCTCGTTTGTTAGCCGTCACAGGGTACTGCAGCGATAACACGAAGGAGGTGTGGCCGTTAGCGGCGAGCGAAATGGCGGGTTGCAGGGCGCCGGCAATTTGCGCGCCAGTGTCGTCGCGAATCACTACCGCGATATTGGCTGGCTGTGCCGAGACATTTTCGACGGCCACGCCCAACACCACGCCTCCGGTGTTGTCGAAGGCCAGCAGATAGGAACTGGCATTGCGCGTTTCCAGCGGCACCACGGCTTCCTGCGCGCCGGGAATCAGGTGAAAGATCGCAAACCCATCCACCGCGCCGGTAGCCGCCAGTTGCGCCGATCCGACTTGCACGGGTGGTGTCTGGGGACCCGTGGTGTTGGCAACCAGCAAGGCATTCGCGGGCAGAGTCCGGTCGAAGGATGCGGCGACTAGCGACCCAGGAGCCGGGGGCTGTTGTGGAAACGTAAAGGGAAGCGCGAGTGGGCCGTTGCCGCTGCTATCGACGGCGTCGCCGAATAGGCTCAGCCGCGCCAGCGCCGAAGCCGCGCCTTTATTCACGAGCGTGAACGCCGTGGTCCAGTTTTCCTGGGCAGCGAGGTGTGGCATCGACCCAATGCTGTTCAGGCCAGCAATAGAAGGCGCTTGCTGCTCAATCGTAAAAACTTGCCCAGCAATCATGAAGGAAGTGGAAATATCATTGCCGCTCACGGTCGATACCTGGAAGCTGACCACGCCACTTCCAGTGCCTGACGCTGGGCTGGTGAGCGTCACCCAGGACGGCAGGTTGGTGACCGACCAGGGACAGCCCGGTGTGGTGGTAATGGTCACCGAACCGCTCCCGCCCGAGGGCGTGAATGCTTGCCCTCCTTGACTCAGCGAATACTGGCAGCCGGCGATAGTGAACTCCGAGCGCATGCGCACGACCACATACGGATTCCAGGTTGAGACGTTGTAGTACAGCTTCAGGGTATTGCCGGTCACGGTGACGAAGCGTTCGATGATCTGCGGCGCGAACGCGCCTCCAGACGACGTGTAGACGTTGTTGCTGCCGATCATCGGGCCGTTGAGTCCATCGCCGGGAGGGTCGGGAACAATGCTCGGATCGTGAACGTAGCCGCCCAGCCCGTAGGCGTGGTCGCGGCGGTCGTTCATGATGAGCTGCGGCGTGGCCCACGGACCCCATGGCTGAGTCGCGTAGGTGAAGTAAGTGCCGGTGTGTCCCGGACCGGGGGCGTTGCGCCCGCCGTCATAGGTCATCAGCCACAGTCCCACGGCGCTCGAATAAACCACCGACATATTGCCGACCGAGGGATTGTCGTTCGGCCACGCTGGACCGTTGGTCGGGTTATCTTGCACCACGGGGACGGCGCCGGCTTCCGTGCTCGCCCAGGTGGGCGCGCCATTCACGAAACCCGCGAAGTATTGGGTTCCGGAACCACTGGCGAACGAACTTGCGGGAACCATTTGTAAATAGATGTCGGACGCACGGTAAGGGCCCGCGCCGAAGATGAAAACATTCGACCCGGACGCGTGCATCGAGGTGCCGATGAAACGCCCTCCTGGCGACGAAATAGTGCGTCCGACTGCGAAGGTTTGCGCGGCCTCATCGAAGCTCACCAGGGCGGAGTAATCGGTCACCTGCGGATTGGGGGCCGTGGTATCCGATCCAGTGTTGACAACGAAATAGATTTGGCCGTTGACGTAGATGCCGGAGTTGGGGATGTCGTCGCCGCCCATGGCGATTCCTGGGGGCTTCACGAACAGCGGCTTGCCGTTGCTCCTCAGGTAGAAGTTCAGAAGCAGTCCGGCTTCGGGGTCGGTGCTGGTGCTCCATGCGATGGGATCGGCGCCGCCGTAGTTCAGCACGGCAGGGTTGCTGCTGATGGTGTCGCCAAAGAAGAAGATCATCTTACCGCCGGCCTCGAACGATCCGCCTTGGCCGTTGCCGGCGACATCGGCGCGGGTCACCGTTTGGCTGGTGGTCGGCACACAGGTCAGGGGTTGCCCGGCGACAATCTCAATGGCCTGGGCCTGATAGTCGCAGTCGCCGATGACCTGCTCGAGCTTGACGGTTGAACCGGGGTTATAGGTAAGCGTGGGGGACTGGGCCATCGCCCGCACGCACGCGGCGACGGCCACCAGACATACAAAAAAGGAATGGGATATTCGCACGAGTTGATTCCTCACGAGATGACGCGCATCCACGACCGCTCTTCAAAACCTAACATAGAGCCGGCCGTGAGTTTGTTAATGGTTCAGGATGGGGATGCTTTTCGCGGCGGGCGGGGCGGGGATGCTTTGCAGGAACGCGTAGATATCGGCTAGTTCCTGGTCCTTTACCACTCTGCTGGTATACGGCGGCATTTCACCCTTGGGGTTGCGCACGTAGCGGGTGAACACTGCGAAGGGAATTGGATTGGGCGCGAGGCGCGCACCGGCTCCGCCCTTGGCGTCATGATCGTGGCACTGGTAGCAACCATACGCGTCGAAGATTTTCTTGCCGTTTGCGGCGTTGCCTGCGGGAGTCTGCGCTCCTAATACACCGGCCATCGTGAGAAGAATGACGTATCGCATGGTGGCCTCTAGCGCGGTTGCGTTACGACGTCTACCAGAGCCGGCCCGCCGCTGCGCTCAACGGCATCGAGCGCGCGCCGGATCGCAGGTCCAAGGTCTTTGGCTTCGGTGATGGGTCCTTCGCCGTGCACCCCCAGGCCGCGGACCATGGTTGCGAAATCGATGTTGGGGTCCGTGATGGTGGTGCCGATTCCCGCGTTCTCAATTCCGCGCTGGTGGCGGTTGGCCATGCGCTGGACGTGCATCACTTCCTGATGGTACGCGCGATTGTTGTGCATCACGCTCAGCAGGGGGATGCGGTGATGGGCCGCGGTCCACAGGGCTCCGGGAGCGTACATGAGATCGCCATCGGTCTGGATTGCTACCGATAGGCGCCCATGCTTGCGGTTCGCGAGTGCGCCGCCGACTGAGCCGGGTGCGGTGTAGCCGACGCCTGCCGCGCCTCCGCCACCTGCCGTGCGATAGACCTTATCGATGTTCCACAGGCGGGAAGCGCCGCCGCCTACTAACGACCAATCTTTCGTGCGGATCACTTCATACAACTCGGCTTGCAAGCGGGCGAGACTGATGGGGCTCGAATCCCATCCATATGCCGCTTCGTCCCGCGTGCGCTGCATGCCTTGGTCGTGCGCTGACGCGAGCTTCTTGCCGCGATCTTCAAAGGCTCGCTTGCGGTCGGCCGTGATCAGGCGTTTGCAGGCTTCGATCAAGTAGGGAAGCGTGGCCTCGGCGTCGGCCACTATGGAGATTTCGGTTTCCGGGTAGCGTTGGAAATATTGATAGTTGCTCTTCATGCCAAGTTCAAGGGCGGAGATGCTGACTACTTTGGTGGTTGGCTTGATGAACGTTTGCGTGGAGCGATGTAACTGATCGCGAACGGTGTTGACGGTTCCCCAAAGGTCCGGCACTTCGAGGCCGACGATGAGGTCGGCGTTGGCGACCAACGGGCGGCCGCCGGCTTGGCTCAACGGGTGATGGTTGGGGAACTTTCCTCCTACGACGGGAGCTTGCAGCGTCTCCGCCAGTTCGACCAGCAGCGCTTGGCCGGCTTCGGTACGCACGCAACGATCGGCGAAGATTACCGGGTTTTCGGCGTTGACCAGGAGCTTGGCCACTGCGGCTACGGAGGCCGAATCACCGGCGGGCGGGCCGGACGCGGTGTATTTCGGGATATGCAATTTTAGATTGGCTTCGACAGGCGTTTCCTGCAGATCGCTATCGGCGACTAGAATCACCGGGCCCATCGGCGGCGTAACGGCCAATTTGTAAGCCCGCACGGCGGACTCGGCAAAGTGTGGCAGCGAGATCGGCAGATCGTCCCACTTGGAGTAATCGCGCACCATCGCGACGGCGTCCTGAGCGCTGTGATACCACTCGATCAAAGGGCGCCGCGCCGTAGCGTCAATGGTGTTGCCCAAGATGATGAAGGCGGGGGAGCGGCCCGCGTAGGCGTTATAAATCGCCATCGCGGCGTGCTGCAGTCCGACCGTGCTGTGGGCCATTACCGCCAGCGGTTTGCCTTCGATCTTGGCGTAGCCGTCGGCCATGGCAACGGACTGTTCTTCGTGGCAACAGGTGATCAGTTCCGGCGCTTTGTTGCCGCCGTAATTGATGAGGGACTCATGCAGCGCGCGGAAACTCGACCCGGGATTGGCGCAGACGTATTCGAACCCGAGCGACTTCAGCACGTCCACCATGAAGTCCGAGCCAGGGCGGTCGGCTGTTAGAACTTCGACGTCGGTCGCGACCGGTTCCGTCTCCTTAGCCAGCGCCGTGGCGGAGGGCACCGCAACGTTGCGGCGCGTTTCGGGCGCTTGCGCTTTGACGGGAGACTGGGTGACCAATGCAGCCGCACCCGCCGCGGCGCCTTTCAGAAAGCCGCGCCGTCCCGAGGGACTCTTGCCAGGACCTTTGGAATTTGACATGCGGTCAACATCATAGTTGGATCGATCAACCGTGTCAACGACGGGCTTGAGTTTATTGGTTTGTAGGCCAGGCGTGACAGGTTTGACAAGTTGTGTTCGTTTTATGCGCCTGATGGCAGCTGATGCAACTCGCCATGCTGGTCACCGCGGTGGTCTGAGCCATCGCATCCAGTTGGCCCACCTGGCCGTGACACATCACGCATTGCATGCCCGCCTGGAGATGCCGCCGGTGCGACCAGGTCACTCCCGGGGTCACTTCATACACGCGAACCCAGGGGATCGGCTGGCCCGATTTGGCCAGTTCGGTGAGCTTAATGATCGCGGGCTTTTCCTTGGCGACCGTATTGTGGCAGCCCATGCACGTCGCGACCGCTGGGAAAGTCATCTGGCCTCCCGGGTCGGGATTAGTGTGACACATGCGACATTGCAACCCGCGCGAAATATGCGTTTTGTGGCTGTAGGGAAGCGGTTGTGCTGGCGCTGCGATGCCAGCAATATTTTCGGGAACTTCCTGTTTCGCGGCCTGCTGCGCGTTCCCATAAACTGCCAGTATCAGCAACGCAGCTGATACCAAAGCCATCCGCACAGACCTAATCTCACTCGCCAAGGACATCCTCCGCTACGACTTCTTGCCGACCACGGCTTCGATACTGGTGCCCAGGTCTTTGAGTAGCGCGCTGGCCGCATTGCGCCCCGGCATGCCCGTAATGGAGCCGCCCGGCGCGGTGCAGGCCCCGGTCTGATAGAGACCGGGTATGGGCATTTTGTAGGAAGCGAACTGCGGAACGCGCCGGTCGCCATGGTGCGCGCTGCCACGCCACATGGCGGGATTCATGCGCTCAATGTCGAGCGGGCTTTCGAGAAATTTCGCGAGCACCTTGTCGGGAGTTAGATTGGGGGCTGCGCGCCGCAAGCGGCCAAAGACTTTTTCCGCGACCTGATCCTTGATGTTGTCCCAATGCTGGGGACCTTCCTTGAGTCCGTAGGGAAGCGTACCTTCGATCTTGACGGTATGATGTCCGGCGGGAGCACGCGTCGCATCGCTGACGGAAGGGCTCACGATCTGCAGCGGGATATCATCGGTCCACACTTCTCCGCGCGCGTTGTAGGAGTTCAGGAGCAGAATGCTTTCGGGGTGTTCCATCAGGGACGCCTCTGTGCTCGAGATGGTGCCGCCACCAGCCAGCGGGTACTTGGGCGCTTCCGAGGTCGCGTAGTGGAAGGAAAACATCGCGTGTTCCGCTTGAAATATTTCGAGATTGCGGTGGAACTCTTCGCCCCACAGTTCACGCGGCGCCATGTTTACGATGTGTTTCAAGTGAATGGTGGAGATCACCGCTTTCTCAGCCCGGTACTGATTGCCGTCCGCGCATTCAACGCCCAAGCACTTGCCGTTCTCGACGATCAAACGGACTACGGGCTTGTTCGTCATAACGACGCCGTTATGAGCTTCGAGAAAACGTCCCAGCGCGACGCTCAACATGCCGGATCCGCCCTTGGCGATGGGACGGCCATTGAGCACTTGGGTCATCAGGGAGAAAGCCTGGCCGCCTGTGCCGAAATCCCCACCGGGCACTCCGCCGAAGTGGCCGCAGCCGAGCGAAGCGGCGCGCATCTGGCGGCTTTCGAAAAGTACGCAGACTGCATCGTAGCCTGACATGGTATTGAGCCGCTGCCAGAAAGGGGCCCGTGCGCTTTCACTGTTCCTGAAGTCCGGCAGTAGGCGCCGGAAGGTCGCGGCGTCCTTCTTGGAGATTTTCGCGATCGACTCACAGGTACGATCGAGATCGCGCCAAATTGACAGGGAGGTGCCGTCCAGGAACGGGATATGCATGACCAGTTCGGGGTCGATGTATTCGAGTCCGTAGTCGCCCAGGTTGAGTTCATTGTTGCGCAGCAGAGGATTGTTTTGAATGCCGCCGTGAACCGATGAACACAGATCCTCTTTGAAACCTGGCAGACAAACTTCAGCGGTCTTGCAACCGCCGCCGATGGTGGGGCGCCCTTCGAGCACCAACACTTTGTAGCCGGCTTTCGCGAGGTACGCCGAGCAGATCAGGCTGTTGTGTCCGGCGCCCGCCACAACGAAGTCGAAGCGCTCCGCTGGCGCGCCTTGCTGGGCTGTACCTCGCTGCGCCAATGCGAGAGGCGCAAGCGTAGCCGCTCCTATAAATCCGCGCCGTGAAACTTCGTCCATGCTAACCGCCGCCTCCCACCTGCAGATACTTACTGTGAACGATGGTCCTCGGGTCTACATCCTTGCCCACCACCACTCCGTAGAACGGGTTCATCATTTCTTCCCACGTCATGGTTCCGTAGTACACGGTCTTGTTCGGATTCGGATTGAACTTGTTGTTCACGGAGTTGTCGAAATGGGCATCGACGTGGAGGACGGTTCCCTTTGGGACTTTAATAGAGGTGTTGTAGCCGAGCTGCCAGTTGAAGTCGTAATGCGGGACGTTCAGGATGGTTTTCTTGGTTCCGTCCGGGTATTCCAGAATGTAGGTCATGTCCTTGCCGCGGAAATGCATGTGCGGCATCAAGTAGACCAGTTCGGCGTCCTGAAGAAACGTGACTTCGGCGGGCGGACTCAGCCAGTTGGGATCGTTCGGCGGAATCGCGAAACGTTTTGGATCGGTGGGCGAGGTGGTCAGGAACGAGACGTAGCGGCGCTCCGGTGCTTTGTCGAGAACTGTGAAGCCCACCTTCACATGATCGGTCACGGCAGTGCCGTTGGGCGTGTAGTGCAAATTGAAAGTGATATCCGATCCGGCGGGGATTAGCTTGGCGGCGTTGATCGCACGATAGTCGGCGGCGAAGTTGCCAGGAAGGTAGCAATCCTCGGCGCCTCCGGGAGGCTGTGAGCCGCCGCTGGGACGCAGACCGCGTGGGCCTCCGGCGACGGGAGTGGGATTGCCGTCGTTGCTGCGGGGCGTTCCACCGCCGAGGAAGGTCGGGCCCTTGTCGGGGAGCGCGGAACCTTCTTGGTCGCGCTCCTTATCGGCCCAGTAGGCCACGCCATATTTGTAGTCCGGATTGTGCGGCACGTAACCGATGCAGATGTGATGCGTGACTGCGGGGAACTCGGGCTTGATCTGCACCGATGTCACCCAAGTGTCTTTGGTGAAACCTGTGGGCATGATCACGGTGATCCATTCGACCACATTGTTTTTGGGACTCGCGGGCACCTCAGTGACGGGCCCATCGACGATGACGTCCGGCTTGATGGCCCAACCTTCCGGCCAGGTGACGGCGACGGGCGCATCCTTGGCGTCGCCTTCGGGTGCGCCGGCGTCGGCCCACTGCGCGATGGTATCGATGTCGTTTTGTTTGAGCGAACGGTCGTTCAAATACGGGCCGTGCTGGGGATCGGCGAACCACGGCGGCATCTTGTGCGAGACTACGGCGGCCTTCATCGCCTTGGCCCACGGGCGGACGTTTTGATACGTCAGGAAGGACATCGGAGCCACTTGGCCGGGACGGTGGCAGGTCTGGCAATTGCGTTGGAGGATGGGCTCGACGTCTTTGTGAAACGTGACCGGCGCGTCGGCGGCAAGCGTCATGGTCGAAGCCGTCAAGAGAGTCAAGCCAACACTGAATGAGCGGACACGCATGCTACCGCCTCCTGGTCTGGCTGCTTTCCAGACGATTGATTTTCCTACCAAAAGTAGCCGGGCGCAAGCGGTCGCCGGCTATTTTTCTCCGCCTGACGCAACTTTGGCGCGGTCGGGATGGAGCGTCACCTTCTGCACGCGCCAGTTATTCATGTCGGCGATAAAGAGGGTGTTCTCGGAGGGGCACGCCATACCGTGGATCCAACTGAACTGGCCCACGTCGTGGCCGGATTCGCCGAACATTCCTAGAATCTTGCCGTCGAGGGTCAGTTTATAGACCCGGCCGGGTTCGTTATCGGAAGTGTAGAGGTACTGCGTGGGACCTTGCGTGATGCAGATGGTCCAGGGAGCAGTTTCGTCGGGCGGATTCGCCGGCATGTTGCCTAGCACCGGATGGCGCTTCTTGTCATAGGGAACGTTCAGGAAAATGAAGCGTTTGAAGTTTCCGTCGCGATCGAAGACCTGGATGCGGCGGTTGCCGCGGTCCGCGACGTAGACGTTGTTCTGGCGGTCGATGCCGATGTTGTGCGGGGTATTGAACATGCCGGGGTTCTCGTTGGCATGTACTCCGCCGGTGCCGCGTTCGCCCCAGGACTTGACCCAGTTGCCGTGCTTGTCGAACTTGGCGACGCGCGAGTTGATGTAGCCGTCGCTGATATAGATGTTGTCGTCGGAATCGAAGGCGACATCGGTGGGGGCCCGGAAGTTGCCGTCTATGTGGGGAAGCGCCGGAAATACTGAAGTCGCCGCGCCGCCTCGGCCAAGGCCGTTGCCTTTGTAGTAATCAGGTTCGTCGGGGCCTTCAGGGCGGCGGCCGAGATTCAGCGTGACCATGCCAGCAGGGTTGAAGCGCATGGCCGCGTGCGTGCCTTTGTCCACCACCCATAGGTTGTCGTACTTATCGAAGCGGACGCCGTGCGCGTAGCCCAGTCCGTAAACGCCTTTGCCGAGTTCGCGAATCAGTTTGCCGGTGGGATCGAATTCCAGAAGCTGAGTGGTTGCGTTTCCGTACAGCGGGCCGGAAGTGGCGCTGCCCGGGATGATTGAGCACCACAATCGTACCTTTGGAATTGACGGCCACGCCCAGCACTTCGCCCAGGTTCAACTGGTAATTGAGTTTGAGGAAGTTGGGGTCGGGATCGAAGGGAATCGTGGGAGCCGCGGTTTGGGCCATTGCGGGCAGTGCCCATAGCAGGAGTGTTGCGTAGCGCATTTGTGAAATCCTTTCTATATTCATTTGGGGGCGCCGGATGACATATCGTTGCGGATGACTTTGCCGCCCTTCATGACGAACTTGACGCGCTGGAGTTCGGTGATGTCGGCGAGAGGGTCGCCGGAGACCGCGACCAGATCCGCGTATTTTCCTTTTTCGACGGAGCCGATTTGATCCTGCCACCCCAGTGCTTCGGCGTTGACGATGGTTCCGGATTGAATGGCGCGCGCGGGAGTCATGCCGGCCAGCTTCACCAGCGCCTCGAATTCGAGGGCCTGGGTGCCGTGTGCGAAAGTCGAGCCATCGGCTCCGCTGCCCGCCATGACTTTGATGCCTTTGGTGGCGGCGGCCATGGTGGCGGCTTTGGTGAAAATCGGGATGATGCGATATTTGCCGCCGGTGTTCTTTTTGTCGTTATCGTCCATGTAGGGTTCGGTGTAGCGGACGATAGTGGGGTCGTAGAAGAGGCCTTTGGCGGCCATCATATTTATCTGCTCCTGATCCAGGCCGAAGCCGTGTTCGATGGTGTCGCAGCCGGCGATGATTGCGTTCCGCTGACCCTCGCCGCCGTAGACGTGGCAGCCGTTCTTCTTGCCGAGCCGGTGGGTTTCGTCGATCAGCGCTTGTACGACAGGCAATGGATAAGTAACCTCGTAAAGATCTTTGCCGGCGGTGTTGAACGAGTAGGCGCCCGCGGGATACAGCTTGATCCAATCCGCGCCGTGGGCGACTTCTTCACGCACAGCGGCGCGCGCTTCTTCCACTGTGTGAACTGCGATGGGGTTGAGGGGGTTGACGGGAACGGCGGGGTCTACGGGGGTGGCGCTCCACACGATTCCGCGCGTCGACACTTGATAACGTGGGCCATCGAGGCGTCCTTGATTGATGGCGTCGCGGACGGCGACGTCGCCATAGCCGTTGCCGTGCGAAGTCATGTCGCGCGCGGCGGTGAACCCGGCGCGCAAGTCGTTTTGCACGTTCTGGACGGCGATGAGCATATAGTCTTCGGTGGTCCCGTTGGGCTTGCGCTGATTGAACATGTGGGTGTGGGCGTCGATCAAGCCGGGGAGCACGGTGGCTTGGCTGAAATCGATCACTTCGCTGCCGGCGGGGATTTTGACTTGCGATGCCGGGCCTACTTCGGTAATGCGGTCGCCGGTGATGAGGACTACTTGCTTCATTAACATCTGGCCGGTTTTGCTGTCGAACAAGTGGCCGGCGCGCACGGCGATCGATCGAGGAGCGGGAGCGCACTTATAGATGCCGCCGTCGGCGCCGACGCAGGGCGTGGGGCCTGCGCCGCGCCACGGGGCCGGAGGCGGTTGAGGCTGCGCCCACAGCGCGGCTGCACTCAACAAGATCCCGAAAATTACTTTCATGGCGTGACCTCCCTTTTGTCTAACGCCCGCACGAAGGCGGCGGCTTTGTGGCTGCTCTCTATGAACTCCGTATGGGGATTAGAGTCAGCCGTGATGCCGCATCCGGCATAGTATCGCACTTGGCCGTCTGACGTGAAAGCCGTGCGGATTGCGACCGATAGCTCCATGTTTCCGTCCATCGAAATCCAGCCGATCGCGCCCATGCATGGCCCGCGGAGTTGGCCTTCTTCGCGCATGGCGGCGCGGATGGCTTCTATTTTTGGCGCTCCGGTGATGGACGCGGCGGGGAAGGCGGCTCGCAGTAGATCGACCAATCCTGTTCGAAGGCGGCCCTTTACTGTCGAATACAAATGATGGACTGTGGGAAGAGTCATTAGCGCTGCGTGTTGGATGACTTCCACCGAACCCGTCTCGCACACTCGGCCGAGGTCGTTACGCACGACGTCGACGATCATGGCTAGCTCGGCGCGATCTTTTTCGCTGGTGAGAAGTTCGGCTGATAGCGCTTGGTCTTCTGCGGCGTTGTGGGCGCGCGGGCGGGTGCCCTTGATGGGGGACGATTCTACGATTCCGGCGGTGACTCTCAGGAACAGTTCGGGGCTTATGGAGAGGATGGCGCGCCGGTCGTCGATTTGGATATAGGATTCGTATTGCGCGGGACTGATGGTGCGCATGCGGTGGTAGAGGTCCCACGCCATGGCTGGGTCCAGACCGGCTTCGAGGCGGCGGCAGAGGTTGGTTTGGAAGATATCGCCGGCGTGGATGGTGGCAACGATTCGCTCTACTGCGGCTTCGAAGGCCGCACGATCCGGGCGGCTGTGGAGAGGGCCGCTGCGGATGGGGCGCTCAGGAATCCGGGCGGCGCGGGTAAGCGGCGGAGTTCGCCAAGCATCGGTTGCGACTTGAAGCCAGCGGTTGTCTTTGAAGGTTAAGGCGGAATCGTACAGGCCGAAGTAGAACTGGGGGAAGGTGAAATCCTGCGGCGGGGTTGGGCTGAGGTCTTCGATTTCGGTTGCCAGGTCATAGGAGAGGAAGCCGGCGAGAATGGCTTCTGAAGGGCCGCGCCAGGCGGCCAGCATGGCGTCGAGCACATCGAAGGCCGGCGCTGAAACTTCGATGGTGCCTCCGGGACCGGTGATAACGGCAGATCCGTTGGAGTACGTTATCGTCGCCAATGGATTGTGCAACAGGAGCGGCCTTGTGCCAGTCACGGATGCGAAACCCGGCGTAAGGTGCGAGAACTCCGCGACTTCATCGATACTGGCGGGGCTGCGGAGGCTGGTTCGGGTGTTGGACGGCGGGGGCAGCACCGAATGCAGTTTTGCGACCAGGGTGCGCAAACGCTCCGGAGGGGTGCGATCAGACCACATACACCGGAGTTTCCAGAAAGTTCTCAAAAATTCGAGCGCCGTGTTCGGTCAAAAAAGATTCGGGATGGAATAGCACGCCCTCGACGGCACGATCCCGAATCCGGCAACCCATGATGTGGCCGTCTTCGCTCCGCGCGGAGATTTCGAGTTCGGCGCAGACGCTCGACGGGTCCACTACTAAAGAGTGATAGCGGCCGCCTAAAAAGGGATTCGGCAGGCCGTGCAGAAGGCCTTTGTCATCGTGACGGATTTGCGATGCTTTGCCGTGAACGGGGAGGCCTGATGGGCGGACGTCGGCGCCCATTACCTTTGCGATGACTTGCATGCCTAGACAGACTCCCAGGATGGGGACGCGGCCGGAGAACGATTTCACAACCTGCGGACACAAGCCGGTTTGATCCGGGCCAAAAGGTCCGGGAGAGATCACAATGCGGTCGGGCGCAAGCTCTTTCACCTCGGCGAGGCTGATGCGGTCGGACCGGTGGACTAGACAACTCCCGCCGGCGGCTTCCAAGGCCTGAACTAGATTCCAGGTAAAGGAATCGTAGTTATCGAGGACTAAAATTTTCAATGCGAAGCGGTGCGCCAACCTTTAGCGTACTCTTCGCGGGCGACTTTGGAATACGGGACGGGGCTGACGATGGCGCGGATCTGGGCTTGTTTGTGGCGCTCCACCGTGGTTTTTTTCGATCCGCCGTCCTCTTCGCCCCAGTAGAGCGTGACTTCGTTGCCGATGGCGACGTCGGGATCGACCACGCCGAGCGACAGCATCGAGCTTTCGTTATAGCTGTAGCCGCTGAACATTGAGATGCCGACGGTCTTGCCGCCGTTCATTACCTTGTCGTAGGAAGCGGACGCGTAGTTCGACAAAGGCAGGTCGATGTATTTGTACTTCGGTCCTGGGTCGAGCTGGGAGCGGAAGACTTTGCCGACGTCATCGGCGTTCCAGGCGAAGGTTACCTTGCGGCGCTGCGGTTTATCGGCGATTTTTTCGAGGGCTTCGCGGCCGATGAAGTCGTGGTCGAATTTGACGAAGGGGCCGTAGCCTAGTTCGTAGGGCGTTAGATAGTAGTCTTCGATGTTATTCGAATACAAACTGCCGCCCAGCGAGCCGGTGCCTTCGTAACCTGTCGCGGGAAGCCATTGCCGGTACGCCTTCATCTTTTCGCCGGTGTAAACGGCGGGCAGCGGCGACGGAATCCATCCCGATTCGAGAGTGTTGGTCGCGTACGCGCGGCTGCCAACTTGATGCAGACCGAAATCCTTTCCGGCTTCGATAATCGCGGCGCGGATTTCTTCACCTTCCGCGTAAGGGCCGAATACTTCCAAGCCGGGAGCGCCGGCCATGCCATGACGCAACGCGCAGACTTTGCGTCCGGCGATGGTGATGTAGTCCATGTTGAAGAACTTGATGTCGGGGATAGGGCCGCCGTTCAGCTTTTCGATCACTTGCTTGGCGTTCGGACCCTGAATCTGATAACGGTAGCGCTTGCGGATCACGGGCTTTCCGCCGGGGCGGGAGGGCGAGCGGTCGTCTTTCTCCGTGGTGACGTTGTAGCCGCCCGTCTCGGCATGGAATTGAATCCAGTTGGCGGTAGGCGCGCGCCCGACGAACACCAGCTTGTTCTCTTCCATGTGAAACAGAATGCCGTCGCCGATCACGTGGCCGCTGTAGCTGCACGGCACGAATTGTTTGGCGCGATTGACGGGGAACTTAGCGAAGCTGTTGATCGCCAGATGCGACAGCAATTTGAGGGCATCCGGGCCCTCGATGTTTACATCCACCATGTGGTGGGACTGGTCGAACAGGACGCAGGTCTCGCGCCATGCGCGTTGTTCGTCGCGCCAGTTGGTGAATTCGCCGGGCACCACCGGATAGACATAAGCTCCGATTTGCGAATTGCGGAGCAGGTTCACGGGATTCCCTACGGTCTGTAATAACGCTTCTAGATTTTGTGCGCTCATAACCACAGATGAGAATAACACGCTTGCGGCACGGCCGCTCTCTTCCGCGTCAGGGTAAAATGAAACGGTTGTAAATAAGGACACTCATGCGCCTCTATCGTTCTCTCTTGCTTCTCGCGCTGGCTGGCGTTGTGCCGGCTATGGCGCAGACCGCGCCGGCTCCGTTCGTCCCGGTCACCGACCAGATTTTGCAGAACCCCGATCCGGCCGATTGGCTGATGTGGCGGCGCACACTCAATAGTTGGGGCTTTAGCCCGCTCACGCAGATCAATCGCGCCAACGTCGGCAAGTTGAAGATGATCTGGACCCGCGGCATGGGTCCGGGCATCCAGGAAGCAACGCCGCTGATCTATAAAGGCGTGATGTATTTGCCGAATCCTAGCGACTACGTGCAGGCAATCCAGGCGGCCACCGGCGATCTGATTTGGGAGTACAAGCGCAAGCTCCCCGAGGACCTGAACAAGTTTCTGATCGTTCCCAGCATTAACCGTAACGTGGCGATTTACGGCAACATGATCATCGACACCAGCGCCGACGATTTCGTCTACGCGCTGGATGCGCAGACCGGCAAGCTGGTGTGGGAAAACCGCGTTGTCGATTATCGCGAGGACTCCGCGCAGGAGACTTCGGGGCCGATCATCGCCAACGGCAAAATTATTTCGGGACGCGGCTGTGAGTACAAAGCCACGCCGGACGGCTGCATCATCACGGCGCACGACGGGAAGACCGGCAAGGAGCTATGGCGCACGCATACTATTCCGCGCCCGGGCGAGCCTGGCGACGAAACATGGGGCAACATTCCCTACGAAAAGCGGCGTCATGTGGGGACCTGGATGGTACCGAGCTATGACCCGGAGCTGAACCTTATTTACATCGGGACGTCGGTCACGTCGCCTGCGCCGAAGTTTATGCTGGCGGGTAACGACAAGACGTACCTGTATCACAACTCGACGTTGGCTCTGAATGCCGATACCGGGAAGATCGTTTGGTATTACCAGCACATTGTCGATCACTGGGATTTCGATCATCCTTTCGAGCGGCTGCTGGTGGACACGGTGGTGGCGCCCGATCCGAGCCAGGTGGCGTGGATTAATCCGAAGTTAAAACCGGGCGAGCGGCGCAAGGTGGTTACGGGCATCCCGGGCAAGACCGGGATCGTATACACGCTCGATCGCCAAACCGGCGAATTTCTGTGGGCCACGCCGACGGTGCGGCAGAACGTGGTTTCGTCGATCGATGGCGCGACGGGCAAAGTTACTGTGAATCCTGAGACAACCTTTTCCAAGGCGGGCGAAGAGCGGTTCGTCTGTCCCACCGCCAACGGTGGTAAGGACTGGCAGGCCGGGTCCTACAGCCCGGCGATAAACGTGATGTTTTATCCCTTACAGAACGCTTGCGAGACGGTTTCGCCGTTGGACGTGGCTCCGCTGACCTCCTCGCTGTACGCGATTCGGGGTAAGAACCAAATCGCGCCCGGCACGGATAAGGTTGGCACGGTTTATGCGATTTCCGCTGAGACGGGGAAGACGTTGTGGAAATACGAACAGCGCGCCGGGATGATGTCGCTGGTGGCGACCGCCGGCGGACTAGTCTTCGGTGGCGATACCAACGGGCACTTTCGAGCGCTCGATCAGGATACTGGCAAAGTCCTGTGGGAGGTAAACCTGGGCTCGCCGGTGACGGGGTATCCGATCGCCTATGCGGTGAACGGCAAGCAGTATGTCGCGGTCAGCACCGGAAACTCGTTGGTGAGCAACGGCCTGATGCCATTGACGCCGGAGCTGCATCCGAGCAACTCGAACTCGGTTTTCGTGTTCTCGCTGCCGGACGAAAACTGAAGCAGGGGCGAAGGAGTCTTCTGCTTAAGATATGACACCGAAACTGGCGTTCGCGGCGGTTCCACTGAGCCTGCTAGGCCTCACACTTCCGGTTTCCGGTGAGGGCGGAATTAAGCCGCCGCCCGAAAAAACCACCACGGAGCGTGTGAATTTTGCTGCCGGTGGAACGATCAGCATCGACGGTTCCTATGGCGATTTGAATGTCGAAGGTTGGGACCGGCCCGAAGTCGAAGTCACGGTAGTCAAGACGCTTCCGTACGGCTACAAATCCAACCAGCCGGACCAGGCGACCGCGGACCTGGATCGAGTGCGCATCGTCACCGAACAGAAGTCTCCCCTGGAATTGAGCATCTCGACCCAGTTCCCTTTGCGTCACCCGGCGTGGACGCCGCCCTTCACGCGTCACACCAGCGGAGGAGTGATGATCGAATATGAGATCCATGTACCCCGCGATTCGCGTCTGGCGATCCATCATGGCACCGGTTCTGTTTCCGCGAGGGGTATAACTGGAGATATCGACGCGCGGGTGGGGCGAGGCGATATTCTGCTGTGGCTGCCGCCGGGCTCGTATTCGCTGGACGCCAGGACTAAATTCGGCCTGGTTTCTTCAGACCTGGAGGGCGCTGCCCATAACAAGTACCTAATCGGCGAAAGCTTCACGCAAGCCAATCCACCGCCATCGCGCCGCCTCTATCTGCGCATGGGATTCGGAGGGATCACCCTCAAGAAAATGCTGCCGGAGAGCTATGCCCCGGCCGCTCCTTAGCTTCGCTTTGTCGCAGCCGGCTGACTCACCACAAACAGCAGACGGTATGGCGGGTCAGCCCTAAGCAGCCCTAGCGCTTCAGAATATGAATTTCATGGCGAGCTGAACCACGCGGTAGTCGCCCAGTGTCAATCCGCCATTGGCGCTGATGTCGCAAGTAATCTGTCCGAAGTTCGTAGAGTTGAGCGGAACCAGGTTGCCGAAATTCCCACCGCTAATAGGGCTCTGAATATTCGGCACACAGGCGTTTAAGTGATTGGGAAGATTGAAGGCTTCCGCGCGCACCTGCAGTGTCTGTTTTTCGTGGATGACGAAGTTTCGCGACACCGCGACGTTCAGTTGGAATAGGCCCGGCCCTTTCAGGTTGTTATAGCCCAAGTTGCCATACTGGCCCAAGGCGGCCGGGGCGAACGCGGGGGCGGAATCCTTGATCGGCGCATTGGCGGCGGTGGTGACCAGCCAATGATCGATGCTCTGGTTGGCCGGATAAGGATTGCTCAACAACAGGTTAGGGGGCTGGTTGGTAATGGTTGTCAAAGCTTGGTCCGAACCCGTAATCACAGTGAAGAATTGTGCTGACTTGATCTCCAGGTTCGGAGCAAATTGCCAGTCGCTCGCCAGCATTCGGAGGAGCTTTCCGGAAAATTTGGGGGTGGTGGCCACCATGCTGAACTGGAACACTTGCCGGACATCCAGACCCAGGCAGTTGCTTCGCCAAGCCCGGCGATTGCCCGGGATGGAGTTCCCATTACCGGCGGTCGGATTTTGGGCCCACTGATCGCTAATGCAGTGGCTCCATGTGTAGTTGGCCAGTGCGTTGATTCCCTTGCTGAGCTGTTTCCGCGCCGACAGGTTCAAGCCCTGATAGGTGGCCGTGCCGCCGTCGTCGACCTGGCCGATGCCCGCATAATACTGCCCCAGCAGCGGGTTTTGCTGATAGAGCGGCCGGCGGAAATTCGTCGTGTTGGCGGCTGAACAATTCGGGAACGTCTGCGGCACGACTTTCCCGCCGCTCACCACCTGTAGCGTGCAGGAACCTGTGCCCATGCTTATCGCCGGATTCACATTGGTCTCACTCACCATGTGAATGGTATTGTTTCCGAGGTAGTTCACGGAAAGCAGCCAACTTTGTCCCACCTGCTTCTGGATGCTTAGGTTCCACTGGTTCATGTAGGTCGGGTGGAAATCACTCAGCGGAGAGCTGACGTAGTTACCCGCGGTAATAAACGGAACGTTGGGGGCAGCGTAACCGAATCCGCTTTGTGCCGCTAGAATCGCCAGCGGGTTTTGCCCGGCCGGTAGCAGCCCGCCCGCACCGCCCCCGAAGGTGGACCAAGGGTTGGTCAGATTCGCCCCCGGCACGCTGATGGTGCTGCCGAAGGGCGCACCGAATTGCTCCTGGCTTAACGACAGCATGCTCATCCGGTCTCCCAACATGCCGTAGGCGGCGCGAATGGTCATGCGGCCATTGCCCATCGGATCCCAGGCCAAGCCCACTCTGGGGAAAAACTTGTTCCACTTGGGACAGTTGAAGGAGTTGCCGCACGCATACTGCGGATCCCCCGCGAAAACCAGTCCCGCCGGGGCGTTTTGATAGTAGCTGCTACGCACGTTCTGGGTGAACAATGCCGGATCGAAATGCAGCGCCTGGTGCGACGACTGCTGGTAGACCGCCGTATACGGCTCCCAGCGCACGCCATAGTTCAACGTCAAACGCGAGTTGACCTTCCAGGAATCCTGAATGTAAAGCGCTTGGTAAGTCTGCCGGCTGTAGAAACCGTACAGGGTACCTTGGTTCCAGCCGTTGGCGGTGCTGGTGAGGCCCAGCATGAAGTCCACCAGCGGATTGCCAGCCGCCGTACCATTGCGGCTCTGCGAACCGTCGAAGGTGGCGGCGCCGCTCGCATTCACACCGCCGGCGGACCAATAGTTCAACTGTTGATGGTAGAAGCTGCCGCCAAAACCGATCTGGTGGGACCCCTTGACCCAGTTCACATCGTCCCCAATCGACCACAGCGGACCGTTGTGGGATATTCCCGGAGCGGCGGCTGGGCCGCCGATCGCGAAGAACGAGGGCCCGGTAGTAAGCGAGATGATACTGCCGGCCAGCGGACTCACATTCGCACCCAAATCGGCAAACGACTTGTAGTTATCGGGCACCTTCGCCACATTGGTGCGGTTGACACCTATGTGCAGGGAATTGACCACGTTGGGACTCAACACCCAGGTATGGCCCAACGCAAATCCGTAGTCCAAATCGTTGAAGCCAAAGTTGTTGATTGAAAGCGGGTTCTTGCCGTCGTAAGTCGAACTCTGGCTCAACTTCGCCGACAGGAAACGTACAAAAAAAGACTGCTGCGAGTTGATTTGATAATCCACCTTCCCCGTATACAAATCCTCATCGGAGTTGGCCACCAGCGCGAACGGCACTCTTCCGGAGGGGTCCGTAATCGCCGGCAGGGTCTTCATGATGTTCAACGCCACCGGGTTCAGCTTACCTGGTGAAATCTGGTTGTTGCCGGTAAACCCGAGGGACGCCGGCAGCGGTGTCTTGATGGCGCTAAAATCCCCCTGGGTCATCGCCACGGTCGGGATAAACGCGGTTTGCTGCGTCCCGTCGGAACGTAGCGAGGTTCTCTGATATCCGCCGAAAAAGAACAGCTTGTCTTTGCGGATGGGTCCGCCAACGGTGCCGCCGAATTGGTTGCGCTTCAGCGTGTCACGCGGCCTATTCACGGCGTTGTTGAAATAATCGTTGGCGTTCAGGGCCCGGTTGCGCAGGAACTCAAACAGGTCGCCGTGAAACTGGTTGGTGCCGGATTTCGTGATGGTGTTCACGGTGGCGGTGGAATGGTAACCATACTGCGGAGGAATCGCGTTCCACTCCACCTTGAACTCTTGCACGGCATCCGGGAAGGGCAGCGGCAGGCTCAAGTTGTTGTAGGGGTCCTGATGCACCACGCCGTCCAGATTGTAAGCCACCGCATCCGGAGTTCCACCGGCCACCGTGACTACCACGGTTGGATAGTTACGCACCGAGTTCAGCCCCGCCGTGCCCGGAAAATTCGCCATACCCGCCAGGAAGATGAGCTGATGGACGTCGCGCCCGTTCAACGGCATTTCCATAATGCGCGCATTGTCCACCACCTGCCCGATGGAATTCGTGCGCGTCTCCACCTGCAGCGCCTGCGCTTCGACGCTCACCTGCGTGCTGATGGAACCGATCTGCAAAGCGACGTCTACCGTCGGACTCGTATTGACCTGCAGCACGATACCGGTCTGCACGTATTTGTTGAAGCCTTCTTTGGTGACTTCGACCAGATAGGGGCCGATCGGAAGATTCGGTAGAACGTAGCCGCCGTCAGCCCCACTGGTGGCCGTACGGGTAGCGCCTGTAGCAGTCTGCGTCACCTTGATCGTCGCATCTGGAACGCTAGACCCACTGGCGTCCCGGACGCTACCGCTAATCTGCGCCGTCTGCGCAAACAATCCGACGGACGCGAAGCAAATGCATAGTACGATTCGACGAAGTCCCACAGCATTTCCCCCTGAGTGTCGTATGCCGACCAGCAGAGAAGTTATCACTCCGTTTGGCAGGTGTCAAGCGGGGTAGGCGGGACTAATGGGCGGGCGCGGGCGGTCTGACGCCCAGCATCGTCCGCAAAGCATCCAAGCGCGGACCCGTGCCAGTGATCAGTCCCTCGGGGAAATTGCGCTGCCTAAGGATGTCCTGATAGATCTTCTGGAACGCCATCGAATTTAGACCCATGCCGGCAATGTATTGCAGGCGCATGTTCATATCGCTATTGATGGGAGAGTCCTTCAGCATGGGCGCCAGATCCTGCGCCCTGCCCGCATACGTCGCTAGAAAATCCACGGCTGAATTAAATCCTACTTCGGCGAGCGATTCCGCTACGTTCGCGTAGCCGGGACGATCCAGCCTGAGCTGGAGTTGGTCCAAGTCTATGTGCGTCGGTTCGGCTTGGCCGATCAACACCAGGTCGTAGCCATCGCCGCGATAGTTGTTGCTCCAAATCGTTCCGTACGGAAAAACCGAAAAGAAAGTCGCCAGCTCGGTGCGGATCGTCTCCGGATCGCTATCGTAAATAGGAAGCCATTGCGCCACCACGCCGCCCGGATTCAGGCGCCGCTTGCATAAATCGTAATATTCCTTGGAATACAGCACCGAGGTCCCCTTCACCCAAGGGTGGATGGGGTCCGTCGTGATCACATCGAACTTCTCTGGCGTGGTGTAAATGTAGTGGCGCGCGTCATCGTAAACCATGCGCGTACGACGATCGTGGAGCACGTTGTTGTTCTGCTTGCCGAAGTATTCAGTGGAGGCCGGCGGTATCTGGCGCTCCAATTCGCAGATCACCAGGCTTTCCACCTCGGGATACGGCACAAACGATCCGGCGGTGACGCCCGCGCCGAATCCCACTGTCAGCACCGACTTCGGAACTGGATGAATCAGCGCCGGTAAATGTCCCATCATGCGCTCCAGGCGCATGTCGAGAACCGCTGTCGACGCCTCCGCCTTGCCGCTGACGTAGAAGTGGCGCTGGCCCGCGCGCTCGGCGATGACTATCGACGAATTAATTCCCTCACCGCGGTACAGAACGGTAGTCGGATTGGAGCGATCATAGAGATCGAAAGCCCGCATGATGGGCGCGATGCGCCGGCCGTAAGCCACCATCTGCCACGGCACTTCTTCCACCGTGCGGATCAATCCAAACGCCAACACTGCCGCTGCCGCCGCGGCAATCGCCAGGCGAAGCGGCCGTCCGAATCCTTCCGCCAGCAGGGCCACGAGGGCACTCGCCATCGCGAACCCGATCAGAAGCTCTTGCGAGCCCCGCGTCCCTATGGAAGGAATCAGGAACAGGCTGAAGGCCAACGCACCCACTATAGATCCGCCGGTATTGGAGGCGTAAACAATACCCGAGAGCCGTGCTGCGTCTTCTCCAGGACGGGCCGCGGCTGCGATCGCCAACGGAAAACTCGCGCCCCAGCAGAGCGTCGCCGGAAAGATGGCCCACGCGCAACGCGCCAAGTCCAGCTCGAAGTTGAACCATGGATCGAGCGACAGCCAGGGGTCGACCGGCCAAAACGGCAGCGAATGGCTCATGGTGTAGGCGGTCCACGCTATGGACAGGGCCAGCAGCACCTGGCAGGCCGAGAGCGCGGCGCTGGGACGTGCGATGCGCCGCACAAAAAACGAACCGATGCCGCTTCCTGCCCACAGCCCGGCCAGAAACACCGCCAGAATAATGGAGAATGTATACACGGTTGCGCCCAGCAGCAACGAAAGCAGGCGCGTCCAAACCACCTCCGCCCCCAGCGCGGTCAAACCCGAAAGAGCGGTTGCCAGCAAAATCCACCGCGGTACAGCGCCGAACGGAGCCCTTGTGGCGACAGGCATCGCCTCATATCCGGTGTGCGCCGCTAAAAGGAAGGCCGCCGCCGCGACTGCGACATTGAGGGCAACCGCCACGTAAGTGGCTACCGCCATGTCGAAGGTCCGCAACAGATAAAAGCCGGCCAGCAGGCAGCCGAATACGCTTCCCGCGATGTTGGCGCTATACAGGTAGCCGAGGTGCGATGCGGTATGGGCGCTGCCTTGCGCCCAGCGCGAAATGGCCGGCAGCGACGCTCCCATCAGCATGGTGGGAGGCAGCAGACAAACGCCCGCAACGATGCCGCGCAGAGTCAGTCCGAGCATTCCCTCGGAAGCTCCGGCAACATACAGCCGGCCCACCCAAGGGACGCCGAAGAGCTCGAGCAGTCCAAACAGCCCGATGCCCAGCTCTAACAGCGCATACACACGGAGCGGATGATGGCGCGCCGCGACCACTCGCGCGAAAAAGGCGCTGCTCAAACACATCCCGCCCATGAACGCCGCCAGCAACAGCCCCAGCGAGACTGCGGACGCTCCGATGACGATTTGCAGAAGCTGGAACCAGACGATCTCGTAAATCAATGCAGCGCAGCCGCTGCCTGCTAGCAACAAGACTAAGAGCAGCAGTGTGCCCTCGTCTCCGGCTAGGGGCGATTCGCTTCGTTCCTTTACGATGGCTACGTCCTGTTTGGGCATGGGCGATCTGCTCGACAGTCTTTAAGCATACTCCGGGCGAAAGCGGAGACGCTCCTGTCCACACCGCACAGGGAATGATTGCCGGAAGTCTCAATCGAAGAACGCGAAGAACCGCGCTTCGATGCTTTCGCGCGGGATGGCATTTAGGCCCGCGGCGGGGTTATCGAAGGCGGTGTGCATGGCGTTCATGGCGTGAGGAATCTCCGAATCGTAGCCCTTAAAAACCAGCATCTCGTGCGGGTACATATTGGAGAAATAATACCAGCGGTGATCTGGCCGGTATTTGCAAATGCGGGCTTTGAACTGGCTGCCGGGGACTCCTTTGGGTCCAACCAACGCCTCGAACACCACCCCGTCTGAGGCCGGAACACTGCGGCCGTCGCATATAGTGAGGGCATTATCTTGCGGCGGCTGCGAGAGCACGCGCCAGGTTTGATACACCACGAAACGGCTATACGGGGCTATCTTCACACCTTCTGCTTCGATCGAGATATCGCGGAACATTTTTGCCGATTCGGTGATGAAATCCAGATGAACGAACCCGGCCGGCGGGGCCCAGGTCCGCTTCTTCGCTTGCAGGCTGGTGCGGACAATCAGTCCGCTCTTCTGCCCGATCACTTCGCGGGCGCCGGTCATTCCGCGGAGGAATTCGGCGACCTCATGGTGATAAGCATCGTTGATTTCGTTGCGGCCCATCTCATGCGTCACGTTCGCAGTCCGGATGCGTGGGTCCGCGGCAGTCACGCTCGCATGCTTGACCAGCGTAAATCCCTCGCGGTCCAGTGAAAACCGATCGTGAATCGGGCGGGCGTCGTAGATCGAAACCTGGTGAGGCTCAAAAGCAATATTCGATTCGTAAGCCTCCAGCCCGAAAAACGGAGGACCTTCGGTCGGTCCCGCGTAGTTGAGCGTGGTCTCAATGGAGGAGAACTGAGCTGGCGTCATAACCGATGGCATACTGAGCGAGGTTAACGCGAAAGGCGGATGGTCTTTGATCCAAATTGCGTCGAACTTGAGCCGCCGTACCGTGTCAGCAACTTAGCAGCCAGTACAATGAGGAGCGCATGAAAAAGACCGGTCAATTTAGAAGAATTGTAGAGAGCCCCGACATCGCGATGATTCCGGGCGTGGCCGACGCGCTAGGCGCCAAGTTGGCCGAAAAGGCGGGATTCAAGGCGGTATTTCTCAGTGGTTATGCGGCCAGCGCCACGCTACTGGGGGCCCCGGACGTCGGGTTGCTGACGATGACCGAGATGGCAGAGTGCGCAAGCAGAATTGCCGATGCCGTCGAAATCCCGGTCTTCGCCGACGGCGACAACGGGCACGGCAACGCCACCAATGTGATGCGTACCATGAGAGAATTCGAGCGCGCCGGAGTGGCCGCGATTTTCTTTGAAGATCAAGTCTCGCCCAAGCGCTGCGGGCACATGTCCGGCAAGCAAGTGATTCCATGTGACGAAATGGTCGCGAAGATTAAAGCGGCCGTGGATGCCCGCGTTGATACGGATCTATTTATCATGGCGCGAACGGATGCTCTTGCCGTGAACGGCATAGATGATGCCATCGGGCGCATGCACGAGTATCTGGCTGCAGGCGCTGACATGTCTTTCGTCGAGTCGCCTGAGTCCGTCGATCAGATGCGCAGGATCACGCGCGAGATCCCTGCGCCCAATATGGCCAACATGGTCCCTGGCGGGCGAACGCCGATCCTTACGGCCAAAGAACTCGAGGACATCGGGTTTTCTATCGTCGCTTATCCGACAATGCTTACCTATACCGTCGCCCGCGCGGCGGAACGTGCCTTGGCGCACTTGCAGGCGGCTGGCAGCACTGCTGGCTTCATGGACATGATGCAGTTCGACGAGTTCAATCGCCTTATTGGCCTTGACGAACTGCGTAACAAAGAATCGAAGTTATACGAAGCTTCGCGCTAGCTGCAAAGCGCAACCACCGCAGCCGGCTTGGCGGTGGGGAGCGTTTCGATAATGCGCTCGCAGCGATCGGGCGGCAGCACGCGTCCGGCGAGCGCCCGGAATTTGTCCGCCATTTCGCTCCAGGTTAACGGGTTCTCCGGATCGCCTTTGGGGTACCGCACGAATTTCTCATGCGTCTGCCCATCGCAGAGTTGGATCCTCACCAGCGCCGGCCACTCTCTCGGAAAGGTTTGCTCAATGCTGGGATCTCTCACTAGCGCCACCTTGCGCATCACTTTCGCCACAAGTGGCGAGCGCACCTGCTGCAGCGTGAACTGATCCAATCCCGCGGCGCGGTGAAGAACCGCGACCGCGGCACCAAAAGGCATCGAAAATTGCGCGTCCACGACGGACTCGGGACTATACTTTTGAGCGCGCGGTTCGCAGACAATGTTCCATCCGGCTTCGAGAATCGCAATCTCGATCTTGGCGATGTCGGCTTCCGCGAGGGCATTTTCCCGGACGATCTCGAGAATCGCGTCGATTGGTCCTTGCATATAACGGCAGCAGGCATGAGGCTTAACGGAGGTGTTCAGGATTTCATAGGAATCTCCTATCCCCGCGGTAAGACGCTCCGGCACCGGATGACGAGAATAGGCGTGCAGAAAACCATCACGGCCTTCGAGAATTCGTCGCGGACCGGTAAAGCCTTCGGCCGCCAGCATTGCTGCTTGAATGCCGTTCTGCGCGGCCAGTCCAGGATGGATTCGCTTGGTCCAGGCGCCTTCCGCGAGAAATTCCATGCTCCCCGCCGCCATGCTCCCGGTGATACCGACCGCCGCCAGCGTTTGCTCTTCCGTGAGACCGAACAGTTTGGCCGCTGTAATCGCTGCTCCGAATACGCCGCAGGCTGGCGTCGGATGGAAGCCCAAAGCGTACTGCTCTTGGGGTTGAACCGCCATGGCGATGCGGGCCGCTGCCTCGAATCCAGCAACCACCGCTGCGAGGAAGTCTTCGGCCGAAATTTCCGGCGTCGACTCCGCGATGGCGAGCGCCACGGAATACATCGTAGTGCCCAGGTGAATCGATCCGCCGCTGTGCGTGTCGTCCATCTCGATGCCGTGCGAGGCCGTTCCGTTCGCGAAAGCAGCAAAACCGGGCAGTGTACGTATAGACGTGCCCAGCACACTAGCTCGGCCTGGCGCGTCGATGCGCTGGATCATCCGCTGCACGCACTTCGCGGACTCTTCCTGAGACCCGCGGATCGCGACAGCCAGATAGTCGAGAAAAAAGTAGCGCGCCCGATCCATCACGTCCGCCGGTAGCATCTCTGGCTTGATCTGATGTAAGAAATGGACTAACTGGCACGTGTATTGGGGATTCATCGCAGTTTTCCTTTGGGAGCTAAATAGTGCCGGCGCAAAACCAAAATTCGTTCGCCATTCTGGTTGTACGCACGAGTTTCAATGCCGATCACGCCACGGTCCGCTTTGCTGGCCGATTCGCGCTTCTCCAGAACTTCGGATTCCGCGTACAACGAATCGCCGGGGAAGAGCGGATGAAGAAACTCCACACTTTCATATCCAAGATTGGCAATCGCTTTACCCGTGGTATCCGCAACGCTCATACCGACCGTCAAACTGAACACCAAGGTATCGACAATCGGGCATCGTCCTAGTGGCTGTGTCCGCGCGTATTCCTGGTCTATGAACAGCGGATTCTGATTCATAGAGAGCAGCGCGAAGAGAGTGTTGTCATACTCGCTGACGGTGCGCCCCGGCCAGTGCTTATAGACCTTCCCGATTTCGAATTCCTCGTAATAGCGGCCGAAGGGCCGTTGCTGATCGCTCATGCTAGCCGTTGTCCTTGTATTTCTTGAGGAGATTCCGTGCAATGATCAGCCGTTGCAATTCGTTGGTGCCGCCACCGATCACGACCAGCGGCGCGTCGCGGTAGTAGCGTTCGACGGGAAAGTCTTTGGAGTAGCCGTTCGCGCCCAGGATGCGCATCGCTTCGAAAGCAACTTCAGCAGCCGTCTCCGTGGCGAAGAGTTTGGCCATCCCGGCCTCCAGATCGCAACGTTCGCCGCGGTCGCGCTTTTCGGCCGCGGAGTAGATCAGCAGGCGCGAGGCTTCGATACGCGTAGCCATATCAGCGAGCTTGTTCTGGATGGTCTGATATTCAGCGATGGCCTTGCCGAAAGTCACCCGGCGCTGCGCATACTTGATCGCTTCCTCAAATGCTGCACGCGCAATTCCCAACCCGCGTGCCGCCACATTGAGCCGTTCCGCCTCCAACCCCGTCATCACCTGCTTGAAGCCCAGACCCTCCACGCCGCCGATCAGATTCTCCGCGGGAATCGCAAAGTTGTCGAAGTGTAGCTCGCAGGTTTCGACGCCCTTATAACCGAGCTTATCTATATCCCGCCCCACCACCATGCCGGGCGCGCCCTTCTCGAAGATGAATGCACTCATGCCGCGATGCGCCGGTTGTGCCTTGGGATCGCTTTTGGCCAGCAGCAGAAACGTGTTTCCATGGCGCGCGTTGGTGATCCACATCTTGGAGCCGTTAACGCGATACACATCGCCATCGCGAATGGCCGTGGTGCTTATGTTTTGCAGATCCGTGCCCGCGTTGGATTCCGTGAGACAGATCCCGCCGCGCTTTTCTCCCGTGGCCATGGCGGGCAAGAAGACGCTGCTTTTGCTCCTCTGTGCCGAAGTGAACGAGCACGTCACACATGACGGAGTTACTTCCCAATACACCGGCCAAGCCCAGCCATCCGCGTGACAATTCCTCGAAAATCATCGCGAACGTGGTAGTGTCTGCGTTCGACCCTCCGTACTGTTCTGGTATGTTCACCCCGAACAGACCCATTTCCTTCATCTGCTCTACCAGCGCGTGCGGGTATTCGTTGCGATGCTCCATTTCGGAGGCCACCGGAATCACTTCGTTCTGCACGAATTTCCGTACCGTCCCGATGATCAGTTCCCGCTCCGTATTTGTCGTCTGCATTACTTTTCTCCCTTGTTGGACGGCACGATGATCTTCCGCGTCAGACTCAAAACCATTTCTTGCTTCTGATTTGTCGCTCGCGTCTCTACCACCACCGACCCGCGTCCCCCTGGAAGCGCTTCTGTCTTCACCACGGTCGATTCGGCATACAGCGTATCTCCATGGAACACAGGCGCCGCGTGGCGGATGTCGGAATAGCTCAGAGTTTCGACAGCGCGCCCACCCACGTCGGCTTGTGTCATTCCGATGACGATGCTGATAACGGTTGGGCCGGCCACCAAGCGGCGTCCATGCTGCGTTCCGCGTGCATAGTACTCATCGATATGCACCGGATGCTGGTTCATACACAGCAAACTCATAAGAGTATCGTCGTATTCATTGATCGTGCGTCCCGGCCAGTGGCGGAATGTTTCCCCTGGCCGAAGTTCTTCGAAATAACGTCCGTAACTCATGTTCAGTTGCGAAGCAACTCCTCAATCTCAGACTCCGAAAACCCGGCTTCCTGCAGGACTTCCCTGGTATGTTCGCCAACCCGCGGCGGGGGGCCCTGAATGACGGGGGGCGTGAGTGAAAAGCCGAGAGGTAAACGCGGTGAGAGTGCATTCTCTTGTCCCGGCAACTCGATTTGCTCGAGTTGTTGAAGGGCGGCGACTTGACGATCGGTAAGCACTTGGTCCGGCGTCTGCACCGGATCGTTAGCAACGTCACACGCGTCGAGCACCGCAGTCCAATGCGATCGCGGATGCAGCGCCAATACACCAGAGAGAATTTGATCCAGCTCAGGCGTGTTCCGCACCCGCTCCTGATTCGTGCGAAAGCGCGCATCATCCGCGAGTTCGGGCTTGCCCAGCGCCTCCACCAGCCGCCGGAACGCCTGATCACTGGATATGCCGATCATGATGGCTCCGTCCGCCGCCGAATACGCCCCGTACGGCGCGAATGCCGTATGACGCGAGCCCTGAGGTTTCGGATTGACACCCGCGAACTGCCGGTACAGCAGGTGATACGACATGAACATCACGCCCGTTTGAAAAAGCGATGCGTCCACGCGCTGCCCTCTCCCGGAACGCTGCCGTTCGAAAAGCGCCGCCAGGATCCCCAGCGCAGTCCACACACCAGTCCCCATGTCGAGAATCGAAACGCCGGATCGCACCGGCATCTCGCCGCCGTCGCCGGTTACGCTCATGATGCCGGTGCGAGCCTGCAGAATCGCGTCATAGCCAGGCCGCTTGTAATCGGGTCCGCTGGGTCCATAGGCGGATAGGGACGCGTAAATGATGTCGGGTTTCCGCGCGCGGACTGCCGTTTCGTCGAGTCCGAACTGCGCCACTTTCCCGCCCCGGAAATTTTCGAGAAACACATCGCAGGTGGACGCGATGCGAAGCACTGCCTCGCGCCCCGTTGGTTTACGAATGTCGAGAGCGATCGAACGCTTGCCGCGATTGAGCGCAGTGAAGTATGCGCCCCATTCTCCACGATGTGGCCCCATCGCGCGCCCATCTTCCCCGGTCACGGGACGCTCCACCTTGATAATATCCGCGCCAAGATCTGCCAGGATCATGCTGGTGGTCGGGCCAGCCACAATCGTACTTAGATCCAGAACACGGATGCCATTGAGAATGCTTGTCATCAACTATGCTTTTACTACCTTCGGGGGGTGACGTGCCTAGCGCGTAACGGAGACGGTCACGTTTTGATAGGTGAAGACCGACCCATCGTTAACCACCACACGCAGGATATAGGTGCCGGGTTCGTCGAAAGTGGCCGTCGTCACCCATTTGCCGCTCTCAGGCGGGTCCGGAATGATGAACGGCGAAGACCACGGCGAGTTCGCCCAGGCTGAATGCCGATGTCCTTTTCCATGAACCAGGGAGGCATCACGCCGGCATGAGGCCCGATCTTGGTTCTTGCGCTGATCGCCTTGGCCCAGGGCCGGACCTCGTATGTGACCAGCGACATGGGAGCCACCCCGTTCGGCTGATGACACCGCTGGCACTTGGATTGTAGGACCGGGGCAATATCTTTTGCGAACGTGACGTCACCGGAAGCCGGAGGCGTCTGCGCGCGCTGCATCCCCGCCGTCAAGAGGACTCCAAGGACGGCGAATTGCCACGCATGTGCTTTGACGGAGAAACGATTGCGGACGCTCATGGTGCCTCCTGCCTCTTAAGAATTATATCTCCGCACAGGCAAATCCACCGTCCAATTTACGTCGAAACGCGGAACACAGCATCCCTGATCGATGTCCAGGCAAAATGGTCCCAAAAGAATCGGGTCCATGCCCGGCTCGCTCCCAACCGTTCAGTTTATCTCTACCCAGTGCAAGGAGGCGAGTTTCGCATGGCTCGTGCTGCTATGATTGGCCAAAGGAGATGAGATGATCGAGCGCAGAAGTGTCCTGAAACTTGGCGCCGCAGGCATAGCCGGGGCGCTCGTCAGTGTTCCCATCCGGGCGCTTGGTGCTTTGCCAGCCGATTTCCATGGCTCGCTCCACAGAGCTGTTTTTGACGAGCGATTCGACGAGTGTCTGGCTTTTGCAGGCGAGATGAATCGCCGGGGCGTTATCACTTCCGGCATCCGGGGTGACGTTGCCCAGCTGTGGTACGAAGACCTGCGAGCCCGCCTGAGTCAACGCCCTGCGCCGGTCGCCGGGCTGACCGATCGCGTAGCATTGTTTTGCCTCGAAGAGTTGGCACGCGACTTAGGCATGAAGGTACTATTCAGGGTCGATCATGTGGCCGACAAGAACGGGCAGGCCCAGCACGAAGCCACAGGGCCAGCGTCGGTAGTCGAAGCAACCCGCACGCTCGCGCCCGGCTCAGGATTTGGCCGAGCCACGGCCGTACTGGCCTGTCAGTTCGATGTGAGCGGACCCAGGAACATCGCCGCGCAAAAGCGAATGGGGCCGTTTTCTCCTAACAACAAGGCTGCTCTGGTGTCGTGGGTCATCGCATAGGACTTGAACAAGAATTGAGGACATTAAAATGGTTCTTCCTCCTAATGTAAGTGCGGCTGATTTTGCTTCAGCTCTTGCTGAGTTTAAGGCTGCTGTTGGCTCCGAGTGGGTCTTCAGCTCTGACGAAGACGTCGCTCTTTATCGTGACTCGTACTCCATCTATTGGGGAGAACGAGAAGAAAGAGTGGCTTCGGCAGCTGTCGCTCCTTCCAAGGTGGAAGAAGTACAGCAGGTCGTTCGAATTGCCAATAAATACCGCATTCCCTTGTATCCCATCTCGACCGGGCGAAACCTGACCTACGGCGGATCGGCACCCACTTTGAGCGGCAGCGTCGTAGTCGACCTGAAACGCATGAACCGAATCCTCGAGCTCGACGAGAAGCGTCATTTCGCGCTGGTGGAACCGGGCGTTTCTTACTTCGATCTTTACAACTACATCAAGGAGCGGAACCTCAAGGTGATGCTGGACGTGCCGGACCCAGGCTGGGGCAGCCCGATGGGCAACAGCCTGGATCACGGGGTCGGCTACGGGATGGGGCCGTTTCGTGATCACTTCGGGTCCCATTGCGGCATGGAGGTAGTAACGCCCGAAGGGGACGTCATACGCACCGGCATGGGCGCCATTCCGGGCTCCGATAGCTGGCAGGACTTCCACTACGGTGCTGGACCGAGCGTTGACGGTCTGTTCGCTCAATCCAACTTCGGCATCGTCACCAAGATGGGTTTCTGGCTGATGCCTATGCCGGAAGCGTATTTGTCCGGCACCGTTACCGTACCGCTCTACCGCGATCTGGATCCTTTGGTTCAGGAAGTCAGTTACCTGGAAGATTCGTATCTGACCGGTATGCCTCGATACTTCAGCCCGTCAGGCGGAGGATTGTTTGCCCCTCCTTCCCCTGCACTGATAGCCCTGATGCAGAATGGCTGGCCTTCCATGGACGCCCTGGAAGCGTTCGTAAAGTCTCAGGGCCGTCCTGCCTGGGCCGTTACGCTGCAGTTTTATGGTCCGGAAGAAACTGTGCGCGCCAATTGGCAGGCGGCCAAGCGGCGTTTCAGCAAGGCCATTCCCGGCGCCGCCTTCCAGGATGGTGAATTCCTGACCTTGCCCATCCCGCCAGAAAAGGAAGCTGCTCTGCCGGACAAACCGCGATTTGGCATTCCTTCCTTGGAAGTGTTTACGATTGTTACCCGGAATCCGCTTAACGGACAGCAACCCCGCGGATGGGCACGCGGACTTCTTTGCCATGATCCCGAGAAAGGCATCGGCCATATGGGAATCGGCCCGAGTCATGGCTGAAACATACAAGGAGTTCGGTGTCCCGCCAATGCACAATCCCTTTAGTGCGCCGATTAACTACTTCTCGCGCTGTTTGATCATGGCCACCCTGGTTCCGACCTACCGTGACGCTGCCAAGAACGCACGCAGCAGAGAATTGTTCGGGCGGATCATGGACCGCTGCGCCGAACATGGCTGGGGAAGCTATCGCACGTCACCTGCGTTCCAGGATCGACTCGTCAGCAAGTATTCCTTCAACAACAACTCACTGCTGAAATTCCGGGAAAAGTTGAAGGATGGTATTGATCCCAATGGCATCATCTCGCCGGGCCGTTACGGTATCTGGCCGGCTAAGATGAGGGGGAACCGCGCATGAGACAGACGTTACTTCTAGTCCTTTTATTGGTGGTTGCCTCCCATCCAGCGCTGAGTCAGGCCGCGTCTTCGGAGAAAAACGGGAAAGTCGTATTCGATAAATGGTGCGCGCCTTGCCACGGACCAGTAGGGCCGAGTGGTGGCGCGTTCGGCGGTGGCGCTTTGCCAGGTACCGCCGCACTCAGCGTGAAATACAAAGGCCGGGTCCCTGCAGTGCTCGCCGAGCGAACCGACCTTGCGCCAGCCTTCATAAAAACGGTGGTTCGACATGGTCTGTTCGGCATGCCGATCACTCGCAAGACAGAAGTGAACGACGCCGAGCTGGAAGACGTCGTAGCGTATCTTACCCGTAATCGAAAGCCTTGAAGGCGATCCCCGAATTTCGGTGGGGACACCGCTGATCTGAACGCCGACTCCTTGCACCCAAAATATCGGAGCGCTTCGTGTGGCCCTGGTGGCCAGGTCCTACCCCTACCCTCCAGCAACCGCGCTGCGGTGTCCCGTCTGACGCCGTTTCATGACCGCTTCCAAGGTCAGCCGTCCTGCGGCAAGATCCAGCAGTTCTTCGCCAGTCGTCACCCAAGCCGAGAACTCCCGGGTACGAACATTCACTCGCCAGAAGCCGTCGGGGTGCAGGGCGGGTTCTCCCACTTCGTAACCCTGTTCTCTTAGTGTCAGGATCACATTTGAGTCCCGGGATTCCATTCTCGGTTCCGGTCTTTTCACCGGCTCCGGGACCGCCCGCACCGCTTCCGGCTGGGTTGGCTGCGGCGCGGCAAGGGCCACCATCGGCTCTTCCTTCAGCAGTTTCGACTTCTCCCAGCGGATCGCAGCAGCTTTCTTCCCCTGCGCACTCAGTTCCTCCGCAGAAAGCCTGGCCGCCCGCATCTTTCCTCCGCGCCTACCAAGCGCCACTGCAGCACGATTTTTCTTCTTTTTTTCAGACATTTGCAATAGCATACTCCATTCGAAGCGCTACGTAAAATTCGTCTTTTTTCGATACATACCGCTACGTACATTATTGATGCTTGGCGCTACGAATGATTCTGGAGCCAAGTTTGACCAATGCGAAGCATCTTGCTAGCATCCCAAACAGACCATGATTATCGATTGCCACGGGCACTACACCACCGCACCCAAAGAATTGCAAACTTACCGGGACGCCCAAATCGCAGGACTGAAGGATCCCTCGCATGTTCCTTCCAAGGGGAAGTTGAACATTAGCGACGACCAGATTCGCGAGAGCCTGGAGAACGCGCAACTGAAATTGCAGCGCGAGCGTGGGACCGACGTGACCATCTTCTCGCCTCGTGCCTCCGCGATGGCGCATCATATTGGCGACGCCACCACGAGTTTGCACTGGTCGCAGCACTGCAACGAGCTGATCCATCGCGTGTGCTCGCTCTATCCCGCCAATTTCGTCGGGGTGTGCCAGTTGCCCCAATCGCCTGGAGTGCCACCGGCCAATTCGATCGGCGAATTGGAGCGCTGCGTGAACGAATTCGGTTTCATTGGCTGCAATCTGAATCCTGACCCGTCGGGCGGCCATTGGACCGCTCCCCCATTGACCGACCGCTATTGGTATCCGCTCTACGAAAAGATGGTCGAGCTGGATGTGCCCGCCATGGTGCACGTCAGTTCTTCCTGCAATCCGAATTTCCACGCCACCGGCGCGCATTACATTAATGCCGACACGACCGCGTTTATGCAGTTCCTGACCGCGGACTTATTCAAGGATTTTCCAACGCTGCGGTTCATCATTCCCCACGGCGGCGGAGCCGTACCGTACCACTGGGGACGTTATCGAGGGCTGGCGCAGGACATGAAGCGGCCTCTGCTACCGGACCTCATGCGCAACAACATTTTCTTCGACACATGCGTGTATCATCTTCCGGGAATCGAGTTGTTACTGAAAGTCGTGCCGCTCGAGAACATCCTGTTCGGCTCCGAAATGGTGGGAGCGGTGCGCGGCATCGATCCGGAGACCGGTCACTATTACGATGACACCAAGCGATACTTCGACGCACTTCCCCTGAGTGACCAGCAGCGCTATCAGTTGTTCGAGGGAAATGCGCGCAAGGTCTACCCGCGTATCGCCGCTAGGCTGGCAGGGAAGTAACATCCCCAGTCACCCCAGCAGCCAGTGAGTGTTGGGCGGGAACAGCTCTTCCACGTTCACGCGCGGGGCGATGATCCGGACAAGGCGAGCCGTCTTCAACGCCATCGCCACTATTGGTTGTTTGGAGGAGGTGCTGCAGCCCTCGGTTTCCGCCGCCAACATTTAGGAGGCTGCGCCCAAATCATTCCCAGCCGTGTGTCGCCGCCCTTGACGCCCGCGAAAAAACCCGTCACATTCGACAGGAGTGAGTGTGCGAACTCCCGCTAAGCCCATCGCGGTGGGACCCTTCTTTCTGGATGTCGCCAACCATCGCCTGTTGCGGGATGGCGTGGAGGTCAAGTTGCGTCCCCAGGCATTCCAAGCCTTCCGCGTCCTGGTGGAGAACAGCGGCCACGAAGTGGACTACCACCTCATGATCCAGGAGGCCTGGGCCGGCACGTGCGTTTCCGGACACACCGTGGAAGTGACGGTCGCCGAAGTCAAAAAGGCTCTGGGAGAACATGCATTTTGGATCACGCGCCGGCCCAAACTGGGATACCGCCTGGAGGTCCCCGGTTCCGACGAGCTGATCCGCAGCGGTTGGCACTTCATGGGTCACCGCACCCGCGAGGGCTTTGAAAGGGCGCTGTCGTGTTTCCATCAGGCCGCTCTGGAAAATGGCGGCGATTTTCGGGCTTTCGAGGGGCTGGCGCAGTCTTATCTGATTCTGGGCGTTTACGGAATGCGGCCGCCATGCCAGATGTACAGCGGTTTTCTGGAGGCTCACGGCGCGCGCGGTGGCGCTGATCGGCTGGACCCCCGAATTACGTTGGATGCGCGCCCACGGGCTCCACATGTTTGAGCGAAGATTCGACGACGCGGAAGCCGAATTCTTGCACGCCCTCCAGGAAAAGCCGTATCTGGCGCCGGTCTATGCGCGGCTGGCTATGTTATACGCCACGCAGGGACGCTTGGAGGAGGCCCTCGACGTTCTAATGCATGGCCACAAGATCGACCCGCTGTATCCCGCACTGCCCGCCACCGAGGTCTTTCTGCGGCTTTGCCGCCGCGAGTTCGCTGCCGCTGTAGCCTGCGGCAAAAGGTCCGTCGAGTTGCACCCGTATCTGGAACTGGGCAGAACGTTTTATGCTCAGGCACTGGAGTACTCCGGACGAACGGAAGAGGCGTTGGCGCAATTCCAGACCGCACGTGTCATCTGTCCGGACTCTTTGCGCCTGCGCGCCCTGGAAGGTGCGTGCCTGGCTCGCACCGGACGCCGCCGGAGAGCCGCGTTGATTTTGGAGGCCCTTGAACGGGCCCGCGCCTCCGAATATGTGGACGCCTATTTCCTGGCGCCGCTGCTCGACGCGCTGGGACAAAAGGACCAAGCCTTTCGGGAACTGGAGCGAGCCATCGAGGAAAATTCGGCGGGCCTGTACATGCTGGACGTGGATCCGAACATGGACCCGCTCCGGCAAGACCCTCGTTTCGTTTGCTTGCGGAAGCAAACTACTGGGCGGCACTGGCTCGCCGGCCGGCGCGGCTCCAGCTAGCAGCAACTTTTGAGGAAAATTTGAAGGCTGCTTCCGGCCCCGCCGCCGCCGCCGCGGTAGAATCTGCAATATGCCGAACCGGAGGGTAAGTTTGCCGACTCAGCGTGTTTGGATTTTAGTGATCGCGTTGACTGCGGGCCCGTTAGTGGCGCAGCAGGAGCCGCTGCCCCCGGGCGCGGTGCCTGCTGGAAAAGGCAATCCGTATCAAAGGGCACGCCAGTTGCCGGCGCGTCTGCTCTCGTTCACCGCAGAACCATCCTCCATCCAACCTGGTGCGCCCGTAACGCTGGGGTGGGCCACGGAGAATCCGACCGGTATTATCATCGAGCCCGGCTTGGGCCGGGTGAGCGCCCGCGGAAGCCGGCAGGTGTTCCCCACGGCTACCACTAAATACACATTGACCGTGAAGGGAGTGAACGACCAGGTGCTCACTCAGACAGTCACTGTGACGGTGGCCGGCGCGGCCGTCTCCAGCGCTCCGGCATCCGCCCCCGCGCCGAAGACACCCGACCTGTCCGGGGTGTATGACTTTGGTGCGTTTGGTCCGCGCAATGCCGGCCCGAACACGCCCGCCGCGCCGGTGCTCAAGGCGGGAGCGGAAAAATTCAAAGTCACTCGAGGACCCAACGACGCCGGTATCACCGCCGATTGCATGCCTCTGGCCGGCCCGCAGGCCTTCAGCGTGCCGTATCAATTTCAAATCGTCCAGAGCAGCCAGTGGGTGGCGCTGATGCACGAATATCCAGGCACCTTCCGCATCATTCCCACCACCGCAACAGCCCACCAGAAGGATCTGGATCCCACCTGGATGGGTGACTCTATCGGGCACTGGGAAGGCGACACGCTGGTGATCGACACCATCGGCTTCAACGACAAGACCGAGATCGCCGGCTTCCGCCACACCGAGGACTTGCACATCGTCGAGCGTCTCCACGCCAACGCCGATGGTGCGTTGCAGTATGAAGCGACTCTCGAAGACCCCAACGTTTTCGAGAAACCCTGGAAGTTGGAGCGGGTGTTTCCGCGCCGTGCGGACCTGGCTAAGATTGGCGAATTCGTGTGTGAAAATAACCACGACTATTCGGGGCTATTTAAGAAACAGTAATTAGGAAGAAGGAACCGAACATGAAGACACGACGGTCATTCTTAGCGGGCGGATTGGGTCTGCTGGCGGCGCCCGCCTTCGCGCACCATAGCACGTCAATGTACGACATGGAGAACCCGGTGACCATCACTGGCACCGTGAAGCGCTTCGAGTGGACCAACCCGCACGCCTATATCATCATGACGGTGAGGGACGAAGTCAGCAAAAAAGACGTGGAGTGGGCCGTGGAAATGATGAGCCTGAACCACCTGAAATCGTATGGCTGGATGCACACCACCGTCAAACCCGGCGACGTCATCACCTGCACCGGGGGCCCGGCGCGAAGCGGGCAGACCACCATGATCGCCTCGCTCATCAAGCTGCCCGACGGCCGCGTGATCAAGTCGTAACGCGCGACTACTCTTTCTTAAAAAGCTTGCCGTAATCCTGGTTATTCTCGCACACGAACTCGTCTACCCTTTCCAACTCCGGGCGTAGCGGAAACGTTCGGCTCACGATCCAAGGCTTTTCGAAAACATTCGGGTCTTCAATCGTCGCCTGGTATTCGAGCGTATCGAAACTAGAGCGGCGGAAGCGTTCCACCACATGCAGCGCCTCGCTGTGGCGGTAGCCGCCGGGAACTTCGGTCTTGTCGTTGAAGCCGATGGTGTCGATCACCAGCGTGTCCGCTTCCCAGTGCCCGATGGAGTCACCCATCCAAGTCGGGTCCAGGTCGGCTTGATGCGGTCCGCCGCGCGTGGGAATGACCCGGAAAACATGCGGGTACTCGTAGAGGATCACCACGCGGTCCAGTCCCTGCACGATCTGCCACTGGTACGGCACGTAATAGCTTTGCGGCACACCCAGGGGCCGGCAATCCGCGGACAGTCCGGCATCGTTGGGGCCGCGGACCACCTTGAATTTTTCCGCCCCCGGCTTCAGCACCGGCTTGGTTTCTTCGGCGCCGGGCCGGCCCGCGATGTTCATCGCCGGACCACCCGGGAAAAAGGTGCCGGGGAAAATTCCGTTGTAGACGCCCGACAGGTTGGGCTTGCCGTCGGGCATCCGCGGCGGTTCTTTTTTCGCTGCCTCCACCGGCGCAGTTACTGCCGGCGTGGTTCCGGCCACGGTTACCGTAACTTCGCGGGTCAGCATCTGATTATTTGGGCCGCGTACAGTCAGCGTGTAGGTAGTGGTCGCAGGCGGAGTAACCGCACGGCTCCCGCGGGCCGTGACCACTCCCAGTCCGGGCGCGAGCGTAATCCCGCTTTGGTTTTCCGTGGCCCACGACAAAGTGACGGACTGGCCTGGCTGGATGGAATTCGGCTGGGCCGAGAAGCTCAGGATGCGCGCCGGAAGCACAGCGGCCCGCCGGTACGCGTTCCCCTTCTCAGCCGGAACCGCGCCGGGCGGGGACCTGCGACGCGCGCTCCTGGCCGGCAGCCGAAGAAAGCAGCGCTGCGGCCAGCGCTGCCGTCGAAAATAGTTCTACCCATCTAGAAAATATACTTGATAGCGAATTGCATAATGCGCGGGTCGTTGATCGACTGCGAGACCGCGCCCAGGCCGGCGGTGCTCGAAGGAACGATCTGGCCGAAGATAGGCGAGTTCAAGGCGGTCACCGGGTTATACAGGTTGACCCAGTTGGGAAGGTTGAAAGCCTCGCCGCGTGCCTCAATGCTTTGCCGTTCGGTGATCTTGAACGCTCTCGACAAAGCCGCGTTCAGGAGTGAAGGCGCCAGGGCCGCGCACCGCTTGCGCTCCCATATTGCCGAACGTGCCCACCGGCATTTGCGACAGCGACTGGAATGCCTTGGGATTCAGCCATCCGCCCTGTCCCTTGTTGGGCAGGTAGATGTCGGCAAGCACCTGCTGGCCGCGCTGCACGGTTCCATTCCCGGTCAACGCGACATCCGTGCCGGTAGTCACGTTCAGAGGCGGCCCGGATTGCAGAATCATCGAAATCGCCAGCTTCCAGCCTCCCGCCACCAGGTTCAGGGCCCGGCTGGAGTATTTGGGTGAGGCGACCACCAGGGTCTGGTTGAATACTTTGCGCACGTCGGCGCCCGGACAGTCGCCGCGGTCTGCTCTGCGGTTGTCCAGTCTGGTTTCGGCGAACAGACGAGAGACCCAGCGCCGGCGTGTAGTTATCGGAAATACAGTGCGACCACGTAAAGTTGGTGGTGCTGGTGAAATTGTGCCCGAAGCGATGTTGAGCGGAGAGAATCAGTCCGTTGTAGTTCGAGGTCCCTCCCTCGTCGAGCACTTCGGTTTCACCGTAGTAAGTTCCGAAGGCCGGGTTCAGCAAGTTGAAGCGGCGGCGTTGCGCGGTAGTGGCGATGGTATTACACACCGCGAAGTTGACTCCGTTGATGGTGCAGGAGGGGCCCAGGTATTGCGACTGGTTGACGGGATTATTGGACCACAGATGACGCGTCCCACTGCCGACGTAGCTGCCGGAAACCAGCCAGTTTCCCGATCTGTTTCTGGACGCTCAGATTGTACTGCTGGATGTAGGTGGGCTTGACGTCCAGCGGATAGCCGTATACCAATGCGATATTGTTCTTGGCATAGTTGTAGCTCTGCGGCTGCGCCAGCGGATACGGATTTCCGCCCGGTGTGCTCCCCCAGGGATTCTCAATTGAGGGCGGCGGCGTCACCGTAAGCGACGCGCCCCAGGGTTGCGAGAACCCGAACTGGTCGAACGCAAAATTCGGGAAGTCATAGAAGAACCCGTAGCCGGCGCGAATCGACATGTGGCCGTCGCCTTTGGGATCCCAAACAATTCCGATACGCGGTGAGAAGGTGTTCATCTTGTTGGGGCTGTACTTGCCTTCCGGAAGGCCGGGATCGCCGCCAAAGATATAGCCGGGAGGCGCGTTCGGAAACACCGTGCTCCGCGTGCTGGAAAGGAAATTGGCCATGGAGAAGGACAATGTCTCCCCATACGGATTGGTGTGTCCGAAGAACGGATCCCAGCGCAGGCCGGCATTGACGGTCAGGCGCCGGTTCACCTTCCAGGCGTCCTGGGCATACACGCCAAATATATTCTGGTGCTGGTCTGAATACGACGGCCCGGATTGCGCGTAGCTGCTGGCCTTTCCCAGCAGGAAGTCGATATTGGGAATACCCGTGAACTGTCCGCTGAAGGTAAAGTTGCCGTTGGAGTTCAGATAGTTGATGGCGGTGGCCTTCAAGTTGATAAAGCTCATGCCGAACGACATCTGATGCGCGCCGTGGGTCCACGACAGGTCCTCTGAAATCTGCCAGGTGACATACGGTTGCCAGGAAGGCGTGGTGGCAATGGAGAAGCCGCTGGAGCCGGCCGCCCCCACCGTCCAACCGCCGATGAACTTACCGAACTGATCCGCGGGCAGTTGGTAGATGCCGTTCAAACCCAAATCCGGAAGTCCGAAATACGGGCTGTAGACGGTGGTGTTGGAGCTGCGGTTCACCATGATGCGGAAACTGTTCACCGCGCTGGGGCTGATCACGTAGGTATCGCCGATCAGCGCATTAAACACGCTATTGGATTGGCCCCCGATCGATTTCACCAGAACATTGCCCGAGGGGTCTCCCGCCGGCTGTTCCCAGTGCTCTACGAAGTAGCGCCCATAGAGACTGTTCTTCTGGGTCACCTGGTAGTCGATCCTCGTAATGCCTTCGTTTTCCGTAAAACTGGCGGGCGGAGCGTAGGTGGCGCGGCCACACGGATCGGCGGTGGTGGGGAGCAAGGCTGCCATCTTGAGCGCGATGGGATCGAATTTTTGCGGATCGATGGTGTTGCCGGTGAATCCCAGTGAAGCCGGCAGCGGCACTGGTGCCGCGCGGCAGGCCTTGGAATTCACCGCGGAAAAATCACCCTTCAGCATCTGCGCGGTAGGAACAAACACCACATTAGCCACCGGCGAAGACTTCACGATGTTGTCCTGATAGCCCACGAAGTAAAACAACTTGTTCTTCACGATCGGTCCGCCGATGGTGCCGCCGAACTGGTTGCGCTTCAGCGAGTCGCGTACCGGCTGGAAGCTGTTGCGCGCGTTGAACAGGTAGTTACGCACAAACTCGAAAGCATCGCCGTGAATCGCGTTGGTCCCGGACTTGGTCACGGCGTTCACCGCGCCGGCCGAGTGGTAGCCGTATTGCGCCGGCAGAGCGCTGGTCTCCACCTTGAACTCCTGCAAGGCGTCGGGGAACGGCAGAGGCAGGTTCTGATTGCTCAGGGGGTCGTTATGCGTGCCGCCGTCGAGCACGTAAGAGACGGTGCCGTTGCCCCCTCCCGCCACCGATACCGAAACCGAGGAGGCCGACGACGCGCGGAAGGTGCGGCCCGCGTTGACTCCGCCGGTGAGATACAACAGGTCGGTGACGTTGCGCCCATTCAGCGGCAGGTCCACCACGCGCTGCTGATCGATCACTTGGCCGATGCCGGTGCTTTGGGTTTCCACCATTCCGGCGGCGGCTTGCACTTCCACTTGCTCGTTGACGGCTCCTACCTTTAGCGTGACGTCAATGGTAGGGTTGCTGTTCACCTGCAGCACAACTCCGGTTTGCACATACTTGGTGAACCCCATCTTGATCACCTGCAGCTCGTAGGGGCCGATGGGAAGCTGCGGGAACAGATAGCCGCCGTCAGCCGCGCTGGTGACAGTACGGGACGCCCCGGTACCAGTTTGGGTGACCTTGACTTCGGCGCCAGGCACGGCCGCGCCAGTTTCGTCCTGCACAGTCCCCTTAATCTGCGCCGTTGTCACCACCTGCGCTCGCAGGCCCGAGCAGGCCAGCAAACCGATCAATGCGAGACGAAAAAAAATACCTACCCTGCGCTGCATAAACGACCCCTCCCCCGTATTCGTTGAGTGCAGGCAAAGACCGGGCTTCGCCCCCCTCAAATGGCCAGTCAACTCCGGGTAGGATTGTACCTTTCCATGGCGCCCATTGAAACGCAAAAAAAACTCAAATTTCGCCGCTGCGGAGCGGAATTGGGCTAGGGATTCGACGGCGCGGCCGGGGGTGGCGCTGGCTTATCGGTCAACGTCTGTCCGTTGGCGAGCGTCACCGAAACGAAAATCGCGCCCGGTTCACCGGTCATCAAGGGGTGCGCGGCGATGCTGACTTTGTCCCCCGGCTTGAGGGTCGTGGATTTCCATCCCGCGCGTACCAGCACGGCCGGCGACGTCATCTCAACGTTCCAGATGTCTATGGCGCCTTTGTCGTTGGGGACTTCCAATTCAATCCAGGAGTGTGGATTGGCCCACTTAAATTGTTTGACCGTTCCGTTCAGCGTCACCGTTTTATTGCGCTCGAAGCCGGCCATCGAGTGATGAGCGTAAGCGGAACCGCCGAGTCCCACTCCCAGCGCAACAGCGCATACAACGAATAGTGTTCTCACAATCTCTCCTTCCCTAGCGGACATTGGTCCCGGCTTTGGTGCTCGGCATGTGTTCGTTCAAATCCGGCAGGCACGAAGCTTCCGTGATATCGGTGTCGTCCAGCCGCTTAAACCGCTTGGTCATCTTCCATTCACCGCTCCAGTTTTTGGGATCGGTCAGCGTATATTCGATTTCGAGGGCATTGCCTTTGTCGATCATGCGTATCCGTTCCAGAATGCGCAGTTCGTCACTGGCTGGGATGCCGGTGTCAATCCAGTGATGGTCGTCGACAAAATTGCGCGTGTCCACCACTAGCGTGTCGCCCTCCCAGTGGCCGATGGATTCCCCGTTGAAACTCCGCACCACCACGTCGGGGTCGGTGTGCTTGCGGCCGTCCAGGTAAATGATGCGGGTGCTGTTCATGAAGCCGCTGATCATAAAGATCGACGTAGGAGTCTGGATCATGGCGATGGGCCACACGCGCGTCATGATGATCGGCATGCCCGCCGGCCAGCACGCGCCGATATCGTCGTGGTAGGCTTTGCCCGCCGCGGCAGCTTTCCGCGAGGCGTCGTAATGCGCTTGCGCCGCGGGCGTCAACCGGAGATCCCCTTGGGGGATGAAGCGGAATGGATTGCCGGGACCCAGGGCGTGCTGCCAGGTTCCCGTCAAATCAAAGGGCGGTTTGGGGCGGGGCTTAGCAATGTTGGCCGGCGCGAGCGCGCCCAACTGCGCGGGAGGCGCTGTTTGCGCCAACATGCTCACCGCCGCCAACAGGCCGCCGATTGCCATCGTTACCTTCGTGAATGACATGACTCTCCTCGAAGGCGCTGCATGCGCTCAATGATCTTTCAACCGCATGCGAACCACGCCCTTCTCGTCAACATATTCGCGGTTATTATCGCAGACGAATTCGACCATCTCATACCCGGGCATGCGCTTGTAGGACAGCGTGTACACCACTGGCTTGTCCAGCACCACTGGATCCTCGATGGTCACTTGATCGTGTAAATAATCCGCTGCCACCAGTCTGAGGCGCTCGGTGATGCGCATCTGCTCGCTGTGCGGCATACCCCTGTAACCAGGCACCGAAGTCTTGATGCCGACGGTGTCTACCACAAGGGTGTCGCCTTCCCAACGTCCCACGGAGCGGCCATAATAGCCCGGCGGCACGTCTTCGGGTTTCTCTTGCGGCCGGTCCAGATATACGCGGCGCACTTCGCTGAAAGCCTCGGAGATGATGGTCACTTGCAACGGCGTCTGGATAATTTCGATTGGATAGATCGCTACCGACATCATGGTCGGTACCCCGTACGGGATGCAGAGTGCGCTGCCATTGGCCAGTTGTTCGCCGCGCTTGTTGGCTTCGGCCTCGGCGGCGCGCCGCGCTTCGTAGGGCTTCGCGTATTCGGGCTTCAATGGCAGCGGGCCGGCGTCGATGGGCGCGAGTTTTGGATCGCCACCGCGTGCTCCCCGGTAGACGGCCCACACGCCGGTTAAATCGGGCGGTTTGGCCTGCGCTTGAGCCAGCGCCGCCATCGAAGCTGCGGTGCACAACACGGCCATTGCGGATACCGCCCAGGCAAAGCGGACACAAAGCCAGCGGGTGATTTTGTTGGTTGACAAGACGGTGTTTGACACGGCGTCCTCGGCAATCTAGGGCTGCCGCATGGGCCCATTGGATAAGACCCGCCCGTCGGGCAGTGTTGCGGTGTATAGAAACCCGCCGGCCTGTCCGCTCTTCAGCGGGTTGATGACCAGCGTAGTTTTGTCGCCCTTCTTCAGGCTGCTGAACTTCCAGCCGGTGCTCTGCAAAATGCTGGGGCTTCCCAATTCGATGCTCCAGTGTTTTAACTCGCCGTCTTCGCCCGTTACATCGATCTCGATGTAGGCGTGAGGATTGCTCCATTCAAAGGAGGTTACGCTACCAATGAGCGTTATGCGCTTGGTCATATCGAACATCGTGAAGGAGTGATGGGCCAGCGCCGGCGCGACCACGATGAATGCAGCCAGGGCCGCCATCGCAGTGCGTAGCCATGCGGCGCGGTATGCCCGCGATACATTGGTTTGCAAGAATCAAAACTCCTTTCTGTGGCAAATCATAACAGAATTCCTGCGCGGAGCCCCCAGCACTCCGGGCTTAGCGATCGTTCCGCCGCCGACCTACAAAGCACAAACACGAAGTCATCGCGGCCGACGCGACTTCGATGAGGTCTAGAAATCCGTTCGTTGGCCCTCTTTGTGCGCAGACTTGCTTCTAAGCAGTCGAACTTCTGAGCTCGGCATGAATCCGACGGCCAAGGCGTGCAACGAGGTGCGGCATGGCCTCAATGTCTCCTGCGGAAGCCCGGAAATTCACTATGCAGAAACGCAGAGCGTACTTACCGGCGATCAAAGCATTGGAGATGAATGCCTCGCCGCTTTTCTCTATCGCTTCCAGCAGGCGCCGATTCAGTTCGTTCAGATATTCCTCCTTCTGTTCAGATCCCAGCTCGGCACGAAGTTCTGGGGGAACATAACGCAGGGTGGTGATGCTAAGGTGATGCGTGATTGCCTCCAACTCGGGGTGGTCCACGGCCAGGTCGTACAGGTGCCGCGCCAGAGTGATGTCATCCTGAATCATGTCGCGGTAGCCTGCTGCTCCCGCCTGCTGCAGTGCGAGCCAGACCTTGAGTGCACGAAATCCACGCGAGTTCTGGGGGCCTATGTCGTAATAGTTCATGCCCTCCCCCTCGAAGCTGTAATAGGGCGGGTGATAGGAGAATGCGTTCCTTAAAGCCGAAGGGTTGCGGACGAGCGCACATCCGGCTTCAAGTGGGACGTAAAGCCATTTGTGAGGATCCACGGCAACGGAGTCAGCCGACTCCAGCCCCTTCAGTTCGGGGGGCGCTCCCGCCAGGCTGGATGCGAATGCCCCGTAAGCGCCATCGACGTGAAACCAGAGTTTGTGCTCCTGACAAAACGCCGCCAGGTCCGGCAGAGGTTCGACCGCGCCGGTACTGACCGTTCCGGCTGAGCCGACCACGAGAAATGGTTGATAGCCCTCGTCTTTATCCCGCCGGTACCGGACTTGCAACTCACCCAAGTCCATGCCTCGCGACCCGTCGATCCAATGAATCGCTTCGGTTCCCAGTCCTGCCAGATCAGCGGCTTTCTGTATCCAGGTGTGAGTTTCGGTGGAAGCGTAGACACACAGCCGCGGCCCACCTGGCACACCTTGCCTGCGGATATCCCAACCGGTCTGTGCGGCGCGGGCAGCCAGGAAACAGGTGAGATTGGCCATGTTGCCGCCGCTCAGGAGCAGACCGCCGCATTCGGCCGGGTAACCGATGAACTGTGCGAGCCATCGAATTACCTGGACTTCGATTTCGGTTGCAATGGGAGCCAGTTTCCAGGCGCCGGCATTCGCGTTTACAGCAGATGCCAACAAATCCGCGAGCATGCCGATAGGAGCGGCGCTGGATGTGATGTAACCATAGAAGCGCGGATGGCCGTTGAAAAGCGAGTGTTCAAATAGCAGCGCGGCGGTGTCCCGTAGCAGGGACTCGGGGTCCTGCCCCTCCTCCGGTAATGCCCGATTCGCAGATAAGGCCGCGCGTACTTCCTCCGGGGATTCCGCCCGCGTAACCGGATACGTGCGTATGGAAGCCAGGAAATCAGCGATCCGATCCACAAGATCGTGACCGAGCGAGCGAAACTGGTCGCCGGTGATATCGAGAGGAGCCCGGCGGGTCCTGAGTTTTGCGATCGAAAGAGCTGAAGCCATATGTGTTTACCGTAACCCTTCAAATAGATCGTTTTCGAGTCGCCGTCCGCCATTGACCGTACTGTAGACGCGGTAGAACTCCTGTGAGCCCCAGAGCGCTTTCTGCTGTTCATCCGTGAGATCCGCCAGCTTCTCGTAGATGGACATCTGGGTCTGATGGCAGCAAACTGCTTTCCAGACGATGTGCCACGAGGCGGACGTGTCGATTTCTGTTGTTACGGCCCAATCCGGCCAGGGCGTGGCCTGCCGCTGAACGCCATCGACCATCGAGGTCAACTTCCGAAAGGCGGCCTGATAAGCCTCCCACTTGTTGCTTCGCCATGCCAGGTAGTGCAGCTTTCGAACGTGGTGAGGCGGGAGCGAAACCTCTTCCGAGCCGCCGTCGGTGCGGTATCTGCAATCGGCGGCGCATACGGTGGCGGCGGTCGTGAATTGGGAGATCGCAATGTGGTCAGGGTGCCCGTAAGCTCCCTCCGGACCGAAGGTCACGACGACATTGGGCCGAATGCGCCGTATGTGAGAGACGACGGCACGAACGGCAGTTGTGACCTCGACCTGATCAACGGCGCCGTCCGGGTAGCCCAGGATGGAGACCTCGCGAATTCCCAGCTCCGCCGCAGCAGTTCGCAACTCCGCTTCCCGAACGCGGCCGACTTCAACCGGATCGGCCCCCTTTCCGAGTGAGCCGAATCTTCCGCGTTCTCCGCGTGTGGCTGTGACAAGATACGTCTCAACCCCTTCAGCAGCGTACTTGGCGAGCGTGCCGCCGAAACCGAGTGACTCATCGTCGGGATGAGCAAGGACAGCCAGCAATTTGAATCTTTTGTTCATCGTGATCCTCCTACGCTGCCATCCTTTGCGACCGGGCATTCGTCTCGGCGCGCTTCTTGAGTCCCCGCGCCTCTATAGCGAGATAACGCGCGTTTAAGCCACGGGTCAGGCGAGCGCAAACAGGGCCTAGAGGGCCCGAGAAGTCGAGTGAGAGCATGACCCGGCTGCCGTTGGCAGCGCCTTCGATCGAGTGGCGCGCGGTTACGAGTATGCCGGGGCCCCGCGCGATCCAGGTAAAGCTGCGGCCTTCCTCGAACTCCGTGATCTGCCAGCGCGCTGGAAGAAGCTTAGGCTGACGGACGATGGCTCTGGTTCCGACGGCGAGTGGGCCGGGGTCGAGTGGCTGGACGCTGATGACCGTCGGAGTCCACTCGGACCAGTGCTCAATGTCGCGCACGGCCGCCCAGACCCGGTCAGGAGGCGCCTGGATATCGATAGTGGTGTAGATATGTGTCATAGGCCAACGAAGCACCGAGCCGGGCGCTAACGCGCCAGTGCCGCTTTGATCCGAGCAAGATGGTGGTAACTGTGCCGCACCGGATGATCCTCCAGGAAGAATTGGCAAGTGAGTGGAGCGTCGCTGTTGAGCGACACAGGCGCGGCGCGGTCGAGCTCTTCGTCGGTAAAGGCCCGGATTGCCGCGGCCGCCGCCGCGCTGTTGGTTTTCAACAGCGCGAGTGCGGCTTCTTTGGCGACGTTGTCGTTCTCTTTTGCATGGTCTCGGTTGATCGTATCGACCGCGTCCCAGGTCACACCCACGATCGGCTGGCCGGAAGCGAGCAAACCCGCAAGCTGGATCTCAATTGGGTACATACTCGCGACGTGGTGTACGACCACGCCGACTTTCCGGCCGTCCTTGGGAAGGCGCGTCTGCCACTCCGTCTCAGAGAGCGTGGCCGCAAAAGCAGCAAGAGCTGTCGCTCCGTTCTCAAGACGGGTGGCAAGGGCTTCAGACCTTTGGTTGAGCATTGCCCCCAGCGACGGCGATTGGGGTTCGGTGATCTGTTCATAGTTATGGTTTTTCATTCTTCTAACTCTCCTCTTCAAAGGGAAACGGTGACTCTTAGAAAACTGGCAGGTATCAGAGTGCCGTCATTCGTGCTCTTGTTGTGTGCTTTCGCAAGGTCCAGCAGTTGACTGTGAAGCTCTTCGGCCCTCCCGCTCTGTTCCGCGGCGTCAAAGGCGTTCATCGTGGGGCCATAAAATCGCCTGAAGCGGCTGATAAACTCTGCTGGACCATTGCTGGCTGATAAAAAGTAGTACGTGTCTTTGGTCATGGACATCTTTTCCTTAGGCACGCCGGCTTGACCAAAGCGCTCAATGACGTGACTTTCCACGCCCCACAGCATGGGGCTAACGAAGCCCTCTGGGGGTGGAGGCGTAAACGACGAGCTGATCTTCAGGAGCTGCGAAACGAAGGTTGGATCGTTTGGGATCCAGTTGCCCATCACAATGGTTCCGCCTTTTTTTGTGACCCGGACCATCTCCTTGGCCACGTCGAAGGGTTTGGCGGCGAACATGGCGCCGAATACGGAGAGAGTCAAGTCGAAGGCATTGTTATCGATGCCTTGCAGGTTGCAGGCGTCACCCTCGTGAAATCTCAGTCGTCGGAGGCCCTGCTCCGCCGCCCGTTTGTTCCCTGCCGCAACGAGATTCCTGGCAATGTCGACTCCGGTAACTTCTGCCCCGAGACGCGCTAGAGGCAGCGCCGTAGTGCCGTCTCCACAGCCGAGATCCAGGGCCCGCAGCGGAGGCTTGACCCCGAGCGATTCCACGACTGTCTCACCTGATTCCCGCATAAAGGCGGCGATTGCAGTAAAATCGCCCTTTTCCCAGAGTGCTTTGTTCGGATTCATGATGCTCCTATGTTTGACTGTCCGAAAATTGAAGCCCGGCTATGCTCTGTCAAAATCAGCGACCGGCTGGTAGACTCGTCGCTCGCCCGATGGGGCGGGTTTCGAAATGACAACGTCCCTGGGCAAAGCCGGCACGATCATCGGCACCTGCCGCCGGTAATCGATGTACTCGGGGTGTTTGGCCATGAGATCGCGTTCTTCGATCTGGATGGCGACAAAGATGTAGAGCGTTGTCATCACGGCGAAGAACAGATGAGTCACCGTCATGACCGGAGCACTCCAGAACAGGGTGATCCAGCCTATGTAGAGCGGATGGCGGACCATACGATAAAGCCACGGCGTCCTGAACATGAGCGCGGACTGAGGCCGTCCCTGCAGGTTCAGCCAGATTTGCCGGAGGCCGAACAAGTCAAAGTGGTTGATCACGAAAGTGGCGAGCAGCAGGAGCGCCCAGCCGAACGCGTACCCGGCGTAGAGTAGCGACGCTCCCACACTGTTTTGAACGGCCCAGATCGTTCCTCCGAGAGGCCTCCACTTCCAGAACAGAAGGATAAGCGCGAGATTGCTGGCCATTACGTAGGTGCTGCGTTCCGCGGCGGCCGGAATCACTCGTGTGAGCAGGCTCTTGAACGCCGGCCGCGCCATCACGCTGTGTTGTAGTGCGAAAACCGACAACAGCCCCAGATCGATCAACAGCGCGGTTTGCCATGGGCCCTCCGCCGGAGAGTCCATCGATTTCGGAACGCCGAAGTTGCCGATGAACCCGGCGAGATACAAAAACGTGGCGAGGCACGTCAGATAGCTGAGCGTTCCATAAACAAAAATGGTTATGCGTTTCATGTTTTCTTGCTCCTTGGTCTACAATTGTTGAGGAAACGGGGCATAACGACCATGTCCGGGCGTCCGATGAATTGTGGACGTTCGCTGGGCGGATTGCTTTGCAGTACAACGACATAGGGCTGAATGCGCCGTATGTGAGAGACGACGGCACGAACGGCAGTTGTGACCTCGACCTGATCAACGGCGCGTGCGGGTAGCCCAGGATGGAGACCTCGCGAATTCCCAGCTCCGCGGCAGCAGTTCGCAACTCCGCTTCCGGAACGCGGCCGACTTCAACCGGATCGGCCCCCTTTCCGAGTGAGCCGAATCTTCCGCGTTCTCCGCGTGTGGCTGTGACAAGATACGTCTCAACCCCTTCAGCAGCGTACTTGGCGAGCGTGCCGCCGAAACCGAGTGACTCATCGTCGGGATGAGCGAGGACGGCCAGCAATTTGAATCTTTTGTTCATCGTGATCCTCCTACGCTGCCATCCTTTGCGACCGGGCATTCGTCTCGGCGCGCTTCTTGAGTCCCCGCGCCTCTATAGCGAGATAACGCGCGTTTAAGCCACGGGTCAGGCGAGCGCAAACAGGGCCTAGAGGGCCCGAGAAGTCGAGTGAGAGCATGACCCGGCTGCCGTTGGCAGCGCCTTCGATCGAGTGGCGCGCGGTTACGAGTATGCCGGGGCCCCGCGCGATCCAGGTAAAGCTGCGGCCTTCCTCGAACTCCGTGATCTGCCAGCGCGCTGGAAGAAGCTTAGGCTGACGGACGATGGCTCTGGTTCCGACGGCGAGTGGGCCGGGGTCGAGTGGCTGGACGCTGATGACCGTCGGAGTCCACTCGGACCAGTGCTCAATGTCGCGCACGGCCGCCCAGACCCGGTCAGGAGGCGCCTGGATATCGATAGTGGTGTAGATATGTGTCATAGGCCAACGAAGCACCGAGCCGGGCGCTAACGCGCCAGTGCCGCTTTGATCCGAGCAAGATGGTGGTAACTGTGCCGCACCGGATGATCCTCCAGGAAGAATTGGCAAGTGAGTGGAGCGTCGCTGTTGAGCGACACAGGCGCGGCGCGGTCGAGCTCTTCGTCGGTAAAGGCCCGGATTGCCGCGGCCGCCGCCGCGCTGTTGGTTTTCAACAGCGCGAGTGCGGCTTCTTTGGCGACGTTGTCGTTCTCTTTTGCATGGTCTCGGTTGATCGTATCGACCGCGTCCCACGTCACACCCACGATCGGCTGGCCGGAAGCGAGCAAACCCGCAAGCTGGATCTCAATTGGGTACATACTCGCGACGTGGTGTACGACCACGCCGACTTTCCGGCCGTCCTTGGGAAGGCGCGTCTGCCACTCCGTCTCAGAGAGCGTGGCCGCAAAAGCAGCAAGAGCTGTCGCTCCGTTCTCAAGACGGGTGGCAAGGGCTTCAGACCTTTGGTTGAGCATTGCCCCCAGCGACGGCGATTGGGGTTCGGTGATCTGTTCATAGTTATGGTTTTTCATTCTTCTAACTCTCCTCTTCAAAGGGAAATGGTGACTCTTAGAAAACTGGCAGGTATCAGAGTGCCGTCATTCGTGCTCTTGTTGTGTGCTTTCGCAAGGTCCAGCAGTTGACTGTGAAGCTCTTCGGCCCTCCCGCTCTGTTCCGCGGCGTCAAAGGCGTTCATCGTGGGGCCATAAAATCGCCTGAAGCGGCTGATAAACTCTACTGGACCATTGCTGGCTGACAAAAAGTAGTACGTGTCTTTGGTCATGGACATCTTTTCCTTAGGCACGCCGGCTTGACCAAAGCGCTCAATGACGTGACTTTCCACGCCCCACAGCATGGGGCTAACGAAGCCCTCTGGGGGTGGAGGCGTAAACGACGAGCTGATCTTCAGGAGTTGCGAAACGAAGGTTGGATCGTTTGGGATCCAGTTGCCCATCACAATGGTTCCGCCTTTTTTTGTGACCCGGACCATCTCCTTGGCCACGTCGAAGGGTTTGGCGGCGAACATGGCGCCGAATACGGAGAGAGTCAAGTCGAAGGCATTGTTATCGATGCCTTGCAGGTTGCAGGCGTCACCCTCGTGAAATCTCAGTCGTCGGAGGCCCTGCTCCGCCGCCCGTTTGTTCCCTGCCGCAACGAGATTCCTGGCAATGTCGACTCCGGTAACTTCTGCCCCGAGACGCGCCAGAGGCAGCGCCGTAGTGCCGTCTCCACAGCCGAGATCCAGGGCCCGCAGCGGAGGCTTGACCCCGAGCGATTCCACGACTGTCTCACCTGATTCCCGCATAAAGGCGGCGATTGCAGTAAAATCGCCCTTTTCCCAGAGTGCTTTGTTCGGATTCATGATGCTCCTATGTTTGACTGTCCGAAAATTGAAGCCCGGCTATGCTCTGTCAAAATCAGCGGCCGGCTGGTAGACTCGTCGCTCGCCCGATGGGGCGGGTTTCGAAATGACAACGTCCCTGGGCAAAGCCGGCACGATCATCGGCACCTGCCGCCGGTAATCGATGTACTCGGGGTGTTTGGCCATGAGATCGCGTTCTTCGATCTGGATGGCGACAAAGATGTAGAGCGTTGTCATCACGGCGAAGAACAGATGAGTCACCGTCATGACCGGAGTACTCCAGAACAGGGTGATCCAGCCTATGTAGAGCGGATGGCGGACCATACGATAAAGCCACGGCGTCCTGAACATGAGCACGGACTGAGGCCGTCCCTGCAGGTTCAGCCAGATTTGCCGGAGGCCGAACAAGTCAAAGTGGTTGATCACGAAAGTGGCGAGCAGCAGGAGCGCCCAGCCGAACGCGTACCCGGCGTAGAGTAGCGACGCTCCCACACTGTTTTGAACGGCCCAGATCGTTCCTCCGAGAGGCCTCCACTTCCAGAACAGAAGGATAAGCGCGAGATTGCTGGCCATTACGTAGGTGCTGCGTTCCGCGGCGGCCGGAATCACTCGTGTGAGCAGGCTCTTGAACGCCGGCCGCGCCATCACGCTGTGTTGTAGTGCGAAAACCAACAACAGCCCCAGATCGATCAACAGCGCGGTTTGCCATGGGCCCTCCGCCGGAGAGTCCATCGATTTCGGAACGCCGAAGTTGCCGATGAACCCGGCGAGATACAAAAACGTGGCGAGGCACGTTAGATAGCTGAGCGTTCCATAAACAAAAATGGTTATGCGTTTCATGTTTTCTTGCTCCTTGGTCTACAATTGTTGAGGAAACGGGGCATAACGACCATGTCCGGGCGTCCCGATGAATTGCTCGGACGTTCGCCTGGGCGGATTGCTTTGCAGTCCAGCCAGGAGAATTTGGGCTTTGTTTGGATTCATAACAGGTTCCTTTCATCGTTTGATCGACGTCAGCACGATTCTCCGCGCGGGTGAAGCGATTCGCCCTCCCCGAGGAGATGATCTTTATGCTTCAAACCTCCAGAGTTGGATGAACGTGGGAGCTTGCGTCCGGGACAGCCGAGGCGCTAAGGGGAGCCAACGCTGCTTCGATCCGCCGCATCTGCTCGCCGGTGATAATGGAGCCGAGCACCCTCTGAAACCGACGCTCCTCGACACCGGAGAGAATGTACTGCCAGCGATAGGCCCGGAGCACTTGGTCGTGCACCAGTTTCACCTTCTGCTCGGATAGATCCGCGCCTTTTATGTTTAAGAAGTACCGAACATCCGCGGCCGCTTGGGCGCACACGATCCCGTCCACGGCTCCGACGAGCGCGATCATGTCGTCCACGGCCTGATTTCGCTCCTCGGCGGACAAGCCCGCGTCTTCGCGTACCCACTCCAGCTCGTCGATTCTTGCGTGTTGGGATTCCTCCTTCCAGTGGTACAAGAACACGTCTTTGAACAACGGCGATAATTGTGAGTCCGGCTGGATGCTTTTCAGATAATGCGTCTGCGTGAACAGCTCGATCATCAGAGTCACCCCCAGCACCGCCCATGTGGATTTCGAAAGCACCGCCGCGGCCACCGCGTTCGGCTCCGGCATGAAGTTGTATCCCGGAGGCATTTTCGAGGCGATCATGCGCTCAATGCGCCGGAACAGTTCCTGATGTTTGAGTTCTTCATCACTGAAGCGAACCAGTGCCTCCAGCGCGACCTGGTCACCAGTCCAGTGAAATTTGCTCAGCTCAAGAACCTTGCAGTTGATGAAACGTTCCACTAGGCCGAAGATGTTCGCATAGGTCCGGCCTTGAATCTGACTGAGAAAAAGCGCTTCGTCCTCGTTCAGAAACTCAAGTTGATCGACGCCGGAGATGGAATCCGGCAGGAACGTATGCGACGTATCGAACTCGCGGCCTCGCAGAACGTCCTGGTCGATGTCCCAGCGTACGCGTTTGGAAGCGCCAACACATTGGGCATATTGTTCGGTTTGGACGGGAATGGGGATGGTCATAGCGTTTCTCTCCTTCGTGTCTTGGTTTGACGCGTTTTCACATCACGTCTCGTGTCGTTTACAATTGTTGAGGAAACGGGGCATAACGACCATGTCCGGGCGTCCCGATGAATTGCTCGGACGTTCGCCTGGGCGGATTGCTTTGCAGTCCAGCCAGGAGAATTTGCAGGTCGTCCAGAGAGCTGAATGGATGCATTCTCCGAGATTTTGAGTGGAGTCAAGCTAAGCGGCGCGCTATTTTTTAGCGCTGAATTTTCGGCTCCATGGTGTTTTGCGTCGCCCGCGTCCAACACCCTTGCGCCCTTATTAGCGCCAGGAGCGCCCCACTTGGTGATCTACCACTTCGTGATCGACGGCGCAGCATTCGTGCAGTTACCCGATGGACAATCGATCGAGCTTGGTCCCGGAGATATCGTCGTCCTTCCCCACGGGCATTCACACGTAATGACCAGTGAACCAGGTGTGGCGGCAGCATCGCTCAACTCGGAGATTCTTTCCAAGATCAAAGCGCGCGACTTGCGTCCCATGCAGGCTGGCGGAGGCGGCGATTCAGCGCGATATGTTTGTGGGTACATGGCTTGCGACCCCTTCCTGAGCCGGCCGATCCTGGGTGGTTTGCCGCCCGTCTTTAAGATCAACATTCGAACGGACCGCTCGGGGCACTGGCTCGAGAATTCCATCCTGCACCTGGTAGAAGAAGCAGCTTCGGGACGGGTCGGCAGCGATGCCATGCTCGCCAAACTCTCGGAGGCGTTATTCGTCGACACTCTGCGCCGCTATGTCGCCGGCTTGCCTGAGCAGCAGACCGGTTGGCTCGCGGGAGCGCGCGATCCCATCGTAGGCAAAAGCCTCGGATTGCTGCACAGCCGCATTGCCCATCCTTGGACCATCGCGGATCTGGCGGACGAAGTGGGCATTTCACGGACTGCTCTCGTGGAGCGTTTTACCCGCTACCTTTCCGAGCCACCCATGACGTATTTGACTCGCTGGAGACTTCAGTTAGCCGCGCGGTCGCTTGAGAATACGCCTCGGGGTGTAGCGGAAATCGCCGGCGAAGTGGGATACGAGTCGGAAGCGGCCTTCAATCGCGCATTTAAACGAGAGTTTGGGGAGCCCCCCGGCCGCTATCGCCTCAAGCACAAACGGACCTTTAGCAAGAGCGCTAGCGTGACAACTCGCCACATTGAGGCGCTCTCCTGAAGCTGCGGAATAACTAGATATGAATTCAATTACATCCCGTATGGTCAAAATATTCATGCGGCGCGAGCGTAGTATTTCAGTAGACCACCCAGGCGCTGATTGCATTGAATGTCACCGTCGTGAGGGTCACCCGACGGTAAGCGCGGGAACAGGAGCAGGTTTTTCCTGCCTTGGTGGTTACGTTCGGCATGATAGTATTCACTGAACTCGCTGAGAGCTCGCCGAAGCGAGCCTTCGCCAAACAGGATCAACTTTGCGAGGCATTCCTCTTTCACCGACCGAACCCAACGTTCTGCATATGCATTTAGGTTGGGCGATCTGGGCGGTAACATCAGCGGTCGCACACTAAACTGCATCAGGGTAGTTCTGAACGACGCGCAGAACTTGGCATCTCGATCATGCAGAAGAAAAAGCCGCGGATGTATAGGGCCGGATTCGAAGTCAGTCACGTTACGAGCCATCTGCTGCATCCACTCTTCCGTCGGATGCCGAGTGATTCCCGCCAGCGAAACTCTACGCGTCTCAAGCTGAATCAAGAAGAGGACATAATAGGTTGCCAAGCCCCGCCAGGTGAGCACTTCAACAGTGAAGAAGTCCATGCCCGCCGTGACGGACATGTGCGAAGCAATGAAATCCTTCCAGCGGATCGTCTGGCTGCGCTTCGGCGCGGGTCCGAGGCCGTGACGCTCCAAAATATTGCCGACGGTCCGATCGGAGACGCAGTGGCCAAGGTTCGCCAGCGCGCCCACGATTCGGTCATACCCCCAACCGGAGTTCTCCTTGGCAAAGCGAACGATGAGTTCCTCAACCTCTCGGCTGACCCGAGGGCGACCTGGATAAGTGCGTTTCTTTGAGCCGTCGAACTTCTGAGCGACCAGCTTCCGATACCAGCCTAAAATTGTGTCTGGTTTAGCAACGCAGGCAATCTGCTCCAGGGCTTTCCGGCCGAGCCGCTTGCCGATTTCGGACAGGGTCGCCCGTTCAGGATCCGACAAACGCAGCCGACCCTGGAGATGAGCACGAAGGATACAATTCTCGGCGGCTAGATACTCGTTCCTGAGTAGGAGCTCCTGGTTGACAAGCCCAGAGACATAAGTGAGAAGGCGCGCCCAATGGGTGGTTTTCATGCAGAGTGCCCATCATCGCAAGTCACCTAGGCTCAACGCCGATGAATATTTTGACCATACGGGAACTGGCAGGATAACTGTCGAGTACACCGTAATCCAGAATTTGGGCGCTTTCTGCGCTATTCCTGGGCATTTGCATTTCTTTGGACCATGGCTCCCGAGGCCATCGCGGCAAGTCGCAGGAGCAACTCGTGCCGTGTCGAGCCATTTCTTCTGGAGTTTATTTGCACGACTGGCTCGATGCTCGCCTAAAAAATGTACTTCAGAGCAAACTGCATCACTCGGGAAGGAGCCGTAGTCGCGGAAGGCGGCGTCGCGTCGGTCGTAATCCTTCCGAATGTCGCAGCAGTCCCGGATGACAGGTTGGGATTCCCTAGATGGAGGCTGTTTGTGATATTAAAACCCTCGATTCGGATTTCAAACTTTTGTGCTTCGTGGATAGAGAACTGTCGCGAAATCGCTGCATCCCATTCCCAAAATCCCGGCCCCAGGATCGAATTCTGCCCCAGACTGCCGAATGTTCCCGCGGCCGGTGCCGCGAATGCCAAAGGGTTCAGGTACGACACGCAGAACAGATCGGGACCGCACGCTTGGCCCCTAGTTCGGGAAGAAGTGTCGGCTAGAATCTGGTTGGGACGCTGCGTGCCGGGAGAATTGCCGCCGAACCCTGTAGTCGGGTCGGGATTGGTCCCTGTAATAACGGTTAAAGGCGCGCCAGAACGCGCCACGAAAGTAGAGGCAAGCGTCCAACCGCTGCCCACCATCCGCACCGCACCATTTGAGAACTTCGGCGTCTGCGCTACTAACGTGAGGTTTGCGACCTGTCTGCGGTCCTGAGCGCAATCGCCAACATCAAGATTGCGATTCACCGGTCCGGCGTTCTGGCCGAAGCCTTGATGGATATAATTCGCTCCCGGGTTCAAAAGTGTGATCAGGGGTAGACCGATGCAGTGCGACCAGGTATAGTTCGCGTTGATTGTTAGATGGTCGCGTAGCCGCCAATTCGTGGTGAGCAGCAATCCATTGTAGCCCTGGGTTCCACCGTCATCATACTGGGTGATGTTGCCGAGCTGAGTACCCGGGACCGTAAGGTTCAATATGCGCCGCGAATTTAGGTTCGCTGTGGTCGGGGTTACCCCCGGAACAACCGTCCCGGGATTCAATTCGACTGCATTCCACAGATGAGCAATGTGGGTGCCCAAATAAGTGGCGGCGCCGAACCAATTCGATGTTATTTGCCGTTGAAGGCCGAAGTTCCACGAGTATTGGACCGTAGTCTTCAGATCGGGCGGGACCGGAAGATACGAGCTGAACGCAGGGAATACGGGGTTCTTCGGATTATAGTTGAACGGGTATGGCGTCTTGCCGCTACCATACGGATTATCCAGGTTGGTGCCGGGCACGATCGTGATGATGCGGAAGGGCGCGGCAGTTTCGTTGTTGATCATCATGTTCGCGGTCATGAAATCATGCCCAATTCCAGCACCGATTCGGATAACTGTTTTGCCGCTACCCGTGGGATCGAACGCGATTCCAATGCGAGGATCGAAGTTCTTCCACTGTGAATTGATACCCGAATTTCCGGCGAATCCAGGATCGCCCGGATACGTGAATCCCGGAGGAGCATTGGGTATGACAGTGCTGCGCTTTCCCGCATAGAAATTCGTCAAGCTGAAGTTGTAGGTGTCTCCTTGTGGGAAATAGGCCGGCAAAAACGGCGACCAGTTCACACCGTAGTTCAAGGTGAGCCGTGGCGTGATCTTCCACGTGTCCTGCACATACAGCCCTAAGAAGTTTTGCCGTGTATTCAGCGGATTTGGATTCTGCTGTCGTAAAGAAGACACGCGGCCCAAGAGAAATTCGCTGATATTGGAGCCGGATCCTGTCGCGCCTCCATTAAATTGGAACTGTCCTTCGGAGAACGCCTGCGCCAGCAGCCAGTTGGTCGCGCGCGAGTAGTAACCTCCAAACGCGTAGGTATGGGAACCGCGAACCATGCTGAGATCGTCGTTGAACCCAAAATCGGTTTGGTAGGCGAACGCGTCTTTGGTAGTGCTCCCGATTGTGAAAAAGCCACCGATAATCATCTGCAGATAGTTCGAAAGGTAGCTGAAGTAATTCGAATTGGCGCATGGTAACGCCGCTCCCGGGCAACCAATGCCCACGTCGTTGGCTCCGAACATCGCAGCACCCGGCTTGAGCGAAGCGATCCGGTTGACAGAAGCACGAAATGAGTTCACCACATTGGGATTGATCACGTAAGTGTGGCCGAGCGCAAACGATTGCGCACGATCGTCGAATCCCGGGACCCCTTCGTCCAGCGGGTTCTTACTGAGCTCAAAGGGAACCACGAGATTTTGTTGCGTGATTATATAGCGAGCGAAAAACGTTTGCTTCTCATTGAGCTGGTAATCGACTCGCACCGGCGCCTGATGATCGTTTTCATGAGTGATGCTGCCGAAAAGCGCGGTGCCGCAAGCATCCACCGGCTTGGGAAGGCGCTTGGCAATTTCAACCGCCGCGCGGCTAAACGCAGTGGGACTGATTTGGTTGCCCGAGAATGGCGCTTTCAACGACACGTTGTTATTGCACTGCTGAACGAAAGCTCTGAAATCTCCGCTCAACATAGCGGGCGTAGGCACCTTGGCAGTAGAACTGATCGGGGACTGACGCACGGTTGTTCCCTGATAGCCGACAAAGAAAAACAACCGGTCCTTGATGATCCGCCCGCCAAAGACACCGCCGAATTGATTGCGCTTTAATCCGTCTGGGCCGGTGGCGAAGAAGTCTCGCGCATTGGCGTTAGAGTTTCTAAGGAATTCAAAGACGTCGCCATGAAACGCGTTCGAGCCTGACTTTGTCACAGAGTTGACGGTAGCTCCCGAATGCCCACTGCTCTGTGCGTCCTGCACGCTCGTCGATACCTTGAACTCCTGAAGGGCATCGGGGAACGGCAACGGCATGCCGGTGCCGTCCAACATGTTCAGGTGAGGCGCCCCGTCCAAGTTGTACTGGACGCCTTCAATTCCGCCGCCGGCAACCGAGATTAACGCGCCGGTCCGCATGCCGTATCCCGGAGAGGTTCCGGTCTGCACGGATGCGCCGCTCAGGGTAATGAGATCGGTCGGCTGACGCCCATTTAATGGCAGTTCCAGAATTCGCTGATTCTCAATGACCACTCCAACGCTCGCGCTGCGGGTTTCTATTAGCGTTGTGTTTGCTTCGACACTGACGGATTCGCTTACCTGGCCGATGTTGAGCGTAACGGGAATTTCAGGTGCTGTACCGACTTGCAGCTGGATGCCGGTCTGGACATAGGTCCGGAAACCCATTTTGGTGGCCTCCAGCTTATACGGGCCTAGCGGTAGGTTGGTGAGAACGTAATATCCTGTATCGTCGGTGACCACGCTCCGTCTCAACGCAGTGTCGGTTTGGGTCGCGGTAACTTGAACTCCGGGCACGACGGCTCCGGAGTCATCTCGCACGATGCCGCTGATTTGGGTTGTTGCCTGGCCAAACAGAATGCCGCAGGCCAGGAAGAAAATTAGCAGTTGCGCTGCAAGAGCAGGCACGCGGGACCCCGTTGTCCGCATTTCTGTAAACATGACTAACCTCCGTGGGCGCCTATGTTACTTCGGTTCGCGATGCGAGTCAATCACTCTGTACGCGCTCGCGCCACGCCCTTTCTCTGGCCAGCCGCACGGGCAGGCGGCCTCGAAGCTGCCTGTTCCGCAGAATGTGGCATGGACATCCATACCGAACACGGCTTTACCCAGCACTTTGTCGCGGGTATCTGGCTTCTTTAAAGGCTTGCCGATGATCTTAAATTGCTTCGCATCTTTCACGTCAAAGCCTTCGCGATCTGGATGGCGTCCGTGTCACCGTTGACCATTTACCTGGGGGCGCGGTAGAGCGCGGCATCACCCAAGGGCAAATTAGAAAGCAAATCGAGGACGGTCTGCGCGCCGCACGGATTCCCGTGCTGAATTATGCGGCGGAACCCGGAGATCACCTTCAATCGCGCCCACACCTGGTCCGCGCGGGATCTCAGATGGCACTCACTTCACGCGCAAAGATGCGCGAAGGTGTGAGGCGAGCCATTACGGCGCAACTTGAGAAGTTTGTCGTCGCGTATCGTAGCGTCAACCCGAAAATAGTTTTTAAACGCCGGGCCGAATTCTTGCGCAGGGGCGGCGTTTAATTACCGGCAGTAGCAGGGCGGCGCGCAATTTCAGCCCGTATGCACTCGGAAACAATGCCCCACAACTTGGTGTACTTGTCTATCGGCATCACGAACGGGTTCGGGTCGCCCGGTTTTCGGGCCTTTAGTCTCGCCAGTCGGCCCGGTGTGTCGTCGAAGAGCGCATGGTTCTGAATTTCCACGTCTACGTTCATCTTCTTTGCAAATTCTAAGAAGTGATCGATGGACCGTAGATATTGATTCAATCCCTCGGTTGGAATGCGCGCTTGGCCGAGGATCGTACCGCCGAACATACCGACCGTATGCGTTCTGCCATTTTCCTTCACGTTGAAAATGAATGCCACCGAGCCGGGTGTGTGCCCCGGTATCTCAATCACATGCACCGTTTCGTCGCCCAACGTAACGTCCTGACCTTCTTTAAGAACGACATCTCTCCTGGGGCGGCTCAGGTCTTGCTTGTCTTGGTTGGCGGGCCGATTCGGCGGATAGATCAAATCCCAATCCGCCGCGGTAGTTGCGACCTTGGCGCCGTAATGCTCCTGAAAGTACCCCGCTCCGGCGAAGTGATCGCCGTGGCCGTGCCCTAGCAGGATGTATTTCACCTTGGCAGGGTCGATGCCCACCTTCTGCAAGCCTTCAACAATGGCTTGAGTCCTGCCTTCCTGCCCGGAGTCGATCATGATGATTCCGGCGCTCGTCGTGATGGCCCAAGCGGTTGTTTGCTGAATGGTGCTGCTAGGGATTGCGTAAAGGTTATCGAATACCTTTGTCGCTTCAATCTCCGGCCCGGGAGTGTTGAAATTGGTCACGGTGCAGAAGAAATTCCAGACATTCATCAACGTGGGATCGCCACCCGCGAGTTTGTTTGCGGCGTCGATGTGCGCAAGAGAGTCCGCATTGTCGGGCCGCTCGGAGCGCGTGGTGCTCGACTGCGGGTCTACACCACCTCCGCCGCCCTTTTTCCCACGTCCACTTTCCTGTCCGAACCCACAAAGCCACGCATAGAGCATCAAACACGGAACAACACAAGCCATGACCCTCTTTGACATATCTTGATTCTCCTTTTCGCCATTTCGCAAAACCGTAATAAGCCGCCGCGTCGCCTCGTTCGCCCAGTTGGTCATCCATTACGAAGAATCCCTAAGTTTATCCGATAAGGTAGCTACTGGATGGCTGGCCACAGGGTGAGTGCGCCGCATCCTCACAGGCATTTGTGACGCCACCTGACACCCCTTGCGATATACTGACTGGTCGTTAGCCGGCGATTCCCGCCGGCCCAAAGAAGGAAACTGTGAGGAGAATGATTATGCGCCGTGGGACTCGTGGATGGATTTTGTTCGCCGCTGGGCTCGTTTTGGGAATGGTTACGATTAAGGCCATCGAAGCACAGCAAGATAAAGGTATCGGACTTCGTGTGAACCACGTCGGGATTTACGTGAAAAATCTCCAGGAGTCAGTCGACTTCTACACGAAGACACTGGGCATGCGCGAAGGATTCGTGATGCGCGATAAGAGCGGCAATCCAACCACCATGTACGTGCAGGTCGACAAGTACACATTCCTGGAACTCGCCCAGGCGAACGCAGATCGCGCCGTCGGGATCAATCACGTTGGTTTCCAAACCGAAAGCATGAGCGACACCATGGCGGAGTTGCGAAAACGCGGCATCACCGTGCCCGAGCCTACCTCGGTCGGCAGCGGAGCGCCCCACTCGAGTATCAATGATCCGAACGGAGTGCGCCTTGAGATGCTTGAATTCGCTCCAGGGTCGATGCAACGCAAAGCGATCGAGGCTTATAGGTAGTCGGTTTGTTGGAGCATCCCTCGCGATCCAAATCCGTGGCTCCTATGCGTGTTAGAACTCCTGCGTGTTGGTTAGGCGTACCTGGGTAGTATGTTGATTGCGTTCCCGCGGTCGATGCTACGCAGCTCCTCGGCGGTGAATCCGCAATTCTGCAGTCCCGCAGCAGTATTGAAACTGCTGCCAAACGGGAAGTCGGTTCCGAAAACGATCTGCGAGGTGGAGACAAGCGTCTTCAAGGCCGTCATCTGGATCGGATTGGTTGATCCGGCGGTGTCGTAATAGAATCGCCTAAGTTGGCCGAGTCTCGAATTAGGCTCCGCCTTTTTCGCCAAGTTTAACGCACTAGCCTGTTGACCCAGGAACCGTCCCGGCAGAGCGAGAATAGTGCCACCGGCGTGTGAAAAGATGAACTTTATGTCAGGACATTCCGCGCAGCGACCGCTCTCGATCAGACTGATGATGGTGCGAGCCGTATCTGTGTTGTACTCGATTGTCGTGTCGCTGATGCCGGGAATTAAGTTTTGGCAGCAGTCTGCCACTTGTGCGTGCGTATAGACCACGGCTTTTCGTCGGTTGAGTTCCCGAAAGACCTCGGCGAATGCCGGGTCGCCCAGCCACTTATTGCTGTAGCTGCTCAGCAGGCCAACACCCTCCGCTTTTAGCGTGTCAAATGCATACTCGATTTCCTTGAGGCAATCGTTGGCATTGGGAAACGGCAAAACGGCGAATAACCCGAAACGGCCAGGATGATCGCTAACCATCTTGGCCCCAAACTCATTCAACTCGCGCGCCAACCTTTGGGTCTCTAAAGCGGCTCCGAACCAAATGCCAGGCGTCGTAATCGAAATCATCGAAGCTTGCACGCCGCCTTTATCCATGTCTTCAATAGCCTTGCCCGGCGAATAGGGTTGCCATGTCTGAAAACCCGCTGTCTTCTTATCGTTCATGAGCTTGATCAGAGCTGCGTTCGCGAAGTGATGGTGAAGATCGAGCCGTCTGGTAGTGCCGCCCGGGCTCTGCGCCGTCACCTTCCCGTCCGAAAGAAGCGCGCCCGCTCCCAGCCCGATACATCTGGCGAGCATCTGGCGTCGCGAAGGGAGGGCGAATCCATCATTCACTGTCGCTAATGTCCTGGAATCCATGCTTGCGAATTATGACCACCCAATCACGATTTGTCAAGGTTCACTCGGATGCGGGGCTGAATCACCTCGCACCGTTGACACTTGGAGACCTGTACAAAAGACTTGCCGGTCGTAACTTTGGTCTGTGGCGGGTCCTTGTTTATGTAACGGCTCGCGCTTGGCCGGTTTACCTGATGCGACCAGGGGATGTCTTGGGTGAAGATGCTTATGAAGCTAGCTGCGATTTGTGCGGCCTGATGCGTTGTGGTTTACGGCCAAACTGTTTCTCAAATTAGCGGTAACGTTAACGATGAAACGGGATGAAGGGCGTTCTAGGGTCACGGTCGACTTGTCGCGCTGCTTCCACAGTCTCAGATCGGACTTGGAAAACATTGGACAAGACGACTGGCGGCTCAAGTCTGGGCTGGGCGATGTGAGGCAGTTCACGCCCTGTCCTGATGCCGACGTGCGAGAACGAACCCTAAGCAGCGTGTTATCTCCGATCGCGAAGGGCTGTTATCGATAGCCATCGCGCCGCCTGCGGGGTGATGTTCCACCGTACTGATCTGTGTAAATCTCTGCACTTGAACGTTTTCACAAAATCTCGGAACTGGGTGTTGGCTGAAATCGTAAAAAATAGTAAAGCCGAGCGATAAGTTGTCCATCTTCGTTATAGACTTATCGCCATGCCTGAGCCTAGAAATCTATAACGGCGCTCGCGGAAGAATTGCCAGGAGGACTTCATGAAACTTATTCACGGGGCTGCAGTTTGGGTTTGCCTCGCCGCTTCGGCGATACTCGTTGCCCAAAATGGAGTGCAGCGGACGGTCGTGCAGAGAATGGACAGTGCAGTCACCGGGCGCGAGGCTTTGTCGGTTCGAGTGGAATTCGCAGCTGGTGCTTCCACCGGGCGCCATACCCACCCAGGCGACGAGATTGACTACGTCGTCGAGGGCGACGGTGAATGGCTGGTGGAGGGGCAGGCCAACCGCAAAGCAAAAGCCGGCGATTCAATCATCATTCCTGGCGGTACAGTGCATGAAGCTAGGAACACGGGAGCGTCACCACTCAAAGTCATGGCGGTCTTTGTCGTTGAAAAAGGAAAACCCCTGACGACTCCTGCTCCGTAGAAGAAATCTAACTGCTAGAGAGGCCTAAGTTCAAGTGTCAAAGTTACGATTTATTTCGGCTATCGCCACGCTATTCATCGTGGGCGCTGTAGCTTGGGCCCAAGCCGGCTCCGGCCGGCCGGCGCCAGGGCCACCCCCGAGTCTCGTCAAAGTCAAGGACGACCTCTACATTTTGCAGAACGGCAACTCGAACATGGCTGAATTGGTTGCGTACGGCGGGAATGCCACCTTCTATCTCACCGACGCGGGTGTCATTTTAGTGGACAGCAAGAGTGACGGCGAGCATGACGACTTGCTGGCGAAACTCAAGACGCTGACAGAAAAACCCATTAAATACGTGATCCTGACGCACAACCATGGCGACCACTCCGGTGGTGCAGCGAAACTTCAAGCAATGGGCGCAACGCTCCTGATCTCGGCTGCCGACCGGGAAAATATGATGCGAGGAAATCAGCAAGGTATTCCGGATCTCGGTTATTTGGGGCAGGCGCAGGTGGTACTCGGTGGAAAGGAAGTCCAACTGCGGGAATTCCGTGGACACACCAGAGGAGATACAGTCGCGTACTTTCCGGCAAGCCGCGTCATTTGCGTGGGCGATCTCCTCACGACCGCCGACACGATTCCAATGATTGTGAATTATGGCGATGGAGGCAGTTGGACTGACTGGAGCAAGTCCATAGACGAAATTCTAAAAATGGATTTCGACGTCGTCATCCCAGGTCATGGTCCCAGCGTCACCAAAGCCCAACTCCGGGACATTCGTGCCAAGTTTGGAGCGCTTCAGGAGCGTGTGCGGACGATGAATCGGGAAAAAAAGACTCAGGATGAAATCACCCAGACACTCGTCAAAGAATTTAATTGGGGCGCCGGGCCTTCTGCCGGACAAATTCCTGGGATGATGCTCGAACTGCGTTAGAACTCTAGCTGCGAAGACCGGGTCATCTTCCGAGCGGTCTCTATTTCTTGACTAGAGAATCCTTATAGGAGACCAGCAGCCACGCGATATTCGAAGTGCCGTTTCCCCAATTTAGGTTCGCCGCGGGGGGCGGGTTCTTGACCTGAATCGAAAATCTGCCCGGCCTGCGGAGGTAGGTCTCATCAATAACCGCGTCAATCTCCGTGATGCTTTTTAGCTCGAACGGGATGGGCACGTTATCGAAATAGACCTGAGAGCGGTCAAAGAAGTTAAATCCCTGAATTTTCAGGTGAAGCGTCGGACCGCCTTCGCGAACCGATACTTGGGACATCGCCGGATCATCGAAATCATGACGCAGTGTGTCGATCTGTTCAATTCCAGGTTGCGGCAATCTGCCAGGGGCGACTCCGCCCACGCGGCCTTCCCGGAAATTCGCGCGTTTGACGATAAGCGTAAATCCCAGATTTTCCACCGGCGGTATACCCACAAATCCCGAACCCCCGAACGGATTCGCCGCATTGAAGTGGGCATGATATTTCCCGTCCAGCAGCTTTCCGTTGAAGATCACATTGGAGACTTTCTTCAGGTTCTGAACATCCTGCAATGGGTCGGCGCTAACCACTAGCAGATCCGCAAGTTTTCCTACCTCGATGGTTCCCAACTGACTTCCATACTTAACAGCTTCAGCCGGCCATTTCGTTGATGCCTGGATGACCTGCATGGGCGTGAGTCCCGCGTCTTCCGCAAGAATCTCCATTTCGTGGTGTACCGCGGGCCCTGGCAGGGCGTTATTTCCTCCATCGGTCCCGGCCAATATTTTTCCTCCGGCGGCTACATACATTTTGTGGAAGCGCAGTGCATTTCGGAATCCCTTTTCGTGCTCTTCACGGTTCCGCGGCCGGAGATGAACGGGATTGGCATAGTTACCGAGGAGGGTTAGCCTCCTTTCCTCCGGATAGTACACTTGCAACGCCTCATTGCCCAGCACCAGGCGATCCTCTAGTTCGAATCGCTGCCAGCCCGCGGGTAAACCCATAGCCTTCTCAATGAAGGTGGGCACCAAATATACCTTGTGATCCACCAAATATTTGATCTCTGCCGGAACCTTCGCATCATCCATATAGGCCCAAATTTCCAGTTCGTCCGGTTGTGGGACACCCGGTGGATTCCCAGCGACCTCGCCTGGTTTCACTTCCTGGCGAACGATTTTCGGGAGCGGGGGCATGTTGTCGCTGGCAACCTCGATGGCAACACCCATTGAATGCGGAATGATGTCGGCGCCTAGATCGGCCGCTTTGCGAGTGAGAATCTCCGGTCCGCCGGAACGAATGAGAGTGGCCTTGCCGGCTTTGTGTGCTTCCTCGAAAGCCGTTCTGACGACCTCGTCCGAGGCGCGGCCATTCTGGAAGGGAACGATATCGGCTCCCAGGGCCAAAATGCGCCGTGTCCATTCTCTGGCCTCCTCGGCCGTCTTGAGGACATGCAGCTGTTGATAAGGAGATTCGAGGCCGTTGAGGTTGGCGAATTCCTGGAAATGAACGGGAGCGTCAAACGGGCGAGGCGATACGATCCTGCCTTTCACGATTCCTTCGTGCATGAAGACTCCGGTTTCGCCGTTGTCGCCGATGCCAATGAATGACGTGACGCCCTGGTTCAACATGGCCTCCCCTTGGTAGGAGTAGAAGTTCAGCTGGGCGTCCCACAGGCCGGGCAGGATGTATTTCCCGTCGGCGCGTACAACCTGAGCCCCGGGTGGAAGAGCATCGCCTTTCTTCCCGATCTTGGCAATCTTATTCCCCTGGACCACTACCTGTACGTCACGGACTGGGGTTCCGCCATTGCCGTCGATCAGCGTGCCGCCCTCGATTACGACGGCTCGCTCGCCTTGCGCCGCGGCACGTCCCGGAAGAAACCAAAGTATTCCGGCAAGTCCTAAGCCTAGCGTCAATAACGGGTAAATAACTTTTCGCACGAACATGTCTCCTTGGGAATCCCAGCGACAAGACCACTTCTATCGTCTGGCATAGACGATCCGGTCCATGCTACATCGCCCCGGTGGCCATTACAAGATCGAGACTTGTAAAGAATTGTGTCTCGCGTTGACGAATGACTGACTTCTCTTTATGATCTGTCCTATGCCTCCGTCCGTAAACGTGCTGCTCTTTGCCGCGCTTAGCCTGCTCGCCCAGGATCAGAGCAAGCAGGCGGGGACTGCTTCTGCTCCTAAAAACCTGAAAGTTCTAACGACGGATGTAAACATTGGGCAGGTCATGCAGCGTTTTACTGTTGGTCTGGGGGTCCAATGTAGCTACTGCCATGCGCCTGGTGACTTCGCCAGCGATGAAAATCCAAAAAAGGAAATGGCGCGGAAAATGCTGTTGTTGATCAAGCAGATCAACCGAAACTTCCCGGACGCCGGCAACGACTTTCTCAACTCAAGATATCTTCCGTTTCCAGAAGGCAAGCAGTATGTCACCTGCTACACGTGCCATCAAGGGGAGACCAAGCCCAAGTTCCAAACTCCCGAGCCGGTTAAACGAGCTCCAGAGCCATACGCGCCCGGCGCACAAGGCGTCGGAATCCCTGGCGCGCCGCCGCCTCCACCGGGCGTGGCAGGATCTCAGCAATAGTCCCACAAGGAGCCCAGATGCAATATTCGCTAAAACAAGTCATTACGTTGGCGGTGGTCATGCTGGGGGTAGCGCTTCTCGTCATTCAGGCTCAGGATAATCAAGGCGCCGCGGACGCCGGCAAAAAAAAGAAAAAAGGTGGTACGCCAGTCGTCAATATGCAACAGCTGCCGAGGGACGTTGACCTCGAAATCATGGAACAATTTCGCTCCTCGCTAGGAGTCGAATGCAACTATTGCCATGTAGCGGGTGAGTTTCAAGAAAAGGGTCACGTTGGCGACAGGCAGAGCGACGCGAATCCCAAAAAACTAATCGCCCGCAATATGATCAAGATGACCAAGGAAATCAATGCGACCCTCACTGGATCGGGCGCGTATCCGGACGCTAAGAACGTAGTCACCTGTTGGACCTGTCATCGCGGTCATAGCATCCCTCCGACAGCTCCCTAGTAGATCGCTATAAGGAGAAAATATGCTCTCGATTATGACGAAGTCCGATACGATACGGCTTCTCCTCAACCTGACGCTCTTTACAGCGATTAGCATGAGCGTAAGTGCGCAGGGTCGCGGTGGTGGCCGCGGAGGACCGCCGCCAACGCCGAAAGCAGCTGCTCCCGTGGACCTTACCGGTTACTGGGTAGCCGTGGTCACGGAAGATTGGCGCTATCGCATGCTGCCTCCCACGAAATTTGAAGTGACTCCAGCTCTAGGGTCCCGCGTGAATATTCCGATGAACGCCGACGCGCGTAAGATCGCTTTAGCTTGGGACCCCGCGAAAGATGAAGCAGCCGGTGAACAATGCAGAGCCTATGGCGCCCCCAATCTCATGCGAATCCCCGGGCGCGTTCACATCACGTGGCAAGATGATCAAACTTTAAAATTAGAGACCGATGCCGGAACGCAGACGCGCCTTTTGGAATTCGGCGCCGCTAAGAATCCAGGCGGCGGCTGGCAGGGCGTTTCGACGGCCGCGTGGGAAGTGGTGGGTGGGGGCCGGGGTGGGCCGATTTTAAGCGGCTCCCTGAATATAGTGACGAGTAAGCTCAAGCCGGGCTATCTCCAGAAGAACGGCATCCCGTATAGTGCGAGCGCAACGTTGACCGAGTTTTTCGATCGGGTTGACGAAGCAGGGGGCTCCTCCTATTTGGTGGTTACTTCAACCGTTGACGATCCTGTCTATTTGACCGAGCCCTATCTCACGTCGACTCACTTTAAGAAAGAAGCTGATGCTTCGGGCTGGAAACCTTCGCCGTGCTCATCACGATAGTCTTTCGGGCCGCAGGCCGGCTCGGCGATAGAGTCTGTTGATCCAAGATTTGAAGGAGACAAGAGTATGAAAACCGCCACGGCTGTTGCGCTGCTGGGTGCGGCTCTAAGTTCAAATGCCTTCGGGCAGTTTAATTTCGGGCCGACGGCCACAGGTTCTGGGATTGACATCTCCGGGACGTGGCACTACGGCGGCCACCAGGACGCTGCTTATGGCACGGCGGCAGGAGCCCTGGTCGACTATGGCGGGATTCCGCTCAATGAGGCAGGCCGTTTGTCGGCTTTGTCATGGACTTCTTCGCGAATGACACTGCGACAACAGCAGTGTGCCGGATACGGTATCCCCTATGCGTATTTCTCGCCTGGGAATTATCGTTTCTGGGAGGAACGGGATCCATATACGCAAAAGCTGATCGCGATTCACATGTGGTTTCAAACATCCGAGACACGCCGTACCATTTGGATGGACGGGCGCCCTCATCCGCCGGCCTATGCGGCGCACACCTTTCCGGGCTTTTCCACCGGCGAGTGGCGGGGAAACATCCTGACGATTACCACTACCCACCTGAAGAGAGCATGGCTCAGGGGGAATGGAACACCGAGTAGCGATGAGGCAACGGTCATCGAACGACTGATTCGCCATGGCGATCGCCTGACCGTTTTCACGACCACCATTGATCCCGTGTTCTTGGACGAGCCCTATACCAAAACCATGATCAATCTTCGCAACATTAAGGATCCTGACGCCTGGCTCTACGCTTGCGAGGACGGGGAAGAAATTCTCAGCCGCTCCGAAGATACGATACCGCAGTACATGTTCGGCAAAAATCCTTTCCTGCGGGATTTCGCCGACAAGAATGCCATGCCTCTCCTGGCAGCGCTGGGCGGAGGGGAGACGCTGCATCCTGGGTTTGCGGCGAAACTAAAAGATACTGCGGCCGCCGAAAAAGAAGCCATGGCGAAGGTTGTGCCCTCGTCCGGTCCCCAGCAGAATAGCCGCGCTGTGAACCCGGATCCCAATGACGGTGAGATTCACGTGCTGAAGGTTCAAGGGAACGTTTATATGCTGGTGGGCGATGGCGGCAACATTGCCGTAGAAGTGGGCGACCAAGGAGCCCTGCTGGTAGACTCCGGTGCGGGTAAACTTTCGGAAAAGGTAGTGGCCGCAGTGCGCGGGCTCAGCCGCAACCCCATCCAATTCATTGTGAATACCAGCTTCCACCCGGATCATACAGGTGGAAACGCCAAAATTGCCGCGGCAGGCGAGGATCCTAGCCTTCCGGGCTCGTTCTTCGGGGGCCAGGCGCCGACCGGGGCTACGGGCTTCTTCGAGGACCCTGCCCACCACGCAACGCTCATTGGACACAACAACGTCCTGATCCGAATGGAGGCCGCGAAGCTCCCGAACGAGATGATTCCCCCCGATACTTATCTGGAAAAACGCCGAAAGAAATACCACAATGGTGAGTTGGTAGAAATTTTCTATCAACCGAACGCCATTACCGATGGGGATAGCATCGTACAGTTCCGCCGCTCGGACGTGATCGCCACTGGCGATATTTTCGATACGACGAGATATCCGTTCATTGACGTCAAGAACGGCGGCACGATCCAAGGGGAGATAGACGCGCTCAACAACATCCTCGAAAAAACCGGTTATGAACATGACGAAGACGGCGGCACCATGATTATTCCCGGTCACGGACGCTTGTCGGACGAGTACGACCTCTCTGAGTACCGCGACATGGTTACCATCATTCGTGATCGCATTAAGGCAATGGCGGACTCCGGCGCCACGCTTGATCAAGTCATAGCAGCGAGGGTAACTGCCGACTATGACACGCGCTACGGCTCTACCTCCGGCCCATGGACTACGAATGCGTTTGTGGAGGCGGTATACAGCAGTCTGAAGCAGGGTCGGTCGTCGAGCACCAACCGAAAATAGTACCCTTCCTAACCTTAGCCACCCCGGCTCGCGGATTGGGGTTTGCAAGGGCCACGCGCTGAATCCTAGTTCGCATAAATCGAGGCGGGCGACCCCGCCATCATTGACGGCATGCCTGCACGGTGAATAAGTTCTGGATGCGCCATCATCCATGCACAATTCGAGTTGCATGCGGTAACGGTGGTTAACGGCTAGCTTCCCGACAAGGCCAGGATGACAGCGGTGTGTTTCGGCACTGCCGCGGATCGCATTGTCTTCGCGATTCTGACCGCCGCCTCAGTGCCGTCCAGTAACTGCGCCTGCTTCGCATCCAATGAGGGAGCGGTAAGCACTTCCAGAACTTCGGCACGGGGTAGTTTGATAGTTACAGTTCGGGTATCGTCCTTGTTGATAATGGCAACGATCCGCTTGCCGTCGGGCTGGCGAGCGGCGTAGGCGACCGCATTCACCGGACCCGAGTCGAAGTTAACTTTCAGCAGCGTAGATCCCAAAAACCGGCTGGCGAACTCCATCCCGTAACCGACCGGTTCCAGCAAATATTTATCGTTGAGCTTGCCATCCACACCGCTGCCAGCCAAAGTTCCCTCGTTCGCGATTGGCGTGTAAAACGGCTTCGGGTGCGGCTCATTGGGGTCCTTCATCTCTGCTTCCCCGACAAAACTTCCGCCCACCGATACCGCTTGTGCATGCCCGCTGCCGCCGTGCAAATTCACTCCGCTATATCCCATCGACATCAGCTGAAAAAGATAGTCCGCCGACCATAGCGCCGATGCGAACGCGTCGCTGAGACCAGGTTTACCCCCGCGAAACACCGTATTGCCTTCCGTCATGCGGTAGGCGCTCTTCATCCTCTGTGCCGCTTCGCGGACCACCCCGCCTTGCATCGTGGCTACTTCATCCGGCAACATCAGCCTCTGAATGTTGGCCTGCGGATTACTGGGGGGCCCGCCCCAGTAGTGATGATGCGACAGGGTGGTAACGTTGGGCTTATCTTTGACGGCCGGCCACAACTCCGCGATACGCGTGAGCCACTTGACGTCCCCTGCCACGTCAGGCAGGCCGAACTTGGCCTGCGGCAGCGCGCGTTGCACGGCGCGCGCAATCACCAGCCATTCATCGAAGTAACGGTCCGGGTTCCATTCCGCTGGCTCGCGCAACCTATAGTTGACGAAACGGTCCACTTCGTTACCGATCTGAAAGTACTGGAGCCGCGGCCCCAATATCTCGAATACGAACCTCGCCTCGGGAATGGTCGTTTCCGGAGTGCCGTAACCCAGATTCAGGCCGTAAATGCAACTCCAGCCGGTGGCCTGAAGAAACCCATCGAGTTGCCGGATAGTCTCCGGCGTGATCGCGAACATATAGCTAGCAGGCCGCGAGCCGTCCTTCAACGCTAGATTACGATCCGGCGGTCGATCCGTATTGCTCGCCTTCCACCATGCAAACTCACTGGTATTGCCGCCCAACCGCAGCACTCCCCGTCCGCACAAATTCCGGAACTGTTCTACAAGTCCGCGGTTGGCGGGCGAGAAGAACGCCGGATCCTCCAACTGCATGTTCTCGTAGGAGAGCCCGATGAAATCCGCCGTGACTATTTGACCCGTGGAGCTGCCAACGGTCAGCTTCGCGTCGTACGGTTCCGTTCCGGTTTGGCCACTGACCCGCGGCCCAAGCGCGACCGCCCCTGCCAGGAGGGAACTATGGCGGAGAAACTCCCTTCGTAGTTGACTTGGGTGGCTCATGGAGACCCATTGTAAAAGATTTCTGGATCGGAGCACGCGATAGGTGCAGACCGCTAGCGGATGCATGACGGTGTGGCTCGATTCCGGCGGCAGCCCATTCAGCGAACGCGCCGTGCGTCAGAAAGTCAAAAGGTTACCGCCTTGAAATCGGGGAAACATGATGGCGCGCGCCGTCGGCACCTTCGAGACATTCGTCCTCGACGATGCGAAACCCCGGTTCCTTGATGCGCAATAACGATAGATTGATCTTCCAAGGGCGAGTGAAAGTCTTGGGGTCTGTCATGGTGGCCTCGTATAGCAGAGTGTCGGGACCGGACAGCGTATAGCGCTCGATCACTCGCATGTCTTCGCTATGGTGATTTCCGGCCTGATCGAACCACGTCTCGCTATTGAGATCGCGAACATCCACCACCAAGGAATCGCCCTCCCAGTGCCCGCGCGAATCTCCCATCCACCAGTCGATTCTCTCGACGTGCGGACGGTCATCCAGGTAAATGATCCGGAAGGCGTGGACATCTTGGTAGGCGATCGCGAAATTGCCAGGGCTTTGCAGGATCTGTAATGGGGCAGGCAAATATGTTGCGCGAGGTACACCCGCCTGAAAACATTTCGTAGCAGGGTCGGCCGTTTTGCGCATTTTGAAATTCGCGGCCCGCTGCGTCAATCCGGCTGGCAGATAGGGTATCTTCCCGTCGTTCGGCTCCGTGATGACACTTTTACTGGCGGCTATGCCTCTCTCTGCGGGATGTCCTTCTAAATTCACGTAAGCGGTAGATTGAGTTTCCCAGATGCCCCGGAGATCAGGTGTGGTGCCGTCGGAAAGACGGGGTGGAGAAAACGGCTTTTGGGCCGCTAACATCGCCGCGGCACCCTGAAGGGTGGCAGCAAGACAGATCATAGACCGTCTCACTTGGACTTACCGCCTTCCTTTTCGGTATAGTGCTGCAAGTCGCGCTCGCCCTCGATGCAGCCGTATTCAATGATCTGATCGGTCTTGGGCCGCCGTTTCAGCAATAGGTTCATCGTCCAGGGTCGCGAAAAAACGGTCGGATCCGTTACCGTAGCTTGGTAGGCGATTGTATCCGCGTCTGTGAAAGTATAGCGTTCGACAACGTGCTCGTTCTCGTCGACGAAATTTGCCGCCATGTCGAGCCATGTGCGCCCGTTAAAATTGCTGACGTCGACGACAAACGTATCCCCCTCCCAGTGGCCGCGCGAGTCACCGTCCCAGGCTTTGTAATTCTTTGGATGTGCGCTGTTATCCATCGGGATGAGGCGGAAATCGTGCACGTATTCATAGAGGATGGCGAAGTATTTTTCGTCCTGGATAATCTGAAAAGGATATGGTGGCTGCTCGGTTCCTCGCGGCACGCCTGGCACGTGGCAATGTGCTTCCGGGTCGTCAAACATGTGATTCTCGTTGCGGTCTTTCTTTATCGCAGCAGCTGCGGGCAAGTAGGGCAAAATCGGAACACCCGGCCGGAGAAACTGCGTCGTATCGATCCCAGGGCCTCGTCCGCGTCCCCCGCCTGGAGCTCCTTGACCGGGCGCTACGTCTCCATTCAGAAGGCCGACTAACAGAGGGTCAAAACCCGCTCCGGAGAACTTGTACCATAGCCCTTGCATATCGGGATGGCCGTCGGCAAGACGGGGCGGCCGAAACACCGGGGTCTGGGCGGCAAGCGGAAGGGCAGCAACGAGGCAAAGAAGGAGCTTCTTCATTTCGCCACAGGTCCGCCGTCTTCCGACGATCCGGCGAGGAGTTTGCGTCCGTCGGAAAGCTTTACGCTGCGGCCATTGGCGGTATGGGAGTTGTCCTTCGCCTGGTACGCCTGCACGATCACTTGATCGCCCGGCTTCATGGAATCTTTGCGCCACCCTGCCCGTATCGGGCGTTCGGGATGCCTGTTTCGATCATCCACCGTGTCACGGTACCGTCGGCGTCCTTTGCATCGAGAGTTGATCCATCCGTGAGGATTAATCCGCTCCCACTTGACCACGGTTCCCGTAAGCGTGAGCCGTTTATGTCATCATATTTCAGCTGCGAAGGAATGATGCGCCATTCGCGGAAGCGCGACAATAAAATTCGCCAGCGCGACAGCGAAAAATACTCCCCGCGTGGTTTTTCGACAGAACATGGCACCTCCTA
>CAVXEM010000053.1:0-17163 GCA_963760575.1 Bryobacterales bacterium
GTACCCTTCCTAACCTTAGCCACCCCGGCTCGCGGATTGGGGTTTGCAAGGGCCACGCGCTGAATCCTAGTTCGCATAAATCGAGGCGGGCGACCCCGCCATCATTGACGGCATGCCTGCACGGTGAATAAGTTCTGGATGCGCCATCATCCATGCACAATTCGAGTTGCATGCGGTAACGGTGGTTAACGGCTAGCTTCCCGACAAGGCCAGGATGACAGCGGTGTGTTTCGGCACTGCCGCGGATCGCATTGTCTTCGCGATTCTGACCGCCGCCTCAGTGCCGTCCAGTAACTGCGCCTGCTTCGCATCCAATGAGGGAGCGGTAAGCACTTCCAGAACTTCGGCACGGGGTAGTTTGATAGTTACAGTTCGGGTATCGTCCTTGTTGATAATGGCAACGATCCGCTTGCCGTCGGGCTGGCGAGCGGCGTAGGCGACCGCATTCACCGGACCCGAGTCGAAGTTAACTTTCAGCAGCGTAGATCCCAAAAACCGGCTGGCGAACTCCATCCCGTAACCGACCGGTTCCAGCAAATATTTATCGTTGAGCTTGCCATCCACACCGCTGCCAGCCAAAGTTCCCTCGTTCGCGATTGGCGTGTAAAACGGCTTCGGGTGCGGCTCATTGGGGTCCTTCATCTCTGCTTCCCCGACAAAACTTCCGCCCACCGATACCGCTTGTGCATGCCCGCTGCCGCCGTGCAAATTCACTCCGCTATATCCCATCGACATCAGCTGAAAAAGATAGTCCGCCGACCATAGCGCCGATGCGAACGCGTCGCTGAGACCAGGTTTACCCCCGCGAAACACCGTATTGCCTTCCGTCATGCGGTAGGCGCTCTTCATCCTCTGTGCCGCTTCGCGGACCACCCCGCCTTGCATCGTGGCTACTTCATCCGGCAACATCAGCCTCTGAATGTTGGCCTGCGGATTACTGGGGGGCCCGCCCCAGTAGTGATGATGCGACAGGGTGGTAACGTTGGGCTTATCTTTGACGGCCGGCCACAAGTCCGCGATACGCGTGAGCCACTTGACGTCCCCTGCCACGTCAGGCAGGCCGAACTTGGCCTGCGGCAGCGCGCGTTGCACGGCGCGCGCAATCACCAGCCATTCATCGAAGTAACGGTCCGGGTTCCATTCCGCTGGCTCGCGCAACCTATAGTTGACGAAACGGTCCACTTCGTTACCGATCTGAAAGTACTGGAGCCGCGGCCCCAATATCTCGAATACGAACCTCGCCTCGGGAATGGTCGTTTCCGGAGTGCCGTAACCCAGATTCAGGCCGTAAATGCAACTCCAGCCGGTGGCCTGAAGAAACCCATCGAGTTGCCGGATAGTCTCCGGCGTGATCGCGAACATATAGCTAGCAGGCCGCGAGCCGTCCTTCAACGCTAGATTACGATCCGGCGGTCGATCCGTATTGCTCGCCTTCCACCATGCAAACTCACTGGTATTGCCGCCCAACCGCAGCACTCCCCGTCCGCACAAATTCCGGAACTGTTCTACAAGTCCGCGGTTGGCGGGCGAGAAGAACGCCGGATCCTCCAACTGCATGTTCTCGTAGGAGAGCCCGATGAAATCCGCCGCGACTATTTGACCCGTGGAGCTGCCAACGGTCAGCTTCGCGTCGTACGGTTCCGTTCCGGTTTGGCCACTGACCCGGGGCCCAAGCGCGACCGCCCCTGCCAGGAGGGAACTATGGCGGAGAAACTCCCTACGTAGTTGACTTGGGTGGCTCATGGAGACCCATTGTAAAAGATTTCTGGATCGGAGCACGCGATAGGTGCAGACCGCTAGCGGATGCATGACGGTGTGGCTCGATTCCGGCGGCAGCCCATTCAGCGAACGCGCCGTGCGTCAGAAAGTCAAAAGGTTACCGCCTTGAAATCGGGGAAACATGATGGCGCGCGCCGTCGGCACCTTCGAGACATTCGTCCTCGACGATGCGAAACCCCGGTTCCTTGATGCGCAATAACGATAGATTGATCTTCCAAGGGCGAGTGAAAGTCTTGGGGTCTGTCATGGTGGCCTCGTATAGCAGAGTGTCGGGACCGGACAGCGTATAGCGCTCGATCACTCGCATGTCTTCGCTATGGTGATTTCCGGCCTGATCGAACCACGTCTCGCTATTGAGATCGCGAACATCCACCACCAAGGAATCGCCCTCCCAGTGCCCGCGCGAATCTCCCATCCACCAGTCGATTCTCTCGACGTGCGGACGGTCATCCAGGTAAATGATCCGGAAGGCGTGGACATCTTGGTAGGCGATCGAGAAATTGCCAGGGCTTTGCAGGATCTGTAATGGGGCAGGCAAATATGTTGCGCGAGGTACACCCGCCTGAAAACATTTCGTAGCAGGGTCGGCCGTTTTGCGCATTTTGAAATTCGCGGCCCGCTGCGTCAATCCGGCTGGCAGATAGGGTATCTTCCCGTCGTTCGGCTCCGTGATGACACTTTTACTGGCGGCTATGCCTCTCTCTGCGGGATGTCCTTCTAAATTCACGTAAGCGGTAGATTGAGTTTCCCAGATGCCCCGGAGATCAGGTGTGGTGCCGTCGGAAAGACGGGGTGGAGAAAACGGCTTTTGGGCCGCTAACATCGCCGCGGCACCCTGAAGGGTGGCAGCAAGACAGATCATAGACCGTCTCACTTGGACTTACCGCCTTCCTTTTCGGTATAGTGCTGCAAGTCGCGCTCGCCCTCGATGCAGCCGTATTCAATGATCTGATCGGTCTTGGGCCGCCGTTTCAGCAATAGGTTCATCGTCCAGGGTCGCGAAAAAACGGTCGGATCCGTTACCGTAGCTTGGTAGGCGATTGTATCCGCGTCTGTGAAAGTATAGCGTTCGACAACGTGCTCGTTCTCGTCGACGAAATTTGCCGCCATGTCGAGCCATGTGCGCCCGTTAAAATTGCTGACGTCGACGACAAACGTATCCCCCTCCCAGTGGCCGCGCGAGTCACCGTCCCAGGCTTTGTAATTCTTTGGATGTGCGCTGTTATCCATCGGGATGAGGCGGAAATCGTGCACGTATTCATAGAGGATGGCGAAGTATTTTTCGTCCTGGATAATCTGAAAAGGATATGGTGGCTGCTCGGTTCCTCGCGGCACGCCTGGCACGTGGCAATGTGCTTCCGGGTCGTCAAACATGTGATTCTCGTTGCGGTCTTTCTTTATCGCAGCAGCTGCGGGCAAGTAGGGCAAAATCGGAACACCCGGCCGGAGAAACTGCGTCGTATCGATCCCAGGGCCTCGTCCGCGTCCCCCGCCTGGAGCTCCTTGACCGGGCGCTACGTCTCCATTCAGAAGGCCGACTAACAGAGGGTCAAAACCCGCTCCGGAGAACTTGTACCATAGCCCTTGCATATCGGGATGGCCGTCGGCAAGACGGGGCGGCCGAAACACCGGGGTCTGGGCGGCAAGCGGAAGGGCAGCAACGAGGCAAAGAAGGAGCTTCTTCATTTCGCCACAGGTCCGCCGTCTTCCGACGATCCGGCGAGGAGTTTGCGTCCGTCGGAAAGCTTTACGCTGCGGCCATTGGCGGTATGGGAGTTGTCCTTCGCCTGGTACGCCTGCACGATCACTTGATCGCCCGGCTTCATGGAATCTTTGCGCCACCCTGCCCGTATCAGGGCGTTCGGGTTGCCTGTTTCGATCATCCACCGTGTCACGGTACCGTCGGCGTCCTTTGCATCGAGAGTAATCCATCCGTGAGGATTAATGAGCTCCCACTTGACCACGGTTCCCGTAAGCGTGAGCGGTTTGGTGTCATCATATTCAGCTGCGAAGGAATGATGCGCCATTAGCGGAAGCGCGACGATAAAATTCGCCAGCGCGACAGCGAAAAATACTCCCCGCGTGGTTTTTCGACAGAACATGGCACCTCCTAGAACAGTATCTTAAACCCAAAATGAAACTGACGTTGGAACGCCAATGGTAGGCGGGATCTCCTCCTTTTCGGTTGCCGTGTTTTTGCCAGCGTGGTAGGCTGCCTTTCAGTCACCGGAAGGAGACGAAAGATGGCCAATCCAGTGCGAATTAGGGTGAACGACCGAACCGTTAGCGTGAACAGCGCCCCCGACACGCCCCTGCTCTACGTGCTGGCGAATGAACTTCGATTGAAGGGACCGCGTTTTGGCTGCGGGCTGGCGCAGTGCGGCTCCTGCTCCGTTTTGGTTGATGGCGTGGAGACGCGTTCCTGCGTTACGCCCTTGTCTAAAATCGGCAACAAGTCTGTGACGACTCTCGAGGGCCTCCCTGCTTGGTATGCGCGCCAGCACAACTTGGCGCAGGCGCCCGCGCTGACGCCAGTGCAACAGGCTTTTATTGATGAGCAGGCGATTCAATGCGGCTACTGCTATAACGGCATGACCGTCAAGGCCAACGAACTGCTTTCGAAAACTCCGCAGCCGAGTGCAGAGCAGATCCGAACGGCAATGAATGGCCATCTGTGCCGGTGTGGAACGTATCCGCGCGTCATCAAAGCGATTCAGCGGGCGGCCCAGAAGCAGGGAGAACACGCATGAGGACAATTACATCAGCCAACACATTTCCGCGGCGCGATTTACTGAAGGCCGGCGGGGCGCTTCTCATTGGTGTGGCGATTGGCAAACGCGCGCGTGCTCAGGAACCGGACGGCGTGGCGCTCGTGTTAGGCCCGGACCAGCCGGATCAAAAAAGCCTCGACACTTGGATCGCCATCCACGCCGATAACACTGCGACAGTTTTCATCGGCTTCGTCGAACTTGGCCAAGGGTGTTCCACTGCGCTGCTACAACTGGCGGCCGAGGAACTGGATCTCGACATGGCCCAGGTGAAAACGGTTCGCCTGGAATCGCACACTATGCCGAATCAGGGCGGCACGGTGGCCAGCGCCTCCATTCAACGCGGAGGACCGCGCATACGCTCCGCTGCGGCCGAGGCGCGGCAGGAGCTGCTGAGGATGGCATCCGAAAAACTGAATACGCCAGTGGAACGCTTGACGGTGGCGAGGGGCATTGTGTCGGTGATAGGCGAACCGCAAAAATCGGTTACTTATGGCGCATTGGTAGGCGGCAAACCGTTTCATCTCCCGTATACAGGGAAGGCTCCGCTCAAGTCTTTTCGCGATTACAAAATTGTGGGTACGCGGGTTCCGCGCAAGGACATTCCCGAAAAAGCTGCGGGCACGTATGTTCACATGCAGCACGTGCGTGTTCCCGGCATGCTCCATGGGCGTGTGGTGCGTCCGCGCGGTCAAGGCGCCTATGGCAGCGGCGCGAGAGTGCTGAGCTTGGATGAAAGTTCCATCGCCGATATTTCAGGTGCGCGCGTGATCCGCAAGCGCGATTTCGTCGGCGTGGTGGCGTCCAATGAATGGGACGCGGTACGCGCGGCGCGGCAGTTGAAGGTCACATGGGATCAGCCCGCTGTGCTACCAGGAACCGGGGGCATGCACCAGCAGATGCGTGCTTCCAAGACCATCGATCGCGTCGTCTTAGACAACGGCAATGTTGCGGCCGGGTTCAGCAGCGCGGCGCATGTCGTCAAACAAACCTACCAGGGGCCTTTTCAAGTGCATGCGCCCTTCGGGCCAAATTGCGCGCTGGCAGATGTGCAAGCGGACACAGCGCTAGTGATGTGCAGCACGCAAAATATCTATGAAGCACGGGCAAAGGTTGCCCAGGTGGTGGGCATGCCGGTGGAAAAGATCACGATTCGCTACTACGAAGGCTCCGGCACTTATGGACGCAGTTGTTATGATGACGCGGCGCAGGCGGCCGCCATCCTGTCACAAGCAGCGGGGAAGCCTGTGCGCGTGCAGTTCATGCGCTGGGATGAACACGGCTGGGGCAATTTCGGGCCCGCGCATTTGGCGGACGTGCGGATTGCTTGCGACGCCTCGGGCAAGCTCGTCGCCTATGAATATCACGGCTGGCAGAATAACTGGTCGACTGTCGAGACCAGCGAGCAACTGGCCCTGGGAACTCCCGCCGGCGAAAGCACGGGATCGGTTGCGCAGGAAGTGAGTCCGTTTAACCTAGGTGCAATGTACGAAATTCCCAATATGCAGCTGGTGAATCATCGTGTCGACGGTGTACCGGCGAGTTTTAAGACATCGAATTTACGTTCGCCATTGGACTTGTCTTTTTCGTTTGCGTCAGAGCAGACGATTGATGAGATCGCGTTGTCGGCCGGTTTCGATCCCTATGAATTTCGCAAGCGCAACATTAAAGATGAACGCTGGCTGGGCGTATTAGAGGCGGTTGCGCAGGCCGCGCACTGGACGCCGCGTAAAGGCGAACGCTCCAACGCGAAAGTAGTCACCGGCCGCGGTATTGCGCTCGGCACCCATATGTCCTCCTGGTCCGCCGCCGTTGCGGAGATTGAAGTGGATCGCGAAACCGGAAAAATCGTCGTCAAGCATATGTATGGAGCGATCGACGCCGGCCAGACCGTGAATCCAGCTTTCGTCGAGAATCAGATTAGTGGCATGCTGGTGCAGGCCGTAAGCCGGACGCTCAACGAGGAAGTGACCTTCAATAAAACAAACGTCACTAGCCTTGATTGGGGCAGTTATCCCATTTTGCGTTTTGAAGAATGTCCCGACGTTACTCCGATTGTGGTGCAGCGTATGGATCAACCTTCGGGCGGCGCGGGCGAAGAGGTGCTGGGGCCAGCCACCGCTGCCATCGCCAACGCATTGTTTGATGCGACGGGTGTCCGCTTACGCGAATATCCTTTGACGCCCGCGCGGGTGCTGGCGGCCCTGCGGCCTCACTGAACCCAACAACGCCACCCGTAGGGGCGAGATCATTTCCCGCCCAAGCGACTTCTTTGCGGCGAAAAGCGATCAGCTAAAGCGCAATCAGTATGGTGGCGTGATCGGTGGCGCCATCAAAAAGGACAAGCTATTTTTCTTTGGGGGATGCCAAGGGACGCGGACCCGTGTGCCAGTTCGATGACACTCTTCGTGGCTGGGAGCTCCGGATTCCTGTTGATAAATCCCCTTCACACCACCAAAGTTCAGAAGTCAGCTCCAGCAGGCCTGCCGGATTAGCACCGAGAAACGCTCGTGGGAAGTTGGACTGGCAAGAGAATCCAGTTCCTTTCTCGCCGTCGATTATTTAACCGTTAAACTTAGAGTTTTCCCGTAGCTGAAGCAAGGACCAGAAGCCTGCCTCGCGACGTACCACTCTCTGCAATGTGCTCCTCGTCCATCCGAAGCCAGTCTCGAGGCAGTCCGTGCCGAATTGTTCTGGTTGTGGCATAGACTAAACCGCCTTGCGTCGGCGCGTATTCGCAACGGCATTCGTTGAGATTGTATCTAAGGGTTTCGGTACATCTCCCTGCATTTCAGTGTTGGCCCTCGACGGAGTAACGATTGGCGCCGCAGATTTTCGGCAATGAAAACCGTAGTATTTCCACCTTGTCCTTTGAGGACCTAACAATTGTCCTTGATCTTATCAACGTTGATCACTTTCGGCCCTTGCTCATGGGGAAATGGAGGCGACTGGAATGCGGAAACGGATACTGGAAGGGCCGTAATTGCGGTTCAACAAGCGAAAGCCGTAGTGCTTCTCATGGCAAAGCCCCTTTCATTGAAACCGGCGTGGTCCTGCGGAGGCAGGCTCAAGAGATGAGTCCGTCACACTCGCAGGACGCTTCGTTTCTGAAAGCGGCAGATCGACAGTAACCTGCAGCCCCGGCTGAACGTTTTCGATGCGCAATACGCCGCCGTGGGTGCTGATGGCGCGTTTCGCGATTGCCAGCCCCAAGCCAACACCGCCGGTGGAGTTGTCTCTGGAATCGTCTACGCGGAGGAAGGGTTGTCCTAACTTGTCGACAAACGCCGCCGGCACGCCAACGCCGTAATCGCGTGTGATAACACGCGCGCTTGTTCCGCTCGTGACCACGTTAACGTCAACATGCGAGTCCACGGGAGCGTAACGAATGGCATTGCGGAAGATGTTCTCAAAGGCGCGCTTCAATAACTCCCGGTCGCCCGTAACATTCGCATTTACTGGCGCGTCGACCAACAAGCGGCATTGACGCGCGTCCGCCTCAATGCGGTTATCGGCAGCAACTTCCTGAAGCAGATCCGTGAGCGAAAATTCGTCTTGCTTTCGTGCGAGGGGATCACCCTCACTGCGCGCCACCTGTAGCAGGCTTCCCACTAATTCGGAAAGGCGGTGAATTTCTTCCTTGATCTGCGCGAGCGCCGACTTGCGGTCTTCGTCTCGCCGCGCCAGCTCTACGGCAAAACTCATGCGCGCCAAGGGTGACCGCAGTTCGTGCGAAACATCCTGGAGAAGCCTTCTTTCAGCAGTGAGCAGAGTTCCAATGCGTTCCGCCATACGATCGAAGGACCTCGCGAGTTCGCCGATCTCATCCTGACGCTGGGAGTTTAGGCGGACGGAGAGTTTTCCGCGCCCGAACTGCTCCACGCTACGGGCCAGGTCTCGGAGCGGGGAAGCAATGCTGGAAGCGAGCGCCCAACACAGTAGCGCTACTGCGACGAACATCAATACATAGTAGGGAACCAGCGTCCAACGCCCGATCGGAGGATCAAGAATGGTAATGAGCCAATAGCGATTGTCCGGCGAAGAATGTGCCACGATGATCTGCGCGTTGTAGAAAACGGGAGCCTCCGCGTCAGAGTGCACCAGCTTCAACAGGCTGGATCGGTCCGCTCCGGTCACGAGGTCGCGTCCTTGAGGATCAGTCAGATATTCCGACTGCCCGAGGAATCCCCGGACATGATCGAGATAATCCGCGAGCCGTGGCGCTCCGCCGGATTCGTAGGCATGAATCGACTCGTTTAGAACCAGATTATACAGGCGCGAGAAAGGGCCTCCTTTTTCGATCGCACCCATTTCAACGTACCGGTAGATCATCAAAAATGCGACTAGACAAAGAGCGAGTGTCCCGAAACACCAGAGAAAGATTCTGAAGTAAACCGATTTCATGCTCACCGTCAGGCCCCCTCGTTTTCCTGGGGAACAGACGCTCCCGGCACAAAAAGATACCCGACACCACGCACTGTTTGGATGGCAGCCATGTCTTCCAGTTTCTTACGTAAATGGCCGATGTGGACGTCCACCGACCGGTCGTAGGGTGTAAACTCCCGCTGGAGAACGCTTGCGGCCAACTCGTCCCGAGAGACCACACGTCCCACGGAACGAACCAGCAACTCAAGAATGTCAAACTCTACCGAGGTGAGCGGGAGCGCCTGGCCATCGGCCCACACAGTTCGAGTTTTCAGCTCTACTCTCAAGGGTCCCGCCACTAAAGACTCCGGGTCTGAGTGACCGGCTCTTTCGGAGCGCCGCCAAATCGCCCGCATACGGGCCAGCAATTCTTCCGGGCCGAATGGTTTGGGTAGATAATCGTCCGCACCGGCATTGAGCCCGGCGATCCGGTCGTCTTGCTCAGTGCGCGCCGTAAGCATAATCACCGGCACCGCGCTGCGCTTTCGAAGTTGCCGCAGGATTTCGAAACCATCGATTACAGGCAACATAACGTCGAGGATGACCAGATCGAACTTTGTTTCCAAGGCCCGAGAAAGACCCCGAACCCCATCGTGGACAGCTTCGATCTCATAGCCGTAATGCGAAAAGAAATCGCGCATGAGAGCGCACAGGCGCGTATCATCGTCCACCAACAATATCGACTTGCTCTTCTGGGGCTTAGCTGCCATCCATCCCTTTTCTAGCGCAAAACTGAGGACATTTGGAACCACTTCACACTTCTTTACGAACAACGGCGGCCATCTCGGGGTTTAATGAACATGGTCACGGCAGCGTGTCTGGGATTGGCCGGAGCGGGAAGTCAAAGAGGATCGCGTCTCTTCGCGGTCATCTTGATCCGATCAAGGCGTGATCAACTGCTGGAGTTGAATAGACCGGCGGGAAGTGTGCCGGGTGGGCGAGACCTGTTGCGCTGCTAAGACGCGTCGACTACTTTCCAAGGAATGGACGCACCTGTGATCCGTATTGGCCCCGCGAGCGCCGTTGCCGCCAGAACTTCGGCCACCGCCCGGAGAGCCAGCGGGCGCCGAGCGGCTCGGGATAACTGACTGGAGAGAATCGAGAAACAAAAAGAGAATGGAGAAACGAAATATGACGAGAACGAATTGGATGAGGACGTTGCGAGGGTTGCTTGTGGGGGGGATGCTCGTCGGTGCGTGTCTCGATGCCCACGCCCAGTCGACCGTAAAACCGCAATCTACTTGGAACCAGCAAGAACGCGAAGCCGCCGAAGTAGTCAGAGCGTGGATGGCGGCATTTGCGACGAAGGACCCGCAGAAAGTCGCGAATTACATGGCAGAAGATTGTGTGTTTCGTGGCGATCCGTCCCAATCCCTGCAGAAAGGCCGCGCAGCGTTTGTGAAGGAAATTTCGGGTTTCATTGGTGTGATTGCGAACATGAAAATCGACGAGATCTACGTCGCAGGGAACGAGTGGGACACGGCCGTGCTGACCAAACGGACCGACACGCTCAGTCCGAATGCGGGCGGTCCGTTAGCCGGGAAAGCCGTGCCGCTTGCGGGCTTCTTTCGCGTGAAGAACAAAAAGATTACGGAGTGGCTTGATGTTCCGTTGTTCCCGTTGCCCCCGCCTCCACCCGCCCCCGCTCCGCGCAGCAAGTGACGACAATTCCGCGCGAGGTTTGCATTCGAACAGTAAAGGAATCGACGATGCAGCGTTTACTGACAGTGATGTTTGCAATGGCGGTCGCCACGTCCGCGCTGAACGCGCAGGGACCGCCTCCGTCCAACATCATCCCGTGCGGAGTGCCGAGTGGCGCGCCAACAGGGCCCGGCGCCCCCCCGCCAGCCGCAAGTACAACCGTAGCTGCGCAGGCCTTGAGTGGCCCCTCGTTGCTCGGTTTGAACTTGCCCGGTGGGCTGCGTTTGAGGCACGTGCAAGGCAGCGTTTACATGTTGAGCGGTGCGGGGGCCAATATTGCTATTCAAGCCGGTAGCGAGGGAGTGTTGCTAGTCGATAGCGGCCGGATCGAAAAGGCGGCTGAAGTGATTGCCGCCGTGCGACAACTTTCGCAGGCACCGCTCCAGTACATCGTCAATACCAGTGGTGATCCGGACCACGCGGGCGGCAACGAGGCGGTAAGCCGCGCGGGCCGCCGGCTCACTTCCGCATTAGGTCCCGGTGAGGGCGCGGTCGTGGGAGCCGCGATTGTTGCACGTCAAGCCGTGATGGATCGCCTGATCAAAGACAAAGCGCCTGAGTGTGCGCTGCCCACATCAACCTATGACGTATATCCCACACGGTCGCTCTTCTTCAACGGCGAAGGCATCAAACTCCGGCACATGGCGGCGGCGCACAGCGACGGGGATTCGTTCGTGTTCTTCCGGCGCTCCGATGTGGTGGCGACGGGGGACATCTTCAATACCAACCTATATCCTTCCATCGATATCGAGCGCGGCGGATCCGTGAACGGAGTGGTGGCGGCTCTAAACGAGCTGCTGGAGATCACAATTCCGGCCCTCAAACAAGAAGGCGGAACGTATGTAATCCCGGGTCATGGCCGCCTTGCCGACGAAGCTGACGTGTCGGAATACCGTGACATGGTGACGATTGTCCGTGACCGTGTGCGTGCGCTCATCGCGCGAAAGATGACACTCGAGCAGGTGAAAGCCGAGCGCCCAACGCTCGATTACGACGGCCGCTATGCCGGCAGCGACGGACCTTGGACGCCGGACCATTTTGTGGAGGTGGTTTACAAGAGCTTGACTCAGACGGCGGGCAATCGAACGGGAGGGCAGAAGCGATGAAATCGCCGGCACATGTTCTTCGCGGGGTGATGTTGCTTGTCGTGAGTCTTTCACCTCTCTTGTCAGGTCAGGTTGGGCCGCCACCGCCGGGCGCGCCACCGGGAGTCGGCGGGCGCGGCAGCGCAGCACAGACGCCGCAGCAAATGGCGCCCGTCGACCTGACGGGCACATGGGTCTCCGTCATCACCGAAGAGTGGACCTACCGTATGCTGACGCCGCGAAAAGGCACTGACTTCATCGGCATTCCCATGAACGCCGCCGCCCGGAAAATAGCAATGGCATGGGACCCGGCGGCGGATAAAGCAGCCGGTATGCAGTGCAAGGGTTATGGCGCGCCGGGCCTAATGCGGCTGCCGGGCCGTGCGCGCATCAGTTGGCAAGATGACTCGACTCTGAAACTAGACTATGACACAGGTGAACAGACGCGCCTGTTCCACTTCGGCGGGCGGCCGCCCGCTAGCATTCAACCATCGTGGCAAGGCTACTCGGTTGCTGAGTGGGAGATGATCGCACCGCCGCTGCCATTCGGACCTGGCGGATTAGGCGCAGACGGTGGAGGACCTCCTCCTGGGGGTGGACCTCCTCCCGGGGGTGGACCTCCAGACCCACCTCCAGGCCTTTTTGCTGGCCCCCGTCCGTCCCGTTCGTTGAAAGTTGTAACCACTGGGCTCCGTCCAGGTTATCTGCGAAAGAACGGCGTGCCCTACGGCGAGAAGACCGTGCTGGCAGAGTACTTCGATCAACGCACAGAACCCAACGGTGATAACTGGTTCACGGTGGTCACTATCGTAGAAGATCCAGATAATCTCGGCGGAACCTACATCATGAGCTCGGACTTCAAGAAAGAGGCCGACGGCTCTAAGTGGGCGCCCACTCCCTGCTCAGCCAGGTGAGGAAATGCTCAACGAGGTGAGAAACAAAATGAAGATGACGCTCTCCGCGCCTATAGCGGTCATGCTCCTCACGATCGCTTCGGCGCCTGTATACGCACAAATCGATCTCGCCGGGTTTTGGCAGAACCCGGTCTTTGAAGATGTACAAGAACGGATTGATGGACCCGCCATCGGCGATTTCCTTGGATTACCGCTCAACGCGGCCGGCCGCCGCGCCGGTGAAGCGTGGAGTGCGGCTATTGTGTCGGTGCCGGAGCATCAATGCCAGGACTATCCAGCGGATTATCAGTCGAACAGCATGTGGTCGTTCGACATGTGGAAAGAAGTTGATCCCGATTCGCACGCCATCATTGCGTGGCACACGCGTCTCCAATACATGGTGCCGGAGCGAACGATCTGGATGGACGGACGGCCCCACCCTGACGAAGACGCGGCGCACACTTGGGGAGGGTTCTCGACCGGTCGTTGGGAGGGGGGCTCTCTTGTCGTCACCACCACGCATTTGAAGACAAGCTGGCTACGTCGTAACGGCGTTCCACGCAGCGACAAGGCCACCCTGGTGGAGCGGTTCACGCGGCATGGAAATTACCTTTCGGTGGTGACCACCGTGTATGATCCGGTGTACCTGAGCGAGCCTTACGCGCGAAGCCGTGACCTGATCCTCAACCCGGTGGGCAGCGTTGGCGTCTACCCCTGCGAGAGCGTTGAGGAGACTGCGCGGCCGATTGGCGACATTCCGCACATTCTGCCGGGCGAGAACAAATATCTGACTGAGTTCGCGGCCGTTGACGGCGTGCCGGTGGAAGCAACACTCGCCGGTGCCGAAGCGATGTATCCGGAATACCGCACGCGACTGGCCGCGATGGGTCAGGGTGGTGCAACCAAAGAAGGAGAAAAGTAATGAGAAGGAGAAAAGTAATGGGGTTCAGATTGCTGCCCTGTTCGCGGCAGGCTACTTTGTTGTTGGCCGTCCTTGCCATCGTATTTGCTCCGGTTCTTCTAGCTCAGTCGGCCGGTACTGCTGGTCTGACAGGAACCGTTATCGATCCGTCAGGCGCCGCGGTGCCGAACGTGACGGTCACTTTGACCAGTAACGATACGAATCAGGTTCGTACTGCCGCCACGGGTGGCGACGGGCAGTACAAGTTCACCCTGCTCCCGCCCGGCGCCTACAAAGTTCGCTTCGCCGCGAACGGATTTAAGACCGCTGAAGTCTCAGCGGTGACGCTGGATGTTACGGAAACGCCAGTGCTGAACCGGACGCTTGAAGTCGGAGCGCAAAGCGAGCAAGTAACAGTAGAGGCATCGGCGGAGACCTTGCAGACCGCGACTTCCTCGTTGGGCACGACGGTTGGTGCGCGCGCGGTAGTTGAGTTGCCGCTCTCCAGCCGCAATTTTACAGCGATCATCGGGTTATCCGCCGGCGCGAGCGCGAGCGTGGGTAATGCGACTCAGTTCGGCAAAGGCACGGCGGACATGGCGGTTAACGGCAATAACGCCGGCCAGAACAACTTCCAGATCGATGGCGTGGCGATCAATAACATCGCTAACGGCGGTAGCGCCAACGATTCCGGTATTTACGGCGGCATCGGTATCCCCAACCCGGATTCGCTGCAGGAATTCAGAATCCAGACCTCCACTTACGACGCCAGCTACGGACGCAACCCCGGCGCCAATATCAACGTGATTACGAAGTCCGGCACCAACGCCTGGCATGGGACGGCGTTTGAATTTTTCCGCAATGCTCAATTGAACGCGAATGACTTCTTCTACAATCGGGATAATCCCAACAGCAAAACAACCAAGCAGGTACTGAATCAGAACCAATTCGGCGGCGTCATCGGCGGTCCCATCAAGAAGGACAAGCTATTCATCTTTGGCAGCTATCAAGGTACCCGCACCCGCAACGGTGTCGCTCAGCAGGGAAATGCAACGGGCGTTAATCTGCCTCCCATTCCAGATGGTGACCGCACTACCCCGGCCTTTCTTTCAGCTTTGATCGCCGCGAATTGTACCCAGCCGGGCTTAGTCAACGGTTCCTTCGCGTTCCCGCTGAGCTGTTCGGCCACCAGCGTGAGTGGTCCTGGTTTGAAGATTCTACAACTGAAAAATGCTGATGGGAGCTATTACATCCCCAGCACCGGGGGGAAACCGTTATCCACCTCATTCAGTATTCCCGCTCCCTCCTCGGAAGACCAGGTTCTGGTAAATGCCGACTATCTCGTGAATTCAAAGAATACTGTGGCGATGCGGTATTTCTTTAGCCGGGATCCCCGCACCGTTCCGTTGATTAACTTGGCGTACTCCAATCTGCCGGGTATGAGCGAGAACCAGTTGTATTCCAACACCAACGCGGTTTTGAAGCTGACCACCATTGCGACCAGTACATTTTTGAATGAAGTGCGTGGTTCGTTCCAGCGTAATATTTCGAGCGCAACCGAGACTCAAGTTCCCAATGATTCTCCACAGTCGCTGGGCATCAAACCGCTGGTCAATCAATACACCACTCCTCCTCCTTTGTCGTTCATCTTCAATAATTTTGGAATTTTTGGCACACTCGATCCACAGTTCAGTCCCACCAATCAATTCCAGCTTGCGGATCAGATTTCCTGGTCGCACGGCAAACATACCGTCCGCGCCGGCTTCGAAATCGAGCGCACCCAGTGGAACTTGGTGTTTGGGGGCTTGGGACAAGGTTGGATGTTTATGGGTAGTTTCAGCAACCTATTAGCCGGAGACACACCGGGGAACCTGCTCTTCTGCTTATTCTGCGTGCGTAGCGGAGCCGACGGAATCATCCACGCTTATCGCTTGCCGAATATGAATGCGTTTACTCAGGATGACTGGAAAGTCAGTTCCAAGCTCACGGTGAACCTGGGCGTTCGCTGGGAGTACAACGGCACGCTTAGTGACAAAAATGGCAATTTGACGAATACATGGCTCAGCCAACTGGTTCCCAACTCGCAGGTGCCTAACGCACCACTCGGTGTCGCGGCAAATTACGCGGGATATGTGGTGCCCAAGAATTTCGACACTAGAACTTGGGGCGCTGCACCGAACGGTGTTCTGGTTTCCGATAAATCGCTTCCCACCCGGGATAATCCCCCGCTCAGTAACTTTGGCCCGCGCATCGGCTTTGCGTATCAAGCCAGCAGCAAGTTAGTCATCCGCGGTGGGGCCGGATTGTTCTATGACCGCGTGGGAACGGATCGCTTCGTACACTCGGTGCAGGAAGGGAATCCCTACGCTGCGACAGTCGCCTTGTCACCTACCTCCACCATCTCCAATCCGTATCCGGCACAGCCTGCCTATGGAACCTTTGGCCAGCGTTGGGCAAATCTGACCACGGGCGCAAGTTCGGGCCTCAACCACGTGTTCCTGGATGAAGTCATTCACACGCCGTTGGTCCGCCAATACAACATCAACTTCCAGTATGAGTTTCCTGGCAGAACAGTGTTGGAAGCCGGCTACGTCGGATCGAGCGGCATCAATCTGACCGACTATAACCACAATTACAATTCGGCTGCAATCGCGACGGCCAGCCATCCCGTCAACGGCATCACCACTACCACCGCCGCGAACCTGAATTTACGCGTTCCGTATTTGGGATTTACCACCAACGGACTGCAGGGAAGCGCTTTCGACGGTATCTCCAACTACAACAGTCTGCAGGTGACCGTTCGCAAACAACTTTCTCACGGTCTTTCGCTGCAAGGAGCTTATACTTGGAGCAAGTCGCTCACGAACATCTACGAGACGACTGCCAACAGCAACGATGCCAATAATCTGTCGCAGCAGTACGGACCTTCAGACTTCAACCGCCCCCAGCGTCTTGTGGTGAACTATAGCTGGGATCTACCGTTCGGCAAACATAAGGGCGTAACCGGCAAGTTGCTGGAAGGCTGGAACCTGTCCGGCGTAACCACCGTTCAAAACGGCCTCGCGCTCACGCTGATCGATAGCCGCGGCGGTACCGCGTTTAACGTGTCCGGTACCACTGTTCAGAACGGCTACAGCCGTCCGCAATTCGCTCCTGGTAAGACTTTCGCCGATATGGTAAGCGCGGGCGGTATCGAATCGCGGCTGGGAGGAAACAGCGGCGGTCCGGGCTACTACAACGTCAGTGCCTTCACGCCGCCTCCAGCGGTCAATCCGGACGGTTCCATCACCACCACGGCGGCCTGCCCCTCCTGCGTGACCCTTTACGGCAATGCGGGCGTCGGCATTCTGCAGGGACCGGGTCAATTCAACTTTGACCTCGCCCTCTTGAAGAACACCCGGATTACCGAAAACAAATTCGTGCAATTCCGCGCCGAGTTCTTCAACCTGTTCAATCACCCGCAGTTCGCTAATCCGACCGCGCCTCCGGGAGGCCAAGTGAACCTTATGGACGTGAATTCGCCCAACGGAAGCTGGATCACTGCCACTAGCGTCAACCCGCGTGTTATTCAGCTCGGCTTGAAGATCATCTTCTAAATGGCTAGACACGCC
>CAVXEM010000054.1:0-111223 GCA_963760575.1 Bryobacterales bacterium
AGAAAAGACCTTCGTGGTTTCCTCCAACCTAAGTGCGAGTGCTCTCACCGGCAGCGGTGGGAGTGCGACGGTGTTCTTCTTTTTGAATCCGACGGGCACGCCCCAATTTGGCTACGACGGGACGACGGTGACGGGCGCCACGCTGACGGGCTTGGCTGGGCAAACGCCGATCACTTCTTTTCCGGGGGATTCGATTCCGCTGGCCACCTGCGCGGTTTCCGCAAATCAGTTCACGGCCTGCACGGATTTCCGCGCTGTCTACCGGCGGAGTATCGCAGTTGCTGGGAACGGGATCGTGGTACTGGAGGATCCGTCCACCGGGCTGACGACATATGCGGTAAATCCGGCGCTGGTGGGGCTGCTGGCCGGATCGAATATCTGGACAGGGAACGACGATTTCTCGGGAGCGTCGCACAGCACGCCAGCCAAGACCGGATCCGCGTGAACTCAATTACGGGTTTAATCCTAGCGGGTATACCTTCGACCACCATACTTTCTATTACCCGGCGAGAATGGGCGGCAATTATTTCGTTTTCGTAGCCTCGGATCAAAATGCGATTCAGCCTAAGTTCGACAGCAGCGCGATCACCAACAATTTATTCGGCGTTTCAGCGGGTAGCACTCCGATCACCGGTGATGGGTAGAATAACTTGGTTGGGGTGGCTAATACCTATTTCTCCAACTCAAACATAAAGAACAATGCGATTCCCGGCGGGTTCCAGGTAGGCAGCGCCAGCGGCGGGAACACGGTTTCCGGCAACATCTATACCGCTTGGTCCGATCCCTTCGCTGGGCTGCCTTCGAGCAGGGGCATATTCAAACTCGCACCAGGTGGCACGTACGCAGAGTTGGAACCGATTTGCCGGATTTAGGTGCCGATTTTGACGGCTCCCGCAAATCAGCGGCCTAAAGGTTATGGCGGAGGTCACAGCAGCCTTGCTGGAATTCGATCTGACCGCTCCCATCGGGGATGCGGGCGGGACACAGCCGTGCATGCTGGAGGTGTCAGCGAACCGGAATCTGCATTCTGCCCTAGCAGGCTGCTGAAAATCTCCTCCCGGAAGTATCCAAAAGGCGAATAAAATCGTCTTTTGTATATGCGCGGAGAAGACCAGCAACAGCACGAGCTATTTGGGTACGGAACGTTGGAGGAGCGGGTGCCGCAAGACCATCCGCTGCGCCCGATCCGGGCGATGGTGGATGAAGCATTGAGGGCCATGGACGGGCGCTTCGAGGAGATCTATCCGGAAGACGGTAGGAAGTCGATTCCGCCGGAGCGGTTGTTGCGTGCCTTGCTGTTGCAGATGCTGTATTCGATTCGCAGCGAGCGGATGCTGATGGAGCAGATGGAGTACAACCTGCTGTACCGGTGGTTTGTTGGGTTGTCGATGAACGAGGAAGTGTGGCATCCGACGGTGTTCACCAAGAACCGGGACCGGCTGCTGGAAGGCGAGATCGCCGAGGAGTTCTTCCGCGTGGTGCTGCGGCAAGCGCGGCACAAGCAGTTGTTATCGGACGAGCACTTCACGGTGGACGGGACGCTGATCGAAGCCTCACGAGTCAGCCTGGCTATGCCAGCAGTCAGCGAAAGCGCAAACGCGTCGAGGAGGTCTTCGGCTAAGGTAGCAACACGGTAGTGAACGACTAGAGAGTCTCTCGTCTGAGCGATGCGTGAAAGCGCTTCGCCCTGATATCCAGTATCTTCAGACAAACGGCGGTCCGGGTCAAGGGCGGCCTCGGCCGGCGAAGCGAACCCTTGATGCGGTTTGCCGTTTGTCTTATTCGCGTCGAACAGGGCGAAGTGCTTCCCCCGGACACCGTGCAGGGCGGCAAACACGGCGGGCGACCGGTCATCCAATGCGCTGTGTGGCCGCTGATGGTTGTAGTGATCGCGCCACAACGCCAGTCCCGCGGCGCGCTTCTTCGAGCGACGTGAACCATTCGACGTTGAGGCATTCATCCCGCAACCGCCCGTTGAAGCTTTCGATGAATCCGTTCTCGACAGGTCTTCCGGGCCGGATGAAGCAGAGTTGCACGTCGTTTTGTATCGCCCAGGCTTCAATCGCCCGCCCGGCAAACTCGCTGCCATTGTCGAGCGTCATACTGCGTGGCGCCGCACCTCGTGATTGCCTGCGTTAGGGCAGCGACTACTTTGGGTCCATTTATCGAGCGATCGGCTTCCAGCCAAACGCATTCGCGCGTGAACTGATCGATCACCGTAAGAATGCGAATGGTCCGTCCATCCGTCAGCTTGTCACTGACGAAATCCGCCGACCAGCACTGATTCGGTCCAGAAGCTTGTGCTTGCGGAACCCGCTGACGCCGCGCGATTTTCTTGCGCTCCACACTGCGAACCTTCAGGTTTTCCTCGTCGTAGAGGCGGTAGACCCCCTTGGCACCGATCTTCCAGCCTTCGCGCTTCAGTAGCACCGTCAGACGACGATAGCCGTAGCGCACATAGGTTGCCGCGATCTCGCGCAGACGCCTGCGCAGCGGCTCCTGCGGTTTCTTCCGGCTCTTATAGATCAGGGTTGTCCACGGCACCCGCGACAAACGTGCAGAGCGCCGTGCCCCGATCTGGTATGCCTCCTGTGTCCACCTCGCCAGCCGGCATCACTGGCGAGGCTTTACAGCTTTTTTGAGACGATCTCCTGCAGGATCTGCCGGTCGAGCGAGAGATCTGCCACAAGCCGCTTCAGCCTACCGTTCTCCTCCCGCAGCTGTCTCAGCTCGCGCAGCTCTTGCACTCCCAGCCCCGTATACTGCTTTTTCCACGTGTAGAACGTGGCCTCGCTCACCCCCAGCTTGCGACAGATGTCCGCCACTTTATCCCCACTCTCGTACTGCTTCAGCGCAGCAATGATCTGTTCCTCGCTGTGTCCCTTCTTTGGCATGTGGAACCTCCTCGTTGGTCTTTCGAGGCCCTCAACCGCCTACGATACCTCCAGTCTCGATTGGCACAACTTTCGGGGTTTGGGACACGCCGTGAAAGCCGTGACGGCGCTGTCGGCCACTGGCACGTCGAGCGAGCTTTTCTTCAAGACTAATGCGGCCCTGGGGTAACCTCTACTTCTGCAACCTTTCAGTTCGAACACATTGCAGGCACTTGAGAGTGAGGCTCACGAAGGCCTATCGTTGTCGGGACGCACTCAGAGAGAGTTCTGCCAGTGCCCCGACGTCATCAGCTAATATAGAGAATAGTGAATACTCTAATTGCCGAGGTCGTGGATTAAGATCTTTCCCCACCGCAACACCTTCATGGAAATGCAACGGCCAGACTATCCAGACTATATTGATTGTCCGGCCTCTTCTTCCTATCGGAGAGGGCGCGCGCTGACGATAGGATATTGGCATGTTTAATCGACTTTGTCAGATACTAATCCTTATGGCGACAGCAACTTACGCCTCGAGTGCCGACCTGACGGTGCGCGACAGCGGGTGCATGGCATCCCTGCAAACTGAGCTCGACTCTTGGGCTGCTTTTGGCGACGCGATTCAGATCAAGAGCACCGAGAGGCCTACGGCAAACCTCACGCTTGGAGGTGGTGTATCGATCACGGTCACCATCGGCCGCGGTAGGCCTACTAGCGCAGCGCGCATCACGCCTTCAAAAGCAACGAACAGCACCATTGCCAGCATCCCAATCCTCATAGACAGGGCGGTGTTCAAATGAAATGGCTTATACTTTTTCCCTGCACAGCCATTATTCTCTGGGGTCAGGCTTCTCCGACAAACCCCATAGCGCCGCGGTCGGTTCCGTCAGGGGTGCGCCCGACGCCCACAGGAAGCGTCATCAAGGTCCATGCGGGAGATGACCTGCAAGCGATCTACAACGCAGCGGCCTGCGGCAGCGACATCGTAATTGATGACGGTGCCGTATTCACGGGAAGCTACGTTTTCAATAAGCAGTGCGCTGCACCGAACTGGATCTTGGTCGAGGGCACGGGCTGTGCCAATGGGACCACGCCGATCCCTGCCTATGTAACGCAGGCTGCCGCTAACTCCGCTAGTGTGCCTCCGTGGCCCGCGCCGTTGCTGACCCACTACGCAACCATTAACTCCAGTGCCGGAACTCCGCCACTCTCAACTTCGAACAGTTCATTTGTCCCAGGAAAATACAACTACTTCGGGTGCTTGGAAGTGACCTCTTCCGTCTTCCAGTTTCTTCTGGTGGAGACTTCAAACTCCAACCTGGAAACCCTGACCAGCCAACTTTCAGATCACATCATGTTCGACAGGCTGTACGTCCATAGCGCTCATGCAAGCTCGACGGTCCGAGCCGGAAAAGGTTTTCTGCTTGTCGGCAGCAACCTTTCCGTTGTGAACAGCTATGTCAGCGAAATCTACTACTCCGAATCGCAAGCCATTCTCATATCGGATGGTCCTGGTCCGATTTTAATTCAGAACAATTTCCTGTCGGCAGCCTCGGAAACCGTCCTATCAGGGGGTACATCCAAGACTCCGGGCTATTCTTGCACCGTCGCGGCAAGCCCGACTCCTACGACCACCACCGCTACTGTGAACACTTGCATCGACGCGGCCAGCGGGACGGTGGCTACACCGCCTATTGGAACGCAGGTCATGTTCTATACCAGTTCGAGCGTGCCCTACTACGTCCCCAGCGATTGGACCACCATCACCGGCAATAGCGCCGGAGCGCTGACCTTCAACGCCATTCATGCGGCCCCCCTCGCGGGAGCGGGACACGTCGCCTGGGGAATAGTCCCGGCAGACATCACGATGACTAGGAACTACTTCTACAAGCTGCCGTCGTGGAACCCTAGCGACCCGACCTGGGACCATGTCAGCGGCAGGCTTTCGAAGAACTTCGTTGAGGCCAAGTATGGTCAACGCTGGAACATCAACGCTAACGTGTTTGTCAACCACTGGAATGCTGGGCAGCAGTACGCATTCAACTTCAACAGCACCGACCAAGGCGGAGACTGCCCATGGTGTTTTTCTAGCGACATCAGCCTCACCAATAACATCGTCAAAAATATAGCGGCCGATTTTGTGGTTATCGGCACACAGACCGGGGGAGGAACCGCAATGTCCTGCCCGCCTATACTCAACAGGGTACTGATTAAAAACAATTTGTTTTTTACGAAAGGCGCGGCCCCGTATATCCCCGCCGCAGACCAAAATTTCGCACTGGTTCGTGACAATGGCGGATGCACTTTCGCGGGTAACCAGAGCCCTGATTCTCTACAGATCATCCACAACACGATGCTGGGATCTAAGTACAATGGCCAACTATCTGATGACTGGCCACTCAATTTCTCAAACCTAGTCATTAAAGACAATATTACGGAGTTCGATCAAGTCCGCTGGTTTTATGCTGCTGGCGGCTGCACTGAGCCTTGCTTTACCTCAGGTTCGACAACGAGCGGGACCTGGACGGCGTCCAATAACGCCATCATCAACTCAGGGGCGATCAACGGCGGAGGGGGTGTCAGTGATGCGACCCTCACCAGTCGTCACGGGGCCACTGTGCTAAACAACTATTACGACACGACACGGGCGTCGAACTATTCCGGTGCACCATTCACCAACTACTCCGCCGTCAACACGGACTACCACAACTGGGCGCTTACGGGAAGTGGCCCATGGCGCAACGCGGCGAGTGATGGAACAGACCCAGGTGTGAACTTCACGACACTCGACGCAGCCATCGGCGGCGGTTTGACGCTTGCCTGCGACCTGAACTCTGACGGCGTGATCAGTTTGCTCGACGTAGAATTGCTGATCAATATGAACCTTGGATTGACGCCGTGCACGGCCAATATCGACGGCCCCGGCGTCTGCGAGGTAACCACTATACAGCGGCTAGTGAACGCCTCGCTCGGGGGCGCCTGCGTTACGGGGCCGTAAGGATACTCTAGCCCTATCGGCACGGCGAACCGAATCTCTGCCACGCACAATGCAGCCAGAACACAGTGACCTGGATCATCACGACGGCGGCGGGGCCGATCCATGTGGCAAAATCCACCTGTGCAATCTCTTCAGGACTTTCAAGCGATTGAATACGTGCGTTCGCTTCCGGATTGGGTAGCGTATAAACGTGCGTGAGCCGAGCTCGCGCGATGACTTTCGGAATCTGTCATAAACGGCGCTGCGGCGGAAAGATTCGCGGAGCAGATATAGGAACCGCAGCCTCCCTGTGCGACGGCTTCGCATCTGGGAATAGGGTAACGTGCCGGTTCACTACCTCGTCAGCGTGGGCAGCGTTGTAAAGGTGTGGGTGGGAGGTGAACGAATTCCCAGAACACTTATTTGTGCGCCGGCGGGCGTCGCGAACTCCAGTGTGCCGCGTATCCCTTCCGTTTGCGGGAATTGACTCGCCAGGACGAAAGCCCCGTGGCCGTTGGCTGCCAGGGGGATCGCTGAGGTTCCTAGCTGCGCTCCCGTATCGTCGCGAATGATTACAGGCACGCTCACTGCTTGCCAGGAAGTGTTACTCACTGCTACGCCCGTGGATATCCCGCCAGTATTGTCGAAGGGGAGTATGTAGGAGCTGGCGTTGCGATCCTCCAAGGGGACTACCGCTTCCTGGCCATTGGGATCGTAGCGGAAAATCCCAAAGCCGGAGACGTTGCCATTGGTAGTCAATTGTGCGGATCCGGTTTGCACCGGATTCGCCAAGGGCCCGGTGGTCTCGATTACCAGCGTCGCGCCGGCGTTCAGCGTGCGGTCGACTTTAGTATCGAAGACGGAAGTACCGTCGCCAGCTTGCGGGAAGGATAGCGACAGACCCAGAGGATTGCCGTAATCGTCAAAGAATTGCAAGTGGGTTTGCGCGGCGCTAACGCCGGTGTTTACCAGCACGAAGGTGGTCTTCCAACCGTTTGCCGACGCAATATGCGCCATAGTGCCGCCGCCGGTACTGCCGCCGGTTAACACAGGAATAGTGGTGAGCGTTCCCGGGGGCGCATTGCGCACTCCCAGCACGCTGATCTGTCCGCCGGGCGGGGTATCGAACTCAACGGTCCCGCGCTGCCCCGCAGTAACTGGGAACAAGTCGGATAATGCAAACGAAGTATGCCCGCTGGCTGGCAGAGCCAGGGATCTGGCGCCAATCTGAGTCCCGCCGTCGTCGCGAAGCAGGACGGAAACGTTGGCGGGCTGCGCGGCAACGTTGGCGAGCGCTACACTCAGCGAGGCATTGTTCGTGTTATCGAATGCCAGCAGATAAGAACTGGCGTTTCTGATTTCTAAAGGCACCACCGCCTCTTGTTGGGTGGAATACAAGTGAAACATAGCGAATCCTCCCAGGCCGGCAGTAGCGGTCAATCGCGCCGAACCGATTTGCGTGGGCAGGTTTGCTATGGAGGCCGTCTGCACGATCAGCGAAGCGTTTGAGGCCAGCGTCCAATCGAAGGACGGCGTGGTTTGCAGGCTTTGATCGGCGGTCTGCTGCGGGAGAAGGAGCGGAAGCGGCAAGGGATTCCCGTTGTCTCCCAGAAAATTGAGTTCGCTCTGAGCGTCGCTGGCTCCGGTGTTGATCAGAGTGAAAGTGGTAGTCCAATTTTCGTCGGCTGCCACGTGAGGCATGGAGCCAAGCAAATTGAACTTCGCGGCACTGGATTGTATGGTTACCGCAAAAGCGAGCGTGCCGCTCGCGGCCGATGGCGAATTACTGTCGACCACGGAAATTGTGTAGCGATAGACGCCGGCCGCGGTGGGTGTGCCGGCGATCTGCGCCGAAGCTCCTTGGCCGGTCAGGCTGAGTCCTGGAGGCAATGTGCCGGAGCTGACTTGCCAGTTGTAAGGCGGCACGCCACCGAGCACGGAACACTGCGCGGAGAAGTATTGGTTCAAGAGACGCGGCCCGCTGCCGGGCGCGCAACTGATCGACGGCGGGAGAATGAGGGCGATGGTCCCTCCTGCGCTGGCAATGGAAAGTGAATTCCCCTGAACATCGGAAGCACTTCCTATACTGTTTGCAATCGCGATTGCAGGGTTCCTGCTCGCTGCGGAGATTTGGAAGGTGGCAGTGGCTACGGCGCCATCCTCGATCACCGCTGTGTTTTCGCCCCAGGCCAGGCAGGTGGCGGCGGAGACTCCGTAGGAGCAGGTTATTTTCTTCCCGGCATTGGTCGCGGCGGGACCTGCGGTCACGTCGATAGCGGTTACGTCGGGTGGATATTGCATAGTCCAGCGAAGGACTGCGGGTTGAGCTCCGCCGTTGGCCGCCGTTGATACGGTCAGCGCGGCACTCGAGCCAGGCGTGGCGCTTGTCGAACTGAGAGAAAGCGCGCCCTGCTGGCAGAAGATGGGAGCCGCGAGCAAAGCAAGCAAGCTGTTCCACAGGAGAACCCGTACAAAGCAACGCTTCGTGACGGGTGAATTGCGAAAGAAAAAAGCAGTCAAATAGGCTCCCAGGCGCGCCATACATAAAAATCGGCCTTAGACCTTAAACCCAGTAGACTAGTGCAGTCCTGTAGGTTAAGTTCTCCACTCTATCGCAGAGCCCCGAGTGGTAGATTCGTGGGCTACAGGAAAATTTTACGGGCGGAAACCCGGTAAACCTTCCTCAAACCCCTGCTAAACTATGGCAAATTTGAATTTTGAATGTTACGCCTAGGCAATTTCTGGCCCAACTGCCCGTCCGTGCTAGGCCCTTTTAGAATGCACGGAATACGACGATTGTACTAGGGGTACTCGGGAGAGGGGTCGCAAATTGCGCACGGTGGGAACGGACAAGCGTGCTAGAAGCAATGCGAAGTCAGCCCGGACAATCGCAAGATCGGCGCATCAGCGAAGTTTGCGGTGCAGAATCTCCTGCATCTCGAACCACACCTTATCCGGAGATCCGGGGGCTCCGATCCGCTGATATAACTGGATCGCACCATCCACTCGACCCTGAGAATGCTGTGGAAAGGAGCCTAGCAAGCGCCAGTGATCGAGTTGGCGGCTAAGAAGATCGATCAGCAGCCGATGGTGAGAGACGGGGACCGGGCCTTCGGCCTGGTCGATCACAACAAAATCCACGGGGATTCGATTTAGATACTGCTGGAGATCGTCTGTCGAGGAGAACCGGGCGTGGTAGTCCCGTCCCAGCCAATCCGACTCCGAGAGTACTTTTGAGCCACGGAGGACGAAACCGGTCTGCGGATGTTCTCGCATCGTGATTTCCGCAATCAGCAGACCCTCGCCATCAGTTTCCGAAGATACTAGAGTCGCCGCTTGGCGCGCTTCCGGTAGCGACACCAGGAAGTCCGCGGCTTCCGAGAATCCCCGATAGGGCTTCTGCGGGACTGCGAAGGTCTGGACTGCAAAAAGGAGAGCCGCAACAACTAATACTGCGGAATACCGAAGCTGGACGGGCCAACGGCTGGTCGGGAGCAAGTCCGCAAGCCATTCTATTCCCGCAAACATGAACAGAATCAGAAGCGGCACAAGCGGAATCAGAAAGCGGGGTTCGAGTCCGGCCGGAACGATGCTCTGAAATAGGAAGACGCTGAGCGCACCTGCCGCTAGCGTACCCCAGAGCGGATCGGGAGTCCCGTTTCTCAACGGGCGGAGGAGTTGAGACACCAAACCCGCCAGAATCAGCAGAAGGAATGCCGTTCCAAACATGGAGGCCAGGAAGCCCGCGTTGGTTACCACGGCCCTACCAACGAAACCAAGACTGGGTTTCTCAACCCAGGTGTTCAGAACAAACCGGGCGCTGAACAAGACCCAGGCTGCTGCGGGTACACCCACCAAGGCTGCTGTAACCCACAGCCACGGACTCGCGAGCAAACGCAGGCGCTTGGTGAACAGCAAGGCGAGGGGAGGAAAGAGAGCCAGATACAAACCGTTGGTCTTGGAAAAAATCGCCAGGATCGCAAACACAGCGAAGCGGAAAAGGTCACCTCTGGCGCCACGGCTGATGAAGTCCGCAAACGCCAGCACGGCACAAAGCCCGAATAAACAAACTAGTTTATCCACCATCACCTGCTGGGTTTCGGTCTGCACAGTGGGTAACAAGAGAAACACAAGCCCCGCCGCCAAGCCTGCCCACCATCCCTGCCTGGATCGGACCATGGCATAAACAATGGTGGCAATCACGGAGGAAATCAGCGCCATAAGCAGCAGGACGGATCGGCGGGAAGCGTCGAACAGGAGGAACCACAAACCTTCAATGATGTAAAACAGCGGCGGCCAATGCCCGATCGCAACCTTGGGACGGCGGATGTAATAGTCCTCAGCGAATTGCAGCATCGGAGGGTGAGGAAAGGTGGACATGTAGTCCGCCACCATGCGGCCCGTGACGAAATGAGCGGGCTCATCCGGATACCCACTCAGCTCCGCGCGGTAGGCTCCGGCCATGTACTGGAGGATAACTGCGACTAGGAAGAACAGAAGGAGGGGCGCCGCAGATGCCAAACGCTGTTTTGCAACGGATCCGGATGCGATGCGATTATCGCCTCCCACAGTATTGACCGTCGACAAAGGAGCGTGCGACAAACAACCCCATTGTATCGATATATGATGGTGGGTGGGTCCCCGCAACGAAAGCCAACCATAACAGATGCAGTACATCCGCCCTCCTGCCAAGGATGCGGCCGGTTCTTGTGCAATCAAACACGGACCGTCAAAGCGGAGGGTGCTGTAGAATGTCGAAGGGTAATCCCAAGGTCGTGGTGGTCATGCCGGCGTACAACGCCGCGAAGACTCTGCGCATGACCTACACGGAGTTGCCGCACGATAAGGTGGATTTGGTCATTCTGGTAGATGACGGCAGTTCCGATGAGACGGTGACCGTCGCGCGAGAGCTCGAACTGGAATTGTTCGTGCACAATCGGAACTATGGCTACGGGGCGAATCAGAAGACCTGCTATCACGAAGCGCTGAAAGCGGGGGCGGCGATCGTCGTGATGGTGCACCCCGACTACCAATATGACCCGCGTCTGCTACCCGAGGTGATCCGCCCGATTCAGGAGGGACGCGCCGACGTCGTTCTGGGATCGCGGCTGCTGGGCGGAAACCCTATGGCTCAGGGCATGCCTTGGTGGAAGTACCTTGCCAACCGATTTTTGACCTGGCTGGAAAACGTTACGTTTGGGCTCCATTTGGCGGAGTATCACACCGGCTACCGCGCTTTCAGCCGGGAGGCGCTCGAAAGCGTCAACCTCGAAACCAACTCCGACAAGTTCATTTTCGACCAGGAGATTATCGCTCAACTCGTCGCGATAAATTTTAGGATCGCCGAAGTTCCAGTGCCCACGCGGTACTTCCCGGAGGCCTCCTCGGCGTCCTTTGTACAAAGCTCCATTTACGGCCTTTCGATTTTAGGACTGCTCCTGCGTTACGTCCTTCACAGGTCCGGGCTGCTCCGCCATGGGCAGTTCGAGAGTCTGCGAAACCGCTATGCCAGACCCGAGGAGCCCACGGGATCGTAGTCCGGCACCACCGCGCTCATAGCGTGAAGCCTGCATGCGTGGCGTCGCGATGAAACATCTCCACGGTTTCGAGCGAATAATCGTCCAGGTCCTTGCCGACCAGCGCCAGTTTATGCAGCAAATCGTTGGTCGCGGTGATAATGTGGCAACCCACTGAGTCCGCCTGAAAGATATTGAGCAGTTCCCGGGGACTGGCCCAAATGAGCTCGATATTCGAATAGGGCTTCAATAGCGCCACCGCGTCGGCCATGATGGGCACCGGATCGCGCCCGGTGTCGGCGATCCTGCCGGCGAATACCGACACATAGGCAGCGGGGCCGCGTGCTAGCGCCGCGCTCACGTCCCTGACTTGATCGAGGGTCATCAGGGCGGTGACGTTAAGCTTTACACCTTGGCGGGCCAGGCGGCAGATCAAATCCAGCGAACTTTCGCGGCGCGTATTGGTGACCGGAATCTTGGTGTAGACGTTGTCGCCCCAGCGCGAGATCTTCAACGCCTGCCGCTCCATTTCATCGAACTCATCGGCAAACACTTCGAGTGAAAGCGGACGGTCGGGAACGGCGCTCACGATGTCTTTGGCAAAAGCTTCATAGTCCGTGATGCCGGCCTTGCGCATGAGTGTCGGATTGGTGGTAAAACCGCGAATGAGGGGATTCTCATACATTTTAAGGATGCCGGCACGCTCGGCGCCGTCCGCGAACAGCTTTACTTTCAGATCTTTCGCTGGCTTGGGAAGCATATTCTCAGGCGTCCCCTTTTCCAAGATTCCCGCTGGTTGACAACAATTTGGGCGAGGTCATCGGGTAAACCTTAGATCGGCCGTAGCGGGCTGAATAATAAGGGCAGTTCTTACGGCAGATCCCCCACGAGGAAGCCGCGGGACCGGGTGCGACCGGCTACTGGCGGGCTTCGGGTGCCGCGCTTCGGCGCAGTGCCGCTGCTTCTGGCGGCGTTACCGGGCGCGAAAAACTATAGCGCAGCAAAGCCCACAGGCACTTCATCCCGTCCCCGATGGTAATTTTCTTACCTTGCGAACGGGTTCGCGGGCTGTAGTCCACCGGCAATTCCAAAATGTAAATGTGCTGCAAGGAAAGCTTGGCGAAGAGCTCCGTATCCAGATCGCGTCCATCGGACCGCAACTTCAGACTGCGGATCAGCGGCGCATCGAAGGCCTTCACGCTGGTCAGCACGTCAGTAATGTAGCGGTTGTACAGCAGAAGCGAAGCGATGCTGAGCAGCATGCCTCCATATTTGCTGGTCAAATACAATCCGCGTTGGTTCTTGTAGATACTCTTGAGCTGTTCGGAAAGGTCGCGCACTTTCACCGCTCGCGTGCCGAACACAGCCCGGTAACGCGATTGCACCAGGGCTTGCACTAGCGTGTATAGATCTTCCGTCTTATATTCCTGGTCACCCGGAAAGAAAGCGATCAAACTGCCGCGCGCCTTGTCGATTCCCATGCGCAGGGCCGCGCCGCGTCCCGCTCCCGGTTCGGTTTCGTAAACCCTCACATTCCGCAAGCTTTGCGCGATCTCCCGGGATCCGTCCTGCGAGCCCCCATCTACCACAATAATTTCCTTAGTGATGCGCAGTGCGTGGAAATCCAGAGATTGTAAAGACTTCAAGACTGTTTCCAGCGTCGCCGCCTCATTCAGCACCGGAACCACGATAGAGACCATGTGCTGAATCCGCTGCAATTCGATGTCGATGCGCGATTGCACGATCTGCTGCAATTCGTCCAACACATAGCCGCCGGAATGTTTTCCTTCATATGCCTCCCAATCCCGAACACGGACGGTTTCGAGCTGGTAGGTGAACTTGGATGGGTCAAACGGGATGTACTTGGCCTGACCGGATTCTCCTGGTTCGCTGCTCTGGACAAAGAAGTGGGTGACGCATTCCTTCCAGTTGACTGGTACCGTGCCCTGGCGGCTCATGGCGTCCATAAACTTGCGCGCCAAGTCGTTGATGTCTTCTTCCTGAATGTCCCAGTCCCGGGCAATATTGCCCACAAAGATTTTGTCCGCTGAAGTATTGGCGGCGATGGCCTCGGCGACACCCTCTGTCATGTAGGAAGGGAACAGCGAAGAATGCTGGGTGCCGGGGCCGTAAACAATAACATCGGCCGCGGCAATAGCGGCCGCCGCTTCTGGCTGACAATTGAGGGGTACGGGCAGCTTTGTGAATGAAAGGGAGCCACCCCCCCGGCGGCGGCTCGGCGGCATTTTCCATCGAGTCCCGGTAGGCGTGTTGGTCGATCAGATAGAGTCGCCGGATTTTGGCGGAGGTCTGTGCCGCCACAATATCGGCTTCCCCTAACAACGTGCTGCCGTCTTCTTTTTCCGCCACCAGGAACAAGTTCTCGCCTTGGGTGATGTTCAATAAGGTACCGGGCTCAACTTCATAAACACGGCTGAAGGCTTCTATCGTGCGATTGAAATCCTGCCTCTGTTCCAGATAGCAGCCGGCAAACAGCAAGTTCCCCAGGGCACAATCCGTGAAATCGAAAGTGCGCCCCAGCACTTCCTGCTGATGGAAATATTCCAGGAAAGTGCGAATCAGGCTGCGGCACTGCTCTGCTTGTGCCACCGTCAACTGGCGGAAGGAATCACATAGTTTCGCGGGCAGCGCAGAAAAGTTTCCAGCCACGACGTCATCCAAGAGCGTCAGCGCAGCCGCCCGCGGTATTCCCACCGGCAGGCGGTAGTCAGAGAGTATCCCCAGATGGCGAAAACAACGCTCCGCGGACGGCATGAGCCGGCTGATGTTCTTACGCACATCGGAAGGCCCCAGCATTGACGGGATGAATTTGCGCAATCGCCCCGTGGAATGGCCGTCGTCGTAAGCGTTAATCAGAATTCTCAGGCGGATTTGAGGATGGCGGCGTAGAGCCTCAGTGATGCTATGGGTACCACTGCCTCCTGAAAACAGCACGACTTCAATATGGGATCGCGTCTCAGACATGGCGCCTATGCATGTACGGCTCGACGTCAGCCGCCGGATGGATGCCTAGCATTAGGATAGCTGTAGTGGGAATCTCCGCACCAACGTACAGCACCAGAGAGTTTTTCGAAGAAATTTGTTGTCCGCTCTGCGCGTCGCCTGACTACAAGGTGGTCCAACCGGCGTGCTATCCGGCTGCGCTCGACGAACAACAACTGAAGCAGATCTTCCGCGCCGCGAGCGATCAAGTGCTGTGGGACCAAGTGGTCCGCTGCAGCGCTTGCGGCCTGGTGTATGTTAACCCACGCCTGCGGGCCGACTTGATTCTGGAGGGCTATGCCGAAGCTGAAGATCCGGTATTCGCGGCACAAAATGAAGCGCGCATCCGGGGATTCCATAAGACGCTGGCCGGCGTAGTGAAGCGTCTGGGGATCTCGCCCGAAGGGAAACGCGTGCTCGACGTGGGCTGCGCGGGCGGGGCTTTTTTGGTGGCGGCACGAGAACTGGGATTCACGGTGACCGGAATTGAGCCAGCCCGCTGGATGGCTGCCTACGGACGCGAAAACTACCGGTTGGATATCCGCGACGGCATTCTCGAAGCCGGCACGTTCGAAGAAAGCAGCTTCGACGTCATCACGCTGTGGGACGTGATTGAGCACCTGCCGCAGCCGCTGGAGACTTTGAAAATCGTGCGCTCCTTGCTCAAGCCGGGCGGCGTGCTGCTGGTAAACTATCCGGACATCGGAACCATCGCGGCGCGCACCCTGGGACGGCGTTGGCCCTTCTGGCTGAGCGTCCATCTGATTTATTACACGCGCAAGACCATGCAGGAACAGTTGCGGCGCGCGGGGTTCTCGATGTTGTGGTTCGAATCGTTTTGGCCCGTGTTGCCCTTGGGATACGTGGCGCAGCGCGCGGCCGCTTACGGGAAACCACTGGAGCTGTTGCGGCGCACGATCGGCGCCCTGGGCATTGGCAAGCTGTGGCTCACTTACAACATCGGACAGACTTTGGCGGTTGCGAGACTTAATCGCTGAAGCGGAATCGCAGTAGCGTCCACACGGCGATGAAGCCGTCGGAAGGCTTTATTTTCTTTCCTTGGTCCTGAGATCGTGGATGGTACTCGATCGGCACCTCGGTGATGCGCAGTCCCCGGCGGACCAGCTTGGCAGTGATCTCGTGATCGGTTTCAAAGCCGCTGGTGCGCAGGTGCATGGCTTTGACTGCCGCGGAGGGATAGAGTTTGTAAGCAGTGAGCGTATCGGTGATCCAGCATTGGTAGAGTAGCGCGGTCCACAAGGTCAGCAGCACGCCCGCGAACCACGGACCCACTCCTTGCTGCGCATGCTTCCCCGGAAACAATGTGAAGCCTTTGTGCCCCCGGCTCTGGCCGAGCGTGCGGCTGCCGTACACCACGTCGGCGTAGTCCAGACCCTTCAGCAGCTTCAAATAATCATGCGGCTCGTACTCAAGATCCGCGTCCTGTATCAGGATGTAGTCGCCCGTCGCTTCGCGAATTCCGCGCTGCACGGCTTTTCCTTTTCCTTGATTGGGGACCTGGGTGAAGCAATGCACCTGCGGGAAACGGCTGGCCCATTCGCGCGCGATTTCCCCGGTGTTGTCACGCGAGCCATCGTTGACGACGATCAGCTCCTTTTGAAACCCCCGGGCTTCGACCGGTACGGCTAGAATCCGTTCGATGAGCGCGCCAATAAATGCGCCTTCGTTGTAGGCGGGAATGACTATGGAAAGAACCGGCATGGGCTGGGTAACGATAACGATTGTAAAGCAGCGCTTGAGTACACTAAAAGATGTGCGTGAAACTTTCACACAGCAGTTTCTTGGCGAAGTGTCTGAGGTCGTGAAGAAAATCGATGCCCAGGCCGTGGACCGGCTCGTGACTTTGTTGGCGCGGACCCGGGCTTCCGGCGGCAGGCTCTTCATTTTAGGCGTAGGCGGCAGCGCCGGCAACGCCTCGCATGCCGTCAACGACTTCCGTAAAATCACCGGCATTGAAGCCTATGCCCCGACCGACAACGTGTCGGAGCTGACCGCGCGCACCAACGATGAAGGTTGGTCGACCGTGTTCGAGCGCTGGCTGCGCGTCAGCCATCTGCGCCCCGACGACATGCTGCTGATCTTCTCGGTGGGCGGGGGCAATCTTGAAAAGGGCGTGAGCCCTAACCTGGTAGAGGCTCTTAAATATGCCCGCACGGTGGGCGCGAAAGTCGGCGGGATTGTCGGACGCGATGGCGGCTACACCGCGCAAGTGGCGGACGCTTGCGTGCTTGTCCCCGTGGTGAACCCCGCGCATATCACGCCGCACTCGGAAGCGTTTCAGGCGGTGATCTGGCACCTCCTGGTTTCGCATCCCGATCTGAAGCAAGAACAAACCAAGTGGGAGTCGGTGGTATAGGGGTGCCCGGCCAGCGCGCAGTTTTTCTCGACCGCGACGGCGTACTCAACCAGGCAATCGTTCGCGACGGTAAGCCTTACCCGCCTGCGGGCATCGACGAATTGATCGTTGTGCCGGAGGCGCCCGCATCCCTTCAGTCTCTGAAGCAATCCGGGTTTCTTCTGCTGGTGGTCACCAACCAGCCCGATATTTCGCGCGGGACGCAGGCGCTGGCGGCAGTCGAAGCGATTCACCGGGCTCTGCGGCAAGCGCTTCCGCTGGATGATTTCTTCCTCTGCCCCCACGATGACAGAGACCGCTGCGATTGCCGCAAGCCCCGCCCCGGCTTAATCCTACAGGGAGCCGAAAAGCATCACATCGACTTATCCAGAAGCTTTATGGTGGGGGATCGCTGGCGGGATATCGAAGCCGGCGCCAGCGCCGGTTGCGCCACCGTATGGATCGATTTTGGCTATCGGGAACAGCGGTCCTCCGTCAAACCCTCTGCGACTGTGCATTCGCTCAGCGCGGCGGTCGACTGGATACTGGCGCAGCCTTGATCCCATTGGCTCGGCGAAAGCCATTGATGAGGATCTTATTCACAGTTCTCGCCCCTAACCCCGGCGTGCGCTTAGCCAGCAGGCTGGTGCCGGTCAGCCAGCCTTCGAAATCCAAAGGGCTGATGTTGCAGCTGTCAATCAGACGCGGCAGGAGGAGCGGCGAGCTTCGCCGGGAGGCCAAGCCCGCCTCGCAGGTTGTCGCCGTTTGAACATCCGCGTTTTTGAGCCAACCGAGGAATTCGGCGCGGTACCTCCCGTCGGGGTAACAGAAATGCGTAAGCCTTTCCGCAGGTATGCCCATCGCTGCGATGCTTTTGCGGTTATCGCGAATTTCGCGCAGGAATAGCGCCTCATCGTCGGGCGTGCGATGCCGGTGCGTGTGCAATTGAACATTGACTCCGAAGCGAGGAAGTTCACTCACTTCCGCAGGGCTCATGAGGTGAAGAATGCCGAGCTCACACAATTGGTCGTAATCCTCCTCGACCACTACCGCTAGCTTTCGGGCCAGTTGCACAAGTGCCTCGTTATCCGGGCGCTCCTTTTGACGGTATTCATGGATTTTCTGGAGGATCAGCGGGCGATCTGTAGCGAGTGAATGACGGCCGAGACCAGGAATGATACCGCTGAGATTGACGGTATTGTCCTTTCCCTTCCATAGCAAGTAGGAGAAGAACAAGTTGAAGACGGGATAGCGGTTCACAGAAAAGTAGGTGGTGAGATAGATCGTTGAAGGGTAACCGAATTCCGCCAGAATCGGACATGCTCGCACGCGAAAATCGTGCAAACCGTCATCGAAGGTGAGCGCGACTGCTCTGGGCGGAAGGTCGCCGGAGTAGAGCCGTTGCACCGCTTCCTCCAACGGCAACACCGAGTAGGATCGCAGAAATTGCATGCGTTCCCGGAACAAATTCTCCGGCATATAGAGTTCGTTGTTCCATTGGTGTTCGTCTCGCAGCGATATTCCGTGGTAGGCGAGGATGAGAAGCCGCTGTGAACGCCAGTTGCTGCCTCGAACGACGCTGAAGACTTGCATGGTTTTACAGGCGCCGAGAAACAATGCTTTCACAGTTTATTTGCCCCTGTTAGGGTAGCGGGTACCGGAATTGCCCCAACCTCAAGCCGCCAGCGGTTATGTTCTAAACTCCCCCGGGTCGGCTTGGCAGGTTTCCCCACCGCTGGGGAAACTTGTGAGAATTGCTCGGACGAATAGACGATCTCGGGGGGATACACACCCCCGCCTACCGCCATCAGCGGGTTCTCCGATTGTTGAATCATAGTCGACTCTGGCTTTGAAGCTCAGATCTCCGGTGCGACTTTTTCGGTGACGATTTGGTTGCTCACCCAGTTGTATCAGTATATATGCAGGACAGCGGATTTATAGATCTCACCAAGCTTAGAAGTACTAGTCCTTTCAATGATCTTCGGTCCAGTGCGGGTCCAACGAGCGCAATTCGTCTCCCAGGTATTTCCCAGTTTCTTGTAAACCCTTTCAGCGGGAAGGGATCTAACCGTTCGAATGGCAACGGTTGTAACACTTGGCGTGGCCGCCGCGGGCGGTACCGGAACCGAAAGCTCTTTGGAGTTTGACGGGCTGGTGCAGGACTACCGGCCGCGGGTCTTCCGGTTTCTGTTGGCCTCGCTGCGCGACCGGGAAACAGCCGAAAACCTGACGCAGGACTGTTTTCTGCGCGCCTACCGTGCCCGCGACCAGTTCCGCGGCGCGTCGAGCCCGGCTACCTGGCTGATGCAGATTGCGATTAATCTTGTACGCAGGCACGAAAGCAGCAGCCGTTTGAAGTTTTGGAGACGCGCGCTGCATCCGGGCGTGCATCCGGAGGATCTAGGGGATTGGATTTCGGATCGCCAAGTGACGCCGGAAGAGGCGGCTCTGGCAAAAGAACAAGTTCGCGCAATCTGGAGTGTCGTCACGCAGCTTTCCGAGCGCCAGAGAACCGTCTTCCTGCTCCGTTTCGTCGAAGACATGGAGCTTCTCGAAATCGCTGGCGCTACCGGTATGAAAGAAGGAACTGTGAAGACGCATCTGTTTCGAGCCCTGCAAGCGGTCCGCGCAAAGCTGGAGGTAACTAGGTGAACAGACATCTTTCCGCAGCGCAGATTTCCGAGTGTTTCCTTGCTGGCGCGGCTCCTTTCGAGGAACAGCATGCTCGCGAGTGCGCTGAGTGCCAAGCCGAGCTGGCATTTCTGGGGGATTCACTTTCTCAATTTCGCGGAGCTGTGGGGCGCTGGAGCAGCCACGTCGACGGTACTGAATATCAGGTTGTCTTTCGCGGCACGCCGGCTCGACCGGCCTATGGTTCCTTGCGGGTGGCGGGCGTATCGTCGCTGGCTGCTCACGCCATGCTGCTGGCTGCGGTATTCGTATTGGGCACAATCCATCCGGTACAGAACCTGGTGAAGCAGCGGTTCACGGACCTGGTAGTCGACTTGCGTCCCTACTTGGCGGAGAGCAAGCGCCTTTCGGGCGGCGGCGGGGGCGGCGGCGCGCGTCAGGTTTTGGATGCCAGCAAGGGCAAGTTGCCCAAGCCCGAGCCACGCCACTTTACTCCGCCGCGCGTCGACCCGATGGAGGCCAAACTGCAAATGCCGCCGTCGATCATAGCGCCGCCCGACGTACCTAATTTGCAAGCCAACAACTTTGGTGATCCGCTCAGCAAATTGGGTCTTCCGTCGAACGGCACGGGTTTTGGCGGGGGGATTGGCAGTGGAGCGGAGGGTGGCGTTGGACCGGGTCATGGCTATGGCGCTGGCCCAGGTTCAGATGCCGGTTTCGGCCGTGGAGCTTATACGATAGGAAAGGGCGTCTCCGCGCCCAGGGTGCTCTTTAAAGTGGAGCCCGAATATTCCGAAGAGGCGCGTAAAGCAAAGTGGCAGGGTACTGTAGTGCTCTCCGTCATCGTCGATGAGATGGGCCGTCCTAATCATGTGAACGTACTGCGGTCGCTGGGACTCGGCCTGGACCAAAAAGCGATGGAGGCGGTTTCGCAATGGCGCTTCAAGCCGGGGCTAAAAGATGGCAAAGCGGTGCCGGTGATTGCCACCATCGAAGTGAACTTCCGGCTCTTGTAACCGCGTCCTCCGGTTTATAGTGAAGCTATGAACCGCGTTGTGGCAGGTGGCGTTCTTCTCGCCGGAGCGACTTGGCTGCTCGCCGATCGTCTCGAAGACACTTTCTTCATTCCGCTGGATCATCCGGCGATTCAGTACGCCGGCGCGACCGCTGATCCCGTGGGGAATCTTGAGAAGCGCCTTGAAAGTGGTCAGCTGAAGCTAGACTACGCGCCCGTCGGCGGCTATCTTGCTGCTGTGCTCAAGCAGCTTGCGATCAACACTGATTCCCAGGTGTTGGTCTTCTCGCGCACCAGCATTCAGGCCGAACGCATTTCCCCGCGCATGCCGCGCGCGATCTATTTCAACGACGATACCAGCGTGGGTTACGTGCAAAATGGCGAAGTGCTGGAGTTGACCTCGCTCGACCCCAAGCAAGGCGTCATTCTCTATAGCATGGAAGCCGCGCGCAGCCAGCATCCGGAGCTTGCGCGCCGCGACGATTGTCTTCGCTGCCATCAAGGTCCCGTGACGCTGGCCGTGCCAGGGCTTCTGGTCAGCTCGGTGCACCCCGCCAGCGGTCGCCCCGGCGAAGAGCACGGCAACGCTTTCATGACGGATCACCGGACGCCGTTCAATGAACGTTGGGGCGGGTGGTACGTCACGGGCACGCATGGGGCGCAATACCATCTGGGCAACAACCCGAATCTGTCAGACCCCATTCATCCCGGCCCGGCGCTGCGAACAGGGACGCAGAACGTCACCGACCTCCGCGACCGCTTCGATACTTCGCGGTATCTCGCTCCCACCAGCGACTTGGTTGCCTTGCTCGTGCTGGAGCATCAAACCCGCATGACCAATCTGATGATCCGCATCGGCTGGGACGCGCGTGTCGCTGAGCACGACGGCAAGCTCACGGAACAGCGCGATCAACTCAATGCGGAAATTGACGAACTCGCCGCCTACATGTTGTTTGGCGACGAAAACCGGTTGCAGGAACCGGTAGCTGGCGTTTCGACGTTCTCTAAAACGTTTCCGCAGCGCGGCCCGCGCGATAAGCAGGGCCGTTCGCTGCGTGACTTCGATCTCAAGAAGCGGTTGTTCCGCTATCCGCTCTCTTACATGATTTACAGCGCTGCTTTCGATGGCATGCCGCAGCTGGTGCGCGAACGGGTGTATCAGCGGCTTTACGATATCCTCACTGGGAAGGACCCCAGCAAGTCCGTCGGCGGACTCTCGCTCGAGAGTCTTTCCGCCGAAGACCGCCGCGCGATTTTCGAAATCGTCCGCGACACCAAGGCAAACCTGCCCTCTTACTGGATGTCCTAGAACAAGAACGGGATGATGCGGCGCGTCCGCTGCATATACTGCTTATACGGCTCGCCTAATGCCGCGATCAGCGCTTTTTCTTCCACCGATATGCGATAGGAGTAAGCCACCGCCATGCACACCAGCAGCGCGAGCATACCCACCCAATTGCCGAGCGCGAGCCCGATGCCGATTTGTGTCATCAGCGCGCCGGTATAAGAAGGATGACGGATGTAACGATAGGGTCCGGTGTCAACTACGTTTTGGCCGGATTGCACTGCAACGTCAAAGGTAAAAGACTTTCCTAACGCTGCGATGGCCCACCAACGAAACACGATCCCCGCGAGCATCAGTCCGATGCCACTGAAGAAGACCAGTTCTCGCCGCCATGCGATGGCCGCTTGCGGGAGGCGGGCGGAAAGAATAAAGTCCAATGTCAGCCCGATGAAAAGAAGTGCCACGATGAGCCCATACGATCCCCGGTCGCGGGCATGGGAGCGGTCGCCGGACCGTTTTGTGCGCGATGCGATAAGTTCGAGGACCATCCACAATAGGAACGAGGCCCAAAAGATCGGCGCGTGGCTGGCTCCGCCGGAGTATGGCATCATTGTGATATTACAGTCCTAACCCTATGGGGGGGACTCTGTGTTCGTGTAACTCGATGTTCAACCAGGATAACTGTTAGGAGAACGCTAGGATGAGGCTTTGCCGGTTTGGGGATGGTCGTCTAGGTCTGGTCGAGGGGACGCAGGTGCGGGATGTCACCGCAGCCCTCGAGGTGCTGCCGGATTGCCGCTATCCGCTCCCTACTTATGATCTCTTGATCGCCAATCTTGACAAGGTTTTGGCACGCGTGAAAGCCATCGCCTCGAGCGCTCCCACGGTTCCGCTGGCGGGGTTGAAGCTGCTGAGCCCGGTGGCGAATCCCGGTAAAGTGATCGCGGCGCCGGTTAATTACCAGAAGCATCTGGATGAGGTGAAGGGCGACGCTGCCATAAACCAGGGTAACGTCGCGCACACCATCACTATTCAGAAGGCGGGTCTGTTTCTCAAGGCGACGAGTTCGCTGGTGGGCCCGGGCGAAGGCATCGCGCTGCGTTTTCTCGATCGCCGCAATGATCACGAAGTGGAACTGGCGGTCATCATCGGCAAGCAGGCTAGCCAGGTTTCGAAGGAAGATGCGCTGAATTATGTGGCGGGCTACGCGATCGGTCTCGACATCACCATCCGGGGAACAGAAGACCGCAGCTTTCGCAAGTCGCCCGATTCGTACACGGTGCTGGGCCCGTGGCTGGTGACGCCGGACGAAGTCGGCAACCCGGACGTTCTCGATCTGAGTATTTCGGTCAACGGCGAGACGCGCCAAAACTCGAATACGAAATATATGATTTTGAAGTCGGCCGAGTTGATTGAGCTGGCTTCTTCGTTTTATACGCTGTATCCCGGGGATATCATCAGCACAGGCACGCCGGAAGGCGTCAGTCCCATCGCTCCCGGAGACACGGTGGTGGCGACGGTCGAAAAAGTAGGAACTATGGAAGTGAAGGTGCGAGCTTTCGCATCCACGGCCCAGGAAGAAATGCAGCTCGCTAAAGGAAAAGTAATATGAGTGTTTCCGCGCTCGATAGTAAACCGGCGCGCACGCCTGAGCGGGAAGAATTCTACCAGCGTTTGTTGCTCAAGAATTCCTCGCCGCTATGGGAGGTGCTGTCCGAAGTGGTCCCTCCCCATCCCAAGCCGCATGCGGTGCCGACCATCTGGCCCTACGATGAAATGCGGCCCATGCTGATGGAGTCCGGCCGGCTGATCACCGCCAAGGAAGCGGAGCGGCGCGTTTTGATTCTGGCCAATCCGGGAATCGTGGGGGTTTCGCAAATCACGCAAAGCTTGTACGCCGGATTGCAATTGGTTTTGCCGGGCGAGACCGCTCCAACCCATCGCCACGCTCCTACAGCGCTGCGCTTTGTGATTGAGAGCGATGGCGGCTACACGTCCGTCGACGGTGAGCGCACCACTATGCACCCCGGTGATTTCATCGTCACGCCGTCGATGACCTATCATGATCACGGGAATCCGGGCGCCGGTCCGGTCACCTGGATGGACGTTTTGGATCTGCCGCTGGTGAACTTCATGGATGCGGGCTACGCCGAACATCATCCCGCGGACACGCAGCCGCTCACCAAGCCTGATGGCGATGCCTACGCGCGCTACGGCGCCAATATGTTTCCCGTCGATTACACGCCGGCCCGCAGTTCGACGCCGGTGTTCTCCTACCCGTACACGCGTAGCCGCGAGATTTTGGATCAGATGTACAAGAACAATCCGCTGCATCCGTGCCACGGGATTAAGATGCGGTTTGTGAATCCAGCCACTGGCGGTCCGCCGATGCCCGCCATCGGGACTTTCATCCAACTGCTGCCGCGCGGATTCAAAGGCGCCACCTATCGCTTCACCGATTCCACGATCTTTTGCGCCGTCGAAGGCAGCGGCCGCACGCACATTGGCAGCACCACGTTCCAGTGGAAGCGCAACGATATTTTCGTGGCGCCGTCCTGGATGCCGGTTTCGCATGAATCCGACAACGACGCCGTGCTGTTCAGCGCCTCCGATCGTCCTCTGCAGCAGTACTTCGGCATCTGGCGCGAACAAGTGCCGTTGCAGCAATAAAAAAGAGGAGCTCCTTGCGGAGCCCCTCTTTAAACTACGACTCGATCCAACTCAGAATACGAATTTGGCCGAGAGCTGCAGAATTCTCGGATCGTAGGCGTTGGTGATCGTGCCAAACGTTCCCGAGCCAAATGTCGAATTGACCGGAGTAGTAACTGTTCCCGCTCCCTGGTTAGCGCCTCCCGGACGCATGGAGTTAGGTAGATTGAACGCATCGCCGCGAATATCCATCCGCAGATACTCACGAAGCTTAAAGGTTCTGGAGATCGACATGTCGATCTCGGAAAAGCTGGGCCCGTAAACCGACAGCGCGCCCAAGCTGCCGAGAATTCCCGCACCGGGTACTGCAAAGGCGGCCTTGTTCAGGAACGGAACGCAGGGAGCAGGTGTACAGCCAGTGGTGGTTGCCGCGGTATTTGCCAACACCAGATTGGGACGCTGCTGGGCTACGCCGTTCAACAAGTTGTCGGTCTGGTCGAAAATATTGAGCGGGGCGCCCGAATTATACCGGACGATCATTGCCACCTGCCAACCGGAGGCGACCACGCGCAAGGCAGTATTGCTAAAGCGCGGCATCTGGGCAACGCCGGACAGGTTGAAGATATGCCGGCGGTCCGTAGCGCACGGACCCTTGTCGTAGTTGATGCTGGCCGGATTGAGATAAGTGTTAGCGACGTTCATGGTGCCGCCGCCATGGCCGTAGTGGTCCGTGGTCAGGCAGTGGCTCCAGGTGTAGTTGGCGTTGAAGCTCACTCCTTTCGCGAGGCGGCGTTGGACGGAAGTCAGCAACGCGTTATAGGACTGAGTCCCGCCGTCGTTCACGCCGTCGACGAATCCATAGAACCCGCCCACGCTGGGGTTGATTTGGTTCAGCAGGCGGCGCTGATTGGTGGTGGTCGTAACACTAGTTGGGCAGCCTGGGGTATTCACCGGTATGGGAACGGTAACGCCCAGACAAGCGTTCGGCAACACCGAGGGGTTTAAACCGTTCGTCAGCCACAGGTGCGCGGTCTCGCTCCCGATGTAACTGGCGGTTACCAACCACGGCACACCGATCTGTTTTTGGAGCGTCAGGTTCCAGGAGTTGACGGCGGTGTTTTTCTTGTTGGGATCCAGGCTCAAATACGGCCCGAACGGCACGAACAGAGCTTTGCTGGGATCGGGTGAAACCGGGAATGGGTTCCCGCCGGCAGTCGTTTTCCAGGGATTGTCCAAGCTACCCGCCAAACCGTTCCCGGTGCGCGTCTCGTCGCCGAACGGCGGACCGATGGTCATGTTGATGAGCTGCTGGCCATTGGGATAGTCGAAGAATTCTCCCCAGGAAGCGCGCAACGTCATCCGGCCATCGCCCTTGGGATCCCAGGCCAATCCTACGCGCGGAGCGAGGTTGCCCCAGCGCTTATTAACGGAGGAGTCAGCGAAGCCGGGATCGCCGCCATAGTAAATGCCCGCAGGCGCGCTCGGAAATACCGTACTCTTCGTGCCGGCCGTGAAGCGCTGCATGCTGAACCACATATTTGCGCCGTTAGTGACGCTCACCGGAAACCAAGGCTCCCAGCGCACGCCATAGTTCACGGTCAGGTGCTGCGACATCTTCCAGGTGTCTTGGGCGTAGATACCCAGGTATTCCTGGCGCGTGAACAGTGTATTGGGCTCCGCTTGGTCTAGCCCATTCCCACCGAGGGCGCCCAGCATGAAGTCCGACAGCACCAATCCGGTCAGTTGGTTCGTGAAGTTATAGGTGCCAGGGGCGCGGACCAGGGCATAGGACGCCGAGTTCCACATCGCCACGTCGCCGCCGATGACGATCTGGTGAGCGCCGCGCACCAGGCTGACATCGTTGCCGATTTCGTAAGTATTGCCGCGGAAATTGGAATTGCTCTCGGTGCCGTTTCCGACGGTAAATCCACCGCCTGCGCCGCCTCCGGTGCCGACGGCCAAAAGCATGTAGTGCGGCGTGTAACTGAAAGCGTTGATCCCCACATCGACGGGTCCGAAGTCGTCGATCGCGGCGCGTGCGATAGCGGTACGGTTGTACGCGGCACGGAAAGAGTTGACGGTGGTCGGGCTGATTAAGAAGGTATCGCCAAAGCTGTAAGTTTGCGCCAGATTGTCGCGCCCGCCGGTGGTGGTGGCGAGGACGCTGGGATTCAAGGTGTTCGGAATCGGCTGATGATACGTAGTGGCTATATAGCGCGCGAACAAAGTTTGCTTGTCGCTCACCTGATAGTCGCCGCGGGCGACGCCTTGGATCTCATTCTGATTGGTAGGAATGCTGAAAAACGTCTTGCCGCAGGGATCGCTGGTCTTCGGCAGATACTTGGTGGCTATGGCCACCGCCGCCGGGCTCAGCTTCGTAGGGCTGATCTGGTTGTTGGCGTCGAACCCCTGCGAAAGTCGGAAGTTGCTTCCTGGTCCCTTGGCACTGGGCGGAGGCGTAGGCCGAAAAGTCTCCCGCGAGCATCGCAGCGGTCGGCACAAAAGCGAAGTTGGTCGGCGGGGCCGTGCGCGTGGTGGTTCCCTGAAAACCGGCGAAGAAGAACAGCTTGTTCTTCATAACTCGGACCGCCAACCGTCCCGCCGAATTGATTGCGCTTCAGCGTGTCGCGCGCGGTACCAAAAAAGTTGCGCGCGTCCAGAACGCCGTTACGTATAAATTCAAAGGCATCGCCGTGGAAATTGTTGGTGCCCGATTTGGTCACCGCGTTGATCGAGGCTCCCGAGTGCACGCCGTTCTGGGCGGTGAGGGCGCTGGTCTCGACTTTGAACTCCTGCAAGGCGTCTGGAAAAGGCAGCGGCATATTGAAGTTGTCGTATGGGTTGTTGTGCATCGACCCATCCAGCCGGTAACTGGTGCCGAAGGAGGTTCCGCCCGCCACCGAGAATCCCTCGCCGCCGCCGGTCCCTTGCCAGGAACGGCTGGAGGAAGTCGAGGCCAAGACCACAGGTCCCGCCATCGTGACCAGATCTGCGGTGTTGCGTCCGTTGAGCGGCAGTTCCAAAATGCGCTGATTTTCCAGCACCTGTCCGACGCCGGTGGCTTGCGTCTCCACCTGCGTGGTGTTGGCTTCCACCTGAATGGACTCCGACGCAGTGCCGATCTTCAACGCGAAATCGACCGTCGGGTTCACGGCCACCTGTAACACGATCCCCGTTTGGGCGTAGGTGGAGAAACCGGCCTTCGTCACTTCCATGCGATACGGACCAATGGGCAGATTGGCCAGCACATAGCCGCCGTCGGCGCCGGTGGTGGTGGAGCGAACCGCACCGGTGTCGGTTTGTGTGGCCTTAACCTCCGCGCCCGGAATGGCTGCTCCGGTAGGGTCGTGAACCGTACCCTGAATTTGCGAAGTGCTCTGGGCCCAAGCTAAAGCAGCGATGCTGAGCAATAAAAATAGGCGAGCGTAAAACCGCAATGTTTTCATGATCCCCTCTCAACTACACCCCAAAATGAAATGCTGAGGCGAGTATAATCTGTCATGTCAGACGTGTCAATGCTGTGCACGGGGAAATGTGCACAGGGGAATCGTTAGTGCACGAACACTTCGGCGGGGACTGGCGTTTTGGCAGGCTCCGGCATCACCCAGCGGAGTGAATAAGTAGCCACCGCGGAGATCAGCGCAGGGACGGCGGCTGCCAGGAACAATTCACGGTGTGCCCAGCCATTTCCTAGCAGCGCGCCAGCCGCGACCGGGCCTACGATCGCGCCGATGCGCCCGAATCCCAAGCTGGCGCCGATGCCGGTCGAGCGCAGATACGTCGGATAATACAATGCCGCCAGTGAATTCACGCCCGGTTGTCCGCCGGGCACGCACCACCCTGCCATGAACGCCGCGAAGAATAACATTGAGAGAGGCAGTGAAGGCTGGCCGATCATGGCGATGCTGATGGTCGCCACGCCGAAGACAATCGTTAATATTTTGCGGAATCCATAACGGTCGATCAACCAGCCGTTGGGGATGGTTCCCACCGATCCACCCACCTGCACCGCCGTTCCCACCAGCACCGCAATTGCCGTGGTGTAGCCGGCATCCTTCACCACCGTGGGCAGCCAGCTTCCCAGGAAATACAGGTTCAGCAGAGTTCATGAAGTTGATGATCCACAGCATCACGGTTCCCAGCCCGCGGCCTTCGCGGAACAAGTTGACCACCGGAACGCCCTTGCGGTTCTCTTCCTGCGTGATGAATTCGACGTTCCCGGACGGCACCGGTGCATTGATGCGACGCAGCCACTTGAGGACTTTGTCCTTGCTCTTACCACGCAGCACCAGAAATTGCAGGGACTCCGGCAGCAGGAAAATCATCAGCACGGAAATCACCAGCGGCACGATCCCGCCGAAGATAAAAACCGAGCGCCATCCGAACCGCGGAATCAGCCCGGCCGCGATAAACCCGCCGATGGCCGCGCCTACCGTGAAGAAATTCGAGACCAGCATCATCACGGTCACGCGAATCCGCGCCGGACTGTACTCGCCTGCCAGAGCCATGGCATTTGGCATGATGCCGCCCAGCCCAAAGCCCGCGACGAAGCGGATTGCCAGCAGCTCCCTTGCCGAGCTGGCCGTGGCAGTCCACAACGTGAGCACCGCGAAGTACAACGCCGCGACGATCAGCACCGGCCGCCGCCCGATTCTGTCGGATAGCATGCTGAACAAGAAAGATCCGAACAACACGCCGATCAGCGCCGCGCTGAACACCAGTCCCATCTGCGGTCCCGGGATTTTGAATTCCTTGATCACTGCCGGCGCCACGTAGCCCATGGCCTGGACATCGAACCCGTCCATAATCAGGCACAGCCCGCACAGCACGAAGGTGGTCCACTGAAACAAGCCCAGGCGGCTGTTGTCGACCAGCGTAGCGATGTTGACCTTTTGCGATTCCATTTACGCCGGCGCTCCGGCAGTCTTCTCCGCGATGCGCGCCAGACGTTGTTCTTTGAACGGATCGTTGGCGAAGCGGCACTCGTTGTTGAAGATCATCATGCCGCGCTTTTCGAGCGTGAAGGGCTCCCACTTGGGCAGCAGCTTGGTGTTGGGATTTCCGGTTCGTGCGAACGCCACAAACGCGGCGCTCATTTTGTCGGAGAGCGGCTGCAATTCCTTGCCAGTGCCATTCATCGATTCCGTGATCGCTGTGTTCTCGAACGCAAACGGAATATCCAGCGTGTGATATGAGCGGAGCGCCCCGCCATGAACTGGCGAGTACCATTGGAAGTAGTATTTGTACACCGGAGCCTTGCCCGCCATGGCCTTGCGCTCGGCCTCGGTATCGGTGCCCACGCGGAAATTCGAAACGTCGGTGCCGATGATCAGCGCCAGGGTCAGGTTGTCCGCCTTCGGCCAGCCTTTCTTATACACCTCGATCAGCCGGTCCGCCGCTGCATCGTCCACCTTGGTGTATTCCTTCACGCGGTTGTGCAGCCCGGCCGCATCGATCTGGTCGTAGTTCATGCGCGCGTTCCAGGTGATCTCGGTTTCTGTCGAGCTGATCATCAACGGTACGTTCGAGCCGATGTCGGATGCCACCGGCGCATACGGAGCCCCCGGCAGCGTGCGCCCGTCGATCACCGGACCCAAATTGAGCCCGCGCGTGTTGCGCAGCGCATCCAGCAACTGCGCTGTCGGCATGCTTTGCAGCTTATCGATCTCGCCCGCGCTCAGATTCAAAGTCTTCAAGTACGCTTCGACACCTTGGTTAGCGCGCTCGCGCGTAATCCCGTTGACATTTGATCCGCTCATTGCAATCGCGCGGTGGAACAGTCCCTTTGCCCCGGGCATGCCGGTAAGCGTGCTCACTTTGCCGCCGCCACCCGACTGCCCGAAGATGGTGACGTTCCCCGGATCGCCGCCAAAATTCGCAATGTTGTCGCGCACCCATTCGAGCGCCTGGATGCAATCGAGCATGCCCACGTTGCTCGATTGCGCGTACTTCGCGCCGCCCAAATCTGCTAGATACAAGTAGCCGAACACGTTCAGCCGGTGATTCACTGTCACCACCACCACGTCGTGCTTCGCCGCCAGGTTCGCGCCGCTGTACATCTCCCAGTTGCCGGAGCCCGCCGAGTAACCGCCGCCGTGGAACCACACCATCACCGGACGCTTGCCGCTGCTAGTGCTCTGCGTCCACACATTCACGTGCAGACAATCTTCCGTTCCCGCACCATCGGCCTTGGGCTGCTGCGCCATCGATTCCGCTACCAGGATCGACGGATTCTGCGGCGATGCCGCACCCACTTCCAGCGCATCGCGCACTCCTGTCCACCCTTGCACTTTCGATGGCGGCATGAAGCGTGCGGCGCCTTCGGTCGACGCCCCGTAGGGAATACCTTTGAACGCGCTGACCTTGCCTTGTAGCGCCCCGCGAATCTTGCCCGCCGAGGTATTGACCACTGGGCCCGTGCCGTCACTGGTTGCCGCCCACGCCCGCGTCACCGCGCCACCCGCCAGCAAGCCCGCCGCAGCCGTGCCTTTGCTTAGAAACGTTCGTCGATTGATTGCGTCCTTCATGAAATGATGACTCCTGATAGCGAATAGCCGCGGTCATTATACCTGCAAGTGTCCCGCGCCGACAAGGACATTGACATGTCAATTGCTCGCGTTCTAGAATTCTATTGCCCAAGCACCGGGCTGCGTTGCGCTTGCGCATCGCGGAGGGTTTATGCGTCGTAACTTACTATTTTTGATGGCCGCTCTCATCGCTGCTCCCTTATTCGCCCAAACCGATTTTTCGGGCGAATGGGCGCCGGTTCAGGATGAAGACGACACCGGCAATCCCTATGTCGGCGAGTGGATCGGGATCCCCATGAGCCACGCCGGACAGCTCCGCGCGGCCGCCTGGAACGCCTCGCTCTACACGCTGCCGGAATGGCAGTGCCGTCCGCACGGCGCCATGTATATCTCGCGTGGGCCCTCGCAAGTGCGTATCTGGAAAGAGGTCGATAACGTGTCGCGCCAGACCACCGCGTATCATGCGGAGTGGCTGCGCTCCATCGACAATCCTTATTACATGGATGGCCGCTCACGACCCTCCGAGTACGCGCCTCACACCTGGGGTGGGTTCTCGACTGCCGAGTGGGTGGGTGACATGCTCAAGATCACTACCACCAACCTGAAGGAAGATTACTATCGCCGCAACGGCGTGCCGTCGAGCGATCAAGCCACACTCACCCAATACTGGATGCGCCGCGGCGACATCTTAACCTGGGTCACCATCGCCTACGATCCGCTGTACCTAACCGAGCCTATGATCCGCTCGAGCGAATATCGTCTGGTGCTGGGGATGCAAATTCCGCCGTACCCGTGCACAGTGGTCGAGGAAGTCGACCGTCCACAGGGCGTCGTGCCCAGCTACCTGCCCAACGCGAATCCCTTTTTAACCGAATGGGGCGAGAAATACAAGATCCCGTTCGAAGCTGCGCAAGGCGGCGCCGCCACCATGTATCCGGAACTGGCCCGCAAGATCGATTTGGCCGCCAATAAGGCCAAGGCCGCGGGCTCCACTTCGGCTACCAAGTCCCAGTAACGAATACCACAGGAGCAAGTCTTGAAAAAAATCACTAGACGTTGGGCCTTCGCTGGGTTGGCGTGTGCCGCTGCCGCTGGGATCGCAGGCCTTGGACTGGCTCAGCAGAATCGCCCCGCGAGCCTCCGCAACGAGCCTTCGGCGATCGAAATTGTTCCCATCCGCGGGAACATTTATCTATTGGCGGGTGCCGGTTCCAACATCACCATCTCCATCGGCGCCGACGGTGTACTTCTAGTCGACTCCGGCGCCGCCGAAGTGGCTGACAAAACGTTGGCGGCGATCCAACGCCTCGGCCGCGAGCTCACCACTTTTGCGCAACCCGTGAAAAGAAACGAAGGCGGCGGCGGGTCCGGCGAGGTGCTCACCAGCAGTGTGCCTCCCAAGCCCATCCGCTTCATTATTAATACCAGTTCGCTTCCCGAACATACTGGTGGCAACGTCGTCCTGGCCGAGGCCGGCAAGACCTTCACCGGCGGCAACGTCGCGGGCGATCTGGGCGACGTCGGCGAAGGCGCGGCGGTTCTGTCTCACGAAAACGCACTACAGCGCTTGAGCGACGCGAAAATGCCGATCCGTGGCCAGCCCACCGAAACGTACTTCGGCGGCCAGATGAAATTGAGCCATCACTTCAACGGCGAAGGCATCCAGCTCATCCACATCCCGAACGCCATTACCGACGGCGATACTTTCGTTATGTTCCGCAGTTCCGACGTGATCAGCACCGGCGATATTTTCTCCTTCACGAGCTATCCTCCCATCGACATGGCACAGGGCGGCAGCATTCAGGGGGAACTGGCTAGCTTGAACCGCTTGGTGGACCTGGTGATTCCGGAATTCCGCTCCGAGGGCGGCACCTACGTGATCCCCGGCCACGGACGCATCTGCGACACCGCCGATCTCGCCTACTATCGCGACATGGTCACTATCATTCGCGACCGCATTCAGGACTCGATCAAGAAAGGCATGACGCTCGATCAAGTGAAAGCCGCCAAACCCACCGAAGACTGGGACGGACGCTTCGGACAGCTCTCCGTCATGACGCCGGATAAGTTCGTCGAAGTCATTTACAAAGGTCTCAGCGCCAAGAAATAGTCGACCCTCATGTACACCAAATTTTCACTTCTAACCGGCATTGCCGCTGCGGCCCTTACGCTGACGCCGGCGCTTCACGCGCAAGGCCGCGGCGCCGCAGCCCCGCAGGCGCCCACCACGCCCAAGGCGGCCGCCCCCATCGACCTCACCGGCTACTGGGTTTCGCAGATCGTCGACGAGTGGCGCTTCCGCGTGAAACCGGAAAAAGGCGACATCGCCTATATGCCCCTCAACCCCCTCGCCCGCCGCACCGCCAACGCCTGGGATCCCGATAAAGACGCCGCCGAAGGCAACGCATGCAAGGCCTATGGAGCAGTGGGCGTGATGCAGCGTCCCGGCCGCCTGCACATTACCTGGCAAGACGACATGACTCTGAAGATCGATGCCGACGCCGGCACGCAAACACGCCTGCTGCACTTTGGTCCCGTGCCCGGGCAGAAGGGCCCACCCAGCTTGCAAGGTTATTCCGCCGCGCAGTGGCTGGTGAACGGACGCGTCCTGCTCGACACCGGCGGTACCGGCTTCGTCCCCGGGCTAGGCCCAGCCCGCGGCACTGCTCGTGGGGGCACACTCCGCGTCACTACCGATAATCTGCTTCCCGGCTACATCCGCAAAAACGGCGTGCCCCATGGCGACCACGCGGTGCTGAACGAATACTTCAACCTGGTAACCGGCCAGCAAGGCGAAGCGTACTTCGTGGTCACCGCCATGGTAGACGACCCCATGTACCTAAACGGCCCCTTCATCCGCACCTACAACTTCAAAAAGCAGCAGGACGCCTCCGGCTGGGATCCCACGCCCTGCCTGCCAAGGTAGTAGTGACCGAATGACCAGCCGTCTCCGCCACTGGCTGGTTCTGGGCTTCGTGCTGGTTGCTACGTCTGTGATTGCCAAGCCTTCTCGGGTCGCGCTCTACGCCAGCGTTGGCGCCGAGCTGACTCAGTACGACGTTGACCTTGATGGCGCCGCCCTCACCAAGCGCGCGTCGGTCATGCTCCCCGCCAACGTCCAGTACGCCTGGCCGCATCCGTCCAAACAAATCCTCTACGTTGCGTGGAGCAACGGCGGTCCTGTCGGCGCGGGCTCAGCTCCTCCGCCCAGCGGCAATCAGCACGGAGTCACCGCCTTTCACATTGATCCCTCCGGCACCCTTCATCCTTTTGGCCAGCCAGTAGCGCTCCTCTGGCGCCCCATCCACATCTCGGTCGATCCGGCGGGCACTCATGTGTTGATCGCCTACAACAATCCCAGCGGTCTCACCGTCCACCGTCTCAATCTGGACGGCACTATCGGCGAGCAAGTAAAACAATCCGCTGGACTCGACTTCGGCATCTACGCCCATCAAATCCGGGTCGATCCCTCCGGTCAAATGGCAATCTTAGTTACGCGCGGCAACGGCCCCACGCCTGCCAAACCCGAAGACCCCGGCGCGATCAAAGTTTTCGGCTATCACGATGGCGCGCTCACCAACCGCCTGTCGATCGCTCCCAACGGCGGCTTTGACTTCCAACCCCGCCATCTGGATTTTCACCCCTCCCAGCCCTGGGTTTTCGTTTCGCTGGAGCGCCAAAGCAAGCTCCAGGTCTATCGAAAACTGGCGAACGGAACGCTCAATCCCGCCGCCCTCTTTACCAAGGACAGCCTCACGGACCCCGCCCATGTTCATTCCGGACAACAGGCCTCCACTATTCATATCCATCCCAACGGACGCATCGTCTATCAAGGTAACCGTGCTAGTGACACGGTCGATTTCGCGGGTCAGCAGGTGTTCGTAGGAGGCGAAAACGCCATCGCCGTCTACTCCATCAACCAACAGACCGGCGAGCCCACGCTGCTCGAGAACGCCGATACTCACGGGATGAGTCCGCGCACCTTCGCCCTCGACCCCAGCGCGAGCATCCTGGTGGCCGCCAATCAAGTTCCCTACCTGCTGCGCGAGGGCGCCAAAGTGACTCCGGTGCCCGCCAGCCTAGCCGTCTACCGCATCGCCAAAGACGGAAGACTGACATACATCCGTAAATACGACGTCGAAGCCACCAATGCCCACAGCCTGTTCTGGATGGGCCTGATCCCCTTGCCCTAAACCCCGCCATTCGGCCATTCCGCCCCCAAAGGCCCCGGATTAGAATGATAAGACCACACTTAGCAGGACCGTAATGAACATCACGGAAGTCTTCATCAAGCGCCCGGTAATGACCGCGTTGGTCATGATCGGGATTATCTTGTTCGGCATCGCCGGCTACCGTGCGCTGCCGGTGAGCGATCTCCCTAACGTCGATTTCCCCACCATCCAAGTAAGCGCTTCCCTCCCCGGCGCCAGCCCCGAAACCATGGCGTCCGCGGTCGCCACTCCCCTGGAGCGCCAGTTCGCCACCGTAGCCGGCATCGATTCAATGACCTCCTCGAGCGGCATCGGCAGTACCAGTGTCACCATCCAGTTCACACTTGAACGCTCGATCGATGGCGCTGCCGCCGACGTGCAGGCCGCCGTAGCCGCCGTCCTGCGCAAACTCCCTCCCGGTATGCCCGCCCCTCCCACCGTGCAAAAAGTAAATCCCGCGGATCAGCCGGTGGTATTCATGACGATGAGCGCGCCCACTATGCAGCTCTCCGCGCTCGATGAGTACGCCGAAAATCTAATGGCGCAGCGCATCTCGATGTTGAACGGAGTCGCGCAGGTGAACGTTTTCGGTTCGCAGAAATGGGCCATCCACGTCCAACTCGACCCCAGCCTGCTCGCTGCGCGCCGCATTGGCATCGATGAAGTTCACGCGGCGCTGCAAATCCACAACGTCAATCAGCCTACTGGAACGCTGTGGGGCCGCAGCCAGGCTTTCACTGTAAGGGCCAACGGCCAGTTGATGACTGCGGACGCCTACCGCGACATGATCGTGGCGTTCCGCAACGGTTCGCCAGTGCGCCTGCGCGATCTCGGCAACGTGATCGACAGCGTCCAGAACGACAAGTCCGCGATGTGGACTTACTACAACAAGGTCGGTGGCCGCTCCATCGGTCTCTCCATCCAACGCCAGCCCGGAACCAATACCGTGGAAGTCGTGGACCGGATCAAGCAATTACTGCCTACCTTCCGCACTCTGATGCCGCCCACAGTGAAGCTCGACATCGAACAGGACCGCTCGCAGCCAGTTCGCGAATCGGTGGACGACGTCAAATACACTCTCCTGCTAACTATGGGGCTGGTGGTGCTGGTGATCTTCCTGTTCCTGCGCAACGTTTCGGCGACGGCGATCCCCAGCCTGGCGCTGCCCATTTCGGTGATCGGCACCTTTGCCGCCATGTATTTGCTGGGCTACTCGCTCGATAACCTATCGCTGATGGCACTCACGCTGTCGGTGGGCTTCGTGGTCGATGACGCCATCGTCGTACTCGAAAACATCGTCCGCCACATGGAAATGGGCAAGCCGCGCATGGTAGCGGCGCTCGAAGGTGCTCGCGAGATCGGATTCACGGTAATGTCGATGACGCTGTCGCTGGCCGCCGTTTTCATCCCGGTGATGTTCATGAGCGGCATCATCGGACGCCTGTTCCACGAATTTGCCGTCACCATCATGGTGGCGATTCTGATTTCGGGCTTCGTCTCCATCAGCCTGACCCCCATGCTGTGCAGCCGGTTCCTCAAGCCGCCTTCAGAAGAACACCACAACGCGCTCTACCGCGCTTCTGAACGAGTGCTTGATGGCATGCGTGACGCCTACGCCTGGATGTTGCGCGGCGTCATGCGCCATCGTCCCATCACCATGCTGGTGGCGCTCGGCACGTTGGTCGCTACCGGTTATCTGCTGGTGATCACGCCCAAGGGCTTCATCCCGCCCCAGGACACCGGCCTTTTGAACGGCACCATCGAAGCCGGCCAGGACATCTCTTACGACGCCATGATGGCGTTGCAGCAGCGCGTGGCCGCCATCGTCGCCGAGGATCCCAACATTGACGTCTTTGGTTCATTCATGGGCGCTGGCAGCAATCAGCCTATTAATCAAGGCCGCTTCTTCATCCGCCTCACGCCGCGCCGCGAGCGCACTCTGACGCCCGAGCAGGTCATTGAAGAGCTGCGCCCCAAGCTGGCGGCGGTTCCCGGAGTCCGGGTGTATTTGACCAACCCTCCGATGGTTCGCATCGGCGGTCAACAGACCCGTTCGCTCTACCAATTCACACTGCAATCGCCGGACCTGAATGCGCTTTACGCTGCCTCCGCGGATTTCGAAAAACGCATGCGTACGGTGCCAGGTCTCTCCGATGTCAATAGCGACCTGCAAATCTCCAGCCCCATGCTCAGCGTGGACATCGATCGCAACCGCGCGTCGTCGCTGGGAGTCACCGAAGAGCAAGTCGAAAATGCGCTCAACGACGCCTACGGCCAGCCGCAGATCTCCACCATATATACGCAAGTGGATAGCTACTGGGTGATCCTCGAAGTGAAGCCCGAGTACCAGCGCGATCCCAACGGCCTAGGGCTCCTCTATTTACGTTCCACCAACGGAAGCTTGGTGCCGCTGAACGCCGTCGCCAAACTTTCCAGCGGAGTCGGCCCGCTCACCATCCAACATTTCGGCGAGCTGCCCGCCGTGACCATTTCGTTCAATACCGCGCCAGGCGTAGCGCTCGGCGACGCCGTCGACCGTGTGCAAGCGCTGGCCCGCCAGACCTTGCCCGATTCCATCACTACCAATTTCCAAGGTACCGCCGCCGCATTCCAATCCTCGCTCCGCGGCATGGGCTTGCTGCTCGCGCTAGCGGTGCTGGTCATCTATATGGTGCTGGGCATTCTCTACGAGAGCTTCATCCACCCCATCACCATTCTCTCGGGACTCCCCTCCGCCGGCCTCGGCGCTCTCGCCACGCTTCTGATTTTCCACGACGAACTGAATATCTATTCGTTCGTCGGCGTCATTATGCTGATCGGCATTGTGAAGAAGAACGCCATCATGATGATCGACTTCGCGGTAGAAGCCCAGCGCGTGCATGGCACTCCACCGGCCGAGGCCATCGTAGAAGCCTGCCTGGTCCGCTTCCGCCCTATCATGATGACCACGGTGGCCGCACTAGTCGGCACCTTGCCGATCGCGATGGGGCTAGGCGCCGGCGGCGAAGCTCGCCGTCCGATGGGTCTTGCGGTGGTGGGCGGCCTGGTTGTTTCGCAGCTCCTGACTTTGTTTATTACCCCGGTCTTCTTTACTTACATGGAGCGCTTCCAAGGCACCGGCAAGCGGCGCAAAGATCGCAAAGCCGCCGCGAAACAGTCCCACACGCAAGAGCAAGTTCCTCTGGAGGCATGACCCCTCTTCAGGACTTGCCGGAAGATTTCTTCTTCGGGATTCTCGCTCCCGCGTGCCGCGCCTCGCTGAGAGCAACGAATACTGCTTGTTTGCGGTTCGTAACCTTCTTCCTGCTCCCCGAATTCGACTGGAAACGATTTGGTTTAGGATTGATCTACACAGGTAGACTATGGCCGCCATTGTTTGGAAAGGTTTCGTCAGCTTTGGACTGGTCACCTTTCCAGTCCGCCTCTTCGCCGCCGCCCGTGCGGAACACGTGCAATTCCACATGCTTCACCGCAAGGACCTCTCGCGCGTCAAAGAAGTCTGGTACTGCGCCCAGGAAAACAAACCCATTGACCGCTCCGACATCGTGAAGGGCTACGAAGCCGGCAAGGGCGAATACGTGGTTGTCGATGACGAGGAAGTGAAGCAGATTGCGCCGCCTACGGCCACTACGATGGAGATTCTCCAATTCGTTCACGATGGCGAAGTGGATCCCATCTATTTCGAAAGTTCTTACTACGTGGCGCCGGACGAAGCGGCCGCGAAGCCCTATCAACTTTTCGCGCAAGCTCTGGCGCAGACCAAGTATCATGCCATCGCGAAGCTGGCGATGCACGGGCGCGAACATATTGTATTGATCCGTCCGCGCGGCGAAACGATGGTGTTGCACACGCTATTTTACCCGAGTGAATTGCACGAAGCTAACCGCGTGGCGCCGAAATACACGAAACTGAGGGCCAAGGAAACGGAGCTCGCAAAGAGTTTGGTGCAACACCTTGCCGCTCCTTTTAAGCCGTCCACCTTCCACGATACTTATCGCGAGAATGTCGAACGATTGATTCGGCAGAAGCAGAAGGGGCAGAAAATCTCAGCGGCTGCCCAGCCGAAAAAGGCCCCTGTGATTGACATCATGGAAGCGCTGAAGCAAAGTCTGGCTGCCGCTTCGACAAGAGGCGCGCAATCGAAAGCGCGCAAAGGTACGGCGAAGAGATCGAAAAGAACCGCCGCCTAACCGCCGGAGTTGGTAAAAATTACCAATCTTTCTCGCTCTTTCCGCGTTACGTTATCGCTACAGGACCATCCAACTTACGAGGAAGTAATTTCCCCTGTCCGGACTTGGGCCACACTTGTCCGGATTCTAAAATCCAATCGGGACCTTGGAGTTTATGGCCAACTCAAAACCATTCAAATCGATGAAGACGGCTATGCGTGCGATCGGCGCTTTAGCGTTGGCGGTTAGCGCCTATGGGAACACCACCACGGGAAGTTCATACGATCTTCGAGACGATCGATATGACAAGCTGGAATCCTTCTTTGAGTCCTTCGGGTGTCCAGCGCCGCATTACGTGAATGAATATCTGGGCGCAGCGGATTCCAATGCGATCGATTACCGCTTACTTCCAGCGATTTCAGTTTTAGAAAGCACTTGCGGTATTTATCAGCGCCTCAACAATCGCTGGGGCTGGGATTCGGCTCGCAAAGGCTTTTCCTCGTTCCGCGCCGGGCTTCAGTACATTGCGCGGCAACTTTCTCAGGGCCGCTTCTACCGCAACAAGTCTCTCGAAGAAAAAGTCCATATGTACAATCCCAATCCGCAGTATGCCCGGCTGGTTCGAAAATTGATGCTGAAGATCGATGACCGAGGCACGGTTCTTGCACGCGAATCCGTGACACAAGTGACCCCCTAGCTTCGTCTACTTCGCGTAACGTGGCACCGAGACCCAGGAAAAAGGCCAGCAACAGCAGAAGGAGCAAGGCAAAGGCGGCCAGCAGGACCAGGGGCGAGGTGGACATCACGAGCAAGGAAAGTTAACCGCAACGTCTGAGTCACCGGCGCCTCGAACTGCAGAGTCCGGGGCGCCGCCTCGCTGGCAGCTGGGGTTAGGAAACCACGATGCCCTTGCGCACCGCGTAGAGGATCATCTCAGCCGTGCTGTGAAGGTTTAGTTTCTCCAGAATGTTGCCGCGGTGCGTCTCGATCGTATGCAAGCTCAGGTTTAGCTTGCTGGCTACATCCTTGTTGGAATTCCCCTCGCCCAGCATCTGCAAAATCTCGCGTTCGCGAGGCGTCAATAATTCGTAGCTGTCTTCCACCCCGCGTTGGCGCATCTGGCGCATATAATCTTCGGCCAGCATCTTGCTGATCTCGGGGCTGAAGAAAGCCTTGCCCTGGTGCACCGCCCGGATCGCATTGATCAGATCCTCCTCCCGTGAATCTTTCAGCAGATATCCCCGCGCTCCCGACTTCAAAGCTCGCAAGACGTAGCTTTCGTCCGCGTGCATGCTGAGGATGACGACAGCGGTCTCCGGCCGCTTCTCGGTAATCCGGCTGGCAGCTTCGATGCCGTTCAGGTTTGGCATTCCGATATCGATCACAGCGACATCAGGAGCCACCGCCGCCGCCGTATCCACTGCTTCCCGGCCATCTGCCGCTTCGGCTACCACCTCGAATCCGTCTTGGCGCTCCAGCAACGCGCGCAATCCTCTGCGGATTACAGTGTGATCGTCCGCCAACAGAATGCGGATTGGTTTCATGGCGCAGCCACCTTATCTCTTACTTTGCTCGCAGCGAGCGGCAAGACTACTGAAATCGACGTCCCGCTGCCGGGCGCGGATATCAGTTGCAGAGTCCCGCCCAGATGCGCGACCCGTTCTTCCATCCCCAGCAGGCCCAATCCGCGCGACCGCCTCACATCGAACCCCCGCCCGTCGTCCTGGATCGAGAGCAGCAATCGCCCCGGCTCCTGCTGGGCCGCGATGCGAACCGAGCCCGCGGCCGCGTGGCGCGTGATATTGTGCAGCGCTTCTTGCACCACGCGATAGATGCAGGTCTTGAATTCCTCCGGCAGTTGATCGGAAACACCGTCGGCGGCCACGTCCACGCGCAGCCCGGTCTGGCGCGAAACTTCGCGCGCCTGCCATTCGAGCGCGGGAATCAGCCCCAGATCGTCCAGCATCGAAGGACGCAACAACAATGTGATGTTGCGCACCATTTTCACCGTGCCTTCGACGATCCGGCGAAGCGCCGCTACCTCGTTTTCCATGCGCTCCCGCGCATTCGCGCGTATCGCCGCGGAAAGATTGCTGAGCCCCACTAGGATGGCTGACAGAGACTGGCCCACTTCATCGTGTAGCTCCCGCGAGAGCACACGGCGCTCTTCCTCCTGCGTTTCCACCAATCGCGCCGAGAGGCTTTTCAATTGCTCGCGCGCCTCGGTCACCTCGGAAAAGCGCGAGGCCGCTTGGCCTTCGAGGTCCAGAATTCGCCGGCTGGCAAACACCGCGAGCAGACCGCCCAAGGCTAGAGTGATGGCCAAAGTGACCGTCAATCGCGCGCGGAACTCGGAGAAAAGAGCGTCTACCCGCCGGTTCCCTGCGTCCACCTGGCGCTCGTTCACACCCTGGATCTGGTCGGCCAGACCTAGCATCGTCAAGCGGCGGGGGAACACCTCGTCGCGCAAGAACGGAAACCCACCCTGGCGGCGTTGCTCAGGGTTCCATCGAAATACTGGGTCAAGGATGCGCCAATAGTCATCCAGACTTTTTCGCAGCCCTTCGAGAGGTGTTCGCTCCTCTGGTCTCATCAGGCCCGCATAGCCGCCCAGGATCGCATCCATCTCCTTGCGCAAGCGGTTGAGCTCGGTGCGATTCTTCTCGGCTGCTGAGGGCTGGGGATCGAGCAAATAGTCGCGGGCATACGTTCCAGAAAGATAGACATCGGAACGGATCTGATTCAGAACCTGGCTGCGTTCCAGGAAATCATGCTGAATGACTCCACTCCGTTCCTGCATTTGGCGGAGTACCCGCAGACCGTCGACGCCGGCAAACACCATGAGCAGCAGCAGTCCTCCGAATCCAGAGAGAAGGACCGCACGGCTCTGCCCGTGAAAGATTCGCGGTGAAGAATTTTGGGTCGATCCGCGCAAGCAGGGCTCCTGAACTCAATTGTAGGATCATTGGTCTATCCCGATTGCAGAGTGTCTGAATACTGCGATGCTTGGATTTTGGGAGTTCCCACAGGCTTGATTGTTCTATGGTTTCTGTTTAACCACGTTCGTTAGCTTCAGAGCAGCCCGTTGTCTTCGAGGAATCGCCGCAGAACCGCGCCGATCTTCACGAATTCTTCGTAACTGACGGGTTTGCGGAAATATTAAGGCGTTCGTCTGGCCAGACTCAACTTCAGCCGGAATTGCTCCTACAGCCGTTATTGTTACTCTCGTTGTGTTAGGGCAGGTTCTCGAACTCCGGGCCTGCGGCCTGACCTCATCCGCGATAGTAATCGCTTCAAGTGAGTGACGCTATAAAAGTATGCTGCGCCGATGCCGAGCGCGATCAGCGTAAATATGTTCAGATGCCGGTTCACAATCGATTGCCAGCCGCGAACTAAGGAGTGGCCAGCCACCCCAGAGGACCACGGGAGTTGCAAACGCGAACTGGAACCAGAGCACGCCCGCGGACACCTCCCCCTCACGGAGTACAGTGACAACCCCGCCAACCTCAAGTTCGACGCCGCAACTTACAAGGACTTCAGAGACCGACGAAGAGCAAAGATATTCCAAATTCTCAAGAAGGCAGTCGACCTCACCCAAGACCAACCCACCCAAGCAAACGCCGCAACAATCGACGACTAAGGGCGAATGGAATCTTCAGGAATCACGACGCCCAGGAGTGAGGGTCCTGTCGTCATTCGGTGTCTCACCCATTTAGTTCGAGCGTCCGGCGATTTTAGTTACGGTGCCCTATCCATCATGGCGTAACTTAGTCCCACCGTGAACGAACTAGGAGGGGCGGCACGGGAGCAGGTCTGGTGCGAATCCGTTGCCAGATCCCGCCCGGCTCTTGCGCAGGCGCAATGGGCCTCGGCTGTCGCCCAACAGAACGAGGCGCAAGCAGGGTTCGAGCAGAGTAACGCCCAACTCGATCAGTCGAAGAAAAGCGTGGTGATTCTTGAGCCGCTCCTCGCACAGCGTCAGGCACGCGAGGCAAACGTGCAAAATGCTGCATACGACTTGGAACGCTGCAAGATCTACGCGCCATTCGACGCGCGCGTAACAAACTTGACGATTTCCGAGGGTGCGTATGCCCATGTAGGTCAACAAGCTTTCACACTGATCGACACGCGAACCTGGTGGGTGATCGCCAACTTCCGGGAGACCGAGCTGAATCGCATCCAGCCCGGCATGAGTGCGGACGTCTATTTCATGTCGAGACCCAACCAGAAGTTCTCGGGCACGATAGACAGCACGGGTTCCCCGGTTTCTTCCTCTACTATCCGAGTCGGCGCCAGCAGCCAGCCGCGCTCTCAGTTGTGATCAACGCCCGATCACTTCACGCCGGTCTTAGCCTGCGGCTGCCTGAGGCTGTTGTAAATCGCCTCCACAAACATGCCAGTTGTCCAGGGACCCGCGTTGGCGCCATAACGAGTGTCGTAATCCGCCGTGACTCTGGCCGCTTTGATCTGGTCCAGAGTGGCGCCATCCTTGATCATCGCCTGCACGCGGTCCCGGATGATGACGACCATGTCGCGATATTCCACTACCTCGTGCTCATCGCTCAGATAGCCATGTCCGGGGACGATGTAGGTACCGCCTTGCTCTTCGTGCTCATAACCAGTGCGATCGAGGATGTCATTCAACGCCTTGATCTCGCCTTGCACGCTGCCGCCGTTCTTTACATCGATAAACGGGTATTGCGTTGTGTTGAAAATGTCGCCAGCCGCAATGACATCGGAACGGCGGAAATGAACGATGCTATCGCCGTCAGTACTGGCGTTGGCTTCATAAAACAGTTCGATCAACTCGCCGTTGTGGAACTTTCGTCTGCGTTCTTCTAGATAGGTGTCCGCTGGGATCATCTCGTCGGGTGCTTTGGCCGCCTGCAGACGAATCACAACGTTGTTCTGCGCCATCAGAGTGGCGTGGTGGGTCGGGTCTGAGAGGTGACCTGTCGCGGCCCCGGGCGCCTGCAAATCGAAGAAAGAACCGGGAAGGCTGGGATCGGAGCCGGCCGCTCCGAGCTTCGCATTTCCGCCCACATGTTCGGCGTGCATGCTGGTGTTGGCAATGAACTGAATAGGCCGGGGGCTCAATCGGCGGATGGCGGCGATGACCATATCCGACAGCTTCCCCGTTCCGCTATCAACGACGAACGCTCCTTGATCGCCGGTTTGAACGACGATATTCCCACCGTCGCCCACCAGCATGTAGACATTGTCCCGGACAGGGAACACGTGAATGCTGCCGTCGTTCGGTTCCGGGTCCACGGCCCGGCTCGTTTCCGAGGGCTGATTGGGCGCCGGCTGCAGCTTGGCCAGAGCGTCCTTTTCCGTCGCGTTCTTGACCTTCGCTGCGAACCCCGGATAAATGGACTCCGCACCGGACAGGCTCGCAACAAAAGGCAATTTATATCTCTCCGAGTATTCTTTGGCGAATGGTTGTTTGCCGAACGGATAGTGAGGCACGACGTCCGGAGCTCTTCCCGAAATCTGCTCACCATCGTCGCAGGCGTAGAGCCACGCATGATGGTCCCCAGGTTGGCGGACGTAATCGTTGCTGCGGACTTCCGGCTCGGTTAGATATACAGGATCTGTGAGAACCGTGGTATCGGTGAGATGGTCGCCATGCCGAATGATAAAATCCGTGACGGTAGCCTGGTCGCTCTCCGGGGAACCGTTGCGCCGCAGCCAGCCCTGCTTGAGGTGTGTGGTATAGATGACCAGTTCGTTGCCAATGAACCGGCCCGTCGAAAATCCCGCGTAAGTGTGGGGAGCCCATGCCGGCGGGTGCGGTCGCCCATCCATCCAGATGACTCGGTGTCCCTCGGTGGTCTGAGCCCAGATATGTATGGCAATCAGCTGCTGGTTGTGTGGATCCCGATCTTCCCAGATCCGGAAGTTTCCCACGGCGCGCATCTGATAGGGCATGATATACGCGTCGCACTGATGATGGCGGAGCGTGAGGCGTGATGGATCGTAAGACAAAGCGAAGAGCCGGCCCGCTTCATTCAAAGCAAAGCCGCCGTAATCGGCGATTTCGGGACCATTTCCGCGTTCCAGGCCGTCCTCGTGCAGGGCGGGTGTCCAATACCCGGTAACGTCGATATCAAACGCAGAAGGCCCTCCAGGCCGCCCTTGTGCGCAGAGCGTCGCGCCCATTGCAAACGCAAAGAGAACCAGCAATATTGTGCGAGTGATTTTCATGGGTTTTCTCATCGTGACGTGCACGGAGTGGGGTTCCAACCCGAAGCATCGTTCTGTTTCCTAAAATGTGTGCTTGTCCAGAATGGCTGGGCCAGATATTCAGGATCGTTTACCTCTGAGGTGACCAGCAAGAACGTCTCGCCGCCAGGCACCTCGAGGCGATCGAAATACTCGGTCAGCACGGTGCGGGCGCTGTAAGGCACGCCATTCTTGCGTAAATACCCAGGCCTCAATTTCGTAGTGACCACTCTTAGCGATCCACCGGGAGGAGGCGGAAGCGTGAATCCAAAGTCGAGTCCTCCAAAGAAAGTGTTGATGGGAGCTCTCGGGTAATCCCACGACGCCGAAGAACTCCCCTGCCAGCCTCCGCCCGCGCCTTCTGGCGGTCCAAAATGGAAGATCCGTGTCTGAGTGCCTGCGTCGGTTTCGAGCTTCAACGTATTGTCGTCCTGCCAGGTGATATGCAATCTCGTGGGCATGCGCATGAGGCCGGCGGCGCCATAGGCTTTGCACTGTTCACCAGCCGCCTCATCCTTTGCCGGATCCCACGCATCTGCGAGCATCTTACCCGCGGCATTGATAGGGACTGACTCGTAGTCGCCCTTGGGGGGAGTGAATTGTCGGTATCGCCAGTCCTCGGTGACCAGTGAAACCCAATATCCAGTGATATCAATTCGCGCCGCGGCCTTAGGTGTCGTAGGTGGAGGTGGGCCCCCTCGCCCACCTTGTGCAAATGCACTGACGGAGGCAAAGGAAATCAGGATTGAAATAACACACTGTCTCACAGGTAGTAGTTTATCTTATGGCACTAGCTCGCTGTCGCTGCACGGAAGCCGGACGAAAAGCTGCTCCGCCAGCCCATTCGCGTCGATCCTACCCACGCACTGTGGTTCGAATAGGTCCCGGATTAGGAGCGATAAGTCGGCTTGTGACCGGCGATCCCGCACTTTGATTCCCGGCATTGACGTCCAGTGTGACCCGCTGGCATTCGGTCCCTTCGAATCATTAGCTTGGGGGATTTTCACTCCGCTTCACTCCAACAAGAATCACGCCAGAGAGTCATAAACCGATCCTTAATGGAGTGGAAATGGAGTGGGAGGCACCCTCGAATTCACGGATCAAAACTGATGATCGTGGCGCTGGAGCCACGCCCGAGTTCTGGATGGCTTCCGAAAGCGGTGCGATTCCAGACTTAGCTGGAAGCGGATGGCCGCGCCGGTTAGCTCGGCAGGATGCCGACTTTTCCGTCTAAGTGGAATTGGAGGACCCGAGGCGCGTTTCTCGGTACCAATCCGGCCCAACCCCGTTAAGATTTCGAAGCGACCCGTACGGGTTTACTTTTTGGAGACGCTTTGAGATTCGATGTTTTCAAATTGGCAGGATAAAGAACCTTTCGGAGCCGCCCGAGGACGTCTTCAGAGGTCGCAATTTCAAAAAAGGCGTGAGCCAGAGGATATGCTGGCTCCCTTCGCGGTACCGCAATCCCAATGGAAGGAGGCGTGCCGGATTTTGGTAACGGAATTGCCTCCAGTTCCGTGTCTGCGGCGACCATGATTCTTACCGGCCGGGGTAAAACCGAAGCCCAGTTTCCGGACCGAACATGATCCATCAACAACCAAATAGCGTCGGTAATAACGTGAGGTGTCTTATTGAGCGCATGGTTGAGCATCTCGGATTCCTCAGCTCCGAATAGCGGGCTATCGGGGGCGAACAAACACAGCGGCAACTGCTTCACAGCATCCCACGAGACCGATTTCTGTCCGGAGAAGCGAGTTCCTCGCCGAATCAGAAGTTCGTATTCCTCTGTATACAAGACCTGACTGTGACTGTACTGGTGGGATGTCGAGTCAATGTAAGTGACCACGACATCCATTGAGGATGATTTCTCAACAGCCTGGGCGATATCAAACGCGTTGTGTATGGTTATCCTCAGATTCGTATTAGGGAATCGCTTCTGGAATGGAAGTGTGAACATCTTGATGAGCGGGACGGTAGATCCTAACACCCCTATGTGGAGCGTGCCGGAAAAAGTGTCCGGACGTTCCCGGAGTCTTTCGTGCAGACGGTCACAATCCGCAGCCAGGTTTCGCGCCCATTCGAGAACGATCTCGCCCTGCTGTGTGAAGCCCTGAAAGCGCCGGCCGTGTTTAACGATCTCAACGCCGAGCTCTGTCTCAAGTTGCTGAATGGCTGCGGAAAGGGCCGGTTGCGAAACTCGACAAATCGCTGCTGCCCGAGCAAAATGACGTTCCTTGGCGAGCGCGATCAGGTATTCAAACTTCCTTGAGATCATGGGTCCTGCCTCACAACACGCTCTACTGTACCCTCGCACGCGACGGAGCTCTTACGGCGTAAGCGGTACAACCGAGGTGCCTACCGTGCAACGCGCGGCGCCGCACTCGCCTGCAAGCTCTTGTAGACCGCCTCTATGAACATATCCGTGGTCCAGGGGCCTGAGGAAGAGCCGTAGCGAGTGTCATAGTCGGCGGTTACTCTCGCGCCCTTTACTTGTTCGACGGTGGCGCCCGAATCCATCATGGCTTGCACACGGTCGCGAACGATCACGACCATATCCCGGTACTCCAGCACTTCATGTTCGTTCGACAGGTATCCATGGCCTGGAACGACCAGCGTTCCACCATCTTCTTCGTGCTCGTAAACAGTTCGATTGAGAATGTCATTGAGCGCCTTGATCTCACCCTGTACAGTCCCTCCGTTTTTGACATCGATAAATGGGTATTGAGTCGTAGTGAAGATGTCACCAGTTACGATCACGTCCGCGCGACGGAAGTGAACGATACTATCGCCATCGGTCACGGCATTCGGCTCCCAAAACAGCTCGATGGAATCACCGTTGTGGAACTTACGGCGGTGCTCTTCGAGGAACGTGTCGCTAGGAATTCCTTCGGCAGGCATCTTGAGGGCGTTCATGTGATTTTGCGTGTTCTGGTGCGACATAATCGTCGCGCCTTGGCCCGCATCAGCGAACTGGTTTGAGAAAAAGGAGCCCTGGAGACTCGGGTCCATGCCGGAGTGCCGCACTTTCACGTTGCCGCCGGTGTGATCCGGCCGGAATCCGGTATTCGCGATAAATTGAACCGGCTTCCCCGAGAGCTTACTGATGGCCGCGATGGTCTTGTCCGCAAGGGCGCCCGTTCCCGTATCGACGACTAGTGCACCCTGGTCACCGACCTGCACTACGATGTTTGCGCCGTCACCGACCAACATGTATACGTTGTTCCTAACCGGGAAGACATGAATCTCGCCGTCGTGCGGTTCGGGGTCCAGCGCGCGGCTGGTTTCTGACGGGCGTCCGGGTACGGGCTTAAACCTGGACAAGCCCTCCGCGTCCGTCGCGGTCTTGAGCTTGGCCATAAACTCCGGATAGATCGACTCAGCTCCACCGACGCCGGAGATGAGTGGAAGCTTGTACAGCTTCGCAAATTCCGCGGCGAAGGGCTGCTGACCGAACAGGTAATTCGGAACTTTATCCGGTGGTCTATCGAGAATCTGTTCGCCGTCGTCGCAGGCATAGAGCCAAGCATGATGATCCACCACCTGCCTGAAATAGTCGTTGCTGCGGACTTCTGGCTCCGTTAAAAACACGGGATCAGTAATGATCGTGGTGTTCGTCAGGTGGTCGCCATGGCGCACGAAATATTCGAGTAAAGTAGCTTGATCGCTTTCAGGAGTGCCGTTACGGCGCAACCACCCCTGCTTCATATGCGTGGTATTTACAACCAGAGCGTTGCCGACGAATTTCCCGGTGGAAAATCCCCGAAAAGTATGCGGCGCCCATGCGGGAGGATGCGGGCGCCCGTCCATCCAGATAACCCGGTGCCCCTCGGTAACCTGAGCCCAAACGTGAATAGCAACCAGGCGCTGATCATACGGATCGCGTTCTTCCCAAATACGGAAGTTGCCGGTGGCACGCATCTGGTACGGAGCCACGTACGCGTCGCACTGATGGTGTTTCAGCGTCACTCGCGAAGGGTCATACGAGAGTGCCCACAGCCGCCCAGCTTCATTGAGCGCAAATCCCGCGTAGTCCCCTATCTCCGAACCGCCGCCGCGTTCCAAAGCGTCTTCGTGCATCGCCGGCGACCAAAATCCGGATAGATCGAAACCTGGTGCCGAGTCCTCCGCCGTGGTGGAAGACCGCGGCGCCTGTCCCCAAGCGATGACCCCCGCCGTCAGCAGCGCTGAAAGAACCATGCTTTTGTTGTCGAACATCATTTTCCTCATGCTGCGTCCTACTATCTGGCGGAACACGGTGTTGGGTTCCAACCGGCCGAATCATTTTGTTTCTTGAAGTGCGTACTGGTCCAAAAGGGCGTCGCTAGATATGTTGGATCGTTGACTTCGGTAATGACCATCAGCAAGGATTCGCCATTGGGTTGATCAAACCGGTCAAAGTATTCTGTTACCACAGTATCCGCGCTATAAGGAATGCCGTTCTTCCGTAGAAATCCCGGCTTCATCTTGGAGGTAACCACCTTCAGCGAACCACCGGGCGGCGGACCTCCGCGTCCGCTACCCATCACGGTCGCCTGCCGATCCCAGCTTGCGATCGAGATGCCTTGCCAATCGCCGCCCGGTCTTTGCGATGGCGTAAAGTTCAGGATGCGAGTTTGGGTCCCCGCGTCGGTGTCTATCTTTAAGCTACTGCTGTCCTGCCAAGTGATATGAAGGCGCGTCGGCATGCGCATGATTCCACCGACGCCATAGGCTTTGCACTGTTCACCAGCAGCTTCCTCTCGTGCCGGGTCCCAAGCGTTGGCGGCGTCACGCCCCGCTTGGTTCAATGGAACACCCAGGAAGTCCCCTTTGGGCGGCGTGGCCATTCGATATCGCCAATCTTCGGTGACTAGCGATACCCAATATCCGGTGATGTCGATGGGGGCGGCCACCTGCGGGCTTGGAGGAGGTTGCGGGACCGCACCCCGGCCTTGGGCGTAAGCGCTCAAGCTGGCAAGGCAAAGCGAAGACACGAACCGCAACCAGACGGACAGACGCATAGCACGGATGATAAGGAACATTTCGCGCATACGCAACACTATTCACACTTTTTTACAAGTGTCTTCATTATGTTAACGCCCCACGCAGAAGTCGAGTGGCTTTAGCCGGTGTCGTCCGTTTGCTTTTTTCTGAGGAGAAATGATCGCGCAAAAACGGCGCCGGGGATCTCAGAAATATGTTCTTCCCTTCAGAACCATCCTCTGATCGAGAGTCTTATCCTCGACAACCAACCCATAAGACGGAAACATCATCTCATCCCAAGTCATGTCGCCATAATAGACTGTCTTGTTCGGATTGGGGTTGTACTTGTTGTTGGGCGAGTTGTCATAGTGCGCGACGACGTGCATCTTGGTCCCTTTTGGCACCTTGATTGAGGTGTCGTACCATATTTGCCAATTGAAATCGTACTTCGGAACGTCCAGAATTATTTCCTTCCGGCCGTCCGGATACGTTAGTTCAAAGCTCATTTGTTTTCCGCGCACGTGCATGTGGGGCATTAATCCAACCAAGTTCACGTCCCTGGTAAACTCGACATCTACCGAAGGGCTCTCCCAATTGGGATCGTTCGGCGGGATGGCAAAGCGATCATGATCCTGGGGTGCAGATGCCGACATCGCAAGGTAGCGATATTTTGGCGGCTCCATTGCGACGGTAAAGCCAATCGCGATGTTGGCGCCCTTCACTGCTGTGCCATTCGGTGTGAAGTGATAATTAATGGCGATGTCGGTTCCCGCCCGGATGAGTTTAGCGGCGTTGTACGGGCGGAAATCCGCGGCGGCTCTGCCGGGCTCATAACATTCTTCGATCCCGTTCGTCCCCGCGAGCACGCCTCCAACAGTATTCACTGGCGGAGTGCCCTGCGGCGCACCGCCTGTTGTTCCTCCAAGTCCTTTCCTCGGATCGATTTCATCGCCGTTGGCGTCCCGCTGTTTGTCCTGCCAGATCGGCTTGCCGTACTCCATGCCGGGCTTATGCGGGCCTAAGGCCAAGCAACTGTGATGGGTCACCGTGGGATTACTCGGGCGAAGCTCGACCGAAGTTATCCACGTGTCTTCGGTGAACGGACTCGGAATAACGACCCAGGTCCACTCGACCAAACCGGTCGCGGGAACGTCTAAGCGCGGGCCTTGCACGACAACGTCAGGTTTGATTTGCCAGCCATCCGGTGGCCAATCGATCGGGGCGGGAGCGTCCTTCAGATCACCAAGCACGGCACCGGTATCGGCCCATTTCGCGATGATCTCAATGTCGCTCTGCTTCAGCGAGCGGTCATTGGTAAAGTGACCAATCTTGGGATCCGCGCCCCAAGGCGGCATCTTTTTCGATGCAACGGCGGCTTTCATGGCCTTCGCCCATGGCCGGGTGCTTTCGTAACTGAGGAAAGACATTGGCGCGATCTGGCCGGGCCGATGGCAACTCTGGCAGTTTCTTTGCAAAATCGGCAGGACGTCCTTGTTGAAGGTTACTGCCGGGGTGGCACCCGCCGAGGAATTGTCCGCCCCCAGAGCGATTGTTCCTAAGATCAAAGCTACGATCCAAACCCTCGTTTGCATCCTGTGGCCTCCACAAAATGATTGACGTCCAACGTCACCCACAGTGTCTTGGGTATCTCAAGACGAGTCAAATAGTAATTGCTTAACGAGTAGATAGTTAACTGTTATCAACAAAACAGCCCATTGTTTGACGGAAAACACGCTCTAAAGGCGCCGAAGCCCAGTCCGGCGCGGTAATTACATTCTCGCGGCCGACGAGCTCCCAAATCTAACGATCCGCTGAGCGATCAGCTACGGGTGTTCGAGGAACTCGATCCCTTGTCAATCACGTGGGGACCAGGATCTTGTTCCCATACTTGCCGCCATGCCTGTGCCCAGGCTTCGCCCTTCGAATCGTCAGACGTCTCTTGGTCTGGGCGCGTGCTCGGGACGCCAAGAATCTTTCGCCTGGATTGTAAAGAAATGTTGATAAAAGCAAAATCTATTTGACTTTCCAGACATAGGACGTACACTCGCCATGATGGGGTGGGTGGCCTTTAGGATTGCGGCGATCCTGCGCCCGTTGCTGATATTTCAGAGGGGGTGGGCTCTATGAAAACTTGCGTTAGTTTCCTGGTTCTATGCGCGATGAGCGCGGCGATGGCCTGGGGACAAGCCACGGCTCAAATTCACGGAGTCGTGCAAGATATGAGTGGCGCGGCGGTTGCGGGAGCAACGGTCAAAGCGACACAGACGGAGACGGGCGTTACGCGAACGGCAACCAGCGAGGCAGACGGCAGTTATGTTCTGACGAACCTGCCGATTGGTCCCTACAACGTCGAAATTACGAAAGATGGGTTTACGACAGCGGTCCAGTCCGGAATCGTTCTTCAAGTCAATAGCGATCCCGCCGTTACCGTAGCGCTCAAGGTTGGAGCGGTAACGGAACGGGTCAATGTGGAGGCGAATGCTACCGCAGGTTGAAACCCGCAGCGTTGGTGTCGGAACCGTCATCGAGAACCAGCGCATTTTGGATTTGCCGCTCAACGGCCGCCAGCCGACCGATTTGATCACGGCTTCCGGACTTGCCGTGCAGACCGGAACATCGCCTGCCTACAACATGAACACCGGCGTGAACATTTCTGTGGCCGGCTCGACTAGTTATAGCGTGCAGTACAACCTGGACGGGGCCTCCCATCTGGATACCTACGACGGAACGAACATGCCGCTCCCGTTCCCGGAAGCGCTGCAGGAATTCAGGCTGGTGACAAGCACGCAAGACGCATCGAGCGGCGGCCACTCCGGTGCGGCGGTGAATGCGGTTACCAAATCGGGAACCAATGCGTTTCACGGAGACGTTTTTGAGTTCTTCCGGAACAGTAACATGAATGGGCGCGATTTCTTCGCGACGACCAACGACCAGCTGAAGCGAAATCAGTTCGGGGGAGTCATTGGCGGCCCGCTTAAGAAAGACAAGATTTTCTTCTTTCTCGGATTGCAAGGGACAATTACGCGGCAGACGCCGAGCGGCACTCCTGCTAACGTCCCTACTGCGGCAGAGTTGGCGGGCGACTTCTCCGCATATATGGCGAATCATTCGGCGCGGTCACCCCCCCTGGCGCCGTTGACTCCCTCGGGTCAGTCCGTTCTTCCGATCAGTCAGGTGGCTAAAAATATTGCCAGCAAGCTTCCGCAGGGAGTAGGCCCTTGTGGAGCGACCACTTACGGGCTCCCCCTTAGTCAAAATTCTTACCAAGCTCCATTTCGCCTGGATTATCAGATCAGCGATAAGCAGACCCTCTTTGCCCGCTACCTGGTGACCAAGATCGATCAAAAGATCCCCTATGAAATCAACTCGACGAATGTCCTGGCCGCGACAGGCACGGGTGAGGACGATATGGCGCAATCGCTGGCCTTGGGCGATACGTTCGTGATCAGCCCGACCATGGTGAATTCCTTCCGCGCCTTCGGGAATCGAACGGGCGTAAATCATCCGGCTCCGCAGTTTTTCAGCCCATCCGACGTAGGTATCAACGCTTATACTGACATCCCGAAGTTCACTACACTTATCGTCGCGGCGGGCGGGTTCAGTTTGGGTGTGCCCGCCAACTTTCTCACTACCCAGGCGGGATATACCAATTTTGGCGCTAACAACGATGTGAACGTGATTCGGGGCTCGCACCAGATTAGCTTCGGTGTCTCCTACATGCGCGCCATTTTGAATGCTACGTCGTATGCGTGGGCTTCGCCCTTCATGGTCATGATCGGAATGCCCGCGTTTTTGACCGGAAACTTTGGTGCCTTCTGGCGCGTCTGCCGTGCACCAAGCTAATCCGAATCCGAATAACACTACGCAGAACTTGTTTGGCGTCTATGCCGGGGATACCTGGAAGGTTACGCCCAAGTTCACGTTAAACTATAGCATCCGTTGGAATCCTTTCTTCCCGATGCAGTTTACGTACTCAGACCTGGCCGATTTCAGCCTGGCAGCTTTTAAAGCGGGAACAAGGAGCACTGTCGTTAAGAATGCTCCTCCCGGACTCAGCTATCCTGGCGATCCCGGCTTCATTGGCCGTTCTGGGATGGATCACAATTTTGGTCATCCGGAACCGCGCATCGGATTTGCATGGGATCCGGCCGGAGACGGGAAGACGGCCATCCGCGGCGGCGCGGGAATCGCCTATGACTTCATGCGCCAGGATATGCACCAAAATACTTCCAGCCAGGCGCCGTTCCGCATTACGGTTCTGCCGGGTCCGACTGGGACACTCGCTAATCCGTTTGGAGGCGTTGGCGGCAACCCCTTCCCGTATCAATTCAATCCGAGCAATCCGGTGTTTCCCTACGAGTATCCCTTACCAGGGTTTCTATCCCATCCCGCCGGATCTGCGGACCACCGAGCAATACTCCTGGAACCTGGGGATCCAGCGCCAAGTCACGCCTAGCCTTTTCACGTCGGCAACCTACGTGGGCACGCATTTGATCCACACGTGGTCTCACATCGACTTGAACCCGGCTCAATTCATCGCTGGGAATTGCGCGGAGGGCCAGTATGGGCTTACCGCCGCGGGCCCTTGTTCCACGTCCAGCAATATCAATCAGCGGCGTATCTTGAATAATCCCCTCATTGGCTCCGTAACGCAAACCGACGATGGCGGCACGCAAAGCTATAACGGCCTTCTGTTAAGCGCCACGATGGCGAAAAGGGAACGTCAACTTGGGGGGAAATTATACGTGGTCGCACTGCATTGGGCTTCCCATCAACACGCTCTCCAATATACAGTCCACCTATCCGCACCAGCCCTATCAAAACGCAGGTCCCGTGGAGCGGAACCTGGACGTGGGCGATTGTTATTCCGGAACTCTGGATATTCGTCATATCGCCAATATCACGCTGGTGGCAAATTCGCCGAAATACAAAGGCGGATCTTTTGCCAAGCGGCTACTTGCGGATTGGACACTCTCCACGATTTACAGCGTACGTTCCGGAAACCCGGTTACGTTGTGGATGAGTTCCGATGTCGCCATCAACGGACTGTATCAGGGTGCTGGTCAGTATAATGACCCGCAGCGTCCCAATCAGGTATTGGCGGATACCACGGCGACGAATCGAGGCCAAGGCGCAAGCTGCGGCGGTGTCAACTGTGTGGCGTGGTTCAACCCCGCCGCGTTTGCAAGCGCCTACCACGGGAACCTATGGCAATATGGGCGTTGCCAGCTTGCGGGGACCTGGATTCTGGGAGTGGGACCAAACGGTATCCCGGCAATTCCGAATCACGGAAAATCAACATCTTGAGTTGCGTGCGGAGGCATTCAACGTGACCAATAGCGTTCGGTTCAATCTGCCCGTCAGCGGCGGCAATAGCCTGCAGGTGGGCAACGGCCACGTTGGGGTACCATCACTGCCACGACTTCCACTACGGGGTCCACTAGCCCGACGGGCAACGGCGGGAGAATCCTGCAGTTGGCCCTTAAATACGTATTTTAGAAGAAGCAAAAAAGGCGGGAGACCTGGTGCACTGGCCAGAGACTCCCGCCTTGCATCGTGTTAGGTGCCCGCATGAAACGTAGTTCCCAACGAATTCTCACCACTCATATCGGTAGCCTCCCTCGTCCCAAGGCATTGTGGGAGCTCATCGACGCCAAGGACAAAAATCGGGCTTACGACCAGAGTGCCCTTAACACGCAATTGAGATCCGCGGTCACGACCATGGTGCGCAAGCAGGTCGACGCCGGAATCGATATTCCCTCGGATGGCGAACAGAGTAAAGCCAGTTTCACAAACTACGTGCGTGAGCGCCTCAGCGGATTGGAGGGAATCAATACCGAGCGCTACCCAGAGCCACCCTCCAAATACCCCGCTTACGACGAAGCCATGCGGACCAGGGGGCCGAGTCTTGCTGCGCGCCTGGGAACTCTGCCCGTGAATACGGGTCCACTTGCTTGGAAAAATCGCGACGAGCTCGACACGGACATTCGCAACTTCCAGGAAGCCTTGAAGGGCCTGACCTACGAGGAAGCGTTCATGCCTTCCGTCGCCGTAGGACAAGTTTTCTTCATGGTTCCGACGAAGCATTATTCTTCCGATCGGGATTACCTCTACGCTCTTGCCGACGTGCTCAAGGACGAATACAAAGCCATCACCGACGCTGGTTTGGTACTGCAGATCGATTCGCCAGATTTTGTGATGATGCGAAACCGCCAATACTGGAACCGTGACTGGAGCGACTATCGAAAATCAATCGAACTTCGCGTGGAAGCCCTGAATCACGCATTGCAGGACGTCCCGGAGGACCGAATTCGCTTCCATGTTTGCTGGGGCAATTTTGAAGGGCCGCACGACAACGACGTGGCACTCAAAGATGTCGTGGACCTGGTCCTGAAAGTCAAAGCGGAGGCATATTCGATCGAAGGCGCAAACCCGCGGCACGCACACGAATGGCAGGTGTGGGAAAACGCTAAATTCCCGACCGGCAAAATTCTCATCCCCGGCGTGATTGATACCGTGACGACCTTCGTCGAGCACCCCGAACTGGTGGCGCAACGAATTATTCAATATGCCAACATCGTCGGGCGGGAGAACGTGATCGCTGCCCCAGACTGCGGGTTTGGAACATTTGGCGGTTGGGAGCCTCGGGTTCATCCGGAAATCATGTGGGCGAAATTCGGATCGCTGGTGGAAGGGGCCCGAATCGCAAGTGCGAAACTCTGGGGAAGAGCCAGCGTCGCGTAGGGCACGGAACAAGCCGGAATTGTCACGATGGGCTGGAGAGACACCGGAAGCCAGAGTTTAAAGCGTAAGGAGAGCATCCTATCGATTCTCGTGGTCGACGATAACGTAGGATTATGTAGTGCCATCAATGAGTTCTTTACAGAACACGGTTTTGATGTCGAAGCTGTGCATGACAGAGCGAATGGACTGGCAACCGCAGTCCTCGGCAAACACGACCTGATTCTATTAGATGTGACGCTTCCTGTCCTCGCCGGATGTCATGTGTTGCGATCGGGTTCTATTCTATAATCCCTTTGATCCATCGGCTAAAATGGATTTTGCTGTTCGTCTAAGCAGGTGGATGCGAACGCCCTTACGCTGCGATTGTGAAGGAGACCTTCATGAAAACGAGAGGAAGAAGACGCTCGGAGGTCGCGGCGATCGCCGTTGCTGCGTTTCTTGTTGGCGCTGCGGTTGTAGTCGACGCCCAACAACAAGCGACCCCGACTGTTTCGATTGGCAGTGCCGATCTCGGCGGTGTAGTCACCAGTCCAAATGGGCCTGAAGCGGGTGTCTGGGTCATTGCTGAGACCACGGACCTTCCCACCAAATTCGCCAAGGTTGTGGTCACCGACGACCGCGGCCGTTACGTTATCCCAGACCTTCCCAAGGCTACTTATAGCGTGTGGGTGCGTGGTTATGGGTTGGTCGATTCGCCCAAGGTGAGGGCGGTGCCCGGAAAGAATCTCAACCTGACTGCTGTGCCGGCGCCGACTGCCGCGGCGGCCGCCGAATACTATCCGGGCGTCTATTGGTATTCAATGCTCCGGATCCCGGACAAGAGCGAATTCCCCGGCACCGGCGCAAGCGGTAACGGCATTCAGCCGGTGATGAAGACACAGCACTATTGGATCGATACCGTCAAGAACTCGTGCCAGTCTTGCCATGCACTGGGCTCCAAGGGTGTCCGCACGATTCCGAAGGAATGGGGACCCTCCGAAAATTCGATCCAGGCATGGACTCGCCGCCTCCAAGCTGGTCAAGCGAGGGCCAACATGGCGGTGACCCTCGGCCGGCTCGGTCCGCAAAAAGCGCTGGCACTCTTCGCAGACTGGACGGATCGCATCGCGGCCGGTGAACTGCCCTTCGCCAAGCCTGAGCGGCCTCAAGGTGTAGAACGCAACATAGTACTCAGCATGTGGGAGTGGTCCACTCCCAAGGCCTATCTTCACGACGCTATCTCCACCGATAAGCGCAATCCGCGGGTAAATGCCAACGGCTTGATCTACGGATCGCCCGAGGAAAGCACCGACATGGTGCCGGTGCTCAATCCAATCACGAACGAGTCGTGGCAGGTGAAGCATCCTTACCGCGATCCCGACACGCCCTCGAACAAGGACCTTTCGCGAGGGCGGTCACCCTATTGGGGCGACGAGCCGATCTGGGATGGGCATACCAGCATCCACAATCCGCTCATCGATGACAAGGGACGAGTGTGGTTCACCGCGCGGATTCGTGCGGCGCCGAACCCGGCGTTCTGTAAGGCCGGCTCGGATCATCCCTCGGCGAAGGTCGCGCCGCTGAACGAGTCCACGCGGCAGCTCTCGATGTACGATCCGAAAACCGAGAAGTGGTCGCTCATCGACACCTGCTTCTCAACGCAACATCTGTATTTCGCCAAGGACGCTAACAACACGCTGTGGACCAGCGCCGGAGGCCCGGATAGCGGCGTGGTTGGCTGGCTGAATACGAAAATGTACGAACAGACCGGCGACGCGGCGAAATCCCAGGGCTGGACGCCGCTTATTCTCGATACCAATGGCAACGGAAAGCGGGACGAATACGTGGAGGCCAATCAGCCTCTGGACCCCAAGAAGGACAAGCGCATCATGGCGGCATTCTATGGCGTTCAACCGAGCCCGGTCGACGACTCGATCTGGGGCCAAGCGATGGACGTTGGATTCTCGCGCATCGATCAGCCCGGTTACATCGTTAGACTTGTACCGGGCTCCAATCCATCACAAACGGCACTGGCGGAAGTCTACCTGCCGCCCGACATTGGTTACGGGTCGCGGGGCATCGACCTCGATCTCAATGGTGTAGTCTGGACCACGCTCTCGAGCGGGCATCTCGCGAGCTTCGATCGGCGCAAATGCAAAGGACCGCTCAACGGACCGGCGGGGGCGACAGGAAAGCACTGCCCCGAAGGGTGGACTTTGTATCAGTTTCCGGGACCCCAGTTCAAAGGCGTTACGGATCCGGGCAGTGCCGACCACGCCTACTTCCTCTGGGTGGACCGGTACAACACCTTGGGGCTCGGACAAAACGTGCCGATCGCTGAGGCCAATGGCAGTGAGTCGCTTTTGGCTCTCGTGAATGGCAAGTTTGTGAACCTCCATATTCCCTATCCGCTAGGCTTCTTTAGTAAGAACGTGGATGGGCGTATCGATAATCCGAACGCCGGCTGGAAAGGACGCGGACTGTGGACCACGCTGGGCACACGCACTGTGTTCCACAACGAAGGGGGCACTGAGTCACGACCCAAGGTCTATAAGGTTCAGATGCGCCCCGATCCGCTGGCGCGGTGAACGGACCGCCCTCGCCGGAATTGCAAGGGCGACGCAACTCGCTATAATTGGCTTCTAAAATGAACGCAAAAATGAATTTGTTGCGCTTTGCTCTTGCCGCCGGTATAAACCTCTTGACCCTGACAGGCTCCGCGGCCTTGGCCCAACCCACCTGTGCTTCGAAGACGGGTCAATACCCGTGTACCCTGGGCGGGACACTGCTCCTGCTCGGCCAGCCCACGGGGAATGCGACTACCTTTGTGGGAGGACAGGGGAACAGCGGTTCCTTCATTGACGATCCACAGAATCCCGGACTCGGCGCTTTGACATCACCTCTGACATTCGGCGGTTCGGCCATTCCGTTCCTCACGAGCAATATCAATCTCACGACCGCCAGTGGCCAGGCAACGATAAATGGCGTGCGCGGTTCCTTTAGTTGTGGTGTCACAGGGGCGGCGACGTTCGCGCTGACGCTCACTACGCCGCAGGGGATCCTGACGCTGAACTGCCCCAGGTTCACCTCTATCGGCACCGTCGGGACCGTCGAAGGTCAGATGAACTTTCTTCCCACCAGCGCACTCTCGTTGATCGTCAATATGTCGGGGAGATCCTCCACCCTCAATGACACCGTGACTTTGACTGCGTTCTCATTTCAGGTTCCCAATCAAAACCTCATTGGCTCGATGCCCCACATTGCAGCCCAGGAGAACTGGACCACCACCTTCACTCTGGTCAACAAGGGCGCCGCTGCGGCGCAGTCGCAGGTGAGCTTGTTTGGGGATGCCCTGGACCCAACCGGGAACGGCCCGCTCACGTTGCATCTCGATTTTCCGCAGCAGCCTTCGCCTTCCCCTCCGCTGCTGGCTTCTACATTCAGCGGTACTGTGGCCGCTAACGCCTCACTGATCATCGACACAGGCGGTCCGCAAGCACCGCCCGTGCTGGTAGGCTCGGCCCATCTAGCGGCCACGGGCGCGTTGGACGGTTTCGCCATTTTCCACCAGGTGGCGACGGCGCAGGAAGCCGTGGTCCCGATGGAAACGCGCTATGCGAGTTCCTATTTCTTGGCCTTCGACAACACCGCTGGTGTGTTGCTGGGCGTGGCCGTCAGCAATGTTTCGGCGCAAACTGCCAAAATTCCAGTGGTGATTCGCGACGATACCGGCAAGGTGATTGGTCCCCCAGGCTTCATTACCTTGGCAGGCAACGGCCACACTTCTTTCGTTCTCTCCACTCAGTATCCCGTCACCGCCAACATCCGTGGCACCATAGAATTCGACACGCCTTCGGGCGGCCAGATTAGCGTTCTGGGCATCCGCACAACACCCTTGGGCACGGGCAATACGCTCACCACCATTCCAGCGTTGGCCAACGCGAGCTCCGGCGTGGGGTCTATCGCGCACTTCGCTACCGGCAACGGCTGGCAGACCACTTTTGTGCTGGTCAACACCGGCGCTGCACCGGCGCAAACTGCCTTGACCTTCTTCGCCGACGACGGAACGCAGCTACGCTTGCCGCTTTCCTTCCCGCAAACGGGAACGAATTCCACTGCCTCGTCTGTCGTTCAGCTCCTAGCGCCTGGGGCTACGCTGATCGTCGACAGCGCCGCGCCACTGTCGAATCCCGCGCCGACTATTGGCTCCGCTCAGGTCGCGACCAACGGCAATGTCGGAGGATTCGTGATCTTCCGCTACAATCCCAACGGCCAAGAGGCAGTGGTCCCACTCGAGAGCCGCAATGCCCCCGGCTACATCCTTGCCTTCGATAACACCGCCGGCACTGCCACCGGTATCGCCATCAACGCCGTCTCCACGCAAGCGGTGAACATCCCGGTGGTGGTTCGCGACGATACGGGAACGCAAATCGCAACCGACACGCTGAATCTCGCCGCCAACGGACACCTGGCGTTCACTTTGGCGGCGGATAAGTATCCGGCTGCCGCGGGCCTTCGAGGCACCATCGAATTCGGCACGCCGGCGGGCGCGCAAATTGGGGCGTTAGGAATACGTATTCCCGTCGCCCACACCTTTACTACGTTGCCGCCGCTTGCGAAATAGGTCGAGACCTTCATCGGCCTGATAACCACCATTATCGAAAGTCACGGGGTCGCGATTCGTAACTTCCTTCTCTCGATGAACCTAAACAGTAGACTTATCTTTGATGAAGACAATTGGCTTTCTCTCATTCGGTCATTGGACACCTTCTCCGCAATCAGGAACACAATCGGCGGCGGACGCGCTGCTGCAGTCCATTGACCTCGCCGTGGAGGCCGAACGCCTAGGAATGGACGGAGCATACTTTCGCGTTCATCACTTCGCGCGGCAACTCGCGTCACCGTTCCCGCTGCTCGCCGCGATCGGGGCTAAGACGCGAAGGATTGAAATTGGCACCGCAGTGATTGATATGCGCTATGAGAACCCTCATTACATGGCGGAGAATGCCGGCGCTGCGGATCTCATTGCTGGCGGGCGCCTGCAGTTGGGAATCAGCCGCGGTTCTCCAGAGCAGGTAATCGATGGATGGCGCTACTTTGGCCAACGCCCGGTCGAAGACGAGGACGATGCAGGTATGGGCCGGCGGCACGCCGAACAGTTTCTCGAGCTACTGGGCGGCCAGGGCTTCGCTCAGCCGAACCCACATCCGATGTTTCCCAATCCTCCAGGGCTGTTGCGTCTTGAGCCGCACGCCGAAGGACTACGGAATCGTATCTGGTGGGGGGCGGCTTCTAATGCCACGGCTACTTGGGCCGCCAAACTCGGAATGAATTTGCAATCCTCAACCCTCAAATTTGACGAGACCGGTGAGCCCTTCCACATCCAACAGGCTGCGCAGATTCGCGCCTTTCGTGCAGCCTGGAAGGAGGCTGGCCACGTCCGCACTCCGCGCATTTCCGTCAGCCGCAGTATCTTTGCCTTGGTCGACGATCGTGATCGTTTCTATTTCGGACGGGGAGTTCAGGAAGGGGACCAGATCGGCTATCTCGACAAAACCACCCGAGCGATTTTCGGTCGAGGCTACGCGGCGGAACCGGATGTTTTGATCGAACAGCTCAGGAAAGACGAGGCGATCGCGGCGGCAGACACGCTGTTGCTAACCGTCCCAAACCAACTCGGCGTGGCGTACAATGCTCATGTTCTAGAGGCAATTCTGACCACTGTCGCCCCGGCTCTCGGTTGGCGCTAAACTCACGCAATCGATTACTCCGAGAACCGGACTGGTGTCCCGCCAACTGTCGATCACGCAACTCGGAAGTTGTCCAGAAGTCAGCTTGTCCGAAGTAAGCCCCCACAGACTCACAGGGTCCGGTGAGTCACATTAACGGCAGCTTCTGGTCGCTCATTGTTTAGGGCGAACAGAACCCGATTGGCCCTTATTTTCGTTCGGATACCAATACCTACGGTGGCAGTCCTCGCACGCCTTGTCGATGTCTCCACCAGCGTCGGTAATCGCATCGACGTTCTTTGCATCTATGCCCTTAAGATAGATTCCGACTGCATCATATAGTTCGTGAGCGTGATTCGCCCATGTAGTGCGGTCGGACTCAATCATAGTCTGTATTAATTCGGGCGTTAGCTCAATCCGCGGATCAGCCGCCTTTTCTCCGGCTTTTGCCACATTGCGGTTCGGAATCTGAATTACATTTGTAGCTTCGCGAAGAGAGATGGCGTGTTCGCGTAGCTCTTTCCAGTCTTCGTCAGTTCTAGGCGCCTTTTCGATGACTCCGTCCTTGGTGGACCGGGTAGACACTGCATCCCATAGAAAATCCGCATTCGGCTCTAACATTGAGTCCATTACCTCGCGGACAGTAGCTTCCGTACGGTAGGCGGGCTGGTTCTTGCCGCAGGAGACGCATGCCAGCATAGAAGCGATTGTGAAAAGTAACTTTGAGTATGATCGCATTAGGCTCAAAAATAGCATAGCCTCCATGCCCCTGCTGAACATGGGCAGCATCGTAGCCGAGCTATCACTTTCCCTAATGACTCTGCGCTCTTGACGCTCGATCAAACTCTCCCCCGGGTTGCCGCCTGGACTTTCGCCTGCATGGCGACGGGTTCAGTGGTTAGGGCCTTCTCTAATCGGGCAATTCGCTGTTCCTGTGCCGAAATGCGTAGATCCTTAGCCAAACTGGACTTCCGAGATCCGGCCCTGAATCCAAGGGTATAGCCAATAAGCAGAGCGCCAGCCGCCAGCAAAGTAGAGCCGGCAATCCATCCCGCCATGTGTCCGAGTTCCAAATCTTGTGATACCACTTGTCTGCAGAAATTGGATGTTGTCGCCGGTAAAACGTTTCAACGGGTCAAAAAGGGCATCGTGAAACCGGGGGGCGGGAGTAGTTGAATAACTTTCGATTCCCGAATCTCATAGAGTCCCGTTATCAGCCATTATCTGACGCTTGCGAACTGCCAGTTGTCCGGTTTGCGCGTTACTCGTGAACCTGGGATAACTTCGGAGTGCGCCGTGATACCCGAGTTGGCTCTGTGAGTACACTCAGCCGACTCGCCCCTATGCAACTGCCCGCAGGCACAAAACACGGCACACACGAGAATTCGACATTGTATTGGCCACATTCGAAGATTCGCGTGTCATTTCCAAAACTCGCGATGACTCTCTTCACCATCCACATGTGGCGTACATCACAATAAACCTGCCCGTAAGTGTCGGCTTTCGGACGGTGGCCCGCGAACGGGTCGTGAAACTCCAAAGCTGGGCTGAGAAGCCGCAATGAGCTACAAGGAGCCCTATCACTCCGGCCGCAAGGCGCATGGGCCAGCCGACGAATGTCAGTTAATTGCGAAACAGTAGAAAAGGCCCGCGCCGCCGCTGCTTTCGAGCGCTGCCTGGCTGCATCCATTTGTGGCGTTCGAGGAATTCCACGATGAGCCATTGCCGATTCGATCAGAATGGCCGACCTGCGCGGAACCCGTTGAGCTGCTGGTCCAGTTGTTGCAAGTATGGTCGGCATTATCCATGTAAGCGCGGCCGTCCCACTTCGATCCCGTGAGAATTTCGTGCTGAATCGGTGGCGTATCGCCGATGCCGTGAATGACCTGTCCATGCTCGTTACGTGTGGACTGTTTGAATAGATTGCTGCCGCGCTGCGCCTGGACGAGCGTGTCGCCGTGAAGTTCGGCAAGGTCTGCCGAAATGATGGCGTTTTGCGGCGCCCCCAGTTGCGCGAACGACCAGTTGAACCACGGCCCGGTGCCGATACGGTCACGCGCGTTGGCGGCGGGCTGTCCAGGACGAGCCTGCGTGCTGAGATAGGCGCGCCAGGTATGACCGCCCGCGCCGACAGCCGCCGCAAGCGCCTGGCAGTGCGCGTCGGCGCCCGCAAGTCCGCCAAGGTCTCCGCCTTTACCGAGACCGGCGCTGGTGACGAAGAAAGTCATTCGAGCCGGAGTCGGCGTCGGGCTACCGGGGGGCGGCGTAACGCCCTGGGTATTCGGCGCGTTCTGTTGAGCCAGCATCAGGCAAGGGGCCAGCGTCAAAGTACACAAGACGACAACGTGAGCATGTGGCTTGGTCATATGCTTTTCCGCCATTCTAGTTAATCGCGAAACAGTAATACAGGCCGACGCCGTGGGTCTTCGGCAAATCCGTCTGGGCACAGCCGCGGGTTCCGTGAGCCGAGTTCCAGGAACCGCTGCCGCCGCCATTGCGGTCGGGAAAACCGATCTGGGCGTTAGGCCTGCCATCGGCAGCATTCAGGTTTCCGTTCGACGTTCCGGGGGCCGGGCTCTTGTTGCTGGTCCAGTTATCGCAGGTGTGATCGATACCATCGGCGAACGCGGTGCCATCGGTCTGAGTACCGGAGAGCATTTCGTGGCGAGTCGAAAACCGGGTGGTTTTGGCGTAATTCCAGTCGTTGTCGCGTGGATCGGAATAGTCATACAAACCCGGCACGATCTGGCCTTTTTCCGTCAACCCGGTGAGCTTATTCAGATTATTTCCCTGATGCGCCAGTTCCATCGTATCGCCGTGCAGGTGCGCGAGATCCTGCGCGATCATTTCGCCTTTGAAGTTGTACCAGGGACCTTTGCCGATGCGGTCGCGCGCGTTCACTGCCGGCTGGCCGGGCCGCGCCTGCGTGCTCAAGTAAGCGTGCCAGGTGCGATTTCCTGCGCCTACGGCCGTTGCGAGGAGTTGGCAATGTGCGTCAGCGCCCGCCAGTCCGCCGAGATTGCCGCCGTCGCCGATGGGTTCGCTCGTCACGAAAAAATTCATCATCGGAGAAGGTTTCTCGCCCCGCGGATACTCCCCGGGCCTTTGGACCTGCGCCAGCAACAGGCTGGACGCCAGCGAAACGGTGCAAGACAACAGCAGAGCTGAAGTTTTAATTTTGGTCATGGATCGCTCCAAATGCGAGCGCAGGATAACACAGAAGGCGGCGCGCGGCCAATCGTTGTTTGCTCGTTCTTTGCTTGTTCTTTGCTTGTTCTTGTGGTGGCGGATCGCCTCAGCGTCATAACCACTCTCGCCCATCATGCAATCAGGACGATGCGGGTCTCGACCCGCTATCTATGAAGTGGATGCAAGCAGAATCTTACGGGTGAACTTCCAGACCCTTCGCTTTGAGCAGCGGAGCGGTCATCGGTCCAGACATAAACGCGATGAACCTCTTGGCCGCGTCCATGTTCTGGGCGCCGGAGCTGGCAGCCGCAGTGAAATTAACGTACGTCGCATACTCTCCCGGGAGAGGGCCCAGTACCTCGATCCCCTTCACCGGTACGATTTCGCTGAATAGCGTGATCACGAACTCCGCTTTGCCGGTAGCGACGTTCTCCGTGGACGCGCCCGAGCTTGACGCCAGTATGATCTTCGGTTTCACCTGCGCGGCAACGCCGAGCTTCTCAAACATGTTGTCGATGAAGCCCCGCGTTGCGCCATCCTGCGGGTACGTGATGGATTTGGCTTCCAGCAGCGCCTGCTTAAACGCGGCCATTGTGCGGATGTCCGGCTTGCGCGCCCCTGTGCGAATCCCGATGCCTAGCGGGGAGCGGCCTAGATGCGCGCTCGATCCCTCGGCCAGCTTGCCTTGCTTGGTTAGCGCCGTAACACCCTCGGACGTGATGACGGTGGCGTCGAAAACTTCGCCCGCCTCAATCTTTTTCCGCAAGCCGAAGGTCGAGCTGTATTGGATTGCCAGTGGAGCACCAATCGCCTTCTCGCACTGCGGCGTGAGCTCTTCCATCACGCCTTTCATGCCATTGGAGATCAGAAGCTTCACGGGTTTACCCTGCGCAGATAGCACGACCGACGCGGCGGCGAATGTCGCAAATAACCTGATGGAGCGTTTCATCATCGATTTATTGTATGGCAAGTGACCGGAAGAGGCCCAATTGAAGTTAGGTGCCCAGTAGCTACGACTGTTTGATCACCTTTGCGGTCACCAACCCTCCTAAGCCGAGTAGAACGATTCCCGCTAACGCGCCCCCGAGAAGCCATTCATTTCCTCCGTCGCCCCCCAATCTACTCTGACTGATCGGTTTTAAAGTAACCTGCCGCCCCCCTTCGTCCTGGTCAGTCCGTTGTTCAGTGGCGCCACTCAAGTGTTGGGTAATGCCCACCGCTAATCCAGCCACTAGCATTGCGGTTTTGATAAATTTGCAGGTTTGCATGATCTGTACTCCTTGCGTTTTAGCGAGCATCTCTTGGGCCACGCCACGTAACGCCATGGCGAGTCAGGCGTTCCAAGCGTCGAGTGGCTTCATAATCTTCTCAAATGGATTTGATAAATGCGCGGCGCATTGGCCAGGGCCGTCGCCGAAGGTCGGGCGCCCCAGTCCCGCGCACTTCGATGATCTGGTCGGGGTGTCTCACGCCGGTGAGGTGAAACACCAGTACCGGTTCGTCGTCTGGCGGCGCCAGATAGGCGTCGAGGCGCTCTAGTCTTCGTGTGACCTTAGTGTTGTTGCGTTCCCTCCCTCTGCTCGCTTCGTTCTTTGTTGGCCATTCCCGCTCGGTGAGGCTCCCACTCCACTGAAGGCGCCCCCCGAGTAATGGGTGAATTAGGACGGCCAGTCGGAGCATCCAACCAGTCCCAGGACGCAGGTGCTGGGTTAGAGCGCTACATCCGGCGAATGCGCGTGCATTAGTGGACCGAAGCCGCCTTTTCGTTCCTAAAAGCCGAGCCTCGTGCCCGACCGCGTTTTGTGATAATAACAGAGGCGTCCGGGTAACGAAAACCCCGCGCAAATAGTTGATACGCCGATGGGTTGCAATCTCATGAAGCATTTGTTTCGCACAAGCGCTCTGGTTGTTCTGGCAGTCCCGTTGGCCCTGCTTGAAGCCAAAGGGCAGACTTCGGCGGCTCAACCCGGCATCGGCGCCGCGGATCCGCATCGGTCGCTTCTCAATACCTACTGCGTCACCTGCCACAATGCGCGCCTGAAGACCGGTGGCCTTGCACTCGATGGATTGAACCTCGAAACCGCCCCGGATGACGCGCAAATCTGGGAGAAAGCCTTGCGCAAAATGCGCGGGCGCTTGATGCCTCCGCCAGGCGCTCCCCAGCCGTCGCAGAGAGAGATTGACTCGTTCGCGGCCTGGATGGAAAACACTCTTGACACGCAAGCCAAGGGTCCGCGGGCGGGCTATGTTCCGATCCAGCGTTTGAACCGCACCGAATACGCAGCGGCCGTAAAGACTCTGGTCGGGGTGGAGGTAAGCGCCAAGGATGTCCTGCCGCAGGATATCCAGGTGGAAGGCTTCGACAACATTGCGGCAGCCTTGACTGTCTCGCCTGCCTTCGTCGATCAATACATCTCCGCCGCGCGGCAGGTCGCGCGCTTGGCCGTCGGCAGTCCGAATCCCCGTGTTGGTAACGTAAAATACTCCATCGCCGCGAATCAGAATCCCGACGAGCCGCTGCCTCTCGGTACGCGCGGAGGAATCCGCTTCAAACACAATTTCCCCGCCGACGGGGAGTACCAGTTCACCCTGAATGATCTCGCGGTCGGCCTATATACAGGTCCGGTAGAGAACGAAAGCACCGTGGTCATCCTGATCGATGACAAGATCGTTTTCCGCAAACCCGTTGGCGGCCCCGCGGATCAGGCGCTCGCCGATCGCAAGGGCGCGCCGGGACGGGCTCAGATCATGGAGCGTTTCTCGAAGATTCCCATCCAAGTGCAAGCCGGCCTGCGCGATGTCGTGGTGGCGTTCATTGACCGCTCACATGTCGAGTCAGACGAAAACATCTCCAATCCCGCTCCCTTCGGCGGCTTAACCGGCAGTTTTGCGCAAGCCAGCGGGCGCATGCCCCGCCTGGTCGATGGCGTCGAGGTCGTCGGGCCGTTTCACCCGCAAGGGATTTCGAAAACGACCAGCCGCTCCCTGATCTTTGTTTGCGATCCGGTGCCCCAAGAAGAGCCCTCTTGCGCCCGCCAGATCACCGAAAATCTGGCGCGCCGCGCCTTCCGCCGCCCGGTCACGTCCCAGGATACGGATCGTCTGATGCCGTTCTATGAGGCCGGTCGCGAAGGCGGAGGCAGTTTCGATCAGGGAATCGAACAGGTGGTGGCGGCGGTGCTGGCCAGCCCTGATTTTCTCTATCGCGGCCTACGCGCACCGAAAGGCGCCGTTCCGGGCACCGAGTTCGCGCTCACTGATTTGGAGTCTGGCTTCGCGGCTTTCGTTTTTCCTGTGGAATACCGGCCCGGATCAGGAACTGCTCACGCTCGCTTCGGGCGGCGGGCTAAGCAAGCCCGCAGCCATGGAAAAGCAAGTGCGGCGCATGCTGGCGGACCCCAAAGCCTCCAGCCTGGTGACCAGCTTCGCCATGAAGTGGCTGAACCTGACCACACTAGATCAAGTGGTCCCCGACCCGAAATTGTTTCCCAATTTCAACGACCAGTTGCGGCGCGACTTTCATAATGAAGCCGAAGCTTTCCTGGGCAGTATCCTTTTAGAAGATCGCCCCGTGGTGGATTTGCTGTCAGCCAACCACACCTTCCTGAACGAACGCCTGGCTCGGCACTACGGCATATCCGGAGTTTTCGGGCCCCAACTCCGCCGTGTCACGCTGACCGAAAAAGAGCGTTTCGGACTGCTCGGCAAAGGCGCCGTGCTGCTGCGAACTTCCTATGCCGACCGCACGTCTCCCGTGTTGCGCGGAGCCTGGGTGCTCGACAAGCTGCTGGGCACTCCTCCGTCGCCCCCTCCGCCCGACACCGCTACCGACCTTTCGCAAAAAGCCGGCGAAGCGCCGAAAACCGTGCGGGCGCGCCTCGAACAACATCGCAATAAGGCAACCTGCCGGATGTGCCACGGCGTCATCGATCCCACCGGTTTGGCGCTGGAGAATTTCGATGCCATCGGTCAATGGCGCACCCGTGACCGCGAAGCGAACTCCGCCATCGATGCCAGCACCGTGCTCCCCAGTGGAATCCCCATCAACGGCGTCGTGGAACTCCGCGCGCAACTGGCGGCCCGCCCGGCGCTGTTTGCAGAAACAGTGACGGAGCGGTTGATGATGTACGCGCTCAACCGTCAACTCGAATATTTCGACATGCCTCAGGTACGGGCCATTGTTCGCAATTCCGCCAAAGACAACTATAAGTTTTCATCCCTGATTTTGGGGATCGTCAATAGCGACGCGTTCCGCAAACAAGGTCCTGCAGCCAAAATGGTCGCGGCCAAGCAGTTTTAGGAGATGACATGTTCATCACGAAAAAGCACATCAATCGCAGAACGGTATTGAAAGCCGCCGGCGTATCGCTGGGCTTGCCGTTTCTCGAAGCCATGATCCCGGCCGGCACGGCGCTAGCCCAAACCGCCGCCGCGCCCAAGCTGCGCATGGGCTTCTTCTACATTCCCCACGGCGCGATCATGTACAACACCGCGTTCGGCCCCGCCATGGACAAGTGGACGCCCAGCGGCGCGGGCGCCAATTTCAAATTGAGCCCGATTCTCTCCTCGCTAGAACCGTACAAGAAATATGTTTCGTCTTTCGGTGGCTTGGAGAACGCTGCCACGGCCGGCTCAGTTCATACCTTCACGCCCGCGACTTGGTTGAGCGCAACGCGTCCGGATATGGGCGGCGCGCGCGCCCACATGGCCATCACTCTCGATCAGGTGCTGGCGAAAGTGATCAGCCAGGACACCCCGCTGCCATCGCTCGAAGTCTCCGCGGAGACCATCGTGCAAGCAGCGGCGGGCGGCGGCGGTTCCTATACAACTCTGTCGTTCCGCGACGCGGATTCGCCGCTCCCCATGGAATCCAATCCGCGGAAAGTGTTCCTGCAGCTCTTCGGCGAAGGCGATACGCCGCCGGAACGCGCCTCCATCCGCCGCCAGACCAATAGCATCCTGGACCTGATTTTGGATCGTACCAAACAGCTCCAGGGAGAACTGGGCAATAGCGATCGTGCTCTCCTCGAAGGGTATCTAGAAAGCGTTCGCGAAATCGAGCGCCGCACGCAAAAGGCAGCGTCAAAAGATCTCTCGGCTTTGAAGATTCCCGAAGCGCCGATCGGCGAACTGGACTCCTTCCCCGACCAAGTCAAGTTAATGTTCGACTTGATCGCGCTCGCTTATCAGGCGGACCTCACCCGCGTGGCCTCCTACATAATGGTGGCGGAAGGCACCAACCGGACTTACAACCACATCGGCGTGCCAGATTCCTTCCATCCCGTATCGCACCACGCCAACGATATGGAGAGACTCAACAAGCTGGTGAAGATCCAGAGCTGGCACGTAGAAAAATTCGCGGAGTTTCTCGCGAAGCTCGCCGCCACTCCGGACGGCCCCGGGACGCTGCTCGATCATTCGATCCTCATGTACGGATCGAACATGAGCAACAGCGACCTGCATAACAACTATCCGGAACCGAACATTGTGGTTGGGGGCGGCAACGGCAAAATGAAACTCGGCGGCCAGCATATCGTTCTACCGGAACGCACGCCAATCGCGAACCTCCACCTGACTCTGCTCCAAAAGGTGGGCGTGGAGCGCGACAAATTCGGCGACAGCACGGGCACCATCGCGGAAATCTGACATGCGTCGCCGCGAGTTCTTAAACAATGCGATCGCGAGTTCACTGGCTCTAGCGGCATCTCGCCGCATGTCCGCGCAGCAGAAGCTAACCGATCAACTGGCGATCGTCGACGGTGGAGGCACGAATGTAGTCGCGTTCTCTTCCGGCGGCGCGTTGCTGCTGGTGGATAGCGGCGCTCCCCAATCCGGCGATAAAGTGATGGCAGCGCTCCAGAGCTGGAAGGCGAATGCCAAGATCCAAACGCTGTTCAATACGCACTATCACCTGGATCAGACCGGCAACAATCAGATGTTCGCGTCTCAAGGCGCGAACATCATCGCCCACGATCGCACGCGCCAGTGGATGTCCACCGATTATTGGGTTCCGGAGCTAGATCGCTACGAAAAAGCCCGTCCCAAAGAAGCGCGCCCCACTGAAACCTTCGAGACCGCGGGTAGCATGACCGTCGGAGACGAAAAAATCGATTACGGCTACCTCTTACTTGCCCACACCAGCGGCGATATCTACGTCTTCTTCCAAAAAGCGAATGTATTAGCCGTGGGCGACGTAGCATCGCCCCTTCGAGACCCGGCGCTCGATTATTTCACCGGAGCCTGGATCGGCGGCCGGGTCGACGCGATGGACAAAATCCTTACGCTGGCCAACGAACAGACCAGGATCGTTCCCGCGTATGGCTCCGTGATGACGCGCGCCGAGTTCAAGGTCGAGCGCGACATGCTGGAAGAAGTGCGCAACCGCCTGTGGACCCAAGTCCGCGAAGGCGACGGCCCCCAGGATATGCTCGAAGGCGGCGTACTGAAAAATCTCCCGCGAACCTGGAAAGACCCGTACAAGTTTCTCTACGACGCGGCCAAGGGCATGTGGGCGCACCACGACAAGCTGGACCGCAACGTTGTCTAGGGAGGCATGCATGAAGCGCTTCATTCTTACTGCCGTTTGTGTGATGGCCGCCGCGTCGGCGCAGACAACGCCAGCCGCGCTCGCAAACCTGATTCAGGCCGGAAACCGCAAGGCGGCGCTGGAGAAGATTCGCGCCGGCGCCGACGTGAATGAAGCCCAGCCCGACGGCACCCGCCCCATCCACTGGGCCGTGTATCGCGTGGACTACGAACTACTCGACGCGCTGCTCGCCAAGAAAGCAAAAATAGATGTCGCCAATGAGTTCGGAGCAACACCCCTTGCGGAAGCCGCCAAACTGGGAGATGCCAGGCTAGTGAAGAAGCTCCTCGACGCCGGCGCCGCCCCCGAGGCCGCGAATGCGGATGGGCAGACGGCATTGATGCTAGCGATCAAGACCGGCGAGCTGCCTGTAGTCGAAATGCTGATCAAGGCCGGGGCCAACGTCAATGCAGTAGAAAAGTTTCACAATCAAACGCCGTTAATGTGGGCAGCCGCGGCCCCGAAAAACGCCGGTGAAATAGTGAAGTTGCTGCTGGCCAAAGGCGCGAGCGTCAAGGCGCGGGCACTGGCGTACGATTGGCCCAGCCAGATTACCTCCGAGCCGCGCGCGCAATATCGTCCCGTCGGCGGATTGACCGCCTTGCTCTATGCCGCGCGCGAGGGCTGCTACGATTGCGTCGAAGCGCTGCTCGCGGCCGGCGCGGACCCCAATGTTCCCACACCAGAAGGAGTAACGGCGCTGATGCTGGCCCTCGATAACGATCAAACCAGCGTCGCCAAACTGTTGCTCGACCGCGGCGCCAATCCGAATCTGTGGGATTGGTGGGGTCGTACCGCGCTCTACATCGTCATCGATCGCAAAGAAGGCGGTTCGTCCGCCGGCCTGCGCTTGGGCGAAGCAGCGTTACGGGACGCACCCCCGCCCCCGAAACCTATCGCCGCCACCGGCACTACCCAGCCTCCGCTTTCCTACATGGAAATCGTACGCGCGCTGCTCGACGCCGGTGCCGACGTCAACACCCAACTGAACATGCATCGCCCCAGCCGCGGAGGCAACAGCGGCCGATTCATCGATCCTCTGCTCGGCTCCGGCTGCACGCCGCTGCTACGCGCTACCATGGGCGCCGACACGGAAGTCGTGCAGGCTCTTCTGGCGAAAGGCGCTCAGCCCAATATCAACGCAATGGGACTGACGCCGTTTCTGGTAGCGGCCGGTGTCGGAACCGGGAACCGTGGAGGAACGGGCCTGGCCGCTGCCTCGAGCGCCGGAGGACCCGTGAATATGCCCCTCGTGCAACTGCTGCTCGATCACGGCGCCGACGTGAACGCCCAAGTAAGCGGCACAAACACGTATTCGATGCGCATTTCCCGCGCACCGTCATCCAACGAAGGGATGACGGCACTCCACGTCGCGACGCTGACCGGCAATACCGACCTAGTGCGTTATCTCCTGGCAAAAGGCGCGAGCACAAGCATCGCCGACGCCGCCGGCCGCAAGCCCATCGATCTCGTCGGCGCACAAACCAGCGCGAATCCCGCCACTTCTTCGACAGTCACGGCTCGCGCCGCCAGTCGAGCGATCGCCACCGCAGCCAGCGCCGCCGAGATTCGCGCTCTACTCGAAAACGCCGCCGCGTCCAAGTAATCTCGCCCTAATTGGAACTGACGCCCGCCGAGTTGCTGCCTTGTCCTGCAATTCCGCCGCCCAAGGTCCCTCGCGCCCCCTTACGGCGTGGGCCAGGCGTCCCGCGAAGCGACTCTCAAGGATTTATGCGCGTGTGGCCAGGCTGAAAATCGTTCGCTGTACGATCTCGCGCGTCAACGGAACTTTGTAGGAGTTTTTCGCAAGCGGCGTTGCTCCGGCCAGTGCAGTTTCGGCGGCCTTGGCCGCTAGCTCGGGCGTCACGCGTTGCCCGGCTAATATGCGTTCGGCCGCGGGGACGCGCCAGGGGATCGGGGCTACGCCTCCGAGCACCACTCGTGCCGAACGGCACACGTCTTTTTCCATTTCGAGGACGACTGCGGCACTCACTACCGCGTGGGTCCACGCTTCGCGGTCGAGTACTTTGTGATATGCGCTGCGTGTCCCCGGTCGAGCAACTGGAATGTCGATCGAGGCCAGCACTTCATCGTCAGCGAGGGCGTTTTCACGGGCCGCGTTTTGCTTGGGTAGAACGAAGAAGTCGGATGCCGGAACGGTGCGCTCGCCCTTCGGTCCGGCGATAAGGAATGTGGCATCGAGCGCTACCAGAGCGGGCGCTGTGTCAGAGGGATGCACGATGAAACTGGGTCCGCCGCCGAAGATTGCGTGGAATTGATTTTCGCCGCTTATGGAAAAACAAGTGTTGCCGCCGGCTTTGAAGCATGGGAAGCCGTTGCGGAAATACCAGCACCAGGGGCGCTGGCAAACATTACCGGCGAGTGTGCCGGCGTTGCGGATCTGCGGCGTGGCGACGCTGCCGGCGGCTTCGGCAAGTACTGCGTAGTCGCGCAGGATAGCGGGGTGGCGGCTCAAAGCGTCGAGCGTAATCTGGCCGCCTATGCTCACTGATGCCGCAGCCAGCGTCACCTGGTTCAAGCCTTTAATGGCGCTGAGGTGGATCAGCACGTCTGGCGAAACGATGCGCTCTTTCACCATTCCTAGTAAGTCGCTGCCGCCCCCGGCCATCATGGCTTGCTGGCCATTGGCGCGCGCCTGCGCGGCTAGCGTCACGGCTTGGCGGAGGTCGCGCGGGTTTTGATTGATCAGGGCTTTCATGCGATACCTCCTACCAGTTTGTCGCGGCTGATGGGCAAGTCTTTCATGCGGCGTCCGGTGGCGTTAAAGATCGCATTCGCGACCGCGGCCACGGCCGGAATCTTGCCGGCCTCCCCGATACTTTTTGCGCCGAAGGGGCCGTAGCCGTCATCGCTTTCAATGAACATCACTTCGATCTCAGGCGCGTCCATGTGGGTGGAAACGCGATGTCCGTAGAACCCGGCGGTGAGCGCTTGCCCGCTGCGCGAATCGTAGAGCAGCTCTTCGTGCAGCGCCATGCCGATGCCCATTTGCGCTGCGCCCTTAATCTGGCCGATGGCAGAGAGCGGGTTCATGATGCGTCCGCTGTCGTGAACCGCGAGATACTTCGAGACGCGAACATGGCCGACGGCCGTGTCGACTTCGACCTCGACGAAATGCGCGCCATACGAATTGCGCACCTTGCCACCGGCTACGCTGGGATTGGAATTCGCAGTAGCGGTCAGTAGGTCATTGCCTTTCGGTAAACCTTTTTCGGCGACCTGGCGTTTGAGATCGTGTGCGGCTTCTACCACGGCATAGCCCGTCATGATCGTGGTGCGGCTGCCGGATTCGCCCACGGAATAGGGGCAGCGGCTGGTGTCTCCCCAGACCACTTCGACCTGCGACAACGGCACACCTAAAGCCTCCGCGGCGATCAAGCCCATGGTGGTTTTCGCACCACCGCCGACGTCGGTGACGCCGACGTGTACGCGATAGAGGCCCTTGGAATCGACATCAATCACGGCACTGCTGCGGCCGACTCCGGCGCGGAAGGCCAGGAACGCGAAGCCCGCGCCGCGCTTCACGGGGCCTTCGTCCGAACCGGGCTTCGCGCGCCAGCGCTTCTTCCACTCGAAGGCGGCGGCGCCGCGGCGGATGCAATCTTCCAGGGTGTAATTCGTGAACGGCGTTTCGTCGTTGGCCTTGCGCGTCATGTTCTTCAGCGCGAAGTCTACCGGGTCCATGCCGAGTTTGAAGGCGACGTCATCCATCATGGATTCGATGCCGAAGAAACCTTGCGGGAATTCGGGGCCGCGGAAGTTTCCGGAGGTGGTTTTGTTGGTGTAGACGGGATGCACGAGGGCTTCAAGGTGCGGGACCTGATAAATTTCCACGCCGCCGATGGCTCCGGAATTCTTGCGGTACGGACCCATGCCGCTGTAGCCTCGGAGCTGCAGGGCTTGCAGCGTGCCGTCGCGGCTCACGCCTACCTTGTAATACTGCACCGTCGGCCAGCGGCCATGCATGCCGATGAAGTCTTCCTTGCGCGAGAGTTCCAGTCGCACGGGAGCACCGGCTTGCTTGGCGAGCGTCGCGGCGATTAGATCGGCGTCCTGATTCTGATTCTTGTTGCCGAAGTTGCCGCCCATGTATTGGCAGACGACGCGGACCTTACTTTCCGGGATGCCCAGGTCGCGCGCCATGTCGGTGCGGCAATTGGCGATGCCTCCGGTGGGCGTGTAGACGGTGAGTTGATCGCCGTCCCAGGCGGCCAGGCTAGCGCGGGGTTCCATCTGCGCATTGTGGACAAAGGTGGTGGAATAGCGATCCTCGAAAACCATTTCCGAGTTGCGGAAGCCTTCTTCAATGTTGCCGCGACGTTCGGTGATGGGTTTGGCTTCGTTTTTGACATCGAGCGAGAGGTTGCCTTCGGGCCAGATCTGGATGGCTCCGGGTTTCAGGGCGGCTTCGGGGTCGAGTACGAAAGGCAGTACTTCGTACTCAACCGTGATGTGGCGCAGGGCTTCTTCGGCGGTGTGGCGGTCGACGGCCGCGACGGCCGCGACAGGTTCGCCTACGAAGCGGACTGGATTATTGAAGGCGTAGCGCCGCTGTTTTGTGATTTTCTTTACTTCCTCGACGTATTGGCGCCCGCCAGCAACGGAGCCTGCGCCCCAAATAAACTTGCAGTTCTCGTGGCTGACTATAGCTTTTACGCCGGGAATGGCGAGCGCTTTTGAAGCGTCAATTTTTACGATGCGGGCGTGGGGATGGGGGCTGCGCAGCACGCGGGCGAAAAGCATTCCGGGAAGGCTGACGTCGCTGGTATACTTCGCTTTGCCGGTCACGCGCTGCTTGGCATCGATACGGGTGGTGGAACGTCCCAGAGTCTTCAAGGGCTGGACGTTTTCACCGGCGGCGTTGTCGATCATCGCAACTTTGGCTGTGCTTCCGGTGCCGGCGGCGGCCAGCGTGGCTTCGACGTAACGATTGTAATTCGAGCAACGGCAGATGTTGCCGGTCATGCCGGCGCGTACTTGCTCGCGAGTGGCGTGGGGGGACGCAGTCAGCACGGCTTTGGCGCTCATCAACTGCCCGGAGGTACAGAAACCGCATTGCGGAGCGTCGTGCTCCATAAAGGATTGCTGGAGCGGATCGAGCTTGCCGTTCTGCGTGAGACCTTCGACGGTTGTGATGGCCCGGCCGTCCACCCACGCGGCCAATTGGCTGCAGGAATACATGGGCTTGCCATCGATGTGAACCGTACAGGCGCCGCACTCACCGCGGTCGCAGCCGATTTTGGTGCCGGTGAGTCCCAGGTGATCGCGAAGGACTTCCACGAGCGTCCAGCGGTCGTCGACTTCGAGGGAATGCGGGGCGCCGTTAACGATTAAGCGAACGGTGGAGCGCCCTTCGGCAGAGGTGGGTTTCGCGGCGGAATCTTGGCCGTGTAATGCGGGGACCGCGGTCGCGGCGACGAGGGCAGCGCCGGTTCCTTCGATGAATTGGCGACGGGAAATTGGTTTTCGGGTCTTGGGCTTGCTCATGATCAATCAGATAATGACATACTCCAGCCAGAGGGCCAAGCGGGCGAATTGGAAAAGCCACCTTCATCCTATTGGCTATGCGAACCGCAGCCATCACCGCCACCACGGAGGTCCTATTCGTAAGGACCGCGCCTGGAGTTTTGTTGACTCTTCCAAAAAGTGATGGTTTTGGAAGGGTGACTCGCGCTTGTCGAAGTGCCATCAGTTCCGCATTTTGGGACGTTCACGTTGGAAGGCTTTTTGGAACGAAGGCTGCCTTGCGCCTAAGCGTACGATTCGCAACACCAAGTCGACTCCTGACCCATACCTATTCCGGGGCTCGAATACCGCGGCGACCGAGAAAACTGCCCATGGCATCTCACACCTGCACACCAAGCCAATGACGATCCCGGACCCTCAAATCCAAAGGCTCCAAGCCAAGCCGAACCCCCAACGCTCTGGTCCTGAGCCAATGCATCGGCGTCAGAAAGAGGCCGGCACTCCGGCCTCCCTGAGACCCGCATCTGGGAACGCCGGTTGGTTTTCGGACTCCGGAACATTTCCTAGCAGCGGCGTTTCGAAATAGGATACTAGAACGTCAAACTCGCGTTGCCGGGCGGGCTTGTGCTCAGCAATCCGGCGGCCGAGTTGAGGATTCCAAAGAAGTGTCAGCCGGGACGGGCGATGTGCCCGCTGACGGAAGAGGAGGAACACATATCTCGAGGTGTCCGACCTGTGAGAACGACTAATTTCACGGCTGGCGATTTTCGAGGGTTTGCGTCCCCGAGAGATTCTGGCCCTTCGTTGGAAAGTCGTTCGCAAATACGTCCTCATAGTGGAGCAGCGTATTTACAAGCGTGTCTTCGACACGCCGAAGAGCGGCAAGGCGCGGAAGATCGCGATTTCGGATGGGACTTCGGAATTATTGACGGAATGGCGCGATCTTGCGAAGGATCCGAGCCCGGATGGGTTCGTCTTCCCGAGCGAGGCGCTGGCTACGACCTTTGTCCTCAGACATCTCTGGCGACGGAACATGCTTCCGAAACTGGAGGCTATCGGCCTGGAGTGGGCAACATTTCAGGTGCTCCGAAAGACGAATGCCAGTCTGTCAAAGAAGGCAGGCATCGATCCGAAGGTGGCATCCGATCAGCGGGGCCACGGGCTGGATGCGAGCTTGGAGGTTTATACAAGGTCGGACCTGGAGCAGAAGCGAGCAGCCGTCAACAAACTCGAAGCCGCCGTGCTTCGACAACCACAGCCAGAAAGCGGGCGAACTTCGGCAAACCCGGCTTAATGGAATAAACGGAATAACGAGGAATCAGTCGGTTTCCCTAAGGTCTTGAAAACTGGAGCGGGAGACGGGACTCGAACCCGCGACGTCCAGCTTGGGAATATGAACGTCGATTGAAAATAAAGAACAATGGCGTTCTAAGGCGATGAATTCAGGTCTACTGGATTCAGCAACTTCGGAAACTTCCTATCCAGACCGGTCCTTAATGGAGTGGAAATGGAGTGGAAGAAAATGGAGGGGAAATGGAGTGAAGGATCAGAGCGGCGAGCCGTCTCGAATTTCATCCGTGCCACGCTGGCCGCAGTCGTATTTGTGGCCGCTTTTATCGGCACGAGGAATCTTCTCGACATGACGTTGTTAGGATTCAGCCTGATCCGCCCGAATCAAACTCGTGCATCGGTCACGGAGATATCCGTAGTCACCCGTTCTAGACCCGTCCCCGAAAGCACCAACACGGAATCATTGCGGCCTACGAGAGCCTTCGATGAGGCTCAAGATTCCGTTTACGATGGCGGATTCCGCGCAGCCGGGCTGCAAGCGCGAAGAAAGCACTTCAAAGGTATTCATCCCGAATGCTGAGTCGTCTGGAATATAGCCTGAAGAGGCCATGCCGTTGGTGAGTGTCGCCATCATGGTTGCCTTTAGAGGCGACTCCCGCTTGAGGCGCTGCGCAATCAGGTTGAAAACTTCGGCATTCACCGCGCCGATGGCTATGTCGCCCACTCGCAGCAGGCTTAGGTGAATCTCCACTGGGTCAGCGTCTTTGTATGTTCCCGCGTCACCCGCGCGTCCCGTATTCGTCCGCTCGCGGCCCGGACACTGAACCGTCTTCTGACTTCCAAAAATCTGTATGGCGGACTCGGTGCGGTCCATGCCGCGCATCACGTGAAGTACCTCTTCGCCCAGAAATTGCCCCATGGATACAACCATCTGCTTTTGCTGGTTCATGAGTTTGGCGACGGTTGCATCGTTCCGGTTCAGGCCCTCGCCGCCAGGCGGCATGGAGTTGCTGATATCGATCCCTCGCTTGGCATAGTCTTGGATCCGGATCTCGCGCAAATCGTAGGTTTGCTGGTAATAGATCGGGTTCTGGTCGCCCGACGCTCCACTCGACCAAAGCGCTATGATTTTGTCGTCGAGCGAATCTTCGATGTACCGCGAGACTGCTCCCGGAATATCAGCGCTGATCATATCCAATTGGCCCACGAGTACGGGATGCACGGCGTAGTTGTAGTAGACCGCGATGGGCTGTCCGCTCAAGCTTTCGATTTTGACCACCGCCACCGTTTTATCGGACGGACCATCGTAGTTAGGTTCCTCCCACCAGCGCCGGGTCTTGGGGTCGATCCTATTGCGGTTGACGTTAACGTAGGAGACTCCCGTGCCGTAGCCTACGCGTGCAGGCGCCAGGTTTTGCTGCGCGAGCTTCACGGATTCGAATATTTTTTGCGGATAATCTGGCGCCCGTTGCCTAAGCGCACTGTGAGTGTGCGTCGCGGTCAATAATACGTTCGCTGTGGGAATGCCCAATTCTTTATCCACTCGCTCGGTGACGGTTCGCCACGTCGCGTCGGAAACAGCCCCATCGTCTACCGTGATCAAAGCAGCCCGGGAAGCGCCGTTGTCGAGAACGATCGCCCTGGAGTACAGCCGGTCGAGGATGCCGTGCCAGTTTTTAGGAAGCTCCTTCTCGGACGGTGTCACGTCAACTTTGGCGGCTCCGGCTCTGAAGGAAGAGGAAGGAAGGCTTTGCGCCATCGCGGCCTGTGGCAGGCTCGCCGCGAGAATCATCGATAAAAGAACATAGGCCCTCATTCGGCGCCTCCTTTGCTACTTGAGAAAAATGGCAAGATCAATCGCCTGTGCCATTCTTTCATTTCCTTTATCGTCCGGATGCACATGATCACCCGGATCGAATTCCGGGCGAAGTCTCTTGGGATCCGCGGGGTCTCTCATCAGGGCATCGAAATCGATCACTGCATCAAAGGCGCCGCTGCTGCGAATCCATTGGTTTACGGCTTGACGCACGGCTTCGCCGGACTCGCGATAAGTCGACACGCCTCCTACTGGCATGACGGTGGCGCCTGCCACCTTGATGCCGTGCATATGCGCCCGTTCGATGATCTGCCGATAGCCGCCGATCAGGTCCTCCGCCGTCACTACCTCTTTGGAAAAGACCGGCAAAGCCGAGAATGTAATGTCATTAATGCCCTCGAGCAAGGTCATCCAGCGAACGCCGGCGCGGCTCAGTACATCGCGATCGAAGCGAGCTAGCGCACTCACGCCCGCCCCATCCCGCAACACGCGATTCCCCGCGATTCCGAGGTTCAGTACACCCAACATCTCGGTGGACTTGGTTGCCGCGAGCCTCTTCGCAAGCAAAGTCGGCCATGCTTGATCTTTGTCGATGGTAGTCTTGAATCCGTCAGTGATCGAATCGCCAAATGCCACAATTGCACCCGCGTTCGCCGGCGCGAGCACGTCGACGCTGGAGAGCCAAAGATAAGCGGTAGTGGTCGCCGAGGCATCAAGCGAGGTCTTGGCGGTTACCTCGCCCTCCGCAATGTAATTCGTATGGAGGCCGATGGGGTGAATCGATGGCGTTCCGGTGTCCTCGGGTAGATAGAGGGAAATCGCAAGATCCGTTAGCATTGGAACCACCAAATCCACCGGATCGCTCACGATCAACGCTCCGGGAGGAACGGTCATCGTGGCTCTGCCACCGAAGGTGAGCGCGCGATCGGACGTTGGGACAATCGCGGCGGCTTTGTCTCGCAGCGCGATGTGGGCGTTGCCAATCACCAAGGGCTTGCTCCCGAAGGCATTCGAAACCTGTATGCGAACGCGCCGCCCACCGATGCTGGTTCGCGCGACCATGCGCACCGTCTGGTTCTTGAGCGTCGCCGGTATGTTCGGCCCCGGCCCGGGAGGCGGTGGCTGAGGAGCTAACTGTTGCGCTGTCGCCCACGTGGTGACCCAGTGTTCCTTATTCTGAGCGGACGCGCCCGCGACGAAACACTCCAGTAGCAGAATAGCGGCCGCGATTCTCAAACGCATCACGGCAACACCCTCTCAATTGCGGAAGCCACGATCGGCGCCATCACTTTGTATCCTTCCGCATTAGGGTGCAGGCCATCGCCCGAGTAGGCGTCCTTGAGCCAACCCTTTTCGTCCACCATCGGGGTGAAGTAATCCACGTAGATCGCGTTGACGCGCGCGGCGTAGTCCTTGATCCAGGCGTTCAGCTTCAGGATATCGGCGGGTGGACGCCCGTCTGTCATCTTGATTCGGGGCAGGCCCACCGGACCCGGAACTGGGGCTGCAGGTGGAGGCTCGTTTTGCTGGCGGAGAAATGGATAATCGCTGACGGGCAGAATCGCGCACAGAATGACCTTAATGCCGTGAAGTTGCGCTAGCTCGGTGATGGCCATGATGTTCTGCTCGATCATTTCCGCGGTGGCGGGTCCGGTGTTGCGGGCAATATCATTCGTGCCCGCGAGCAAGACCATCGCCGCCGGCTTAAGGTCGATCACGTCAGGATACATGCGTACCAGCATTTGCGGTGTGGTCTGGCCGCCGATGCCGCGGTTCACGTACGGCTTGCCGGGAAACGACTCCGCCAGTTTCCAAAAATCAGTGATGGAGTCGCCCAGAAAAACCACGCGCTTGGGATTGGCAGATTGCTGCATCAATTCTTCGTTGGCCCGGTGATAGCGGCCCAGCTGATTCCAGTCCTGAAGCTGGTCGGCAAGCCCTTTGGCAAACGTGGCCAGACAGCAATTCGCCCGCGGCGGGTTGAACTCGTCGGCTAGTTGAGCGCGGGCGCTATCCGTATACAGAAGGCCTCCGCCGATGAGGAGCAACGTGCGAAACTTCAGCGCAAAATTCGACATCCTGAATCTCCTGACTGGCCGTGCCGCGAGAAGTGCAAGGGCCAATATACAAGAATTTGACAGATCTCGCGGAATGCTGCTAGTAATCTTGTGTGCCCCCGCCCGACTTCTATTTGCGAAATCCCGGCAAGGGGGCGCAGGCACGGCCCTTGGTTCTTGGGGAGGTGCTTTGGGACGTCTTCCCGGATTCCACGCGCCTGGGTGGAGCTCCTCTCAATTTTGCGGCGCACGCACGGCGGATGGGCCACGTTCCTTTGTTGTTTAGCGCGGTCGGAAACGACGATTTGGGCCGGCAAGCATTACGGGAGATCCAATCCCTGGGACTCGATACCTCGTTGTTGCAAAGAACGAGCGCTTTCCAACGGGATGTGCTGGCGTCAGTCTCGATGCGCTAGGACAGGCCGCCTTCCGAATCGAACGTCCTGCGGCGTACGATGCGTTGACTCTTTCCACTGGCGAGATTCAAACCCTGCAGGATCGGTCCCCAGATTGGCTCTATTTCGGTACTTTGTTTTCTTCCCTGCCGGAAGGCCGCGCGATCTTGCTTGAACTCTTGCGGCTTGTGCCGGACGCCGTTCGCTTCTACGATTTAAACCTCCGCCCGGGCTTTGAGTCCCCGCCGCTGGTTCGCGAGTTGCTAGAACAAGCAGACGTAGTGAAGATGAATCAGGACGAGATGTGCGCCATCCATCGCCAGCTGGGATTGCCTGCGGAGACCCGCGCATTCTGCGCATCGGGAGCCGAGCGCTTCGGATGGCGGGCCGTTTGCGTGACACTCGGATCGCGCGGATGCGCGATTCTGGCCAACGGGCAGTATTACGAGGAGCCGGGTTGCCCTATAGAAGTTGCCGACACCGTAGGAGCGGGAGATGCGTTTGCCGCCGCCTTCCTGCACGGGTTGGCCGCGCGGTGGGGCATCGCGGAAATAGCTCGTTTTGCGAATCGCGTGGGTGCGCTGGTGGCTAGTAAGCCCGGGGCGATACCAGATTGGACGCTTGCGGAAGCGGAGGCGCTGTAAGGCAGGGAATGAAGAACCAAGTCCAATTGATCGCCTACGTGGACCGCTTTTCAGGCGGCGGACTTCGCGACCTTCAGCAAATGCTCGAAGGCCCGTTCCGCGGACTCTTCGGCGGAGTTCATCTGCTGCCGTTCTTCTATCCCATTGATGGAGTCGACGCCGGCTTCGATCCGATCGACCACACTCAGGTCGACCCTCGGCTAGGCACCTGGGATGATCTGCGCGCGGTGGCGAAGCACGCGGACATCATGGCTGATCTGATCGTCAACCATGTGTCGAGCCAGTCCCCTCAATTCGCCGATTTTCAAAAGCATGGGGACGCGTCCGCCTATGCGGGAATGTTCTTGACGTACAACCGCGTGTTTCCTGACGGTGCGCAGGAACGGGACTTACTCAAGATTTATCGGCCGCGCCCAGCCCTGCCATTCACCAGGCTGCGGCTTGAGAATGGAACCGAGCGCCTGCTTTGGACGACATTCACGCCAGAGCAGATCGATATTGATGTCCTCAATCCCGTAGGCAAACGCTATTTGCAGCAGATTCTGGATCAATTTCAGGCGGCTGGCATCCGCGCGATCCGCCTGGATGCCGCCGGCTACGCCATCAAGAAGCCGGGGAACTACGTGCTTCATGATCCCCGAAACGTTTGCGTTCATCGGGGAGCTGACCGAACAAGCGCGAAAACGTGGAATCGAAGTCTTGGTGGAGATACATAGTTACTATCGTGAGCAAATCGAAATCGCCAAGCATGTCGACCGCGTCTACGACTTCGCGCTTCCTCCGCTCTTGCTGCACGCGCTCTACACCGGCGACGCGAGGCACTTGAGACAGTGGCTCGAAATCAGCCCACGCAATGCGGTCACGGTGCTCGATACCCACGATGGAATCGGTGTCATCGATGCCGGACCGGACCGGAAGAATCCGCAAGCATCGCCTGGACTGTTAGCTCCGGACGAAATCGACGCATTGGTGGAGACGATTCACCAGCGCAGTCATGGTGAAAGCCGTCAGGCTACAGGCGCAGCCGCCAACAACTTGGATCTGTACCAAGTCAATTGCACCTACTACGACGCCCTAGGCTGCCGTGACAACGAGTACTTAATGGCGCGCGCCGTCCAATTCTTCGCCCCCGGAATTCCTCAGGTTTACTACATCGGATTACTTGCTGGAAGAAACGATTTAGATCTATTGCGCCGGACCGGCGTGGGACGCGACATTAATCGTCATTACTACACGAGAGATGAAGTGGAAAACCAGCTTCGCGTTCCGGTTGTGCGCTCGCTGCTCGATTTGATCCGCTTCCGCAACGCGCATCCGGCGTTTAACGGTGATTTTCAACTGGGCGGCGATAACGGCAACTCGCTCATCATGGAGTGGCGAAGAGATTCCGACTGGGTCCGGCTCGAAGCCGATTTCTCTGCGCGCCGTGCGATCATTTCCCATTCCGATCCAACGGGCGAGCAATCGATGACGCTGGGAGAGACTACGGCGAGGAAGGCTGAGCGATGATTCAACAGGCCACGGAAAGCCGGCGGAGGGATACAGGAGCAATCAGAGCGATCACTTTCCTCATGTTCATGATGTTCGCCATGACCACGGACTCGGTCGGCATCATCATTCCGCAAATTATCAAAACGTTCGGGCTCAGCATGACTACCGCCGGCACGTTTCAATACGCCACCATGACTGGGATTGCTCTTGCGGGTTTTTTCCTGGGGGGGCTGGCCGATTCATTTGGCCGGAAGCGGACCATACTCGTGGGGCTGGCTGTGTTCGCCGTCTCGTGTTACCTATTCGCGGCGGGAAACGCATTCGTGTACTTTTCGATTCTGCTGGGCGTGGGAGGAATCGGCATCGGAGTCTTCAAGACCGGAGCTCTCGCCTTGATTGGCGACCTTTCGCGGTCCTCGAAAGAACATACGTCCTTGATGAACACCGTCGAGGGGTTCTTTGGCTTGGGGTCCATCATCGGGCCAGCCATTCTCTCGCGCCTTCTCGCGACGGGCGCCTCCTGGACAGGACTTTACATTCTTGCGGGCACGATGTGCGTCGTACTGATCGTAATCGCAATGCGGGCGAACTATCCCCAGACGGTCAAGTCCGACGAGAACCTCGAACAAGGTTCAGGCTTGCGGCACTCGATTGCGGCGATGCACAATCCTTACGCTCTTGCATTTTCGATGGGCTGTTTTCTCTACGTCGCCGCCGAAGCGGCGATCTATGTCTGGATGCCGACACTGCTTGCGGATTACAAAGGCTCCGCGGCCACGTTGGTCACTTACAGCATTTCTATTTTCTTTATCCTCCGTGCCGCTGGGCGCTTCATCGGCGCATGGATGTTGCAGCGTTTTTATTGGACAAGCGTGCTGGCGCTCTTCAGCGGTCTGATCTTGATCTGCTTCGTGGCGAGCGTGGCCGGCGGTGCGGGCGTCGCGGTTTACCTGTTACCGACATCCGGTTTGTTCATGTCCGTCATTTATCCCAGCATAAACTCCAAGGGCATTAGCTGCTTCCCGAAATCGGAACATGGCTCCATCGCCGGCGTGATTCTTTTCTTCACTTGCTTATCCGCTGTGATCGGACCATTGGCGATGGGTGCCGTGAGTGACGCGATGGGGCACGCCAAATACGGGTTCATCCTGGCGACTGGTTTTGCAGCACTTCTTTTCCTAGGGTTGTTCTTAAACTGGGTGTTCGATCCGACTCGCGAGCACCTAAACAGGCTGGAGGCAACGGAATACTAAACACCCTCAAGAATGCCTAACGGTCGTTACAATACCAGTTTTTTGCCTGCCAATACGTTCGTGGAAGCCGTCTATCGCAATGTGCAGAATGCCCGGTGGGACTGCAGCTCAAACGAGGTAGGCAGGCGAACACAAAAACGCCTGACTCGTCGTGCCGCGGCGATCCGTCACTGTGGCTCACAGTCTGGGGATCACGACCAGCCTCGACATCGGTCACCATCTGCTTAGCATTCGCCGCACCATAAGCACGCCCCGGTCAGAAGATACCAATGTCTCCTCGAAGTGCTGTGTAATCGGCCCCTGTGAAGCCTGGGCTTCCGTGTCTCCGGGAAACCGCTGACGCTCCTCTTCGGTCAGAAGCCAAGGATCCTTGCCATTCTGCTTGATGGCACCGAGAAACCCGTGAAGACGGTCCGGACTCTAACTGGCATCGGGTAGTGGCTCAGCTTGAATGTGCTTCAGATTTAGCGGATGCACTTAGCAGTCCGTTGCGATTCTCCGTAAGGATATGTCCCAGATACGCCAACTTCGCTTCCGCGCCTTTGGCCTTCTTGTACAGACGCGCCAGCGGATCGGTCTTGGATCGATGGGTGTCGTTGGAACGCTTCTGCTTGCGGTAATCAATGGCCGGATTGCTGCCCGGGTCCGGCGGAGGCGGCGGCTTCAAGATGTCGTCATCATCTTTGAGCTGGAAACTCTTCTGCCCCGCCCAAGCTTCGATCAGCGTCCCGTCCACCGTGAAGTGCTCGTCCGATAACAACTGCTTGCGCCGCGCTTGCCGCAGCACCACGCGGAAGAACTCCTCGGCGATCTCGCCTTCCAGCAGCCGGTCCCGGTTCTTGGTGAACACCGTCGGATGCCACACTTCTTCGTTCATCGACAACCCAACAAACCACCGGTACAGCAGGTTGTACTCCATCTGCTCCATCAGCATCCGCTCGCTGCGAATCGAATACAGCATCTGCAACAGCAAGGCACGCAACAACCGCTCCGGCGGAATCGACTTCCTACCGTCTTCCGGATAAATCTCCTCCAAGCGCCCGTCCATGGCCCTCAATGCTTCATCCACCATCGCCCGGATCGGGCGCAGCGGATGGTCTTGTGGCACCCGCTCCTCCAACGTTCCGTACCCAAATAGCTCGTGCTGCTGCTGGTCTTCTCCGCGCATATACAAAAGACGATTTTATTCGCCTTTTGGATACTTCCGGGAGGAGATTTTCAGCAGCCTGTTAATGGAGTAAACGGAGTAACGAGGAATCAGTGGAGGTTCCTAAGTCTTTGAAAAGTGGAGCGGGAGACGGGACTCGAACCCGCGACGTCCAGCTTGGGAAATCACCCGTGGATTGAAAATAAATGGCTTAGGCGTCAATGGCGCTGTTTTCTGGTCACACAAGTCTATTGTTTTCACGCTGCCCTTTCCAGCAGCCTAGTTATTGAGGTAAACGAGGTAACGAAAGCGACCGGTCCTAACAACCTTGTTTGCGACCGCTACGGGGAAAGCATCCCTCGTCAGGGTAGAATAATAGTCATGCCAACTGAAGTCCGGAATGACGCTTACACGCCTTCGCAAGTATCGGCGGTGACGGGGCTTCCTTTGCCGGCGGTTCACAAGGCCATTGAGCACAAGCTGATTCGTCCTAAGCGCGTTCGGACTGGACAAGTCGTACAACGTCTCCTTTCCAGATCTCAGGTGCTTTATCTGGTGTTGGAAGCCAGAGGATTGCGGTCTCTCCCGCTCACTACACGGCGTCAAGTCGCGAGAGCCGTCGAACAAGATCCGGGGATCGATGCAATGACGATCTCCGAGGGAAGTGTCGTTGTCATTGAGTTCAAATCTGCCCGCAAGGCCGTAGAAGCTGGATTTCGCCGGTTGGCTGAGGCTGAACGCATGGTCGTGTCTGACCCAGAAATCATGGGCGGCGCTCCGGTATATAGAGGGACAAGGATTCCGGTCCATGCGATCGCCGATATGCTGTCCCAAGATACGTCCGTGGAAGAGATTCTTGAAGGGTATCCGGCCCTCAGTCGTGAAAGGATCGAGTTGGCACCAATGTACGCCAAGGCATTTCCGCGTAGGGGGCGCCCCATCTTGAGCCCGTGGGCGAAGCACCAACCACGTCGCGTGACCAAAGATCGTCTCGCCAGTTGAATGAGATTCTTGATCGATGAGTGTCTGCACACTTCACTCGTTAACGTCGCTCACGAGGCTGGACACCTTTGCGAACATGTGAAATTCCTAGGCTTGAGTGGTCAGAAGGACTGGGAACTGATGCGGAAGGTCCAAGCGGGAGAGTATACCTTCGTGACGAACAACCGCACGGATTTTGCAGCACTCTATACCCAGGAAGAGTTGCACGCTGGACTGGTTATCATCGTTCCAAGCGTTCCTCCTGCTCAGCAGCGCGCCCTCTTCCATGCTGCGCTATCGCATATCGCCGGGCGAGACCTGATAAACGCCGCGCTGGAAGTAGATATTGGAGGCGCGACGATCATTTGCCGAGAGTATCCGTACCCAGTCTTTTGACAGGACCGGAAACATGATCGACACCACGGGACAGCCGAACCAATTGGCTGCGCACCTAGTGAGGATGCAGCGGTCCGCCGCGGCAAAATGGCAACTCAACCCCACTCTTGCGTTGCCTTTTTGCCATGTACGACTTTCAGGGCCCTTCCGCCGGTGGCTTGGGCGTTTTTCGTCCAAGTGCGCGCTTTAAGCGCCGGCGGCCTTGACACCTTCGGCGGCTTGTTCGATAGCCGACCCCATTCTGAACATTCATGCACTGGCGAACGGGTTAGCCCGAGGTCCGAACTTGGCTGGGGTAGAGCCCAAATCAATTTTTCCAGACACTGTCTGGTTTTTTCTCGATCCCCCTTGCTGAGGAACATGCGACCTGCTGCTTACGAAGAACAGTCGCCTTCTCCAAACCCTCCATGCATTCATATGGATGTGCCTTTTATTAACAACTTGGGGAGACTGCTTTCGCTCAGCCATTAACCCCAGACGCCCCAAACAGATGGGGTTCTGACACAGTTTTGACACAGCCCGGTGGGACATGCCTCGCGCTTCACTCAACGTTGGCGTATCGGCTCCTGCTGCTGTTTGGAATTCGTGTACACTTACGATGAATGCGACGTGTCGCCGCGCTACAGACGTGCCTTGCGCTCCTGCTGGCTTTCTTTCTAGCGCCGTTCGAGCATGTACATACGGGATCGCAATCTGGAACGGATCACGATCATTCGGGGACGATCCACGCGCATTTCTATAGTGTTCCGGCATTACGCGGGGACCACCACGGCCAAGAACTTCAAGACTCCGACGACGATCATGCGGCAGCTTGGTCGCTCGATACGTTTACGCTTGAGCTAACGGCTGGTCTCGCGCCATTCGTTCCATCTCGCGGACTCGTTCTTCCTTTCGTTCCTTCGCCGACTTTTGAGCCCGTGGAGGTCGTCGAAGAATGCGGGCATGATCCGCCCTGCGTTGACCGTTCAATTCCAAGAGCCCCTCCTTCCTAACCTTTCCCAAAGACTAGCTATTCGTGTGTCCGGACTTGGCGTGTCACCTCGCCGAGGAGTCGGCCAATTTTTCTGAATGGTGGGAAGGAGTTCCGTGAGAAGAGAATTTGCTTTTATAGCGCCAGTTGTTCTTATAAGTTTGAACACAGGTCTATGCCAGGCGCAGGCGAGGCTCAGCCAAGAGGAGGCCGTCAACAGAGCGCTTCAATCACGCGCATCCCTTAGAGCTGAAGGCGAGCGGGTATCTGCCGCCGAGGGATTGAAGAAACAAGCTGGACTGCGGCCCAATCCAGAATTCCAGTTCCAAAACGAAAATCTCCGGCCGGGCCAGACCTATGGTCGCGACGTGGATACGCTGGCGATGATCAATCAGCCGCTGGACGTATTGGGAAAACGAAAGCAACGAGTAGCGTTGGCTACCGAGGGCGTCAACCGGACCCAGGCGGAATACGAGCTGGCCCGGTGGCAGGTCATTCAAAGAGTGAAGTTCGCGTACTGGACTGCGCGCGGTGCGCAAGAAGTCCGGGACGTCCTGAAGACGACTGTCGATAATTTCCAGAAGATCATTGCCTACCACTCCGCCCAACTCAGCGTGGGCGCGATTGCCGAGCAGGATCTCCTCCGGGTTCGGCTGGAAGGCGAACGACTAAAGATTTCCGCCAATCTGGCGGCTATCGAAGCCAACCGCACGCGGATCGAGCTCCTAAAGGAGATGGGCCAGACGGATTTCGCCGAGGTCACGCTTACGGAGCCCCTGGCGTTGGACCCCCAAGCAACGCCGTTCGGGGTCGAACAAGCGCTCGCACAGCGCATTGAAATTAAAGTCGCACGAGCAGCGCTGGAACAGTCCAAGGCGAATGTAAGGCTTCAAGACGTCTCGGCCCGCCCTGATCTGAATATCACCTACGGCTATAAGAGGACGCAGTTGCCTGATACGGCGGCGGGCGTAAATACGGCGATCGTGTCGCTGCGCGTGACGCTCCCGACAACCGACAAGAATCAGGGAAACCGCATCGCGGCAGAGGCGGAGGTCCGCAGGCAAGAGCAACTGCTCGCAGCAGCAGAGGCGGAAGTACGGGCGGATTATTACGGAGCGATGCAGGAATACGAATCGAGGCGAGCCGAATTCATCGATGCCCTGCAACCGTTTCGCGAGCACGCTGCGAACATATCAGGGATTGCGGCGGCGGCGTATGCGGAAGGCGGTACGGATCTGCTCCGTTTGCTCGACGCCGAACGGGCTCGCCTGGATGCGGAACTGGCCTGGGCACGAGGAATGGTGGATTACCGGCAGAGCATCGTGAGATTAGAAGCCGCCGAAGGGGTGAGCCAATGAAGGGAAGTGACATTCTTTTGTTCCTGATTCTTGCGTGTCTGTCTTTGGATGCGTGCAGTAGTCCAAAAGCTTCCCCGGAGACCGTTGCCGCAAAGGAAGCCAAGACGAGCAAGGACGAAGTTGTTCTTTCACCAGACCAACAGTCCGCTGCGATGGTTGAGACCCAATCTGCTGTGTTCTCGCAGGAGCCCGATATGCTGAGAGTAAAAGGGCGCGTTGCACTTGCCGATGACCTCACGTGGAGGGTTGGAGTCCGCACGGTTGGCTCGGTCGTGGCGGTCTACGTCGGCCTGGGCGACCACATCCGAAAGGGACAAGTACTGGCACGCTACCACGCCGATGAGGTGCGAGACTCCCGCGCTCAGTATCGCGCGGTGGTTTCTGAATTGGATCGATCAAAAGCCGCTGCGGTACAAGCACAGCGAAATCGTGACCGTGCGCAGAGGCTGCTGGAATTGAAAGCTGGCTCCGTGCAACAGGTGGAACTGGCGCAGCAAGATCTAGTGAGCGCACAGGCCGCCATTAGAAAGGTCCAAATCGAAATTGAACGCGGGCGTGACCTCTTGGAGGACGACTTGCGCGTACCAGCCGATCCGCCGGCCAACAGAAAAGACGAAACCGAGGATGAGGTCCCGATCATCGCCCCGGCGGATGGCTACATCATCGAGAAGAATATAACTCCAGGAAAGACTGTCGAGCTCTCTTCGGTCACCTTTGTCATCGGTGATCTTTCGAAGGTATGGATGTTTGCCTCCGTACGGCAGGAAGATCTTGAAAAGATTCGCGTGGGACAGTCCGCCATCGTGACGCTGCCTGGTCTGGATGGCGCACGTTACCCAGGTAAGATCACCAATCTTGGGCAGCAATTCGACCCCGATACGCGCGTGATGCAGGTTCGGATCGAGCTGAGTAATGCTAATAACCGCCTACGGCCGGAAATGCTGGCGAACGCGGAGATCCCCGTGGGAGGCCGCAAACCGGCGTTGCTGGTGCCGTCCGATGCCGTTCAGCAGGTGAACGGTCAGGATGTGGTCTTCGTGCGGACCGCACCGGACCGATTTGCCGTGCGTCCGGTAAGGGTCGGCGAAACATCCGGCGGCAAGACGCCAATTCTGGAAGGGATCAAAGCCGGAGATCAAATCGCGATTCGCGGCAGTTTCATTCTCAAGTCCCAACTTCTGAAGTCTACGTTGGAAAGCGAGTAGCCCGCGATATGCTCAAACGAATCATTGATCTCACGTTGGCCTATCGATGGCTGGTGCTCATCGGTATTCTCGCCTTGTTGGGAGCGGGCGGATATGCTCTCTATACCATTCCGGTTGAGGCTTTCCCCGATCTCACAAACAATCAAGTAGTGGTAGTGACGGATGCGCCATCACTGCCACCCACTGAAGTCGAGCAACTCGTCACGTATCCGATCGAGCGCGTGATGCTCGGTCTGCCTAATAAGCTGGAGGTTCGGTCGCTTTCGAAGCTCGGCTTGTCGATGGTGACTGTCGTCTTCGATGATTCGGTCGCTATGTATTTCGCGCGGCAGTTGGTCAGTGAGCGGCTACAGCAGATCTCATCATCCTTGCCACGTGGGATTCAACCCACCCTTGGACTTCCCGCCACCGCCTTCGGAGAGCTCTATCAGTACACGCTTTCCGGCCCGATGAGCCCCATGGAACTCAAGGATTTGCACGAGTGGGTCATCAAGCCGCAATTGCGCACTCTTCCGGGGGTCAGCGAAATCAACGCGTGGGGTGGCCAGACCAAGCAGTTTCAAATCGTGGTCGACCCAGCCTTGCTCGATCAGTATGGACTGACCCTTCACGATGTGGCGAAGCGGGTAGAAGACAATAACACCAACTTCGGGGGTGGCTATATCGAGCATGCCGGGGAACAGTATACCCTGCTCGGCTCGGGGCGGGCGGTCACCACCAGTGATCTCGGCAACATTGTTCTCGTGTCCAAGAACGGCACCTCGGTGCTGTTGCGTGACGTGGCGGACTTGCGCATTGGTTCCGCGCCCCCGGAGGGCGCCACTCTGCGGAACGGCGAAACGGTGTCCGGCATGGTCATCATGCTGAAGGGTGAAAACGGCAAGAAACTCATCGAACGGGTGAAGCAAAAGATTGCGGCGCTGCGATTGCCTTCCGGCGTGAAGATCATTCCTTTCTACGATCAGTCCTTCGTGATCGATGGGACCATTCATACGGTCGAGAAGAATCTGTTCGAAGGATTCATTCTTGTAACCTTCGTACTGCTGGTGTTTCTCGGCAACGTGCGGGCTGCTCTCATTACCGCGGCTGTCATTCCTTTCTCTATGCTGATTGGCTTCCTGGGCATGCGGCTGTTTGGAGTCAGCGCGAACCTGATGAGCCTGGGAGCCATCGACTTCGGAATGATCGTGGACGGCGCGGTCGTCATGATGGAAAACTCCGTTCACCGCCGCGAGAAACATGGAGGTGAATCACCACTGGAGTCCGTGCGGCATGCGGCCCACGAAGTCGCGCGACCGATGACCTTCGCGGTGGTGATTATCATCGCGGTTTACTTGCCCATCTTGTTTCTCGAAGGCCTGGAAGGGCGAATGTTTCGTCCCATGGCTATCACCGTGTGCGCTGCGCTAGTAGGTTCGTTACTTCTGGCGTTGACATTGGTGCCGATGTTGGCGTCCCTCAGTTTCCGGAAGAAAGTGAAGCACGCACGACCGGCAAAACACGAGCCGGGCTGGATGGCTTGGCTGGGCCGGGTGTACGTCAGGCTTTTGACGATAGCGATGAACCACCGCATTCTGACTACCGCCGCAGCCGTTCTTGTCTTGGGTGTTGCGGTCGGGTCTCTCTTCTTTATCGGCACCGAATTCATGCCCAAGCTCGATGAAGGCTCGATCCTGGTGGAAACCCGGAAGCTGCCTGGCGTTTCCTTGACGGAATCCGTCGCCATCAGCAAGCGGATCGAGCAACGGTTGCGGTCGTTCCCGGAAATCGCGGATGTCGTTATCAAAATCGGGCGACCTGACTTCGCAACCGAGGCCATGGGCATCAACGAAGGCGACACCTACCTTCTGTTGCGTCCCATTGAAGGCTGGAAACGGTTCCATACCAAGGAAGCGTTGATTGAGGCTGTCGCCAAAGAATTGGACACCATTCCTGGGATTGCGTACAGTTTTACGCAGCCCATGGCGATGCGGATCGACGAAACGATTTCGGGAGTCAAGGCTGACCTGGCGATCAAAGTATTCGGCGACGATTTTCGTACCTTGGACACCATTGGGCAGCAGGTGTTGCGTTCGGTGGCCACGGTCCGCGGAGCCGCCGATGAACAGATGGAGATCACCTCCGGGGTTGCAGAGCTGTCCGTTCGCGTGGACCGCGCCGCGCTGGCCCGGTATGGGCTGAACGTCACCGATGTCGAAGAAGCGGTGGCAAGCGGGGGGTCCGGGGACTTGATCTCCGAGGTGATCGACAGTCAAAAGCGCTATACCGTGGCACTTCGGCTTTCCGAGCGCTACCGAACGGACCCGGATGCTATGCGCAAGATCATGCTGCGCGCGCCCGGCGGCGAACAGGTCGCTTTGGAGCAGGTATCACACGTGGAAGTGAGACGCGGTCCCGTACAAGTCAACAGGGAGCAAGGGCAGCGGCGCATCGTTGTGATGTCAAACGTTCGGGGTCGTGATCTGGGCAGCTTTGTCGCCGAAGTGCGATCCAAAATCGAACGTGAAGTCGCGCTGCCTCCAGGCTATTTTATCGACTACGGCGGGCAGTTCGAAAATCAGGAGCGCGCTACGCGGCGGCTAGTGCTGATCGTGCCTGTCGCGGTTACGCTTATCTTCGTTCTGCTGTACCTGACTTTCGCATCCGTTAAGCAGGCTCTGCTGGTGGTTGGCAACATACCCTTCGCCTTGGTGGGCGGCATAGCGGCGCTGTGGGTTCGCGGGATGAACCTCAACCTTTCCGCCTCGGTCGGCTTCATCGCGTTGTTCGGCGTGGCAATGCTGAACGGCGTAGTCCTGGTGAGTTCTATCAACCAACTCCGGGGGGCCGGCCATGCTTCCCGAAACGCCGTGCTTGATGGTGCGCGGCGCAGGCTCCGACCGGTGTTGATGACGGCCTTCGTGGCCAGCTTTGGGTTCATCCCGATGGCCTTTTCCACTTCGACTGGTGCTGAAGTCCAGCGCCCCCTCGCCAGCGTGGTCATTGGAGGACTCTTTAGTTCCACAATCCTCACCCTGTTCGTATTACCAGTGCTCTATGGATGGATTTATCAACGGGAACAAAGGGTAGGGGAGCAAAGACCCGAAAGCGTTTCGCCTGAACTTGTTCCATGAGCCACGACCAAAGTGCGCCAGGACTCTGGACTAACCGAACGTTCTCTGTTCTATTCGCCGCGCAAGCCATTTCGCTTGCCGGGAGCGGTGTAACGACCATCGCTTTAACCCTGTTTGCCTATCGGATCGCGGGACCAGCTGCCGCCACCGGTGTGCTTGGACAGGCGCTAATGCTCCGCATCCTTGCATTTCTGATCTTTTCTCAACCCGCGGGTATTTTGGCAGACCGCCTCAACCGGAAGGTTGTACTGATCGTTTCGGATCTGGCGCGGTTCGGATTGATGGCTCTCTTCCCATTCATCACATCGATTTGGCAGATATATGTCGCGGTCTTCGCCGTAAATGCCCTAACTGCGTTCTTCTCACCAACGCTTGAAGCCACGGTCGAGGGTGTTTTGGCTCGATTTGGGCAGGCCGGACGGTATCGGAAATTGAGAAAGTGGTTTAAAATCAAGGAAGCAGCAAATGTCGGGGCGTAGCGCAGCCTGGTAGCGCACCTGCCTTGGGCGCAGGTGGATTAGGAACACGCTGATTACGAATGACGTGTCCGTCCCTCAAATGTTGGCTCGAATCCGCCCTCACCAATGAAGATTCCCGCCGTTAGTTAGGTTTTCCTTTCTCTCCCCCTTTCGTACGCAGTATTTGATCGGCAGCACATTCAACGTATTGGTCGGCGACCGGACCCACGGTTCCGAGACGCTTCTGAAGTTCCCGTCCAATCGCCGTTTTCGCCGGGGTTCCCTCTTCCTGCGCATGCCACAGCCGTTTACGCTCATGCTCCACTGCTCGCCGGATTTTGTTTGCAGTTTCGCCGTTGCGCTCGCCATTCCGATCCTTCAAAACATCCTCGCTCGAAAGCACTTGATCGAGCTCGGGATAGCATTTGTCCCAGATAAATTCTCCGGTTTCCTCTCCAAATTCGTCTAGCTCGATTTCCCCGCGATCGTTTAGACGGAAATCGACCATGCAAGTTTCTAGCGGAACCAGCCAGGCCGGCTCGGCACCAGCCCACTGGTCTAACTGGACAACGGCATCTTTCCTGTCCTCCGCCTTTACCACTGAGAACTCGCCATTCGGCCAGCGACAAAGATATAACCCTGTCTCGAACTCCTCCAAATCAGCCTCACTTTCGCTGGTGTCCAGTGGGTCTTCGCGTTCACCCCCCGGGACGGCTTCCGATCTGTCAGACCCGGCCAGGCCGAACGGCCCAACTTCGGGTGCGGCCTCCGCGGACCTGCAGGCCGCACGTTCGATCTCCACATTCGCATTGATCAGCAGCGGGTTACGTTGCGCCAGTTCCATGAGCGCGTCTTCAATTTCGTCTATGAATTCGTGTGCCGAGAGTGTTCCGGCCGCTAAATTCTCGTCGACCGTATCTACGGACCCCTCCGCTTCATAAAGCTGTCGCGCCGTTCGGATCACGTTCGCTGCTATGTCCGTATCGAGAACAACGTCCAATACCAGTCGGAATTTAGAGCGCATCTTTCATCCTCGTCCCTTGTTACGCCTGAATCGCCATTCTGTCAAACGAGTTCACCAATCTGGGCCGGAAAGCGAAAATGCCGAGGTGGATCACAGGGCGAGCTTTCCATCAATTCTCGCCCTGCGATGGGCAAAGCTTGACTTACAAATGATCGAGATCGCTCAACGCGTTTACCGAGGGCTCCCGGACGACCCAAAGACCGAGCGCGGCAAGAGTTAAGCGCGTTGCCTCGATCTGATGTCGCCGCAAGGCTGGCAAAACTCATTTGGCGATTTAGACGGTTTCCGCTATAACTGACTTAGTCGTGAGCGCCAGCGAGGCTGCGATGTCATCAGCTCAAGTTCAAACAATTCCAATAGGAAAGATATTCCTGACCGTCGAAGAGGCTGCGGAACGCTTAGGGGTGACCGTGGGCTGGATCTATGAGCGCACTAGACGCAGTGCCATTCCGCACCGTAAACTCGGAAAGTTCGTCCGATTCACAGAGGAGGATCTGCGAGCAATTGTCGAGGCGGCAGCTAAAGGGATTATGCAATGAGCCAAGGCGGCCATATCGTCAAACCTAGCGGCAAGCGCAAGACATGGGCGATCATCTACCGCGATCCGGCAGGCATCCAGCAATGGGAAGGTAAATTCAAGAAGCGTACCGAGGCGCAGGCCCGGTTGAACGAAGTTCTCGGAGCCATCGATAAGGGGACGTACGCGCGACCATCTTCCGTCACGTTTGAGAAGTTTGCAGAGGATTGGCTGGCCGGGAGGCGCCAGATCCGCGGCAGTACGGAATCGGGATATAGTTCGATTATCAACAAGCAACTCGTTCCGCGGCTCGGAGCGATTGCAGTATCGGCTCTGCGGTTCGAACATGTTGACGCGGCCGTGAGCGGCATGATCGAAGACGAGCTTTCTTCGAAGACGATCCACAACACTGTGACGCTGCTGCGCACTATGCTAGCCGGAAAAAGGGGGCCCAGCGCAGTGCGAAGGGGTTTCGCGTTCCACGATCCAACGATGGGGCTCGAGCTTCCGCCACTGGAATCCCGCCAGATCACGCCGCCGACACCGGAACAGGTCTGGGCACTGATCGGCGCGGCGAAGGAGTTGGGCGGCCTCAGTTATGCGCTGGCCTATACGGGAGCGTTTACCGGCGTGCGGCGAAACGAGGCTCTCGGGCTTCGGTTCAACGATATCGAGTGGTTTGGCAATGAGGTCAATGTGCGTCATGCAATCTCGAAACGCCGCGGGACAGATGGCGCGCACAAATGGGAGTGGCACGTTGGGCCGCCGAAGTCACGGAAATCGTCACGCCGCATCGCCGCGACCGAGAGCGTAATGAAGATGTTGGCCGATTTGAAGGTCGGCAATCCGGACGGCGCTTTCATCTTTCCTGGCGATTGCAACGGCTTCATAGACCCGGACAAATTCGACGCAGAGGTTTGGAAGCCTGTCGCAGAAAAGGCCGGCATGGCAGGCACGCGCTTTCATGACCTGCGACACTTCTTCGCGAGCCAGTTGATCGCTCAGGGCGAAACCGCCGCCTACGTTCGCGACCAGATGGGCCACTCCAGCATCAAGGTTACCTTCGATACCTACGGGCATCTCTTCCCAGGCCGCGGCAAGGAAGCCAGCGCCCGCTACGAGAAGTCGATGGCCGATGCGAGGGTCCGCCACAAAACGGAGGCCAGTGTTAGCAATCCGTTAGCAATTGATAGGGAAGAAGGGCCGGAAGGAACCGTAACCAATTGAAGAAATTGGTTGCGGGGGAAGGATTTGAACCTTCGACCTTTGGGTTATGAGCCCAACGAGCTACCAGACTGCTCCACCCCGCAGATCTATGTTAGCGGACGCTGAGGGCAGCGTCAAATTTTCAGCGAAGATTTTGCTAGGGAATGATGCCGCGCGTGCTAAGCGGTTCGTCGGGACTCGCTGCTCGCGATACCTCCAAAACGGCGGTCGCGGCGATGAAATTCGGCTACCGCACCGGCTAGATCGTCAGGCCCGAATTCCGGCCACATCCGGGTCGTGAAGACAATCTCTGCGTAAGCCGATTCCCACAGCAGAAAATCGCTCAAACGCTGTTCGCCGCTGGTGCGAATCAGCAGATCGACATCCGGCCCCAGAAGTTTCGACCACTCTTGAGGATCTGCTCCTTGCACCCGTGACGCCGCGTCTTGAATCGCCCGGCGCGCCGAATAATCGATCGCCAGACGCAGCCTCAGCTTGGCTCCCGCAGCGGTTTTGCGCTCCGCTTCCTCGATCATGCGCACCACGCTAGCGGGAAGGCGATCGCGCCGGCCGATGGTTTCCAGACGCACTCCATTGGCGATGCAGCGCGTGGTTTCCTGCGTCAGGTAATGCCCCAACAAACGCATCAACGCGGACACTTCGCGCGGCGGCCGCCGCCAGTTATCGGCTGAGAACGCATACAGGGTCAGGACTTTGATGCCCAGCCCCGGCGCCGCTTCGACCGCGCGCCGCACCGCCTCGACGCCTACGCGATGGCCTGCCACCCGAGGCAGTCCGCGAGCGTTGGCCCAGCGGCCATTCCCGTCCATGATGATCGCCACATGCATCGGTGGTTTTATCTCCCCATGGCCTGGATCAGGGCTTCCATATGGTCCAGGTATCTCTCGAAAGCCTTGCGGCCCGCGGGCGCGAGTGTATATTCGGTCCGCGGCATGCGGCCCTCGAAGCTCTTACTGCACACGATGTACTTGGCCTCTTCGAGTTTGCGCGCATGGACACTCAAGTTTCCGTCGGTGGTTTTCAGCAGTTTCTTTAGGTCGTTGAAAGTGAGCGAAGTGTTGGCCGCCAGCGCGCTGATGATCCCCAACCGAATGCGCTCATGGATTAAGCGGTCAAAATCCGGAATCGCCGGACCCGCGGTTTCGCGCCGATGGACTTCCGTCGGTCGCGCCGCTCGCGCCGGTCGTGTTGCAGCAGCCTGATTCTTACCCGCCATATTTCCTCGCAATCATCGCTCCGAAAAGTATGTGCAATCCGCCGAATCCCAGGCCCAGCCACAAATTGCTGAGCGCCGGCGGTGACAGCAAAGCCGCCGCGCCCAGCGCCAGAAAGCCGGCTCCCATGATGGGAACCACCCGCACCGAAAACGCTCCGCCCGTGATCACTCCGGTTCCATACAACAGCAACCACGTGCCCGGAATCAGATGCACCAATCCCGCATGCCACAGCGCAAAGGTCAGCACCGCGCCCGCAAACATCGGCGGCACGAAACTAAAAACGAACTTGCGTGCCGGAGCGGACCACATTTCGAGACCCGCCGCGCGCGCCTTTTGCTGCATCGCGATCACGCCGATCGCAATGGCCACGGCTCCTTCGACGAGCCAAGTCGCCAGCCAGCGGTTAGGCGAGATCTGCCACCCCGCCACTATTGCAGCCGCCACTGCCGTGATGCCCATGGTGACGCCGCCCCAACCCGGCACCGCCGTGAAGGATCCGGCACGCTCCATCGTCTCGCGTATGTAGCGTAGGTTGTCGATAGCATGCGAATGCATCGCGAGCGGTTCGGCGGCGCCTTCGCGGATGGATCGAACCTTAGCCATGGATCTATCCTAAGCGCGGCCCCAGTCACTGTCAAGTACTTTGCTACGCAAAGAGAGACGCTTTGTTACCATGGTCGATTACCGATGCAAGCCCCTATGCAGGCATTGTTCGAGTCCTTGCCGGCAGGTCACGCGGATGAAGCCCTGGCCCGCGCGCTCAACCCCGAGCGCCTGCCCGCGCACATCGCCATCATCATGGATGGCAACGGACGCTGGGCCCGCCGTCGCGGCCAACTGCGCGTGGCCGGACATAAAGCCGGCATGCGTCCGGTGCGCACTGTGATCGAGACCTGTTCGCAGATGGGCATCCAGGCGCTCACGCTGTATGCATTTTCGATCGAGAACTGGAAGCGCCCGCGCACCGAAGTCGAAATGTTGTGGCGCTTGCTGCGCACTTATCTGCGGCTCGAGCTGCCCGAAATGATGCGCCAGCAGATTCGCATGAATGCCATCGGGCGCCTGGATGCCCTGCCCCCGCAAGTGCACTCCGAACTGCTCGATGTGCTGGCGGAGACGTCGGCGAACCGGGGATTGCAAGTGAATCTAGCGATCAACTACGGAGGGCGCGCCGAATTGGTCGACGCCGTAAAAGCGCTGGTTGAAAAAGCCAGCCGCGGTGAAGTCACCGCCGGGTCGATCGACGAAGCGGCCATCTCCGCCAATCTCTACACCGCCGGTATTCCCGACCCCGACCTGCTCATCCGCACCTCCGGCGAAATGCGCGTCAGCAATTTCCTGCTGTGGCAGATCGCCTACGCCGAGTTGTACGTCACCGAAACCCTGTGGCCTGACTTCACGCGCGCCGATCTTCTGCGCGCCATCCTCGATTACCAGAAGCGTGACCGCCGTTTCGGCGGCCTCGGCGGCCCGGTTCCTGTCGGCCTCGAACCCCGCTACCGCGAAACTCTGGGCGCTCCCGTCCGATGAAGCGCATCATTACCGCGCTGATCCTGATCCCGTTCATCGCTTGGGTGACGCTCGCCTCTCCGCAATGGGTCTTCCTGGCGGTGCTCGCGATCACAGGATTGCTGGCCTACTCGGAATTCGACCACATCGCCACCGCGCAAGGCATCGCGCGCGCCGGCTTGCCGGGGATGGCCGCCGGATTGGCGCTGCTCCTTGCTCCAAACACCGCGGTCATCGTGGTGTTGATTGCGATGCTCGGAATGACGCTCGCTCTGCGCGTCAATAACCTTGCGGCGGCCATGCCGGCGGGCGGAGCATTCACGCTCGGCATCATTTATATATTCGGAGCCTGGCACTGCGCGGCCGGCCTGCGCGCCATCAATCCGCACTGGCTGCTGTTCGCGATGCTGCTGAGTTGGGCCGGCGATATAGCCGCGCTCTATATCGGACGCCCCTTCGGGAAACATAAAATGGCGCCGCGCGTGAGCCCCGCGAAATCCTGGGAAGGCGCAGTGGGCTCCGTCGCCGGAGGCATGCTGGTGGGTGGAATCTACGCTCACTACCTCATCCCCCAATCGCCGCTCGCCGAAGCCCTGGCGCTAGCCGCCGCCGGTAACATCGCCGGCCAACTTGGCGACTTATGTGAATCCGCCCTAAAACGCGGCGCTGGGGTGAAAGACAGCGGAACGCTCCTGCCCGGCCACGGCGGCTGGCTCGACCGCATCGACTCCAGCCTGTTCAGCGTTCCTACAGTCTACGCACTATTGAAACTCTTCTGAAACCCGCTCAGGCCGAAATGTGCGGCTGAAACCCCGCCTTCTCAATCGCCTCCAGCGCCGCCGCCCGCTGCTTCGCGTCGCCATCCACCACCGCCGAGCCTAGCCTAACCTCCCGGACCTGCAGCCCATCGACTTTTTCCAACTCTTCGCGCACGCGGACGACGCACGCCGGGGAGTGCATTCCTTCGATGGCTATCTTCATGATTCATCTTAATGAAAACCAGCGATAATGGAACTCATGCAATACACCGTTGTGCTCGAAAAGGAACCGGACGGCGGGTTTGTGGCGCTGGTGCCCGTGCTTCCCGGGTGCGTTTCGGAGGGGGAAACCCGCGAAGAGGCTCTCGCCAATATCCGCGAAGCCGCGGAACTCTATGTGGAAGACTGCATCGCCGCAGGGGATCCCGTTCCCGCCGAAGCCGGGCACGAATTCATCGAACTGACCCTAGGCAGGTAAGGTGGCAAAACTGCCCACGGCTATTTCGGGCAGCCAGTTGCGGCGGGCCCTGGAACGGGTGGGATTCGTGATGACCCGTCAACGCGGTAGCCATATGATTATGCACCGCTCGAATCCTAAAGTTCGCGTCGTCGTACCAAACCACCGTACACTGAAGCCCGGCACTCTCCATCACATCCTGAATGAGGCTGGCCTCACTGTCGAGCAACTGCTTCGGCTACTTTGATCTGATTGGGTGGGTATGTGGGCTGTTGTAGATTGGAGAGGCATGCTCGACTCGCTGGTGAAGATATGCGAGGAAGCCGGTCCGCTTGTGGGCGTGGCGTACTCGCTTTTCGAGAATGACCCGCGTTTCATAAAGAAAATAGCTTTGCGGTTCGGTTCGGTCTCCGCCGTGTTTCATGCGATCGAGGCGGATGACACCTTGCTAGTGAGCCTCGGCCCTCTGATACCAGGCGAAGATGAGACGCTACTTGACGCTACCGATGCCGCCCCTTGGTCAGCGTGCGTCGGGCTGGGTATCCGTTGGGCGTGGAGTCTGACCAATCAGCAAGGCTACTCGGACGGTGCGAGACTGGAATTCGGCGACCCCGTCAAATCATCCAGCAGTGTTGTAGAAATGATCGTTATAGCCTCGGCACTGAAGATATTCGTCGCTGTCCCCAAGGGCTTCGAAATCCAAGTAGCCGATCACCCCGAGGGATAGTTCTTATGCTTTCGTTCCAACTTCGCTATAATGAGGATGTCCGCATTTAGACTTTGGTGATCCGTCAGGAGGTCCCAGTGAAGCGCACTGGCTCGGATGATGCTCTGCGTTGTTCCTTCTGCCACAAAAGCCAAGACGTAGTCGGGAAGCTGATCTCCTCTCCCTCCGACTATCCCAAGGCGTACATTTGTGACGAATGCATCGCTGTCTGTAATTCTATTCTTGAAGACGACCGTCATGATCAGCATTACGCGTCTCCCAATAAACTCCCTAAGCCTTTGGAATTAAAGGAGTATTTGGATCAGTACGTCATCGGTCAGGACGCCACGAAGAAGAAGCTCGCCGTAGCGGTGTATAACCACTACAAGCGCATTCAGATGAATAAACAGCGCTCGGGCGAAGTGGAGCTTTCGAAATCCAATATTCTGTTGATCGGGCCGACTGGTACCGGCAAGACCCTGCTGGCCCAGACGCTCGCCCGCATCCTGGATGTTCCCTTCGCTATTGTAGACGCCACCACGCTCACGGAAGCCGGTTACGTCGGCGAAGACGTTGAAAACATTATCCTGCGGCTCCTGCAGAACGCCGATTGGGACGTGCAGCGCGCCCAGCAAGGCATCATCTATATCGACGAAATCGACAAGATCGGACGCAAGGACGAAAACCCCTCCATCACCCGCGATGTTTCGGGCGAAGGCGTCCAGCAGGCGCTGCTCAAGATCCTCGAAGGGACGGTAGCTAATGTTCCTCCGCAGGGTGGGCGCAAGCATCCCCATCAGGAGTTCACTCCGGTCGATACCACCAACATCCTGTTCATCTGCGGCGGGGCTTTCATTGGGCTCGAAAAAACCATCCAGCGCCGCGTGGGAACCCGCACCATCGGCTTCTCTAAACAGGAGGAGCCGGGCCGCGAGAACCAGCGTTCCCGCGCCGGAAGTTCCGGACGCCGCGACTTGACCATGCTCGAACAAGTCCAGCCCATGGACTTGATTAAGAGCGGTTTCATCCCCGAATTCATCGGGCGCCTGCCAGTAGTGGCCGTGCTCGAAGACCTTAGCAAAGAAGCGCTGGTCCAGATCCTCACCAAGCCGAAAAACGCCATCATCCGCCAGTACCAGAAGCTCTTCGAATTCGAAAATGTTAAGCTGAAGTTTAGCGACGACGCGCTCGAAGCCATTGCCCAGCTCGCCATGGAGCGCAAAGTGGGGGCCCGCGGCCTGCGCATGATCCTCGAAGACCTCATGCTGGATCTGATGTACTACTTGCCCACTTATAAAAAGGTCCGTGAGTTCGCCGTCACCAAAGAAATGGTGTTGACGCAGAAAATTAACGTGACACTGCTCGAAAAAGCCGGATAAGCCGATATCTCGCTTAAGAGGTATTGGCTTTACCCCCCGATTCTGACTGTTCCTTCATAACATGATCACCTCCAAAGAAAAATCAGACACTCGCCGGTTGCCGATGATGCCCATTCGGGACGTCGTGATCTTCCCGCACATGATGACGCCGTTTGTCGTCGGCCGTGAGTCGAGCGTGCGCGCTCTTGACGAGGCGCTGGCTGGCGACAAGAAGATTTTTCTCGCGACGCAGCATGACGCGAGCGTGGACGAACCCCGCCCCGACGAAATTTTCTCGGTCGGCACGATCGCCAACATCGTGCAGCATTTGAAACAGTCCGACGGCAACATCAAGGTGCTGGTCGAAGGCGTCGAACGCGGCAAAGTTCTGTCGGTATCGGAAGACGACGGTTACTTCAAAGCCACGGTCAAAACGTTTCAATTCAAAGTCGAACAAGGCTCGCAGCTCGATGCGCTGACCTCGCGCGTTACGAATCTATTCGAGCAATACGCGAAGATCAGCCAGAACGTAAACTACGACACCATCGTAGCGGCCATCCGCGGCGACGATCCCGGCAAACTGGCCGACACCGTCGGCGCGAACCTGCAACTCGCCATCGAAGAGAAGCAGGAGTTGCTTGAAATCTTCGATCCCATCGACCGCCTGACCCGCGTCGCCGAGATGCTCGACATCGAAATCGAGAAGTTGAGCGTCGATCGCACCATCCAGGGCCGCGTGAAGCGCCAGATGGAAAAGGCGCAAAAAGAGTATTACCTCAACGAGAAGATCAAGGCCATCCAGAAGGAACTGGGTCGCGGCGAAAAGAGCGAGTTCGACGAGCTCAAGAAGAAAATCGAAACCGCCGGCATGACCAAGGACGCGCACGAAAAGGCCATGGCGGAGTTGAAGCGCCTGGAGCAGATGCCTCCCATGTCGGCCGAGTCCACCGTCTCGCGCAACTACCTCGACTGGCTGCTCGCGGTGCCATGGAAAAAGAAATCCAAGGAAATCCGCGATCTGGCGTTTGCGCAGCAGGTGCTGGAGAGCGATCACTACGGTCTCGAAAAGATCAAAGAGCGCATCCTCGAATTCCTGGCCGTGCGCCGCTTGGTCAAGGATCCCAAAGGTTCCATCCTGTGCTTTGTCGGAGCCCCCGGCGTCGGCAAAACTTCGCTCGGCATGTCGATCGCCAAGGCCACCGGACGCAAGTTCGTGCGCCTGTCACTCGGCGGCGTGCGCGATGAAGCCGAAGTCCGCGGCCATCGCCGGACGTACATCGGTGCCCTGCCCGGCCAGATCATCCAGATGATGAAAAAAGCCGGTGTGCGCAATCCGGTGTTCATGCTGGATGAGATCGACAAGATGTCGACCGACTTCCGCGGCGACCCATCAGCAGCGCTGCTCGAAGTGCTCGATCCGGAACAGAACTACATGTTCCAGGATCACTACCTAGACGTCGAATACGATTTGAGCCAAGTCTTCTTCATCGCCACAGCCAACGTCCTGCACACCATTCCGCCGGCCTTGCAGGATCGCATGGAAGTCATTCGTCTCTCGGGCTATACCGAACTCGAGAAGATGGAAATCGCGAAACGCTTCCTGGTTCCCAAGCAGATGAAGGATACCGGACTGACCGATCAACAGATTCAATTTGAAGATGCCGGCGTCCAGGAACTGATTCAGTACTATACTCGCGAAGCGGGCGTCCGCAATCTGGAGCGCGAAGTCGGCAATGTGTGTCGCAAGATCGCACGCACCGTAGTGAACGCGCAAGCCGACAAGGCCACCAAGAAGAAGGAAACGCCGTTCGTCAAGGTGACCGTTACGCCGGAGAAGGTCAACCAACTCCTCGGGCCGCAGAAGTTTCGCGAAACGCAGTCCGATAAGAAGAATGAGGTCGGTGCTACCGTTGGCTTGGCGTGGACCGAAGTCGGTGGCTCGATTCTGACTACCGAAGCCGCGATCATGGAAGGCCGCGGCAAGCTGACGCTCACCGGAAAATTGGGCGACGTCATGCAGGAATCGGCGCAGGCGGCGATGAGTTATGTGCGCAGCCGCGCGGGCGCGCTGGGATTACCTCGTGATTTCTACCGCCATCTCGACATTCACTTGCACGTTCCCGAGGGCGCTATCCCGAAGGACGGTCCCTCGGCTGGCATCACCATTGCGACCAGTATTATGAGCGCGCTGACCAGCATTCCGGTCCGCGCCGATGTCGCCATGACCGGTGAGATCACGGTGCGCGGACGTGTGCTCCCCATCGGCGGCTTGAAGGAGAAACTGCTGGCGGCGCATCGCCAGGGAATCCGCGAAGCGATTCTGCCGCAGGATAACGAGCGGGATCTACCGGACATTCCGGAGAACATCCGCAAGGACATGAAGCTGCATTTTGTCACCTCGATGGATCAGGTGCTGCGGCTGGCGCTCGAAAGCGAACTGGATATGGCGCCCATTTCCGCCATGCAAACGGCTGCGGAGATCGTAGCCCAGTCGCGCGACGAAAAGTTAACGCACTAGGGGCTGGGCTTAGCCGCCCAGGGTTTTTAGGACACTACCCCTTCCGATGTCAGCAAGGTTTATAATAAGTGCAGCCAAGCCGGATCAGTTTCCGCTGGAAGCTCAAGCGGAAGTTGCGTTTCTGGGACGCAGTAACGTCGGCAAATCCAGTCTGATTAATGCACTGGTAGGAGCCGACGGGCTGGCATACACCAGTTCGCGGCCGGGCTGTACGCAGTCGGTCAATTTCTTCCAGCTCGATGAAGGCTTTCGCTTTGTCGATCTTCCTGGATATGGTTTCGCAAAAGTTCCCAAACATATCACGAAGGAATGGAAAGAGCTCATTGAAAGCTACCTGCTGGGGCGCGGGGTTTTGCGGCTGGCGATCCTGGTTTTGGACGCGCGGCGGGGTTGGATGGAGCGCGATTGCGAGTTGAAAGATTGGCTCGAAGCGCATGGGCGGCCGTATCTGGTGGTCGCCACGAAAGCAGATAAGTTGAAAACACAGCAAGAACGGCACCTGAGCCAGCAGGCTCTCCGCGAAGGACACGCGGGGGAAGTGCTCGAATGCTCGGCCACTACCGGCCGGGGAGTGAGGGAAATTTGGCAAGCGATCTCGAAAATCAAGACCAGTCATTAGATACGGGCAATCAGGCGCAGCCGCCGGCAAAGGCGGAAGGCGCCAAGGAAACCAGAGCCCGGGCTCCGCGGGGCGAGAAACCGCCCGCGCCGCCGCCCGCTCAGGTGGAGACCAAGCCTCCCGCCGAGCCGGAACCCGAAAATAACCAAACGAACCCAAGCGAGACGGCGGAAGCGCAAACTCCCAGCGACCAAACGAACCCAACGGAAGCCGCCGCGAAGCCCGAGATGACCGGGCGTCTGTTCGATCCGCGCCGCCGCGCCACCGCCGCGGGCCAGTCGAATCGCGGCAACGCTCTCGATCTGGTGGAACTGAAGGACATGAGCATCCAGAAGCTCAACCAGATCGCCAAAGATCTGGGCGTCCAGGGTTTCGCCGGGCTGCGCAAGCAGGAGTTGATCTTTAAGATTCTGCAAGTGCAGGCGGAAAAGAGCGGCCTGATCTTCTCCGAAGGCGTGCTCGAGTGCCTGCCCGACGGCTTCGGCTTCCTGCGCGCGCCTGAATACAACTACTTGCCGGGTCCGGACGACGTCTACGTCTCGCCCTCGCAGATACGGCGCTTCGATCTACGCACCGGCGACACCGTCAGCGGCCAGATCCGCCCGCCCAAGGAAGGCGAGCGCTACTTCGCCCTCATCAAAGTCGACGCCATCAACTTTGAGCCGCCCGAGGAAGCCCGCAACAAGATCTTCTTCGACAACCTGACTCCGCTCTATCCGCAGGCCCGCTTGAAGATGGAAACCGTGAAGGACAACTTCTCGGGCCGCGTGATGGACCTGCTGACTCCCATCGGCAAAGGCCAGCGCGGATTGATCGTCGCCGCGCCGCGTACCGGCAAGACGATGTTGTTGCAGTCGATCGCCAACTCGATCACTGCGAATCATCCGGAAGTCTCGCTGATCGTTCTGCTGATCGACGAGCGCCCGGAAGAAGTCACCGACATGCAGCGCTCGGTCAAAGGCGAAGTCATCAGCTCGACCTTCGACGAACCCGCCGCGCGCCACGTGCAAGTGGCCGAGATGGTGATCGAAAAAGCCAAGCGGCTGGTGGAGCACAAGAAAGACGTCGTGATTCTGCTCGATTCCATCACTCGTCTGGCGCGCGCTTACAACACGGTAGTCCCGCCGTCGGGCAAAGTGCTCTCGGGCGGTGTCGATTCGAACGCATTGCAGCGTCCCAAGCGCTTCTTCGGCGCCGCGCGCAACATTGAAGAAGGCGGTTCGCTCACCATCGTCGCCTCTGCGCTGGTCGATACCGGCAGCCGCATGGACGACGTGATCTTCGAAGAGTTCAAAGGCACCGGCAACATGGAAATCCATCTGGACCGCAAACTGATGGACAAGCGCGTGTTCCCGGCCATCGATATTTCGAAATCCGGCACTCGCAAAGAAGAGCTGCTGCTGCCTAAGGAAGAGCTCAACCGCGTGTTCATCCTGCGCCGGGTTCTGAACCCGCTCTCGCCGACAGAAAGCATGGAACTGCTGATTGACAAGCTTTCCAAGACCCGCAGCAATAGCGAATTCCTCGCCGCGATGAGTGGCTAACGCGCAGCGACTTCCCTTCGAATGGGCCGCATCCGCGTTCTCTCCGACAACGTCGCCAATAAAATCGCTGCCGGAGAAGTGGTTGAACGGCCGGCCAGCGTAGTCAAAGAGCTGCTCGAGAACTCGCTCGACGCCGGGGCAACTGAATTCCGCCTGGATGTAGAAGCCGGCGGCCGCCGCCTGATTCGCCTGGCCGACAACGGCATGGGCATGATGCGCGACGATGCTCTGCTGGCCTTCGAGCGCCACGCCACCAGCAAGCTTTCTGACGTCAAAGATCTGCTTTCGATCGCGACCCTCGGGTTCCGCGGCGAGGCGCTGCCGTCGATTGCGTCCGTTTCACGGCTATTGCTCGAGACACGCGCGCGCGAAGAAGCCGTCGGCACGACCGTCGAACTCGCGGGCGGCAAAATCCTGCGCTGCGAAGACGCGGCGCTGGCAGGCGGCACCATCATCACCGTGCGCGACCTGTTCTACAATGTCCCGGCGCGTAAGAAATTTCTGCGCACTGAGCAAACCGAAATCGCGCACGTCGCCTCGCTGATTACGCATTACAGTCTGGCGCATCCCGACAAGAGTTTTCTGCTGCGTCACAACAATTCCGAATTGCTGGACGTCACGCCGGTGGCTACGCTGCGCGAGCGCGTTTATCAGGTGTTCGGCAGCCAGATGCTCGAAGATCTGATCGATCTCGGCGATCAGTCACGTGCTTTCCCGCTGCCTGCCGACGACGAACAGGGAGGCGCCCGCCGTTTCCGCCTGCGCGGCTTCGTCAGCGGCCCGCAGGTGCAACGGCTCAACCGCAATTCGATTTATCTGTTCGTCAACGGCCGCCTGATCCGCGATCGGCTGCTCTTGCACGCGCTTTCGTCCGCCTATCACAACCTGATGCCGCCGGCGTGCTATCCCTTCGCGCTGCTGTTTCTCGATTGCGATCTCGAGGAAGTCGACGTCAACGTGCATCCGTCGAAAACGGAAGTCCGTTTTCGCCACGGATCATTGGCGCACGATTTCCTGCGCGACACCATTCGCGATGCGCTGATGGCCCAGCGTCCCGCATCGCGGATTCCATCGCCCGCGCA
>CAVXEM010000055.1:0-21862 GCA_963760575.1 Bryobacterales bacterium
GCGTTGCGCAGTAACGAATTCTAAAAATTCCTCAGAACACGAACTTTGCGGCCAGTTGCATGATCCGAGGAGCATCGGCAACCGTGATTTGTCCGAACTGCGGGCTGTTCCGCACGGTTACCGAGGTTCCGCCGAGCAGTCCGCCCACACAGCCGATGCAGGAGCGGAAACTGTTCGTAAGATTGAAGGCTTCTCCGCGGATTTCGAAGGTCTGGCCCTCATGGATACGGAAGCTGCGGGAGAGAGCCATATCGATTTCCCAGGTATTCGGTCCCGGCACGCTCGAGCGGCCCAGATTTCCAAACGTGCCTGCAGGAACGGTGGAGGAAAACGCCGCAGGGTTCAGCCACGCCTGACACGGTGCGGTGTGGCCGCAAACGGACTGGGGATTGGTGGCCAGCGGATCGGCCAGCAGTAGATTCGGCCGCTCGACCTGGGAACCGTTTAAAGCGTAATCGACGCCGGTGGTGACGTTGAGAAATGCGCCCGAAAGATAGCGGTAGCTCGAAGACAGCATCCAGCCGGAGGCGACCATGCGCAGCGCCCGCTCGCTGAATCTGGGGGTCTGGAGCACGGCCGCGATGTTCACGATGTGGCGGCGGTCGAGCGACTGGTTGATTCCGGTGCCGGTCTGGGTCTGGCAATTTCCACGATCGAAACTCCGGTTATCGGCCTGGTTCAAGCCTCCGCCGACGCTGCCCACCCAGGAGCCCTGGTTGATGTCGGCAATGCAGTGCGACCAGGTGTAGTTGGCGTTGACGCTGACGCCGCGCGTGAGGTTCCTCTGCGCCGACAGCAGTAAAGCGTTGTAGCTGCTGGTGCCGCCGGAGTCGAACATATCGACGTAAGAGAGGTACTGCCCTTCGCTAGGTTTGCTCAACGACGCCAGCCGGCGGAAGTCCGTATTCGTCGTCGTCGAGCAGGGACCGGCCTTGGTAAGTCCGTATTGGCCCGCCGAGCAGGTTCCCGAGAAGTAAACGGCCGGGTTCAACTGCTCGGTTCCCCAGATGTGGATGGTCTGCGTGCCCAGATAGGACGCCGTAACCAGCCAACTGGGGCCGAACTGATGCTGCAAGCTGAAATTCCAGGAATACACGGTGGTGGCCTTGGCGTTGGGGTCCATGGGCACATAGTTCCCGTGAAAAATGAAAGGAGTGGTGGGGCCGAAGGAGCCCGGGAAGGGATTGCCGCCCTGGACGGTGGACCAGGGATCCGCGAAATTCAGGTACCCGGGAATGCCGGTCAAAGCGTTTCCGAACGGCGGCGCCGTGGTGGGCGTGGACATAATCTGAATATTCGGGAAGTCGTAGGACGTTCCAAAGGAAGCGCGGAGGGAAGTCTTTCCATCGCCTTTGGGATCGAACGCCACGCCGATGCGCGGCCCGAACTGGGCGAAGCGGTTATTTACGCCGGTGGTGCCGTTAAATCCGGGATCGCCGGCGTACAACAGGCCCAACGGCGCGTTCTTGAACACCGTGCTGCGAACGCCCTGGTTGAAGCGGTCCCAACTGAAGTTGTATACGGCGCCGTTGTTGATGCCCTGCGGCAGGAACGGCTCCCAGCGCACGCCGTAGTTCAGGGTCAGGCGGCGGGAAACTTTCCAGGAGTCCTGCGCATACAGCGAGAAATAGTTTTTATTGGTGAAGGTAGTGTTCGGCGAGCCCTGGGTCATCTGGCCCACGCGCCCGAGCAGGAAATCCACCATACCCACGCCGCTGCCCTGGTTGAGCCCGGCCGCCAACGGGCCAAAGTTGAAGCTGCCCGCGGAGAACACGTTGGCGTATTGGCTGTGCTGGTATTTGAAGCTGGAGAATCCAAAACTCCACTGGTGCGAGCCGCGCACCAGGTTGATGTCGTCGGAAAGAGTCTCATACGTCGGAATGAAGCGCGCTTCAATGGCGGTGCCCACGCCGATGCTGGGGCCGCCGGTGACGTTGACTACGGTCTGATGCGGCACGAAGCAGAAGAATTTTACCCCGATATCGCAGGGGGAGAAGTAGTCGTCATTGAAGCGGTGGACGGCGACGCGGTTCACCGCGATGCGGAACGAATTCACGGTGGTGGGCGAGATCAAGTAGGTGTGGCCCAGCGCGGCGGTCTGCGCCAGGTCGTCCAATCCGCCGGTGGTCGAATCCAGGAGATTCTTGGAAAGTCCGTAGGCGGAGGGCAACAGATACGCCGTCGCCATGTAGCGGAAGAATAGCGTTTGTTTGTCGTTGATCTGGTAGTCCACCCGGCCCAACGTCTGATACTCGTCGATCTTCTGAATCGGGCCGAAGGTCACTTCGCCGCAGGAGCCGACGGCCTTCGGCAGCAGTTTCACAATGGCCAGAGATTGCGGGCTGAAGCGGCTAGGATCGATATGCTTGTTGGCGATCACTGCGCCGGTGGCTGGATCCGCGATGGTCTTGTAGCTGGAGCAACCGCTGAAGTCCCCAGCCAGCATAGCGGGGGTGGGCACAAAGCCGGTGCGGTCGGCCGGGTCGGAGCGCGTGCGCGTTCCCTGGTATCCCGCAAAGAAGAACAACTTGTCTTTCTTGATCTTCCCGCCCATGGTGCCGCCGTACTGATTGCGCTTCAGCGAATCGCGGCGCGCGGCAAAGGAGTTGCGCGCATTCAGGTCGCCGTTGCGCAAGAACTCAAACAGGTCGCCGTGGAAAGCGTTGGTGCCGGACTTCGTCACCGCGCTCACAGCGCCGGCGGCGTGCGTTCCTTTCTCCGCCGTCAAGGAGTTGGTCTCAACCTTGAATTCCTGCAAGGCATCCGGAAAGGGGAAGGGCAGATTCACCGCGTCGAACGGGTTGTTGTAGAGGGCGCCGTCGAGCGAATAGTTGACGCCGGACAGCAGCCCGCCGCCCACCGAGATATTCAAGCCGCCGGGCATGCCCGCCGTACCGTTGATGCCGGCTGGAACCGAGGCGCCGGCCAGCTGAATAAGCTCCGCCGGGTTACGGCCGTTCAAAGGCAACTCCAGAATTCGGCGGTTTTCGATGACGGTGCCGATATTGGTGCTTTGCGTTTCTACCAGCGCCGCGTTCGCTTCCACTTGTACTTGTTCCGTGACATTGCCGACTTTCAAGGTAATGTCGACAGTGGGGCTGGTGGCCACTTGCAACACGATACCGGTCTGCACGTAGGTACTGAAGCCTTGCTTGGAAATTTCCAGGCGATAGGGACCGATCGGGAGGTTGGCGAGCACGTAGTTGCCGTCCGAACCCGTCGTGGTGGTGCGCGTAACGTTGGTATCGGTCTGGGTGGCTTTTATCGTAGCCGCCGGGACCGCGGAGCCGGTCTCATCCCGTACCACGCCCTGGATCTGCGAGGTGGCTTGCGCAAACAACGCCGCAATGCACAAAAAAAACGCGAGCAACAACGCTAAGGCTTTCATTCCCGTTTCCCCTTTTTCGCGTGGTGTACTGGCGCACTGGCCCACGCCCATTACTTTCTGCCGGAATTCGGCAGCCCCAACCAGCCCGCAGGAACTACGCGAGGGCACAGTCAAGTGCATGCATCCTGCGAACTGGACCACGTTATGCTAACTCAGAATCCGACGTTTGTCTATGAAAAAAAGACTGCATGTCAACCCACTTTAGAAATGTCCCCCTACTTACCTCGATAGAAGTGTCCCCTTTCTTTTCTTCCAGAACCCTTTGCTTCCCCTGCTGCGGACCGCTGCCGGAGCGGAGCCCTGCGAGGCCGTCAGGCCGAGCGCTTAGGGCGCAGCGGAGGCAGTGGTCCGCAGCAGGGCCGCCGATCCCGGCCTGCGCCACGGATGGCTGGCAGACGGCTTCCAAGTGGACGGCTTGGGCGGCTTATCCACCAGCTGGATCGCGGCCGGTTGCTTGGGCGGCGCCTCTATCTCACGATGCATCCGAGCCTTGCCTTTGTAGCGGATCTCGATCCGCTCATCCTCCCACTCGCACACCGTCACCTTGGCTTGCCGGGGCGGATAGTCGCTAGTCCGCTCCAGTTGAAGATAACGGTTCTCATAACGCACCACCCAGTCATTGGAAATACTGCGCTCGGTCTCCAAGCAAAACACCTGCTCCAGCTCGCGAGCGCCCGGCGCCCGGCGATGGTAGTCCTGCCGGGAGGCCGGCTCCCGCGCAAACCGGGCGTTGTGACCGGTCAGATATTCCTCCTGCAAGAACCGGTTCGCCGCCTCGTGCGTGCGGATCTTCTTCCGCCCCATCTTCTTGATCAAGCGGTCCTGGTGCGTGCTGTTGCCGCGCTCCACTCGTCCCTTGGCTTGTGGCGAGTTGGCCGCGATGATCCGGATGTCCAGCTTTTGGCACATGCGGCCGAACTGCGTAACCGGAACCTTTCCGTGCAGCAGTTCTTTTTCCGTCGGCTCGCGCAGATACACGTTCTTCCAATCTGTATAGAGCGCCCATGGCACGCCGTACTTTTCGATCCATTGCCGCAGCACGCGCGCCGCTGCCCAGATGGTCTCCGCATCGCCCAGGAGTGCTTCCACCGTGGAACTTGCATCATCCACCATGTTCATCAGGCATGCCTTCGCCGAGCGTCCCTGATACCAGTCATGAAAGCTGCCGTCCATCTGCACCAACTCCCCGAAGTGCGCCCGGCGCTCACGCCGCTTGCGATGCTGCTTGCGTTTGCGCGCCTTCACCCATTGGCCTGTGCTCAGCATCCAGCGCCGCAACGTCTCCGGGTGCACCGCCAGCCCGTCTTCGCTCGACAGATGCTCGGCCGCCAGCGTGGGTCCGAAGCCGCTGTATTTTTCCTCAACCTTGCGCAGGATCTTCTGGCGCTCCTTGGTCGGGCGCGCCCGGTTGGACGCCCGCCCCGCGTTGCCATGCTTGAGGCTCGCCGCTCCGCCCGCCCGGTAGCTCTTCCACAGACGCTTGGCCTGCCGCTCGCTGACTTTCATCAGCACGGCCCCATCTTTCAGCAGAAGCTCGCCTGCCTTCACCCGCGCCAGCACTCCGCTGCGCGCCAACTCCTTCTTACTCAATGCTGTCCTCCCCACTCGACCTCCTTCGGAGGTCATCGTAAGGGGACACTTCTATCGAGGTCTCAAGGGGACATTATCAAAGTGGCGCAACACCCGAATGGGGAGGGCCTCCGCCCGCGGCCGACGTCCACGCCGGCGTTGTTGGACTGCAATCAGCAAGCCGGACCGGGGGTCCGGCGCGGACGTGGACGTCCGCCCTACTAATGCAGAATCGATTTGGGCAGCATCGCGTGAACCCCCTTGGTGTCGTCCACGTTCTGCGTCACGTGGAGGTCCACCGCCAGCGAGCACAAAATATAAGCGTCATCCCGCGACAGCCCCCGCTCCGCCATCAGGAAATCGATCATCTCGCGGGTTGCCATCTTAGCCGCCTCATTCAAGTCCGGATGCAGACCCATGCTGATGAAATGCGTCGGCGTCTCCGCCCGCGGCCAACGGATCGACTTGCCTTTGCGTACAAAGATCTGCACTGCGCCGCGCAGCGACGTTTCGAGAGCAGTGATGGTGACCTCGCCGTCCCCCTGCAATGCATGGCCGTCGCCAAACGAGATCAACGCCCCCGGCACGTGCACCGGCAAAAACAACGACGACCCTGCCACCAATTCCTTGTTATCCAGGTTGCCCGCGTGCGCTCCCGGCGGCCCGCTTGAAAGTCTCCGCATCAGAATCGGAGGCGCCACGCCGATCGATCCCCAAAATGGCGCCAGCTTCAGTGTGATGCCGTTGCCGAACTCCGCCGTTCCCGCCTTTGCGTCAATCGGGACTTTTTTGAAGCGGGCGTAAGGGAACTCATCGGGAAGCGTGCCGGTGCCCGGCCTGAATCCAGTCACTCCGTAAGGGTGAAGATACTCGAACCCTAGCATCTTCATCTCAATGACGTCCCCCGGTTCCGCCCCCTCCACATAAATGGGACCGGTCAAGGGGTGCGCCCCTGGACCGCGATCGGTCACGGATTTTTCGACCAGCTTTAAGGAGTCAGGGATCTCGCTGTCAGGCACACCGGCCAGTATCAGTCGGTCGAGTCCACCCGCCACCATGGTATCGACGCGCACCGTGTCGCCGGAAGCGATCTTCAGCACAGGCTTGATGCGTGCGTCGTAATAACCCCAATGGACGTTCCCTGGAGTGAGCTTTAAATCATAAGTCGCCGCGCTTAGCGAGAGGGCGGCAGCCAGTAGAACGCCTGAGACAAGATGCGTCATTTATTTCCCAACCAGATGCGGCAAGTCCTTTTCATTTTCAAGACAAACATAATCGATCAGATCCGTATCAAGTTGCAGGATCTGATTCAGCTTAATAGTCCACGGCTTGGTGTAGGCTTTCAAATCCTCCACCGTGAGTTCGACTTCCAAACGTCCGTAGTTGGGCCGGCGGATGCGCTCCGTAATGGTGGCGGCATCGGTGATCGGATCGCCGCCGGTGTCGAGCCAGATCCCGTCGCGGAATCCGCTGGTCTTCACCACCAGCGTGTCGCCCTCCCACTTCGCTGTCGAATATCCATTCCACGAAGGCTGCGGATCGGCGGGCAACGGCCGGCCGTCCGTGAAGATCTGGCGGTAGCTCACGTTGTACTCGCTCAAAATCAGCAGCAGTCCTGGAATCTGGACGATCTTTCGGAACAGCGGAATGGTGTGCAGCTCGATCACCCCGATTGGCAGACAATGCGAAAGCGGATCTTCCAAGCGCAGCGCCGCCGCTCGCGTCCTCGCCAGCTCCAGCGCCCACGGCCGGTAGGGCAGGCGCTCCTTAAGTCCCCAGCCGATGTTGCCGAACTCCTGCGGAACGTAAAAGTCGACGCAGCCTTCCGGCGGACAAGGCTTGTTATGCTCCACATCCCAGGTGCCGGAAAAGTCAGGCTTGCCATCGGCGGTCCGCGGCGCGGGAGCGGAAAGATTCGGCTTGCCATCCGCCGTTCGGGGGATGCCAGCGGTGGGATAGTTCCATTGCGCCGAGAGCGGCACAGCCAGCGCCGCGACCATCATCGCCGAAGGCCTCATTGTGCCCATCATGTATAACATATCCGAGCAGCGCTCCCAGGTATATACTGATAGGCCGAACCGGGGCCACTTCCCCGAGGAGGCACACCATGGAACGCATCATCGCAACCCTGCTTCAGCAGTTCGAACAAGGAAAGCTCAACCGCCGTCAGCTCATCCAGAGCCTGACCCTGGCCGCGACCGCCGGCGCCGCCGCAACCGCTGTCCCCGCCGCCGCCGCAGCCGAAGGCAAGGTGCTCAACGTCACCAATATCAACCATGTGTCCTATCAGGTCGCGGATTACGCCCGCACTCGTGATTTTTACGCCGGCCTGTTCGGCATGAAAGTTTCCGAGGACGACGGCAAGCAGTGCCGCCTTTCGTTCGGCAACAACATTCTGGTGGTCCGCAACCGCCAGCCCGCGCCCAAGGTCGATCACATCGCCTACACCATCGCCAACTGGGATCAGGAGAAGGAAGCGGTCGAAGCCGAGATCCAGCGGCGCGGTCTGAAGGTGGTGCAAGGCGACATCAAAACCAGTCTGCACATTCTCGACCCCGACGGCATGGGAGTGCAATTCGGCGGACTGCGCCAGTAACGGACTAACGGGGAGAGATTCGCTTCCCTTTACTTTTGGCCCGGCCCCGTGCGTTCTTCTCAACGCGCAGTTTCCACGCCGCGCGCAGCGCACCGGCCAGCACATCCTCGCTGGCCTGGGCCAAGCGAATGTGGGTCATCCCCATGCGTCCCCAACCACCCGCGATGGGGAGGAAAACTTCGGGCTGCTCCTGCACGAAATCCACCTGGATTTCGGGCGTCAACATCAAATTGCCATAGCCCTGCTTTTGCGATGCGAGGGTGGCGAATATCCGGCCCCCGACGCGGAAGTCGGCCGCTCCCATGTGTGAGCCTTCCTGCGGCGCCTTCGAGACTCAACGCAATCCGGCGAAAATCGGCAGCAGTCACTCGTTTTCCCGGGCGGGCCGGCTCCCCGTGACGAAACCGCCGCAATACGCCCGACCCCAACCACCACAAGGCCGCGACGATGACCAGCAGCATCAGCCAGCGCAATGCTCCCGCAAGGAACGCGGCGTTGATCTCGGGCCACTCGAAGCGGAATTGGCGCAGCCGGTCGAAGCGTTCCGTCATCCAGTGCCACGCCGTATGCGCCACCAAAGCCGACAAAATAATGGTGCCCATCCGCTCCGCCACTACATAGCGGAACAGTAATTCCAGCGCGGGCACCAGCACTGCCAGCACCAGCAATTGTCCCAGTTCCACGCCGATATTGAACGACAGCAGGGAGGTGAGCAGGTGGTCGCCTGCGAACTGTAGCGTCTGTTTCAGCGCGAAGGAGAAGCCGAAGCCGTGCACCAGTCCGAAGCCGAAGGCGATCATCCATCGTTGGCGAACGGTACTGGTGGTCACGATGTTCTCTAGCGCCATGTAGACGATGGAGGCCGCGATCAGCGTCTCGATCAGCGGTGGAAACCATAGCGCGTCGGGGCCCAGGTTGTAGGCCGACGCGATCAGCGTAATCGAATGCGCCACCGTGAACGCCGTCACCACCGGGATCAGTCCGCGAAAGCGCCGGAAGGGAATCACCAGGCACAGGAGAAACAAGAGGTGGTCGGTGCCATCCAGAATGTGCAGGAAGCCTTCGCGCACGAAACGCAGGGATGCCTGATACCAGCGCGGGTCCAGCTTGACGATCCCGGGATCGTTGTCGAACTCGAACGCGCGAACCACATAGTTCCCGCCACCTTGCGGGACCAGAAACCGCAGCGCCGTTACCGTACGCACGCCCAGGCGATCAAGGCCCGGATGAATCGCGAATTCCGAGCGCTCAGATTGAATTGGATACTCGAACAACACGTCCAGCATGGTTTGGTTCCACACTACGTTGGTATCCAGCGGGAGCCCAGCGCCGGTGACGTGCGCCAGCGCGTCTTCATAGGTCGCAAACGACCGGTCCGATTCGAGCGAGATCATGGTCGCTATCACCCGCGGTTTCGGCAGCAGCGAATCGCCTTCATATAGGGCGATCGGCATCGGAGATCCACAGCGTCGCGGCGTCTGCCAGGAGCGGCCCGGTGCGCGCCAGATCGAGATAGCCGGGCCCCTTCTGCGGAAATTCGACGTCGCGCATGGCCTTCATGGGTGCGCGCACCAATAGGCGCAGGCGCTGTCCCTCAGGCTTAAGGAACGCCTGCACCGTGACATCGTTCGGAATGTCGTGAGCCCCCGCGGCCAGCGCCGCCGCCAGGACGATCATCATCAAACAGGGGCTATTACTTGGCATAAGCACTAGCCGCTCCCTGCGGTCGCGGTTCCGTGTCCACACAGAAACGCGCGCGACAGCAAGCGGACACCGTGTCTGGTAGCTTACATCCACGAATGGGATCGTGTATAGTATCTCAACATGAAACGAAACCTCTACATCGGCACCGCGTTTCTCACCACTATCGTCGCGCTCGGAATCGGCTCCAGCATCCTCGGCCGGAAGGCCGAAGCCTCCGCCGTCCAGGCGCCGCGCTTCGAGGTCGATCCCATGTGGCCCAAGCCGCTGCCCAATCACTGGGTGATGGGCAACACCATTGGAGTGTCGGTCGACGCCAGCGATCACGTGTGGATCATCCACCGCGCCGGTTCGCTCGAAGCCAAGGAGATTTACGCCGTGACCAATCCCCCCGGCGCCACCTGCTGCCTGCCCGCGCCGCCGGTGCTGGAATTCGATCAGGAGGGCAACTTGATCGGCCACTGGGGCGGACCCGGCCAGGGCTACGATTGGCCGGAGTCAAACCACGGCATTACGGTCGACTACAAAGGCAACGTGTGGATCGGTGGCAACGGCCGCGGTCCGCAGCCCAAAGGCGAGGCGCCGGTCGAGGGCCAAGCTCCGCCGGCAGCTTTGTTTAAGGACAACGAAATTCTGAAATTCACACAGGACGGAAAGTTCCTGATGCAGATCGGCAAACCCGGCCAGAGCAAGGGCAGTAACGATATCGACAATCTCAAAGGCCCTGCCAAGATGTTCGTCGACCGCAAGACCAACGAACTTTACGTAGCCGACGGCTATGGCAACCATCGCGTCATTGTCTTCGACGCCGACAGCGGCAAGTACAAGCGCCACTGGGGCGCCTACGGCAAGAAGCCGGACGATACCAACCTCGGCAATTACAACCCGGATGCGCCGGCAGCGCAGCAGTTCCGCAACCCGGTGCATTGCGCCGAACTCTCAAATGACAATCTGCTGTATGTATGTGACCGCGTGAACGACCGCATCCAGGTTTTCAAACCGGACGGGAGCTTCATCAAGGAAGTCTTCATCGCCAAGCGCACTCTGGGCGACGGATCGGTGTGGGACATCGCCTTCTCGAAGGACCCGCAGCAGAAATACATTTATCTAGCCGACGGCGCCAACGAAAAAGTTTATGTGATGCTTCGCGATTCGCTGGAAATCCTGACCAGCTTCGGCGACGGCGGCCGCCAGCCTGGCCAGTTCTACGCGGTGCACAGCATCGCGACGGATTCCAAAGGCAACGTGTACACTACGGAAACCTACCGCGGCCAGCGCGTGCAGCGGTTCAACTACAAGGGCATCGCCGCAGTCACCAAGATGGATCAGGGAGTGGTCTGGCCCGGAAAGAAGTAACCCATGCGAACTCTCACGCTAGCAGTGGTGCTGTTGTTTCCAGTCGCGGCGCAGCACATGCCTCGCGGCACCGCGACCGACGTCTCGAAAGCTGAAGTCGAAGCCACAGTGCAGCGGACGGCGATGGCTCCGGTGAGTGACCAGGCGATACGCGTGGTCAGCATCAACAACGAGTACAACGTCGGCGTCGGCGTAGTGCATCGCGCCAAGACCGCGGGCCGCGATATCGGCGGCGGCATCGAGCACAGCCAGATCACTGAGGTCTATCACGTGATCGAAGGCACCGGAACCTTCGTCACTGGAGGCACGATCACAGACGCCAAGGAGACTGCGCCCGATACACCGGTAGTGAAGGTGCTCAACGGACCTTCGACCGGCGGCGGTCCGGTACAGGGCGGAGTCAGCCGCAAGATCGGCCCCGGCGACGTGGTGATCATCCCGCCCAACACGCCGCATTGGTTCACCGAGATCACTACGGATCAGATCGTATACCTAGTGGTCCGCGTCGATCCTCACAAGGTGCTGCCCGCCGGGTACGGAGTTAAGTAGTCCGCGCCTACTTGGCTGCGATGCGGATCAGCCTCAGCACTTCGGTGCGGCTCGACAGTTCTACTTGTCCAGCGGGAAATCGATTGACGCTCAGGATGTAAGCGAGAATCAGCGCGTTGGTATCGCGGTTCAAGGACTGCGGATCGTTCAGCGGCATGCTGGTGCGGATGCGTTCGAACAGGTCGCCCACCGTCAGGCCATTCCAGTTGGAAAGAAACTCGCCGCCTGCGAGCGGCGGCGCCTGCTCCCCGCCGCTGAGCGAATCGCCGTGGCACGCCATGCAGTGTTGGTTGTAGAGCGCCTGTCCGCGCTTGGCTTGGTCATCGGTATAGACGCCGTCCCACACGGAGCGCGTCGGCGCGTCTTGTGCTAGCGCGAACACGCTCATGAGAACCACTGCGGCCCACCTCATCGGTGATCAGTCCGCCGCCGGCAGGCTGTAGGCGATGTACTCGCCAGAGTACGCGCCGCCGCTGACGGCCACCACAATGTACTGTTTGCCGTTCACCATATAAGTCATGATGCCGCCGCTCTGCTGCGCCGGCATGTAAACCGCGCCCACTTCATTGCCGCTGGCTTTGTCGTAAGCCCGCAGCATCGCGCCTCGCGGATGATCTGCTGTTGTGGTCACCTGCGGATCGCCCGCCAGCACCAGCGTCTTAGTCACCGCCGTCACCACGCCGCCCGCTTGCCCGGTGCGCGGCAGAGTCATCCCTTTGAGCAAAGGATGATTGCGCACGACATCTGGCGTCTCGCCATGCGCGACTTGCCAAGTGATTTCGCCCTTATCTAAGTTGATCGCGGACAAAGTTCCGTAGGGCGGCTTCACTAGCGGCAACCCTTGCACATTAAGCGGATTCGCGGGCGCCGAAGCCGGAGCGGGCGCGCGCGGCAACGGCGCTGCATCGGAGCCCGCGTTCTCTCCCGGCCCTCGGGCGATACGGATCTCTTGCCCTTCAGTGCCCAGAATGTAGTTCATATCTGAGATGTCCTTCGGCGCTGGAACCAGACCGATGGGCGTGAGGCTGGCGTTGCTCGCGGATACATACACCGTGTGCGTCTCCGGATCGTAGGAACCGCCATACCAATTAGTGCCGCCGGCCGCCGTGCCCAGCGTCAGTGTCGCCAGCGGACCGTTGGCCTTCGACGCGACTGGCGGCGTGAAGATCGGGCCCAGCTTGTACTTCGCGGCGATGGTCTGGGCTTGGTCCCGGATGGCCGGCGTGAAGTCCACCAGGATGTCGGGGGTCACACCGTTACGGCTGTAGGGCGGAGGCCTTGTCGGAAAAGGCTGCGTCGGCGAATACCACTCGCCCGACACATCGCCCTTCTCGACGGGACGTTCTTCGATGGGCCACACCGGTTGTCCGCTCACGCGATCAAACACGTAGAGGATGCCTTGCTTGGTGGGCTGGGCAACCGCCTTGATTGCACGGCCGTTGACGTTGATGTCCGCCAGCAGCGGCGCGGAGGAAATATCCATGTCCCACAACGGATGATGCACCAACTGGTAAAACCACTTGCGCTGTCCGGTCTTGAGATCGACGCACACCAGACTTTCGCCATACAAGTTGTTCCCGGGACGATGGCCGCCGAAGTAGTCGCCAGTGGGCGATTCCACGGGGAGATACACCAGACCCAATTGCTCATCGACAGTGATCTGCGTCCACACGCCGGTGTTGCCAGTGTACTCGGCAGAGCCCTTCTCCCAGGTCTCATAACCCGGCTCGGTCTTCGTGGGAATCGTATGGAAGATCCACATGCGCTTGCCGGTGCGCACATCGAAGCCGCGCACGAAGCCCTTGTTGTTGTGCATGCTCTTGGGCGTCATGCCTTCGCGGAAGGCCGCACCGATGATAATGGTGTCCTTGGCCACCACCGGCGCGGACTGCAGTCCGATCTCGCCGTTCACCAGATCGATTGACTGGTCGTCTTCGAGTTTGAGATCGACCGCGCCCTCCTTACCGAAAGTCTTGACTATCGCGCCGGTTTTGGCGTCCAGGCAAATGAGCCGGTAGCCGGGGGTGACATAGAGAATGCGCTCTTCTTTGCCATCGGTCCAATATGCGAGGCCTCGGCCGGAAAGTTGCCGGGGAGCTGCCGCGCCGCGCGCGCCCTCGTGTTCGCCATGCACCCACAGCAATTCGCCTGTCGTAGCGTCGAGCGCGATGGCCGCGCGCCGCGAGCCCGCGGTGGCGTACAGTACGCCGTTGATCATCAACGGCGTGCCTTCGAGTTTGAACTCGGGACGGTTGCCGATGCTGTCGGTCTTGAAGCGCCATGCGATTTCCAGCTTACTGAAGTTCGAGGCGTTGATCTGATCAAGTGGGCGGTAGCGCGAGGCGGCCAAGTCGGCGCCGTGCGTGGGCCACTCGGTATCTTTGAAGCGCGCCTGCGCGGAAAGCAACACAGCCGCGCTTAGGAATGCAGCCAGGAATGCTTTGGTCATGCGATATGCGCTCCTTGCGTGTCTACGTACACGGCGTACAGGGACTGGCTGCCGGCCATGAACAAGCGGTTACGCTTGGTACCGCCGAAGCACACATTGGCGCAGGTCTCCGGCATGCGGATCATGCCAATGCGCTCGCCATTGGGTGTAATCACCTGCACACCGGGACGCGCGCCTGCCCAGACGTTGCCGTCGACATCGCAGCGGATTCCGTCGGCAGCACTGGGCTCACCGCTCCCTGGGATGTCCAGTTGGATGAAACGTTTGCCGTTGCGAATGGTTTTACCGTCGAGGTCGAACACCCAGATCTGGCGTGCCGTGCCGGTGTCGGCCAGGTACACCTTCTTATAGTCGGGCGAGAAGCAGATGCCATTGGGGCCATCGGTGTCATCGAACACTTTGTCGAACTGGCCGGTTTTGGGATCGGCACGGTAGACGGCGGGCTTGGTTTCGGACGGGGCTTTGAAGCCTTCGTAGTTGCCGCGAATTCCGTAGGTCGGATCGGTGAACCAGATGCCGCCGTCGGGATGCACGACGATGTCGTTGGGGGAATTTAAGCGCTTGCCTTCGAACTTGTCGGCGATCACAGTAACGGCGCCGGAGTGTTCATAGCGCTCGACGCGACGGCCGCCGTGTTCGCAGGAGAGCTGGCGGCCTTCGTAATCGAAGGTGTTGCCGTTGCTGTAGCCGGAGGGATTGCGGAACACCGTCACGTGAGCGTCTTCTTCGAGCCAGCGCATCTGCACATTGTTGGGGATGTCGCTCCAGACCAGATAGCGTCCCTCGCCGTTCCATGCGGGGCCCTCCGCCCAACTGGTTCCCGTGTGCAGGCGCTTGATGGTGGTGTTGCCGATGATATAGCGGCGGAAGCGGTTGTCGAGGGCGACGATGTCGGGGTCGGGATATTGGAGCGGAGTGTTGCCTGACCAGTCGCGCGGCGCGGGGACGGGCGAGACACGCGTGGGTTGCTGGGCTCGCATGGCGGCGGGGAGCAGGGCGCCTCCCAACGTGGACATCAGGAACGAGCGGCGATCTGTGGGGTTGGCCATAAACGTTTAGGTATACCGCAGGCGGGGGTGGGATGCCAGGAGGAGGGCCAACGTGGACGTTGGCTGCGGGCCGGAGGCCCGCCCCACTGCGGTGGGTATGATAAACTTCCGGATTCTACGGGAAACGTTGAGGAGGTGTCCAATGAGGTTTCATCTCACACTCGCCATCGTGTGCGCCGCGCTGTCGGCTGCCGCGCAGCAACTTACTCCGGCGCAAATGAACGCGCGAGCCAAGGCGCAGAACGTGCCGGAGATTCCGTTTGACTCGGCGCCGAACTTTTTGAAGTTGCCAGCCAACCTATATCTGGGCGAGGGCATCGGCGTAGCTACCAATTCGAAGGGCCACATCTTCGTCTACACGCGCAGCCAGGAGACGCGGCTGTTTGAGTTCGATCAGAGGGGCGTGTTCGTGCGCGAGATCGGCGAGGGGCTTTACGGATTCGTGTTTGCGCACGCGGTCAGGGTCGATAAAGACGACAACATCTGGGCCGTTGACGAGGGCTCGAACATGGTCATCAAATTCAACCCGGCGGGGCAGGTGGTGATGCTGCTGGGCCGGCGGCCGGAATCGGTGGAAGGGTTGGAGCGCACGCCGGCGGGGAATGATCCGGTGCCTCCGGCGCAGCCTTATTTGTTCAATCGGCCGACGGATGTGGCTTGGGATGCGGCGGGGAACATTTTCGTCTCCGACGGCTATGGCAACTCACGCGTGGTGAAGTACGACAAGAACGGGCGCTTCATCGCGACTGCGGGAACTAAGGGGTCAGGCCAAGGGCAACTGAATCTGCCGCATTCGATTGCGACTGACGCCAAGGGCAACGTCTATGTGGGGGACCGCAGCAACCGGCGAATTGAGGTGTTCGACAACGACCTGACGTTCAAAGCGATTTACGATAACGTGGGCGCGCCGTGGGCGCTATGCGTGACGCCGGGGCCCCATCAATATTTGTATAGCTCCAATTCGAATCCCGACAACAATAACGCGGAGATCGCTGCGGTCACTGGCGACATCTACAAAATGGAATTGGACGGCACGGTGGTGGGCAAGTTCGGTAAAGCGGGCAAGCAGCTGGGATCGTTCACGACCGTGCATGAGATCGATTGCCGCAATGAAAACGAACTGCTGGTTTCTGAAATCACCGGCTGGCGCGTGCAGAAGCTGACGCTGCATCCCGAGAAAGCTGCGAAGTAGGAGACTGCCATGAGACTGATCACACTGCTCCTCTTTGTTGCGACGCTGTCGGCGCAGAGCATTCCGGAGATTCCCTATGATTCGACGCCGAATTTGCTGAAGATGCCGCCGCGCACTTACCTGGGCGAGGCGGCGGGGGTGGCCACCAATTCAAAGGGAAACATTTTCGTGTATACGCGTACTGGGTCGAGCAACGCCGTCATGGGCGGGTCGCGCACGTTCACGCACGGCGGCGCGCGATTGTTTGAGTTCGCGCCGAACGGGAACTTCGTGCGCGAGATCGGGCAGGGCGTATATGGATTTCTGTTCGCGCACGTGGTCCGCATCGATCCGCAGGACAACATCTGGGTGGTGGATGAAGGGTCCAGCATGGTGATCAAGTTCGATCCGGCGGGACGCATTCTGCTGACTTTGGGCCGCAAGCCGGAGGCGGTTCGGGTACCGGAGGCGGGCGAGGGCGGTGGGCCGGGCGGGCGCGGCGGACTTCCGGGCGCGGGCGTCGCGGGCGATAATTTCAACCGGCCTACCGATGTGGCGTGGGACGCGGCAGGCAATATCTTTGTGTCCGACGGCTACGGAAATTCGCGCGTGGCGAAGTTCGACAAGAACGGGATGTTTGTTAAGTCGTGGGGCTCGAAGGGAACCGGGCCGGGGCAATTCGATCTGTTGCACACCATCGCCGTCGACCCGCAAGGGAACGTGTACGTGGGCGACCGCTCGAACAAGCGCATTCAGGTCTTCGACAACGATGGGAATTTCAAGACGCAATACACCAATGTCGGCGCGCCTTACGCGATTTGTATTTCTTCGGGAGCGCATCCTTATCTATACACTTCGAATTCGAACCCCAGCACTTCGATGGACAACGGTGAAATCTATAAAATGGAGCTCGACGGGCGCATCTTGGGTAAGTTCGGCAAGGCGGGGAAGCTGATCAAGGAACTGGGCACGGTGCATGAAATCGACTGCCGCAATCCCAACGAAATTTTCGCCGGGGAGCTGACCAACTGGCGAGTTCAGAAGCTGGTATTGCATCCGACTCCATGAGGACGCTCGGGGCTCTCTTCCTATTAGCGCTGGCGGCAAGCGGGCAAACGCTTCCTCCGCCGGGGTTCCATCATCTGCATTTGAACTCGGTCGACCCGGAGAAGGCCATCGACTTTTACACGCGGCAATTTCCGAGCACGGAAAAAGCTACATTCGCGGGCGCGCCCGCCCTGAAATCAGGCAAGGTGTATGTATTGTTCACTAAAGTGAAGACGCCTCTGCCGACTACGCCGCAGACAGCGATCTGGCATTTCGGCTGGCACGTGGTGGACGTGCAGAAGAACAAGGCCGAGTACCTCGAGCGCAAGGTGAAGCTGCTGCCGCTGTATACGACAGACGAGGGCGGATCGGTTTTCGTCAGTAGCGACACTTGGCCGGGCGTGGGAGGATCGCTGGGGCTGACGAAGACGCAGATCGCGGATGCGAAAGCCAGAGGAGTGCAGCCAACACATGGTGCGGGGTTCGCGTATCTCGAGGCTCCGGACGGCGCCATTATTGAATACCAGGGGAACATGCCGGCGGAGCGGTTCAATCATGTGCACATGTTCCAGCACGATCCCTATTGCGCGGAGCTGTGGTATCACCAGCACTTGAATGCACCCAGCCGTTCCACTTATACGGAAGCTACGTGCAAGGTGGCTCGGCCCGAGCTCTCCTGGCCTTCGCTGGAACGCGCGGGGATGTTGCGGCAACCGGCGGGGGTCACTTTCGACGATGTCGCGCTCACATGGCACGTACAGCAGGACGAGCGTTCTCTCGCGCCGACGCGCGGGCATCTTTACGATCACATCGGCTTGAGCGTACATGACCTGGATGCGTGGATCGCCAAGCTGCGTGCGGAACACGTGAAGTTTCTGACCAAGACTTATAAGCTGGGCGACGCGCGCGCGGTGATGATAGAAGGGCCCAGCCGCGAGGCGCTGGAACTGGTCGAGATCAAGTAATCACGGTGCCGCGGCAATCGCCGAATCCGATACGCACGCAGCCTTCGCGTTCGCAATAGGCGCGCAGGATCACTTCGTCGCCGTCTTCGAGGTAGCGGCGCTCTTCGCCGGTGGGCAAGCGGAAGGGCTCGGTGCCGCGGCGCGTGAGCTCCAGCAGGCAACCGAGCGAATCGCGCGTGGGGCCGGATACGGTTCCGCTGCCGAACAGGTCGCCGGGACGCAGGTTGCATCCATTGCTGGTGTGGTGCGTGAGCATTTGAGCGATGGTCCAGTAGGTGTCGCGAAAGTTGCCGCGGCTGATTCTCGCGGGTGCGACTCCTGCATTGCGCATGCGTTCCGATGCCAGCCACACCTCTACGGTGATATCGATTCCGCCGTGGGCTTGATCTTCAGCTGAATGCAAATACGGCAGCGGTGCAGGATCGCCTGGGGCACGGGAAAATGCGGGGGCACGGAAGGGCTCGAGCGCTTCTATGGGGACAATCCACGGAGAGATGGTGGTAGCAAAGCTCTTGGCGAGGAAGGGACCGAGGGGCTGCGACTCCCAGACTTGAATGTCGCGTGCGGACCAGTCGTTTAGCAGGCAGAGTCCGAAGATGTGCGACCTTGCTTGATCGATTGGGACGGGCTTACCGAGGGGGTTGGCAGGGCCGACGAACACTCCCACTTCGAGTTCGTAGTCGAGGGCGCGAGTGGGGCCGAATTGGGCTTCCTGTGTTTGGCCGGCGGGGCGGTGCACGGGAGTTCCACTGACGACGATCGACGACGCGCGGCCGTGATAACCGATAGGCAGGTGTTTATAATTCGGCGCCAGCGGATTTCCGGGGCGGAAGAGATTGCCTACGTTTGAGGCGTGATACAGGGAGGTGAAAAAATCGGTGTAGTCACCGATCACCGCTGGCAGGCGCATGGTTGCGCTGTCGCGTGGGATCAGCAGCGGCTCCACGTGGGGGCGCTGGGGCGAGGCAGATTCCAACAGTTCCGTGAGACGACGGCGGAGCGGAGACCAGTAGTCCGGGCCCAGCGCTAGCAAGGCATTCAATGAATCCGTGGTGCAGGCGCGCAGGGTTTCGGGCGGGAGGCCGTGCAGCAATCCGCTCCCGGCGCAGGCGCGCAGGTCGAGGATGGAATCGCCGATCGCGACGCCGATGCGCGCGTCGCTTCCCAGCACGCCGTAGGGGAGATTCTGCAGGGGGAAATCGGTATGAGGCTGGTTCGCGGATATCACCCAACTGGTGTTTTTCGTCACAGAATGTCATGGTATCGTAGAGCGCTGAGAGAAGACCATGCAAGTAAATCCTTGTCGGAACTTTAATGGTGATTGCGAAGCTGCGTTCAAATTCTATGCCGAGTCGCTCGGCGCTTTGGCGGAGGGCGGGACGGTGCGTATGGCGTTGCAGCAGACCTTCTTTGCGGCGCGATTCGGGATGCTGGTGGACCGGTTCGGAATTCCCTGGATGATCAACTGTGCGCCGGCGGGTGTGTAGCTCACAAAACAGAGTTTCTGGTATCGTTAGTTTGTGGTGAGCGGGAGTAATTCAGTGGTAGAATGCCAGCTTCCCAAGCTGGACGTCGCGGGTTCGAGTCCCGTCTCCCGCTCCAAGAAATCAGTCATTTACAGTTCCCCATCTCCAACAGCCTGCTCCAAAATGCTCCATTACATCACGGGCAGCGCAGAATCGGGCGCTAGCAACGCCGATTCGAGCGCGTCCACGGCCAGTTTGCGCCTATCGACTGACACCTGCGTATACACGTTCTGATTCACGTCGGTCGTATGCCCCATCTGGTCGGCGACCATCTTGGGGTCATCGTGGATCTCGTTCATCAGGGTCGCGTGCGTCCGCCGCATCACATGGAAATCCACCCAACCGAGCCCGGCTGCTTCCAGCTTTGGGCCGATCTGCCTACGCCAGATGTTATCTCTCCAAACCGGAGTCTTGCCGGTTTCCGATGGAAACACCCAGGCGTCATCGCTAGTAACTAGCGACATCGATTTCCAAGCTCGAATCTCTTCGAGAATCCCCGCCGATAGCGCGGCCTTCCGGATGGAATGAGAAGGTCTTCGGCGAGTCAATGTGACCCCGGTAAATCCCTTGCCGAATATCAGCGTGGGTCTCTGAAAAGTGCCCCCACTGCAAGCCGAAAATCTCTCCGGGTCTCAACCCGGCGAGCACCGCCAGTTTTACGATCAATCGTTCTCTCAACTCAAGGGCTGCGAAACATTGTTGTACCTCCTCGCGATTCATGACGGGCCGCTCCGGGCGTTTGGCATCGCGTGGAACGAAAAGCAGCTCAGCGGGATTTTGTGAAATATGTCCCTCCTGAACCGCCATCGCGAAAATCTGCCGGAGATCCCACCTAAGATGAGCTACTGTGCTGAACGACAGGCCCGCCTCGGCTTTTTCATCGAGTAGATTTTGAAGCTCATCCCGAGTGAAACCGCCGAACGAGCGTTCGGAAAAAACGGGAAGCAGATGAAAGCTTAACCTCGACTCGTTTGTCATAGCCGACGACTGTTTCCACTTCCGCCGATAGAAAGGCAAGTACGTACCCATGACGAACTCACCAAACTTGGCAGATGGATTGCCAGCCCGACCGTTGATTGGTGCAAGAATCGCATCCAATTCGGTCTGAGCCTGGGCCTTCGCCATTTGCGACGAACGGCCCAAGGTTCGCTTCCGTCGATGTCCGCTGTCCCACCACTGGGCTATCCACTTCCCGTCAACTTTTCTTAAACTACCTTGCTGATACCGCTTACGCATGAGTTTTCCTTTTCATGCGTCTACAGCGTCAACTTCGGGCGATGAGGGAAGAATAGCACCACCGGATGTCCGTTCGTTGTCCTTGGTCCACTGGTCAAGACTCGTCCTACGAACTAAGCGCCGACGGCCGAGGGGAATCGTTGGCAACGGCAGCACCCCGCTAACCTTGCCGTTGATCAGATTGTGAACATGGGCCTTGGAACACCGCAGCCTAATCGCAACCTCCGCGACGGTGAGAATCTCAGACGTGGCTAGCGAGCTATCCATGGCGCAGCGATTATTGCCTTGAGCAGTTAGGGCGTTATGCGTACTGATCTCCGACTTCTTGGACTTCCTCGGACTGTTGCCACTGGCGGAGGAGTGCTGCGCGGGATGTTCTGATGCGCAGAGTGCCCTAAATCGATCCACAAACTCCCGCAAGCGTTCCGTTTCCGCGAGTGCCAGACCATGAGGACTATGCGGGCCTGCCTTTTGCGGCACTCCCTTGCTGGTCTTCGGGCCTTTCCACAGTTTGATCCACGCTAGCCCTCGCGCTCACCAGCACACGATTGAGCGATTTGGTAGTTTCTTTGTCGAGCACGCCACCTTCCTCGGCAGCGATAACGAAAACCTGGAACTCGCGCAGGGCAAGCTCTGCAACCCTGAACTTCAGTTCGGATTGCCCCAGAAGCGCCGCTTTCAGACCTCGATTACAAATGCGTTCCTGCTCATATCGCGGCGCACCCGGACCGCATCCAATTCCTGGGCGAGGTGGGGGTCTAGTCTTACGGGCAAGATGACGGGCAAAACAGTATCGGTGTCTGGCATAGTATATACACTATAGTATAAATAAGCGATGGGATCAATAAAGCGGTTTGGGAGCCCTGGGCAAAATTGAAACACCACTTATTTTGCTTTGGGATACCAAAGCCTTGGGATACGGGATACGCAAATCTCGGTCCCGGAAAGGACCGAGCATTAGCTAGCTAATGCTCAATTGGAAACACATCTTATGAACCTTCGAGATGCGATTCATTTTCGTGCGCCAGAACGGTGGCGCGGGAGGGTGAAATCTAATAAGGTGCGCCTTTGGTTTAGGCAGTTTACTCAATGGAGGGAGGTGCTCGCTCCAAGAGACCCTGGGCCTGGCCCGCTGGAGCTATCCGTTCGTATCCTCCGCCGGGAACTGAACCAAGCTGCTAAGCGACGGGGGATATCAGGTACCGTTCTGTTACGCCGGTTAATCGCAGCACAGCTGGAGCCTCAGGAAGGCCCAAAGGC
>CAVXEM010000056.1:0-118234 GCA_963760575.1 Bryobacterales bacterium
GCATGCGCCGCCGCGGCTACACGCCCGAATCTCTGCGCAACTTCTGCAGCCGCCTAGGTGTATCCAAAACCAACGGCATCACTGAGCTCTCGCTGCTCGAATATTGCGTTCGAGAGGATCTGAACCGGCGCGCGCTGCGCGTGATGGCCGTACTCAATCCGCTGCGCGTGGTGATCGACAATTATCCTGACGGCCAAGTGGAGCAGATGGAAGCCATCAACAATCCGGAAGATCCGGGTGACGGTGCCCGCAACGTGCCCTTCTCGAAGGTCCTCTACATCGAGCAAGACGACTTCCGCGAAGATCCGCCCAAACAGTTTTACCGCCTGTCGCCCGGCCGCGAAGTGCGTCTGCGCTACGGTTACTTCATCACCTGCACCGGCGTGGTCAAGAACGCGCAGGGAGAAGTGGTGGAAGTCCACTGCACTTACGATCCGGAAACACGCGGCGGGAACTCTCCGCCCGACGGACGCAAGGTGAAATCCACCATCCATTGGGTGTCGGCCGAACATGCCATCGACGCCGAAGTCCGTTTGTACGAAACTTTGTTCACCAAGGAAGACCCGGACGACGTCCCCGAAGGCCACGAGTTCACCGAAAATTTAAATCCGCAGTCGATGACCACGCTCGCCGGATGCAAGCTCGAACCAAGCCTGGCCAGCGCCGCTCCCGGAGCCCGCTATCAATTCGAGCGGCTGGGCTACTTCTGCGTCGACCGCGACTCTACTCTGCAAAATCCGGTCTTCAACCGGACGGTCACCTTGAAAGACACCTGGGCCAAAATCGAGAAGAAGAAATAGATCATGATTATTCTCGGACTGGGCGGCCTGCAAGGCGGCGGCGCGTGCGCCGTCCTCAAGGATGGATCGATCGTAGCCGCCATCGAAGAATCGAAACTCAGTCGCGGCGCGCGCGGCGGCGTCCCTGAAGCCGCGGTGGCCGAGTGCCTGCGCTTGGCCGGTATAGATCGCGATGCCGTCGATTGCGTAGCCGTGGTGCGTCCCGTCGACCCCTCGTTGCATTTCTCCCTGCGCGAATTATTCCCGAAGGCCGAAGTCGCGGTCGTCGAGCACCATCTGGCCCACGCAGCGTCAGCATTCTTCGCGTCACCCTTCGAAAGCGCAACAGTGCTCACGCTCGACCACACCGGCGACTTCTGCTGCGGGGCACGTTGGCACGCGCAAGGCAATCAACTGCGGCTCGAAAAAGAGTGGCAGTATCCGGATTCGCTGGCTTGGCTCTACAGCGCCGTAACCGAACTGCTAGGTTTCCAAGCCGGCTCTGACGAGCATAAGGTCCAGTGGCTCTCCGCCTCCGGCGACGACCGCTTCCATAACACTGTTCCACGAAATCGCCGCAGCCTCCGGACGCCTCGATGCCACTTTCTTCGACGGCCATCGCACCGCCAGCGGCGGCTTCAGCGCCAAGTTTTTTGAGCGCCTAGGACTAGAAGACGGTGCCCCGATTCCCACAGCGCTGGCTCCCGCCATCGCGCGTGGTTTGCAACGCGCTGTCGAAGACACGGTGTTAGCCATGGCCGGCGAAGGCGAGAACCTGTGCATCGCCGGAGGCTTGTTCTTTAATGCCCTGCTAGTGGAGTCCCTGGAACGCAGCGGCCGCTGGAAGAACGTATTCGTGCAGCCCGCAGCAGGCAACTCCGGAACGGCGCTCGGCGGAGCATTCCACGTTTGGTACCAGCGTCAGGGACACACCCAACGCGCGGGCGCAACGTCGCTGCTGCTAGGCCCCAGCTACGGCCGCGAAGAGATCAAAAAGGTTCTGGAAAATTGCAAACTACGCTTCCAGTACCTGCGATCCACCGATGACGTGCTGGCGAAAGCCGTCCGCATGCTGGGAGAACGCAAGATTGTAGCCTGGATGCAAGGCCGCATGGAATTCGGCCCGCGCGCGCTGGGCAATCGCAGCATCCTGGCATCGCCGCTCGACCCGTACTCGACCGAAAACCTAAACGTCTTCATCAAGCACCGCGAGCCCTTCCGCAAATTCGCCGCGTCGGTCCCCGCCGAGCTATCGTCCGAATACTTCGAAGCCGGCCCCAACGCCCGCAATCTAGCCACAGTAGGCCGCGTGAAACCCGAACACCGCAAGACCTTCGCAACCGCGATCCTAGGTGAAGACATCGTGCGCGTTCACGCCGTGGCCGAGTCCGATAACCCGCTCTACCACCGCCTACTGCACGCCGCCGGCAAAGCCACCGGTCTCCCGGTGCTCTACAATACCAGCTTCAATTTATTTGGCGACCCGCTAGTCTCCACCCCGCGTGACGCAGTCCGCAGCTTCTACTCGTCCGGCATCGACGCGTTGTTTGTGGGAAGCTTCGTAATAGAAAAATAGGGACGGAGCCTGATTTCGCGTCAATCTCCATTAGCTTTTGCTAGTGGAAACCGAAATCAGGCTCCGTCCCTATTTTTCTATTTTCTAGCGCCCCCGGCTAGCAGCCGCCGCCGGAACAGCCGCCGGTGCCGGAGGCGACGGGGCCGCAGCCACCTCCGCCCGCGTCAATCCTAAAGCCTTGCGCAGCTCCACATCCAACTTCTTGAAAACTTCCGGATTATCCTTCAAAAATTGCCGCGCGTTCTCCCGGCCCTGCCCAATGCGCTCGCCCTTGTAGCTATACCAAGCCCCGCTCTTCTCCACCAGGTTCTGCGCCACGCCCAAATCGATCAGATCGCCCTCTTTCGAGATGCCCTCGCCGTAAATAATGTCGAACTCCGCCTCGCGGAACGGCGGCGCCATCTTGTTCTTCACGATCTTGACCTTGGTGCGGTTCCCCGTCACCACATCGCCGTCTTTAATGGCAGCAATGCGCCGGATGTCCGCGCGAATACTCGAATAAAACTTCAGCGCGCGACCGCCGGTAGTCGTTTCCGGGTTCCCAAACATCACGCCGATCTTCTCGCGGATCTGATTGATGAAAATTAAACACGTGTTGGACTTCGAAACGATTCCGGTGAGCTTCCGCATCGCCTGCGACATCAGCCGCGCGTGCACGCCCATGAAGCTGTCGCCCATTTCGCCGTCGAGTTCGGCTTTAGGCACCAGCGCCGCCACCGAGTCCACCACCAGCACGTCGATCGAGCCCGATGTGATCAGCGCGTTCGTGATCTCGAGCGCCTGCTCACCGTAATCCGGCTGCGAGACGAGCAGATTGTCCACGTCCACGCCCAGCTTGCGTGCATACGCCGGATCGAGCGCATGTTCGACGTCGATATACGCCGCCATTCCGCCAATCTTCTGCGCTTCGGCAACTACCTGCAATGCGATAGTGGTTTTGCCCGACGATTCCGGACCGAAAATCTCCGAGATGCGCCCGCGCGGAAACCCGCCAATGCCCAGCGCGAAATCGACCGAAATCGACCCTGTGGAAATCGAAGGCACAGCCTGCACCGGCTGCCCACCCAGGCGGATCACCGAGCCTTTGCCGAATTGTTTTTCGATCTGGCTGAGCGTAGCTCCCAGCGCGCGCGAACGTTCTTTTTCGTCCATGTGGCCTTATTATAACCTGCCCTAAAATACGAAGAGCCGGACCTTGCGGCCCGGCCCTCGCTAAAATCAGCGCACCTGATGTCTCAGGCTACCTTCTCCGCTTTGCTATGGGCCAGGATGTCGTTCATCTGGTCCTTCACGCGGAGTTTCAACTTCTTGATGCGATGCTCTTCCACCTCGTCCTCGGGGGTCACATGAGGTTTCGCCTCAATAGCATCCAGCTGCCGTTCGTACTCGGCGTGCTTCGCGGCCAGCTGGCGGAATTCCTCGCTGGTCGCCATCAAATGCGCTTTCAATTCTGTGAGTGCTTGCTCCATCGAACGCCCTCCTAGTAGGGTTTAAATACCTCGGCGCATCATGACAATATCATGAATCAAACTTCATGACAATACCCGGTTCAGGCGGATTGCTATAGTACGATTCGCGACGTCCCGTCACGCGGAAACCGGCGCTTTGATATAGGGTTACCGCCTCTAAGTTGGACTCACGAACCTCCAAAAACCATTGGTACTTTCCACGCTTCATCTCGGCTTCGAGAAGAGCACGGCCCACCCCCCTCCGCCGCTCGCCCGGGTCCACCGCAAGATTGAGAATCTCGCGCTCATTCGGCGCGATTTGGCGCGCCACCAGAAAGCCTACCACTTGCGGACTGGCCGCCACGATGCAGTCGTAGTTGAGGTAACTGGCCGGTTCCCACTGCGATGCCGCGGGCGAGCGCGCCTGGATCTCCGCGATTGCCGCCACATCTTCGACAGTGGCCGCGCGCACGTTCATCGCGTCGTCGCTCGCAGAATTGCGATCCCGATCAAAGGCATCACGGAGAGTGAAACGCACACCATCGGGAATCCGAAATGATCCACCATCGCTCCGATCAGCGGTGACAGCACCGTTTGCATCAACCCGTAGGACGCGGTCAGGATGGACACTCCAAAAGCCGCGTGGCGCGCGCCGAAAAAGTCGATGGGCATGGCGTAGAGGTTAGTCGAAATCGCCAGGCACCAAAAGAAGCTGAAGCTGATCAGAGCCGCGGCCAGCGCGGGTGTAGGCATCAACGGGATCGCTGCCGTCAACAACATCACCGCCGCCGCCAGCCAGCAGATGCGCAACCTCGCGCGCAGCACGTCTGTGCCAGTTCGAATAGCCCGGAACGCCATCCACCCGCCCGCGAAGCCCCCCAGTGTGGCGAACACCGGCGGAATCCACGCGAAGTTTTCATTGGCCTGGATCTCGGTCAAGTGATGCTGCTCGACAAAATACACCGTTGTCCAGTTCGTCCAAAGTGTATACAGCGTCATCACCAGCGCATTCGCGGCGGCGAGTCCCCAGATACGGCGGTCCCGCAAAATTTTGGCGATGCCACTAGAAATTGTCGAGACTTCCATTTTCGGCGCAGGCATTTTCTTCGTGGTGACCCACCACACTGGTATCCACAGGAACCCCAGCGCCCCGCACACCACGAACACGCTGCGCCATCCATACAGCGGAGCCATCACGGCAACCATCAACGGCGCCGCGATGCTGCCGACCGTGATGCCTACCTGATTCAGCGCCGTCCCGAACGCCAGTTCGCGCGGCTGCAAATACACTCCGTTGGCTTTGCCCGCGCAGGGAATGCCGGCCGCCTCGCCGATTCCCAGCACCGTGCGCGACGCCAGCAATCCACCGAAGGACCGCGTCAGCCCCGTCGCCATCCCCGCCGCCGACCACACCGCCATCGATACCGTGATACCCGCATTCAAACCTACGCGATCGATGAACCAGCCCGCCACCGGAGCCATCACCGCATAGACAATCGAGAACACCGAAATCACTCCGCCGTATTGCGCGTTCGAAAGATGAAATTCACTCTTGAGCGTAGGCGCGAGTGCGGCCAGCAGCAGCCGGTCCAGGTAATTCAGCGCAGTGGAGATGACGAAAATGCTGAGGACCACCCACCGCAGCCGGCTCGCCATTAGGGGAACTTGACCGTCACGATGTCGCCCATCGTCGAAAGCCTGGCGTCGGCTTTCCCATCATGCTGGACCTCGATCTTGCGCGCCGGCTTCTGCGCGCCGCAAGCGAACTCGGCTTCGCCGGAATCGGCGGCAACCGTGAGCTGCTTGGGATTGCGAATCAGCAGGCGGATGGGAAAGCCCGCTTGCTGGATGGTCAGACGCAGCGGCCCGCCGTTCAAGCACTCGACGCGCGTGAGCGTGCCGGAAACTTTTTGTCCCGTGGGATCGCCGTACCACTTCACCGCGCCCTTGACGTTCCCGTTATTCGCAGCCATGCGCTGATTCGCGGCCTGCTCTACCGCGTGGATCTCCGCCGCGGCGTTGTCTTTCACGCGCTGCAGATCGCGGGCTTCTTCTTCGAGTTGCCGCCGCTTCTCGGCAGCTTCAAATTCGGCGCGGTTATCTTCCAGCGCGAGTTTGGCGCGATGGATCTGCTCTTTCTCCTGCCGAGTTCCCGCGGCGCGCTCGGCCGCGGTCCAGGATTTCTCGGCGTCCGCAAACAAGTTCGCGGCCGCCTGCGCGGTAGCCAGCGTCTGCCAGTAAATTGCGTTGCGCGGAGCGAGCGACGCTGCCATTTTCAGCCGCGCGATTTTACGCGCTGGATCGGTTTCGAGAGCCGCGATCTTGAACTGCGGCTCCGCCCATTTAGGATTCGCTCGAATCGCCAGCTCCAACGCGGGCATGGTGTTCTTCACCAGCAAGCCCCGCGGACTGTCGGGAGGAAAAGTCTTGCCGCCCGCCGCCAGTTCCGCCAGGAGCGCGTCCACGACAGCGCGGTCCAGATTCTTCTCGATGAAATCGCGATTGGGATTCAACGCCTTCCCGGTTACCGGCGCGGCTTCAAACTTGCCGGCCTTCAGGTAAGCGTCTACCTTCGCCGCCAATTTTGCGGCGTTCATGTCGAAGGCATTGTGCGCGGCCTGGTCTTCTTCCCCGGCGTTCTGCATGTTGTTGATATAGGTGCGCAGCTTGCCGCTAAATTCCGGCTGCGTCTCCATCATTTGCAGCTTGGCCCAGCCGCGCAAGCGGTCGCCAGTAATGTCGCCGAGCGGCGCGCCGATCTTCACCCGCGTGGCATTCACTTCAATGGTCGAAAACAGATCGCACAGCCCGGTTTCGATGTCCTCGGGCATGCGCCCCGCATTGTCTTCGAGCAGCCGCTGCGTGATCGCCCGCAGCAGGTCGCGCGGCAGCGCCGTATCCGCCGTCCACGCCGCGAGCGTAGCGGACCCGCCGTCAATGAGCGGCTGCGGCAGAGCGTGCGGGCCGTATTCCTTCTGGTTCGCGAATAGCACCAGATCGATAGGCCACACAGTGGTCAGCTCGGTCTTGCCCAGCAGCGCGCCCAACACGAAGCGGATCTGCTCCAGTTGCGTGAGCCGCTCGCGCGCCTTGCTATCCCCCGCGTCGCTGAAAACATGCAAGGGGCCGGAGCGGTATTCCACCCAGTCCGCCGCAAAGGCGGGCGCGGCCAGCAAAGCAAGAGTGAGGATACGCCGGAACACCTGCCTATATCATCACACTGGGGACAGTACACTCAATCCCCGGCCACCTTCTACGGCGCAGCCGGAATGGATGGGCCGGGGATTGAGTGTACTGTCCCCAGTGCGCTTAGAACGAAAAGCGTCCGCTGATCTGCAACTGCCGCGCGCCGTACAACCCGTTGTTGGTGGCGGTCGGCGTCAGGAACGTGGATTGGGGCGTTAGCGTGGTACCCGATAGTGAGTATTGCGTGGTATTCACGCTAAAGACGTTGGTATGGTTGAAGAGATTAAAGGCTTCCCCCACCAAGGAGAGCTTGTAGCGCTCCTTCACCGTAAATTCGCGGCTAACGCGGACGTCGAGATCCCAGTAACCGGGTCCCCCGTAGAAATTGCGGGCCACTCGTGGATCCTCGTGAGTCCCCGGGCCAAAGCCTGAATTGTTTACCAACCCGCCGGTAAGCCCGCCATCGATGGCCCCCGCGGGCGCACCGGAGATCAAGCCGGTAACCGGCTGGCCGGTCGCCGCCGTAAAGATGCTGGAGAGCAGCCATCCGTTCACAATCAGCTTGGCCGGTTTGTTCGACCAATGCTGCGCGAACTCAGGCTTCCAAACTACGTTAGCGGCAACACGATGGCGCTGATCCAAGTCCGAAAGACCCCACATTCCCTTTTGGTTGTAAGGATCGACGGTGAAGTCAGTTCCGTTGAAAGTGCCAAACTGTCCCATCACTTGGCCATCATCCTCGGCTTTGCTAAGAGTATAGTTAGCCACGAACTCAACTCCGTGCTGCATACGTTTGCGAACCGTCAGCACAAAACTGTTGTAAAGGGAATTCAAGGTGCTGTGCCCAGCGAGAATCACGCCGGTGGGGTCGATACGATTGGCTTTGGTATAGAACGGCACAGTGAAGGTGCCGCCATCCGGGTAGGTGTAAGTCTTCGTGGCGGTAGTCGGGCTCAGGTTGGCGTCCGTGAACACCGGCAGATGAAGAGCGCGGCTAAACACCCACGAAGCGGAAACTCCGATATTCCCGGGAAGCTGCTGGTCGACAGTCACCTCGGCTTCGTGCACCAGCGGATTCACCCAACCGGGATCCTGGCCGCGTGTAATGGCCGTGCCCGATGATAAGGTGACAGGCGTGACCACGGGCGTTAATGCACCCGGGAACGGCGCTATCGGCGGTGGACCTGGAGGTACAAAGATCACGTTCGGGAAGGACAGAGCGGGACAAGTAGTGGGATTGCAGCCATAGGTCTGTTGGAATTGGCCGTTCTCCACTCGTGTGGCGTAATAGGTGCTATTGCTGGTCTTGGCGTAGAACATGCCATATCCCAGTCGTACCACGGTGCCCTTCCGCGCCTCCCACGCAGCGCCTAGGCGTGGCGCGAATTGGGCTTTGGGAATGTTGATGGTGGAGGTGTACAGAGTCGTTAGAGGCGTCGACGTATTCGGCTTAGGCGGTTGCGGAACCGTCGACAAATCGTAGCGGACGCCCAGATTCAGAGTCAGGTTGGGACGAATCTTCCAGCTATCTTCGACGAAGGCTGCGTAATCGTTGTTGTAGAAATCGTCCTTGCCCACGCCCGTGACCGGGTCGGTTACCTGCGTGAAGGTGCTATAGTGCCGGCCGGTGAAACCGTCTCCCAAATTGATCCCCATCACGTCGGCGGCCCAGTTATTGAAAGCCGTGGCAGGCGCGCCATTGTAGCTGTAAACGCCACCGCCTTGAAACAAGTTGATCAGCAATTCGTGAATTAGGTTAATATCCAGGCCCGCCTTAAAGGTGTGCGTTCCCACTGTCTTCGATAGCACGTCAGCAAATTGCATGCGATGTTCATTCGGGAACGCCGGACGCGGCAAAGCGTTGGGCATGCCGTAGGCCATGACGTTGGTAATGGTCACGCTGGGAGCCGGATAGTTGGCGCCAATGATTTCCAGATCTTGCGACCACTGGAAGCGGAAGTTATTGATCGTGGTCGGATTGATGGTGGAATCCCAGTTGGCGACGAAAATGCGCTCGTGAGTCACGGCGGTCCCGTTGGCCGTATTTGAATTGTTGTTGGCGGTGGTCGCTGGGTTATAGGAGTTCGGCGACTTGAAATTGTCAAGATTGAAGGAGGCGCTGACGCGGTTAGCGGGAGTGAATTGATAGTCCAGCTTGCCAAATCCCACGTCCTGATTCTGAAACCGCGGGTAGGCGCCCAACAGAGACGCCAAGTAAGTCTTGGCCGCCGCGCACGGCGTCGCCGCAAGCGGCCCGCAACTCAGGAGCGGGATGTTCGATGTGCTGGTAAAGCTGATGGGATTGATCTTGCGCGAGCCGTCGTAGGTGAAGAAGTAAAACAGTTTGTCCTTGATCGCCGGTCCACCCACGCTGCCGCCGAATTGCTGCTGTTGATGGATGGGCTGGGTATAGATTCCCCTGGCCTTTTGCAGGGGGTCCAGAGCATTCAGCGTCGGGTAGCGCAAATAGTAAAACAAATCGCCATGGAGGGTGTTGGTTCCGGACTTGGTCACCGCGTTGACAATCCCGCCGGCCGCCTGCCCCAACTCCGCACTATAGTTGCTCGAAGTCACCTGGAATTCCTGAATGGAATCCATGCTGTAGATATACGGGATCGTGGTGCGGCCCTTGGTCTCCGAGAAAAAGGCCTGGCTGTTGTTGGCGCCGTCCACGGCACTGCTGTTATACAGCCCCGAAAGGCCGCGATAGGATACCAGCCCGCTTCCACCGTCGGTAGTGACATTAGGGGTCAGCAATGCGAAACTCTCCCAGCGCCGGCCCGCCAGCGGCAGATTCTCCTGTTGAGTGGCGCTGACTACCTGGGACATGTCAGTCTTCTGGGTATCAACCACCGAAGGTTCGCCCGTCACTGTAACCGTTTCCGTGGTGGTTTGCAGCGGTAGCGCAAGATCAATGGTCAGCGTTTGCCCGACCTGCAGCGTCAGATTCGTCCGCAGCACTTTGGCAAATCCGGCCTTGGTAGCCGTGATCTCATACAAACCTGGCGGAAGAAACGGAGCGACGTAGATTCCCGCTCCATTCGTCGCCAAGGCTTGCGTGCCACCCGTATTCGCGTTCCGTACCTCGATCATAGCGGCCGGCACCGCGGCTCCATTCGGATCGGTAACGGTTCCGGTAATGGTCCCCGCACCTGTTGTCTGCGCCACTAGGGCGCTCGAAAATAACACCATTGCCACGATCCCGAGCCACGCGGAATACACAAATCCTCTGCGCATCACTTGTTTTTTCATAGAATTGGAAACCGTCCCTTTATCGAACGCAATTAAACCGCGCCCAAGACTGACGTGTTCTTAGGACTGACTTGCTGACCCTACTAACTTATTCCTAAGGATAAGCAATTCGGCGATGCGATGCAAATGAATTTTTCATCAATAAACGGGCCCTGTGAGGCAAATATGGCCTTTCGGCCGACTAAGTGTGACACTCTATTAGTTCGGGCCCTCATTCATGCCGGATACCTCCTTTTCCAAAGATAAAATGAAAGTCGTTCTGCTCGAAGGCGTGCATGCCAGCGCCGTCGATGCCTTCCGCGCGGACGGCTACTCCAACATCGAACTTCACCAGAAAGCTCTGCCGGAGCCGCAGTTGATCGAGGCCGCGCGCGACGCCTATATCGTCGGCATCCGCTCCGCCACGCAGTTGACGCGCAGCGTGCTCGAAGCGTCGCGCCATCTCACCGCTATCGGATGTTTTTGCATCGGCACGAATCAGGTGGATTTGGCGGTGGCGCAGGATCGCGGCATCCCGGTATTCAACGCACCCTTTTCGAACACACGCAGCGTGGCTGAACTGGTGCTGGCCGAAATCGTACTCCTGATGCGCGGCATCCCCGGACGCAACGCCGCCGCCCACCGCGGCGAGTGGATCAAGACCGCCGCCGGTTCCCGCGAAGCGCGCGGCAAAACGCTGGGCATCGTCGGCTACGGCCACATCGGCACGCAAGTGGGCGTGCTGGCCGAAGCCCTGGGCATGCAGGTGGTGTTCTATGACATCGAAATGAAACTGGCGCTCGGCAACGCGCGCGCCATGCCTTCGCTGGAAGCGCTGCTCGAAGCCGCCGACGTGGTGACGCTGCACGTTCCGCAAACTGCCGAGACCACCAATCTGATTGACGCCGCTGCGCTGTCTCGCATGAAGCAGGGGTCCAGTTTGATCAATGCTTCGCGGGGACACGTCGTCGATATCGACGCGCTGGTATGCGCACTCGATTCGCGGCATCTGAGCGGGGCCGCCATTGACGTTTTCCCCAAGGAGCCCAAGAGCAACACCGACCCCTTCGTCTCCCCGCTGCGCGGCCGCGATAACGTGATTCTCACGCCGCACGTCGGTGGCAGCACGCAGGAAGCGCAGCACGACATCGGACTAGAAGTCTCCAGCAAGCTGCTCAAATACAGCAACAACGGATCGACGCTCGGAGCTGTCAACTTCCCCGAAGTGTCGCTCCCCGCCTACCCCGGCCAGCACCGCCTGCTGCATATTCACCGCAATCAGCCCGGCGTGCTGTCGGAAGTGAACAAGATTTTTTCCGAGAAACACATCAACATCACCGGCCAGTTCCTGCAGACGAATCCCAAGATCGGTTACGTGGTGATCGACATCGAAGCGCCCGACCGTGCCGTCTCCATGGCGCTGCGCAAACGCCTGGACCAGGTGGCCGGAACCATCCGCACCCGTATCCTTTATTAGGCGGTCTAATTCCGGCCGGTGTGCGGCGCGATCACGTGCACTACCCAGTAGGGAGTCGCCGATAACGGATCCGGCGCAAACCACCCGCCACTGTCCGCGTTCAAAATTTCAAAGAAGTATTGCAGATCCCAATTGCCAGTGATCTCCCGGCCAGGAATGGTGAAACTGATTTCCGCTTTCGCCGCCTGCTCGATCACTTGCGTAGCCGCCGCCGGATCGGTAGGCCGGAAATGCAGGCGTACCGCGCTCACCGTTTTCGGCTGCGCAATATGCAGCGTCAGCGTCAACGGCTGCTCCGACGGAGCCGACGCCGGAGGCATGTGGGTCCACATGGGTGGAGTTCCCCTCACCGGCGCTGGCAGGCCCACCGCGGACCGCTGTTGCGCCGCCTGCTCCCGCGCAAGTTTCGCGAGCAATCGCAGATCCGCGTCGGCCGCCTGTTCCAGCGGAGCCGCCGCCGCGTCCAGCCGTTCCGCAATCTCAGGCGGCGTAAATTTCGCCGACGCACTACTCGCCGCTGCCGCCGCCACATAATCCGACCCGCCCAAATTCGACTGCTGCGCCGCCGCGATCCACAACCCAACCTCCCGCGCAGAGCGGTACTCAGACTTGCTCTTCGGATCGTAACTCAGCCGCCCCATGACCTCGTAAAAAACCGCATGCGCCTCCGCATTCGCCACATCGATGGGCGGGGCCACTTCGAAGCTGGGAGGCCAAGCCGCCGCCGGGCGCAACACCGGTACGCCCTCCGCGAGCGCCGCTTGCAATACCGCCGGCTCGGCAGTCGCACCATCGAGATCCAACGTGACGCGCCGCCCCGCCACCCGCAGCGCGGAAAACACAGCGGTCTCGGCGCTCGCGTCTTCGAGCGCCACGCCGCGAATCGACGGACAAACAATCAGCGCGTGCGCCAACTCCTCGGCAGTGACACCGCCGCCAATCCCCAGCGTGAAATCGATCCCATAATCCGCCGCCGTGCGCGAAAGAAATTGCGGAAACCGGTAGGGCGCCTCGATACGCGAAAAAGCCACGTGCACCCGATTGAAGCGATTCCGCGCCAGCATGCGAAAATACGAGTTCCAGAATTCCTCGGAGGCCTGCTCTAGCTCTGGCGTCATCACGATCCGCACCCCGCGCAGCGACGCCGCCGGATTGCCCATGGTTTTCGTGAAGTGGCCCGAATCGCGAATCTGCTCGGCCGCTTCGAGTAATCCGTACATCAGACCGCGTAAATCGCCGCCGGTGATGTGCGCGCCGCCCATGCTATAAGGCTCGATGCGAAACGTATCGGGCGCGTCCAGGCTGAGCTCCACCTGGTTCTTCCACTTGAGCTTGCGCTGCGCCATCGCGGCGTCGAGTTCCGCCTGTCCAAACTCCGCCGGACCCGCAGCCGCCAGCATCGCCAGCAACAGCAAACTACTCAATAACCGCACTCCACCCCCTCCGCGACAAATCGAAATAAATCACCGCCCCGCCCGCCAGTCCGCACGCCAGCAGTCCTACTCCCAGCCCGGTTTCATGCAACAGCAACTTGCCCGTCCCAAACAAGACTCCATAGATCAGCACCAATCCCGCCACCCAATCCATTGCATTGCGCCCGAGATCGCTCACCGGTTTCACCTCCGGCGCCAGCGTCGCAATCGGTTTCCATCCCGCGAGCGACGGCCGCGTCCGCCGGTAGAACGCCACCAGCACCTCGCGCGGCTCCGGAGGCGTGAGGAACGTCGCCGCCAGCCACACCACCGTCGTGATGCTCACCGTAATAATCATGATCCACGCGAAACTGCGCGGGTCGTCCGAATCCATATGCAAAACCCCTTGTAGCGCAATGGATGTGATGAATGCCGCGATCATCGCCGATACCTCGCTCCACGCGTTGACGCGCCACCAATACCAGCGCAACAATAGGACGCTTCCGGTTCCCGCGCCGGTTACCAGCAGCATCTTCCACGCACCCGCGATCGAATCCAGATAAAACGTGACCACCGCGGAAACAATCGTCAGCAGCACCGTCGCCACTTTAGACGCATTCACATAATGATGCGGCGAGGCGTCCGGTTTCAAGAAGCGCCGGTAGAAATCGTTCACCAGATAGCTCGCTCCCCAGTTTAGCTGCGTGGCAATGGTCGACATATAAGCCGCCGCAAACGCCGCCACCATCAGTCCGCGCAGCGACGGCGGCAGATGCGCGATCATCACCCGGATGTAGCCCGTCTCCGGATCTTTCAACCCCGGAAACAGAATCAGCGACGCCAGCGCCACCAGTATCCAAGGCCACGGCCGCACCGCATAATGCGCCACGTTGAACCACAGCGTAGCCAGCAGCGAATTCTTTTCATCCTTGGCGCAGAACATGCGCTGCGCGATGTAACCGCCGCCCCCCGGCTCCGCCCCCGGATACCACGTAGCCCACCAGTTCATCGAAATGTAAACGAAGAAAGTGATCAGCGGCATCCAAGCCGAGTTCAGATCGGGCACAAAACTCAGCACCGACCCTTGTCCGCCGCGCGTAGCATCGACAGCCGCGAGCTTAACCTTCATCGCGTCGATCCCGCCGACGGCATTCACCGCGTACACCGCCAGCACGATCACCATCCCCATCTTGATCACGAACTGAAAGACGTCCGTGACCAGCACGCCCCACAACCCCGAGAGCGTGGAGATCGACGACGTCAGCGCGATCATCCCCAGCACAATCATCAGCGCCTGCAACTTAGTGACGCCCAAAATCAGCGTGAGAATATCCACCATCGCCTTGTTCACCCACCCAAGGATGATGCAGTTGATCGGAATCGCCAGATACAGCGCCCGGAACCCACGCAGAAACGCCGCCGGCTTGCCCGCATAGCGAATTTCAGAGAACTCAATGTCGGTCATCACCCCCGACCGCCGCCACAGCCGCGCGTAAAAGAACACCGTGAGCAGCCCGCTAGCCGCCATGTTCCACCACAGCCAGTTCCCCGCGATCCCGCCCTTGGCCACCATGCCCGTGACCGCCAACGGAGTGTCCGCCGCAAACGTGGTGGCGACCATCGAAGTCCCCGCCAGCCACCAAGGAATGTTGCGCCCGGAAAGGAAGAACTCATCCACGCTCTTCCCCGCGCGGGATTTGTAGTACAGCCCGATCGAGAGGTTGAACAGGAAGTACAGCGCGACCACCGCCCAGTCAATGAAGGAAAGCTGCAAGCAGGCATTATAGCCTTAACCGCAGGTATTGCAAAAATGCAATACTATAGATGGATGGCGTGGATCGTTGAACTGCTCGACGCTCGCGTTCGAGATGAACTTGAGGTTCTGCCCGCCGACATGAAAGCACGCTTTCGAAAGATTGTTGAGCTGATTCAAAACCATGGTCTCGAACGAATGCGCGAACCGCATGTAAAACATCTCGAGGGCCCACTGTGGGAAATGCGCATGAAGGGTAGAGATGGAATTTCGAGAGCCATTTACGTTACCGCGAAAGGCCGCCGGGTGGTGGTGCTGCGCGTGTTCGTAAAGAAGACCCCGAAAACGCCTCGCCGTGAGCTGGATCTGGCGTTCGAAAGAGCCAAGGAGATAAACCCGTGACCCGAATTCGTGTAGATGAATTGCACAAGAACTGGATGAAGGACCCCAAATACCGGCGCGAGTATAAGGCGCTGGAAAAGGAGTTCTCCCTGGTGTCGGCTCTGATCGAAGCGCGCACCCGAGCCGGACTAACCCAGGAACAGTTAGCGCGCCGGATGAAAACCACCCAAGCCGTAATCGCCCGACTGGAAGGCGGCGGCAGCAAGCCCTCGACTCGCACGTTGGAGCGTTACGCGGAAGCGACGAGGTCTCGGTTGCGGATTACCTTTGAACCGGAAGGCGTGCGGCCTTAGCGCTGCTTGCGTGCTTCGAATTTTCGAGTCCATTCGGAAATCATCTTGCGAACTTCTTCGAGAGAAACAGTGCGGCCTTCGTCTGCGGCTTTAATTCCGCGATCAATAGCCGCCAGTGTTTCCTCATCCTCGTCAAAGTCTTCCATGTCACTCACGCTAGCGGCAATCGGCCCGCATTGCAACAAGTGCAACGTGTCAGTCGCAACTAAGCTCACAAGAATTAACACCACCACACCAACCACTTAGCACTTTGCCTTTTCCTTTCACTCCACAACCATGCCGTAAGCTTGCGTACGTGAGAGCCCGTCCCACCCACCGGGGGCCAAGGGCCACGTGAGCGGAATTCTAGACTCTTTCGCAAAGCGTAACAGCGGTGTGGTAGTAGCGGAGCACTGGAACTCCGTCCCGCTCGGTAGGTGGTCTCTCCTAGATCGCCGGGCTTCCGAATGGAAGTCTCACGGGTTAATGCCGGCTTGAGGGGCCCCGTTAGGAAAAGTAGTGAGGAGGATGGAAGCGAAAACGGCACAGGAATTCGTAAACCCGATCTTGATAAAGTAGTCCTTGCGCCACGTCTTCAGCCGCACCATACCTCCGTTTACGCGCGTGCTCCTGGTCGAGAGCGGATCGCGCGCCGTGTTCGATCGCCTGATCCCGCAGTTCAACGATATCTATGGCGACGCCATGGAACTCGATCTGGTCACCTGCCATGAGAACACGCCGCTCGGTTTCCACGGCCGCGTGTATCGCGTGCAGGACTACTCCGGCCCCGCCGCGCGCGGACGCCTCTACCAGGAATTGACGGCGCGCGAATACACCGTGGTGGGCATCCTGTGTTCAAACGAGCCCATCATGACGAAATGGAAGTGGATGCTGGCGGCCCGCCTGCCCGCGAAACTCTTCGTCATCAATGAATTCGCCGGGTTTCTTTTCGTCGACTACGGCCACTGGCCGAACATCGCGGAATTCCTGCGCGTCCGCCTGGGGCTGAGCGGTTCGGCGATAGCGCCAGCCTTGGGGCGTCTGCTATTATTCCCGTTTTCACTGGCCTTTCTGCTGCTTTTCGCGGCTGTGGTGCATACTAGACGAAGGATCCGAATATCATGAAAGCTGTTTTCATCGAACAACACGGCGACGCGAGCGTTCTGCGCTACGGCGATTTCGCGAAGCCCGAACCCGCGGCCGGCCAGGTGCTGGTGAAGCTCGCCGCGGCAGGCGTGAATTTTATCGACACCTATCAGCGCTCCGGCCTCTACAAGATGCCGCTCCCTGCGGTGTTGGGCATGGAAGGCTCGGGCGCCGTCGAAGCGCTGGGCGAAGGCGTCACTGGGTTGCGAACCGGTGATCAGGTCGCCTGGGCCATGTCGCGCGGCAGCTACGCCGAATACGCGGTGGTGCCGGCGCACTTTCTGGTGAAGGTCCCGGCAGGACTCGATCTACGCCAGGCCGCGGCCGCCATGCTGCAAGGCATGACCGCGCACTACCTCACGCATTCGACATTTCCCATCGAACCCGGCCACACCGCGCTGGTGCATGCCGCCGCCGGAGGCACGGGACGTCTGATCTCGCAAATGATCAAGCTGCGCGGCGGACGCGTGATCGGCACCGCTGGCACTCGCGAAAAAGCCGAAGTCGCGCGCGCGGCCGGTGCCGGCGATGTGATTCTTTATCGCGAGCAGGATGTGGTCGCGGAAGTGAAGCGCTTGACCGACGGCAAAGGCGTCGACGTGGTTTACGACGGCGTGGGCGATGCTACTTTCATGCAGAGTATTGACTGCCTGAAGCCGCGCGGCATGATGGCTTTGTTCGGACAATCGAGCGGCCCCGTGAAGCCCGTCGATCCTTCGCTCTTGCAAAACAAAGGGTCGCTGTTCCTCACGCGCCCGACGCTCGGCAACTACGCCTCGCCGGATGAAATCAAGTGGCGCTCTGGCGATGTGCTGGGCTGGATTCTCAATAAGAAATTGGACCTGTTGATCGAGCGGGTTTACCCGTTGGCGGACGCCGCCCAGGCGCAAACCGACCTCGAAAGCCGCAAAACCATGGGGAAGTTGGTCCTCACGATTTGATCCGCTTGCTACGCGCGCGGTTCTGGGTCGCACAGAACCGCGACCGCAGGGAGCGGACACACATTAACGTGCAACGGTCGCGATGGCTTGCGCTTCGGCGATCAGGCCTTGCCCTACCGGACCCACGCCCTCGGCGGTTTTGAATTTCACGGAAACGCGGTCGAGCGGCAGTGCGAGCGCACGCGCCAGGGACTCGCGAATTGCCTCACGATAATTCTTGAGCTTGGGTTTTTCGAGGATCACCGTGGTGTCTATATTCACCACCGTGAAACCGATCTGACTCAGCAGCGCGACCGCGTGCTCCAGAAATCGGGCGCTGGCAGCGCCTTTCCACTGCGGATCGGTGTCGGGGAAATGCATGCCGATGTCGCCCAACGCGGCCGCGCCTAGCAGCGCGTCGGTCACGGCGTGCAATAAAATGTCGGCGTCGGAGTGCCCGTCGAGTCCGAACTCGGACGGGATGGTCACGCCTCCGATGATGAGCGGCCGGCCGGGCGCGATGCGGTGCACATCCCAGCCCAGGCCGGTGCGAAACTCAGCGGACATTAGGATGCGGTCCGCCGTTCGGCTTCTTCAGACAGAAACAGCCTCGCCAATTCCATATCGGTGGGCCGCGTGATCTTGATGTTGCGGTCGCTGCCCTGCACCACGCTCACTTCCACTTCTTCCAGGCGCTCGACCAGACTCGATTCGTCGGTGCCGGTGAAGCCATCGCGCCGTGCGCTTTCGAATGCGCGCTTCAACAGATCGAAGCGGAAAACTTGCGGAGTCTGCGCCAGCACCAGATGCTCGCGCGGCAGCGTGTCGCGAATTTTGTTCTTGTGAACCCGCTTCACGGTGTCGACCGGCACGATGCCGACGATGGCCGCACCGGTGTGAGCCGCTTCCGCGATCACTTTTTCGACCAACTCGGAATCGATAAACGGCCGCACAGCATCGTGCACCGCGACTAAAGTGGTGTCGGGCGCGAGCGACGCCAGCGCGTTTTCGACGGACTGCTGACGGCTGTCGCCGCCTTCGACGAAGCGCACTGGTTTGGGCAGGTGCTGCTGCTGGATCAGGCCGCGGGCCCACTCCAGATCCTCGCCACGCAGGGCGACTACGATCTCGGTAACCGACGGGCAGTGGGCGAACTTGCGGGTGGTATGCAGCAGAATCGGCGCGCCTTCCAGCAGCATGAATTGCTTGCGGCTGGTGCCCGACTTTTCCCGGCCCATGCGCGTTCCCAGACCCGCGGCGGGAAGAATGACGGAGACTTTCATGGTCGTGTTTCGATTGTAACTGTTGTGGAGACGGCCTAAGCGCCCGCTCCGGTTACCGGAATCTGTTCGGGCAGGGCGCGTTCCTTCACCGGCCCGCCATTATCTTTCGCCGCCACGGCATGGTGCGGCGCGCCGTGGACCGCATGCACGCGATCGTCGAAGCGGCCGAAGATCATTTTGCCGGCGGTGGTCTGCAGGACGCTGGTGACGGCGATATCGATGGTCTTCGAGATCATCTTGCGCGCATTGTCCACCACCACCATGGTGCCGTCGTCGAGGTACGCCACGCCTTGGTTATATTCTTTGCCTTCCTTTAGGATGAACACGCGCATCAGTTCCCCGGGGAGAACTACCGGCTTCAGCGCGTTCGCCAGCTCATTGATGTTCAGCACTTCGACGCCGTGCAGTTGCGCTACCTTATTCAGGTTGAAATCGTTGGTTACGATCTTGCAGGCGTAGACCTTGGCCAGTTCGATCAACTTCATGTCGACTTCGCGTACATTCGGAAAGTCTTCTTCGACGATCTGAATGGTGAGCTGCGGCATTTTCTGGATGCGTTGCAGGACATCGAGGCCGCGGCGGCCGCGGTTGCGCTTCATCGAATCGGAGGAATCGGCCACCAGTTGCAGTTCATGCAGGACGAACTGCGGGATCACCAGGGCTCCGTCGACGAAACCGGTTTCGACGATGTCGGCGATGCGGCCGTCGATGATGACGCTGGTGTCCAGGATCTTGAACGAGTGTTTGGACCCGGCTTCGCCGCCGAACAATCCGCCCAGCGCCGCCAGATTCAACATGTCGCCCTTGGCCGCGCCGACCACCAATCCGCAGTACGTCATCCAGGCGAGCAGCGCCACTTCGACGAACGGGATGGTGGTCTTATTGTTGGGAACGGCGTGTTCGAGCACCAACGAAATCAGGTACGCGCCTAGTATTCCCAGGACGCTGCCGAATGCCGCGCCGATTAGTTTCTTCAGGCTGACTTGACGGATACGGAATTCGAACAGCACCACACCACCGCCGACTACTGCGCCGACCGCCGCCGCCACCGGGCCGTCCAGATTGAATGGGTGAAGGAAAAACGCCGCGCTAGCGAGCACGGCGACAAAAAGAGTACGTATGATAAGCAGGTCGATCACAAGAATTGGCCTCCCCCGTATGGCGCCGCATCCCTGCAAAGAGCAGCGCCCGTTGGCTTTTCTTTAGGGAGATTAGTATAGCACCGAAAAGCGGGTAGGGCAGACCTCCAGGTCTGCTGCCGGCCTCCTGGCCGGCTTGCCAGTGATTACGGACAGACTAGTGGCGTGGCACCTAAGTTCGACCTGGAGGTCGAACGCGGACCGAAGGTCCGCCCTACAGCGCCTTGGCTAGTTCTTCGGCGAAAGCGCTTTGCGGTCCGCCGTTCATGCCTTGACGCCGCATGCCACCCGCCGGTTTTCGCGCGCGACGCGGGGGACGGTCCCCCATGGCGCCTTGACCCTGCGGTCCGGCCGCCGGCGCACCACCGGAAGCAGACGATCCACTACTCGGACGCCCACTCGGCGGTCCCGATCCCGGGCCACTCTGGCCTTTCGGCTTGGGAGGCTGGGCGGGATTGGCACGCAGCAAGCGATCCTCAAGGGGCGCCCGGTCGAAGCGGCGAATGATAGAGTTCATTTCCTCGGCATTCGGTGCGTCGATAAACGCGAAGCCCTTGGACTCCTGCGTTTCGGGATTGCGGATGACTTTAATTGCGTCCGCGACCAGGTTCTCGGCAGTGAGCCAGCCCTTGATATCGTCCGCGGTTACCCAAGCGGGCAAATTGCCCAGGAATACGGTAAAACTCATTCGGTGATTGTCTTCAACTCCGTTGGTGGGGGTTTGCTTCGAGGAGGTTGTCCATGAAAGCAATCCTATGCTACCACAAACGTCAAGTACACAAACAGACCCGCTTTGGCAAGTAGGCGCGGACGGCTATAGATCCAGCAACTCAAAGAACTCCGCGTTAGTCAATCCGGCTTGGCGGACGATACTTTTCACGATGTGCTTGGGTAAATCAAACCGCTCGTGATTAGGAACCGTAACGCGACCCGGTTTGCCGGGGTGCTTGAGCTGCACATGCGAACCGGTTTGCTCGTGAATCACAAACCCGCCTTTCTGCAGCGCACGAATGACACTCGCGGCTTCAGGCTGGCGAATTTGGGCGGCATTCCGGCCTAGACGGTGACTTTTAGTTCTTCGATGAGGGGTTGTGTGCGGGCGAACGGATCTTCGGGAATCTCCTCGCCGTCTTTTAACAGGCCGCGGAGGTGGCAGACGATCGCGTCGCGGGCCATTTCGCGCGCCTCCTCGAGACCCCGGCCGAAAGTAACGATGCCGGGCAGCGCCGGTACAAGGACCTGAAAGCCGCCTTCAGACAGGGCCTCGTAGATAACGGTGTAGCCGTGTTCGGTCATAAGATCTTCTCTATTCAGTGTAGAGCAGCATGTCAATTGACAGCTTCCGCATGTCCGGGACTAGGATGTCGGGCGCGTGCTGCGCCAATTCCGCCGTTCCGATCAGCCCGGTGGCGACTGCAACGGAGCGCACGCGGTTGGCCTTGGCCGCGCGAATGTCGTTGGGATGATCGCCGATCAACGCCACCGGACTGGTGCGATCGATCCACCCTTCGCGGCGCGCGTGGCGCAGGGCTATGCGTACTAAGTCCGACGCGATCGTGCGCCATTTCGGCAAAGGCTCCGAAGCGCAGGTAGCGGCGGAGCCCGGCGCGCTCCATCTTGGTCCAGCCGATGCGCGTGAGGTTTCCGGTGACGAGGCCGGCTGGGAATGCCGCGCCGCCATAGTTTGTAGAGCAGCATCCGCGCACCCGGGCAGACCTTGCGGCGCAAATCGGGACATGTGCGCAGGTAAGAGCGTTGCGCGTACTCGACGATTGCAGGCATATGCCGGCGTATGCGTGCCGCGGAAGCACCCTCGCGGAGTAGCATGGCAGTCAGGATGTCGCGATCGAGCATGCCAGCGACCGGGACGCCTTCGGTGGTGGTGACGATGCCGGTGATTTTCTTGACGGCGGTGGCCAGACGCTTCGCGATGATGCGGACCCGCGCGACGCAGCAGAGTGCCGTCGATATCGAAAAGGACCAAGGCTTTGGGCGGGTCTACTGCCATGCGGCGTGCCCGGACGTTTCCACGCGCCGGACTTTCACTTTCACCTCGACGCGCGATCCCAGCCGGTTGATGATCGACATGAGGCGATCGACGGTGAAGCGCCCAAGGTCGGCGTTGCGTATGCGCGAGAAGTCGGCCGCTGCCGTGCCCGTGCGGCCATGCGCCCCACGCACGCTCAAGCCTTCCCGGTCGAGCGCCTTGATGATTTCAGCGGCCAGGATCGCCTTGAACTGTTCGATATCCGCGTTCTCGTGTCCCAGATCACGGAACAGGTTCCCGCTGCCGCGCGTCACTTGCAGGCTTTTCGTTTTCATCGCAACATCTCCTTCAATCTTCTCAAACATCTTTACCTTCAGTATCAGTTCAGCCGCTAGGGAACAAGAATGATGTCCGCGGTGTCTCAACAAGAATGCGGATATTGTTGCTCTGTGTCTTCCCGTTATTAAGCGCATGCGGGCCGCGCTTGGTGCTCAATACGCGGCAGATGACGAGCACTGAGTTACTTGCGCAGGCCAACGTGGTTTTTATCGGTGTAATCCAGAAGCACCAATTCGAATCACTTCCGTACATTGAGTGGAATATCCCCAGCTACAATCCTGCCAAAGCCAAACTCTGGCGGGTTCTTAGACGTGAGGTTCTAATCGAAATGGTTTTGCACGGTACAGAATCCCGAAAGGCGATCAACGTTTACGAGATCGTCAGTACTTTAGGCCTCTCCGGAGACGGGAACTCTACGCAAGATGGCGAACGGGATTTGTTTTTAGTCAGGGTCGAAAACGGAAGCTATCGTGTGGTTCACGATGACGGGCGCACTATTTTCCCGATTACCAGCGGTCCTCATCCTGCATGAGTCACGCGATTGCGACCATTTCGAACACCTGTTACAACGAGCCGCGCTTGGTCGGTGGAGAAAGATCAAACTGCGAACGCGGACTGGTTCGCCACCCCAGCCGCGGCGTGCGCCTACCTGCCTGTCGTGAACTTTTGATGCTAGGCGGTTGGGGTCAGGATGAGTGTTGGGAGACATTGTCGGAGGGCGATAGATCCCAACTTTTCGACGGCGGATACAAATGTTGTTCTGCCGCCGAAATTACTGAGAACCGGCGTCAACTTACGAAACACAACGCTTCCTGGTGGTGGCTAGGAGACACAGACCGCGAAAGTTGGCGTTTGCTTACTGCCGTCAGCAATCGGAAACTACGAGCAGAAATCTGCCTCCTATATACACATGAGTATCCTGGCGATCAGGACACGGGATGCCTCGCGGATCAGCCGCCGGCGACCATCGTGAGCGAAAACGGCGATCTGCCGCTGTCGGGGCTTGGCCGCATTGAGGCTTGTGAAGGATGAGCCACCATCCCTTTTTCCAACGGCTGCTAGAATAACGATGAATGCAAGTCCTGCAAGCTGGCCCGCATAAATTGTTACTGCTGGAACTCGACCGGGAGTTCATCGAGAACATTGCGCGGCAGGCTGGGTTTGAGTTTCGCTTCGAGGAAGAGTCGCGGCGGGTGCTGCTGGACTTGAACGCCGAGAGCCGGCAGGCTCCGCTGCTGCTGTTCGATGCGGCCGATCCGGCGAACCTGGGGTGGTTTTCGCGCTGCCAGTTCTACGTAGACGGGACCAGCGGGGCGGTGCTGCAGACGCCGATTCAGCTCGCCAATCAACGCGACCGCAGCGGGCGGGCGCTGCCGTATTCGGTGCGCCTGCAGATCAATAAAGAACTGCCGGCTTCGTTCCGGCTGCCGAACAAAGCTCCGGTGACCGAGCAGACGGTGTATTCGGTGCTTTTCAATTTCTTGAACGCGCTGCTGAATACCGGGGTCGGGGTGTGCGGCGGGCCGGTGGTGCAGGCGCTCGCGGGACGAACGGAACCGCAGGGGAATCGGAATTAAATATGGCTACGCTGGGATTCATCGAATACGCCGACGCGCCTCCGGAAGTGAAGGCCGTCTACGACGACATCATGACGTCGCGGCAGACGGATTACATCAACAATTTCTGGAAAGCGCTGGCGCACGATCCGGCAACTCTGCGGCGCACTTGGGAATCGGTCAAGCAGATCATGGCGCCGGGCGCGCTCGATCCGCTCACCAAAGAGATGGTCTATCTGGCGGTGTCGACCAGCAATCAGTGCGGCTATTGCATTGCTTCGCACACCGCGGCGGCCCGCAAGGCGGGCATGTCGGATGCGCAGTTCGCGGAGTTGATGGCCATTGTAGGCATGGCGAATGAGACCAATCGCCTGGTCACGGGCTATCAAGTGGAGATCGACGAGCGCTACCGCACCTGAATTCTGAAAATGCCTAACGTTACTTATATCTCGCACACCGGCGAGACCACTACAATTGACGTGCCCGTGGGCACTACCGTCATGGAGAACGCCATCAAGAACGGCATCGATGGCATCGTTGCGGAGTGCGGCGGCGCGATGTTGTGCGCTACCTGCCACGTTTACGTCGATCCAGCGTTCGTGGATCTGCTCGATCCTATCGGCGAGGAGCAGGACGAAATGCTGGGCGCGACGGCGGCCGAGCGCAAGCCCAACAGCCGTTTGAGCTGCCAGATCCAGATGAAGCCGCAGCTCGCGGGGCTGATCGTCAGGATGCCGGAGCGGCAAACGTAAGTATGCGCCGCTTGCCGCCGCGCGCGGTTCTGTGCCGGCGCCGGTTTGCACGGAACCGCGAACGCAGTGAGCGGATATGACACCGGGAATCGTCATCGTGGGCGGTGGGCAGGCGGGGCTCGAAGCCGCCGCGGCGCTGCGCACGCTGGGGTACGACGGCACGGTCACTCTGATCTGCGAGGAAGCGCATGCGCCTTATCAGCGGCCTCCGCTGTCCAAGGATTTTCTCATTGGCAAGCAGGAAGCGGACAGCGTGTTTCTGCGCGCGCTGGCTTACTACGAGAGGCATGGCGTCGATCTGATCCTGGGCGATCGGGTTACGGAAATCAATCGCGGCGCTCGGCTGGTGCATTTGGCCGCAGGCGGCAGCTTACCTTATGAGCAATTGATTCTGGCGGTGGGCGCTCGCAATCGGCCATTGCCGGTGCCGGGTGCGGAGAACGTGCTGTATCTGCGCTCGCTCGATGAGGCGGTGACACTGCGCCAGCGGTTGGCCGAGGCGCGGCATGGTGTGGTTGTGATCGGCGGGGGCTTCATCGGACTCGAAGTCGCGGCGGCGGGGCGCGGCGCGGGGAAAGCAGTGACGGTGATCGAGGCGGCTCCACGATTGATGGCGCGCGCGGTTTCGCCTCTGCTGTCGGATTTCTTTCTGGATGTGCACCGCGGGCAGGGCGTGGAAGTGGTGTTGAATAGCGCGGTGGTGGAAGTGCGGGCGGATTGCGTGGTGGTGACCGGCGGGCGGCGCATGGAAGCGGATCTGGTGGTGGCGGGAATAGGCGTGGTCCCGAATGTGGAACTGGCGCGCGATGGCGGGCTCGATGTGGGCGACGGTATTACTGTGGACGAATTTCTGCGCACCAGCGATCCGGACATTTATGCGATCGGCGATTGCGCGCATCATCCGAACGTTTTCGCCGGCGGACGCGCGCGGCTGGAGTCGGTGCAGAACGCGGTCGATCAGGCGAAGTGCGTGGCGCGCGCGATCATGGGCAATCCGGCGCCATATCGTGATGTTCCCTGGTTCTGGACGGATCAGTATGAGATTCGCTTCCAGATGGTGGGATTGTCGGCGGGACACGAGCAGTCCGTGGTGCGCGGCAGCATCGAGAACCGCAAATTCTCGGTGTTCTATTTCAAGCAGGGGCGGTTGCTGGCTGTAGATTCGGTAAACCGCTTCGGCGATCACATCGCCGCGCGGAAAATGCTGGCGGCGGGGACGGCGCTTACAGCCGGAGCAGGCGGGCGATGAGACGGTCGATTTGAAGAAACTCGCGGCGGCTCAAAGCGTGGGATAACGCTCGATCGAGCCCAGCAAGGGTTCGGCGTAGTCGAAGAATGCACTGGTCACATCGTTGCCGGCGGCGTTTCGCCACTCGGCGGGGAAAGCTCGTTCGGTGGAGGCCACGGCTGCTAGCGGCACGGTTCCGCAGCGCGTTGAGTAACGGCTGCCGGGCTCGCGTTCGATGGCGATCATGATACCGGATTGGCCATTGATCGCCGCGCGCACAGCGGCTTCTCCTACTAAGCGGGCTTCGTCCCAATCGAGTTGCGAAAAATAGGCGGCGCCGGAGCGCGCTAGCAACCCTGGCTTCTCGCTGCGGGCGCGCAGGCTGAGTTTTTCGGTTACCAGCATCGCCAGGCGATGCGCGAGATTCATGGCGAGAGGGCGTCCGGAACTGGGGCGCACGTCGGCGCCAAACGGTTGTCCGGATTCGTCGAGTTGTCCTTCGCAGACAGCCACAACACAGCGGCCAAGCCGGCGGTAGACGCGGTCGATGTCGTCGAGTAACTGCGCTAGGGGAAGGCGGGCCTCGGGCAGATAAATCAAGTGCGGGGCGTCGTCTGGATCGTGGCGCGCCAAAGCGGTGGCGGCCACCAGCCAACCGGTGTTGCGTCCCAGGACTTCAATGAATTCGACTTGGCCGGGTAGGGCGCGGTTGTCGGCTCCGATGTCGCGCGCGGCGCACGCGAAGAAGCGCGCGGCAGTAGCGTAGCCGGGGGTGTGATCGGTGTGCGTCAAATCGTTGTCGATGGTTTTCGGAATGCCAATGACATGGACGCCGCTAGCTTTCGGCGATGCGGGCGGCTGCGCCCATGCTGCCGTTGCCGCCGGTGTAGAACAGATACTCGACGCCTCGCGAGAGTAGAACTTTGAGAATGGCGGCGAGTGTTTCGTCGTCGACATAGCGGCGCGACATTCCCAGCGCTGATGAGGGCGACAGCGCTACGGCGGTTAGCCGGTTGGGGTCGAGGGCCAGCAGATCGACGAAGTCCTGCTTAAGGATGCCGTCGATTCCGAAGCGGGCTCCCCAGAGTTGCGTGATGCGCGGATGGCGGCGCGCTTCCTCTACGACGCCGAGCAGGCTGGCGTTGACGACGGGCGTGGGTCCGCCGCTATGCAGGACCATTCCGGCGCTCATACCTTCATGCTAGCGTGGCAATATGAAACTCGCCGCCGCGTTCCTCGTGTTTAGTTTTAGCGCGGGAGCCGCGGAGATTCCCAAGGGCACGCACGTGCTGCTGCGCATGATGAATTCGATCAGCACACGCACGGCGGCAGAGGGCAATCAGGTGTATTTGGAAACCGCTACGCCCGTCGCGGTGAACAACCAGATTGTGATTCCACCGGGTACGTACGTGCAGGGATCGGTCTCGCATGCCAAGCGCAGCGGGCACGTAAAGGGACGCGCGGAGCTGGGCATACGGCTGGATACCATGACTTTCGCGGGCGGCAAGATGGTGAAGATTTCGCCGCGGTTGAGTGCGGTGGACTCGGGTGCATCGGGACAAAAAGTCGATGACACGGAGAATCAGGTGCAAGCGGCGGGTACGCGCGGAAAAGACGCGGGGCAGGTGGCGATTCTCGCGGGCACGGGGGCCGCGATCGGGGCTCTCGCGGACCGCAGTTTCAAAGGCGCCGGGATCGGTGGCGGAGTAGGAACGGCGGTGGGGCTGGCGAGAGTACTGCTGTCGCGCGGCAACGAAGTGGAGTTGCGCCAGGGAACCACGCTCGACGTAGTGTTCGATCGGGACGTGGTGATCGAGTAGCGCGTCAGCCGCCGCTTTTGGGCGACCGGCGGCCGCCGTTTTCACCGGGCAGAATCACGCGGCTGCCGGGCGCTAAACGCAACTGGCCTTGGGTGACGATGGTGTCGCCTTCGGAGAGCCCTTTGTCGACCACCAACTCACTCTCGCGGCGCATCCCGACGGTGATGGGACGCACTTCGGCGACGCGGTCGGCGTTGATCAAGTACACGTAGTTGCCGTCTTGCCCGGTCTGCATGGCTTGGTTGGGGATCACCAGCGCGTTCGCCTGCGTGGACATCTTTAGAGTCACGTTGGCATATTCGCCGGGCCACAGTTTGCGGTTGGCGTTGGGGAAAGTGCCTTTCAGCTTGATGGTCCCGGTGGTGGTGTCGACGTTGTTATCGATGAAGGTGAGCAGGCCGCGCTCGGGATTGACCAAGTCGTCCTGGCCGGCTGCTTCCACCGGGAGCCGCGTGCCCGCCATGTAGCGCTGGATTTCTGCGAGCCGGTTTTCCGGTACCGAGAACGTCACGTAAATGGGCTGCACCTGCGCGATGGACAACACTTCGGTTTGGTTTGCCGTGACGATGTTGCCGGCTTTCACGGTGACGTTACCGGCGCGGCCGTCGAGCGTGGCGTAGATGGTAGTGAAGCTCAACTGCAGCTTGATCTGCGACATGTTGGCGGTGTCGGACTGGATCTGCGCCTGCGCGCTTTCGATGGCGGCCTTATCGGCGAGCACCAGTTGCGTGAGAGCGTCGGCGCTGGAGGCAAAGCGGTCGCGGTCATCGCGCGACACCACGCCCTGCTGGAACAAAGCCACATAACGCTCGGCTGCTTCGCGCGCGTATTTTTCGTTGGCGACGTCGCGCGCCAGATTGGCTTGCGCCTGGCCCAGTTGCGCGCGATCGCGGGAGAGCGTGGCTTCGGCCTGGGCGACTTGCGCCTCAAAGGGACGCGGGTCGATTTGAAATAACTTCTGGTCTTTCGAAACGTACTGGCCGTCTTGAATGAAAACTTCCTGAATCTGTCCGCTGACCTGCGGGCGCACGGAAACCGTGGAGAGCGGCTCGACATTGCCCACGGCCGTCAGGTCGATGGGCACAGCCTTGCGAACCACTTTGGCCACTTCCACCGGCACCGGGCCGCCATCGCCGCCGCGTCCGCCTTTGCCCTTCCCCTTCTTGCCACCGTCGGCCGCGACTTCGTCACCTTTGCCGCATCCCAGCATCATCAGCGAAACGAGCATGAGTGCCAGCAGACCAAGCGCGGCCAGCCACACACTTCTACGGGGAAATATATTTGGGTTCACGCGATTAGAATGCCTTCACTGCGGCAAATATCCGACGCTTCAGATTACCATAAACACTCGATTCCGGATGGCCAATGGGGCGCTATGCTAAAAGGCAGGGCCCTCCGTTTTATGCCGCTTTCCCGCTTTCACTCCGTTGTTCAAAAATGGTTCACCCAGCAGTTCGCGGGCGTCACCGAGCCGCAGCGAATGGGCTGGCCAGTGATTCAATCGGGCGGGGATGTGTTAATTTCCGCTCCCACCGGATCGGGCAAGACGCTGGCTGCGTTTTTGCACGCGTTGGATGAATTGGTGCGCAGCGCCGCGGCCGGCGAATTGGCGGATGAGACGCGCATCCTTTATGTGTCTCCGTTGAAGGCGCTAAGCAATGACGTTCGCGTCAACCTGGAGATTCCGCTGGCAGGGATCGCAGAGTTGGCTCGGGCGGAGGGTGCGGCGCTGCCGGAGATTCGTGTGGCGGTGCGGACGGGCGATACTCCCGTGGCAGAGCGCGCATTGATGACGCGGAAGGCGCCCCACATATTAGTCACAACCCCGGAATCGTTATTTATTCTCCTCACCGCGGAGAAGTCGCGGCAGATGCTGCGTTCGGTGCGCACGCTGATCGTGGATGAGATTCATGCGGTGGCGGGGTCGAAGCGCGGCTCGCATCTAGCGTTGTCGATGGCGCGGCTGGAGGCGCTGGCCGAGGGGCGGGTGCAGAAGATTGGGTTGTCGGCGACGGTGAGTCCGATTGAAGAGGTGGGGCGGTTTTTGAGTGAGCGCGCGCACATCATTCAAGTGGGCCGGCGGCGCGATATGGACATCGCTGTCGAAGTGCCGCGCGATGAACTGGGGGCAGTCGCGTCCAACGAAATGTGGTCGGAGATTTACGACCGCGCGGCGGCACTGGCGGCGGAGCATCGCACGACGCTGGTGTTCGTCAACACGCGGCGGCAAGCGGAACGCGTGGCGCATGCGTTGGGGGAGCGCATGGGCGAGGGTGCGGTGCTGCCGCATCATGGGAGTTTGTCGCGGCGGCTACGGCTCGAAGCCGAGCAGCGGTTGAAGCGTGGGGATCTGCGCGCGGTGGTGGCTACGGCGTCGCTCGAACTGGGGATCGACATTGGCACGGTTGATCTGGTGTGTCAGATTGGGTCGCCGCGGTCGATATCGGTGGCGCTGCAACGCATCGGGCGCGCGGGGCATTGGGTGGGCGCTAAACCCAAAGGTAGGATCTTTGCGACTACTCGCGATGAACTGATCGAGAGCGCGGCGGTGATTCGTTCGATCCGGCGAGGTGAGTTGGACCGGTTGGAAATTCCGCGCGCGCCGCTGGATATTTTGGCGCAGCAAGTGGTCGCGATGGCGGCTTGCGATGACTGGGACGAAGACGAGCTGTTCGCGTTTGTGCAGAGCGCTTATCCCTATCGGGATTTATTGCGGCGGGATTTCGATGCGGTGATCGAGATGTTATCCGAAGGCATGGCGACGTCGCGCGGGCGGCGCGGGGCGTTTCTGCATCGCGATCAGGTGAATCACCGGCTGCGTGGGCGGCGCGGCGCGCGGCTGATGGCGATCACCAACGGCGGCGCGATTCCGGATAGCGCGCAATATCAGGTGGTGGCGGAACCGGAGGGGACTAACGTCGGCACGGTGGACGAGGATTTCGCGGTGGAGTCTCTGGCGGGCGATGTTTTTCTGCTGGGGACAACGTCGTGGCGCATCAAGCGCGTGGAGACGGGGCGGGTTCGGGTGGAAGACGCGCATGGGGCTGCGCCGTCGATTCCTTTCTGGCGCGGGGAGGCGCCGGGGCGGACGCGGGAGTTGTCGCAAGCTGTTTCGGAGTTGCGCGAGGAGATTGCGGATCCGCTTGCTGGCGCGCGCGGTTCTGTGCGGGGGGCTGTGGTAGAGGCGGCCACTGCACGGGGCGCTGAGTTGCAGGCAAGTGCTGACACAGAACCGCGACTGGAAGGAGCGGACGCCGTCGAATGGCTGATGTCGGAATGCGGGCTCGACCATCTGGGCGCGGAGCAGGCTGTCGAGTACGTTCGCGCGGGGGCTCGGGCGTTGGGGGCGGTGCCTAGCGAAGATACCGTGGTCGCGGAACGATTCTTCGACGAGGCGGGCGGGATGCAGATGGTGGTGCATGCGCCGTTCGGGTCACGCATCAATCGGGCGTGGGGGTTGGCGCTGCGCAAGCGCTTTTGCCGCGCGTTCAACTTTGAGTTGCAGGCGGCGGCGACTGACAACGGGCTGGTGCTGTCGTTGAGCGATCAGCATTCCTTTCCGCTGGAAGTGATCTTCAGTTATCTGCGGCCGGATACGGTGACTAAAGTGTTGACGGACGCGCTGCTGGCGGCTCCCATGTTTGGGGCGCGCTGGAAATGGAATGCATCGCGGGCGCTGGCGGTGCCGCGGTTCCTCGGCGGCCGCAAAGTGCCGCCGCCGATTCAGCGCATGCGCGCCGATGATTTGCTGGCGGCGGTATTTCCGGATCAGGCGGCTTGCGCGGAGAATCTGGAGGGCGAGATTCGCATTCCGGATCATCCGCTGGTGAACGAGACTATCGATAACTGTCTGCACGAGGCGATGGATCTGGATGGGCTGATCGCGATTCTGCAGCGCATGGAGGAAGGGACGCTGCGCACCGTGGCTGTCGATACCCCGGAACCATCGGTGTTCTCGCACGAGATTCTGAACGCAAATCCCTATGCGTTTCTGGATGACGCTCCGCTCGAAGAGCGGCGCACGCGCGCGGTGCAGTTGCGGCGTGGGTTGCCGCCGGCGGACGCTAGCGGCATTGGGGCGCTGGATCCCGCGGCGATCGCGGAAGTGTCCGAGCAATCCTGGCCGGTGGTTCGCGATGCCGATGAATTGCATGATGCGCTGTTGACGCTGGTGGTGTTGCCTCCTGTCGTGGAGTGGCGCGGATATTATGACGAGCTGGCGCGGGCGGGGCGCGCGTCGACCGTAAGTGGACATTGGGTGGCGACGGAACGGCTGGATCGTGCCGGTGATGTGTTGGCGGTCTTGCGGGGATGGGCGGATTCGATTGGTCCGTTCACGGCGGCGGGGTTGGCGGAGCGGCTGAGTTTGCCGTTGAGCGATGTCGAGATTGCGTTGGCGCAGCTCGAAAGCGAAGGGTTGATCCTGCGCGGGAATTTCACGGGCAGAGATCACGAGTTCTGTCACCGGCGCATTCTGGCGCGCATTCACCGGCAGACGCTGGGACGTTTGCGGCGCGAGATCGAACCGGTCAGCTCGGCCGACTTCATGCGGTTCTTGTGCCGCTGGCAGCATCTGAGTCCGGGGGCGAAGCTGCATGGGGTGGATGGGCTGTATCAAGTTTTGAAGCAGCTGCAGGGCTATGAGATTTCGGCGGCCGCGTGGGAAGCGACGGTGCTGCCAGGGCGGGTACATAAGTACGATCCGGAGTGGCTGGACCGGTTGTGTCTGGCAGGCGAGGTGATGTGGGGGCGGCTGTCACCGCATCCTTCGCTCGAAGCGCTGGGCAGCCGTAAGGTGCGGCCAACGCGGGTGGCTCCGCTAGGAATTTTTCTGCGCGAAGATGCGGCGCGCTTGTTACCGGCGCCGGGGGACGTGCAGCAGAGCTGGTCGCACGCGGCGAAGGATGTGCTGGCGGCGCTCGAGCAGCGCGGGGCTTCCTTCTTCTACGACCTGGTGCGTGCCACGGGGCGTCTGGCGAGCGAGGTGGAAGACGGCTTGTGGGAACTGGTGGCGGGCGGGCGCGTCACTGCGGACGGATTTGAGAATCTGCGGGCGTTGATCGATCCTAAGCGGCGGCGCGGCGAGGGGCGGGGGCGAATGGCGCGTCCACGGCATGCCACCGGGCGCTGGGCGATTCTGGAAACGGGCGTTGCCGGAACCGATGTCGAGTTCTACGCGCGGGTGCTCCTCGACCGCTGGGGGGTGGTATTCCGCGATGTTTTGGCGCGCGAAACTTTGGCGCCGGCGTGGCGGAGTCTGCTGGTGGTGCTGCGGCAATGGGAGGCTCGCGGCGACGTGCGTGGCGGGCGGTTTGTCGCGGGCTTCTCGGGCGAACAGTTCGCGCGGCCGGAGGCGGTGGAATTATTGCGCGACTTGCGGCGTAACTCACGGGTCAACCCCGGGCAAGGCGAGGAAATCGAAATCGCGTTGGCCGATCCGCTGAATTTGACGGGAGTGATTCTGCCCGGCACGCGCACCAGTGCACTGGCGCAGGGCGTCTTGCGGTTGCGCGACGGCGTGCAACAAGAAGAGTCGCCGTCGCTGCCGGGAATTTCTATTTCGGCGTGACCAAGAGGGATAGTATCCTCAATCCCCAAAACCGCGTTGGGGATTGAGGATACTGTCCCTCTTGGTTTAGCATTAAGCGGCTCGGGAAATCTCTTCGACAACTTTGGCGGTGGCTTCCGGGTGCTCGATGCGGGTGGCGACGTCGGCTTGGGCGATGATGCCGGCGAGGCGGCCTTGTTCGTCCACTACCGGGATGCGGCGCAACTGGTGTTTCGCCATGGCGTCCAGGGCGATCTGCCAGCTATCGTCCGTTTTGCAGGCCACCATGTTGCGCGACATCACGTCCTCCACTTTGGTTTTGCGGGCGTTTAGATCCTCGGCGACTACTTTCAGAGCCAGGTCGCGGTCGGTCACAATGCCGATCAAGCGCCTTCTCTCGTGGCTGTCGATCACCGGCATGGCGCCGACATCTTGCGATTTCATGGATTGGGCCACTACGTGGACGGTGTCGGCGGGCGTACAACAGGTCAGGTCACTGGTCATTACATCGCTGCATTTATTTCCGAGCATGAAATTAAATCTCCTGAGGGGAGATGAGCACGCGGAACACCGATGTTCGACCGGAGGTCGAACGCGGGCCGGAGGCCCGCCCCACATTAGATAACGATATCCCGTCGAAATGACCACTTATGGTCGGACGTGGGAAGATGGACTTGGGATTGCATCGGCTTCAACATGGAATGGAAACCGGGCGGGATTAGCGACGACGTTGAGGATCGCCGGGATAGCGGAGGCGGCGGTGGTTTCGGAGGGATGGGCGCGCCGCATATTGGGATCGGCGGCATACTGGTGCTGCTGGTTCTTAGCTTGGTATTTCACCGCAACTTGTTCACGCTGTTCTCGGGCGGCTCAACAGCGGACCGGCCTGCGTATTCCGCCCCGAATACAGCGGCGCAAGACACTGAGGTCCAGTTCGTATCGTTTGTACTGGACGATGTGCAGGGGACTTGGCAGACCTTACTTCCTGCGCAGGGTAGTAAACCATACCGCCATGCCAAGCTGGTGTTGTTCCGGGATTCGATTGACTCGGCGTGCGGGGAGGCGGAAAGCGCGACGGGTCCGTTCTATTGTCCGGGCGATGAGAAGGTGTATCTGGATCTCGGATTTTTCGATGAGTTGAAAAGCCGGTTTGGGGCTCCGGGCGAGTTTGCGCAGGCTTACGTGATCGCGCATGAGATTGGACATCACGTGCAGAAATTGTTGGGCATCGAAGGCAAGGTGCAGCGTCTGCGGGAGAGCAACCCGGAACAGGCGAATCCGTTGTCGGTCGGTTTGGAGCTGCAGGCGGATTGCTTTGCCGGGGTGTGGGCCAAGACCACCGAGCAGCGAAAAATTATCGACGAGAGCGATGTGGAGGCCGGGCTGCGAGCGGCGGCGGCGGTGGGGGACGACCGGCTACAGAAGATGGCTACGGGACATGTGAGTCCGGAAAACTTCACGCATGGTTCGTCGGCGCAGAGGACACATTGGTTTCAGGCGGGATTGAATTCTGGGGAGATTTCGGCTTGCAACACCTTCGCATCGGATCGTTAAAGGGGGCCTGATCCCCCCTTCCATCCGATACGTTAATAACTAACGTCCGGCATCTTGCGGCTGGCTGGCGTCCGGATTGGCTTTCTGCTCCTGACGGCTCTCCAGCGGACCGCGGGTTTCTTCATACGGCCGCAGGCTTTGGAAAATCTTCTCGGCCTGGGCTGCATTCGCTTCCACAGCTAGCATGTGGTCGTGAAAGTTGTCATTGAAAACCGGACCGTTATTCTCAACAGGACGGCCCTTCTCATTCAATGCCTGGATGGCGCTGGTGGTATTAGCGGCCATGGTTTGTAGAATTGGAATCGCGTGATTGATTGCGCGTTCCTCGGTTGGTGTCAGCGGACTTTCCTGCAACTTACGCAGGTCCTGTCCGATGCGGTTGGTTTCGTCGCGAATGGCTTGCAGGTGTTCTGCGTTCCAATCGTAACCGGTTGTCCGGTAAATTGCGTTTACAGCGTCAGCGTGGATTTTGACCGCAGAGGTCGTGCTCTGCAAGTCCTCGAAAGTGGTTTTGTTGGCAGCGAGGGACAAGCCCGCGGTTGCCAACGCAATCACTCCCATTGAGATGCTTTTCATAAGCATGTGTATTCTCCTTAATTGAGACTCGCCAGGGAGCGATTCCGACTACTTGGGCGAAATGCCGGCCGGGGCATGAATTGAGCAACGAGGCTCCATCGGTTTGGATGCGGCTGAAAATAATTCGGTTTCAGGTAAGGCGCAGGCTTGAACCACGGGACTTACTTCAGGTACGCTGGCAGGGGATCAGAGTAACTTAAAAAGGAGACGATTCATGCGCACTATCAAAGTGTTGGCGAGCGCGGCGGTGTTGCTGGCATCGATGGCGGTGGCTCAGGATAAGGGCGGCAAGAAAGGTGGCGGGATTCAGCTTCCGCCGATGATTCACATCACTATTGAGGGTTTCGCTGACGGCGGGCGGATTCCGAACAGGTACACTTGCGCGGGGAGTCCGGTGAGTCCTTCGCCGGCGATTACTTGGTCGGGAGCGCCGGCGACCACGCAGAGTTACGCTGTGATTCTGCATGATCCTGATCCGGTGCTGGGCGGGTCCGCTACGAATGACGTGCTGCATTGGGCTATCTTCGACATTCCGGGCGACGCTAAAGGATTGTCCGAAGGCGTGAAAGCCGGCGATCAGCCGGATGGCGCTAAGCAGATCAATAACATTACTGGGAAGCCCATGTATCTGGGGCCGTGCGCGCCTCCGGGACATGGCGATCATCACTACACGTTTGAGATTTTCGCGTTGAATGCCAAGTTGGGTTTGCCGGCTTCGACTTCGCGCGCGGATTTGATGAGCGCCATGAACGGCAAGGTGGTCGCTAAGGGCGTTTATATCGGGATCTTCGGGCAGAAGTAAATCTGAAAGACGCCGCTTTGTTGCCGCTCGAAGGAAAAGTCGCGGTGGTGGCGGGAGCCACCCGCGGCGCGGGACGGGGAATCGCCCGCGCGCTGGGCGAAGCGGGTGCGGCGGTGTATTGCACGGGACGCAGCGTGCGCGGCAAACCGGCGACGCCAAACCGCCCAGAAACCATCGACGAAACGGCGGAAATGATCACTGCGGCGGGCGGCACGGCGCATGCCGTGCGCGTGGACCACGCGGATGAGGAGCAAGTGGCGGCGTTGTTCGAGCGGGTGCGGCGGGAGCAGCAACGGCTCGACATTTTGGTCAACGATATTTGGGGCGGCGAAGACCTGACGGAATTCGGCAAGACCTTTTGGGAGGCGTCGCTCGACCAGGGATTCCGCATGCTGCGGCAGGCTATCGATACGCACATCATCACCAGCCGCCATGGCGCTCCGCTGCTGCTGGAAACGGGCGGCGGCTTGATTGTGGAGGTCACGGACGGAAATTCTTTCGGCTACCGGGGCAACCTCTTTTACGATCTGGTGAAGAGTTCCGTGATCCGGCTGGCCTTCGCCATGGCCTATGAATTGCGCCGCCGCAACGTGACGGCGGTTGCGATCACGCCCGGCTTCCTGCGATCGGAGGCGATGCTCGAGAAGTTTGGAGTCACCGAGGCAAACTGGGAGGACGGCGCGAAGGATGATCCGAATTTCGCGGCGTCCGAGTCCCCGCTTTTTGTGGGGCGAGGTATTGCGGCGCTGGCTGGCGATTCCGACGTAGCGAAAAAAACGGGACGTGTGCTGGCGTCGTGGGATCTTGCGGAAGAATACGGCTTCACCGACGCTGATGGCCGGCGGCCCCACTGGGGGAAACATTTCGAGAAGACCTACGGCGCCAAAATTCCCGCCATGGATGAGGCGTTCTATGCGCGCTACGGCAAGAGCTCGATGGAAATCGCCTTTCCCGATTGGCCGTGAGCGGCGGGATTTAGAGGCTGGCGCCGTGGGATTCGAGGAAATCCACCATGGCTTGGCGTCCGTTCGCGAGCGCGAGATCGAGGGGGCGCTGCTGATTTTCGGCACGCACGTTGACGTCGGCTCCGGCATCGGCTAGCAGGCGCGCGAATTCTACGTCGCCGCCTTGCGCAACCGAGTGCAGAGGGGTGAAGCCGCCGCCTTGGCGCGCGTTCACGTCGGCGCCGGCGTCGATCAATAGTTTCGCAACGGCTTGCGAGCGGCCTGCGGCGGCGGCGTGTAGCGCCATGTTGCGCGAGGCGTTCGTCGAGCAGGCGTTCACTTGCGCTCCTTTGTTCAACAGCAAGCGCGCGGAGTCGGCATGGCCGAAGTGCGCGGCTAGGTGGAGTGGAAACCACCCGTCGGGGCTGACGGCGGTCACCAGGGAGCGATTCGCGGTTAGTAGCTTTTCGATTTCCGGGGTGTCGCCGAAGAGCGCGGCGGCGAAGATGGCTAGCGTGGGATCGGCGGCGACCAGAGCGTTGGCGCGCTCGCGGTCACCGGCTCGAAAGGCTTCGTAGAGTGCTTGCATTATGCCGCGGGCGCGAACACTTCTTCGGCTTTGGCTACTTCCCAAGCCAGGTGGTTGATGTAGAACAGCAGGGCGGCGGGGGGGAACTTATCGTGGAATTTGTCCCAGGCGATCTGCTGCCAGCCTTCCTTGAGGTACGTGCTGACGTCGGTGTCCTTGGCGAAGAAACCGTCTTCGTGGGGGACACCGAGTTCATCGAGGACCGCTTTGACCAGATCCATGTGCGAGATCAGGATGGCTTGCGCGAGATCGGTCGCCAGGTCGGCGTTGCCTTCTTCTTCGAGGCGCTTCCATTGGCGTGGGGCGGACTTGCGCAGGGTTTCCGAATTCAGCTTGTGGAGGTGGAGGCGGGTCTTGAAAGGCTCGAACATCTGGAAGGTTTTTAGGCGTCCCAGCGAGATGGAGCGCAGGAGCTGCTCGAAGTGATCCGGACCCAGCCGGAGAAAAATGTCGGAAAGCTGCATCAACGCTATTGTAACGGACACGGCTGCTACAATGAGAGTTTGTGCGCGCGCCGGAGGGCTGCGCCCGCATCCATATCACATGCAAAATATCATCGTTCTCGGCGCGCAATGGGGCGACGAAGGCAAAGGCAAAGTAGTGGACCTGCTGGCCGAGCACTTCGACGTGGTCGCGCGCTATCAGGGCGGGCATAACGCCGGCCACACGGTTTTTATCGGGGAAAAGAAGTTCGTGCTGAAGCTGATTCCGAGCGGCATCCTGCGGCCGGGGGTGCAGGCTGTGATCGGCAACGGCGTGGTGGTGGATCTGGCGGCGCTGCTGGATGAGATGGCGATGCTTGAGGCGGCCGGCATCGACGTGAGAAAGCAGCTGCGCATCAGCAATCGCGCGCATGTGATTTTTCCGTTTCACCGGCTGGTGGAAAAGATGTCGGAGGCGCGCGAGGACCGCATTCCGATTGGCACAACTTCGCGCGGCATCGGGCCGTGCTACGAAGACAAGACCGGGAGGCGTGGCATTCGCATCGCGGACCTGTTCGATCCCGAGAGTTTTCGGCTGATGTACGACACGCTCGCGGAAGACAAAAAGGCGCTGGCGGCGACTTTCAATTTGCACGACACCATCGACTACGGGCAGATCCGCGAGCAGTATGAGGAATTCGCCGAGCGCATCCGGCCCCTGGTGTGCGATACGGCGGCGCTGCTGGCCGGCGTGATGGCGCAGGGCAAGCGGATTTTGTTTGAGGGCGCTCAGGGGACCATGCTGGACGTGGATCATGGCACTTATCCTTTCGTCACTTCTTCGAGCGCGACCGCGGGCGGGGCTTCGATTGGGACCGGCGTGCCTCCGACCAAGATCGATGGTGTGATCGGAATTTCGAAGGCTTACATTACACGAGTGGGTTCGGGTCCGTTCCCGACGGAGAGCAACGATGGCGGGGGCGAACTGCTGCGTCGCGAGGGCAACGAGTTTGGAGCGGTCACGGGGCGGCCGCGGCGCTGTGGGTGGTTCGACGTGCCGCTGCTACGCTACACGGCGATGGTGAATGGCTTCGACACTCTGCTGATCACGAAGCTGGACGTGCTGGATTCGCTGGCGGAGATTCCGGTGTGCACGGGCTACCGGCTAAAGGGGCAGGAAGTGACCGAGATGCCGGCGACGTATCGCGCGCTGGAGGCGATCGAGCCGGTGTATCAAAATCTGCCGGGATGGAAAACGTCGACGCGGGGAATGACGCGGTTTGAGGACTTGCCTGCGAAAGCGCAGGCGTACTTGAAGTTTCTCGAAGAGCGCACGGGCGTTGAGATTGGCGGAGTGTCGACGGGGCCGGAGCGGAATGAGACGATCATCCGCGTGGGGTCGAAACTGAAACAGATGATCGGCTAGGCAATAGGCAATAGGGACAGTACACTCAATCCCCGGCAAAGCTGCCGGTGTGCTCTCACATGGACGGGCCGGGGATTGAGTGTACTGTCCCTATTGCGGTTCAAAGGCCAATAACACGTTGCCGGGCGCGCCGCCGAAGCGGGCGTAGCCGGAGTTCACGAACACCATTCCGTTCACGACCACCGGGCCGGGGCCGTCGAGTGCGCCGCCGTTGGCTTTGACTCCGTTCACCGCCGAAAATTCGCGGACGGTGTTGAAGTCCCACAAGACCTTACCGTCTTCGGAGGAGTAGGCGCGCAGGTGGCCGTCCATCGAGCCAGAGAACACTACGCCGGGGATGGCCGTTACAGCGGCGGATTGCGCGGGGCTGCAACCGGGGGCGGAACCGCAGGCGACGGGCGGAACGTACCAGGACTTGGCGCCGTCGGCGACACGCAGGGCGGTTAAGCCGCCGCCCGACGCAGGATCTAGGCTGCGCACGCCGTTCTTTTGCACGAAGATTGCATCGGACGTCGCGGCGAAGAGGTTCTGGCCGTCGCTGGCCATGCCCCATTGCACGCCTCCGATCACCCCGCCTTTGGCGACGCGGGTTTGCCAGACCACCTCTCCTTTTCGATCCGGATCTAGGGCGTACACCATGCCGCTCTTCTGTCCGGCGAGCAGCAGATCGCGCGAGGGAGTTTTGGAGAGAATGACGGAGGAGCCGAAGTCGAAGTCGGGGCCGCTGCCTTCGGGGCAGTTGGGGCCGCTGACGCCGGAGACGCAGGCGGAATTGAAGGCGTCGTTGGCGGTGACTTGTCTCGACCAGATGACGCGGCCACTGGCGAGATCGAGCGCCATCACGGAATCGCTTAGGGCAGTAGCCGGAGGCGAGTAGTTATCGCCGGTGGCGACGTACAACCGTTTGCGTGCGGCGTCGACGGTGGGCGCGCCCCAGACACCGGCACCGGAAGGTCCCCAACGCGGTGTGCCGACGGACGTCTTTCCCATTTCGCGCGGGGTCTCGGTGATGGTGTAGGTCTTCCAGATTTGAAATCCGTCGCGGATGCGCAGGGCCACAATGCTACCGCGGAAGGTGCAGCAGGGGTATTCGGGATTCAGCGAGCGGGTTTCTTCCCATGACGCTACGGGGACGTAGAGGATGCCGTCGAAAACGGTGGCGGCTCCGGTGAGCAGCGCCGCTTCGTGCTCTTCCACTTTTTTCTTCCAGAGGAGTTGTCCGGACTCGGCTTCGACCGCGTAGACTGTGCCGGTGAGGTCTCCGAATAACACGGCGTGGCGCTTGCCGATGGGGGCCACCGAGATTGCCGTGCGCACGGGGGCGGCGGCCTGGTACACCCACTCCAGGCAACCGGTGTCGGCGCGCAGGGCTTGCACGGCACCGCTGGCGCTGCCGACGAAGACTTGTCCGCCGATCACAGCGGGCTGCGCGTAGGCGGAAATATCGCCCTCAAAGGCGAAGGCCCACTTGAGTTTCAGGCGCTTGACTTGATCGATGCTGAGTCCGGCGACGGCCGCGGGTTGGAAGCGGGCGTTCGCGACGGTGGGACTCCAACCGTTCCAAGCAAGTTTGGCGGCGGTGTCTACTTTCACGGCGCGATCCTTGCAGAAGGCTTCGGGCGGGGGGCCGGGCTCGGCTCCCGCTTTGCCCAGATACGCGGCCACAGCTTCGCGTTCGTCACGCTTCAAAGGGTAGGCGATGGTCATCATCGCGCCCGAATTCATTACGCGTAGAATGCGCGATGCATATAGATTTTGCAAAGCGGCGCGCGGCGGAATGCGCGGGCTAGGCTGGTCATGGCACGCGGCGCAGCGTTTTTGATAGAGGGCTTCGCCGGAGGGCTGATCGGCGGCGAATAGCGGGAGACTGGCGATTAGGTATGAGGCGATTAGTATTAGTAGAAAACGGCCCATAGTCGCGCAGTCTAGCATAGACGACGGGCCGCTTCCGATCACGCCGCGGCGCTATTTTTCGTGCGCCGCGATGTTCCTGGCATCCTCGGCGGTTTGCACGGCTTGGCGCGCCAGCATGATCACGCGATCGCTATTGTTTTTGCGATCCGGGATCTGCTCCGCTTGTTGCTCCAGGTGCTCGGCCTTCTCCAGGGTTCCCTGCGCTCTTGCGTCGACGCCTTCGGACTTGGCGATTTGAATGGCGTTGCGCGCCTGGTAGATGGCCAGCACCGCTTCATATTCGCGCTGCGAAACCATGGGGCCGGTTCCGGCTGCGGCGGCGGGCTGCAGGTTCACCGTGTAGGTTTCCGCACGCGGGAGCAATTCGTATTTCGCGGAGACTGGTTCGGAGGCGCCGATGGTGTCGGGGCGCAGGACGTTTTCCATCACTACCACGGGGCCGGGTTTGGACACCGCGAAGTAGGGCTCGGCGGTGACCAGCAGGCCGAAGGTCTGGAGCGATGTGGTCACCTCGAGTTTGGCGTCGTCCTTGTGATTGGTGATCACTTCACCAAGGCGCTCGGTCTGGCCTTCCGGGCTGATGGCCCACAGCACATAGGTTAGGTACTGGGGACCGAATTTCGCGGGCGCATCGAGTCCGGCTAACTTCGCGTGAATGATCACCGCGCCGGCTTTGGCTTCGACAGTGGCGCTGCCGCGGGTTTCCGGAGCGAGCACGGTGCCGTGGAAATCAACTTTGGTGGGGCCGGAGCGCTGGCCGTAGTTCACGGCAGGGAGCGAGCGTTGCACCACCGTTATGCGATAGATGGGCGAATCCCGCTCGTCCGCGGGGCTGGCCGCTGCCATGGCAGCTATCAGCGGGACCGCTAAGTACGAAACGAATTTCATAACGCACCTCTTTTACTGCTGCTGCTTGAGGGCGGGCGGCGCCGCGGGGGTCGCGGATACGGTCTCGCCCAATTCGGCTTTCTTATACTTGGGCTCGGAAATGTAACCCTGGATCTGGTCCTTGCTGATCTGGTTGACTACTAGCTGCACGGGCTGGGGGCGGTCCTCCAGATTGATCCAGATGGGCTCGTAGAGGTTCACGCTCTTCTTCTGCATCTGGTTATCGTCGACGAACATGGCGAGGTCGTAGGACTTGCGTTTGGTATTGACTTTACGCAGGGAGAGGCTTAGCGGGCCGACGCGTTGGAATTCTTTCGACTTCGAAAGATGGAACTCGTAGAAATTGCGTTCGCCACGTTTCTGTAGCGCGACTACCTCGTCGTGAGTGCGGCCGATGGACCCGTTGAGTTCATCTTTTGTTGAAGCGAGTGAACCGGAGAGCTCGTCGCGGGTGGAATCCAGCCTACCGTTGAGATCGTCGCGCGTTTTGTTGAGATCGTCGCGCGTGCTGCTGAGTTGTTTTTCCTGATCCGCCAGGCGCTTCTGCATCTGGGTGTAGCGCGGGTCGACTGCGGCCCTGGTGACAGGACGGGGACGCGGGGCGCCGTCGGATGTAAAGCGGGCGGGCGGAGCGGGAGCCGGCGCGGGCTGGCTCAACTTGTCGGCCATGGTTTGCATTTGCGCTTTCAACTGGGTGATCGAAGAGCTTAGCTGTTGATTGGTGGCGTTGAGATCGTTCAACTGGCGGCGCTCGCGGGAAACGTAGGCCAGGCTGATGCCTCCGACCACGACCAAGGCCACAACGGCTAAGGCCAGGCCCCAGCGCAATCCTGAATTACCACGATCCACGTTTACTTGCGTCTCATGCGGTTCCATTGGCGAATCTCCTCCCGCGAAGAGCAGCAACTCAACTGCCAGTTCTAAGTGATTGAATTCGTGGGGGTTCCTGAAGCTGCTCGCAGGAAGAATTGCGGAATCCTGTAAACCTTACCAGGGAGATCGCGCCCGCGTTTACTATAAGGCAATGGAGCATCTACCGCGAAGGCTGGCGGTGATCGCGCTGGCGATCCTGTTCACGCTGGCGTTGGGGACCGTCGGTTTCGTGCTGATCGAGGGTTACCCGGTCTTCGATGCGTTCTATATGACGCTGACTACCGTGACGACGGTAGGCTACGGCGAGATCCGGACGCTGAGCCACGCGGGGCGGATCTTCAATTCCTTCCTGATCTCGTTCGGCGTGGTGACCATTTTTCTGGCCGTGGGGGCGATGACGCAGACCGCGATCGAGCTGGAGCTGAATCAATATTTCGGAAAGCGACGGGTTAAAAACATGATCGAGAAACTGGAGGGGCACTACATCGTGTGCGGCTTCGGGCGGCTGGGGCGCGGGGCGGCCGATGAGCTGCGGCGGTCGGGCGTGCCGTTCGTGGTGATCGATAAAAATGAAGAACGGGTGGAGCGCGCCATGAAATTGGGGATGCTGAGCGTGGCGGCGGATGCCAGTAGCGACGATGCGCTGCGCGACGTGGGCATCGACAAGGCCCGTGGGCTGATTGCGACGCTGTCTACGGACGCGGATAATTTGTTTCTGATTCTCTCGGCTAAGTCTCTGAACTCGCGGCTGCATCTGGCGGCGCGGATTGATGAAGAGGCGTCGGAGCAAAAGATGCGGCGGGCGGGTGCGGACTTCGTGTTCGCTCCTTACAACAGCACCGGGCATCGCATGGCGCAGGCGCTACTCAAGCCGCACGTGCATCAGTTCATCAATTTCGCTACGCAAGAGACCGGATTGGATGTGAATATCGAACAGGTGCAGGTGAGCACGCGCAGCTCGTTTCGCGGATCGCACGCTGGCGGAGCTTCACGCGCAGCGGGACTTGGACGTGATCGTGCTGGCGGTGCGCAAGGCGGCGGGGGAGATGCTGTTCAATCCGCCTACGGAAATGGCGATCACTGCCGGAGACCATTTGATTGTCATGGGTGCGACGGACCGCCTGCAGAAACTGGAACAGCTTTTGACGGGATCTTCCGCATGAGGGTTTTGACCGCGCAGCAGATGCGGGAGGCGGACCGGCGGACTATCGAACAAGGTACGCCGGGAGATGTCCTGATGGAGCGCGCGGGCACTCGGGTGGTGGAATTTCTGGAAAGCGAATTCTCTCCTCTGTCGCAGCAGCGGGTGGTGATTTTCTGCGGGAGCGGCAACAACGGCGGCGATGGGTTGGTGGTGGGGCGGCTGCTGAAAACGCGGGTGGCGAGTCTGCAGGTGGTGCGGGCGACGGACACGCCGGGGCCGGTGGATCGTGACGCGACTATCGTGGTGGATGCGCTGCTGGGCACGGGTTTTCGCGAGCCGGTGGAGGGACATTATGCGGAGTTGATCGCGACCATCAACGGGCAGTTTCCGCGAGCTAAGGTGGTGGCGGTGGATATTCCGTCGGCCATGCAGGTGCGGGCGGATTTCACGGTGACGTTCGCGGCTCCGAAGGCGGAAATGCTGCTAGATCCGCGCGCGGGTAACGCGGGGAAACTGATTGTCGCAGACATTGGAATTCCGGCGGAATTTCTGCAATCGGATCTGGAGCTGTCCGAGGCACGGGACTTCGCGCCGCTGTTTCAGCCGCGCAAACGGGACGCGAACAAGGGCGACTATGGGCACGTGCTAGTGGTAGGAGGCGCGGCGGGGAAAACCGGGTCGGTGGCGATGTCAGGCCTCGCCGCGCTGCGGATTGGGGCGGGGCTGGTGACGGTGGCGTGCGCGGATTCTTCGCACTTGGTGCCGGAGTTGATGACGCAATCGCTCGATGCCGTCAGTCTGGAACGCATGACGGTGCTGGCGATCGGGCCCGGCTTGGGGGTGAATCGCGAACTGGTATCCAAGTTGACGGGTGAGGCGAAAGATTCCGACGGTGATCGACGCCGATGGATTGAACTCCATTGCGGGGACCGATTTTCACGGGCGTGGCGTGGAGACGGTGCTGACGCCGCATCCGGGCGAGATGGCGCGCTTGCTGGGGGCGAAGGTGGGGGACCGGGTGGAGGACACTCGTAAGTTTGCGAGGGAGCGGAATGTGTGTTTGGTTCTCAAAGGGTTTCGTACGCTGATCGCGTTTCCGGACGGGAGAGTGTGGATCAATCCTACGGGGTCACCGTCGATGGCGAAGGGTGGGACCGGCGATGTGCTGACGGGATTGATTGCGGGATTGATTGCGCAGACTCGTGACATCGGGCTCGCGGTGCGTGCGGCGGTGTGGCTGCATGGGCGCGCGGGCGAGCTGGCGGCGGAGGAGTTGACGGAATACTGCGTGCTCGCGACCGATCTACTGAGGTATCTTCCGAGGGCGATTCGTGAAGTCATTTGAGACTCACGGCGAGGAAGAGACGATCGAGTTGGGCCGGCGGATTGCGGCTACGCTGCCGAAGCGTGCGGTGGTGTTGCTGATCGGAAATTTGGGGGCGGGTAAGACTACGCTCGCTAAGGGGATCATCAGCGGGTTGGGAGCGGGGGAGGTGGAGGACGTGACTAGCCCTACGTTTACGCTGATCCACGAATACGGGGAGGGGCGGGTTTACCACATCGATCTTTACCGCCTGGATCGCGCGGAGGAGGTGGCGACATTGGGGCTGGAGGAGATTTTCGATCGTGAGGCGGTGGTGTTGATTGAGTGGGGGGAGCGGTTTCCGCAACTCATGCCGGAGGGGCGGATGGAGATTCGGCTGGAGGCTGGCGGCGCGGACTCGGAGGTCAGGGGGATCAAAGTAGGTTGGGCCTCTAGGCCCGACGAAAATGAAGGGGTGTCAGGCCTGGAGGCCTGACGTACCTTGAATAAACTAATAATTTGTGTTTGTTTCTCGGAATGAGAATAGTGATGGACGAAGCGCACTCATCTATGTGAGTTTTTACCGCCGGCACCTTCCGCACTGGCAACCTCCCGGGAAGGCGCTGTTCATCACCTGGAGTTTGCATGATGGGGACGCGCATTGGCTCAGGCACCCTGAAATCGCACGGATCGTTATAGAAGCGATCCACTTTGGGGCGGAACGGTTGCAGCGGTATGACCTCCATGCGTTTGTGGTGATGAGCAATCATGTTCACTTACTGGTTCATCCGCATGTTGAGGCGGCGGTGATCCTTAAAAATTTGAAGGGGATTACGGCGCGGCGGTCCAATGTTGTATTGGGGAGGGTGGGGAAGATTTTTTGGTTGGATGAGTCTTTTGATCATTGGATTCGAGGGGAAGTTGAGTTTGCGGAGACGATGGCGTACATAGAGGCTAATCCGGTGCGGGCTGGGGTGGTGGGGAGGGCGGAGGATTATCCTTGGTCGAGTGCTTATCGAGCGGGGTCAGGCCTGGAGGCCTGACGTACCTTTTTTCAAAGGTTTTCTCTTACAAAGATTCTCAAACGTTTTACAGATAAATATTGCTTATTTTCAATTGATTACAACAAACTATTGTCACTCCTCCGCTGAGTGTGCTAATAATAGTGCTTGGACTCAGGCGGCTCAGCCGGGTCCAGTTTAGGCAACGAAAACAGCCAAAATTTTGAGTGATTCCAGAGGAGGTTGAACCATGAAGATTCGTCCGCTCTACGACCGCATTGTGGTCAAACGGATTGAGGATAGTGCAGAGAAAACGGCTAGCGGGTTGTTCATTCCCGATTCGGCCAAAGAGAAGCCGCAGGAAGGCGAAGTGATCGCTGTCGGCGCGGGCAAGCGCAATGACGACGGCAAGCTGATTCCGCTGGATGTCAAAGCCGGGGATCGCATCCTGTTTGGGAAGTACTCGGGATCGGACATCAAGCTTGACGGTGACGAGTTCCTGATCATGCGCGAGGACGAAGTGTTGGGCGTTCTCGAGGGCGGCAGCAAAAAGGCCAAGGCTTAGGGTTTTAGGTAAAAAGGAGATTTGAACTATGGCAGCTAAACAAATTGTTTATAGCGAGAATTCGCGGCAGGCGATTCTTCGCGGCGTCAACCAACTGGCTGATGCAGTGAAAGTCACGCTGGGTCCCAAGGGGCGCAACGTGGTTCTCGAGAAGAAGTTTGGCGGACCTACCATCACCAAAGACGGCGTGACGGTGGCGAAGGAAGTGGAACTCAAAGATCCGCTGGAAAACATGGGCGCGCAGATGGTGCGCGAAGTGGCGTCGAAGACCTCTGACGTGGCTGGTGACGGTACCACCACGGCGACGGTTCTGGCGCAGTGCATTTTCCGCGAGGGCGTGAAGAGCGTGGCGGCCGGTGCGAATCCGATGGAACTGAAGCGCGGCATCGAGCGCGCGGTCGAAGCAGTGGTCGAGGAAGTGAAGAAATATTCGATCGAGACCAAGACCAACGAGACCATCGCCCAGGTGGGCACGATCTCGGCCAACGGCGACGCGACCATCGGCAACACCATTGCCGAAGCGATGAAGAAGGTCGGCAAGGACGGCGTTATTACCGTTGAAGAGTCGAAGACCATGGTCACCGAGCTCGAGACCGTGGAAGGTATGCAGTTCGACCGCGGTTATCTCTCGCCCTACTTCGTGAGCGATCCGGAACGGATGGAGTGCGTGCTCGAGGATCCGTACATTCTGATCCACGAGAAGAAGATCTCCAACATGAAGGACCTGCTGCCGGTGCTCGAGCAGATCGCGCGCAGCGGCAAGCCGCTGCTGGTGATTGCCGAGGAAGTGGAAGGCGAAGCGCTGGCCACTCTGGTAGTGAACAAGCTGCGTGGCACGTTGAATGCCTGCGCGGTTAAGGCTCCGGGCTTCGGCGATCGCCGTAAAGCGATGCTCGAAGACATTGCCATCCTCACGGGCGGCAAAGCGATCTTCGAAGAGACCGGCATTAAGCTCGAAGGCGTGAAACTGGAAGACCTGGGCAAGGCCAAGCGCATCACGGTGGATAAGGACAACACCACCATCATCGATGGCGCCGGCAAAGCCAAGGACATCGAAGGCCGCATCAAGCAGTTGCGTGCCCAGGTGGAAGACACTTCTTCCGATTACGACCGTGAGAAGCTGCAGGAGCGGTTGGCGAAGCTGGCCGGCGGCGTTGCGGTGATCAAGGTCGGCGCGGCTACCGAGACCGAAATGAAAGAGAAGAAGGCCCGCGTCGAGGATGCTCTGCATGCCACGCGCGCGGCGGTTGAGGAAGGCATCGTTCCGGGCGGCGGCGTGGCTCTGCTGCGCGCGGCTTCGGTGCTGGACGGCTTGAAGAGCGACAACGACGAGAAGATCGGTATCAACATCGTTCGTCGTGCTTGCGAAGAGCCGGTTCGCCAGATCGTCGCCAACGGCGGCTGGGAAGGCGCGATTGTGATCGAAAAGATCCGCGCGAATAAGGACGCCAACTACGGCTTCAACGCTGCCACCGGCGGCTACGAGGACCTGGTGAAGGCGGGCGTCATCGATCCGACCAAGGTCACCCGCTCGGCGCTGCAGAACGCCGCTTCGATCAGCGCTCTGATGCTGACCACCGAAGCGATGATCTGCGAGATCCCGGAGAAGAAGTCTGCGCCTCCGATGGGTCCGGAGCACGGCGGTGGCGGCGGGATGGACTTCTAGCCACTTGCATAGCGCCTTGCGGCGCAGTGGCGGAGTCTGTTAAACAAAAGGCCGCTCCGAAAGGGGCGGCCTTTTTATTTACAGCAAGCAAAGACAGCCACATGAAGATCACTGTCGAGAGATCGGACGAGTTGCTGACTAAGGTCAAGAGGTATGCGTCCAAGCATGGGACCACCATGCGCGCTCTGATCGAAAACGGTCTGCGGCACGAATTAGGTGTGCCGACGGTCCGATGGGTCGCCGTGGAGGGCGGGCTTCCCAAGGGCTTTGAAGTTGCGGATCGGGCCAAAATGATCGAGCGCCTGATGAAATGATGACGCTAGAAGCCGCGACGGGCCGTCTACACTAAAAGAAGGCTTATGAAAAAATTCCTGCTTGGCTTCGTGATCGGCATTTTGTTCGTGGCGCTGGTGGGGGTGATCCTGGTGGCGGCGGCGATACGGTTGGGCGGGAGCCGGCGGCCGCAGGTGGTGGCGAACTCGGCGCTGGTGCTGCAACTCGAAGGCGATTTGCCGGAGCAGCCGGCGGTGGAGTTTCCGATTCCGTTCTTCGATAAACAGCAGCCGCTGACAATCGCCGAGAACTGGCAGATGCTGCGCAATGCCGCGGCGGATTCGCGCATTCAGGCTGTCGTCCTGGAGCCACGCGGGCTGGGCGTGGGGTGGGCTAAGCTCGAGGAGCTTCGTGCGGACATTGTCAACTTCAAGAAGTCCGGCAAGCCGGTTTACGCGTTTCCTACGCGGCGCGGGTACTAAGGAATATTATCTGGCTACTGCCGCCGACAAGGTATTCATGTCGCCGGAAGACGAGCTGGACGTCAAGGGGTTGCGCGCGGAGCTGATGTTCTTCAAGGGGACGCTGGATAAGCTGGGGGTCCAGATGGAGTTCGAGCACGTTGGTAAGTATAAAGATGCGCCGGATATGTTTACGAAAAATGAATCCAGCGCGGAGACTCGTGAGGTTATCAACCAACTGCTGGATCAGTTCTACGCGGATTTGATCAACACTGTCGCGGAGGGGCGCAAGAAATCGCCGGACGCGGTGCGGGCGCTGATCGACAACGGGCCGTTTATCGGGCAAGAGGCTCTGAATGGCGGGCTGGTGGATGCATTGATTTACGAAGATCAGATGTACGATCAACTGCGGCAGCAGCTTAAGCTCAACGCCCTGGCCAAGATCGCGGACCATGATTATTCGCACGCGGCGGCTAGCAATCTGGGAGTCGACGGGCCTACCAAGATTGCACTATTGGTGGGACAGGGCGACATTACGCGGGGCTCGACTAACGATTCGGGAGAGAACGGGATCACTTCGGCCGGGATGATCCGGCAATTGCGGGCGGTGCGCGACGATGCGTCGATCAAGGGCGTGATTCTGCGGATTGATTCGCCGGGCGGCGATGGGATTGCGTCCGACGACATCCTGCATGAAGCGAAGCTGCTCAGCCAGAAGAAGCCGACGGTGATCTCCATGTCGGATCTGGCGGCATCCGGAGGCTACTTCATCGCGATGACGGGCGATCCGGTGGTGGCTTACCGGAATACGGAGACTGGTTCGATCGGGGTGTTCTTCGGCAAGGTGAATTTGCGCGGGCTGTACGACAAGCTGGGCGTCAAGAAGGAATTGATGAAGCGTGGGCGCTTCGCGGATATCGATACGGAGTACGCTCCGCTGAACGATGAACAGAGGGCTAAGCTGCGCACCGAGATCGAGGTGTTCTACAAGGGATTTGTGCAGCGGGTGGCGGATGGGCGCCGACGCAAGTACGACGAGGTGGAGCCGCTGGCGCAAGGGCGCGTGTGGACCGGCGCGCAGGCCAAGCAGAACGGGCTGGTGGATGAGATTGGCGGAATTGACCGCGCGATTGAGCTGGTGAAACAGAAGGCCAAGATCGGAGCTTCCGAAAAGATCACGCTGGTGGCGTATCCGCCGCGGCGGAATTTGTTGCAGGTGCTGATGGATCGCGACACGGATTTGACGTCGATTGAATCGCGGATAGTGGATTCGCGGATCGAAGCGCAGGTGCGGGAACTGGTGGGGGATCTGCCGCTGCGTGTGCTCAGCCGCGGCGGAATTTTACGGCTGATGCCCTACAGCATTACTGTCCGCTGAAACACTATCCGCTGAAACAACGGCGGCGGGATCGGATCGGCGAAAGGGTTCGCGGAGGCCGCTCCACTCTTCGCAAATCAGGATGGAGTTAGCGGGGTTCTTGGACAGATACTTCATGCCTACCATGCCGATCATGCGCTCGGGATCGGCGGGCAAGTGGTCTCGCAAGGCGCTGATGTCTTGCGAGGCCTCATACTGCACGCCGCGCACTTTATAAGTGTAGTGGAGCAGGTTCTCGTGGACTTCGGTCAGGAACGCATCGCCCAGGCGGCCAGTGGTGTGGATCGAGAGGCGGCGGAGGCGTTCGCGTTTCTCGGGTGTGGCACGCATGCGGCGGGCGATCCAAATCGCTAGCGCCACGAGTGCCGCGGCGACTGCGCAAACGAGTCCTATTTTCGCACTGAGGGGCATAGCTATCGCCGGGGGATACCCGATTATAGCCGACTACTTCAGGCGGATTGTGCGGGAGCCGGTAGTGCAATCAAAGACTTCTTGGCGTAGCTGCCTTGTTCGGCTTCGAAGGCCAGGACGCCTTGCCAGGTGATCTCAAAATGATTGTTGTCGGAGCGGACGATGAAGCGCTGTTCGCGGAGCATCCACATAGCGAACTCCAGGTGCTCGAGCGGGCAGGCTAGCATCTCGGTGAATTCGCGGGCGCGCATGGCGGGCTTGTGCGGATCGGTGAGGCGCTTGCCATAAAGCAGGCGAAGAATGCCCTCGCGCTTGCGGTTTTCCGCTTGCACGCCTTCGGTATTTTCCAGCGAGTCGAAGATTCTGTAGCGGCCCTTGTCTTCACCGGCGAGAAAAACATCGTGGGCGGCGCGCTTTTCGGGATCGCACAGTACGGCGTGCGCTTCCACCACTTGGCGGAACTTTTCCTGATTGCCGGTTTCATGATTGTCGGGATGATAGCGCTGGGCAAGGATGTGAAAGACGCGGCGAATCGTGTCGGTGTCGGCTTGACGGCTGACTTGCAGGACTTGATAGTAATCCCCCTCGTCGTCGGCGCGGCTGGCGGGCTGGGCGGACTCCTCGGCCACGGTTTCCGGCATGAGCTCGGCTTGATACTTTCCGATGCCGGCAATTTTGCACGAAGAGACGCGGTACTTGCCGAACATGGGCTGGCGTCCCGAGGCGGTTTCGATTTCGCCGGTGATGTTTACCAGCAGGTTCTGTCCCAGCGCTGCGGCCAACTGAACGCTTATGGCATCGCCATCCTGCGAGAGGAAGCGCGCGCGCAGCCGCGACGATGGACTGCCGCTGGCATCCAAAATGATCGTGAACTCCGGCTGGGCGTCCAGGGTTTCCCTGATCCGCAGTTTAGCTTGCGCTAATCCTGGTTGCATTTGCGCTCCTTACATGGAACATCGGCAGTGCCGTGGCGGGGGTACAGTCCGGTTGAAACCCTAGAAGCAGCGTACGGGCCTAAGGCGGACAGACGGAGTTAAAATCACTATAATAGAAGAGTCGGATCTAAATGCTGACCTCTTTAAGCCCCCCTGCAATGCTGCTGGCCAGCAGCCTATTCTCTGGCGCCGGCAAGCTGGTCAACGCGCTTTTCGACGATACTTTCACCGACATTTACCGGCTGCAGCCGTTCGATTACGCGATCCTGGTGCCGTATTTCGCGGTCCTGATCGTGCTTTCGCTGTACGGGCTGCATCGCTATCACATGATTCGCGGATACGTGAAGTACCGCAAGCAGATGCCGACGGAGGCTCCGCAAAAGTTCGCGCAGTTGCCGCGAGTGACCATTCAGTTGCCGCTGTATAACGAGCAGTATGTGGTGGAGCGGCTGCTCGAAGAGACCAGCAAGATCGATTATCCGCACGAGTTGCTGCAGATTCAGGTGCTGGACGATTCTACCGATTCTACGGATCCGTTCACTCGGGCGCTGGTGGCGGAGTATCAGGCGGCGGGGCTGCCTATCGAATACATTCATCGGACGCACCGGCACGGCTACAAAGCCGGGGCGCTGCAACATGGTTTGGAGACCGCCACGGGCGAGATCGTGGCGATTTTCGACGCGGATTTTATTCCGCCGGTGGATTTTCTGCGGCGGACGGTGGACTTCTTCGCCGATCCGAAGGTCGGGATGGTGCAGACGCGGTGGGGGTATCTGAACCGCCACTACAATTTGCTGACGGAAGTGCAGGCGATGCTGCTGGACGGGCATTTCGTGCTGGAGCATGTGGCGCGATCGGGCGGCGGGCGGTTTTTCAACTTCAATGGGACGGCGGGGATTTTGCGGCGGTCGATGATTGACGATGCGGGCGGGTGGCAGCATGACACGCTGACGGAAGACTCGGATCTGAGCTATCGAGCGCAGTTAAAGGGTTGGAAGTTCGTGTATGTACCGTCGATCGAATGCTTGTCGGAGCTGCCGGTGGAGACTTACGGCTTCCAGGTGCAGCAATCGCGCTGGGCCAAGGGATTGACGCAGGTGGCGATTAAGCTGCTGCCGACGATTCTGCGATCGGATGCGCCGCGCAAGGTGAAGATCGAAGCGTTCTTCCATCTGACGCCGAACATTTCCTATCCGCTGATGATCGTGGTGAGCGCGCTGATGCTGCCGGTGATGATCGTGCGCTTTTACATGGGCTGGTTCCAGATGCTGACCATCGACCTGCCGCTGATCATTGCGTCGTTCTGGTCGATATCCGCGTTCTACGTGGTGGCGCATCGCGAGATTTTTCCCAAGACATGGAAACGGGCGTTTCTGTTCCTGCCCGCGCTGATGGCGGCGGGGGTGGCGCTTACAGTGATCAATACGCGATCGGTGCTCGAAGCGCTGTTTGGGTATCAGACTAGTTTTGCGCGCACTCCGAAGTATGCGATCGGCGGCACACAGAAAGTGAAGCTGGAGAATATTCAATACCGGCGGCGCAGCGGCTGGCTGCCTTATGCGGAACTGGCGCTGGGCACTTACTTCCTGGGGATGACGGCGTTCGCGATTGAATCCTTCAACTACCTGGCGGTGCCGTTCCAATTGCTGTTCGTGGGCGGGTACTATTGGGCGGGCTTCAGCACCCTGTGGGAAGAATACCAGGGCAAACTGGCGTGGCAGAGGCAGCAGGAACTGGCAGCGGCGGCCGAGCCGGCGAAGGCCGCTTAGCTCAAGTCGCGTTGGGTCTTCTTCGGCAGCTTCGCAAAAATCAATTCATAGGCTTGTTTGAGACGCGGTTGTAATTCTTTGCGCTGCATGGCGTCGAAGGATTCGAGCGCTACCCATTTCTGACGCGCGGCGTAGGGGGCGGGTATGATGCCGGGGCGCTCGATCAGCTCCTCGAAGTCTTGCGGCGTGCACTTAAAGGCCAGGCAGACTGGGTGCGGTTCGAGCACCAGGGTGGCGAACATTTTGCCGCCGATTTTGAATACTAGATCGATTTTCCAGAGGAAGTGTTCGGTGGTGTGCGGGAGCGACATGCAGTAGTCGCGAATCCATTCGCGGCTCATGTCTTTAACTCTACAATTGTGGCTCCGGCGCCGCCTTCTTCAGGCGGGGCGACGTAGAATTTCTCGACGTGGGGGTGGCGGGCGAGGAGTTCGGCGATGGCTCGTTTGAGGATGCCCATGCCGTGACCGTGGATGATGCGGATGCGATCTACGTCGGCTAGGGCGGCGCTGTCGAGGAGTTTGTCCACCTGCTGGCAGGCTTCTTCGGCGCGCTGGCCGATCAAGTTGATCTCGCGGAAATTACCGTCGAAGCTGGGGCCTTGGCGGAACGCTACCGGGGGGCGCGCGGCGGGGGCGCCGGTGGGTGGGAGCACTTCTTCGACGTCGGACGCGGCTACTTGCATGCGGAGGAAGCCGGCGTCCACTTCTAGTAAACCATTCGAGAGAATGCGGCGGACGGTGGCGGGCTGGCGGATGTTTTTGAGGCGGACGCGGGCGCCTTCGGTGAGTTTCAGGCGTGGCGGTGCGGCGGCGGCCACTGGCGTCGTCGCGTCGATGGCGGATTCGACGGCCTCCTGAAATTCGCGGCGCGTTTTGGCGATTTTGACGCGGGCTTTCTGGCTGAGATCGCCGATGGTTTGTTGGGCTTGCTTTTCGAATTGCGCGGAGAGATCGGAGGCGCGCTGTTCCAGCTCGCGAATCTTGGCGGTGTATTTCTTTTCCCAATTCTGTTCGAGAGACTGCTCGCGGGCGGCTAGGGTGCGCTCACGCTCGGCTACGGCGCGTTGCTCGGACTCGAGAGCGTCCAGGCGCTGGTGCATCTGGTTCAGGAAGTGGGCGATGTCGCGCTCGGTGGTGGTCATGCGGGCGCGGGCGTCTTGGATGAGCGCAGGGTCGAGGCCTAGGCGGCTGGCTATGTCGAGGCCCGCGGACTTTCCGGGTGAGCCGAGGCGTAGAACATACGTGGGTTCTAGCGTGGCGTCGTCGAACCCCATGGAGCCGTTGCGCACACCGGCGGTCGACGCGCCGTAGAGTTTGAGGGCCAGCAGGTGGGTGGAGGCTACGGTGAACGCTCCGCGAACGCGGAAGGCATCGAGCACCGCGACGCCTAGCGCGCCGCCTTCTTCGGGATCGGTGGCGCGTCCTAGTTCGTCGATGAGGACTAAAGAATCGGGCGTGGCGCTTTCGAGCATCGAGCGGATCGAGACGATGTGGGCAGAAAAAGTGCTGAGGCTTTCTTGGATCGACTGATGATCGCCGATGTCGGCTAGCACTTCGTCGAACAACGGGAACTCGGCTTCGGCGGCGGGCACGGGGAGGCCGGCGTGGGCCATTAGAGCTAGCAGGCCGGCGGTTTTCAAAGTCACTGTCTTGCCGCCGGTGTTGGGACCGCTGATCAGGAGGGTGCGCTGGTCGTGATCGAGATCGAAGGTGATGGGCACGACGGCTTTCTGCTGCTTGCGCAAGATGTCTTCGAGCAGGGGATGGCGAGCTTCGCGGAGGATCAGGCGGCGGGCTTTCATCGGGGCTGATGCGCGGGACGACGCAGTTGAAGGTCTGCGCGAATTCGGCTTTGGCGAAAATCAGTTCCAGGCGCGCTAAGGCTTTAGTGGTGGACGCTATCGCGGGGGCGTGGGTGCGCAGACGGGCGGTGAATTCGCGCAGGATGCGGTGGACTTCGCGGGCTTCTTCTTCGGTGAGGCGGACGAGTTCGTTGTTGAGTTCGATGGTTTCCAGGGGCTCGACGAAGAGGGTGTGGCCGCTGCCGCTGGCTCCGTGAATCACGCCGTCGACGCGGCGTTCGCGGCCGGTGACTACGGGGACTACGAAGCGGTCGTTGCGGATGGTTACGAAATCTTCCTGCAAGGTGCCGTCGGCTTGATGCGCGCGCAGGAAGCGTTCGAGCGAATGCTGGATGGACTGGCGCTGCTTTTCGATGTCGCGGCGGAGGCGGCCCAGGGCTACGCTGGCGTGATCGGCTAGTAATCCGCCGGGTAGAATTTTGCCGCTCAGCTCGTGGGCGAGCTCGCGAAGATCGGCGATGGCGGCGCCGTGGGCGGATAAACGCGGGAAGCGTTGGCCGGTGGAGACTAGGACTCCACGGGCTTCGGCTGCCAGATCGAGCAGGCGGGTGAGTTCGTAGATTTCTTGCGCTTCAAGGGTCGCGCCTTCGATGCGCAGGCGGGCTACGGCGCTGGCGGGGTCGGCTATATCGGCGAAGTTGATGCGAATGGCGGCTCCGCGCGACGCGGGTTGCGGTTGCGATGCGGCGCGCAGGTAATCGATACCTTCGGTGGCTTCGGCCAGCGCGATTTCGATGGCGGCGCGATCGCTGGATGGCGCGACTTGTTCTAGCTCGTTGCGTCCCAGGGCGCTGCGCACGTAGCGGCTTACTAGCGCGCGCAAGGATTCAAACTCGAGAACGGGTTCTGAGTTCATTCGCGTAGGCTCGCTCGACTGCTTCTATTGTCCCGGAAGTCACTTTGTAATCGTGGAGGCGCGCGCAGGGGACCCATTCGACGCGACTCACGTCGTCGCCGGGAACGGGGTGGCCGCCTACCACTTTGCAAACGTAATCGACTAGCACGTAGTGGTATTCGGCGCGGCCTTCCGTGTCGCGCATGATGCGTTCGAAGATGTCGAAGCGATAGACGATTTCGACTACAAGTCCGGTCTCTTCGAGCACTTCGCGGCGGAGGGCGTCTTCGAGTAACTCGCCGGTTTCGAGCAGGCCTCCGGGGATGGACCACCAGCCTTTCAGCGGTTCGCCGGCGCGTTCGACCAGGAGCGTGGAGTCGCCGTCGAAGATGATGGCGCCTACGCCGAGCAGCGGGTGTTCTGGGTATTGGCGGCTAATAAGGTAACGCTCCCTTGACGCCTAGACGCACGCGATAGACCGAGGTGCGCGCAGTGATGTAGAGGGTTTCCATGTCGGGGTCGCCGAACGCTAGATTCGACGGAGTCTCTCCCACGGGGACTTCACCCAACAGTTTCGCGGGGCCGTTGTTCGAGAGCGCGTAGACGGAGACTTTGTCGGCGGCGACATATAGATTGCCTTTTTCATCGGTGCGCAGGCCGTCGGGCACGCCGGTGATTTTGTCGACCACGATGCGTTCCTTGGACGCGATGCCTTTGCCGTCGAGATCGTAGGCGCGGACGCTGCGGTCGTCGGAATCCGAGACATAAAGGGTACGGCCGTTGGGGGCGAGCGCGATGCCGTTGGGGCGGGTCTTCCATTTGGCGACCAATTCCAATTCACCTTTGGGGGTGATGTGGTAGACGCCGTAGAAATCGAGTTCGCGGGTATCCTGCTGTGCGCCGAACGCGGGGTCTGTGAAATACACGTGACCGTCGCGGCGGACGACGATGTCGTTGGGGGCGTTGAAGCGTTTGCCTTCGAAGCGCGCAGCTAGCACTTCGATTTTTCCGTTCTTCAGGGTGCGGGTTACGCGGCGTTCGCGGAATTCACAGGTGTAAAGGCGGCCTTCGGTGTCGTAGGCGTTGCCGATGACGCCGCCGGCGCGTTCGGCGAATACGGCATCGCCAGCGCCGGGAGTGAGCTTGCGGAGTTTGTCGACTACGGTGTCGCTGAACAATAGGTACCCATCGTAGGACCAAACGGGGCCTTCGGCGAAATGCAGGTCCTTCACCACGCGCTGGACTTCCATGTGGCTGAAGTCCTGGGCGAAGGCGGCGGCGGCGAACAATAGAGCGAAGAGAACTCTCACCTACCTAAAAACTATAGCGGACGGCTAGTGAGGCATAGGAATTGCGGTGATATTGGCCCAGGAAATCTGTCATGTCGCCGCGGATCCAGGCTACGCCCGGGGTCACGCGCCAGTGCTGGCCGAAGGCTTGCGAGTATTCGACGCGCAGGAAAGAACCGGCCGAGCGTACGGCGGTTTCTACGGTCAGGCTGCGGTTGACGTCGATCGTTAGAGTGGCGTGGCCGACGAAGGACTTGGCGAAAGCCGCGATCCGGGAGTAAAGCTTAGGGGATTTGCTGCGCCTGCGGTCACGGCTTCGCCTGCGTAGCCGCCGACGAGCGACCATTCTTTCACTTGGCGTTCGACTTGAATCACGTAGAGGACGTAATCTTGTTCGCCGGGGTGGTGGACGTGAAGTATCCGGCTTCGCCTTTGACGGTGAGCCAGGGTAAGGGGAGCGCGGCGTCGGCGCCGTACATGCGCATGTTGGGGTAGAAGCGTTGGGCGTGTGCGGTGAGGGTTGCGGGATCGAAACTCGCGTTGAATAGGGGGAGGTTGTTGAAGCCGTCGAAATAGGAGAGCGAGTATTCGTAGCGCGAGGCCACATGATTCCAGCGCAGGCCGAACTGGCTGCGCCCGGGGTAGCGCGCGCCGGCGTCGACGATGGTGACGCCGTTCAGTTCCGGTGGGAGCGCGGTCCAGCGTTGATCGAGCAGCGGAGTGCGGCTGGGGGTGAACCAGGGCTGCCAGATGGCGTCGAGGGAGTCGGTCGCGTTGGCAATGGTTACGCGGGCGGCGGGAACGGCTAGAAAATCGCTGTCGACTACGCTGCTGAGGTAGTCTTTGGGGGCGAAGCGGTCGGTGGGCGTGAGGATGTCGGTCTTGCCCCAGCGGATGATTTGGCGTCCGATTTGGGCGGTGACTTTACCCTTGTGAATGGTGGCGCTGAATTCGCGCAGGGAGAGAGCGGGACGCTGGATGGTGCGGTCGTCGAGATCTAGGCGCGCGTCGCGAGCTACTTGCTGATGGGTGTCGGCGAGCGCGTCTAGCGAGCCGTTCAGCTTTAGCCAGGGCGTGAGTTTGTAGGATGCTTCCCAGCGGATGGCGGCTTGATCGATGACTTGCGCACTGTCGTTGGGCGCTGTCTGGGGATAGAACAGGGTCTGGTTTTCTATGAAGCCACGCTGTTCGAAATTCTGCGCTAGGAGCGCAAGTAAGAGCAGCCCGGTCATGGTCCCCGCCGCAGGGCGTCCAGCGTGAAGTCGTCGTCTTTCATCGGCAGATTGTATTCGAGTTTGTCGTATTTGAGTGTGGTGCGGCTGTTGCGGGTTACGTCGGTGACTTCGATGGTGCGGGCGGTCCAGATGCCTTTGGATAGCTCGAAATCGCGGTAGTCGATGACGCGGACTAAACCCTTCTTGTTATAGGATTCCACTTTTACGATGGTGTAGTTGTCTTTCTTCACCCACAGGTAGCCGTAGGTGTATTGCGAGGACTTGCGCGGCTTGGATTCCAGCTTCCAGGTGTCTTTTTCATCGCCGAAGAGTTTGTAGTCGAACTGCGCGACGTCGCGTTCTTCGAGATCCTCGAAGCTGAAATCGGTGCCGAAGAAGCGCGTCGAGCGATCCTGCAGGGCGATGCGTTGCTCGCGTCCGATGTTGGGACGCCATAGCCATTGATCGCTGGCGCGGTCAGTGTGATTGACGATCAGGAGTCCGACACCCTTCACTTCGGCGGGCACGGTGAAACGCAGCATGCCTTTGCTGTTGCCGAAGACGCCGAGGCGGTCGAACACCCAGCGTTTAGTGGCAATGCGGCTGCCGCTGCCGATCACTTCTAGCGTTCCTTCGTAGTGTTGCGATTCCGAGCGCGACCGGCGCTGGGCTTCTTCCATGATCTGACGCGGGTCTTGTGCGGCGGCGAAAGACGCTGCCAGCAGGAAGGCGGCGAAGGCTCTACTCATATTCGAGCGCCTCCACTAGAGAGCCGCGCACGGCGCTTTCGGCGGGTCCTAGGGCGGCTAGGAACGCGGCGCCCAGGATCACGGGAGCCAATGCCAGTGCGGTCGCGAAGGGGTAGGAGTAGCCGATGTCGATGCCGACCAGGTCGCGGCGGGAGATTTCGATGGCGTAGTAGAGTTCGGCGGCTCCGAGGAGCAGGCCGAGGGCGAGGCCGATGACGCCGATGGCGGCGGCTTCCATCCAAACGGTGTGGCGGATTTGCTGGCGCAGGCCGCCGACGGCTTGGAGGACGCCGAGTTCGCGGCGGCGGTCTGTGATGGAAACGGTGAGGGCGTTGACGATGCCTAGCACGGCAACCAGGACGGCTACGGCGATTTGGACGTAGGTGAGTCCGAACCATTGGTCGGTGAGGCGCGTGACGTAATCGCGCACGTCTTTATTGGTGAGTACGAACAGGCGCTGCTGTTTTCCGTAGGCGTCCAGGATGCGCTGGCGGACTTCCGCAGAGTTCGCGCCGGGCGCTAGATACAGGCGGAAGACGTTGACGGCATCGTCATGCCAGGCTTGAATGTAGGCGTCGCGCGCGATCAGCAGGCTGCCTTGTTGATCGGAAAAATCGCGCACGATTCCGGCGATAGGTAGGCGCAGAGTGCCGCCGGGCGCGGGGATTTCGAGGGTCTCGCCGAGTTTGCCGCCGTGCAGGCGTACAAAGTTTTCGGAAGCTAGCACGGCTTCGCCACGTTCGGTGCGGCGGTACATATCCGCTTGATCGCCTTCGACGGGTGGGAGTTTCGCACGGCGCTCTACGGAGGCTACGTCGAGAGCTACCAGCATGACGGGGCCTCCTTTCACTGTGACGCGGACGCTGCGGACTAATTGAACTTCACTCACCCCCGGTATCCGCGCGTAGGCCGTCGCCGAGGGACGCGGGGAAAACGAAATTGCGCGCGGTGAGATTTTGGGCGGTGGTGACGAAGAGGTCGGGGTTGAGGGCGATGCGCATCCAGTCGGAGAGCGAATCGTAGCTAGAACGGGCGAGGCCGCCTAGTGCGATCACGAGCGCCAGACGACAGCATGAGTGCGGCTACAGTGCCGGAGGTGCGGCGCGGGCCTTGAATCAGGCTGTCGGCGGCTAGCGTTCCTTCTACTGGGCGCACCCATGCTAGGACGGGGCGCAGCACTCGCGAGAGCCATAGGGTCAGGCTGGGGGCTAGCAGGACGGCTGTTAGTCCGCTGAGGAGGAAGCCGGCGTAGAAGATTACAGTGTTGCGGCTGAAGAGTAGGGCGATCACGGAGGCGGCGGCGCAGGCGAGCGCGGTCCAGCGGCGCATGCGGCTTTCGCCTTCGCCCAAGGCTTGGTTGCGGCCTTTCTGCAAGGCTTTCACGGGATCGACCGAGGCTGCGGCGCGGGCGGGGATTACGGCGGCGAACAGGCTGGTGACGATGCCCATGGCTAGGGCGCCGCCTAGCAGGACGGGATCGAGGTCCAGGCCGTCGGCTCGTTGGGCGACTCCGTAGACGTCGGTCAGGATGCCGCCGATGTAACCGGCCATCGCTTGCGCCATGCCGATGCCGAACAAGACTCCGAGGGCCGAGCCGAAGGTTCCGGCGATCATGCTTTCTACCAGAAACAGAGTGCGGATCTGCGAGCGTGTGGCTCCCAGGGCGCGCAGGATTCCGATTTCTGAGCGGCGCTGGGTGACGGCGATCGCGAAGGTGTTGTAGATGATGAACATTCCTATGAAGAGCGCGAAGATGCTGGTGATGTTCGAGGCCAGCGAATAGATGCGCGAGGTTTGTTCGAACTGCTCGCCGCGGGAACTGGGCGGATCGACTTCGTAGCCGGGGCCGAGGAGCGCGCGCAGCTTCGCGGTGCCTTCGGCCAGGGTCACGTTGTCTTGCAGCGCTAGATCGATGCGGTCGAATTTGCGTCCGCGGCCGAAGAATTTTTGGGCGGCGTAGATGTCCATGATGGCAAGGTCGCCACCGAAGGCGCTGGCCAGGCCGCCGGGCTTCATGATGCCGCGCACGGTGAATACCAGATCGCCTTGCATGGTGCGCATGGGCATGCGGCTGTTGATTTGCAGACCGTTCTTTTCGGCGAAGGTTTTGGTGACGATCAGGGAGTCGGCTTGCGCTAGGAACACTAGCGGGTCATCGATGGCTTCGTCGGTGCCTTCCAGATCGTAGGTGCGGAGGCTGCGGTCGCCTAGCATGTCGACGCCGAGAATCAGGAGATTGCCTTTGCCGGTGGAGACGGTGGCTTCGATCACTGGCGCGGCGGCGCGCACTTCGGGGAGGCTCTGGACTTTTTCGAGGACGGCTTCTTCGAAGCCTGGTTCGCCGGCAGTGACTTGAAGTTGGGTGGTTCCGGCGACTCGGTCGATCGTCTCGCGGAAGGCGGCGGAGACGCTTTGATTCGCTGTGTGCATGCCGACGAATACGCCGACTCCCAGGATGATTCCCGCGGTGGTCAGCAGCCAGCGCAGCAGATGTTTGCGGGCGTAGGGCCAACTGATGAGTCGCAGCAGCCTCATGCTCGCGATACTTCCTGACGGACGTCGGCAACGATGTGGCCGTCGCGGAGGCTGATGGTGCGCGGGCAGCTTTCGGCTACGGCGTGATCGTGGGTGACGATCAGGACTGTTGCGCCTAAGCGGTCGTGGAGATCGTGCATTAGCTTGAGGATTTCGGCGCCGGTGTGGGTGTCTAGATTGCCGGTGGGTTCATCGGCTAACAAGATCGGCGGGAAAATGCTGAGTGCGCGGGCGATGGCTACGCGCTGGCGTTCGCCGCCGGAGAGTTCGTCGGGTAGGTGGTCTAGGCGGGCGTTTAGCTTCACGAGCTGAAGCAGCTCGCGGGCGCGTTCGTCGATTTTCTTGCGGGGCCATCCGCGGAGGTGTAACGGGAGCGAGACGTTTTCGAGGCAGGAGAGTGTGGGCAGGAGGTTGAAGAACTGGAAGATGAAGCCGATTTTGTCGCGGCGGACGCGGGTTAGGCCGTCGTCGGTGAGCGTGGATAGAGTCTCGCCGTCGATTTCGATTTCGCCTTCGCTGGGGCGGTCCAGGCCGCCTATGAGATTTAGCAGGGTCGATTTGCCGGAGCCGGAGGGGCCGACGATGGAGACCATTTCGCCGCGGGCGATGGAGAGGTCGAGGCGTTCGAGGGCGGTGACTTTGCGTTTGCCGGCAAATTGTTTGGAGACTCCGCGGAGGTGGATCACTCTATTTCTATGATCCCGCACTCCCCAGTTAGAATAAGAACTCAATGCGCATTGGGGTGGACGCCGGGGGAACCTTCACGGATTTCGTGGTGCTTCACGACGACGGGCGCATGGAGACTTTCAAGCTGCGGTCGCATCCGCGGGAACCGGCTAAAGTCATTCTGGCGGGGTTGGAGCTGGCGGCGGGGGCGGCTGAGGTGGTGCATGGTTCGACGGTGGCGACTAACGCGCTGCTGGAGCGCAAAGGGGCGCGCACCGCGTTCGTGACCACGGCGGGGTTTGAGGATCTGCTGGAGATCGGGCGGCAGAATCGCGCGGAATTGTACAATCTTACTCCTGCGCCGCGGGAGTTGTTGGCGGATCGGGATCTATGTTTTGGGGTGCGGGAGCGGGCTTTTCATGATGGAACCGTGGCGCTGAGGCCGTCTCTCGCGGAGGTAAAGCGGCTCGGCACGAAGCTTCGGCGCGCGCGCGTGAAAGCGGTGGCGATTTGTTTTTTGCATTCGTATCGCAATGCGGCGAATGAGCGGGCGGTGAAGGCGGCGCTGAGTGGTGGCGATTGGTATTTGTGCACTTCGCACGAGATCAGTCCGGAATTTCGGGAGTACGAGCGAGGATCGACCACGTTTATCAATGCCTATGTCGGGCCGTTGATGGAAACGTATTTGACGGAATTGTCACGGGCCCGGCGGTATCGCATCGCGATTATGCAGTCGAATGGCGGGTTTCTTTCGGCGCAGCAGGCCGCCAAACATGCGGTGCGAACGGTGCTTTCGGGGCCGGCGGGCGGGGTGGTGGGGGCGCTGGAGACGGCTCGGCACAGCGGATACCGGCGGGTTTTGGGCTTCGACATGGGCGGGACTTCTACCGATGTGAGTCTGGCGGATGGGGCGCCGCGGGAGAGCACGGAATCGATGGTGGCGGGGTTTCCGATTCGCGTGCCGATGCTGGATATCCATACCGTCGGAGCGGGCGGCGGATCGATTGCGCGTGTCGATGCGGGCGGGTTGCTGCGCGTGGGGCCGGAGAGCGCTGGCGCGGATCCGGGGCCGGCTTGTTACGGCGTGGGAAGCGACGCGACGGTCACCGACGCACACGTGGTGCTGGGGCGCATCGGTGCGGCGCAGTTGTTGGGTGGTGCGATGTCGATTGACGTCGAGCGCGCGGGGGCGGCGGTCGATCGCGTTGCTCGCGAAATGAAGCTGGACCGTATCGCGGCGGCGGCCGGTATCCTGCGCGTGGCCAACGCCAATATGGAGCGGGCGATTCGGGTGGTGTCGGTCGAGCGCGGCTACGATCCTCGCGATTTTGCGCTGGTGGCGTTTGGGGGGTCGGGCGGGCTGCATGCTTGCGAGATCGCGCGGGAGTTAGGGATCGAGACTGTGATTGTTCCCGAGTATGCGGGGGCGCTGTCCGCGCTGGGGATGTTGATGGCGGATGCGGTGCGCGATTACGCAGCGGGTGTTTTGGGGCGCGGTGATCTCGAAAGAGAGTTCGACGTGCTGGAGCGGCGGGCGCGGCGGGAATCGCCGGGGGCTGAGATCGAGCGCTCGGCGGATGTCCGGTATCGCGGGCAGAGCTACGAGTTGAACGTTCCATGGCCGGGGGCGGCGCGGGCTTTCCATCGCGAACATGCGCGAATTTACGGGTACGCTACGCCGGGGCGTGAGATCGAAGTGGTCACGATTCGGGTGCGGGCGCGGCAGCGGGTGGCGAAGCCGAAGACTTCATTCGGGAACCGTTTCGAAAGGGGCGCGCGGAGACCCGGCGGGTTTGGGTAGAGGGCGGGTGGCGGAATATACCGGCACTGCCGCGCGCTCAGTTGGGATCGCGGCGAGTGGCCGGGCCGGCGTTGATTCTCGACTACGGGTCCACCACTTTGGTGCCGGGGAAGTGGTGGTATCGAAACGACCGCTCCGGAAATCTTATAATCAGCGCATGATCGAACTTGGCGTCGAGCCTCGGCGGAAATCCGTTGTGATCGCCGAAGATGAGCCTGCGCATTACTTGATTCTGGGCGATTTCGGAGGGCGCGCTACGGAGCCGCTGGCGGTCGACCGCGATAACTTCGACTCCGTCATGGAAAAGCTGCAGGTCAATTTGGCCGGCAGCGCGTTCCGCGAGTTGGATGATTTTCATCCGGACAATCTGTATCGCAAGCTGAAGTTATTTCGCGAGTTCGATGCTGCGCCGCGGGCTGAGCGGCCGGAGGCGGAGGTTCCGAAGGCGGACATCGGCGAACTGCTGCGGCCCTCCGGCTTACTGGAACAGATCACCGAGGGCGGCGATCCGATGGAGCGGTATCTGCGGGAACTGGCTCGCGCTGACGCTGCGGCGCCGGACGCGTCCGATCCGCAACGCGAGGCTGCGCTGGGCGAACGCATGCGGGGGCTCCTGCATCATCCGCGCTTCCAGGCGGTGGAGGCTTCGTGGCGCGGGCTCGACTTCGTGATTCGCGGAGACGCGGACGACGGGGCTCGCTTGCGCATCGCACATTTTACGAAAGAGGAAGCGGCGCGGGATTTGCTGGAGGCTAAGAGCCTGGGCGAGACTCGCATGTATGCGCTGCTCAATGCGCGGAAGTGGCGTGCGGTGATTGGGCTTTATCCGTTTGGCTCGGACGCTGCCGATATCGAATTTCTGGGGCGCATGGCGTTGCTGGCGGCGCACATCGGAGCGCCTTTTATCGCCGAAGGGGCGGCGGGCATGGGCGATCATTGGGATGAATTGCGGTCGATTCCGGAGGCGTCTTACTTGGGCCTGGCGCTGCCGCGTTTCCTGTTGCGCTTGCCTTATGGGGCGCGCACCAGCTCGATTGAATCGTTTCCGTTTGAGGAGATGCCGGGCGCGCCGGTGCACTCGCACTATCTTTGGGGGAATCCAGGGCTGGCGTTTTTGACGCTACTGACGGCGGGCGGAGCGCTTAACATCGAGGGACTGCCGCTGCACACTTATCAGCACGACGGGGAGTGGCACATGACTCCTTGCGCTGAGGTTTGGATGACCGAAACTCAGGTGGTGGCGCTGATCGAGATGGGGCTGATGCCACTGGTGTCGTTTCGCGATAGCGATCGCGTGCGGCTGGCGGGGTTCCGGGCGATTAATGGGGAAGAGTTGGCGCTAGGTTAGGGCCGCTTGCTGCGCGCGCGGTTCTGTGTCGGGGGTGCGAGGCAGCGCGGCGGCTGCGACGAATCTAAACGTTGCTGGCGGCGCGGGCGCTGGGAACTTTTAACTGGGCTTCTTCCAGGCGCTTGGCTTCTTGCCAGGTGAAGATCATGCGGTGGACTACCGTAAGGTTGCCGAGGACGGCGATCACCCATAACACGGGGGCCATGTGGTCGAAGAGAGCGCCGATGATTACCAGCACTACGCGTTCGGGGCGCTCCATGAAGCCCACTTTGCACATCGGAATGGAATTTTCGGCGCGCGCGCGGGTGTAGCTGATCATCACGGACGCGGCCATCGCTACCGCTGTCAGCACCACATAAAACGGACGGTTGATGGAGCCGTACCAGACCAGCAGACCCACTAGCAGGGCGCAATCGGAGTAGCGGTCGAGCACGGAATCGAAGAAGCCGCCGAAGCGCGTTACGCGGTTGGTTTCGCGGGCCACGCGGCCGTCCACCATATCGAACAGGCCTGCGCCGATGATGACGGCTGCGGCCCAGCGGAACTGTCCGACGGCCAGCATGTAGGCGGCGACCATGTTGATCACCAGCCCCAGGAACGTGAGCACGTTGGGGTGGATTCGCGACAGGGCCAAACCGCGCACGATCAGGCGGATGATCTTGTTGCTGCCGTAGCCGATGGCGTGGGTAATGGTCATTTATCGGCCTCGGCGATCTGATGGATGGTCAGGAGTTCGACAATTTCCATCTCGCGGACCCCACCCGGGATCGTGATCTTGACGGTATCGCCCACTTGCTTGCCCAGTAATCCGCGGCCGATCGGCGAGACGGTGGAGATCAAACCTTTGGCGACGTCTACATCTTCACTGGTCACCAGTTTGTAATGGACCTTTTCGTCTTTATCGACATCCAGGACCACCACCTTCGAGCCGAGTCCGACGCGGTCGTGCGGGATCTTGGACATGTCGATCATCGATATGTCGCGCAGGCGGGCGTGGAGCTGGCCCAGGCGTGCGTTGACGAAAGCCTGGCGCTCTTTCGCGGCGTGATACTCAGCGTTTTCACTGAGATCTCCGTGGGCGCGGGCTTTGAGAATCTCCCGGGGAAGTTCGACGCGGAACTCGTTTTCGAGCACCGCGATCTCTTCCTGGAGTTTCTTGATGAGATCCAACATCTTTCAGAGGAATTATACCGCGCCGGGGATGATTAAAGTAACTTAATTTTAACATGTGGCGTCTTGGTTAGTAATGGCCTCTACTACGTCGTTTAAGACTGCCGAACGGTCGCACACCAGTTTTTTGGCGGCTCGGGAGAAGCAGACGCTGCTGTGGATCGCCGGCCGGCTGCCTGCCTGGGTGAACTCGGACCATCTCACCGGCTTGGGGTTCGTCTCGCTAGTGGCGGCGGGGGGTGCTTACTGGTATTCGAAAGCGCATCCGCTGGCGCTGTTGGCGGTGATTGGGTTCCTGGCGCTGAACTGGTTTGGGGATTCGCTCGATGGGACGCTGGCGCGGGTTCGCAACCGGCTGCGTCCGCGGTACGGGTTTTACATTGACCACATTCTGGACGCGATCGGTACGTTCTTTTTGATGGCCGGTCTGGCGCTTTCGGGGCTGATGACACCGATGGTGGCTTTGGCGTTTCTGATCGCTTACTTATTGCTCTCGATCGAAATCTATCTGGCGACTTACACGGTGGGCACGTTCCATCTTTCCTATTGGAACTTCGGGCCGACGGAGTTGCGGATTTTGCTTTCGATTGGGAATCTGTATGCACTTTACCGCCCGGATGCTCAGTTGGGGCCGTACACGTTCCTGGTGTTCGATGCGGGGTTCGTCATCGGAACCGCGGCTCTGGCGGTGATTCTGATTCAGGCGACGGTGCGACACACGGTGGAGTTGTACCGGCAGGAGACCAAGTGACTCGGCGGTGGCTGAAGTTCAGCGCGGTGGGGTTGGTGGGTGTGGGCGTACAGTTGGCGGTGCTGGCCTTGCTGACGAAGTCCGGCGTGAACTATCTGGTGGCTACGGCGGTTGCGGTGGAAGTTGCGCTGTTGCATAACTACGCTTGGCACCGGCGCTGGACTTGGGCGGACCGCGACGCTCGCTCCGGGCGCTTGCTGCGCTTTCATCTGGCTAACGGTGCTGGTGTCGCTGGTTTCGAATCTGGTTTGGATGCGGTGTGCTGACGGGCGCGTTGGGCGTCCCTGCGGTTCCGGCCAACCTGGCGGCCATCACTGTGACATCGCTCCTGAATTTCGCGCTGGGCGATCGCTGGGTCTTCACGAGGTCAACGGAGGGCGCGCGCGGTCGCGTCGAGGGTTTGTTGTAGGGAATCGCGGGGCAGGCTGGTGATCATGGGCTTGATGGCCCAGGCGAGGCCTAGCGGGATGTCGCGCGACATGGAAATGGCGCGGCATTCGAGGTACACGCCTTGCGGGACGCTGCTCCAGCAGCCAGTAGGCATTCAAACGCCACAGGTAGCCGTGTCCGGTTCCCACGGGAAGCACTTGGCCGCCGTCGATCTCGGCCACCTTCGTCGAACGCGAGAGCAGGGCCCAGCGGGTGCGATCGAGCTCGCGATACTCCACGTCGTATTCGGTGTCGAAGATCGCTGGCAGGAGGGCGCGTTTGTACAGCTTCAAATACGAGCGCCAGTGGTTGCCTTGGTGGCTGTAAAGTTTCGACTCGGTCACCTGCGGGGAGTAAATGCGCTTGTAATCGTCGTAGGATTGCAAAACGGTCAGGGCTTTCTCGATGGTGGCGCCGGGGACCAAAATCGCTCCGGTCCAATCATGAATGATGGCGCCCGGCAAATCGATTGTCGTATTGGCGGTGGGATTCGGCGCGGCCGGGACGATCTTCACGCTTAAGTTTTTATCCAGGGCGACGTGGGGGCGCCAGTCTAACTGGCTTTCCGCAATCTTGATGTAGGCGTCGAAGGCGCGATCGGACTCGGGCGAGAGCTTGACGATTAATTGGGCGGCTAGAGGGGAGGGGTTAACGAAAACCAGAAGTACCAGGAGAGCCGCGGCAACGTTCACTGCCGCTATTGTAGCTACTTGCTCAGTTCGCGGCGCATGTTCTGCAGCGATTCCTGCATGGCCACGTCGGCGGGCCAGATAGTCTCTTCCGTCGCTTGCTGCTGCTTTTCTACTTCGGCAAAGAGCGGGATCAGTTCGGGGTCGCGCCAGCCGCGCTCCGATTCTTCGAGCATGATTTCGAGGGCGTGCGCGTGCGTGAAGGCGGGTTTATAGGAACGCGCGGTGGTGAGCGCGTCGTAAATGTCGGCGACTTGCAGGATGCGCGCCAGCAGAGGAATGGCTTCGCCGCTGAGGCCGTCGGGATAGCCCGAGCCGTCCCAGCGCTCATGATGGCTGCGGATAATCGGCAGCACCGGCGCCAGCGTCTGCATGGGCTTGCAGATTTCTTCGCCGCGGAGGGTGTGCATGCGCATGACCTGCCATTCGTCGGGACTGAGCAGGCCGTTCTTGAACAGGATCGCGTCGGGAATGCCAATCTTGCCGATGTCGTGCAGATAGCCGCCGCGGTAGAGCGCGAGTTGATCGGCTTTGGAAACGCCCACGGCTTGGCCCAGGCGCACGCTGTAGGCGGCCAGGCGCTCGCAATGCATGCCGGTATAGTTGTCGCGGGCTTCGACGGATTTGGCCAGCGCGAACAGGATGGTTTCGGCTTCATCGAGCGAATCGATGAGCGCCTTGCTGCGCAGCATTCCGCGGACGCGGGTGCGCACCACGGCGGGCTGCAGGGGCTTGACCAGAAATTCGTCGGCGCCGGATTCAATGCCGGCGATCTCGCTGTCGGCGCCCTGGACTCCGGTAAGCACCAGGATGGGGATGAGCTGCGTGCGGCGGTCCGCTTTGAGGGCGCGGCAGAAATCGGGGCCGCTCATGCCGGGCATCACCATGTCCATCACTACCAGGTCGACTTTCTCATGCTCCAGCAGTTTCAGCGCGACGGACGGGCGCTTGGCTTCGAGAATGCGATAGGACTCGGTCTTGAGAATGGCTTTCAACAGGTGCCGGTTCAGATCCAGATCGTCGACGATCAGGATGGTAGGCAACTGTGCTGCATCCTCCAGCGCATTCTCCCAGCGGGGGAGACGCGTCTCCGGAAGAGTCGTCGCGACGTCTTTCACCAAGCGTTTGGTCAGCGCCATACCCAGAATGGCCTCAAAGAGTCTATCGGTGAAACCCTAGAACAGCATTAGGGTGGGCGGTAAGTACTAAGGTGGACGGGTGTCCAATAAGGTCTGGCCGGGGCGGGCCGTTATCGCCTATCATGATAAACACTGTCATGAGTTTCGCGTATGCGCTGTTAGCCCTCAATTTGCTAGCAACCCGGCAGGTGCCACCCGGCACCCAACTGCATATTCGGCTAACGACGCCGGTGGGGTCGTACGCGAGCAGGGCGGGAGATCCAGTCAAGGCAATTCTGATAGCACCGGTGGTGGCCGGCGGTGAGACTATCCTGCCGGCGGGGACGCTCATTTCCGGAAGACTGAAGTCGGTGCAGCGCGTGGGCTTAGGATTCATCCACGAACTGGCCGCGCTGGATCTGGAGTTCACAGGCATCACGGCGCCCAACGGAGAGACTCTGCCGCTGCTGGCGCGGATTGAGGAAGTGGACAATGCGCGCGAGCGGCTGACGCCGGCGGGCAGCATCCGCGGCACGCGGCCCACCAGTAGTTTGTCTTACCGCTTTGGCGGGTATATTCGCACGGCGATCGAATGGGAGTTGCACGCCCGGCTGGCGATTTGGGCGATTAAAGCGCTGCTCCTGCAGGTGCCGGAGCCAGAGCTATATTATCCCGCCGGTGTCGAAATGACTTTGGCTCTAACGGGGCCCGTGATGACGCTGCCGTCTTCCGAGCCTGTGCTAAATCCGCGACGCTTGAGCGCCGAGGAACGAACCAAGATGGCGGCGGTGCTGGAAGAATTGCCGGTGCGGACACACGCTGCCTTCTCCAATCGGCCTTCGGATCTGCTGAACGTGATGTTCATCGGCACCCGCGACGATCTGGTCGACGCGTTTGAGGCAGCGGGATGGATGCAGCCGAAACCGGCCACACTGCGGACGAATATCCAAAGGATTCGCGCCGTGGCCGATGGACGCGGGGATCGCACCGCTCCCATGTCCGACCTGCTGGTACAAGACACTAAGGCGGAGATGTCGTGGCAGAAAAGCTTCAATGATGTTTCAAAGCGCCATCATATCCGGATCTGGAAACAGCCGGCTACTTGGAATGGCCAGCAGATCTGGATAGGCGCGGCGACGCATGACGTGGACTTCGCGTTTCTGCGGCCGGGGAATGCCATGACTCACAAGATCGCCGAGGACGTGGACCAGGAGCGCGATAAGGTGGTAAACGATCTGGTCTTCACGTCCTGCGTCGACATGGCGGACGATATGGAGCGGATGGATGTTCCCATGGTCACGCGCAACGCCACGGGGGATCCCATGCGAACGGATACTCGTATTTCCATCCTGCAACTGAACTCTTGCGATGCGCCCAGCGGGGTTGTGATGGCCGACGGCGCGGCGCTGCCGCTGCATGGGAGCAAGATGCAGCGTTTCGCGCGGCGTGAGATTTTGAGTTTTCGTAGCGATGTCATGCGGGAGAATCTGTATTGGAGGAGTTACGAGGGCGTCCGCATGATGATTGATGCGTATCGGCAGCGCGGGGGGCGTGGGGACGAGAGCAAGGTGGGGACAGAGGAACGGCAGAACGGAAATCGGGCTAGTTTCGTTACCGATATGTTCCGCTAAGGCCGCTTCCTTCGATCGCGGTTCCGTGCAAACGCCGGTTGGCGCCCCATACGGTAGCCGTCATAAAACCGCGCGCGCCAGCAAGCGGGCTACACTGAATAGTTCATGAACGAAATCGTTGCGCCAGCAAAATCGGTTCACGGCGCTATTACACTGCCGGGCGATAAGTCCATTTCCCACCGCTATGGGATGTTGGGGGGGATCGCGGAAGGCGTCACCACCATTCACAATTATTCGACGGGGGCGGATTGCCAGTCGACGCTGGCGTGTATGGCGGCACTGGGGGCGCGCATCGAGCGGGTCGACGGGAAGGTCCTGATTCATGGGGGAGCGTTGGCCGAGGCGGCGGGGCAGCTCGACGCCGGCAACTCCGGTTCCACGATTCGCATGCTTTCGGGCATTCTGGCGGCGCAGGGGTTCACCACGCGTATTGGCGGCGATGAATCATTGTCGCGGCGTCCCATGGACCGCATCATCCGACCGCTGACGGAAATGGGGGCGCGCATCGAAGGTCACAGCCTTCCGGAGCGTAAGGGCAGTTTTCCGCCGCTCACCATCCACGGGCGTCCACTGCACGGGATCGACTACACTCTGCCCATGGCGAGTGCGCAGGTGAAAAGCTGCGTGCTCCTGGCGGGGTTATTCGCGGCGGGCGACACCATCGTCCGCGAGCCCGTCCGCACGCGCGACCACACGGAGATCGCACTGCAGGAATTTGGCGCCGATATCGAAGTGCATCAGCGCGTGATTAAGCTGGCAGCGGGCGCGCATCTCACGGGGCGGGAAGTGGTGGTGCCGGGAGACCTGTCGTCGGCGGCTTTCTTTCTGGTGGCGGCGCTGCTGATGCCGGACGCCAATCTGGTGATCCACAACGTGGGGCTGAATCCGACGCGCTCCTCGCTGCTCGATTTCCTGGCGGGTGTGGGTGCGTCGATCAAAGTCATCGACGTCAAGCAGAGCGGCGGCGAACTGATCGGCAGCCTGCGCATCCGGGCTTCAAAAATTAAAGGCGGCGTGATCGAAGGTGCGCTCACCGCGGCGCTGATCGACGAAATCCCCGCGCTGGCGATCCTGGGCGCGGCTAGTTCGGGCGGTCTGGTGGTCAAAGATGCCGGTGAACTGCGCGTGAAGGAGACCGATCGCATTGCGGAGATCGAGTCCAATCTGAAGCGCATGGGCGTTGAGATCGAGACTGCCGCGGACGGTTTCCGCATTCCTGGGGGACAAACTTTCCACGCCGCGGAAATCGATTCCGCCGGGGACCACCGCATCGCGATGGCCTTTGCCGTGGCCGCTTTGGCCGCCGATGGGCCGTCGACCATCCTGGGCGCGGAATCGGCCGGCGTATCTTTCCCTGAGTTTTTTAGTACACTGCGGGAAATCGCCCAGTAAGCCATGGACCCTCTTTTCGATCTCGCGCTGCCAGGTTTGATCCACGATCTGAACAATGTATTTCAAACATTGATGGATGCGGCCGACTCGCTGGCGGGCGATCCACGTTGGGAGCCGTTGTCCGCCGCGATCTTTCGCAGCATAGAGCGCGGCCGGGAAATCACGCATAGCATGCAAGTGATCGATCAGCCTTCGGCTCCGTTCGAAACGGTGTTGCATAACGCACGAGCGTTGGTGGAAGACTCGATGACGTTGCGCCGCGGCCAGAAGATTCGTTTCGTCTCGCAAGTGGAACCAGCCTTGGTGCTGCGAAATGCGTGGGCGTGGGAGAGAGTGCTCATCAACTTATTCTGTAATGCGGTGCAGGCCATGCCGCAGGGCGGCACCATTTTCGTCGAGGCCTGCCGTAAGAACGGCGGCATCCAGATTGTGGTGGCGGATGAAGGCCCGGGTATCGCCCCGGAACTGCTGGCGGTGATTTTCGATCCGCACGTTTCAACCAAGGTTGTGGGCGGCTTGGGCCTGCATGTCGTGCACAGCATCGTGACGCAGGAAGCGGGCGAGGTGCGGGTGTGCAATCGCCAGGGCGCGGGCGCGGAGTTCACGATCACGCTGCCGGCCGAGCCGGTGCTGTCGCGAAGTGTCAGCGCTTAGGGCTTGCGCGGCCGTTCTTCTGCTGGCGCTGGGCGCCACGGCGCAGGTACGCGCGCCAGACGCGATCGAAATCGTTCGCCGGTCAGTGGAGCGCGACTGGACCGACTTCGAAAGCCGCAAGAATTATACCTACCAGGAGCGCACTGAGTTCCGGCAGTACCGGGGCGACGGCAAGCTCGCGCGCAGCCAGAGTGAGACGAATGAAATTCTGATACTGGGCGGGCGTCCTTATGAACGCGTCACGGCGCGCAACGACCGACCTTTGCCGGTGCGGGAGGCGCGCAAGCAGCAAGAAAAGCTGGATCAGGAATTGGTGAAGCGCCAGCACGAATCTGCCGCGGCGCGCGCCCGTTATGAACGGGAGCGTGAGGAGCAACGGGCGTTCATTCGGGAGATCCCGGACGCTTTCACTTTTCGTTTGGTCGAGACCAGTGCCGTTAGCAATCAGCCGGCTTGGGTGATCGAAGCGCAACCGGAGCCGGGATACCGGGCGATTCATGCGCGCGCGAAGGATCTTGCGAAAGTACGGGCTAAGATTTGGATCGAGCAGGCTACCTATCACTGGGTGAAGGTGGAGGGCGAGGCGTTGGACACGATCTGGTCGGATTTCGGGTTGCTGCGGATCGCGCGCGGGAGCATGCTGCATTTCGAGCAGACTCGCGTGAATGACGAGATTTGGCTGCCGTCCAGCATTCTGGTGCGCTTTGACGCTCGCTTGGCGCTGGTCAAGAGGCTGCGCGGGGAATTCGACATCCGCTATAGCAACTACCGGAAGTTTCAGAGCGATTCGAAGATCCTCGATAAATAGGGACGGAGCCTGATTATTGTTCCAGACTGGGATTTCCCGAAAGGGAACAATAATCAGGCTCCGTCCCACAGCTGTCCGGTTAAGAAAAGGGGAGTTAGGCGGAAAGTCTTGAGTAGCAGTAGGTTGGATTGGGAGGAGCGCAAAAACGATTTGAACGCGGTGCCTAGCAGAATGGAGTGTGAACCAAGGCCGGACGGTTTTTGCCCAGTTGATGGAGTTCGTTCCCCATGCCGAGTTTCAACGCTGCGTCGCGCGCTATGAAGCGGATCGAAAGCTGCGGCGCTTCTCCTGCTGGGATCAGTGGCTGTGCATGGCGTTCGCGCAACTGAGCCATCGCGAAAGTTTGCGTGACGTGGAAGCCTGCCTGCGAGCCGTGCCCGGCAAACTCTATCACCTGGGCATTCGCGGACCAGTGTCGAGATCCACGCTGGCCGATGCCAACGAGCGGCGTGACTGGCGTGTTTATGCAGACCTGGCACAAGCCCTCATCGCCATCGCACGCCCGCTGTACGCCGATGAGCCGTTCGGCGTCGACCTGGAGGAGACCGTCTACGCTTTAGACGCCACCACCATCGACGTGTGCTTATCCCTTTGTCCGTGGGCTCCGTTTCAACGCTCGCGCGGAGCGGTGAAGATGCACACATTGCTGGATCTGCGAGGCAGTATTCCCACCTTTATCGACATCACGCATGGCCGCTCGAACGATCTGGCGGTGTTGGATCGACTGGCTTTTGAACCGGGCGCGTTCTATGTCATGGATCGTGGCTACCTGCACTTCCAAAGACTGTTCCGGCTCAGTCAAACCGGCGCGTACTTCGTTACTCGGGCCGAGAAAAATACGCAATACCGGCGGCAGTACTCACGATCGGTGGACCCGCAAACCGGGCTACGTGCGGACCAGACCATTCGCCTGACCGGCCAGACCACACAGCACACCTATCCCCTGGCTCTCCGCTGTGTCCGTTATTACGATGCCCCTACCGACAAACGCTTTACCTTCCTCACCAACAACTTCCTGCTGCCGGCGCTGACCATCGCGCAGTTGTACCAGAGCCGTTGGACCATCGAGGTATTCTTCAAGTGGATCAAGCAGCACCTGCGCATCAAGAGCTTTTATGGCTACTCGGAGAACGCCATCAAGACCCAAATCTGGATTGCCGTGAGTGTCTACGTACTGGTAGCCATCGCCAAAAAGGAACTCCGCGCCCCGGTCAGTCTCTACACTTTCCTGCAAGTCATCGGCGTCACCGTATTTGAAAAAAGCCCCATTTTACAAGTCTTCGATAACCCCAGCCCCGATACTGAAACCGCTGATTCCGCTAATCAACTGAATCTATTCCAGATCTAACCGGACAGCTGTGGGACGGAGCCTGATTATTGTTCCAGACTGGGATTTCCCGAAAGGGAACAATAATAGGCTCCGTCCCTATTTATTTTGCCAAGATAGGAATATGGCTTCGCTGCGCATTTTGGTTACGAACGACGATGGCTGGGATGCTGAAGGGTTGGCGGTCTTGAAGGGTGTTGCGGCGCGTTTGGGCGAAGTGGTGGTGCTGGCGCCGCGCGATCCGCATTCCTACGCCGGGCACCGCGTCACAGAGGATTCGGCGTTGCACCTGGCTGAGACGGCGCCCGGCGAGTTCAGTCTTTCTGGCACTCCCGCAGATTGCGTTCGCGTCGGGCTGACTTCGATCTTTGACGACATCGACTGGGTTCTCGCCGGCGTCAACCGTGGAGGCAACCTGGGCTCCGATCTCTTCACTTCCGGCACGGTTGCCGCGGCGCGCGAGGCTGCCTTCCTGGGAAAACCTGCCATCGCCATTTCGCAGTACATCCAAAAAGGCCGTTCTTTCGATTGGAGCCGCTCGGGCGATCTCGCGCTGCCCGTGTTACAACAGCTGCTCGCGCGGCCGATAGCGCCTTTGAAAGAATATTGGAACGTAAACCTCCCGCACACCAACAACGGTGACGCCGCCGCGATCGTTTTCTGCGATCCCGATAATCAACCGCTGGACGTGCGCTTCGATCGCGAGGGCGACCGCCTGCGCTTTGCGGGTTCCTATCAAGCGCGCCCGCGCACGCCCGGCCGCGACATTGAGTTGTGCTTCCAGGGCTCTATTACCGTTAGCCGCCTGGAACTCTAACCATGCCTTTCAAACTAAATGTCCTGGATCAATCGCCGATCCCTGCCGGTTCCACTGCGGGCGACGCGCTGCGCAATTCGCTGGAACTCGCGCGCCTGGCGGATGGCCTGGGCTACCACCGTTACTGGCTCGCCGAGCATCATGGCACGCCCGGGCTCGCCTGCAACAGCCCGGAGGTGATGATCGGGCCGGTCGCGGCCGCCACCTCGCGCATTCGCGTGGGCAGCGGCGGAATCATGCTGCCGCATTACAGCCCACTCAAAGTCTTCGAGTCCTTCGCCATGCTCAGCGGACTCTTTCCTGGCCGCATCGATCTCGGTCTCGGCCGCGCGCCGGGCACCAGCTCGCGCGTCGCCCACATGCTGCAGCGCGACCGCCGCCAGCCTCCGCCCGACGATTTTCGCGACCAACTCGCTGAACTTCTTGGTTACATCAAGGATGGCGATCCCGCTCCTTATCTGCTCGGTTCGTCGCCGCAGAGCGCCGTGTGGGCGGCCGAGCTCGGTCTTCCCTACGTCTTTGCCGATTTCATTAACCCGGCCGGCGAGCCCTACGCTGCTTTCTATCGCGATCACTTTACTCCCTCGTCGCGGCTGCGTGAGCCGCAGGTTGCCGTGTGCGCCTGGGCCGTGTGTGCGGAAACACGCGAGGAGGCCGTGCGGCTCTCCGCCAGCGCCCGCATGATGATGTTGCTGTTGTTCCGCGGCCGGCTGATTCCGGTTCCGCGGGTGGAGGAAGCTCTCGAATTTCTGGCGCACGAAGGCGCACCGATGGAAACTCTGCCTGTCCATCGGCGCGTGATCGCGGGAGAGCCTTCCGCGGTCCGCGGAGCTCTGGAAACCTTAGCCCAGGATTACGGCGCGGACGAAGTGTTTGTAGTGAACATTCTGTACGATCACGCCGCGCGTCTACGATCCTACGAATTGCTGGCGCAGGCATTTGCGTAACCCATTTCGCGAAAGGCGCGTCACTGATCTTGTATATGCAACGGGCTTTCGTTCTGCTGGGCGCGCTGGCCGCCGCGGCATTGCCGGGATGGGCGGTGCTGGGCGGTTCCGCCGAGTCCGTGGTCACCGATCAGCTCAAATTTCAGGCGAAACGCGCGGTAGTGGAAACGCAAGAGTACACTCTTCACGTGATCAGCCTCGCGGACGGCACTTCGATCCGCGAGTACGTTACGCCCGGCGGTAAAGTATTTGGAGTTTCCTGGAAGGGACCTTCGATCCCGGACCTGGCGCAGTTGCTGGGAACCTATCACACTGAATTTAAAAATATGCTGCATGCAAAACCGGGGCATCGCAGGTCGGCAGTGGTGCGCGATTCTGACCTGGTGGTTGAAAGCAGCGGCCACATGCGCGCGTTCTATGGACGGGCGTACCTCAACTCGATGCTGCCGGGCGGCGTCACTCAGGAAATCGTGAAATGAAGCGATACGGCCCGCTTGCTGGCGCGCGCGGTTCTGTGCTGGCCGTAGTTCTGTCGGTAGGACTGGCGGCCTGTGGCGGAGGCGGCTCCAGTAGCGCCGGAGCAACGACGACTCCCCCGGTGGTCACCACGATCAATAATGTTCAACCGGTAGTGGTGGATTCCGGCCCCAGCTTGAACGGCCAACCGATTGGCGCGAACGACGAACTGTTTACCACGGTGACCATTTGCGTTCCGGGGACCTCTACTTGCCAGAGCATCGATCATGTTCTGGTCGACACCGGCTCCAGCGGGCTCCGGCTTCTGTCGGCGGAGATCGCGCTGACTTTGCCGTTCGTCACGGACTCCGGCAACAACCCGATCGGCAACTGCGTCCAATACGCGGACACCACTTATCAATGGGGGCCGATCGTGAAGGTGGATGTCAAAATGGCGGGGGAAGTAGCTTCATCAGTACCCATACAAATCGCCGGAGCTGCCAATTTCGCCGCAGCTCCCACGACCTGCAGCGCGGGCGGCATCCCGGCGCAGACGGTGCTTGAACTGGGCGCGAACGGTATTCTGGGCGTCGGCCTTTTCCGCCAGGATTGCGGGCCTGCCTGCGCTTCCTCGGCGCCTCCTGCGGTTTATTTCAGTTGTCCGGCGACGGGTTGCACGGCGACCTCGGTTGCCTTGACCAGTCAATTGCAAAATCCAGTGTGGATGTTTCCCCAGGATAACAATGGCTTGGCGATCGTCCTTCCGCAAGTGGGCGCGACCGGGGCCGTGTCGGTGTCAGGCTCCATGATCTTTGGGATTGGCACGCAGTCCAACAACGGACTGGGAAGCGCGCAGGCGCAGGGAGCCGACAATACGGGAAACTTCACCACCATCTTTAAGGGCGCGACCTACACCACCAGTTATATCGACAGTGGGTCAAGCGGTTTGTTTTTCCTGGATTCGACCACCACCGGGCTGCCCAATTGCAGCAGTAGTAGCGGGATCACCGGCTACTATTGTCCGGCGTCTCCGGTGAGTTTCACGGCGATCACCAGCGCGCCCAATCCCAACGGTTCCGGAAGCACAGTTTCGGCGAATATTGCGTTCTCTATTGCCAACGCAGTGAGTTTGATCAATTCTCCGAATACAGCCTTTAACAACCTGGGTGGACCGTCGGGTGGACCGCCGCCGGGAGTGTTCGACTGGGGTCTGCCCTTCTTCTTTGGCCGCACCGTGTTTATCGGGATCGAGAAGCAAACCTCGGCCGCCGGCGCTGGGCCTTATTGGGCTTACTAGGCGTTCGTTCTCAATTTTTCCTTGCGCCATCGCGCAGCCATCCGTCATAGTAGTCATGTGGAACCGGGCAGTAATAAACCAGGCACATGGCGGACGAATTCTACTTCCTCACCGAGTTATTCGGCCTCAAGGTCTACGACCTTAAGGGGCGGAGCCTCGGCCGAGTTAAGGACGCCGCAATCGTTCCCCTGGTGGACCCGGTTCGTGTCGACCGCTTCCTGATTGGCGGCGACGGGACGCTGCTCACGGTCCGTTACGATCAGGTTAAAACCATCTCGCTCGATGGCATCCATCTGCGCGATGAAAACCTCACTCCTTACCATTCAGACGAGTACATGTTGCGCCTCACGCGCGACCTTCTGGATCAGCAGATCGTCGACGCGCAGGGGCGCAAGGTGGTTCGCGTCAACGATGTGACGTTTGAGAGGCGCGATGAGAATGAGTCGCAGATCTTGTGGGTGCTGGAGGTAGATATCGGCATCCGCAGCATTTTCCGGCGTCTGCTGCGTGGGGTGATTCCGGCGCGTTGGATACGGCGTCTGCAAGGGCGCATTCCTCCGCATTCCATTCGCTGGGAGTTCTGCAACATTCTGGAGCCCGATCCGCAGCGCCGTCTGCGCCTGAATATTTCGAACCGCTTGCTCGAAAATATGCATCCGGCGGATCTGGCCGACATCGTCGAGGCGCTGGGTCCTGAGGACCGCGAAGCTATTTTTGAAAATATCGACAGTGAGGTGGCGGCGGACGCGTTGTCCGAGGTCGATCCCAATATTCAGGTGAGCATTCTGGAGTCGCTCGAAACCGAGAAGGCGGCGGAGATCGTGGAGGAAATGGCCCCAGACGAAGCCGCCGACGTGCTGGGCGAACTGGAAGAGGAAACTAGCGACGAGATCCTGGAGGAGATGGAGCACGAGCCCAAGCACGAGGTGGAAGAGCTGCTGGAATTCGACGAGGACACGGCGGGCGGCTTGATGAATACCGAATACGTCGCGTTGCCGGAAACCGCGACTGTCGCTGACGCGCTGCGGGCGCTGAAGGAAAACGAAGATCTGCTGGAAACGCTGAACACCTTGTTCCTGGTGGATCATGAGGAGCGGCTGACCGGCAGCGTGCCGCTGGCGCGTTTGTTCCTGCATCAGGGCGATCAATTGCTCTCGACGCTGGCTGCGGAGACGCTGATTCAGGTGCCGGTCAAGGAACGTCAGGATCGTGTTACGGAGCTCTTTGACAAGTACAATCTACTGGCCCTGCCGGTGGTGGATGAGCATCACAAGCTGACTGGAGTGATCACGGCCGACGACATCATCTCCGTCCTCCGCCAAAAATAGGGACGGAGCCACAGCTGTCCGGTTAAGAAAAGGGGAGTTAGGAGGAAAGTTTGAGTAGCAGTAGGTTGGATTGGGAGGAGCGAAAAACGATTTGAACGCGGGCTAGCAGAATGGAGTGTGAACGAAGGCCGGATGGTTTTTGCGCAGTTGATGGAGTTCGTTCCGCATGCGGAGTTTCAACGCTGAGTAGCGCGCTATGAAGAGGATAGAAAGCTGCGGCGCTTCTTGCTGGGATCAGTGGCTGTGCATGGCGTTCGCGCAACTGAGCCATCGCGAAAGTTTGCGTGACGTGGAAGCCTGCCTGCGAGCGGTGCGAGGCAAACTCTATCACCTGGGCATTCGCGGGCCGGTGTCGAGATCCACGCTGGCCGATGCCAACGAGCGGCGCGACTGGCGTGTGTATGCAGACTGGCACAAGCTCTCATCGCCATCGCACGTCCGCTGTACGCCGATGAGCCGTTCGGCGTCGACTGGAGGAGACGTCTACGCTTAGACGCCACCACTATCGACGTGTGCTTATCTCTTTGTCGTGGGCTCCGTTTCAACGCTCGCGTGGAGCGGTGAAGATGCACACATTGCTGGATCTGCGAGGCAGTATTCCCACCTTTATCGACATCACGCATGGCCGCTAGAATGATCTGGCGGTGTTGGATCGACTGGCTTTTGAACCGGGCGCGTTCTATGTCATGGATCGTGGCTACCTGCACTTCCAAAGACTGTTCCGGCTCAGTCAAACCGGCGCGTACTTCGTTACGCGGGCCGAGAAAAATACGCAATACCGGCGGCAGTACTCACGATCGGTGGACCCGCAAACCGGGCTACGTGCGGATCAGACCATTCGCCTGACCGGCCAGACCACACAGCACACCTATCCCCTGGCTCTACGCTGTGTCCGTTATTACGATGCCCCTACGACAAACGCTTTACCTTCCCAAACAACTTCCTGCTGCGGGCTGACCATCGCGCAGTTGTACCAGAGGTTGGAATGAGGTATTCTTCAAGTGGATCAAGCAGCACCTGCGCATCAAGAGCTTTTATGGTATCGGAGAACGCATCAAGACACAAATCTGGATTGCGTGAGGTTAAGTACTGGTAGCTATCGCAAAAAGGAACGCGCACCGAGTATCTACACTTTCCTGCAAGTAATAGGTGTCACAGTATTTGAAAAAAGCTCCATTTACAAGTTTAGATAACACAGCAAAGATACTGAAACAGCTAATTAAGCTAATAAAATGAATATATTAAGTAACCGGACAGTGGGACGGAGCCTGATTATCGTTCCAAAACCGAATGGTTCATTTCGAGATGAGATAAAATCGCCCAGAGCGCACTTAATGGCATGCCCAGAGTGCCACGTTTCGTCGTACCGGGACTGCCTCATCACATCACGCAGCGAGGGAATTACCGGCAGCCAGTGTTTTTCAACGATGCCGACCGCCAATTCTTCCTGCGACGGCTGATCAAGCGCGCCAAGCAATATGAAATCGATGTGCTGGCGTGGTGTCTGATGATCAACCACTTCCATTTAATCGCGATTCCGCGGCGGCGGGATTCATTTGCTTTGGGGCTACGCGCTTTGCTGGGCGAATACTCCCTACGAATCAACGCGCTGCGGGGCGATGTGCGCGGACACATATGGCAGAGCCGCTTTTACTCTTGCGCGTTGAGTCAGCGGCACTTGCGGATGGCGCTGCGCTATGTGGAACTGAACCCGGTCCGAGCGAATCTGGTAGACGATCCGGAGCAGTATCCCTGGTCGAGCGCGCGCTGCCATTTGGGATTGGCTCCTCCACTGGTGGCCGGGCGCGCCGAGGGGCTGTGCGATCCGCATGAATGGGGCGCGTGGTTGCAGGCCGGAGCCTCGCGGGAGGAAGAAGAACAACTGCGCGAGTGCACCTTTTCGGGGCGGGTTTTCGGAACAGCGCCTCCGAAACGCGGCCGCCCGAAAAAAGAGGGACGGAGCCTGATTTCTGTTCCAAACTTGCACTTTCCCGATTTGGGGCAATAATCAGGCTCCGTCCCTCTTTTCTGCGTCACAATGGAAGTTCATGGTGGAAACAATTGAATGGACCGCCGGCGGCGTGGTTATGATCGATCAGCGCCTGTTGCCGCGGCAGCAGGTGTTTGTGACTTGCCGGACGTATCAGGAGGTCGCGGAGGCGATCAAGACCATGGTCATTCGCGGGGCGCCGGCAATTGGCGTCGCAGCGGCCATGGGGGTTGCGCTGGGCGTTCAGCAGGACGCGGATTTCGAGACGGTGTGTAACACGCTGGCGGCGACGCGGCCCACGGCGGTGAACCTGTTCTGGGCAATCGATAGGATGCGCCGGGTAAGAACAAGCCTGGAGGGCCAATCCTCAGGGGCGATCGTGAGCCGCATGATCGAGGAAGCGCAGCAGGTGCGCCAGGAAGACATCGCTCTCTGCATGGCCATCGGACGGCACGGCGCGGCGCTGGTGCCGGACGGCAAAACCGTGCTCACCCACTGCAACGCCGGCGCGCTGGCCACGGCAGGGTACGGCACCGCGCTCGGCGTCATCCGTGCGGCGGTTGAGGCCGGGAAAAAGATCGATGTGTTTGCCGACGAAACGCGGCCGTTCCTGCAAGGCGCGCGTCTGACGGCTTGGGAGTTGCAGCAGGATCACATCCCCACCACCATCATCACCGACAACATGGCGGGGCACTTCCTGCGCTCCGGCCGTATCGGCTGCGTGGTGGTGGGCGCGGATCGCATCGCTTCAAACGGCGACGTGGCTAACAAGATTGGAACCTATTCAGTGGCGGTGCTCGCCAAAGAAAATGGCGTGCCGTTTTACGTGGCGGCGCCAGTGTCCACTTTCGATTTGACGCTTGAGAGCGGCGACCAGATACCGATCGAGCAGCGCCCGGCAAACGAGGTCACGCATGTGTTCGGCGTCGCTGTCGCGCCCGAAAATATCGGCGTCGAAAATCCTGCGTTCGACGTGACTCCAGCGCGCTATGTGACCGCCATCATCTGCGAACACGGCATTGCCCGCGAGCCCTATAAACAGTCGTTGGCGGCACTGGCCGCGAAAGCATCGCACGCCTCCGTATAAAATTGACTTGATTATGAAAATGCAAAAATTAGCAATTCTAGCGATGGCTGCGGCCGCGCTCAGCGCAGGACAGGGCCTCTCCGGAAGGCGCGCTCCGAGTTTCGCGCTGCCCGATACCAGTCTGAAATCGTACGACATCCTGGACTATCGCGGGCACTGGCTGGTGATCGATTACATGAAAACCGACCGGCCGGCCTCGAAAACGCTGAGCAAGGAGTTGGACGGCCTGAAGGCGCGCATGGGGGCGAAGGTGGGGATCCTGCAGATTGTGTTGCCGCCGGATAACACGATGACGGTGTCGAAATATATCAGCGATACCCACACCACAGTTCCGATCTTGTTCGATTCCGGCCAGACGGCGATGTGGTATTTCAAGGCCACTCCGCAGCATCCGCAGTTCGACGCGCCGCACCTGTTCGTGATCAATCCGCAAGGGACCATTGTCAGGGATTGGAACCAGATGGATATCGAGCGCGGCGGCTATATGCCGCAAGTGGAAGCGCTACTCGCCGGCGGAAGCGACGCCAAGAAATAGTCAGCGCACATTCGCGCAGTAGGCTTTCCACTCGTCGAGCGACTTTCGGGGCAACTCCGCCAGTGGAGTGGCATGATTGGCAATGGCGTTGAGGGCCACCATGGCGCTCAGCTTGGGGTCCCAGGTGACGTCGATATCCACTACGGCCGGGTCGTCCAGATGGGGGCAGATTGCAGGTACTAAGCCGGGCTGCCCGGTGAAACCGGCTTTCTGCAGAAGCTGTCCCGCTAGCACGGCTTGCTCGGGAGTCGGCTGCGGCGGCAGGGGGGCGGTTAGTTCGGTGCGAATCTTTTCCAGGTGCTCTCGCGAACCGAGGCGCACCATGGCGGCCTCGCTCGCGTCTTGAATCCGCCAGCGTCCGGACCAGCCGTTGCGATATTGATAGTGGTGTTCGAGCAGGGGCAAGTCTTCGGCGCCACCGCTCAGGCCGACTGTGTGCAGCGCCAACTCCACGGCTTCCGAGCCGGATGATGGAAGCGCCAGCACGCGTAGCGCAGCGGCATGGGCTTCACTGAGCGCTTTCGCGGTGAGTTGGCCCGAACCCGCGTGGCCCACGAACCACATGAAGCCGATTCGTTGGATATTAGCGCCGGTTTTGGGCATGGAAGCGAACAGCAGGGACAGCGCCCGCTCCGCGTCCGCTGCCAGCATGGCGTAGGCGGCATCGCTGCCCAGATCATAGTCGGTGAGGAATTCAACCAGGACTGGAAAGGGATCAAAACTCAGGGACCGTAGCTCTTGGGCGTGCTTCGCGCGGGGCGGGGTGCGCAGGATCAATCCCACTTCATCATAGGGAGTCTGCGGGAAGACCAGGCGCGCCTCCATTCCTGCGACGTCGGATTCGATGCCTAGCAAGGGGAAGCGTGTTTCGTAGGCCCCGTCGGCCTTCACGTCGGTGGGGCGGATGAAAATGTAATCCCGGTCTAATTTGAGAGCAACCTGGTCCTGGAGACCGTCCAAGCCGCGGACGGCGACGGCGATGTTGGAGTCATCCACCTGTTTGGTTTCTATGGTGACGCTGCGCAAGCTGCCTTGCTTTTCGACAGTGCCCTTGCGCAGAGCATAGGTGGTGGTCCCCAGCGGCTTTTCGGGGGCGCGGATTACGATTTTGCGGAGGGATTCGGCCAGCACCTGCGCCGGTTCACCGGCGATCTCGAAATGAGTCCCGCGGGAATCGCCATCGAACGGTCCCAGCACGGGAGCGGGGCTGCCGGCCTGTACAACTTTGGGAAAGCGGAATGCCGCAGACACCCGCTGCCCGGCCGCGATGGGTACGGAAGCGCGGGCCAGTTCGCGGCCGCGCAGATCGCGCAGGATGAGCGGCAGGAACTCGCCGGGTTGCTGAGCAGGCATATCCCAATGGAAGGCGCCTGTGCGCACCAGGGCCTGCTGGCCGGCGAACTCCACTACGTAGTTGGGCTGGCCTTCCAGAGCCCCGGAAAACTTCTCGCCAGGGGCAACGTCGTCCGGCAAATAAACCCGCGCCTGGTTACCCTGGAGGGTGAACGTGACGGCAATCAAGCCCGGCCCCGTCTCCACCTTCAGCGTGTAAGGCGTGACTTGAGCGGCGGCGGCGCTGGCGATCAGGCCCACGGCCCAAGCCCATCTCATGGTTCTCCCATTATCGGCCAACCATATTGATCTGCGGGAGGTTAGCGCTAAAGAGAAGGCCTTAGAATGCCGATCATTCCCTAAGAGTGCACCAAACCGCACAGCTATCCCCCGAGCTAGCCGACGCCGCCGATGTACTGAGCGATCAGCTACGCGTGCATCTGCACCGCCTGGCGGTTCTGCTCGAGCCGCACGCCGATCAGATCGACCGCAAGTTCCTGAGCCGTCTGCGTACCCTGGCGTTTGAGCCCAAGCAGAGAATGGCCCTGGCGCAGATCACCCCGGGAGCAGCTTCGCGCATTCTGTCGCAGGGCAAAGCCCCGCTGCATTTCATCGAACAGGTGGAATACAACGGCCGCCGCCTGGCTAAGCTGAATCTGCCACCGAGTGCGATTCTGGAAGCGCTGCAGGAATACGACCAGTTGCTGTCACCGCTGCTGGTATCGTTGCTGCCGGACGAGCACGCTAACTTTCAATGGGTCCGCGAGCAGTTGCACTTCTGCGTCATCCTGACGCTGAACAACGCCTATTACCAGGTTCGTGAGGCGGAAACACAGGCCTTTTACGAGCTGTTCCGCGTCGAGCTCGAATCGCGGAATCTGGAAGAATTGCTGCGCCAGTTCCTGGAATCGCTGGTGCATGTCTGCAAGGCCGACGCCGGACGCTTGTACATGTTGAACGAGGATGGCTCGGAATGGGTGCTGCAAGCAGGCGCCCCGCATGCGAGCGCGCTGTCCATCCCCAACCGGCCGGGTCTGGTCCGCAAGCTTTCGAAGCTGCGCTACATGGACGGCAATAGTCACTCCGACTACTTGCTGGACGAGCAATGGCACAACCGCTACGCCTCCTGCTGGTCGATCCCCTTGGCCGCCGACGGGCGCACCGCCGGCGTCATGCAGTTCGGATTCTCGAACTCCTATGAATGGCTGCCCCGGGAACAGGAACTGCTGGCGGCGGCCGCCGAGCGCTGCCTGATGGCCGCCGAGAAAGCCCGCCTGATGGAAGATCTGGCGCAGCGCGAGGAGCAAGTCCGCCGCCTGGCCGAGCACATGCTGCACGTCGAGGAAATGGAGCGCCGCCGCATCAGCCGCGAGCTGCACGACGAAGCCGGGCAGAGCTTGCTGTGCATCCGCCTGCAGATGGAGTTGATTGAACAGGCGCTGCCGGAGAGCGAATCGGAGCTGCGCTCGAAGCTGGGCGAGGCGCGCGATCTAACCGAGCGGACGATTCTCGAGATGCGGCGTCTGATCTCGGCGTTGAGTCCCGCCGTGCTCGAGCAGCTCGGGTTGGGAGCAGCCTTGCGCCAGTTGATCAACCGCTTCCAGCGTTTGCATCCGTGCCGCGTGAAACTGCAGTTGGCCAAGATGGGCGCGCTGCCGCAACAAACCGAGGTCATTACTTATCGTCTTGTACAGGAATGCTTTAACAATATCGGCAAACACGCGAACGCGCGGCTTGTAAACATTTCGCTGGTTTCCGCCGATGGCTTCCTGAAGCTGGTAGTGGAGGATAACGGCGTCGGTTTCAACGTGGAAGAAGCTTTTCAGAAGCGCGAATCCTTCGGGATGTCGGGAATGCGGGAACGGGTAGCCCTGTTGGGCGGCAAGTTCCAGGCCGAGAGCCGCGTGGAAGGACCAAAACGAGGTACAAAGATTTCCATCGAACTGCCGATAGCTAAGTAGGGCGTTCGCTTAACGACGCGGTAGGGAAGATAACGGAGACGGGATAAACATGGCGAAGATTCGAATCATGCTGGCGGACGACCACACCTTGTTCCGTCAAGGGATCCGGACCCTAATTTCCGCGGAAGCGGATATGGAAGTGGTCGGCGAGGCTCCTAATGGCGGCGATGCCGTCGAAAAGGCCAACGAAGTGCGCCCCGACGTGGTGCTCATGGACATCGGCATGCCCGGGCTCAGTAGTTTTGAAGCCACGCGCCAGATCAAGAAGAACCGGCCGGAAACTAAGGTTCTGTTCCTCACTATGTACGACGACGAAGATTATCTGGTCGAAGGCATGGAAGTGGGCGCCAGCGGTTACGTTTTGAAAGACAGCCCCAGTCAGCAACTGGTGGCGGCGGTGCGCGACATCTGCCGCGGCGGAAGCTATCTGAGCCCGCGGATGCTGTCGCAGTTGGTGGACGATTTCCGCAGCCGCATCAAATCCGCCAACCGCCTGCCGCGATTCGCCACTCTGACCACGCGCGAACGTGAAGTCCTGAAAATGCTCGCCGAAGGTAATTCCGTGAAAGAAATCGCCTGCGACCTGAACCTGAGCGTGAAGACTGTCGAAGCCCACAAGTTCAACTTGATGCGCAAGCTCGACATCCACAACAAGGCTCAACTGGTGCAGTACGCGATCCAGAAAAAGATCATCAAAATCCCTAACTTGGCGTAAAACTTATCCTCCAGAAGCAGTCCTTAAGGCCTCCCGCGAGGGGGGCCTTTTTTTATTGCAGTCCGGAGGTATTCTGCAAGAATTCCGCAGCCACTTCGGCCACTGGGCGGTGTCTGCCGTCTACTTGATAGTTCAGATCCTGCATTTTGCGATCGGTGAATTTGCCGGTTAGCTCGGCAAGCGCGGCGCGCAGGCCGGGAACGGCGGCCAGCCTGTCTTCTCGGGCGGCGATGCACAACTCGTAGGGGGGGAAGGCGTGCTTGTCGTCGTCGAGCACCTTGACGTCGAGTTTCGAGAGCAGGCCGTCGGTCGCGTTGGCGGCGATCATGGTCACTTGTCCGTCTTCGAGCGCGCGGTAGAGCAGCCCCAGGTCCATGGTCTTGATCGCGCTTGAGCGCAGCGCATAAATCTGCTGCAGCGCTTTCAGGCCGTCTACTCGCTGTTCAAATTCGTAGCCGACCCCCAGCGCCCACGGCTTCCGTTGGCGGGCGGCGGCGCTTAGCGTTCCCAAATTCTTGTCATCGGCGCGCACTACCATGGCGAATCCGTTGTTGATGCCCAGAGAGTCGAGCCAGGCCACATGAAAGCGGCTCGCATATTCGGCTCGCACCAGCTTCAGCACTGCTGCCGGATCAGTCTGGATGGGCTCCTTCAAAACCGCAACCAGCGCTGTGCCGGAGTACTCCGGGTACAGATCGATCTCCCCTGCCAGCAGCGCCTGGTGAGCTAGGAGCGTGCCACCCAGATTGAGCCGGCGCTCCACTTTTTGATGCAGGCGGTGCTCCAGATGTTGGGCGATGATTTCGCCGAGCACCACCTGCTCGGTGAAGTTCTTCGACCCCACTCGCAAGGCGCGGCCCGCCTGGGAACCGGAGCACCCAGCCAGCGCGAACGCTGCGATCACGCACGCGATAATTTTCGTTCTACCCATCCCAATCCCCCGTCCGCCGCCAGCGCCATGAGCGCGGCCGGCACTGCTCCGGCTAGAATTTGCGCGGTATCTACCGATGCGACTCCGCGGAAGATGAACACTCCCAGGCCGCCTCCGCCAATCGCCGCCGCGATGGTGGCCGTACCGATGGTGGTGACCGCCGCCACGCGGATGCCCGCCAGAATCGTCGGCGCCGCGAGCGGCAGTTGCACTTGGCGCAGCATCTGTCCGCTAGTCATCCCCATGGCCACAGCCGATTCGCACACCGCCGCATCGACGCTGGCGATTCCCACGAACGTATTGCGCAAGATCGGCAGCAACGCATACATCACCAACGCGATAATCACGGTGCGTTTGCCGATGCCGCCGATGAACGGGATGGGAATCAGAAAGCCGAACAGCGCCAGACTGGGGATAGTCTGCATGACGCTGGCGAAGCCTAACAGCCAGCGCTGCAAGCCCGCGCGCCGCGTCAGCAGGATGCCCAGCGGTACGCCGATCAACATCGCCGCTGCCATCGCGCTCAATACCAGAACCAGGTGTTCACTCGTGAGTTGGAGCAGGTCGTTTACTAAATCGGGGCGCATATCAGTCCAGGCTTCCCAAAAAGGCCAGCGCTTCTTCCGTCCGCGCGTTGCGAAACTCCTGCGGATCGGCCGCCACTTCCAACCGGCCGCGCGTCAGCAAGCCGATGCGCGTTCCCAGGCGCAGCGCCTCGCGCACATCGTGCGTCACGAAAATCGAGGTCTTCCGCAGATTGCGGCGCAAGTCCAAAAACTGCCGCTGTAGTTCGACACGCGTCACCGGATCGAGCGCCCCGAACGGCTCGTCGAAAAGCAACAGCGGAGGGTCCGCCGCCAAAGCGCGCGCCACGCCCACCCGCTGCCGTTGCCCTCCAGAAAGCTGGCGCGGGTAGCGCGTGCGATATTCCTGCGGCGGCAATCCCATCTCGCCAAGCAAGCGTTCCACGCGCTGCTCGACGTCCGCGGCCGGCCATCCTTCGAGCGTGGGAACGAGTCCGACATTGCGCTCCACAGTGAAATGCGGGAATAAGCCCACTTCCTGGATCACATACCCGATGCGCCGTTTCAAACGAATGGGATCCCATTCGCGAGTGGACTTGCCCTCCACGCGCACTTCCCCGCGGGTGGGAAACAGCATGCCGTTGGTCATCTTGAGCGCGGTAGTTTTGCCCGACCCGCTGCGCCCCAGCAGCACCAATGTTTCACCTGCCTCGACAGTAAAGTTTACGTCCGAGAGAATTCGCCGGCCGCCGACCTCATAGGAGACATCGCGAAACTCCACCAGTGGCATGAAACCGCATTATTCCACGTTACGCCCCAAACCGTGTGCTACCTTGGCAAAAGACGTGCAGTTATGCGGGAGGTACGTCGTGCTGGCCACACACAACCCCGTTTCATCCCCCGGTGCACTCCTGAAACGTTTTGCGGGAGCACGCGCTGAATCCGACCGCCTGTTCGGCATTGTGCGCCGCGATGCTCTTTACGAACGCCCCATCCCCGACCGGCACCGCATCGTGTTCTATCTCGGGCATCTGGAAGCCTTCGAAGGAAATCTTCTGCGCGAGACGGTAGGCGGCATGCCGTCGTTCCATCCCGAATTCGACCGCCTTTTCGCCTTCGGCATCGATCCCGTGGGAACTGCGCTTCCTTCCGATCGCCCCGAGGACTGGCCCTCGCTCGCAGAAATTCAGCGCTACAAGCAGAGGCTTCGAGAACAAATCGACACGCGCGCCGTGACCGATGCGCAGCTTCTCAACGTAGCTATCGAACATCGCCTGATGCACTGCGAAACGTTGGCGTACATGCTGCACCGCCTCCCGTTAGATCAAAAGGTGTGCACAGAACCGCGACCGCAGGAAGCGGCCGCCCCGTTACACCCCGCGATGATCCAAATCCCCGCCGGCCCCGTAACGCTAGGCCTCTCCTCTCACAGCACCGATTTCGGTTGGGACAACGAGTTCGAAGCTCACACCGTGGAAGTCCCCGCGTTCGCCATCGACAAATACAAGGTCTCGAACGGACAGTATCTGGAATTCATCGAAGCCGGCGGCTATGGAAATCACGACTTCTGGAACGAAGCGGACTGGCAATGGAGAGCCGCGCAGAACATCACGCATCCCGCGTTCTGGCGCCGCGGCGCGGATGGGTGGCTGTATCGCGGAATGTTCGAAGAGGGGGCGTTGCCCCTCGACCGGCCCGTCTATGTGAGTCACGCCGAGGCCACTGCGTATGCGCGCTGGGCTGGCAAGAGACTGCCCACTGAGCCGCAATGGCAGCGCGCAGCGCTCGAAACCCCGCTGCTAGGCAACGCTGATTTTCGATACTGGGATCCTACGCCGGTGAACGCCCACCCTGAATCCTGCAGCGCGTTCGGGGCGGTCGAAATGATCGGCAACGGCTGGGAGTGGACATCGACCGTCTTTGCGCCGTTTGCCGGCTTCAAACCTTTTCCGTTTTACCCGGGCTATTCCGCGAATTTCTTCGACGGCCGGCACTACGTAATGAAGGGCGGCTCGCCGCGCACTGCCGCCTGCATGCTGCGCCCGTCTTTCCGCAATTGGTTTCAGCCGCATTATCCGTACGTGTACGCAGGCTTTCGCTGCGTGAGTTAGAGAGGAACTCCCCCATGATCGTATCCCAGGAACTCACTATCTTCGAACAAAGCTTCGCCGCAGACGTGCAGGCCGGGCTCAACCGCACGGGCCAAAAAGAACTGCCTTCAAAATATCTGTATGACACGGTGGGCTCACGCCTGTTCGATGTGATCACGGCTCTGCCGGAATACGGCCTGACCCGCGCCGAAGAACGCATCCTGCGGGAACACGCCACTGAAATCGTGGAGCGCCTGCACACGCCCTTGACCGTCGCCGAGTTAGGCAGCGGCAGTGGCCAAAAAACGCGCGGTCTTCTCGAAGCGCTGTGTCATCGCAATCCCACTTCGTACTACCCGATTGAGATTTCGCCCGCCGCTCTGGCGATGTGCAAGCGCGAAGTGGGCGACATCCAGGCCATCAGCATTCTGGGACTAGAGCGCGATTACCTTGATGGGCTGGCGGAAGTGGCGGCCCAGCGACGGCAAGGAAAACCGCTGCTGGTACTATTCCTGGGCAGCACCATCGGGAATTTCGATCCGCCTGCAGCCGCGAGTTTCCTGCACGAAGTGCGTAGCCTGCTGCAACCGGGCGATTCGCTACTGCTGGGCACGGATCTCGAAAAACCGGTGCCGGTTTTGCTGGATGCTTACGACGATCCCATCGGGGTCACCGCAGCGTTCAATCTGAATCTGCTGGGGCGCATCAATCGCGAACTGGACGGCCACTTTGACCTGTCCCAGTTCGCTCACGAAGCCCGCTTCAACCCCGACGCTCGCCGTGTCGAGATGCACCTGCGGTCCAACCGTAGACAACGCATCGCCATTGAAAAAGCGGATCTGTGGGTGACCTTTCAAGAAGGCGAGACCATCTGGACCGAAAGTAGCCACAAGTATTCGCCCGCCGAAGTCCTACGCATGGCTCAAGCCAGCGGTTTCCGCTGCGAAGCGCAATGGATCGATCGTGAGTGGCTGTTCGCGGAAAATCTGTGGATCGCGGAATAACGCGTTTACTGCGCGGCCATGCCCTTATAGTTCCAACGCAGCACACGCCGCCCGTTGTTGACCTCGCCCAGATAAACGTTGCCCTTAGAATCGGTAGCCGCGCTGTGGATGTGATAGAAATCAGCCGGGCCGTGGCCGCCGTGCCCTCCGAAAAACCCCACAATTTCCAGGGTCTCGCGATTCACAATGTCCACTTTTTTGTTGCTGCCGTCGGGTACATAGAAGAACTTCTGCTGTGGGTCGGGCGAGAACGCTACATCGAACGCCGTGCCTTCGGCACCTGATGTCTTACGCTCGATATACATTTCCTTGACAAAGGTGCCATCCAGACGGAACACTTGAATGCGATTATTCACACGGTCGCCGACATACACCAGACCATCGTTAGAAATGCGAATCCCGTGCACTAGATTGAATTGCGGGGATCCCTGCCCCTCGTAGACCCGCGTGCGCGGCGCGCCATCGTCAGGCTTGTTCCCGTACGCGCCCCAGTGGCGTTTGTATTCGCCAGTCAAAGCGTCGTAGACCACCACCCGGCGGTTGCCGTAGCCATCCGCGACGAAGATTTCGTTGGTCTTGGGATAAACGGCAATGCCGGCGGGACGACCCAGATTCTGCGTGTCGTTGCTGCCGCCGCTTTTGCCGTGACGCCCGATCTGTAGCAGAAATTTCCCGGTTTTCGAGAACTTCAGAATCTGTGCGTCTTTGTCACCGTTGCCGGTTATCCACACGTTGTCTTTGGAGTCGACGAAAATTCCGTGCTCGTTGTCGGGCCACTCGTAAGCCTTCTCGTCTTTGTTGGGCCCACCCCAGGCCTGCACCACGTTGCCCGCCTGATCGAATTCGATCACCGCCGGCGCGGGTATACAGCAGTCGCCTTTGCCGGATTCGAGATATTTGTCGTGCTCGTCCAGAGTTCGCGGCCGATGAATCACCCACACGTGATCGTGCGCATCGACGGACGTGCCGGACACCTGCCCCAGCATCCAGTTATTCGGCAGCGGCTTGGGCCAAGAGGGATCGGGCTCAAACTTGGGCAGTTGGGCCGCCCATCCGATAGCGCCCGCCAATACAATTGCAAGCGCGGTTCGCATGCTAATCGAGCGGCTCCACTTTCACAATCGACGCGCCGTGATTGTTGCCGACCCACAAAGCAGGGGTGGGTCCGCGATCGTCCACAAAGACACGGCGGATATTCGTCGAGCGGGGCAACAGATACTCATCCATCTTGCCGGTCTTGGGGTCGAGGCGGATCACCCGGTCGGTAGTCATCGAGCCGGTCCATACATGTCCGGTTTTGTCCATGGTGCCGTCGTAAGGAGCGCTCCACGGCGTCGGCGCCTGCCACTCCTGAAATTTTTCGGTCTTGGTGTCGAACATGCCGATGCGGTTCCCACGATACTCACCGAACCAGATGCGGCCCTGGGCGTCCATCTGCCCGCGTCGGGGCGCGGAGTTCTTGGTAGGAGTCGGCCACAGTGAAATGGCGCCAGTCTTCGCGTCCACACGCCCGATGTGTTCCTGCGCGAAATCGGTGAAGTAGGCGTTGTTCTGGGCATCCGGAATCACATCGTAGATGTTATGGTTCTCACCTTCCTTGGAATCCTTAAACGGCGCGAACGTCTCCGTTTTCCCGGTTGCCAGATCGTAACGGTGAATCACCGCGAAGCCATTGTTCTGGGACCAAAACTTTCCATCTACATGGCTGCTCTGCGGAGCCGCCATATTGATCTGCGTCATGTCCTTGTTGTATTCTGCCGGCGGCAGGAAGATCTGAAATTTCTCGGTTGCGCGGTCGAACTTCGCGACAGCGGCTTGAAAGGTCATGCCGAACCACAAGTTTCCGTCGTGATCGGTCTCGAGACCGAGCTCGCCCGTCGGCCAGCCTGGTTTTTGAATCGGAATCGAGTACTCAGTGATCTTGCCGGTCTTGGGATCCATCTTGCCGACAGCCTGTTCGCCGAAACTTGAATACCACACGTTGCCATCGCGATCCAGAATCACGTCATGCGGCTCGATGGTGCGCCGCGGAAGATCGTATTCCGTGATGATCACTTTAGTCCCGCTACCTTTGGGACGCGGAAGAGTCTTGAAATCGTACGGCCAGGTGGCACCGTTGCTCAGAGTTGTACGCGGCCAGGAAGTCGGCCTGGCGCTGGCGGGTTTTCTGCAGCTGATCGCCGCGTTCTTCGAGCATACGCATCGCCATGCGTTTCTGCGGATGGTAGGGGAAGGATTGGTTCGCGTAATTCCCCATGCGCTCCATCACCTTCATGAAATCCGCCGCATCGTGCTTGGAGCGCAGGATGCGCTCAAGCGTGTGGCACTGCACACAATTCAGCAGGAAAATCTTTTGCTGATCCGGCGTCGGGATGCTCTGAATCCATTCCGCATTGGTAATCTGCGCCGCCAGATTCTGCGCCTTGTGCAGTTTGAGATCGACCGCCGTAGCAGCAGCCGGAGAAACTTCTACCGCGCCAGGATCGTCCAGCTCATAACCCACCGCGCGGATACGCAGCGAGTATTGCCCGGCCTCTAAACGGTTCCGCGGAAAACTATAACGCCCGTTCTGATCGCTGGCCACGGTGATGGTGACGGTCCCGCCGTTCTTCTTGGCGCTTACCATCACGCCTTCCATGGGGCCTTCTTCAGTGGAACTCACCACTCCGGTCAGCGCCGCCGCATTGGGAGTCTCACTCCGCAACGGCGACAGGAACCCGGCCGCTAAGCCGACGGCTCCGATCAGCAACAGGGTTTTCGTGCGCATGAATTCTCCTATTTCTCAGGTGTGTCGCCAGGCGCGCCGGTGTTAGACGATCCCAGAAACAGCTTCTTGCCGTCGGCGAAGGTCACGTCCCGGCCATTAGCCTTGTTCGAGCCATCCTTCGACTGATAGCCGTCGACTAGCACTTCCATCCCGGCGGTGACCGAAGCCTTGGTGACGCCGCGCCGCAGTAGCGTGTTAGGACTGCCGCATTCCACCATCCAGCTAGTGACCTTGCCGTCGGCATCCTTCACGTCGATGTGAATCCAGGCGTGCGGATTGATCCACTCCATCTTGGTTACCGTGCCGCGCAGCTTCACGGGCTTGTTGCCGTCGAACTCCGCCGTGAACGCATGATGCGCGAAACCCGGCAACGCCAGCGCCAACCCTATTGCTAATCCCACAATTTTCGATCGCATAAAAGGCTCCTTCTATTTATTGCTACCCTTCTCTTCCGCGCGCGCGCCCGCCAGGATTCCCACCATTCCATAGTTCCCCTCGTGGCACGCGTATTCATAGACCCGGCTCGGCGACTTCGACATGGTCACCTGCGCCTTCCACGGTTTTGTATAGGTCGCCGGATCGTCCACCGTGAACTCATACAGTATGGTATCCGGATCGGTGCGCGTGAAACGCTCCGTCAGCCGCATCTTGTCGCTGGTATTGCGAAACCGCGTCTTGTCGGTGAAATTAGTAGTCTCCACCACCAGCGTGTTGCCTTCCCAATGCCCCCGCGCATCGCCCAACCACTGCCGGACGCTCGATGGCAGATGCGGACGATTATCAAGAGGTATGATCCGCACATCATGAATCATCTCGATTACTATCGCCACATATCCCGGCGATTGGAAGATCTGATAGTTGTTGTTATACGCGCTCGGCAGCATCGGAGGGCCTGCCGTGGGCCACAGGATGCAGCGCTCGGTGAGCCGACGGCTCTCCGGACCGTCCGCGGGATGGAGTCTTGCCTGCTCGGCCAGCGCAGCCGCGCGCCGCTCGCCATCCGCCGTCAGCGCCGGCAACTTCCCGTCCGCCGGGTCGACGATCAGCGAAGTCCGCAGCGTCTTGACGACTTTGGTCCCGCGATCCCACCAGGCTTCGTTATAAGCCAAGGCCACATCGGTCGAAATATCGCTGCGCCGCCGGTCCACATTGGCGTCCGCCACCACTTTTTGTTCGTACGCCGCGGCTTCGGCTTTTGTGAAGAACGTCTTCCCGGCGAGGTCGGCGGGCCGTTCCAGCGGCGTGATGGTGGCGTTGGTCCAGACGCCCTGCAAATCGGGCTGGCCGTCCACCGTGCGCGGTGGAGTCCACACCGACTGCCCCACCAAGGGCAGAGCGATCAACACGCAAACCAATAGCAGATTCATGCGAGCCACCTACTGCTTCTTGCGATATTGCCCGTACATCAATTCTTCCACGAACTCGACGCACTTGAATTCCATCAACTGGACGTTCTTTTCCAAGCGCCGGTAAATCGGCATGCTGATCTTCCAGGGCTTGGTGAAGACGTTTTTGTCCTCGATGGTGGCCTCGTACATCAGCGTGTCGGCGCCACGCAGCGTGTAGCGTTCGATCACGTGTAGAGCGTCAGAATGAAAATCGCCCGCGCGATCAAACCAAGTTTGATCGTTCAACCCGGTCACATCCACCACCAGCGTGTCGCCTTCCCAATGCCCCACCGATTGCCCCATCCAGCTATCGATCGGCGCCGGCCCCGGGTCTTCCATATATATTGTGCGCGCCGCGTTCGCATACTCGTAGCTGATCAGAATGAATTTCGGCGTCTGCACAATTTGGAACGGAAACGGCATGTAGGTGGCTCGCGGGACGCCTGGCAGATAGCACTTCACTTCCGGGTCCAGCTTCAATCGGTCAGCGAAATTCGCTTTCTTGGTCGCCAGAGCTTCCGGCTTGTAGGGAATCTCCTCGCCCTCGACCACGCCTTGCCCGGGAGGCATCGCGCCGATCGCGCCCAGCGGAATCATGGGACCCGCCGCCGCCGCATGCCCCTGCAGATCCCAGTTGGCGGTGGTCAGAACCTGCCAAATCCCGTTCAGATTCGGTTTACCGTCCGCAGTCCGTGGCCCCCTTGTCGCAGTACCCTGTCCCGCCGCCGGCAACGCCAGCACCACCGCAGTAATGATCCAACCCTTAAATAGTTGCAGCAACGAAATCCTCCCGGCACGCCCGTGTGCAGCGAATTTGATCGTACATTCGGGCCATTTCGAAGTCAACCCGAATGGGGAGGGCCTCCGCCCGCGGCCGACGTCCACGCCGGCGTTGTTGGACTGCAATCAGCAAGCCGGACCGGGGGTCCGGCGCGGACGTGGACGTCCGCCCTACTAATGCAGAATCGATTTGGGCAGCATCGCGTGAACCCCCTTGGTGTCGTCCACGTTCTGCGTCACGTGGAGGTCCACCGCCAGCGAGCACAAAATATAAGCGTCATCCCGCGACAGCCCCCGCTTCTCCATCAGGAAATCGATCATCTCGCGGGTTGCCATCTTAGCCGCCTCATTCAAGTCCGGATGCAGACCCATGCTGATGAAATGCGTCGGCGTCTCCGCCCGCGGCCAACGGATCGACTTGCCTTTGCGTACAAAGATCTGCACTGCGCCGCGCAGTGACGTTTCGAGAGCAGTGATGGTGACCTCGCCGTCCCCCTGCAATGCATGGCCGTCGCCAAACGAGATCAACGCCCCCGGCACGTGCACCGGCAAAAACAACGACGACCCTGCCACCAATTCCTTGTTATCCAGGTTGCCCGCGTGCGCTCCCGGCGGCCCGCTTGAAAGTCTCCGCATCAGAATCGGAGGTGCCACGCCGATCGATCCCCAAAATGGCGCCAGCTTCAGTGTGATGCCGTTGCCGAACTCCGCCGTTCCCGCCTTTGCGTCAATCGGGACTTTTTTGAACCGGGCGTAAGGGAACTCATCGGGAAGCGTGCCGGTGCCCGGCCTGAATCCAGTCACTCCGTAAGGGTGAAGATACTCGAACCCTAGCATCTTCATCTCAATGACGTCCCCCGGTTCCGCCCCCTCCACATAAATGGGACCGGTCAAGGGGTGCGCCCCTGGACCGCGATCGGTCACGGATTTTTCGACCAGCTTTAAGGAGTCAGGGATCTCGCTGTCAGGCACACCGGCCAGTATCAGTCGGTCGAGTCCACCCGCCACCATGGTATCGACGCGCACCGTGTCGCCGGAAGCGATCTTCAGCACAGGCTTGATGCGTGCGTCGTAATAACCCCAATGGACGTTCCCTGGAGTGAGCTTTAAATCATAAGTCGCCGCGCTTAGCGAGAGGGCGGCAGCCAGTAGAACGCCTGAGACAAGATGCGTCATTTATTTCCCAACCAGATGCGGCAAGTCCTTTTCATTTTCAAGACAAACATAATCGATCAGATCCGTATCAAGTTGCAGGATCTGATTCAGCTTAATAGTCCACGGCTTGGTGTAGGCTTTCAAATCCTCCACCGTGAGTTCGACTTCCAAGCGTCCGTAGTTGGGCCGGCGGATGCGCTCCGTAATGGTGGCGGCGTCGGTGATCGGATCGCCGCCGGTGTCGAGCCAGATCCCGTCGCGGAATCCGGTGGTCTTCACCACCAGCGTGTCGCCCTCCCACTTCGCTGTCGAATATCCATTCCACGAAGGCTGCGGATCGGCGGGCAACGGCCGGCCGTCCGTGAAGATCTGGCGGTAGCTCACGTTGTACTCGCTCAAAATCAGCAGCAGTCCTGGAATCTGGACGATCTTTCGGAACAGCGGAATGGTGTGCAGCTCGATCACCCCGATTGGCAGACAATGCGAAAGCGGATCTTCCAAGCGCAGCGCCGCCGCTCGCGTCCTCGCCAGCTCCAGCGCCCACGGCCGGTAGGGCAGGCGCTCCTTAAGTCCCCAGCCGATGTTGCCGAACTCCTGCGGAACGTAAAAGTCGACGCAGCCTTCCGGCGGACAAGGCTTGTTATGCTCCACATCCCAGGTGCCGGAAAAGTCAGGCTTGCCATCGGCGGTCCGCGGCGCGGGAGCGGAAAGATTCGGCTTGCCATCCGCCGTTCGGGGGATGCCAGCGGTGGGGTAGTTCCATTGCGCCGAGAGCGGCACAGCCAGCGCCGCGACCAACATCGCAGAAGGCCTCATTGTGCCCATCATGTATAACATATCCGAGCAGCGCTCCCAGGTATATACTGATAGGCCGAACCGGGGCCACTTCCCCGAGGAGGCACACCATGGAACGCATCATCGCAACCCTGCTTCAGCAGTTCGAACAAGGAAAGCTCAACCGCCGTCAGCTCATCCAGAGCCTGACCCTGGCCGCGACCGCCGGCGCCGCCGCAACCGCTGCTCCCCGCCGCCGCAGCCGAAGGCAAGGTGCTCAACGTCACCAATATCAACCATGTGTCCTATCAGGTCGCGGATTACGCCCGCACTCGTGACTTTTACGCCGGCCTGTTCGGCATGAAAGTTTCCGAAGACGACGGCAAGCAGTGCCGCCTTTCGTTCGGCAACAACATTCTGGTGGTCCGCAACCGCCAGCCCGCGCCCAAGGTCGATCACATCGCCTACACCATCGCCAACTGGGATCAGGAGAAGGAAGCGGTCGAAGCCGAGATCCAGCGGCGAGGTCTGAAGGTGGTGCAAGGCGACATCAAAACCAGTCTGCACATTCTCGACCCCGACGGCATGGGAGTGCAATTCGGCGGACTGCGCCAGTAACGGACTAACGGGGAGAGATTCGCTTCCCTTTACTTTTGGCCCGGCCCCGTGCGTTCTTCTCAACGCGCAGTTTCCACGCCGCGCGCAGCGCACCGGCCAGCACATCCTCGCTGGCCTGGGCCAGGCGAATGTGGGTCATCCCCATGCGTCCCCAACCACCGGCGATGGGCAGGAAAACTTCGGGCTGCTCCTGAACGAAATCCGCCTGGATTTCGGGCGTCAACATCAAATTGCCATAGCCCTGCTTTTGCGATGCGAGGGTGGCGAATATCCGGCCCCCACGCGGAAGTCGGCCGACTCCCATGTGTGAACCTTCCTGCGGCGCCTTCGAGACTCAACGCAATCCGGCGAAAATCGGCAGCGGTCACTCGTTTTCCCCGGCGGGCCGGCTCCCCGTGACAAACCGCCGCAATACGCCCGACCCCAGCCACCACAAGGCCGCGACGATGACCAGCAGCATCAGCCAGCGCAATGCTCCCGCAAGGAACGCGGCGTTGATCTCGGGCCACTCGAAGCGGAATTGGCGCAGCCGGTCGAAGCGTTCCGTCATCCAGTGCCACGCCGTATGCGCCACCAAAGCCGACAAAATAATGGTGCCCATCCGCTCCGCCACCACATAGCGGAACAGCAATTCGAGGGCCGGGACCAGCACCGCCAGAACCAGCAACTGTCCCAGTTCCACGCCTATATTGAACGACAACAGGGACGTGAGCAGGTGGTCGCCTGCGAACTGTAGCGTCTGTTTCAGCGCGAAGGAGAAGCCGAAGCCGTGCACCAGTCCGAAGCCGAAGGCGATCATCCATCGTTGGCGAACGGTACTGGTGGTCACGATGTTCTCTAGCGCCATGTAGACGATGGAGGCCGCGATCAGCGTCTCGATCAGCGGTGGAAACCATAGCGCGTCGGGGCCTAGGTTGTAGGCCGACGCGATCAGCGTGATCGAATGGGCCACAGTGAACGCGGTCACTACTGGGATTAGTCCGCGAAAGCGCCGGAACGGAATTACCAGGCACAGGAGAAACAAGAGGTGGTCGGTGCCATCCAGAATGTGCAGGAAGCCTTCGCGCACGAAACGCAGGGATGCCTGATACCAGCGCGGGTCCAGCTTGACGATCCCGGGATCGTTGTCGAACTCGAACGCGCGAACCACATAGTTCCCGCCACCTTGCGGGACCAGAAACCGCAGCGCCGTTACCGTACGCACGCCCAGGCGATCAAGGCCCGGATGAATCGCGAATTCCGAGCGCTCAGATTGAATTGGATACTCGAACAACACGTCCAGCATGGTTTGGTTCCACACTACGTTGGTATCCAGCGGGAGCCCAGCGCCGGTGACGTGCGCCAGCGCGTCTTCATAGGCGCAAACGACCGGTCCGATTCGAGTGAGATCATGGTCGCCACGACCCGCGGTTTCGGCAGAACGCGACGTCGCCTTCGTAAAGAGCAATCGGCATCGGCAGATCCACAGCGTCGCGGCATCCGCCAGGAACGGCCCGGTGCGCGCCAGATCGAGATAGCCGGGCCCCTTCTGCGGAAATTCGACGTCGCGCATGGCCTTCATGGGTGCGCGCACCAATAGGCGCAGGCGCTGTCCCTCAGGCTTAAGGAACGCCTGCACCGTGACATCGTTCGGAATGTCGTGAGCCCCAGCGGCCAGCGCCGCCGCCAGGACGATCATCATCAAACAGGGGCTATTACTTGGCATAAGCACTAGCCGCTCCCTGCGGTCGCGGTTCCGTGTCCACACAGAAACGCGCGCGACAGCAAGCGGACACCGTGTCTGGTAGCTTACATCCGCGAACGGGATCGTGTATAGTATCTCAACATGAAACGGAACCTCTACATCGGCACCGCGTTTCTCACCACTATTGTCGCGCTCGGAATCGGCTCCAGCATCCTCGGCCGGAAGGCCGAAGCCTCCGCCGTCCAAGCGCCGCGCTTTGAGGTCGATCCCATGTGGCCCAAGCCGCTACCCAACCACTGGGTGATGGGCAACACCATTGGAGTGTCGGTTGACGCCAGCGATCACGTGTGGATCATCCACCGCGCCGGCTCGCTCGAAGCCAAAGAGATCTACGCCGTGACCAATCCTCCCGGCGCCACCTGCTGCCTGCCCGCGCCGCCGGTGCTGGAATTCGATCAGGAGGGCAACCTCATCGGCCACTGGGGCGGGCCCGGCCAGGGCTACGACTGGCCGGAGTCGAACCACGGCATTACAGTCGACTACAAAGGCAACGTGTGGATCGGCGGCAACGGCCGCGGTCCGCAGCCCAAAGGCGAGGCGCCGGTCGAGGGCCAAGCTCCGCCGGCAGCTTTGTTTAAGGACAACGAAATTCTGAAATTCACACAGGACGGAAAGTTCCTGATGCAGATCGGCAAACCCGGCCAGAGCAAGGGCAGTAACGATATCGACAATCTCAAAGGCCCTGCCAAGATGTTCGTCGACCGCAAGACCAACGAACTTTACGTAGCCGACGGCTATGGCAACCATCGCGTCATTGTCTTCGACGCCGACAGCGGCAAGTACAAACGCCACTGGGGCGCCTATGGCAAGAAGCCCGACGATACCAACCTCGGCAATTACAACCCGGATGCGCCGGTAGCGCAGCAGTTCCGCAACCCGGTGCATTGCGCCGAACTCTCAAATGACAATCTGCTGTATGTATGTGACCGCGTGAACGACCGCATCCAGGTTTTCAAACCGGACGGGAGCTTCATCAAGGAAGTCTTCATCGCCAAGCGCACTCTGGGCGACGGATCGGTGTGGGACATCGCCTTCTCGAAGGACCCACAGCAGAAATACATCTACCTGGCCGACGGGGCCAATGAAAAGGTATATGTGATGCTGCGCGATTCACTGGAAATCCTGACCAGCTTCGGGGACGGCGGACGCCAGCCCGGCCAGTTCTACGCGGTTCACAGCATCGCGACGGATTCCAAAGGCAACGTGTACACTACGGAAACCTATCGCGGCCAGCGCGTGCAGCGATTCAACTACAAGGGCATCGCCGCGGTCACCAAGATGGATCAGGGAGTAGTCTGGCCCGGAAAGAAGTAACCCATGCGAACTCTCACGCTAGCAGTGGTGCTGTCGTTGCCGGTCGCGGCGCAGCACATGCCTCGCGGCACCGCGACCGACGTCTCGAAAGCTGAAGTCGAAGCCACAGTGCAGCGGACGGCGATGGCTCCGGTGAGTGACCAGGCGATACGCGTGGTCAACATCAACAACGAGTACAACGTCGGCGTCGGCGTAGTGCATCGCGCCAAGACCGCGGGCCGCGATATCGGCGGCGGCATCGAGCACAGCCAGATCACTGAGGTCTATCACGTGATCGAAGGCACCGGAACCTTCGTCACTGGAGGCACGATCACAGACGCCAAGGAGACTGCGCCCGATACACCGGTAGTGAAGGTGCTCAACGGACCTTCGACCGGCGGCGGTCCGGTACAGGGCGGAGTCAGCCGCAAGATCGGCCCCGGCGACGTGGTGATTATCCCGCCCAACACGCCGCATTGGTTCACCGAGATCACTACGGATCAGATCGTATACCTGGTGGTCCGCGTCGATCCTCACAAGGTGCTGCCCGCCGGGTACGGAGTTAAGTAGTCCGCGCCTACTTGGCTGCGATGCGGATCAGCCTCAGCACTTCGGTGCGGCTCGACAGTTCTACTTGTCCAGCGGGAAATCGATTGACGCTCAGGATGTAAGCGAGAATCAGCGCGTTGGTATCGCGGTTCAAGGACTGCGGATTGTTCAGCGGCATGCTGGTGCGGATGCGCTCGAACAGGTCGCCCACGGTCAGGCCATTCCAATTGGAGAGAAACTCGCCTCCTGCCAGCGGTGGCGCCTGCTCCCCGCCGCTGAGCGAATCGCCGTGGCACGCCATGCAGTGTTGGTTGTAAAGCGACTGTCCGCGCTTCGCTTGGTCGTCGGTATAGACACCATCCCAAACTGAGCGCATCGGCGCGTCTTGTGCCAGCGCGAACACGCTCATGAGAACCACTGCGGCCCACCTCATCGGTGATCAGTCCGCCGCCGGCAGGCTGTAGGCGATGTACTCGCCAGAGTACGCGCCGCCGCTGACGGCCACCACAATGTACTGTTTGCCGTTCACCATATAAGTCATGATGCCGCCGCTTTGTTGCGCCGGCATGTACACTGCGCCCACTTCTTTGCCGCTGGCCTTATCGTAAGCCCGCAGCATCGCCCCGCGCGGATGATCGGCTGTCGTGGTCACCTGCGGATCGCCCGCCAGCACCAGCGTCTTGGTCACCGCCGTGACCACGCCGCCCGCTTGCCCGGTGCGGGGCAGCGTCATCCCTTTGAGCAGCGGATGATTGCGCACCACATCCGGCGTCTCGCCATGCGCGACCTGCCAGGTGATCTCGCCCTTGTCCAAATTGATCGCGGACAAAGTTCCGTAGGGCGGCTTCACCAGCGGTAGACCTTGTACGTTGAGTGGATTCGCGGGCGCTGGAGCCGGAGCGGGCGTGCGCGTCAATGGCGCTGCATCGGAGCCCGCGTTCTCTCCCGGCCCTCGGGCGATACGGATCTCTTGCCCTTCGGTCCCCAGGATGAAGTTCATGTCGGAGATGTCTTTCGGAGCGGGAACCAGACCGATGGGCGTGAGGCTGGCGTTGCTCGCCGATACATACACGGTGTGCGTCTCGGGATCGTACGACCCACCGTACCAGTTGGTGCCGCCGGCGGCCGTGCCTAGTGTCAGCGTCGCTAGCGGACCGTTGGTCTTAGACGCCACGGGCGGCGTGAAGATCGGGCCCAGCTTGTACTTCGCAGCGATGGTCTGCGCCTGATCCCGGATCGCGGGGGTGAAGTCCACCAGGATGTCCGGCGTCACACCATTGCGGCTGTAGGGCGGAGGTTTGGTAGGAAAGGGTTGCGTGGGCGCATACCACTCGCCCGGGACGTCGCCCTTCTCGACGGGGCGTTCTTCGATGGGCCACACCGGTTGTCCGCTCACGCGATCGAACACGTAGAGGATGCCTTGCTTGGTGGGCTGGGCTACCGCCTTGATCGCGCGCCCGTTCACGTTGATGTCCGCCAGCAGCGGCGCGGAGGAAATATCCATGTCCCACAACGGATGATGCACCAACTGGTAAAACCACTTGCGCTGTCCGGTCTTGAGATCGACGCACACCAGACTTTCGCCATACAAGTTGTTCCCGGGACGATGGCCGCCGAAGTAGTCGCCAGTGGGCGATTCCACGGGGAGATACACCAGACCCAATTGCTCGTCAACGGTGATCTGCGTCCACACGCCGGTGTTGCCAGTGTACTCGGCAGAGCCTTTTCCCCACGTTTCGTAGCCGGGCTCGGTCTTCGTGGGAATCGTATGGAAGATCCACAAGCGCTTGCCCGTGCGGACATCGAAGCCACGCACGAAGCCCTTGTTGTTGTGCATGCTCTTGGGCGTCATACCTTCACGGAACGCCGCACCAATGATAATCGTGTCCTTCGCCACCACCGGCGCGGACTGCAGTCCGATCTCGCCGTTCACCAGATCGATTGATTGGTCGTCTTCGAGTTTGAGATCGACCGCGCCGTCCTTACCGAAAGTCTTGACTATCGCGCCGGTTTTGGCGTCCAGGCAGATGAGGCGGTAGCCGGGCGTGACATAGAGGATGCGTTCCTCCTTGCCATCGGTCCAATAGGCTAGGCCGCGGCCGGAGAGCTGCCGGGGCGCTGCCGCGCCGCGAGCACCTTCGTGTTCGCCGTGCACCCACAGCAATTCGCCTGTCGTAGCGTCGAGCGCGATGGCCGCGCGCCGCGAGCCCGCGGTGGCGTACAGTACGCCGTTGATCATCAACGGCGTGCCTTCGAGTTTGAACTCGGGACGGTTACCGATGCTGTCGGTCTTGAAGCGCCATGCGATTTCCAGCTTACTGAAGTTCGAGGCGTTGATCTGATCAAGTGGGCGGTAGCGCGAGGCGGCCAAGTCGGCGCCGTGCGTGGGCCACTCGGTATCTTTGAAACGCGTCTGTGCGGAAAGCAACACAGCCGCGCTTAGGAATGCAGCCAGGAATGCTTTGGTCATGCGATATGCGCTCCTTGCGTGTCTACGTATACGGCGTACAGGGACTGGCTGCCGGCCATGAACAAGCGGTTACGCTTGGTTCCGCCGAAGCACACATTGGCGCAGGTCTCCGGCATGCGGATCATGCCAATGCGCTCGCCATTGGGTGTAATCACCTGCACACCGGGACGCGCGCCGGCCCAGATGTTGCCGTCGACATCGCAGCGGATTCCGTCGGCGGCACTGGGCTCACCGCTCCCGGGGATGTCCAGTTGGATAAAACGTTTGCCGTTGCGAATGGTTTTACCGTCGAGGTCGAACACCCAGATCTGGCGTGCCGTGCCGGTGTCGGCCAGGTACACCTTCTTATAGTCGGGCGAGAAGCAGATGCCATTGGGGCCATCGGTGTCATCGAACACTTTGTCGAGCTGGCCGGTCTTGGGATCGGCACGGTAGACGGCGGGCTTGGTTTCGGACGGGGCCTTGAAGCCTTCGTAGTTGCCGCGAATTCCGTAGGTGGGATCGGTGAACCAGATGCCGCCGTCGGGATGCACGACGATATCGTTGGGCGAATTGAGCCGCTTGCCTTCGAACTTGTCGGCGATGACTGTGACGGCGCCGGAGTGCTCATAGCGAGCAACGCGCCGTCCGCCGTGCTCGCAGGAAAGCTGGCGGCCTTCGTAATCGAAGGTGTTGCCGTTGCTGTAGCCAGAGGGGTTGCGGAACACGCTCACGTGCGCGTCTTCTTCGAGCCAGCGCATCTGCACATTGTTGGGGATGTCGCTCCAGACCAGATAGCGTCCCTCGCCGTTCCATGCGGGGCCCTCCGCCCAACTGGTTCCCGTGTGCAGGCGCTTGATGGTGGTGTTGCCGATGATATAGCGGCGGAAGCGGTTGTCGAGGGCGACGATGTCGGGGTCGGGATATTGGAGCGGAGTGTTGCCTGACCAGTCGCGCGGCGCGGGGACGGGCGAGACACGCGTGGGCTGCTGGGCTCGCGCGGCGGCGGGGAGCAGGGCGCCTGGCCTAGGGCGGACATCAGGAACGAGCGGCGATCTGTGGGGTTGGCCATAAACGTTTAGGTATACCGCAGGCGGGGGTGGGATGCCAGGAGGAGGGCCAACGTGGACGTTGGCTGCGGGCCGGAGGCCCGCCCCACTGCGGTGGGTATGATAAACTTCCGGATTCTACGGGAAACGTTGAGGAGGTGTCCAATGAGGTTTCATCTCACACTCGCCATCGTGTGCGCCGCGCTGCCGGCTGCCGCGCAGCAACTCACTCCGGCGCAAATGAACGCGCGCGCCAAGGCGCAGAACGTGCCGGAGATTCCGTTTGACTCGGCGCCGAACTTTTTGAAGTTGCCAGCCAATCTGTATCTGGGCGAGGGCATCGGCGTGGCTACCAATTCGAAGGGCCACATCTTCGTCTACACGCGCAGCCAGGAGACGCGGCTGTTTGAGTTCGATCAGCGGGGCGTGTTCGTGCGTGAGATCGGCGAGGGGCTTTACGGATTCGTGTTTGCGCACGCGGTCAGGGTGGATAAAGACGACAACATCTGGGCCGTCGACGAGGGCTCCAACATGGTCATCAAGTTCAACCCGGCGGGGCAGGTGGTGATGCTGCTGGGCAGGCGGCCGGAATCGGTGGAGGGTTTGGAGCGCACGCCGGCGGGGAATGCTCCGGTGCCTCCGGCGCAGCCTTATTTGTTCAACCGGCCGACGGACGTGGCTTGGGATGCGGCGGGGAACATTTTCGTCTCCGACGGCTATGGCAACTCACGCGTGGTGAAGTACGACAAGAACGGGCGCTTCATCGCGACGGCGGGAACCAAGGGGTCAGGCCAAGGGCAACTGAATCTGCCGCATTCGATCGCGACTGACGCCAAGGGCAACGTCTATGTGGGGGACCGCAGCAACCGGCGAATTGAGGTGTTCGACAACGACCTGACGTTCAAAGCGATTTACGATAACGTGGGCGCGCCGTGGGCGCTATGCGTGACGCCGGGGCCCCATCAATATTTGTATAGCTCCAATTCGAATCCCGACAACAATAACGCGGAGATCGCTGCGGTCACCGGCGACATCTACAAAATGGAATTGGACGGCACGGTGGTGGGCAAGTTCGGTAAGGCGGGCAAGCAACTGGGATCGTTCACGACCGTGCATGAGATCGATTGCCGCAATGAAAACGAACTGCTGGTTTCTGAAATCACCGGCTGGCGCGTGCAGAAACTCACGCTGCATCCCGAGAAAGCTGCGAAGTAGGAGACTGTCATGAGATTGATAACACTGCTCCTCTTCGTTGCGACGCTCTCGGCGCAGAGCATTCCGGAGATCCCCTACGATTCGGCGCCGAATTTGCTGAAGATGCCGCCGCGCACTTACCTGGGCGAGGCGGCGGGGGTGGCCACCAATTCAAAGGGAAACATTTTCGTCTATACGCGTACTGGGTCGAGCAACGCCGTCATGGGCGGGTCGCGCACCTTCACGCACGGCGGTGCGCGATTGTTTGAGTTCGCGCCGAACGGGAACTTCGTGCGCGAGATCGGGCAGGGCGTATATGGATTTCTGTTCGCGCACGTGGTCCGCATCGATCCGCAAGACAACATCTGGGTGGTGGATGAAGGGTCCAGCATGGTGATCAAGTTCGATCCTGCCGGTCGCATCCTGTTGACCCTGGGGCGCAAACCGGAGGCGGTTCGTGTACCGGCGGGAGAGGCGGGCGAGGGCGGTGGGCCGGGCGGGCGCGGCGGACTTCCGGGCGCGGGCGTCGCGGGCGATAATTTCAACCGGCCTACCGATGTGGCGTGGGACGCGGCAGGCAATATCTTTGTGTCCGACGGCTACGGAAATTCGCGCGTGGCGAAGTTCGACAAGAACGGGATGTTTATTAAGTCGTGGGGTTCGAAGGGAACGGGGCCGGGGCAATTCGATCTGTTGCACACCATCGCCGTCGACCCGCAAGGGAACGTGTACGTTGGCGACCGCTCAAACAAGCGCATTCAGGTTTTCGATAACGATGGGAATTTTAAGACGCAATACACCAATGTCGGTGCGCCTTACGCGATTTGTATTTCTTCGGGAGCGCATCCTTATCTATACACTTCCAATTCGAATCCCAGCACTTCGATGGACAACGGCGAAATCTATAAGATGGAGCTCGACGGGCGCATTTTGGGTAAGTTCGGCAAGGCAGGGAAGCTGATCAAGGAACTGGGCACGGTGCATGAGATCGATTGCCGCAATCCTAACGAGATCTTCGCGGGAGAGTTGACGAATTGGCGGGTGCAAAAGCTGGTATTGCATCCGGCTCCATGAGGACGCTCGGCACTTTCTTCCTGCTGGCGCTGGCGGCGGGCGGGCAAACACTGCCGCCGCCGGGGTTCCATCATCTGCATCTGAACTCGGTCGACCCGGAGAAGGCCATCGACTTTTACACGCGGCAGTTCCCGAGCACGGAGAGGTCCACGTTCGCGGGCGCGCCGGCCCTGAAATCGGGCAAAGTGTATGTATTGTTCACTAAAGTGAAGACGCCTCCGCCGACTACGCCGCAGACAGCGATCTGGCATTTCGGCTGGCACGTGGTGGACGTGCAGAAGAATAAGGCCGAGTACCTCGAGCGCAAGGTGAAGCTGCTGCCGCTGTATACGACGGACGAAGGCGGATCGGTTTTCGTCAGTAGCGACACTTGGCCGGGCGTGGGAGGATCGCTGGGGCTGACGAAGACGCAGATCGCGGACGCGAAAGCCAAAGGAGTGCAGCCAACACATGGCGCGGGGTTCGCGTATCTCGAGGCTCCGGACGGCGCCATTATTGAATACCAGGGGAACATGCCGGCGGAGCGGTTCAATCATGTGCACATGTTCCAGCACGATCCCTATTGCGCGGAGCTGTGGTATCACCAGCACTTGAATGCACCCAGCCGTTCCACTTATACGGAAGCTACGTGCAAGGTGGCTCGGCCCGAGCTCTCCTGGCCTTCGCTGGAACGCGCGGGGATGTTGCGGCAACCGGCGGGGGTCACTTTTGACGATGTCGCGCTCACGTGGCACGTGCAGCAGGACGAGCGTTCTCTCGCGCCGACGCGCGGGCATCTTTACGATCACATCGGCTTGAGCGTGCACGACCTGGATGCGTGGATCGCTAAGCTGCGTGCGGAACACGTGAAGTTTCTGACCAAGACTTATAAGCTGGGCGAAGCGCGCGCGGTGATGATCGAAGGGCCAAGCCGCGAGGCGCTGGAACTGGTCGAGATCAAGTAATCACGGTGCCGCGGCAATCGCCGAATCCGATACGCACGCAGCCTTCGCGTTCGCAATAGGCGCGCAGGATCACTTCGTCGCCGTCTTCGAGGTAGCGGCGCTCTTCGCCGGTGGGCAAGCGGAAGGGCTCGGTGCCGCGGCGCGTGAACTCCAGCAGGCAACCGAGCGAATCGCGCGTGGGGCCGGATACGGTTCCGCTGCCGAACAGGTCGCCGGGACGCAGGTTGCATCCATTGCTGGTGTGGTGCGTGAGCATTTGAGCGATGGTCCAGTAGGTGTCGCGAAAGTTGCCGCGGCTGATTCTCGCGGGTGCGACTCCTGCATTGCGCATGCGTTCCGATGCCAGCCACACCTCTACGGTGATATCGATTCCGCCGTGGGCTTGATCTTCATCCGAATGCAAATACGGCAGCGGTGCAGGATCGCCTGGGGCACGGGAAAATGCGGGGGCGCGGAAGGGCTCGAGCGCTTCTATGGGGACGATCCACGGAGAGATGGTGGTAGCAAAGCTCTTGGCGAGGAAGGGACCGAGGGGCTGCGACTCCCAGACTTGAATGTCGCGTGCGGACCAGTCGTTTAGCAGGCAGAGTCCGAAGATGTGCGACCTTGCTTGATCGATTGGGACGGGCTTGCCGAGGGGGTTGGCAGGGCCGACGAACACTCCCACTTCGAGTTCGTAGTCGAGGGCGCGAGTGGGGCCGAATTGGGCTTCCTGTGTTTGGCCGGCGGGGCGGTGCACGGGAGTTCCGCTGACGACGATCGACGACGCGCGGCCGTGATAACCGATGGGCAAGTGCTTATAATTCGGCGCCAGCGGATTTCCGGGGCGGAAGAGATTGCCTACGTTCGAGGCGTGATACAGGGAGGTGAAAAAATCGGTGTAGTCACCGATCACCGCTGGCAGGCGCATGGTTGCGCTGTCGCGTGGGATCAGCAGCGGTTCCACGTGGGGGCGCTGGGGCGAGGCAGATTCCAACAGTTCCGTGAGACGGCGGCGGAGCGGAGACCAGTAGTCCGGGCCCAGCGCTAGCAAGGCATTCAATGAATCCGTGGTGCAGGCGCGCAGGGTTTCGGGCGGGAGGCCGTGCAGCAATCCGCTCCCGGCGCAGGCGCGCAAGTCGAGGATGGAATCGCCGATCGCGACGCCGATGCGCGCGTCGCTTCCCAGCACGCCGTAGGGGAGATTCTGCAGGGGGAAATCGGTATGAGGCTGGTTCGCGGACTTCACCCAACTGGTGTTTTTCGTCACAGAATGTCATGGTATCGTAGAGCGCTGAGAGAAGACCATGCAAGTAAATCCTTGTCGGAACTTTAATGGTGATTGCGAAGCTGCGTTCAAATTCTATGCCGAGTCGCTTGGCGCTTTGGCGGAGGGCGGGACGGTGCGTATGGCGTTGCAGCAGACCTTCTTTGCGGCGCGATTCGGGATGCTGGTGGACCGGTTCGGAATTCCCTGGATGATCAACTGTGCGCCGGCGGGTGTGTAGCTCACAAAACAGAGTTTCTGGTATCGTTAGTTTGTGGTGAGCGGGAGTAATTCAGTGGTAGAATGCCAGCGTCTACCGCAGTCCCTTTAGTTTCATATCTTTCCCCTTCGTACTGTCTTCCTTACTGACTCCGATTTTTGGTACTGTCTAAATTTGGAGCGAGGAGGTACGATGGTGCGCGTGAACATCCTGAAGCAGGTGAAAGAGGGCGAGCGCTGGAAGTTGGTTGCTATCCCGCGCAAGAAGTCGGGTGCGTACGATTGGGAGTCACTACCGGAAGGCCGGTACTTCGTCGAGTGGTACGAGCGCGGCAAGCGGAAACGCGAAGCTGGCGGTGGCACGGCAGCCGAGGCGCAAGAAGTAGCGCGGCGGCGCAAGCACACGCTTGAAGGCCGAGGCGTTGGGGCTGATCAAAGGCGACGACGAAGAGACGAAGCGCACGGCAGTGCACGTCGCCGTGAAACACTACCTCGACTCCGTGGAGGCGCTCAAGAAGCCGAACACGCTGCGGAAATATAAGGCGGTGCTCAACCGGTTCGTGGAGTTCCTCCCGCCGAATGCCGATCCCCGGAAAGTCACGCGCGACGATCTCGACGGACTTCATGGTCCGCCTCAAGAACAGGCACAAGCTGGACAACAATACGGTCATCCACCAAATGATCATCGTCGCCCAATTCTTGAAGCGATACGGCAGAGGGGGAGTGACCAAGAACCTCGGACTCCCCGAACGAGTGATCAGCCTCCCGCGGGAGTATGGCGATGCGGATCTGAAGAAATTCTTTGACGCCTGCACGCCCGCCGAGCGCGTGCTCTTCTCCACGTTTCTGTTTACTGGTTTCAGAGAGCAAGAGGTGGTGCACCTGTTCTGGTCGGATGTAAACTTCACACTCAACACGATTCGAGTGACCTTGAAGCCGGACCTCGGGTTCTCGCCGAAGCGTTGGGAAGAGCGTGAAGTTCCGGTGCCGAAGGGGCTGATCGAGCTTCTCGAAAATCACCCGCGGCGGGAGAACTGCCGATTTGTATTCCCCTCTCCGGCGGGGAACCGCGAATGGCACATGCTCGATCAATGTAAGGAGATCGCGAAGCGCGCCAAGCTGGATGAGAAGAAGTGGGACCTAAAGACGTTCCGGTCAACCTACGCGACGAGAATGCTTCGCGCCGGTTTCGACGTTCGGACCGTGCAGCATTGGATGGGGCACCGATCACTCGAAACAACGATGCGGTATCTCGCCCCAGCCATGGACGTGCATGAGCGGCTTGATAAGGTGCAGATTGCGGGAGTCCTCAGCTAGCTAGGCTCACTGATGCAAATACTGCCTCATTCAGATATCGACAGCCGCCTTAGCGAGTCAGAGACGACACGTGAAGGAACAGGTATCGTGATTAGGACTTGAAAAAATAGAAAACTGCCCGCCATACAGCGTCAGCCGCCAGGATCAGATAAACGAGCACATGCCCCATGCGTACAGCCGTCTTTTGAAACTCTTTAGCCCGTTTGTCGACGGTTTTCCTGGTGCCCGCACGACGCACATCGTCTCGTGCTTCAGTTAAGACGTTCAAAGTTTTAGGTCGTCGCCGGAAAAATTGACAAGCCTGTTCACCAGGTTCTAAATATCCGATCGCGGGGTCAAACAGCTTTGTTTTTGCATTGTCACAATAAGGAACTTGTAAACCGCCGTCCTGAAGGGATTCCCAAACACAACTCGCGCACTCGGCACAGAGGAGCTTTTGCGAGAAGTTTTTGAGGCTATCTACGTTATAGGTGAGATCATTCCCAAGCGCTGATAGGCGACTGGGATGACCCGTGGAATTGGGCATCGATAATATACCTCCTTCCTTCAAGGCAGTCATAGTCTGCCTTCCATGAAGTCCAATTCAGACCGCATGGCTGCTTCACGCTCCAGATCTCGAAACTAAGACCCCATAAAAGATTTTTCGGGACTCGAATCGAGATCATTATGAAGTGGCTTATTATGCCGCTAAGTTTTGAGCCTGTCAATTACTATTCAGCGACAATAAGTTGTGTATTTTTAAGTAGATAGTAGCTATTTCCGATAGCATCCCGGGTCCTGAATGCAGCTATCCATAGCTACGCCGGGACTTCTTTTTGAAGTGAGGCGTGCTCACCATCATATCGATTTGCGGTACTGCGAAATTCAAGTACAAAGAGGAGTTGTAAGGCCTTTGCTGATGATCGGCTCAAAACGCCGACTGCGTAGACTGATCTGAATACCTATGCTGTTTCGGCTAGTGTGGCCAAAAACCTAGCGCCATTGTGCCGCGAATGTTTGGGTCATCGCCTGCAACAACTGGATGTCTGCGGGACTGGATCGGAACATCACTTAAGCCAGGAGCATTGGGCTGATATGCGGTGAGGCTGAATCAATAATCAGAGTAGGTACTTCCGCTTGTATCGATAACGGTATGATTAATCGCGTCGGGAACGCGGTTCCCAAAATAAGGTGGCTATTGATGGCGCTCCATGTTTGAGTGGAGGTCAGAGAACTGTACAGGCCGCTGCCGCTCAAAAACTGCCCGAGGGGTGGCTTGTCGGTTATGTAACCGTCGCTATCAACCTCAATGACAAAGCCAACCCCGTGGGTGCTTGTAGGGATTGGAAGCGAGCTAAATTCGGCTACTATACCCAGTTGATCCTTTTGAATGGGCATCCGTTCCCAACCGACAGGAGTCGGTATATATGGCACGCTGCCTTCCGTGCTCGATGTGGGCCGTGACTTCGCGTTCTTTCCGAGACGCTGCCGCGGCTGTAAGCAATAAACGTAACGCAGCATAGCCACCGATAATAGTGCCTAAAGCAATTCCTATGGTGACTTTCACATACCGACTGATGCCGAGTTCCATCCAAAGAGCATACTGCGAGCCGGCAATATTAGCAAAGTGGGGTCCGGAGCTTCTAAAGACCCGGCAGCAGGAACGGTACAACGAGAAGAGCTATTTGACTTCACCTTTGACAAGCGTCGGAGCACTTACGCCGTTTGGATCGTACGAAGTGGAGTAGTACGCAGGGCCCTTCCAGATTCTATAATGCCCCTGTATCATTTGTACATTACTAAATGGACAACTCTGCGCCACTGTACAAAACGCATGCCTCCCGATGATCTCTCGCTCCCCAGTAGAGGGCGAGGTCATATCAGTCAAATAATTGGAGTCGATCACATCCAAAGCGGTGATCGTGCCGCCCGTTCGATAAATCTGGATGACGATGGCAACGTGGTCCGTCCTGAAACCCTCGGTACTATCATGGTAGAGCTGGATCACATCTCCTTCCACTGCATGTTGTAAGTTCGGATCTGCATTACCCCACATCGTCGGCGTGCTTGGAAATTCGTTTCTATCTGATCCTGAACGGTATAGGACCAGATTGGCGAAAAACACACACTGGCCGCCCCTGCCTACGTTGCCATATTGTCCGCCAGCGGAACTCAAGCCATAATCGGCAACGTCTGAATAGAAACTCGGGGGGCCGAAAGACTTAATGCAATTGATATCACTGGACCAGGATTGTTGCTCCATAGCGGTCATCCAATTCGATGCGAGGCAGGTAAATGAGCCTTTGCCATCGGGTTGGTCAAACCACGTCTTAACAGTCAGGAATGAACCTGGAGGTTGATTGGGATCGTTAAGGAAATTCCACGAGCTAACGCAATTGCCTTGAATGGTATGGTCGCAACCCCCATCTGCGGTTTGGCGAAGTGCATAGAATGCCTCTAGTACGACTGCGCGTCGGGGATTGGCCGAAGTTACTTGCGCCATGACGGCAACTTCGAAAGCGATGCAAATAGTAATTGTTATCAGGATCGTTCTCGTCATTGTCCTCCCTTCCGCATACAGAAGCCACTCACACCTTAGGATAGCAAGGCCTACGAGTCACTACGCTACACCTGATAAGGCCAAGTACGATCATATTTGAACCTGAGCGCTGAGTAGGCTCCGAGTATCGCTGTTTTTTTGGGTGTCCTCGCCTTCCACAAAAAACGTGAACCACGTTATCTCAGAAATTCAGGGGGCTGGAACATTTTGAACGGAATCGAAGAAGAAAAATCAGAGCCAAAAAGGCGGTTCTAGAATAGTCTCAGTCAATCGTTTTTGAAACGAGTTCGGGCCGGGCGTCTCGGTCAAGTGTCGCCAAACGGGGATTCGGCGACATTTGTTAGTCGCCGGAACCCGACACTGCTAAACTCCCACCCTTCTCCATTCGGTCCAGAACCGAAGTCGGATAGGGCCGCGGCGTTTCATCCTTTCGAATGGCCGGCGTGGCCACGGTCGCGATTGCTTTCCGCTGATCCCGAATCAACCTTGTCAGTTGACACGCTCTTGGAAAGTCAGTGGAAGTCCGGGAGAAGCATGTGCTGAGCGGAAGCAAATGAGCGAGAACAATTCGCATTGTTCCTTACCTTAGTCTGTAAAATATAGTTTCAAGGAGAATCATGATTTCGATTGTTTCGGAGCGTGGTCGACGCTTTTTGCTTGCGCGAGCCTCTTAATTGGAATAATCTATAGTCCGGCCGGGATCGAGCACGACACCGAAAGGGACGACTTGCCGGACTTTAAGGAGATGGAGCCCCTGCTAACCACGAGTGAAGTTGCTAATCTTACTTCGCGTCTCCTCGCGCACCGTGCGCTTGTGGGCCGAGTCAACGCAGATTCCGGGCGTAAAAATTGGCAAACAATGGCGGTTCCGACCCGGCGAGATTGCTTTCCTCCTGGCGAATGGAATTATAGGCCGATCTGCGGAACCATTCTTAGTCCGCAAACCTCCCCTCGCGCAAGCCTGTCGAAATCTTTTCCTCGGAAAATCAGAGAGACATCTGGATAAAACCGGAAATACGGGAAATGGCGGCATTGTGTCTGCCGGTGTTCGTGGTAGCTTTCCGAATACGAAATCGTTTTATGGGGCGCGTACAAGAAAATATTCGACCGACGATTTCGACCATCGGAGGCTCGCGCCCACCGCAAAATCCTTCACCCAGAGCTAGAATTACAACTCGCCCTAAGGCTGCGGTTAAGGATCGGAAACCGTATCACATACCACCGTTCGCGCTCGCCTCGGTATTCCTCGCCTGCCTACTACTCCTTTCGTTTCATCCGCGCGTCCAGGTAAATCCGCGACTTGCTGAATCTGTGTGGGCATCAGCAGCCCTCCTCTTGTTGCTCATCTGCGCAGTATGGAGCTTCACTACAAGAAACGGGCGTAAGCTAACCTATGCCTTCGTTCCTATAAAAGTCCATTACGTGCAGTTGATGATGCACTCCAGCATTTATCTCTACTGGGGCTGGTACTGGCCACACGTTTATCATGCATGGCCCCTGATCCTTATCCAGCTGCTATTCACGTACGTTTTCGACATGTGCCTTTGCTGGCTGCGCCGGGATCACTGGATTTTTGGCCTAGGCGTCTTTCCGATCGTCCTAAGTACAAACCTTTTCCTGTCATTCAGGGATGATTGGTTCTACCTCCAATTCGCGATGCTATGCATCGCTATGCTGTGCAAGGAGTTCATTAAATGGACTCG
>CAVXEM010000057.1:0-10396 GCA_963760575.1 Bryobacterales bacterium
AAAGTGAATTCGAGCAGTGATGAATCGGCGGGAAGGTTCGGTATTTCGTCATAGTCGGCTTCTAGCTCGTAATCAGAGTCACCCGTCCGATTCCGGCGCGTATCGATGAACGCTATTAAGTGTTCGCTTTATAGTCAGGATGAAAATGGGCGGTTTCTACCGCCGGAAGAAATCAATAAAAACGCTATCGTCTTTGTAGAGTAGACCTGCACCAGATAGATCACCTGCATCGAGCGCAGACGTGCGAGCACATTGCGTTCGCTGTCCAAAATTAACCTCTAAGCGTCTCAAAAAGACTGGAAATGGTCGGGGCGGGGCGATTTGAACGCCCGACCCCACCCGGACAAGGAGTTGTTCTCTCAGCGTCTACATTGTCAAAAGGCCAATGTAGCGGAAATTGTAGCTGTCCAATATCCTCCGAAACATCGCGATCGTAAGCTTTTCGGAGGACGGAAACGGATTGCGACCACAATTCTGTCTCCGCTGGGGACGGTCCAAGACAATGCGGAAAGGAGAGATTGTTGTACATCAGAGAAAAACGGCTTCCGTGTATGAAAATGCGAGTGATACGTCCATCCGCCCGTGGGAATTACTGGCGACAAGCCAACTTCCCGGTACTGGCCCCGGCAGGCCCCGCGCGGAAAGCCCAGGGTCCGATCACGCGCCGAATTATTGGTTGGAAGGGCTGGCTGTTCTCGCCAGCTATAAATCCGCCTCGTGGGTTGATGTCCCTCATATGGCGAGCCGCCCGTGCCAGTCAAGATGCGCGGCGAAATTTATTGAGGAAATTTATAGGCCGGGGCGGGGCGATTTGAACGCCCCACCCCGGCGGCCATCCCTAGCGGACCGTCTGATATTTCTCTCGCAACTCAGCAATGATGACCCGCGAGTCATGCAGCGGGTCATTGACTAGCTTCGGCTGATCGTCGATCACCATGATGGGCCGCTCTTTGGCGTTATACGGTTTCCAGGTCCCCATGAGTTTATTGCTGGGATTACCGGTCTTCGCGAAATTGGTCCACGCCAGACTGACCTTATCCGCGAGAGCCTGCTCGCGCGGCGTGACGGCCACCGATCAGCGGCTCCGCGTGGGCCAGACTATCGAACGCATAGGGAATCTCAGCGGTATGCGGCGCCCCGAGCTTTCCTCCGCGAGCGGGCACCGTGTGAGCGAAGTAGTAAACAAAAACCGGCGCGCCATTCTGCTCCGCCTTACGATTTGCCTGGTCCTCGATCCCGGTCATGAAGGCCTGGCTAGCGATCAGTTGGTAAATGATCTGATTGGGTTGGCCCGGATTCTGATTGCGGACTGTTTTGATGAGCCGGTCGAGATCCTCCTGCGTAATGCCCTTGAAGTTCCCCTTTAGAAGCTCTTGGAGATGCGCATCGTCGATGGGATCGAGCGGGGGAGTCGCGCTGAAGAAATTCGATTCATTGCGCGTCATGCCGGTCATGAAAGGAACGCTGGCGCAAAGAGGGGAAGCTACCGGATCGAATACGTTCGCCGGCAGAGAACGCCCGTCCACCACCGGTGAGGCATTGAAGTGCGCGGTGGCCATGACCTGCACCAGCTTGTCGGCCGGGACGGCTTGCAACTCGCTCAGTGTTTTGACGCCCAAAGCATCCACCACACGCTTGGCGGCCTCGGCAGCCTGCGCTTTCACGCCGGAGCGCACAGCGGAGCCGCTCTCGGCGACAGCGCGGTGGAAGAGGCCCTTCGCCGGCGTCATTCCCATGAGGGTCGACACCTTGCCCGCGCCTCCGGACTGGCCGAAGATGGTCACGTTGCCAGGATCTCCGCCAAAATTGGGGATATTCGCGCGTACCCACTCGAGCGCCGCCACGCAGTCCAGAATGCCGGCGTTGCCGGAGTCGGCGTAGGCGTCACCATGAAGGTCGGCCAGGTAAAGGAAGCCGAAGATATTGAGCCGGTGAGTCACCGTCACCAGCACGACATCGTGCTTTTCGCAGAGGTTGCGGCCATCGTAGCTGGTGGCGCCGCCCGAGCCTGCCGAGAAACCGCCGCCGTGAAACCACACCATGACCGGCCGCTTGCCGGAGTTCCTACCGACCGCGGGAGTATACACGTTGAGGTTCAGGCAGTCCTCGTTGAACGGACCGGTTTGCAGCATGTCCGTCTCTTCTTTCATCGGCGCCCCGAACCGCTGCGGACACATCGGACCCTGCTGGGTTGTTTCGCGGATATCGCTCCAAGCCTTAGGCGGCTTTGCCGGCAGCCAGCGGTTGGCGCCCTCGGTCGACGCGCCGTAGGGCACGCCTTTGAACACTTTGATCGGCCCGTCGGCGTAGCCTCGAATTTTGCCGTAAGCGGTGTCCGCCACCGGCCCTTCAACGGCCATCGCGGCTCGCGGACCCAGCATTTGCTGACCCACTAAGATCGCCCCGCTTGCCGCAAGGCTGCCTTTGAGAAACTGCCGGCGACCCGGCTGCCTTTTGTCTTTGTTCGTCATGATGAGTGCCTCCCAGGCCCTGCTGCGAATTCTTCAGAAATTATAGTAGGTATGAAGGTGTTTGTAACCTGCTGCATGGCTAACGGAAGTAATCGAGGACTTTGCTATTCTCGGTCGGGGAGGATGTATGAAACGAGCACAATTTGGCTTGGCAACGGTTGCGCTTTGGGGCGCGACATCGATGTGGGGGCAGAACGCACCACCTGCCGGCCAGGCACCGGCATTCGGCGCCGGTGCGGCGGGAAGACCAGCGGATTACCTGAAGAGCTGCAAAGTTCCACCCGCGGGTCGAGGTGGCGGCGCTGGTGGCCGCGGACGTGGACCTGCCGCGCCGGCTACCTTCGATGCCAAAGCTTACACCGTGACCGCGATCCCCGGCGTGATCGCCGCGGGAGCCAAATGGACCGAGGTCTTCCATGAGGACGGCAATAACGCCGACGGGCTCGTCGGGACGAAAGACGGTGGCGTCCTGTTCGCGCAGAACGACGACAATAGAATCGGCAAGATCGACAAGAGCGGCAAAATCACCTATCCCTACACGGGCCTGAACGTATCCGGCTCCCTGGCCATGAACTCGAAGGGGACGCTTTTCGTGCTGAACCGTGGCTATGGCGGCCTGTCGGGAACGGCTCATGACTATGCGTCGATCGAGGAACTGGCGCCGCAGAAGAAAGTGTTCGCAAGCAAGGATCCCAATGGCGATCCCCTGGATTGCGTCGGTGGCGTTTTAAATGACGCCGTTGCCGACAGCAAGGGTGGTGTCTACTTCACCATGGCCGGCCTTTACTACGCCGCCGCGGATGGCAAGGTGACCAAGCAGGATGCAAAGGATGGAAACCCGCCGCTTGCCACCAACGGGATTATTTTGACTCCTGATGAGAAGCACGTCCTTGTCACCAATGCGGGATCGCTTGCGATTCTTGACGTCGGGCCCGGTGGTCAACTCAGCAACCAACGCAAGTTTGCCGATCTTGACCGAAGCGGTCTCGCGGAGGGACAAGGCGCAGGAGGAGACGGCAGCTGCTTCGATGCCAATGGCCGCTTTTACGTATCATCTGCCAACGGTGTTCAGATTTTCGACAAGGACGGCAAGCATCTGGGGACGATCCCGGCGAATCGCGGCTTGGTGAGCGTGACCATCAGCGGCAAAACCCTATACGCCGTTACTGCGGCTAACGTGAACGGCGCCAGAAAGGTCTGGATCGAGAGCATTCCACTGCTCGCCGCCGCTCCGAAAGGCCGCGCGAAGTAGGATGCGGCGGTTGTAGCAAGGAAGTACCTACAGTAAGGAAAACGGCCTCCTGAAAAAAAAATGGCAAGGTGACGAAGCAGGATGCAAAGGATGGAAACCCGCCGCTTGCCACCAACGGGATTATTTTGACTCCCGATGAGAAGCACGTCCTTGTCACGAATGCGGGTTCACTTGCGATTCTTGACGTCGGGCCCGATGGTCAACTCAGCAACCAACGCAAGTTCGCCGATCTTGACCGAACCGGTCTCGTGGAGGGGCAAGGCGCAGGGGGCGACGGCAGCTGCTTCAATGCCAATGGCCGCTTTTACGTATCAGCGGCCAACGGTGTTCAGATTTTCGACAAGGACGGCAAGCATCTGGGGACGATCCCTGCGAATCGCGGCTTGGTGAGCGTAACCATCAGCGGCAAAACCCTGTACGCCGTTACCGCCGCTAACGTGAACGGTGCCAGAAAGGTCTGGATCGAGAGCATTCCACTCCTTGCCGCCGCTCCGAAAGGCCGCGCTAAGTAGGACGCGGCGTCTGATCGAGGCCCAATCAACGCGCGAGCGCGGTGTTTACAGCCTGGCACGCCGCCGAACCGGGATTCGCCGTTGCGGCAGGCCCCTTCGCGTCGACCACCACGTCCATCCACTCAGTGATGAGGCTCTTCTGGACGCGGAATATGCTTGCCGTCCGGGTGCCCTGACTATTGACGGACTCGGTGAGCACTAACGTGTCGAAGTCGGAGCCGATCGGGAAGAGCTTGGTCAGACGTTGCTGGCCGCCGATGGTCCCGCAGACGGCGCGGAGAAGGTTAGCGCGGCCCTTCGCGAATGGAGCCGCGGGGCTGGTGCGGAATACCACATTCTGATCCACGAACGCGCCGAGCAGCAACGGGTCTCCCGCTTGCTTGGCCGCGAACCAGGCGCGGACGGCCTGCGCGGCTTGGGTTTCTTCCACATTCCAATACCGTTCCTGCTTGGCCGTGCCATAGGGCAGAGCCTGCCCCGCCGGCCTGGTCTCTGCGGCTGGCGCCTGCCCGGCGACGGGATATTTCTTGCAGGCTTCCGGAACGTTGGCCCCGGCGGGCTCCTGCGTGAGCCCTCCCTCCGACGAATTGACGAGTCCCCCAATCCTGTTGATCGGCGCGTCCAGCCACTCCGTGATCCTGCCGTTGCTGACGCGCACCATGACCGCCACTTGCACGGTGAATCCGCCAAAGAGGGCGCCCCGGCCACCGGGAGGTACGGCGGGCCCGTTGATGTCGGCGCGCTTGAACAGCACCATCGTGTCCAGGGGGCCGCCGACGACGTACACTTCTTCGAGCCGGACAATGCTGTTACTTCTCGGGAAGGGGTACGACGAGCACTGGGCGATGGGGCCGTACGCCGGCTGCCGGGCTGGGTCGGGCCGAACGATCATTTTGTCATCGAGTACCGACATGGCACCGTCGAGATCGTGGGCGGCTGTAGTCCTGACCCAGTTCTCGACCACATTGACAGCCGCGGCCTCCTGCGGCAAATAGTTCGCCGGTAGTTGGATGTTGGATTCGAAACCCTGAGTTGGAGGCGGGGGTCCACCGAATCCTGGAGGCGGAGCACCACCTGGACCCGGGCCCTGAGCCAGAGCGACGATTGCACCGAAAGACAGAACAACGGCAAGACTGGCGCAGAATCGTTTGAATGTGGAAGTGTTCATTGGCATTCCTCAAAACCGCGCTATTTGCTCGATTCATCGAGTCTACTACGGCGTACTTCCGCACGGCGGACATCGCGACAAAAAGCCATACGCTGGTGAGATTTGTAAAGGATCGGAGAGCTGACTTGCTTCGTTGAGAGCACTTATACTCGGGAAAAGAGTGGGATCTTGCCCCTCTTCTTAACTGAAATGTGATCCGAGGGCGACCGGCCAAAGGAACTCCTTGTCGAGTCGCGAGGATGGAGGGTTATCCATCTTTGCCTGGCTGTGCCAAATGACACTGTTCATGCTTACCGTATCAATGCTCTACTCTTATGAAACAATTGCCATCGGGAAAATCAGGGATGAACGTATCAGTCTCCTTGCGGCTTCTCGGCTGCGTCGCCGTCGCAACTGTTGCCCTTTGCGGCAGTCTCCGAGCAGCTGAAACCGACATCGTCGGATATTGGAACCAGCCCGCGCTCGGGACTGTTCTCGGTCCCGGCATCGCGGCCGTTTTCGGCTTCGAGGAGGATTCAACCGAGCGTGCAGACGGACCCGCTCCGGTCGACTATCTCGGCATTCCGCTCAATGAAGAGGCTCGCGCCAGAGCTCTAAGCTACGACGGTTCGCTTCTGAGCGTTCCCGAGCATCAATGCATGCCGCACCCGGCTCAATATTCTTTCTGGGGACCCGCGAACTTGCGCATTACAGAAGAACTGGACGACAACCTCGATATCGTCGCCTATCACGTGGGCGGCACGTTCCGGCGCGCGGATCGCGTGATCTACCTGGACGGCCGCCCGCACCCGTCCGAATATGCGCCGCACACATGGGCCGGTTTCACGACTGGTAAGTGGGTCGGCAATACGCTGGTGACAACCACCACGCACATCAAGTGGGGCTGGATTCGCCGCAACGGAGTTCCCGCCAGCGATCAGGCCACCGTCACGACCTTCTACACGCGCAACGGAAACGTGCTGACAGTCACCTGGATGGTCCACGATCCTTTGTATCTGACCGAGACGTACACGAAGTCCGTCGATTTTATAGAGGCGCCGCGAGTTACCGCCGCGCAGTTCGACACGCCTGCCACCGGACAGGCCGGCGGAGCTTTCTTCAAATGTTTCCCGGGCGAAGAGGTGGTTCGGACGGACCCCTACAAAGTTCCCAATTATCTGCCCTGGGCCAACCCGTTCGTCGATGAAGTCGCCGGCAAACTGCATCTTCCTGCGAAAGTTCTTCTAGGTGGCGCGGAGACGGCGTATCCCGAATATCGCGAGCAACTGAGGAACACTCGATGAATGGTCGCCGCATTCTATTCGTGATCCTTTGCGCGGCAGCAAGTCTCACGGCCCAGGAAAACGCGGGCGTCCACGCGATGAAGGTACAGGGCAACGTATGGATGATCACCGGCGCGGGAGCCAATATCGCAATGCAAGCCGGCAAGGAAGGCGTGCTGCTGGTGGACACCGGTGCCGCCGGAATGACGGACAAGGTCTTGGCGGCGGTGCGGGAGGTCAGCGACGGCCCGATCCGCTATATTGTCAACACTTCGATCTCCGCGGATCATATCGGCGGCAACGCCGCCCTGGCCGTACTTCCAGGCGGCCTCACAAACGGTAAGGGCCGCGGCCCCACCCCCGACATCATTGCTCAGGAAAATGTCTTGCTGCGCATGAGCACGCCGGGCCCGGAGAAGAAGGCTCCCTACCCGACAGACGCTTGGCCGACGGATGGCTACATGGCGGCTCACCGGAATCTCTTCTTTAACGGCGAGGTTGTCGACATCCTGCGCCAACCTGCCGCTCACTCAGACGGCGATTCGATCGTGTACTTTCGCGGGTCGAACGTCCTGGTGACGGGTGACATTTTCACGACTACCAGTCTTCCCATGATCGATCGCAAGCTGGGCGGCACGGCGAAAGGCCTTCTCGATGCCCTAAATCGAATGCTCGATATCGCCGTTCCGGAAAACATGCAGGAGGGCGGGACCTACATCATCCCAGGGCATGGCCGCGTTTGCGATGAAGCGGATCTCGTGGAATACCGCGACATGCTACACGAAATTGGCGACCGCATGCGGGACCTGGTCAACGTTCAGCATTTGAAACTGGCCGATGTGAAATTGAAACGCCCGGTTCTCGGATGGGAAGGGCGGTACGGGCGTCCAGAATGGAACCCGGACATGTTTATCGAAACGCTGTTTGAGGAGTTCCGAGAAAAGTGATGCGCGTTCCGCTAAGCTTCGCCGGGGCGGCGATTTTGCTCGCACTTCCAACGACAAACGCACAGACTCCCCAAGCGGGTTCTCCATCGTTCGAACGCCTAGCGCCGATAAATGTGACCGGCAATTGGGTTTCGGTTGTCACCGAGGACTGGACCGTGCGCATGCTCACTCCGGCCAAAGGTGATTTCGCCAGCCTCCCTCTGAATGCCGCCGGTCAGGCTGCAGGAAGAAGCTGGGATCCGGCGCGCGAAACCGGCACGGATGCCTGCAAGGCTTACGGAGCGCCTGCCTTGCTACGCATGCCCGGACGTTTGCAAATCGATTGGCAGGATGGGGCCACGTTGAGACTCCGGGCTGATGCCGGACAGCAGAACAGGATTTTTCATTTCACGGGAGAAGCTCCAGCATCCGAGGTGGGTTGGCAGGGATATTCAGCGGCGTCGTGGGAGTACGCCAATGGTTTCGATCCCCTGCGCGTGGGTGAGCCGCCGACCGGCCGGCGAGGAGGGCGCGGTGCTCCTCCGGCAAGTCCTCAGGGAGGGTCTCTTAAGGTTGTCACCACTCGTCTGAAGTCCGGCTATTTACGCAAAAACGGCATCCCCTATAGCAAGGATGCCGTTCTTACGGAGTACTTCAATGTTTACCCAGATCCGTATGGAACGGATTGGATGGTCGTAACCACCATCCTTCACGACCCTACGTACCTGACGGTTGACTACATCACGAGTACGAATTTTAAGAGGGAACCGGACGCCTCTAAATCACGCCCGGAACCCTGTTCGTTGCGCTGAAGCTACCTGCTCAGCGTGCGAGAGCCGGACTCACGCTAGCATGAACTCCCGTCTGTTGCGGCTCTCGGCCAGCGTCGAAAGATCCGGACTAAGGAATCCTGCACGCGAAGTTCACGGCGTCGTCAACGCTACCCTCACCCTTATAAACTGCGGTCTGGGGATAAGGACAAATCGGCCGCGTGCGATCGATCTTTCCGCCGCTACGGTGAGCCCCCACAATCGGGCCAGGAGCGTCGCCGGTCTCGACCCATTTTTCGATGGCCTTCTGCATGTCGAACGTGTCCGGGCCGTCGCCACCCCGGCAGTGCAGTACTCCGGGTGCCATGTAGAGCTTGAAAGAACTATCGATCTTCGATACGCCGCCCATCTTCTTCGCGACGCTCTCGTAATAATGCAGCGCGTCTTCGGGAGCGATGAGCGGATCGCTCCAGCCGGTCCACTCGATAAGTTTTCCGCCGCGAGCGAAGAACGCCTTCAGATCGGGGTTGTTCGCATTGACGATAGGCCCGGCGGATTTATCCAGCGCGGCGAGATCCTTGTCGAAGTCCACCGGGCGCGTCTTTTCCGTCCAATTCGAATCCTTGAACGCGAGATAGCGGAAGGTTTCGCGCACATAGCGAGGATCTTCTTCGCCACCAGCGAGGCCAGCCCATCCCATTTCGCTTCCGGGCAGCAGCCCCGGAAAAATTTCAGCCTTCGTCCGCGGGTTGAACAGCGGCGAGTAGATTTTGCGCGCCGCTTCTACCTGAGGCGCAGTGAGGCAAGCGGCGTTTTCATCGCCGTGGCACAAAAGTACGCCGGGATCGAACTTGCACTTGCGCGGATCGCTGATGAGTCCATCTTTCAATCCATCCAGCGCATCGCAGGCCTCGATGGCGGCCTTGTGCAGTAGCGGATATTTGCTCGTAGGGATGTCACTGCCGGGTTGTCGTGCGTCGCTTTATGCACGTACAACGACCAAGTTTGCAGGTGCGTCCAATAGCTGGCCGGCGCGCTGACGACGATACCGTCATAGTCGGACGGATAACGCTGGGCTTCGGATAACCCATAGCGGCCGCCCGACGCGCATTGATTCCAGTAGGAATATTTCGGCGCACGGCCAAAGAAGGCGCGAGTGATCGCTTTGGCCTGCACGGTCATTTCGTGGACCGCGCGATAGCCGTAGTCAATCAGTTGCTCCGGATGATCGACGGCATAGGCCAGCGTAGCGCCCTGGTGCCCGGTATCGGTAGTTGCCGTAGCAAAGCCGTTGCGAAGCGCTTCCGCCAGGCCCGCAGCGTCGAGCGCTCCCTCCAACGCACCGTTGGGGCCGCCGCCGGAGACCCCCTGGAAGTTGCCATTCCAATTCGAGGCAGGCAACCACACTTCAATTTTTATATCGGAATCGGAGGAGGGTTTCAGCGTGGCCTTGACCCGGCAGAAAGGCGGAAGATCCTTGAAGACGTCTCGATTGCCAGGACCCTCCAGCAGGCGGCGTGTATTGGCCAGCCGCGATCAGTTCCGCCAAGTCGATTGTCGCGTGATCGAGAGTCATCCGCGCCAACTTACTACAGTCTTCAGCGAACGCCGATACACTGAACGCGCTTACCAGAATCGTAGTCTTAAAAATTGAGGATCTCATGTCGTCGAACCAAGTTCTAATCTTATAGGCGAAAGTGTGAGGGAACAAGTGAAAATCTGCGATTTCCGGTGAACGGTTACTGGATTCGTTCGCTCTGAAAAAGAATTCTCATTGAAGGATTCTTTGAGCAAGCAGCTCACCGAACCGAGGATCTGAACCAAGGGCTGCGTAGAGCGGATCGACTTTGAGCAGCAAGCTAACGATTGATGAGGTCCATCTTCGGTTGCTCTATTTCGGCCCATGACACACCAGCGGCGATTTGATGGTCTACCTGCCCGAACAGAAGATCGTTTATACCGGCGACATTCTTACTAGACAGTTCTCGCTGCCATTAATTTATCGCGAAAAGCAAGGGACTCCCGACTCAGCCGC
>CAVXEM010000058.1:0-57456 GCA_963760575.1 Bryobacterales bacterium
CGTTGTGGAGCTTCCGCTCACAACGGTGCAAGACTATTCGCTGTTTCACATTCTCGGCGACTATTCGATCGATATTTGGAAAAAGCAGATTCAGTTGATCCTCGCGAAGAATGGTCTGATCAGCTTCATCATTCATCCAGACTATCTTCTCAACGAGAGAGCGCTATCGGTATACCGAACCCTACTGAGTTATTTGTCCGAGTTACGTAGGGAAAGAAACGTCTGGATGGCTCTTCCCGGTGACGTTCAGCAATGGTGGCGAGAGCGCCAGGCGATGAAGCTGGTCTTGGAAGACGATAAGTGGCGTATTATTGGGCCAGGCTGCGAGCGGGCCCGCATCGCGTTCGCTAGCATTAGAGATGGACGCATTGTGCATCGATCGAGGGGATTCCGGAAGAAGTGGAGGTAGATTGTCTTGCCCGACCATGAACATGAAGACGGCGACTTAGGCCAAACACTTCAGAGTCTCCTACACCTTATCAGAAGACACAGGTGGTGGTTCATGCTGCCTGCAGCGATTGTTGCTCTGGCTGCTGTCGGTGTAGCGCTCGTGCTGCCCAATCGCTACGTGTCAGAGGCGACACTGGCCGTGGTGCAGCAACAGATTGCCCAAAATCTTGTCGCCCCCATCACGACAACGAGCATCGCCGACACAGTCAATGCGATGACCCGTGAGGTACTATCCCGAAAGCGGTTGCTTGCCATCATCGAGGAATTCGACTTGTATGCCAAGGAGAGAAAGAATTCAATACCGGAGGAATTGCTGGCCGCGAAAATGCGGAAGGATTTGGAGATTGAGCCGTTGGAACTGACGTCTGCCCGAGAATTGACGGCGTTCAAGATCTCCTTTGTCGCGAACAATCCGCAACTTGCCCAGCAAGTTGTCAGCCGCCTAGCCTCTCTGTTTATCGAGGAGAATTTGAAGACCAGAGGAAACCAGGCGGCCAGAACCGCAGACTTCCTGAATGACCAGGTCACAGCGGCCAAACAGAGGCTCGCCGAGCAGGAACAGCGGCTGGCGGATTTCAAGACGAGCAATGTTGGAGAGCTGCCGGAACAGCAGGCCAGCAATATTGCGGCACTGACGGAGTTGCGAATGGAGTTGACAACCGTTTTGGCTAGCCAGCGCCGCGCACAGGAACAGCGCGCCTCTACTGAATCGTCGATCGCAGGGAACGTCGCGCGGCTCGAAGCCGAAAAGGCCACACTGCTGATCCGGCTCACCTCTCAACATCCCGAGGTTGTGAAGAAAGATCAGGAAATAGCCAGGATGAGGGCAAGGCTGGAGAAGCTCAAATCCGGAACGTCCATTGCGAGCGCCACATCTAGCCAGTCTTCCGCTGAAGACCTCTCCGTTGCTCAACTCCAGAACCAAGCGGACGCGAATTCCAGCGAGATTGAGAATCTCTCCCGAGAGGAACAACGTCTTCGAGCCGAGATCGCGCAATATCAGCGGCGCATCGACCTAACGCCGGTGAGGGAGCAGCAATTAGCCTCAATTCTCCGCAACTATGAGATGTACAAGCAAGACTATGCCGACTTAGTGAACAAACAGCTCCGCTCGCAACAGTCCGTCAGCGTGGAGGAACGCCAGGAAGGCCAGCAGTTCCGGCTCGTGGATCCACCGACACTCCCGGTTGTGCCCTCGAGCCCCAAGCGGGTCAAGATCGGCCTTGGCGGCGTTGCAGGTGGCATTGCACTGGGATTGGCACTGGCCTTCTTGATGAACCTTAGGAACCGCTCGTTCTATTCTGACAAGGAATTGAAGCAGCATTTTCCGATACCGCTTGTTGTGACAGTGCCGGAGTTACTCACTCCGGCCGAAGAACAAGGACGCAAAAGGCAGCGAGCGTTTGAATGGCTGGCAGCTGCCGCTATGACCGTAATCGTATGCGCTGCGGAATTCTATGTTTTCCGGCATCGTTAAATGACCTCTTCGAATATCCGGCGGAACCGGGCCATGGCGCGTGATCGGCAGATCATGTCACGAGAGAAATGAATGATTAACTTCTCGGAATTGCTGTGGAAACCTCAAGGGAAGACTAGGCCCTCGTCGCAATCAGGCATCCAGACTTTCGACGAAACCGAGCTGAGTCCTAGCCTCGGCCAAATCCCGGTTGAACAGGTTCGAATCGAGCCACAGAGTCGCCTCGTCGTCTTGACCAATCCCCGGAGTCCCGGCTCGGACCGCTTCCGCTACCTCAGGATGCGTTTAGGCGAAGTGAGGGAAATCGCGAAATTGCGCAGCTTGGTGATTACGAGCCCGCTGCCTCAAGACGGTAAGTCTACCGTCGTTCTGAACCTTGCAACGGTGCTGGCAGAAGGAGGGAAATGGTCAGTCTTGGTGATAGATGCCGATCTACATCGCCCGGCTCTGGCTCAGCGATTGGGCGTTGAGAGCCAAGCCGGCTTGTCGGATTGCCTGGACGGCACCTTGGATCCAATGATGGCGATACGCCGCATAGAGCCGCTCCATTGGTACTTGCTGCAGGCGGGAACATCCAGGGGGAACCCCGCAGAGTTGTTGCAATCGGGCAACCTTGCAACGGTTTTGGAGAAGCTGTCTCCTCACTTTGATTGGATACTGATTGATACGCCCCCGGTGGGCCCTCTTGCAGACACCATCGCGATCTCGCGACACGTAGATGCGAGCCTGCTGGTAGTCCGGGCAGACCACACGCCACGAGAAGCGGTCGAAGAGGCGCTCTCCGTCCTGGGACCCAAGCAGGTGTTAGGTGTCGTATTTAACGCGGCAGCAGAGCTGAATCAACGCTATTCCGGCTACTACGGACATTACTACAAGAAGTGAGCCTTCCGTGCCGATCGGTTATTTGGTCAAGGCGTAGGCACAGTAGCCTGGGTCTGATTGGAGTACGCGCTCTCAGCGTTTGTTCCATCCACCGCTGTTCCGACGTAGTAGTAGGTCTGCCCGGCTAGGACGGTTGTATCGACGTAACTTAGGCCGGTGATCAGCGACGAATTGAGCTTCGCGTAAGGGCCACCTGAGGTGGTCCCCCGATAAATGTTGTAGCCGGCTATATTCGCGGAGGTGCTAGCGGCCCAGGTAAGGGTCACAGAGTGGGACACGACCGTTGGTGAAAGATTCACAGTGGTTGTGCTGTTAATCCCATTCAACCCTGCGGTGATGGTCGCTGTCTGGCTGCTGCTAATTGTGCCAGCCGTCGCGACGAACGTTCCGCTACTAGTCCCGTTGATTGTCACACTAGCCGGCACACTCAGTGTGCCCACGTTGCTTGACAGACTGACGGTTGTGGCGCTGGTAGCTACTTTGGTCAACGTAACGGTACAAGTTGAGGTTTGCCCACTTCCCAGCGCAGCTGGCGAGCAACTGACACCCGATAGTTGCGCCGGTGCAGTTAAGTTTAATGAGGCTGTTGGCGATGCACCATTGGCGCTGGCGGTTAGTACGGCTGTCTGATTAGTGGTAATCGATCCCACATTCGCCGTGAATCCGAACGTGGTAGCTCCCGAGGCGGCCGTTACACTTCCGGGTACGGTCACACTAGGGTTGTTGCTGGAAAGGGTTAAGGTAAGGCCTGCGCTGGGCACTGCTGCGCTTAGTGTACCCGTGCAAGCGGAGGTGCCCGGTGCGTTGACGCTGGACGGGTTACAGGAAAGTCCGGTGGGTTGCACAGAGGCAGCATCCACGACGCACGCCCCGCCCGGCAGACTTGAGTTTACTACGCGTTGGACCGTAACGATATTGCATACATTAGCTCCATTGATATTCGCAGCGCAAGGTGACAGACCAAGCGTCATGTTCACAGACTCGATTCACATCCAAAATATTGTCTGCCCCATCAGCGTTCAAGTCACATGCATTCAGGGCATTGCTACTCGATGCCGCTTTGAAGGAAACCGCGCTGCTATTGAAGGTTGTGGAGCTATCATTCCAATGTGCTTGATAGGTACCGACCGCGGAGGTGAAAAGATGGGCGTACCCATCTCCGCTTAAGGTAGAATCCGCCGTGAAGGGATTGCCTGCAACAAGTCCAGTAGTTCCGCCTTCAAGAGTCAGCGGAAACAATAACTTCGTTAGGCGTGGTGATCGTCACGGGAGCCCCGGATGGCGTCGTTGTCGCCGGTTGGGTGTTCAGCGTAGACGCTTGATCGAAGGGCGCCGTGGTATCAACTCCAGCAAACTCCCATATGACAGCGGCACCTTGAGATGCAGTATTCGGCGTGATCGTTAGCGATGTAGCCCCAGGGCTGCTGTTTTTCGCGTACCAAAAATCAAGGCTCGAGTTTGGGCCAGTGTTCACGGACTCTCGCGTTGGGCACCTGAACGTAAGCATTTCCCAGCATTGTCGGTGATACTGCTGACCTCGGCACCACAGCCGGCGTAGCCTGCCCAAGGCGACGACGATCAGATTGCCCGCTTCCCGTGGCCGTGATTGTACAAGTTGTCGGAAATGAACCTGGCTCCGCAGTTGGTCACTCGAACCAAGCTGACTTGCCCCCACGCGGAGGAAGCGAAGAGAAGAAAGCCCGCGAATGAGAGCGGAAAGAGTTTTGGCTGCAACGAGAAACTCTGCGGGCCAAACGGCGCTTATCGGCCAATAGCGCCATTATGATCGACCTCGACATTCGTAGCATCGTTAGGGCATCTGTATGCCACCGGTCGTTCTTTAGCTGACCATCCCAATTACATAATTATCGGTTGTCCGCCGCTCCAACTCTTTAGACCGAATTATGCGTCACCTAGGTAATCGACTTCGATCCAAGTCATACGGAGAGTCCGAGATAGACCTGAATCCACAGAACGTACCAAGGTCACACGCAGCAGGCCATGTACAAATGCGGATACTCCGAGCGCTGGTAAATCAGTTACAGGCTAGCTGCGCTACCATGAATGTTCTCGGAGTCGATGAATCTCAAGTTATCCTTGCTAAGGGGCTATTGGACCATAAGGATGCTGAAACACAAGATGCTCGCTATATGGCTCAGTAGTCGGCGACTGAAGGCCATACGCGACCGCGAGGTCCAACCTGCTCCATCGGAGAAAGGCGAGATGGACACGGTTGCTGCGAATGTTACGAGTTAGGCGAGAGGGAGGAGTTGTGTGAGCTTTCCGCCGTGCTGGATAGATCTGAGGTGTTGGCCCAATGACAAGTTCTGCTTCGGCTCGACAGACCGAAACCGCCCGCCCTCAGACGAAGACGCGAACCATATTGTTCCTGATTGCCTGGCTCGCATCACTGGTCGCATTCCGGGGGCTTCTGACAAAAATGGCAGTCCTTGCAATCGGGGACGAGCGATACACGCACATCGTTGTCGTGCCCGTGATCAGCGCCCTCTTTATCTGGATGCGGCGGGAACGTCTTTTTAGGGTTTCGCGGTATAGCCCTGAAAGTGGGATCCCTCTTCTTCTCGCCGGATTTTGCCTTGCTTTCATTCCTATGGGGTGGTCCGGGCTTGGCGAGAGCGAACATCTTTCCGTAATGGCCTGCGGCATGCTTCTCACATGGATCGGACTAGGCGCGCTATTTTTCGGTCCCGCTTGCCTTCGCGAGGCAACCTTTCCTCTCCTATTTCTCTTCCTGGCCGTTCCTGTCCCAGCGAACGTCCTGGATAGAGCTGTCACCGCCTTGCAGATGGCATCTGCAGAGATGACCACTGGCGTGTTCAAAGTGATTGGTATGCCCTTCCTTAGGCATGGCTTCACTTTTTCTCTTCCCGGCATCGACATAGAGATCGCGAAGGAATGCAGCGGAATACGTTCCAGCCTCTCCCTGCTGCTGAGTGCAATCGTGGTAGGTTACTTGTTTCTCCGGTCTGCCTGGAGCCAACTTGTTCTGGCTGTTGTTACCGTTCCCATCGTTATTTTCAAGAACGCCGTTCGCATTGCGATAATCTCATGGCTCGGAATATACGTGGATCGCAGTTTCTTCTTCGGCAGTCTACACCACCGTTTTGGTGGACTAGTATTCTCGTTGATCGCGATCGCTCTGATGGGGTTCGTGCTCTGGTTCTTGTACCGCACTGAACGATTCGGAAATAGAGCTGGCACCAGACAGGAAGAGCCGACGTCCACGATCGGGACGAAGGCTCCAAATCAATCGGCAGAGGCTGAAGACCTCGATGGTTGAACCGTCGCCATTAGTCGTGGCCGCAGCGGTCACGATAGCTGGATGTGTCGGCATCGTTCTGAGGCCCAGGAAGGGAATCCCCTTAAAAGGCCAAGCAGACTATTAAGGCAGGGAAAGTTAAGCAGGCCGCATTAGATTTTCTGAAACGGTGAGTCGTCGGTTACGATCTTTAGCCCAGTATGATCCTTAGCAGTTAGCAGCCATACGGGCGATCGCCGGGACTTTCGACGGTCAGTCAGTTCGAAGGACTACTCATGGACGACAAGGGCAAATACACGTGCTAGAGCATAAGTCCCGCCAACGCAAGTGGGCACCAAGCATTTGTCGATTAGACCACGATGAGAGCTTGGCGCAAAAAGTCAGATCGGCGGCGTCGATAAAGACCCGGTGGTCGAGTGTAGGAGGAGGGCTTCTCTAACCGTGTCGTTAGATCTAAGCAAGGATTCAGGAATGCTCACAATCAGAAAGATTGAGGAGGTGCGGGACCGCCGTCGTCGTCCGCGCCTGAGACTCTCCTGTTCCCTCCGCCTGTATCGGCGGGGAGGGGCTCCGACGGTCGTCGCCCGGACGGAAGACATAAGCTGCCAGGGCTTCTATTTCACCTCAGAACACCCGTTCGAGCTTAACGAGAGGTTGGAATACGAATTGATCGTCCAGGGCGAAGAGACGGGCTACCACTCGGAGATCGACGTGGTCCTTCGAGGTAAAGCAGAGGTCGTGCGTGTCGTGCCGAAGGGACTAAAACAAGGGTTTGGTGTGGCTTGCCGGCTGGAGGACTATACCGTCGATCGAGAGGTTCCAGCAAACTCTGGGCTGGAGGAGCTTTTCGTGGAGCCGCGAACAGCGCAGGCTACGTCCGAGACGATAAGCGGGGCCAAGCAACCATTCTTGGTAGTTAAGGAATCTTAGCCAGCGCGGGTCCGTCGATTTGGTTCTAACTGATGGGTAAGCTCACTGCGCCCTATTTCCAATCGCCAGCGTTTACGGATCCCGTGGTCCATTATCACGCGCTAAGGAGCAAGCGGCTCTTAAGTGCAGTTTGTCTCGCAGTGTTGTGCATCATCCTGACCTTAGGCCTGTGGCCCTTTCATTCGCCCCAAAACCAGGTCACATGGTTAAGAGGCTCCAACGGCCTTTCTTTCGGGAGGTCGGGGACTGTTCTCAGCCCAACTGCGTTCCAGATGCCCAGTGCAGGAGACGAAACTTGCTGCACGATTGAGATCTGGGCGCAGCCGCGCCCTTATCAAAACTCGGCCACCCTGCTGGCGTTTTATGCTCCTGAGAACCCTTACCAGCTCAGGCTGCGCCAGTCTCTTACCGATCTCCGGATTCAAGCCGAGATCCCGAATGGCCCACATAGCGCAGCTACCAAAAACTTTTATGTGCCTGAGGTGTTCCGTCGCGCAAGGCCGGTATTCATAACGATCACTTCTGGCGAGCAGGGAACGAAGGTATATATTGCCGGCAGGTTCGCTGGAATGGATTCGAAGCTGCGGATTCCCAAGAGCGCTTTCACTGGCCAAATCCTGTTGGGTGACTCCCCGTTGCAACCCGACAGCTGGTCAGGCCAGGTCCGCGGCCTTGCGATTTATGACGCCGAGTTAAACGCATCACAAGTTTTTCAACACTACGATACATGGACGAAAAATGGACGTCCTGAAGTGAGCGTGCAGGAACGCAACGTTGCACTATACCTTTTTGATGAGCACACGGGCAGGATCGTTCATAACCAGGTCAAATCAGGTATCGACCTGTACATTCCCGAAAGGTACATGGTTGTAAACAAGATCTTCATGGAGCCCTTCTGGAAGGAGTTCAACATGTCTCGCAGCTACTGGTCCGCAGTGCTCAAGAACATTGTCGGCTTCATTCCTCTCGGCTTTTGCTTTTATGCCTACGTTTCAGTGCTTCAGATCAAGCGGGCGACGCTTTTCACAGTCTTTCTGGGATGCGTAGTCAGTGTCACCATCGAGATCTTGCAGGCGTACCTTCCGACCCGAGATTCCGGCATGACAGACATCATCACGAACACCCTCGGAACGTGGGGTGGCGTGCTGCTTTATCAGCGCGTCTCTCGATTCGCACGATTGCTGCAAAAATCCTTATCCGTTAATGCTGGCTAGCGCTTTGCGCCGCGGATATCGCCGTGTCAATCGCTAAAGTTACCGCGTTACTCCGAACCACCGTTCCGTCAGGCATAGTTACTTGCAGGTACAGAGAAACGGCCGGCCCTACCGGAACACCCTCCGGTAACTGAGCATTGATCTGATCCAATCCCACCCTCCCGGGCGCGAGCGCCGAGAGTAGAGGATCGATTTCAATACCTCCGATAACCACCGTGATCTTGTTCTTCAGCAGAATGAGAGGATCCGATGGCGCTGGTGTTCCTAAGGGGACGATATCTTGCGTTTCTCCGAGACCGGTCGCATAGATAGTTAGATTCTCTCCCGGGTGTGCCGGTCGGCTCGCTGTGCCCGCCGTCTTGGGCATCGCGAGCTCGTTCGTAGACGTGATCAGAATTACTCCCTGGTTTGTACCATCCTTGTTCATACCGCTCAAAGTGAACAAATCTGGAGCTGCGGCTAACATTGTGCTGTGAATAGGCGGCAGGAGCACGCCGTTAGCGTTTACTACTGTGATCTCCAGAGGCGACCCCTCGGGTAGAAGAGGACATTGGAAGTTGATCTGTGAAGTTGAGGCGAACACCAAGGGCATCGCGTTGCCGTTGATCTTGACCTGCACTCCCGCCAGTTTTATGGGCAGCGGGTAAGACGTTGCGCTTTGCGGTTCCTGCCCCGTGAAACCCGTGCCGAAAAGGGTGACCAGCCCGCCTGGGCTGCAGGTCTTTCCCGCCACGCCAGTGGCCGAGCTTGACATGGTCACCGCATTTGCTGCCGATGGCGCTGCCTGGACTTGGCTTTGAGTTACAGGTTGGGCGGCCGTTACCATGGACGTGACCACTGTAGCCGTCGAGGTTTGTGTGCCCGTTGCCACTGCTTGGCCCAGAATCTCGGAAATACTGAAGTTGTAAGCATCGCTTGTCGGAGCGGAGTCGCTCATGGTCACGCTGGTGCCGCTGAGCGCATTCGGGCTGCTTTGACTCTGAACCCAATACGTTCCAGCACTTGACGCCAGGTACTGATGTACCAGGTATTGCCCGGCTGTCGGAGTTCGGGCGATGCCTCTCTGGGGATCGACTCCGACCCCAATCACCAATGAATTATTGCGTGTTGTGACCAAGGAGGCCTTGGGTGCGCCCGCTGATGCGCTTCCTGTGCCCACCGCACCAATGGCCCCGGAACCATTTGTACCTGAAGTATCTACGCCAGCGAAGCTCATGACCGTCATCGAGGATGTGACATTTTGCGAGAGGGTCGCGGTCACCGATACATTGCTCAGTGGCATTGGCGCAAAGGCCCGCCAGATTTCAGCGGTGCCCTTCTGCGTGCGAGTTCTGTTGACAAGCACCCAGGTGAGACCCGCCCCGGAGATGCTTTTTACGCTAGTGTTAGTTCCGAATTTGCAATCCGCTGCGACGAGAGCGAGGAGCAACTCATTTCCGTTGCTCGTTGAGAAAGCCGGGGAGGTGACTTTGGAACTTGCCTTGGACTGATCCTTCCATACCTGTGTATCGATAGTCGGTGATCCATACGTTTGAACAGCCGCGAAATTGACCCCTGTGATGTTCGCTCCGTTGACGGAGACAGACTGGCTGGAGGGAGTGAACGTGAAACCACTCTTGCTCGAAGCGACCGTATAGGTGCCATTCAGCAGCGCATTGAAGGTGTAGTTTCCCGAAGAATCCGCAGTTACCGCTGCGCTCCCGGCTCCGCTTAGCGTTACCGTGGCCCCGTTGCCCACTGTGGCCGGACTAACCGTACCCGAGATGGTCCGACGGGGGGCCACCAGACTTAACGAGAAGGTCCGCGAAGTGCTGTTGGCGCTGGCCGTCAGCACCGCAGTCTGATCGGTAGTGATCGATGCTACGGTGGCCGTGAATCCCACCGTGGTGGCTCCCGCAGTCGCCGTCACGCTGGCCGGTACCGTGGCATTCGCGTTATTGCTCGATAGCGCCACCGCCAGCCCGCCACTCGGCGCCGCTCCGCTCAGCGTCACCGTGCACGCCGAGGTTCCCGGCGCGTTCACGCTCGCTGGGTTACAAGTCACGCCGCTCGGCGTCACCGTGGTCACCAGGCTCACCGTGGTGTTGACTGTCTGCGCGTTCAAAGTCGCGGTCACGGTAGCGGTTGCGTTGCTGCTCACAGTGCCGGCGGTCGCCGTGAAGGTGCCGCTGCTGGCATTGGTGGCGATGGTCATGCTGGCGGGGACTGTCAGGACGCCGGTGTTGCTCGACAGGCTCACCGTGGCGGTGCTCAAGGCCGCCTTGTTCAGCGTCACCGTGCAAGTGGAGGTCTGCGCCGTTCCCAACGTGCTGGGCGCGCAGCTCACACTCGATAACTGCGCTGGCGCCACCAGGCTCAAGCTGGTGGTCTGCGAGGTGCTGTTGGCCGTGGCCGTGAGGGTGGCCGTCTGATTGGTAGTGATCGATGCTACGGTGGCCGTGAATCCCACCGTGGTGGCTCCCGCAGTCGCCGTCACGCTGGCCGGTACCGTGGCATTCGCGTTATTGCTCGATAGCGCCACCGCCAGCCCGCCACTCGGCGCCGCTCCGCTCAGCGTCACCGTGCACGCCGAGGTTCCCGGCGCGTTCACGCTCGCTGGGTTACAAGTCACGCCGCTCGGCGTCACCGTGGTCACCAGGCTCACCGTGGTGTTGACTGTCTGCGCGTTCAAAGTCGCGGTCACGGTAGCGGTTGCGTTGCTGCTCACAGTGCCGGCGGTCGCCGTGAAGGTGCCGCTGCTGGCATTGGTGGCGATGGTCATGCTGGCGGGGACTGTCAGGACGCCGGTGTTGCTCGACAGGCTCACCGTGGCGGTGCTCAAGGCCGCCTTGTTCAGCGTCACCGTGCAAGTGGAGGTCTGCGCCGTTCCCAACGTGCTGGGCGCGCAGCTCACGCTCGATAACTGCGCTGGCGCCACCAGGCTCAAGCTGGTGGTCTTGCGAGGTGCTGTTGGCCGTGGCCGTGAGGGTGGCCGTTTGATTGGTAGTGATCGATGCTACGGTGGCCGTGAATCCCACCGTGGTGGCTCCCGCAGTCGCCGTCACGCTGGCCGGTACCGTGGCATTCGCGTTATTGCTCGACAGCGCCACTGCCAGCCCGCCACTCGGGGCCGCTCCGCTCAGCGTCACCGTGCACGCCGAGGTTCCCGGCGCGTTCACGCTTGCTGGGTTACAAGTTACGCCGCTCGGCGTCACCAGCGTAGGTTGAATTACGGTAATCGTCCCGCCCGTGGCGGTTGAGGAAATCCCGTTTCCTCCGGCATCGGCTGCCACCACGCCGCTCAACGTAATCGGAACGCTCGTGCTTAGGCTTCCCGGGGAGATTGTAAAGGTGGCAGTAGCCACGGTTCCGTTGGGAATTACATTCGTGGTCAGGTCGAACATCAGACATGTAGTAGACCCAGCGGTGCTGGAACACGATGCAGTCTTTGGACCGCCCACCACAGTCACGCCGGTGACATCCGCCGGGTAGCCCATGGTCCACTGCAGGCTGGTCGGTAGCGCACCCCCGCTCGCCGTCATGGACACCGACAGCGCCACAGTTGAACCCGGCGTCGTGGTCCCCGAGCCTAAAGACACCGCCACCTGTTGTGCACTCGCAGGGCTTATCCCGGCTCCAGCTAGAAGTCCAGTTGCAAGCAAAGCCAATCTTAGCCGCGAGTAGTACTGCGCGCCGACAATGTACATGACGCAGCCATCGTCAGTACCAGATTTTACGGAGAGATGGGAGTTGCACGTACGCCGCAGTACGATAGGCGTATGACCGGGTAGTATTGCCTGCCCGATGCTGCGGTTGGACCCCTAGCTTTCAAGGCGATGGATTTGAGGCGGCCGGGGAGGGAAGATTGAACGGGATCTCGATGACGACTTCTACGTCGATGGGGACCCCATTGCGCGTTGCGGGCTTGAACTCCCACGACGCTACGTCTTCGGTTGCGGCATGCTCCATCGCGGGACCTGCATTTGTGACCGGCGCAACATTGCTCAGTTTGCCATCCTTGCTCACGATCGCCGCCACCTGGATGCGTTGCCGCACTCGATTGCCGGCTACCGTCTCCTCGATTGCCTCAAGCTTTCGAAACGGCATGGGGGCGTACATCAATGGCGTTTCGCCGGGATGTGGTTCACGCTCGGCAAACCAGACAATCCAGTCACCGCTATACACCGGCATGTTTTCAATGGGGATTACGATGGCGTAGACGTTGCGGCCCCGGAAGCGCGCATCGACCGCTGCCGGAATGGTTCTAGTCGCCGATCGCAGGGGAACAGACAACGTTGAATGGGGCACATTTCGCACCCGCTCCTCATAAAGAATGGTCTTCCTGGCCGGCTTGTCTTCCGGAATCTTAACGGCATTGCTTGCGCGATCTCGAATACTCAGATTCGGCACCGTCAACGCGGATGACGAAGCTTCGCCGGTAGCTGCCGGACCCTGATTCGGAGCCTTCGAAAACTGGCCTGGGCGCTCCCCTTCAGGGAGAGTTCGATTTGTATTCTTGGATGGATCGAGATTTGCGATGGCCGCATCGACATTTGCATTCCCGTTAGTCGCCGTGGGTACAGGCGGTGCGTCCGGGCGGGGAGCCGCGATTCTGGAGAGCGTCGAAATGCCGCCAATTGCAATAGGTGGAGCAGGTACAGCCGCAGGGTTGATGGAGGGCGCCAGTGCGTCGACCGTAGGAAGCGGTACCGGCAGCTTGGGTTGGCGATTGATAGGCGGCGGCACAAATGCCTTTGGCGGAATGGGTGCCGGCTTCGGGGGTGGCGGAAGCGTGGGAAGGGAAGTCGCGTTCCTGGCCACCAAATCGGGTATCGACACGTCCCGCGGAAGTAAGATCTTGGGAGCCGGCACGAAAATAGATTGTGTTCTTGAAATGGGCTTAGGGGAGGTCGCGATAATGGCCTGCTTCGATACCTCAGTGCCGCGAGGCGTAATAGAACGGCCGACCTTCTCGACGGGTGCAACATCCGGCAGCACCTTGCGCAAGTCGTAGAAAATGATCTTGTGCTCTTTCGGCCGGACTAATTCGTCATACACGGGCCTTGCCGACGGCCCGGGAAGGCTGGCAACGAACGTAAGGAATGCGATTACGGCGCAGTGAACCCCCAGGGAATAGATAAAGGAATACGGACGAATCGGATAGCCTGGCGGGAGCGTGTCGTCGATGGATTTGGGCCGCATCCGAATCTTTACGGACATTGACACTAGAACCAAAGGCCCCAGGGGTTAGTCCAACAATTCTAGCCTTTGTCTTCCGCCCTAAGGATAACAAGCTGACGGCGCGATTAGGGCAAATTCGCTTGGACGGTATTTGATGAGCCCAGCTCATTGTTCACGTTCACTGAAACCGAAGCGAGCGCACTCAGGACCGGGGCGCCCGAGGGCAGCGTGCCTTGGAACGTGAACGGCACAGTTATCGTGAACTGGCCACCAAACGCCTGCGAAGCGGTGCTCTGAAACCAAACGCTTCCGACTTGCTGGATATTGATGGTGAACTGCGATTGTGCCATGACAAAGCCAGGAACGGTCGCAAATTGGACTGTCCACGTCGTAAGCGTGCGCGTTGTCGCGAAGCCCGTCACGACGATCGAAAAACCGTTTGCCGTCTCACCGGCGAGTTGGATGCCGATCAGCGTCGGAACCGCAGGAGCCACCGTAATCTGGAGTGTCGTTGGTGGAGCTGGGGTTAAATCCACTTGACCCGTCTGAGTTGCAAAGGAAGGCGTGAAGGTAATTGTGCTCGCAACTGTACCGGTTTGAAAACCGATCGCCGTACCCAAACTGCCGAACACCGCGCTGGTGCTATTGGCAGGAATGACAAACGGCACGGTTTGTCCCCCGCTGGCAAACTGAACAGCGGGATCCTTGGGAAGGCTTCCGGAAACTAACATCGTGAGCGTGCCAGATAACGCTACCGGATACGGACTGGCGAGCGTGAGGCTTACCTTGGGCTGAGATCGAGGCGCGACTTGCCCGCTGACTCCGCCGATCGTATAGGACGGGAGCGCCGGGGGCGCGGTCCCTGATGCAATCAGCGGAATACTAGTCGTGTCCACCTGCAGCGTTCCGTTCGAAAATCCCAGCGCGGTGGGCTGGTAAAGGATTGTGAATTGGAAATCGACTCCGGGGGCCAAGGTAACGGGGAGCGCGGGTAGTCCTATAAGTGAGAACGGACTACCGGTCTGGCCAATACCGATATTCGATATCACCACCGATGAGGTCCCGGCGTTCTTTACATCAAAGACCAACTGAGCCGACTGGCTGATGGGCACTGGGCTAAACACCACCGAAGTGTTCGTTGCGCTGAGCGTGATCGTCGTACCCGCTGTCACGTAGGAAAATACGAGTGGCGATGCAAGGCCCACTCCGCTGAGGAGAAAACTGTTGGAGTTGATGACTAAGCTTCCATTCGCCGTTCCCGCCTGCGGGGGAGCAAACGTCAAAACGAACGTAAGAGATCCGCTAGGGGGTAATGTTGCAGGCAACAGCGGTCCAGTGGACACCTGAAATGCCGTCCCAGTGACGGCGATCGTGTTGACGGTGGCGTTGGCGGTTCCTGAATTTGTAACTCGGATCACCTCATTGGCCTGATTCCCCAGCAGAGTCGTCGGAAAAGTTACGGTATTGCCGGGGTTTAAGGCGGTTGGCGGGGTCGTGTCAATCTGGTAAGTCAATTGAGCCCATGCCGGAATTCCAAACGCTGCGAGTAGAATAAGGCAGCGGCGAATCAGATGCGGAGTCATCTATTGCAACCCTCCGGCGGCCATAAGGGGAGTCGCAGGGATAAAATACACCGACGGTGGCTCTGACGTGTCCGCAAAAGACCATAACGGATCCGTGTTGCTCACGCGGCTTCGCAGTACAAAGCTGTGGGCGCCAAGGGACTCTACCACAAGCGGTGAAAAGTCAAGAGGAACGGAGGCGCTGGCTGCATGGCTAGCCGCATCATAGGCAACCAGCAACTGGTCGCTGCTTCCGGCGACGTATAACACTGGTTGCCGCATCGCGTCTCCCGCAGGCATTATGGCAACTGGATTCTGCAATCCAGTGAGGGCCCAAGATTGAAAACTCAGATCGGTCAAACTCATCTCATAGATTTGGTTGCCCGCTCCTTCGAGAGCATACAGAACTTGCCGGGCATCGGAAATCGCCAAAGCAAGCGGCTGCGCAACCGGCAATACCGGGACTAGGCTCTGATCACTCTGGACCTGGTAGACGCCGGCGGAATTCCCGGTGACCGCGATAAAGATACGCGCTCCCTGTAAGTCTGAAGTGACTGCCGAAAGGGAGCCTCCTAGTGGGGTAACGCTGATGGGAGTATTTACAACCGCTTGCGTGGGAAGCCCTGTTACTACTTGAAGCCAATTTCCTGTTCGCGAATACAGAACCGCCACCGTGCCGTCACCGGACCAAGCAACGCCTTCCGGTAAGGTACAGGAATCCGAGATCATTGAGCTGGAGGGCTGGGCAGAATCCAGACCCGAAACCAGCAGGCATTGGCCACCCTGGTAGGCGATGGCATAGTTCTGCCGCGGGGCCACTGCCCCAAAATCAAACCCGCTGAGCAGGACGGATCCCAGAGACGCCGCACCGAGCGCTCCCGATATCGACCGAAAGCTCTGGGTAGGAGCATCGAACACAAATCCTTCAACCGGACCAGTTAGTGGCGAATGCTGAGCGAGAAGCAACCCCATCGACAGAACCGCCGGAAGAACGGCAAACGGCCGCAACATGAGCTACTGCGCTCCTCCGATCGTGGGGAATCCCGGTACAGCGGTGATCGTTGTGGTTCCGCTCCCGTTGTTTCGTGTAGCAAGAATCACAACTGCGACGATCGCCGCAGCACCCGCGATCACACCAATCTTGGTCCATTTAGAAGACCACAGACTCTTGCGTTTCTTTTTTCCTTCTTCCGTGAGGGTGGTTACGTTCGTCATGAAAAGCACTGCGGTTCCCAATTCATTCGCCGCGCGAGGCAGTCACCTGAATCTGAAACCGTCCTGCCATGCTATTGGCCGTCCAGCCAGTAGCAGCGGCCTGACCATCGGCATTCGTCCTGATAGTTGTGAGAGTTCTTTTGATCCGGAAAAATCGCGCCAGGGCCCTGAATGGGAAAACGAAATGTTACGTCGGCCCCTTCAACAGGCCGGCTCTCTTGGTCGAGCACTTGGACGACCAAGAGGAGCCATGATCCTGCGCTGCAAATCATTCATCTCTCCATCGCCCGCGAGCGGAACTACCTTGAGGCTCTGCGTGGTTGACGGCTGACCCACTGGAACAGCCGGCGCTTGCGACTGTGCAGCAACAGTCGATGGCAATGCCAGAAGCAGGACCAAGAACTGAGATAACCAGCGATTTGCTGGCTGATTCGTTCTATGGAGAGAATATTTCATCGGGTGTCGGCAAGTCTGCGTGAGGTGTCATGGCCGAAGGAGAATCGTAGACGATTATGTATGGAAGGGACCCAAGCATAGACGTACCAACCGGCTCCAGAACGCTTCGTCTTGTATCTCTCGAGACAAAGACCACATCGTTGGGCTGTAACGGAAAATCCACATCCTTACCCTCGAATACCCGCTTGAGATCTATGTCGATCTCGGCTCGTCGATTGGTACCTAAAACCGGCCGAAGAATGCGAACTTTATCGCGAACGGCAAATTGGGTGAAACCGCCTGCTTCCGTCAAGGCCTGAGCCACTGAGATAGAGCTGCGCTCGCCAAATTCAATTGCCGAAACCTTCGCCACTTCGCCACTCACATAAATCCGCTCCGCGCGTTCGACACTGACGATATCGTAAGATTGCAGAACGATGTCCTCAGCAGGATTGATCTCTTGCGTAAGGCTATCCAAGCTTACTTCAAGTGTGCTCACTTTTCTTGCGGGATCTACAATCGCGTTCGGGGAGGGAATCGGGCCATACTCAGACCGTCGAGTGACCTTGATTCTGCGGCTTGCGTTCGGTTGAATTCCTCCCACGGCAGTTAGCATCTCGACAAGCGTTCGCCGGCCCTGCAGGGGGTAAATTCCAGGAGCCCGGAAGTCGCCCACAAAAAAAACAGGCTCGCTGCGGAATTGGGTAACCGTGATACTCACTAATGGCTGGCGGATGTACTCGCGGAGTCGATTTGTAATCTCTGCCTCCAGCGCCTGAACGGTGAGACCGTCCGCTTTGACGCGGCCAGCCAGGGGCAAGTCAATGAAACCATCCGTAGCAATCCGGAACGGTTTTTCGTTAATCTCATCCGATTGAGGGACTCTAATCAGGATCTGATCATTCGGCCCCAGCACATAGTCCGGGCGAATCGAGACAGGAGCCTGCGCTGCATTCCCCGGCAAAGGCTGGTTCTGCGGGGCTAAGGCTCCAGGCTGCTGGATCTGCCCAAAACCGACAATGCTCATGATCGCCAGCAGTACAGCAAGTCTGAATCGCATTATTTGTCCAGTCACCGTAGGCTTGGAGTTCTTGGAAGCATCTCAGCGTTAGAGGTCAGACGTCCGGGTATACGTGGCGCCGCAATGGGCCGTACCCAAGCTCGATCCACCTCGGTCGACACCGACCTTTGCAGCAGATGAACCGAAACCACTAGTCGAAAGGTTTTCTTAATTTCCTGGAGGATGCCCTCGACACCCGCCAGCGGTCCACGCTCAAGCACGACCGTTTGCCCCACATTTAGAAACGGCCATGGCGTAACGAGTAAGCCGGAACGAACCATCGCACGAACATGTTCAATTTCCTGATCCGGAATCGCTGCCGGCTGGCTGCCAAAACCAACAACATTCACAACCCCGGGCATCATAAGAACAGGCAGGCGATCGTCAGGGTTCAGGCGGCAAAATACATAGCCCGGGAAGAGGAATTGCTCCATAGTCTTTTTTCGATCGGACCATTGGCGTTCCGACTTGTAGGCCGGGCAAAACTCCTCATAGCCTCGCTCGCGCAAGTGCATAGCCGCGACCCGCTCGTGGTTAGAACGAACCCGCAATGCGTACCATGGCTGACTTTGACCGACCAGTGGTATTTTGAGATCTTGAACAATCATTGCTGTAAATGCAATCGTCTAGACGACGCCCCCGTAAAGCATTAGCGAAGTCCTAGAATGACTGAACCCATTGATACTTGTCAATGGTTCATCCGTAATGGACTATCGGTTTAGCTGGGATGGAGTGGACGCGGTCGGTACCTCCTTCCGGTCCTGGCAAATATCCCCGGATCCACTGCCCACAAATCAACGCCGAGGAGAAAGCGATCCGTCCGTTAACAATCGCGTCCGCGCATTCTCTGTCGATGTGCCCCTTACCAAAATGGCCAGGTACATGCTCGGTAAGCAGCTATGGAAAATGACATAGCTCTGTTTTCCCGAGATTACAAGGCAGCTGCCCTTGAGCTGACGATTGCCGTAGCCGATATGACAAAAGTCCTGGATACTCCTGAATTTAACGACGCTTTCTGGAGGGTCCAACAGGCCGGTGAGCGGCTAAAGCGACTAAGAGCAGCGATGGACCGCTCGGCGAAGACCGAGCGGAATCTTTACAGTCTTGTGCAATCCTGACTGCGGAGCGTCGGCTTAGGGGCTTTTTCGTCGAGAGCTCAGCTCCGCTCCTTTATGCTTTTGGCCCGTTCAGAACGACTGGTGGTGGAGTAGCGATCACTGTCTTAGAGCACCGTTGGGCCGAGTTCATCTTAAGTTTTGAATCCATGAGCCCCGTGGCGATCTGGCGGATAAGCCATGCGGTTAGGTCGGAAAATATTTCCGCATTTTGCCCTCAATCGGCATATTTTCCCATACCTACCTTACGCCCCTGGCACGAGTTCCGATCTTGCCTCGCTCCAAGCCTGAGTAGAATTGATTTAGCCTATGGGCGCCCTTTGGTAGTCTTGGCAAGCATCGCTTGGGCGTCAGCGGCATAAGTGGGATCGAGACGATTTTTCAATGCCTGCTGCAGTGCCTGCTCTCCAGGTTGCCGGCGTCCGGCAGCCATGTAGGTCATACCCAGATGGTACAGAAAGATAGGATTGCCAGGAGCTTTCTCTACTGCTTCTTTCAGCTGAACAAGACCCGTTTCGGGCGACCCGAGTTTGTAGTACGCCCATCCGAGTATGTCGGCCGCAGCCGCGGAGCCGGGCAGCTTTTGCTTTGCCATCTGCGCCAAATTAAGAGCTATGTTTACATCGCCCCCATGTTCGAGGTAAAGAAACGCAAGTTGAGCCGCAGCAGCAGGAGAGGCAGAATCTATCTGGTGCGCCTTCTCGCAGAGTTTTTTCGCCTCATCCCAATTTCCCTGCTTCTGGTAAAGACTTGCGAGCGCCAGGTAATTCCCAACGGCGCGCGGATTCGCGTCAATCGCACTTCGGTAATCGGACTGTGCTTTCTCGACCGAGCCCCTAGCGTAATTGATGTTGGCGAGCAGGGCGTGCCCCTGGGGAACCGCCGGATCGAGGGCCATTGCCTGCTTCAAGCTTGCTTCCGACCGGTCTAGATCTTTCAAGTCGAAATAGGCGACCGCCAGCAGAAAGTGAAGGCGACTGTTCTCGGGATGTTGCTGAATCAATTGGGTGAGGCGCCGTGCGGCCTCCTGGCTCTTACCCTGAAGGGAGTAAAGCTTGACCATCGTCGAGAGGGCGGTCAAGGAAGTGGGATCGCGCTGCAAGGCTTCCTGAAGGTTCGCTTCGGTCTGCTTGGCGTCGCCTCCGGCAAGAGAAGCCTCGGCGCTTGCTACGTAAGGTTGCGGCAGATTCGGGTTCGACTTCACGGCTTGCGCCGCCAGTCGATTCGCTCCCTCATAATCGCCGTTCACGTACGCTAAGGGACGCTAAGGCGCTGCTTGCCTCCGCCATCGCCGGGATTCAATTGGAGGGCATGCGAGAAGGAGGCTTTGGCTAAACCCGACAGCCCGGCAGCCTGCTGGGCCGCTCCCAGAAAATAGTAACTTCGGGCGGACATCGCATCGGCCTGGATGGCTTGCTCGATTTCGACGATCGCCTGTTGGGGTTTGCCCCCTCGAAGAAGGATCCTGCCATTTGATAACCTTGCAGCAGCGTCTTTCGGATTGATACGCAGAATCTCCTGATTCAGCGTTCCCGCCTCGACGATTTGGTTCAGATCGATCAGGTTCTCAATCAGCAACGCTTTGACCGCGCCGTCCTTGGGTTTCCTGGCCAGGAGCGATCGGAGCTCGGCGACCGCTTTTGGCTTTTGACCGGTGGAAACGTAGAATAACGCCAAGGACCGGTAGGCCTGCGGATCTTCCGGCGCTGTGGTTTTCAACTCCCGGTAGACTTTTTCGGCTTCATCGAATTTGCCACCCAGGGCATAGATTCTCCCCAAAAAGACGCGAGGGGGCACCGCGCTGGAATCGAGCGTGGATGCCGCGCGCATCTCCGCCTCCGCCTCCGCCATTCTGCGTTGTGAAAAGTAGAATTGGCCCAAGTTGACATGCGCCTCGACCGACTGCGGGTTTGCCTCAATCGCCTTCTTGTACGTGGCTTCTGCCTCCGACGGCTGACCTGCAGAGAGATAAACGGCTCCTAGAGCGGCGACGTACTCGATACGCTTAGGATCCAACTGGATCGCCTTTTTGATTTCCTGGATGGCGTTCGGGAGATCGCGTACGGCCCCGTACCGCTGGCCCAATAGGGCATGGGCTCGGGCGTTTTGGGGATCGGCTTTGAGGACTTCTCGAATTAATGACTCGGCTTGGTCATACTGCCGCTGGGCAATGAGCAGGGGGGCCAGTTCCAGCTTCGCCTCCGAGTTCTGGGGCGCGAGGTTCACTGTCTCCTGAAGTTCACGCACAGCGTTGCCGGTGGCGTTCAAGCGGAGATAAGCGTGTGCGAGTTGGAAGTGGGCCTCTGCAAATTTCGCGTCGATCGCAATCGCGTTTCGGAACTCTATGACCGCTTCCTGGTATTTGCCCTGTTTTGAGTACTTTTCGCCGCTTTGAAAGTACTTTTGCTTCTGGACGCTCGGGTCACTGGAGCAAGCCGCCAATGCAAGCAGGCTCAGAACTAGTAAAGGCCACTTGTTCGTCAAAACGATCCTCTTCCTCGTCGGCGCCTCGCCACGGACTGTCCCGCTCTCATTCTGCGGCCAGTATACCGGGGATGTTGCCGAGGAAACAGAACCCAAGGTTCTGGTACTATCAGTACTCGATAGCGAGTGTTTTCACGAACAAAATCAGGCTCGGCTCAAACAGGAATCGAAAGAGCATCGCGAAACTCTGGTGAAACCCAGTACGACATAGTACGAAGACTTGTGATTCAGATATTTACACGCGGATGAATTCTGTGCTAACTTACTTGCGAGCTAGTAGATTCAACGGAGCAGTTCGGAGGAACGCAACTTGAAACGCAAAATACTATCAATAGGCACCGCACTCTTTTTGAGTTCGCTAGGTGCCAGTGTGGCTTGGGCGAGTAACTTTCAGCTCATCGGCGCCGGCACTAATATCCTGGACGGCATCTATATGAGCCCTTACACGGCGCTAATCGACGGTGTCCCGACAACGGTGATCTGCGATGACTTCACAGCTGAAGTCACTTTAGGTGAGAGCTGGCAAACCAACATGTCGTCGGTTGCGAGCCTGGCGCCAACCTAAGTGTTAGATGGGGAAACAGTCCCGCCTCGCAGCAAGTTGTATAACGAAGCGTCCTGGCTTGCGGACCAACTGCTCGCCTCGTCTGATAATCTGACAATGGGTCAGATTTCCTACGCGATTTGGGCCGTTTTTGATCCCACGGGCGTGCACGACTGGTTGAATGGTGTTACCTCTCCATATCACGACTCCGGTACGAGTGATGCTGTTTTTGGTACGCGGCGGATTGCTGACACAAGCTGCAGCGTATAAGGACGTTACGGGCGGATACTCGGTCTACACGGCGGATCCGAATTTATACGCCGACCGGCATCGCAAACTGCCCAAACTGTGGAACACCGCAGGAGTTCCTGGTCAAGACGCCTGAACCCTCCTCGCTGGCGATTCTCGGGGTTGACTTCACTTGCTTGGGGATAGTCGTTGTCTTCTTGCGGCGGCGTGGCGTTGCTAACGTAGCTCGTTGATTTGGGCCACAGCTCTGACTCCCGGCTCTTGAAACGACGACGAAGTCTCTTTCAAGAGCCCATTCGAAGCCATTTCTTGAGCAGGGAAGGTCTGGAATCTTCCCAAAAGCTGGGAACGGTACTCTGAGGCTGTGACTCTACCGCGACAGGCCCGGGCTGCGGAACGGCCTGCAGCGTCGGCGCAGGAACTGCGACAGGTCTTAATCGAGCCTTGACCGCTGGAGTGGGCAAATCAAGTTCCACGCACGCCTCGCGGACTTGTTGAACGTCCACGGTTTGCCTCACATCTGAAAATGCGATCAACAGTGCGTTATCGCAGATGGCATTGATCAGTCGCGGTATCCCGTGCGACCAACCCGCGATGGCGTCCACTGCCCCGTCGGTAAATGGGACGGGATCCGTGCCGCCCGCCTTGCCCCACCGAAATCGGACGTACTGCTCAACAGCATCGCGATCCAGCCTGTGCAGCGTCATCCGGAGCGCCATCCGCTGCTTCAACTGCCACAGTTCCGGAAGGTTCAGGCGGTCATTCAACTCGTCTTGGCCCACCAGTACGATTTGAAGCAGCTTATGATCGGCGGCCTCAAAGTTGCCCAGCAGCCGGATTTCTTCGAGCAAGTCGGCGCTTAACTTATGGGCCTCGTCCACAATCAGGGCTGAGACTTTTCCTTCCTGATCGGAACGAATCAGGAAATCCTGCAACATCTTCAACCGCAAAGCTTTACTCTCGGGAATCTGCTTGAACCCGAAGTTGAGCATCACCATTTCCATAAACTCGGGAGCCGTCAAAATGGGGTTCAAAATCAGACTGGATTGTACATCGGCATCGATCAGGAGATGCGACATCGCACCCAGAGCTGTTGTCTTCCCCAGTCCCGCTTCGCCGGTCAACACCAGATATCCCTTACGTGACAGCACCCCGAACACCAGGCCGCTGATGGCGTCGGCGTGCTGGCCGACCAGATGGACGCAGTTCGGATCGGGCACTATCGAAAACGGCGTCTTTGTCAACCGGAAGAATTTCTCGTACATTTTCGCTTATGACTCAAATGTCCTGAATCAGGATCAACTTGCATTGAGACCGGCGACGCCTTTCGGAGCGCCTTCATGTTCGGTGCCAGTAGTGTTCTCTGTTTCCAGAGTAGCCGCGCCTCGCCTGCGGATGCAAGTAACAATCTGCCGGCTACTGTCCATCTCGGGCCCGGCGACACCGCCGCCTATCGCCGCGAACGAGAAATCATGGTGCCTCCCCGTCGCGCGGGGCGCCGTTCCCGCAGCATCATATCGCGATCGCTTCCGCTAGTTTTCTGCCGCGAGCGGAGCATCGGTCCATCATCCGAAAATGAAAAATGGGACCAAGATCTGATCGAAGTTCTATCATGGAGAATACGGTATGCAACCAACCAACCCTGTGCAGTTGCTCACTGATTCGTTGATTCAGTCCTTGGTTGAGAAGGCCAAGCACTCCCCTAGGCTCCGCATGAACCACAATTTTCACGCCGGGCCGGAAGACAACCCGCATCGTTTTCTCAATGTCTTTACCTTCGGCACGTACGTGATGCCTCACCGTCACAAGAATCCACCCAAGGCCGAATCTTTCATTGTCTTGGAGGGCTATCTGGCTATTTTCCTTTTCGAGGACGACGGAACCCTTGACAAGACTGTCGTTCTCGGCTCAGGACCTCTCCCGCAGAGGATTCCTGTTTCCGCGGCTGAGAGTCAAGTGGCGCGTGGGATCGACCTCGCCCCAGGCATCTGGCACAGCATGACTTCCTTGACGCCACATGCGGTGAGCTACGAAGTGAAGCCGGGCCCATGGAATCCAAGCACCGACAAGGAGTTCGCCCCATGGGCGCCGCGTGAAGGGGACGTAGCAGCTTCGGATTACCTTCAGCGACTCCTTCTCTGAACCTGTTATCGAGTGGCCCTCAAACGGTCGCAGAGCGCGCCTGGTTTAAACGTGCGATTTGGATGCGACTATAAATGCATTGATACCGTCTGACGCTATCCCTTCCACGCTCGCGCGCCCCGGCGCTGCGCCGTTCTGGTTCGCGGTGTTGCTCACCGGCGCGGGTACCGGCGTCGCCGCTGCCGCGCTTACGCGGTTGCTCGAGTGGGTGCAGCGCATCATGTGGGGCGGCACCGGCACGAACCTGTTGGAAGTCGCCGGGCAGGCGCGTGCTTGGCGCCATATTCTAGTGCTGCTGGGCGCCGGCGCGGTCACCGGCGCGGGACAGATTATCCTCAGGCGCTTGTCGAGCGGCAATGGCATCGACACCACGGCCGCGATTTGGTTTTATGCCGGGCGCATGCCGGCTTGGCGCACTCTCGGCAGCGCTTTGTTGTCGGTCATCTTGGTTGGCATGGGTGTTTCGCTGGGCCGCGAAGGCGCACCCAAACAAGCCGGCGCTGTGTTCGCCAATTTCTTTTCAGACCGCGTGCGCTTGTCGGATGAGCAGCGGCGTCTCTTGGTTGCTTGCGGCGCGGGAGCGGGGATGAGTGCAGCCTATGGCGTGCCTTTGGGAGGGGCGCTCTTCTCGCTGGAAGTCATGCGCGGAATGCTGGCGCTCCGCTACGTCCTGCCGGCTCTTTTCGCTTCGCTGGTGGCTACGGCGGTTTCCTGGATAGCTCTGCCTGACGCGCCCACGTATTTGATTCCTGCTTATGCCAGTTCGACCTCGTGCCTGGTGTGGGCGCTGATCGCGGGGCCCATCGCGGGTCTGGTATCGGTCGGCTATGTAAGGGCGATTACCTGGGCGGATCGCCACAGACCGGAGGGCTGGCACCGCCTGGTGCGGCCATTCCTAGGATTGGGACTGCTAGGCGTGGTCTCGATCTGGTTCCCACAGTTGCTGGGCAACGGCAGGGACATCTCACAACTCACGTTCACGAACCAGGTTGCCCCGGCACTGATCCTGATTTTGCTGGTGCTGAAACCCGCGGCCACCGTGCTGTGCGTCAGCAGCGGCGCGCCCGGCGGTTTGTTCACGCCGTCGTTAACGGTGGGCGCGTTGCTCGGGGCTTTACTGGGGCACGCCTGGTCCTGGTTCTGGCCTGGCGTTCCTCCCGGATTATTCGCCCTGCTAGGTGCGGCCGCGGTTCTCGCCGCCACCACCCAAGGCCCCATCTCTACCGTGGTGCTGATGATGGAGCTTACCGGGCGGGACCGCTCTTTCATCCTGCCGATGTTGCTGGCGGTGGCGACGGCCACCTTGGTGGCGCGGACCGTTGAGCCCCGTTCGATCTACGATGCCCGCCTGACCGATGAGGAAATCGCGGCCCGCCAGAAGATGCGCGAACTGCCACCGCGGTAACTAGTTGGTTCGCCGCGCGGATTCGCGATGCAGCGCGTGTTCAAACTTGGCGGCGGCTGCCGGAGTCTTGAAGTCGCCCGTCAGGATTTCACGGTTCGTCGAGTCATGTCCGTAAAGCTCCCGGTTGGTGTCCTCATCCGGACGAAGCGTCGCGCCTTCGAGCGAGATTCCGGCGAACAGACCGCGTGCGCGCGAGTACGACAGCATTTCCGCGTGCAACATTGCATCCGTCTGCGCGGTGGCGTCGCGGCCCACGGGGCCCGCTGCCGCCGTCGCTTCTCCACCGATCGTGAACTTGTCGGACAAGAGGTGCTTCATCCCGCCGTCGTTCATCACCAGCAGAACGATATCAGTCTCGGAAGCGCCAATCTGGAAGCCGACGCTGCCGCCTTCGACACGCATCGCAGCCGGAGCGCTCCAGCCGGAACCGCCCTGGCGGCGGCATACCGCGAAACCGCGGCCATACTTCGCGCCGAAGATAAATCCGGCTTTCTTCATGCCAGGCACCACCACCACGCAGTGGGCCTTGTCGAGCAGATCTTGGGGGATGCCTTTGTCGGCGGCATGCATCATATCGGTCAGGGTGTCGGCGGAGGCGTCCAGCCGGTCGTCGACCTTGATTTCTCTATCCGCCGCGAAAGCGGCGCTACTCATGGTACCGGCAATGGCCAGAATGGTTACGAGGGTTTTGCGCATCGAAAGAACTCCTATTCAGGGGTGATTACAGCACCGGGGCTTCCAATCGCAAAAGACCTGAAAGGAAAGACTTAGTGGGCGCGGTTCGGGCTCGGGGGCGTGTCACGGAGCGGGTTTTTTGACCATATTTGGCCGTTTGGCAGCAATTGGTCGGTTTCCCCACCGCTGCGCGCCCTGAGAGCTGCGGTTGAACCGCCGGGTGTTCCGAATATCCCGAACTCCTCGCGGGACGCTCTTAGGCCGCCCTGAGCCTCCACAAAGCGGTGTAAAAACGAAAATGCCCACCCGAAGGTGAGCATTTCGTGACCTCTGTTCTTCACAGAGGGATGTACATGGGAGAATCAGATTCGACGGCTTCGCAACCGCCAAAACCTGTGTGTGATTGGATCTTAGGATTTCGCACAAGCGAAGTCAAGTAAAAAAGTCCCAGCGCTAAATTCGCTCATAACAGCCTTAATCCAAAGAGTTTATGAAAAAGCACCGGTCCGGTCCCATTGTGCAAAACTTGTGGGAAAAGCCCTCCGGCGCTTCACCGTTTTGCGTCTAAGGGCCCGGAATCTTGAGGCTTACTCTTTGCTGGCAGTGCGCCTGGTGTCGATTCCAAGCACAATCATGGCCGGCGTGTCTTCTTTCTGCCACATTTTTCTTGACATAATTCGGTAACCGGCGAATCCTAATCCGCCCACAACGCACAGCGCGAGAACCAGGCCGGCCAGCACGAAGATGTTTAGAATCATCCTCGCAAAGCCCTTGACCTCGCTCTGCGGAGTGGTTTCGTTCACCGTCACGTCGGCTTGGTAATTGATCTTTCCCAGGATACGCTCAGCCGCGTCCGCGTCGGGAGGGTTGAGCGTGGCCACCACCAGCGGTCCGGTTCGCTTTACTACGGCGCCCGGAAATTTTCTGGAATTCGATGGCTTGTTCGCGCGCCATCAAGGGGGTGGGGTAATTGAAAATGATTAGATCCAGTAACCCTTTGGAGGTCTGGTACTTGCCGAATTGGGCTTCAGCGCCCATGCGAAACCCGGCAACCGAGGGCGGTATCGCCGGTTCCACCCGCTGCAGGGATACCGGCCCCAAAATGTAGCGTTCGGAGTTGGCTACCAGCCCATCCTTGGGCAGGAACGTGGAAAGCGCTGGCAGGGGCGAGTTCTCCAGCTTGGCCAACTGCGCGTAGAAGGGAGTCAGGCTGGCCGGATCCGGGTAATCCCCGGTGAACTGGAACACATAGTTCCCGAATGCGAAGATGATCCCGTCCGAGGTCCGTACGGCCAAGGGGGCGAAATCGGCCGACGCCGCGCCGGGCGGACGGTGGAGTTGGAACAACGCCAAGGCGCCGGTCGAATCATGCAGCCGCCAGCCGACTGCCGAAAAATGGCGCTTGTCGGGAGCGGTGAACTCGGCAGCTTCCGTGGCTTCGAGACCGTATTCGTCGTAGAGCGCCTGGTCCGGGATGCCGATGGTTTTGGGCGCCGACTTCTGAAAAGGGCCGATCTGGTCCGGGAAGATCGCGGCTTGGGCGGCTGCGGCGCACAACAGAAAAGCGGCGGCGGTGATTACCGGATTCAAGCTCCGTGGCATTTCTTGTACTTCTTCCCGCTTCCGCAGGGGCAGGGGTCGTTGCGTCCCACGCCCTTGTCTTTGGCTATGACGGGTTTTTGCGTGGTGGTGGAATCGCCGCCGACAAATTGCAGCGCGGCTAATTCCTTCTCTTTTTTCCGCTGGATGGTGCGCGTCAGATCCATGACGGAAGTCTGCGCGGCTTGCTGCGCGCGGCGGTGGTCTTCGCTGCCGACGCCGACGGCGGCCGGTTCTGGCTCGCCTTCCAGTTCATCCTCTTCGTCTTCCCACAACTCAGGGTGCGGAACGTTCTGCGGAGGCCCGCCGTGGCCGTCGCCATCGCTGCGCTGCATGAAGAACAGGAAGCGGACGGCTTCGTCTTCGATGCGATCCATCATGTCCTGGAACAGCACGAAGGATTCTTTCTTGTATTCGATCAGCGGGTCCTTCTGACCGTAGGCCCGCATGCCGATGCCTTCTTTTAGGTGATCCATCGACAGCAGGTGGTCTTTCCACTGGTTGTCGATGACGTTGAGCATGATCACGCGCTCCATTTCGCGCATGAGCTCGGGGCCGATCAGCTCTTCTTTCTCGGCGTAGCGCTTCAGTAACTGATCGTGGATCGCGGATTCAATCTCACGGCGGTCGAGCTGCTGCAATTCCTGGGTATGGATCTTCACGCCGAACTGCGTGAGGATGTCGGACTCGAGACTAATCCAATCGTAGGTCGACGGGTGCGTCTTCTCAGGACAGCGCAGGTCGATGAAACCGGCCACCACTCCTTCGATGATTTCGAGAACGTGCGGCTTCTGGTCTTCGCCGTCGAGCAGCTTATTGCGCATGCTATAGACCGCTTGCCGCTGCTTGTTCATCACGTCGTCGTACTCGAGCACGTGTTTGCGCGAAGCAAAATGCTGGGCTTCGACAGCCTTTTGCGCGGCTGCGATGCGCTTGGTGATCAGACCGCTCTCAATCGGCACGTCCTCTTCCATGCCGAGTTTGAGCATCAGATTCTGCATGCGATGCCCGCCGAAGATACGCATCAAATCGTCTTGCAGCGAGAGGTAGAAGCGCGCGCTGCCGGGGTCGCCCTGGCGTCCCGCGCGGCCGCGGAGCTGGTTGTCGATGCGGCGGGATTCGTGGCGCTCCGTGCCTAGGATGTGCAGGCCGCCAAGCTCCACCACTTCGTCGTGTTCCTTCTGGATCTGCGCCTGAATCTGGCTGAAAACGGCATCCCATTCCGGGCGGTTTTCGTTGTAGACGGCATCCGGATCTTTGTTTTCCTTGCGCAGACGTTCACGCGTGAGGAAGTCCGCATTGCCGCCGAGTAAGATGTCCGTACCGCGGCCGGCCATGTTGGTCGAAACCACCACGGCGCCTTTGCGGCCCGCCTGCGCGACGATCGATGCTTCACGCTCATGGTTTTTGGCGTTCAGCACTTCATGGCGCACGCCCATCTTTTTCAGAATTCCCGACAGGCGCTCGGATTTTTCGACCGACACCGTGCCCACCAGCACCGGCTGGCCTTTCTTGTGCAACTCCTCGATTTCCTTCGCGGCGTTGCGAAACTTTTCGTCTTCCGTACGATACACCACGTCCTGCATTTCAATGCGGCGCAGCGGCTTGTTGGTGGGAATCTGCGTGACTTCGAGCTTATAGATTTTGTCGAACTCGGCTGCTTCCGTGTCGGCCGTTCCGGTCATGCCCGCCAGCTTCTTATACATGCGGAAATAGTTCTGAAACGTGATGGTCGCGAGCGTCTGGTTCTCGCGCTGGATTTTCACGCCTTCCTTGGCTTCAACGGCCTGGTGCAGTCCATCCGACCAGCGGCGGCCCGGCATCATGCGTCCAGTGAACTCATCGACGATGATGACTTCGTCGTCCTTCACCAGATAATCGCGATCGCGCTGGAATACCACGTGCGCCTTCAGCGCCTGCTGCACGTGATGATTCATTTCCATGTTGGTGGCGTCGTATAGGTTGCTCAAGTTGAGCAGGCGCTCCACCTTTAATACGCCTTCTTCGGTCAACGCCACGGTGCGGGTTTTTTCTTCCACCGTGTAGTCGCCGGTGGTCCACTTTTGGCCCGGCTCTTTGCCTTCGATCACTTCGCCGCGGACGAGACTGGGGATGATCCGGTTGATACGGTAGTACTTGTCGGTCGATTCTTCGCTCGGTCCGGAAATAATCAGAGGCGTGCGCGCTTCGTCGATCAGGATGGAGTCCACTTCATCGACGATGCCGAAGAAGTGCTCGCGCTGCACGCAATCCGATTTGCGGAACTTCATGTTGTCGCGCAGGTAGTCGAAACCGTACTCGTTGTTGGTCCCGTAGGTGATGTCGCAGCGGTAGTTTTCGTAGCGTTCCTGGTCGCTCAGATCGTGCACGATCACGCCCACCGTCATGCCCAGGCCTCTGTAAATGCGCCCCATCCATTCGGAATCGCGCTTTGCCAGGTAGTCATTGACGGTGACCACGTGGACGCCTTTTCCGGCCAATGCGTTTAAGTACACCGGGAGTGTCGCTACCAGCGTCTTGCCTTCACCGGTTTTCATTTCGGCGATTTTGCCGCGATGCAAAACAATGCCGCCGATCAACTGGACATCGAAATGCCGCATGTTGACATAGCGGCGTCCGGCCTCGCGTACGGCGGCGAAAGCCGGAACCAGCAAGTCGTCGAGCGTCGCGCCTTGCGCCAGTTGCTCGCGGAAGGCTACGGTCTGCGCGGCCAATTCCTCGTTGGTCAGCGCCTGCATCTGCGGCTCCAACTCATTGATGGCCGCGATCAGAGGCATCATCGCCTTCACGTCGCGCGCGTGCTTGGTGCCGAAGACTTTCGAAAGGAAAGTCTCCGGCCCCATGTAAAAAACTACTGCCGCAAGGGCGGCCACGACAATGCCTAAGATGATAAAGGCTACCAACATTTGCTGCTCTCCTTCAGTCTAACCGTGATTCTGCTGTGGGGCGACGGGCCGCGGGGAAGGGCAGAGCTTCAGCAGCGCAGTTGCGCGCGGTTGTAGCGCCGCGTGAGGAGGCGAAGATTCGCTTCCTCGGCCGGGGACCAGATTGCCGCCTGCGCGGCGGGCACAACGTAGGGCGCGAAACCCGGCACTGCGTTATGAGAGAGAGTAGCGGAACTGGAATGAGCGGTCTCGACGGCGAAAGCGGCTGTGCTGGGAACCGACGCGCGCAGTAGGCCCGCCAGTGAATCGGCAGCCGCCGGAGTCCCGGTAGCTGCAAGATCCGCCCTCAGCGCTGGCGTGAAACTGACCAGCGGCGCCAATAACGCAAGTAAAATTCGTCCTAGCCGCATTTCAGCGATCTTCACTTTGAGTCTAACATGAGGCCGCGCTAACGGCCTTATCCTAAAGCCAATTCCCACTTCCGCCGATCCCAGGAATGCAGCGTAGTTCAACTCTCGGATTAAGCAAGGACTAAGGTGATTCCCTGAGCCGGTCTAAGCGTGATCATCCGCCGGATTTGCGCGTACTGCCGATTGATGAAGGGGGGTAGCCTGCACAATTATGGAACATAAGGTAAATGGAATGAACTCCCGTTTCAAAGTGACGTCCGCCCGGAAACGAAAATCGCATGGCCACACGATGCTTGAGTCCGTGTTCACGCTGTTGCCCATGTTCGCCCTGCTGTTCGGGATCATCGATCTGTGTGTGATGACGTTCCGCTGGTCCACCCTGCAAAATGCGGTGCGCGAGGGCGTGCGCTACGCCATTACCTTTCAAACCGCAGGAGCGCTCGGGCAAACCGCCTCCATCCAGAGCGTCGTCGAACAGAACGCTTTCGGGTTTGTGAAAGCATCCGACAGCCCGCAGCATATTTTTGTCACTTACATGAATCCGGATTTGACCAGCGGCTCCAACACCCCTGGCAACGTGGTGGAAGTCACGGTCAAAAACATTTCTTTCAGTTTTATGGCGCCGCTAAGCGGCAGCTTTGCGGGCCCTCTCTACGCTACTTCTCCGCTCACCTTCAAGGTAGTGGCGGCTGACATCCTGGGAGGCTACCCGGTGGGCGTGAACTCGGTGAGCCAGTGAGGCAGATATGGAACCCGCAAGCGAGAGCCAAGTCATGATACCGAAAGCTGCCCCGGCACTTCAACGCCGGCGGAAACGCCAGGGCGGCCAGGAAATCCTGGAATTTGGCCTGGTGGCGCTATGCCTCTATACCCCTTTGCTGCTGGGCACTTTCGTAGTGGGGATGAACCTCGTCAAGACGATTCAGGCCAAGAATACCATCCGTGACATGGCGGACATGTACATCCACGGCGCTGACTTTTCAGACGGCGGCTATCAGACCCTCACCAAGGAATTGGGGACCGGGCTGAATCTGCAGTCTCCTACGTACGGATCCGGCACGCAGACCAGGGATGATACTGGCACCACCGGCGACGGCATCATTTGGGTCAGCAAGATCATGTACGTGGGAACCGGTGGGGGCAGCAATGCCGGGAACTTCGTCTGGGTGCAAAGAGTCAGAATTGGCAATAGGAATCTAATCGCCGGCAACGTCGCCAGCGTATTGGGAGACCCCTCCTCCATTCCCTCGGGCAATTTCCTGGCTGACGGCGAAGTCGACAGTTCGGTGATTGACTACCGGAACAACACCAACGACAAACTGGGAGCCAGCGGCCAGGCCGCGATGATCGCCATGTGGATCACGCCGCTCAGTCCGGCCTCGCGAACCGCCCTGGTGGACGGCCAGGTTATTTACGTCGTCGAAGGTTACTTTCAAACCCCGCAATTTAGCCTGGGCGGCGCTTACAACAGCAGTGGCGTTTACGCACGATATTTCTTCTAGGAGTTAGCCATGATGAAGCAATCCAAGCGTAAGTTGCGGCAAAGCGGCACCGCGCTGATCGTGGGCACGGTTTCCATGGTCCTGGTGGTTCCCATGATCGGCTTGGCCGTGGACGTGGGGATTTTATATGCGTTGAAGGCCCAGTTGCAAGCTTCCGTCGACGGCGCTTCGCTGGCTGCTGCCCGCGCGCTTTCGCTCAGCGCCAACACCGCCAGCCAGATTAGTGACGCTCAACACAACGCCAACAATTGGTTTTATTCGAACTTTCCCAACAGCTACTGGGGCGCGTCCAGCACTGACATGGCGCCAGACGATGCCCACGTCCATGTTTACGACGATGCGACCAACCCTCACCTGCGCCACGTGGACGTCACGGCCGCCATCGACGCTCCCAACTATTTCATGAGATGGTTTGGGTCGCCCACGACGCACATCGTAGGCAAAGGATTCGCGTCGCGCCGCGACGTGGTGGCGATGCTGGTACTGGACCGGTCAGGATCGATGGGTAGTGCTTGCTCCGGCCTGATCTCCGCCGCCAAACTATTTACTGGGCAGTTCACCGTGGGCCGCGACAAAATTGGTGCGCTCTCGTTTGCCGATAACGCCTATTTGCACAGTGTCCCGACAAGCGATTTCCGGACCGCACTCGGCTTTAACACGTCAATAGGGGCCACTGGCTCCAATACCGGCACGGGAGAGTTGGACACCATCACCTGCGGCGGTGGAACCAACACCGCGTCCGCCATCTCCATGGCTTACAACGAGCTCTACAAAGTAGCCGAGCCCGGCGCGCTCAACGTCATTGTTTTTGAGACCGACGGTCATCCCAACACGGTCACCCTGAACTTCGCGGACATCAACTATGGCACCTCCACCCTCAACGCCGTCGCGATCGCTGGCGGCAGCGGCTGTAGAGACCAGAACAGCAAAACGAAAGCGTCCGGTGGATTCAATAACTTCGCCTCCATTCCGACTTGGCAGGGCACTCCGTCTCACGTCTTGACTACCCTAGCCAGCGGTCAAGCCGCTGCTCCCTACTATTCCGCCACCCAGCCCGGCCCGGCCTTCTACACCTCCGACGTACCGGCCGGAATGGTCGGAGCGCTCGGCGGAACCGATGTCGGAAGCACCGCGTTCTTGTTGTTCACGTCGTGGACCACTTCGAAGGCGAGCACTTATCAGGAAACGTCCAACCAATACGTGATTCCACCCGCTCCTGGCACGGGCTGTACGTTCGCCGGCAGTCATAATAATCTATCCGACTTTGCATGGTTGCCTACCACCGATGTTTACGGCAACAACTTAATCAATGCCGCCTATAACTCGGTTACCACCGCAAATATCAGCGGTGCCGCCCGCATTTCACCCGTGGACATGACCCAAATTCGCGCCGCGGCTTTTAACGCGGTCGATGACGCAGCCCATCGCTTCCGCACCAACGCAACCATACCCGTGACGTTTTACGCGGTTGGTTTCAATACGGCCGATACTACTTTGATGCAGCGGGTTGCGAACGACCCTGGCTGGCTTAGCAATGCAGCGTGTACGGCCCAGTGTCAATATGACTCGACTCAGCCTACGGGGAAGTACGTCTACGCGTCTACGACGTCAGCCTTGAACAACGCATTCCAGGCGCTGGCTTCGCAGATCTTACGCTTGGCCCAGTAAGCTCTGCGCGAGTTACTTCGGCAGTGGTATCGTGGGCTTAGGTTGTTCCCCAAGCTCTTCCAATACGGCGACTTCTTTCTGCCCACCTACGGCGTCCTGGTGGCTCTGGCATTCTTGGCCGGCCTGTGGGTGACTACCAAGCTGGCGCGGCGTGTCGGGTATTAAACACGAACTGGTGATCAACCTGGTGGTCTACTGCGCGCTGGCGGGCCTGCTGGGTGCGAAGCTGCTGATGTTCCTCTTCGACTGGGACCACTTCAGCAAGAATCCCGCCGACATGTTCTCGATCGCGACGCTACGTGCGGCCGGGGTTTACCAGGGGGGCCTGATCCTGGCAGTCGCTACCGCTTTCTGGTACGTGCGGCGTCATGGGCTGCCCTGGCTCCAGACCTTCGATGTGTTCGCGCCGGGGATTGCCATCGGCCACGCCATCGGCAAGGTGGGTTGCTTCGCGGCGGGCTGCTGCTGGGGCAAGGAATGCGATCTGCCTTGGGCCGTGACCTTCCGTAATCCCGACGCCAACGCGCTCACTGGAGTCCCCCTGCGCGTGTCGCTGCACCCCGCTCAGCTTTATGAGATGGGGGCCGAGGCGCTGCTGTTCGGATTTCTCTACTGGCGTTTCGGGCGCGCGCACCGCCCCGGGACGATCATCGCCTTGTACATGATCCTCAGCTCCGTATTGCGGTTCGGAATCGAATTCACGCGTTTCCACGAGCAGGCGCTGCCCTTCGGATTGCCATTTTCCATCACCCAATGGATCGCGGTGGGCTTGGCACTCGCCGGTGGGGCGATTCTGTGGTCGCAGAGATCACGCTCGCCTAAGGCGATTCCCTCACTCGCGCACTGAAGAATCGGGCGCTTCAGCCGATCTTATGGTTAGTGGTGCGTCCTAACCGTCAAAAAGGCTTCATTCTCATCGCGATGTCGGTGTGCATGTTCCTGTTGCTCGCCGTGGTCGGTATGGCGTTCGATATGGGGCGCGTCTACATTGCCCGCAATGAGGCGCAGATCTTCACGGATGCGGCTGCGATGGCGGCGGCCAAGCAGTTGGATGGAACGGGGGCAGGGCTCGACCGCGCGCGTGCGGCGGTCACTGCCATGCCCAACCGCTGGAATCTCGGCACCGAGAACTTCACCGGCGTAGTGACGGAATTCAGCAGCGACGGCCAGCAATGGGATACAGAACCGAAAGACATCGCCGGACTCCATTTCGCGCGCGTGACGGCTCCTGACAATCACGTCGAGATCATGTTTCTTCGCGCGGTGGGCGGCCCGCAGCAGTTTACGGTTCCGGCTCGCGCGGTGGCCTCGACCAAGCCGGTGAGGCTCACCGAATGAAGCGCGAACGTGGCCATGCCATGCTCGAACTCGCCGTCTCGGCGGGCGTGATGGTTTCGTGCCTGGTGGGGACTTTCCAGTTCGGCTACACCTTCTACGCTTATAACCAACTGGTGACGGCCGTCGGCGATGGCGCGCGCTACGCCGCTCAGCGGACTTACCGTGCGGCCAGCGATCAGGATGTCGAACGCGGCAATGCGGCCATTCGCAATATGGTGGTGTATGGAACTGCGCAAGCGGCGCCCGGCACGGCCCCGGTGCTGCCAAAGCTGACGCCCGCGCAAGTGGACGTGCGTTGGGAATTGGCAGGCGACGGCGCCCCTCTCAATGTAACGGTGTCGATCAAGGGCTATACGATGGATGCGATTTACCGGTCGTACACTTTCAACGGGCGGCCCTCGGTGCAGTTCCCTTACGTCGGCAAATTCGCTCCGGCGGAGCGCGAGCCATGAAGCGGCGCTCTGAGCGTGGGCAAACCTTGGTCGAAGGCGCCTTGGCTCTTCTGGTCTTCTTCTCGCTTTTGTTTGCGGTGGTCGATTGCGGACTCGTGCTGGTGAGTCACCAGACGCTGGTCGAGCGTGTACGGTCCGCCGTGCGCTGGGGGGTAGTCCGGCCCTGGGACGGCACCGGCGAACAGGTCGCGAATTTGATCCTCTATGACCAGCCCGATGCACCCCACGCCACGACAGCCGGCTATTTAGGACTGACGCGCGAGAACGTTCAGGTGCGCTATCAGCCTGCTTCGACAGGGCATCCCGATGACGAGGTGCTGAGCGTGGCCATCGTCAACTACCGCTACCGCTTCCTCTCGCCATGGATCACGCAGACCTTCGTGAACCCGCGTCCTGTGCTGATTACCTCGCCTATGGCTTACAAGGCCGCGCGCTCTAAGTTATCCTGGCAGTTGGCCACCGTAAAACCCTTCCAACCATACCGCTATTCCGCGAAAGCCGGCGATCCGGCCACGCTGATCACGCAACCTTACGACAAGATCAATCCGCAGATGCAGGCGCGCTACCTGGCCGCCAGTCCCTACAACCTGGTCCGCGTCATCCTGGGCGAGAAACGCGAATCCGATAGCGCCGCCGACAACGTCTACACCCGCGCGGCCCAATATTTTGAAGACTGGATTCAGCAAGGGATTCTGGCGCAGGACCCGGCGCCCGGTTTCTACGCCTACTTCCAGGACTTCGCAGTTCCCGATACCGGCGAGCGTTTGACGCGCAAAGGATTCATTGGGCTCGGCAAGGTGGAAGACTACTCGGCCGGCATCGTGTATCGCCACGAGCAGACTCTCTCTGGCCCCAAGAAGGATCGCCTGGAAGTGCTGCGTCACACGCGCGCTCACTTCGGGCAGATCTTCATGCTGTATCCCGACCGCGAAGGATCGGTTGATCGGGAACTGGATCAGGCTACCCAGGGCGCACCACTAATGGATGTGACCGATGAATACGGCGCGCGGCACAGACTGTGGGCCGTTACCGATGCAACTCGCGTCGACCGCATCCAAACGCTCATGCAGCCCATGAAACTGCTGATCGCCGACGGGCACCATCGTTACGAGACCGCACTCAACTACCGGAACGAGCATCCGGACGATCCGGCGGCACAATACGTGATGATGACCTTCGTCAACATGTACTCGCCGGGCTTGAAGATCCTGGCCACCCATCGCGTGCTGCGCAATCTGGAAGGTCTCGATCTGCGGTCCAAGGTCACCAGCAATTGGTCGGTGAAAGCGTTTGCTTCTTTCACCGAGCTCAAGCGCGAGATGCATTCGGCGGCGCCGCAAACCGTACGGATCGGCGCGATGACGGCCACTGAGGCGTTGCTACTAACGCGCCCCCGTAAAGAAGGCGAACTGGATGTGCCGGTGCTGCATCAGGAGATCCTCGGCAAATGGCTCGGCATCGGCGAAGAAGCCGTGCGCGAGGAAAAGTACATCCAATACGTCCGCGGCATGGATGCCGCCGCGGCTGAGGTCCTGGAACGCGGCGCGCAGGTGGCCTTTCTGCTGGACCCCACGCCCATCGACGACATGGCGCGCGTGGCCTTCGCCGGCGGTGTGATGCCCCAGAAATCGACGGACTTCTATCCGAAACTCCTGACTGGCGTCACGATCTACCGCTTGTAACGCGACAACAAATAATTCTGCGCGGCATTCGCGGCGTCCGAGGTGGGCGCGATCGCTACCGTCTGCAAGTAAGCGTGCTTGGCCTCTTCGCGCTTCTTCTTCATGTCGTAGATCTGGCCGGTCCGCAACCAGGCGTAGACGTTGGTGTTGAGATCCACAGCCGACGGGTTGGCGGTGACGGCCTTCAGATCTTCGAGCGCGAGATCCAGATCGTTGTACCAGAACAGCAGATTGCCGCGGGTGTAGCGCAGCTTCTCGTCCGCTAGCCGCTCATAGCCCGGGCTTTTCTCACGTTTAAGCCGGTCGACGTCGCGGATCACCGCCAGCGCTTTCTCTTTCTCGCCCAAATCGCCATACATTTGCACCAATTCCAAACGCAGCAGAAAATTCTGCGGAAAGCGCTGGATCAGATCGGAAAGCAGCGGCACGGCTTCCTTGGCGCGGCGCTCGCGGCGGTACACCGCGCACAGCAGGACCTCGGCGTCGACGCGGTTGGACTTGCCCAGCTTGGCCACTTGCTTCAGAGTCTCGACGCCGCGCTCGCGGTCGCCGCGGAACCCCGCGAAAAATCCCAGCATACGCCACGCCGGCGACAGACTCCCCAGCACATAGTCGTAGACGCCCTGTGTCAGCCGCGCGTCCGTGAAATTCGGATCGAGATCGGTGACGCGAGCATGCACTTTGCGGGAAGCCGTAGCGTCGCGCAGAGCGTCGGTATAAGCCTTGCGCACCAGAAAATAATAGTTGCCGCGCAATCCGTAGCTGACGCCCTGGGCATAGAGAGCCTGGATGTCGTTGGGGGTGGTCTTGAGTCTTGCATCGGTCAGCGCCAGCGCATGGTTGATCGAATCTTGAAATTCCTGATCGTCAATCTTGCTAACGTTCAAACCTTCGCGGCGCAGGAACGGATTCGAGCCAGTCACCAACTCGCTCTCGAGCGCCCCGGAGCGGAACATCTCGCGGTAGAGAATGGTCTGTGCGACGTGATTGTAGGCGTCCGGCGAGTTCGGATTCGCGGCCACCTCCGCGCGAAAAACCGCCAAGGCTTCCGGAAATTCCAGGTTGTAGAAATGCTGGTATCCGGGGTCGATCTGCGCGAGCGCCGCCACCGGCAGCAGCGCGAAGCACGTTAGGAGCCGCATCATTCGCGGATCTCCATCGCCGCCGAAACGTTGCGCAGCAACCCTTCATACTTCGCGCGCATGACGGGCGTTTCCCGGAAGCGCTCGCGAAACTCCCCCGCCGAAAGCGCGGCCAATTCCGTAAGCGGCGGTGCTGGATCGTACGCCGGCTGGAACGCCGGATCAGTCGTTTCAGGCGCGCGCGCATTCCAGGGACACACCTCCTGGCAAATATCGCAGCCGAAAACGCGCGATCCAAGCCACGCCCGCTGCTCCTCCGGAATCGGCCCGCGCAGTTCGATGTTGAGATACGAAATGCAGCGGCGCGCGTCGAGCGTCCAGCCATCGCCATCCGGCACCAGAGCCTGCGTAGGACATGCCTCGATGCAGCGGGTGCAAGTGCCGCAGCGGTCGGGCGGCGGCTGCTCCGGTTCCAACTCAAGCGAAGTAATCAATTCGCCGAGGAAAAACCACGATCCCAGGGGTTCATTGATCAGGCAGGTGTTGCGTCCGATCCACCCTAGCCCCGCCTGTCGCGCATAGCTGCGTTCCAGTAGCGGAGCCGTGTCCACGCAAACCTTCCATTGGTGCTGTTCGACCTCGGCCAGCTTGTGTGCCAGCTGCTCCAATGCTTCGCGCAATACTTCGTGATAATCCCGGCCCCACGCGTAGCGTGAAAAGATGGCGTGGCCTGCTTGCTCCGGCGGCGGCGCTTGGTTGTACAGCTTCCCGACGCAGATCACACTGCGCGCCTCGGCCAGCAAATTCCGCGGGTCGTTCCGCACCTCAGCCCGCCGGTCCGTGAGATACCGCATCTCGCCCGCCATGCCCCGCGCGGTCCATTCCCGATAGCGAGCGACGTCGTCCGCAAGCGGTTCCGCGCGCGCCACGCCGGCGAGTTCGAAACCACATTCGCGGGCCATGCGTCTGACCGTAGCGGACTCCACGTTCCCATGGTAACGGGTGCTATTCTCGGGTTGAAGGTGACATGAGTCAGGCGGCATGAGTTTGCGGGGAATTTTGAGTGCGGTCGGCTGCGCCCTGATCTTTCTCGGCGCGTTGTACGGTTTCCAAAAACCCTGGCGCGAATACCCCGCCGTCGAGTACAACAATTTCCCGCTGCCCAAGGACTACCAGGTCCCTGCCGAATGGACCTTCGCGCGTTTGATGTTCCCCGGCGGGGGGCCGATGGATGGCTACTATCCGCGATTCCAAGGCGACTACCGGCGCGGCCTGTCTCTGTGGACCCAGGATTATCCGCGCGCCGACCGCCATTTAGCCGCCGCCATGCGCCGTCTCACCCGCATCGACGTGCGCTCGGTGGAACAGGTGGTGGCGCTCGACGATGACGACGACGCTTTCAATTTCCCGTGGATCTACGCCGTGCAGGTGGGCGAGTGGGCCCTCACTGAAAAAGAAGGCGCGAAGATGCGCGAATACATCCAGCGCGGCGGGTTCTTCATGGCCGACGATCTTCACGGCAACGCGGAGTGGGCAGAATTCGCCAGACGCATCCGCTTCGCTTTCCCGGACCGCGAGATCGTCGAACTGGCCGACGATGACGCATACTTCCACGCGGTCTTCGATATCACGGATCGCCCCCAGGTTCCCGGCAGTGAACATCTGCGCGATGGCTGCAAGAACTGTTCGGACGGCGGCCGCGGCGCCCACTGGCGCGCCATCAAGGACGACAAAGGCCGCATCGTTGTAGCGATTTCCCACAACTCAGATCTGGGCGACGCCTGGGAGTATGCCGATTCGCCCTACTATCCGGAAAAGGAAAGCGCACTAGCTATCCGTATTGCAGTAAATGATGTCGTCTACGCGATGACTCATTAATCTTTGGCAAACCGCTTGAAGAAGCTGTCCGTGTTCCAATGAGGCCGCGCATTCGCGTCCGCCACCCGCATCCCCAGATCCAGCATGAGGCGGTTGTATTTCGCCGCCGCCGGTTTATCCACCGGTTGGTTCAGGTCATCCGACGGAGCGTGATAGCGCTCGCGCAGCCAGTCCTTCGCCAACTTTTCTTCGGGCGAGCCTTTCACATACCCGAACTTAAACGTCACCGCCGGGACGCCCTGCTTGATGAAGTTGTATTGATCGCTGCGAATGAAAAGGTTGCGCTGCGGCTCTGGATCGGCTTGAACGGTCACGCCGGCCTTCTCCGCCACTGCGCGAACATCCGCACCCAACGTCGATTCTTCCAGTCCCATCACCTGCAAGTATTTCAGCGGGAACAGCGGCAGGTACATATCCATGTTGATATCGGCCACGATGTTCTTGAGCGGCATTGTGGGCGCGCTCGCGAAATATTGCGAACCCAGCAAGCCTTTCTCCTCGCCCGTCACCGCGACAAACAGAATGCTGCGTTTTGGCCGAAGGTTCTCCGACTTCGCAATGTCGGCAATCTCGATCAGCGACGCGATCCCCGAGCCGTCATCCATCGCGCCGTTATAAATCTTGTCGCCGTGAATCGGCGCGCCAACGCCGAGGTGGTCGAGATGCGCTCCGAAAACCACGTACTCGTTCTTGAGCACAGGGTCCGAGCCGGGCAGCACCCCAATCACGTTTTGCGATTCCACCTCGGAGGTTTTCGTCTCCTCCACCGCCTTCAGACGGATATTTAATGGAAAGCGCGGCAGCGGCTTGCCTTGGTCCACGAGCGCCAGCATCTCCGCGAAAGTGTGGCCGGAAGCCGCAAAGAACTGCTCGGCGCGTGCCGGATTGATCGTCGCGCCGAATTCCTGGCCTGGCGTGTCGGAAACGGCTTCCAGTTCCATCGCCGGACTCAAGCGCGCCAGCGTGGAGCGCTCCCAGGGAATATCCATCGCTTTCGGGTTCGCAATCGCCACCACGCCAATCGCGCCCGCGTTGTGGATCGCCTTCCAGCGTTCCGAGCGGAACGAATAATGCGAGCGCAAATTCCCTGGGATCTCGGACGGCCCCCCGGCGATATACACCACAATCTTGCCCTTCAAGTCCAAGCCTGCGAAGTCGTCGAACTTGTATTCCGGAATCGAAAGTCCGTAGCCGCAGAACACTACCTCTGCGTCGATCTTTTGGGCGAACGCCGCGCGCACAGTTAAGTTGGCGTCCTCGCCGAGCTTCAACGGCGTGGTCTTGCCATCGTGCTCGATCGCTAGTTTGGAATGCTCCTCATCAATTTGCGCCACTTTAAATTTGACGGGCTGCAAATAGCCGTTGATGCCGGCCGGCTTGAGGCCCGCGCGCTCGAATTCACCGGCCAGGAACCGTGCCGCGCGGAGATGCCCCGGCGATCCGGTGTTACGGCCTTCCATGTTGTCGTCCGCCAGGACTTGAATATGAGACCACCAGCGGTCGCCTTCTTTGACTAAATCGGCCGCTGAAACCAGCCTTGCCGCGAGTGCGAGCATCAAGATTGGGCGCATATTTTAGAGTATAGACGCGCATTATGGACGATCGTGAGGCCGATCAGTCACAATAGTTGCTAATGCCTCCGCCCGAGAAATTCCGCATCGCTTTGATCCAAACTAGTTGCGCGCTCGACCCCAACCAGAACCTGGCGAAGACCGAGTGGAAGATCCGCGAGGCCGCCGCTGGGGGAGCGCAGATCGTGTGCCTGCAGGAACTGTTCCGCTCCCAGTATTTCTGCCGCGAAGAAAATCACGACCTATTCGCCTTGGCCGAATCGATTCCCGGTCCAACCACTCACACTCTTGGAAAACTTGCGAACGAACTGAAGATCGTGATCATTGCGTCGCTGTTTGAACGCCGTTCCGCTGGCTTGTATCACAATACCGTGGCGGTCCTAGGCACCGATGGAGAAATCACTGGCATCTACCGCAAAATGCACATCCCCGACGATCCGCTCTACTACGAAAAGTTCTATTTCACGCCCGGCGATCTCGGTTTTCTCAACTTCGACACGCCGTTTGGCCGCATCGGAACGTTGATTTGCTGGGATCAATGGTATCCCGAAGGCGCGCGCCTTTCCTCGCTGGGCGGCGCGAACATTTTGTTTTATCCCACCGCGATCGGCTGGCATCCCAGCGAAAAAGCGCAGTACGGCGCAGCGCAGCTCGACGCGTGGCAAACCATCCAACGCTCCCACGCCATCGCCAACGGCATTTATGTGGCGGCAGTGAACCGTGTCGGCTACGAAGGACCGCCCGGCCACGGCATCGAATTCTGGGGATCTTCATTCGTCGCCGATCCCTTCGGCCAGGTGATCGCCCGGGCGTCCGCGGACCAGGAAGAAATTCTTTTCGCCGAGTGCGACCCCGCGCGCCAGGAAGAAGTTCGCCAGCACTGGCCCTTCCTGCGCGACCGCCGCATCGACGCCTATGCGCCGATTGTAAATCGATGGCTCGGGAAATAGCGCCAGCTACGCCCCGCAAACTCGGCTACCGTATGCCGGCCGAGTGGGAGCCGCATGCCGCCACTTGGCTCGCTTGGCCTCACGAATCGTCGGACTGGCCGGGAAAGTTCGCGCCTATTCCCTGGCTCTACGGTGAAATCGTGCGCCTGCTTGCCCGCGTGGAGCGTGTGCGGATTCTGGTCGAGCACGCCGACGCCGAGCAGGGTGTCCGCCGCATTCTCAAGAAATGCCACGCGGATTTGAACGCCGTCGACTTCTTCCATCACGCGACCAATCGAAGTTGGACTCGCGACACCTGCCCTTTGTTCGTCAAGAACCGGACAGGCAGCGTCGCCGTTACGGATTGGAAATTCAACGGCTGGGCCAAGTATCCGAATTACGCCGCGGATGATGCAGTCCCGCGGTTCATCGCCAAAAAGCTGAAGCTGCCACGCTTCGAGCCCGGACTGGTCCTCGAAGGCGGCAGCATCGACGTGAACGGGGCAGGGAAGCTGCTGACCACCGAAGAGTGCCTGCTCTCCGACGTACAGGCGCGCAATCCCGGCCTATCACGCCGTGAGATCGAGCGCGCCCTGGCGGACTACTTAGGCGCCAGCGAAGTCATCTGGCTCGGCCGTGGCATTGCCGGCGACGACACCCACGGTCACATCGACGACATCGCGCGCTTCACTGCGCTCGACACCGTGGCCACCGTGATCGAGCCCGATAAGTCCAGCGCCAACTACGAGCCGCTCAAGGAAAATCTCGCGCGCCTGCGAAATCGAGGCGATCTGCGCGTGGTCACGCTGCCGTGTCCCGAACCCGTGTACTTCGCTGGACAACTTCTCCCGGCGAGTTATGCCAATTTTTACATCGCGAACCGGCTGGTCCTCGCGCCTACCTTCGGAGACCCTCAAGACCGCGTGGCGCTCAACACCCTGGCGCGCCTTTTCCCGGATCGCGAAGTGATCGGTATGCCGTGCCGCGATCTGGTTCTCGGTTTGGGGACGCTGCATTGCATGACGCAACAGCAGCCCGCCTAAACTCCGGCCCCCGAACTCCGCCGCTCTACTAGCACCACGTCGCGCCAGCGCCCGTCCATGCTGCCGATCCGCTCGCGCGTCCCCACCACACGGAATCCCAAGCGGCGGCACAGCTCCATACTCGCGGTGTTCTCGGGGAAGATGCCGGATTGCAGGGTCCAGATGCCTTCTCGTTCGGAAGCCTCGATCAGCGCCTTCAGAAGCGCCGTGCCGATCCTGCGTCCACGCGCCCGTTCCGCCACGTAAATACTGAACTCGGCCACACCGGCGTAAACACGCCTGCTCGATACTGGACCGAGCGCGGTCCAGCCGAGGACTTCGCCCCCAATCCGCGCCACCAACCGGCAGCACTGCAAATGCGCTTGGTCCCAAGCTGGCCAATCCGGCGCCGTCTGCTCGAAGGTTGCGTTTCGAGTGGCGATGCCCTCCAGGTAAATGGCACGCACAGCGTCCCAGTCCTGCGGACGCATTGCCTCGACCACTAGAGTGGGGTTCCTAAAAGATAAAGTTCAATCCGCCGCGCAGCAGGCGCGGTGAATTCGTGAGGAAGGTGTGCGCATTCGGGCCGCCCAAGGGCAGATACCCTTGCGCCAGCAGATTGCACAATTGGGCTGAGGCTTCCATCCGCCAGGGCATCCCGCCGATCGGCAGCGGCTGGCGAATATACAAGTTGAGGCCGATGTCCTGGTTGACATCCTGTGTCACGAACAGATGCGCCGGCATCAACACTCCGAAGTCGGTCCATCCATAGTTGGCGGCGATGCGCGTTCCCGCGCCCGGCACTGTTCCGGCCACCCGCACTGTCACCCAGGCCCGCTGCCCCTGGCCGATACCCGCACGCAAAGCGCCGGAGTCCACATAGGAGGATCGCTCAGCGCTCTCCGCTGTCAAAACACCAGTGCGGCCCGCCGCCACCGCTAGCTCGGCGTGGTCGCCCAGCATCTGCTTCACGCCTGCCGTGAAGCCAGTGCGGTGATAGGAGCCAATGTTAAAGATGCTGCTATTCGAACTAAGATCCGGCAGCAGATCGCCCGCCGGCAGGAAAGCGTCCGGCGCCGATAGCATGAACGCCGCGTTCGAAACCGTCTCCTCGTATGCTCCCAGCGAATAGGTGCGGCTGCCCGCGACGCGATCGTATCCAAGCTCCAAGTTCTGTGTCCGCTCGACAGTCACGTGCGAATCGGAAAGCGATAGGATCGGCATCAGCGCCAGCGCCGCCAAATCCTGCTGCAATTCGCCGGACTTCTGGCCGTCCCGCGCCAATAGTTCCGTGGGCTGTCCTCCGGAGGTGAACGCCACTCGCACGCGCCCCTGGTTCCCCGCGTCAAATGTCGCGCGCACGAACGGACTCGCGTAATTGATGCGGTCCAAATAGGAAACCGACTGGAAATCGAAACCGTAATCCAGATACAGGTTATCGGACAACTCAGCCTTATCGAGGAACGCCAGCGACATCGTGCGCAGTGCCGGCGCGCCATCTGAACCCATGACCATGCCTGAGCCCGTCCGCTGCGCCAAATACACTTGCCGCATGGTCACCACCACTTCGGGGTTCGAGCCGTCGGTGGTCGTCCGCGACAGACTGGTGCGGATTCCCGCGCCCGGCAGTCCCGAACTCCCCGCATAGCCCACGTTACCGCTCAGTTGCACGCGCGCCGAACTCGCCAGCGAAGTGGCGATCGCAAACGCCGTGCCTAAATCCTGCTGCGATCCCCGCGCAAAGGACTGGCCGTCGCCCGCCGACAGCTCCAATACTCCCGTGGTGTGGCTAAATCGCGCGGTCGAGGATTCAGATGTCGATGTTCCCCTGGATCCCAGCTCCGGCAGAAACCGCAGCACCGGGCGGGTCGCCTGCGAAGTCCGCAACACCCACTTCCAGTCGTCGGTCATCAAGGTGCCCGGCGCGGCCGGCGTGCTGGTCACTCCGATGGAGCTGAAGACGCCCGTAAGATTTATATCCAGGCGGTTTTCCGAACTCGGCAGCACCGCAATGTTGCGCCGCTCAGCGGGCACGAAGCTGGCCAGAATCACACGGATCGAATACAGATCGGGGGCCAGTGAGTCGAACACGAAACGGCCCTGCTCATTGCTCAGGCCCTTGCGCACCAGTTCGTCGTAACGGTTATAAAGATAGACGGTAGCGCCCATTTGCGCCACGCCGCTGGCGTTTTTGACTTGCCCCAGAATTTCGCCGGATAAGGGGTTTAAGGACGCAGCAGGAGCACTGACGCTAGCCACGCCCAATAAAAGGCCGGCTGCGATCCACAACAGAGTGGGTGCGGTGGTTCGCTGCTTCATGCTCCAATCCCTTGGGCCGGTTACCCTGGCCGGCCGACAACCACTGCCTATGTTACCGTAAACGTCGCCGACGGCGTCAGCGTCTGGTTGCGCTTCTTGTCGATTACCTTCATGCGCAGCGTGTACTGCCCCGGTTCCATGCTCGTCAGCGGCAGCAGTTTCTCGATCACCATCTGCGAAGCGCCGCCGGTGAGAGCGGTCAGATCCTCGGTGTACTCGAAAACTTTCTCGTTGGACCCGTTCTTGGTGATCACGTACTCGACCGTGCCATCCGCCTTCTTGGTCTTCTCATCGGGCTCGAAATTATAGAGCTGGAGATAAATTCCAAGTTTTTCGTCGCGCTTAAAGGTATCGCCCAGGCGCGGCCGCACTTTGGAGCTGCCGATCACAAACTGTCCGGTGCCAATGCTCTTGGTGGGGACCTTCTCTAATACGTCGGCCAGGATGAGCGAGCTTTGTCCCAGGCGATCGTCTTCGATGCGGGGCACCTCGAGCGCCATTTCGAAATTGGTGGTGTTGCCGCCCACCGTGTCCCGCGCTGCGATATTCAAGCGGTAGCGTCCCGGCGCCAGCGGCACGCTCTTCTGATAAATGGACGCGCCTTGCGCCGCCTGCTGCAACATATCCGTGGGAACATCCACCGTAACCACGTCTTCAAACCAGTTCACCGGCCGGCGCGCCATGGAAGTAATGCGCGCGTAAATGTTCACGGCGGCTGTCGAGACGGTGCCCTTCTGCTTGAATTGCAAATCTTTCCGGTCGAACTGAATGGTGATGTTTGAAAGCACGGACGACGCCGTCACTGGGATGAAATCGGCACGCACCTTCATGGGAAGCAGGTTGTACTTAATAGTCGAGTTGACGGCCGCTTCCAGATCCTTGAATTTAACCGCGGGGGGAGCCTGCAGTTTTGCGAACTGCTCCAGGCGCGTAAACTCATTCATTTCGGCCGTCTCGGTTCCAGGCTGCGTACCCAAATGCGTACCGTCCGTGCGGCTGAAGCGCTGCGACTTGTCGCACTGCCCCATTTGCTCGCACATCGTGAGTCCGGCGCCGGGCACCATCAATAACGCATCTTTCTCGGACGGGTCCATGGTCATGTGGAACTCACCCGTCATCGTAGTGTCCACAAACTCGATCTCCACGTTGGGCGGAAACCCTTCGATGTAGCGGTAGCGCCAGTCTTCATACGGGAACATGCTGGTTTCGCCCCCGCCTTCCTGGAAGGAACGCTGCTCGGTGCCGCCATTATGCTGATCTCTCTCGTCCGGCGGACCATATTTGATGTAGATCATGCCGCGGTCAGACTTCCACCCCGGTATGCCCGACGCGAAATATTGGTTGGCATACGCAATGCGGCGGTAGTGCTCTTCGCGGTATTCGTTCTCTTCGGTGTCCGGAGTGGGATCGCGCCGCAGCCAGAATTGTTCGATGAACTGCTCGCGCTCTTCGTCAGTCGCCAGGACCTTGAAGGCCTTGCGTTCCTCATCGCTGATGATGTAGCCGACGTCTTCGGTGAGCCACTTCTTGTAGGGAGTTTCCAGTTCCTTCTTCAGCTTCTCCTGCTGCTTCCGGCGCTGCTTGTCCGTCATGGGCTTGGCGACGGTTTTGTCCGCCTTCTTATCGGGGGCCTGACTGCCGTCCTGGGCCGAAGCCGGAATCGTCACGCAGCCAATAGAACAAAAAACAGCGAACCAAAGCGTAAGGCGCATAACTGAAATCACCTGTGCTAATTCTACTCTCTCCGCATGGGACGGGGCAATGGGCCTGCCCGGTTACAATAAAGTTATCCGCATGGGAGTTTTCTACACACGCCCCGAACTGGTCGCCGCCCGCGCCGAATGGCGAAAAGCCAGTAAAACCGTGGTTTTTACCAACGGCTGCTACGACATTCTGCACCCGGGCCATATTCGCCTGCTGGAGCGCGCCCGCACGCTCGGCGACGTCCTGATCCTGGCCCTGAATACCGATGACAGCGTGGCCCGCCTGAAGGGCCCTAGCCGCCCCCTGCTCGCCGAGACCGAACGCGCCCGCATGGCCTTGGCCCTGGAGGCGGTCGACGCCGTTACCTTCTTCGGCGAAGACACGCCCCGCGAACTGATCGCCGAAGTCCTGCCCGACGTCTTGATTAAAGGCGCCGATTGGGCCCACTTCATCGCCGGCCGCGAAGAGGTGGAAGCTGCCGGGGGCAAAGTGATGGCGCTGGCGCTCGAGCCCGGCTTTTCCACTACCAACATCGAGAAGGAACTGTTGGCCCGCCAGCCGCTCCCGTGACTCACCCCGCGGTCCGCGACCTTTTTCAAACCCTCAGCCGCCACCCGGCGTTTCAGGAGGTCCTCACCAAGGCGCTGCGCCAGGAAGATTCCGAACTCGCGCTCGCTGGGCTGACCCCCACCGCCAAAGCCCTGTATCTGGTGCTGCTGTGGCAGCTCACCGAACGCCCTTTACTGGTGGTGACTGATGGCAATCAGAGCGCGGAAACTCTGCTCGAACTCACCGAGACGTTCTTCGATTTGTTGATCGGTCGCCCCGAAGCCGGCCGCCCCCAACTGCTGCCCGCACTGGACGTACTCCCCGGCCAGAACCTCTCGCCGCACACCGAAATCAGTGAACAGCGTGCCATCGGGTTGTGGCGCATGGCCGCCGCCAAGGTCCCGATTACAATCGCTCCCGTGGGCTCCGCTCTGCTGCGCACTCACGCCGGCGACTACTATCGCCGTCTGGCCGTCGAATTGCGCATCGGCGAAGAGTTGCCGCTCGAGACCATCGAAGCCCACTTGGTTTCGATCGGCTACGAAAAGCGCGAGCCCGTCGAGATGACCGGCGAGTATTCCATCCGCGGCGGCATCCTCGACGTCTTCCCCGCCGAAAACGCGCGCCCTCTGCGCATTGAATTCTTCGGCGACGAAATCGAATCCATCCGCCGCTTCGATGTCGAGAGCCAACGTTCCGTCATGAAGTTGACTGAAGTCGAAGTCCTGCCGCTAGCCGAGCAGCCGCGCATCGGAGCAGCCTATCCCGGATGGGAATTCGCCGCCGCACTCGAAGACCGGCGCGAGCAGACCTTGCTCGATCTTGAAGCGCGCGCCTTGGTGGTTCTCGATGAGCCCGAGCAAATCCGCGGCGCCGCCGAGCGCTTGTGGAAGCGCCTGGATCAAGTGGAAGACTCCACCGAACTCGCCGCCGCCAGCTTCCTGCACTGGGAAGACATCGAAACCCGACTAGCCGCGCGCCGCCAAATCGCCTTCCGCGAGCTCGATCTGAATCCGGAAACTCCCCATGTCGCTACACGCCCGACCATGGCCTTCCACGGCAGCATGCAAGTCGCCGTCGCCGAAACCAAGAACATGGTTGAGTCCGGCTACCGCGTCGCGCTGTTCGCGCCCTCGAATGGCGAGCTCGAACGCCTGGCCGATATCCTGCGCGAATACTCGGTGCCCTTCCAACTAGGGCTCGCCCCCAACGAAGCCGCCTCGCCATATTTGGCCGAGCGCGCTTATCTCGCGGGCCCCGTGGCCCACACCTATCTGATCAAGGGACTGGTCCGCCGCGGAGCCATCTTCCCCGATTCCAACATCGCCTTCATCGGCTCCGAAGATCTCTTTGACCCGTCCGACCTGATAGCCCGCCCCGGCATCACCAAAAGCCAGCTCAGTGTCTTCGCGGCCGATCTCGCCGATCTCAAGCCCGGCGACTTCGTGGTGCACACCACGCACGGCGTCGGCAAATTCCTGGGCCTCCGCGAAATCGTGCAAGGCGAGCAAAAGGGCGACTTCATGTTGCTCGAATACGCTGGCGACTCCAAGCTCTACGTGCCGCTCACGCGCATGGATCTGGTGGAGAAATATCGCGGCGGCGGAGAATCCGGACCCCCTCTCGACCGCCTCGGCGGAGCCACCTGGACGCAGCGCAAAACCAAAGTCAAAGCCAAAATGCGTGACATGGCGGACGAGCTGCTAAAGCTCTACGCCCAACGCCGCGTCGCTGAAGGCTACTCGTTTTCGAAGGACTCCAACTGGCAGCGCGAATTCGAGGACGCCTTCGAGTTCACCGAAACCAAAGACCAAATTTCCGCAGCGAAGGAAATCAAGCGCGACATGGAATCGCCGCATCCCATGGACCGTCTGCTCTGCGGCGACGTCGGCTTCGGCAAAACCGAGATCGCCATGCGTGCGGCCTTCAAAGCTTTGGGCGACGGTAAACAGGTAGCCGTGCTCGCGCCCACCACCGTGCTGGCGTTCCAGCACTTCGAGTCCTTCAAACGCCGCTTCGCCGCATTCCCGGTGCGCATCGCCATGTTCTCACGCTTCGTGCCGAAGAAAGAACTCGCGGTGTCCGTCGAAGAACTCGCGCAAGGCAAGATCGACGTAGCCATCGGCACCCATCGCCTGCTCTCGAAAGACATCGAGTTCCGCGATTTAGGCCTGCTGATCTTCGACGAAGAACAACGCTTCGGCGTGCGCCACAAAGAACGCCTCAAGCAGATGCGCCAGAACGTGGACGTGCTCACCATGAGCGCGACGCCCATCCCGCGTACTCTGCATATGTCGATGTTGGGCATCCGCGACATGAGCGTGATCGAGACGGCGCCCAAGGACCGCCTGGCCATTCAGACGGTAGTCGCGCACTTCGACAACAACCTGATCCGCACCGCCATCGAGCAGGAAATCAGCCGCGGCGGACAAGTGTACTTCGTCCACAATCGCGTGGACTCCATCTACATGCGCGCAGCCTCCATTCTGGAATTGGTGCCTAACGCGCGCATTGGCGTGGGTCACGGCCAGATGGGTGAGGAAGAGTTAGAGCGCGTCCTGCTAGGCTTCATGCGCCACGAATACGACGTCTTCGTGTGCACCACCATCGTCGAAAATGGCTTGGATATTCCGCTGGCGAACACCATCATCATCGAAAACGCCGAACGCTACGGCCTCTCGGAAATGTATCAACTGCGCGGACGCGTCGGCCGCTCGAACCGCCGCGCCTACGCGTATCTGCTGGTCCCTGCCGACACCGAACTGAGCGAGATCGCCCGCAAACGCCTGGCGGCTCTTCGCGAGTTTTCCGATCTCGGCGCCGGCTTCAAGATCGCCGCGCTGGATCTCGAACTTCGCGGCGCCGGCAACTTGCTGGGAGGCGAGCAGCACGGCCACATCGCCGCCGTCGGCTTCGACATGTACCTCAAGATGCTGGATGAAACCGTCCAGGAACTCAAGGGCGAGGAGACGCCGTTAGAAGTGCACTCGGCCTTGAACCTGGGCCTGGACATCCGCATCCCGCCCGAATATATTGCTGACGAACACCAACGCCTGCGCGCCTACAAGCGCATTGCCGACGCCAAAGACTCCGCAGAAGCCGCCGCCTTTCGCGCCGAACTCGAAGACCGCTATGGTCCGCCCCCTGACGCTATCGGGACTCTCTTCGCCTTCGCCCTGCTAAAAACCGAAGCCGAAAAACTAGGAGTGGAAGCCATAGACCGCCGCGGCAGCGCCGTACAAATCAAATTCCACCCCGGCTCGAAAATCGATCCCGCGCGCCTGATGGCCTTGGTGTCGTCCGTAGAAGGAGCGCAGTTCACCCCCGCGGGCGTGCTGCGCCTCCCACTCAATACCGCCTCCGAAACTCCCAGTGGCGTCTTGACATTCCTGGAGAAATCGCTAGAGACGTTAGCCAGGTCGAATTCACCAACCGAGGCGCTATAATCACACTATGCGCCACCAGTTTCTCCTCGTGAGCCTAGCGGCCGCCGGCTTGGCGTCTGCCGCCGAAATCACCGTCATCGACGAGATCATCGCCAAAGTGAACGGCGACATCATCACGCGCGGCGACTACGACCGCACCCGCAAGCAACTCGAAGCCAGCCTGCGTGAGCAAGGGGCCAATGGACAGCGCCTGGTGGATGCCCTGAGAGATGGCGAGCAGAACATCCTTCGCGAGCGCATCGATCAGCTTCTGCTCCAATCCAAGGCGAAAGAGTTGAATCTCAACGTCGACTCCGAAGTAGCCAAACAACTCGCCGACATCCAGCGTAACGCCAAGATCTCTGATCCCGACAAATTTCAACAATTCGTCAAAGAGCAGACCGGGATGTCTTACGAGGATTACAAAAACGATCGCAAGAATGAACTCCTGACCAATCGCGTAATCCGCCAGGAAGTATCCGGCAGAATTCAGATCAAGAAAGAAGAAGCGCAGGCGTATTACGAAATCCATAAAGACGATTTCAAGCGCGAAGAGCGCGTGTTCCTGCGCGAAATTCTAGTGGCTGTCCAGCCCGGCACCGACGCGGCCGCAGCCGAGAAGAAAGCCAAGGATCTATCGGCCCGGGGCAAAAAAGGCGAGAAATTCGATGAACTCGCGCACAATAATTCAGACGCAGCCAGCGCCCAGCAGGATGGCGATATCGGCGCTTACGAGAAGGGCAAGTTGCGCCCCGAGATCGAGGCCACGGTGTGGGATCAGCAGCGCGGCTACGTCACAGACCCCATCAATGTAGGCAACGGATTCCTGATTCTGAAAGTAGAAGAACACCAGAAGGCCGGCCTCGCGGGTTTTGAAGAGGTGCAGAACGAGATCACCAACAAACTGTTCAATCCGCGCTTCGCGCCGGAACTGCGGCGCTACCTCACCGAACTCCGAGTGAACGCCTTTCTCGAAATCAAGCCGGGCTATGAAGACAGCGGCGCCGCACCCGGCAAGAATACGGCGTGGGTGGATCCGGCCGAGATTAAACCCGAGACCATTACGAAAGAACAGGTCGCCGCGAAGCAACGCAAGCGCCGTTTACTGGGCGTAGTGCCCATCCCCGGCACCAGCACGCAGAATACCGGCACCTCGTCGTCGCACTAAGCCATTACGAGACAGAACCGCGACCCAGAACAATGAAGACTCCTTATGTTTCCGAGCTGGAACCCAATCAGCTCGTGCAGGGCGTGTTTCTCGTCCAGCACAAAGAAATTCGCCAGAAGAAGACTGGCGAACCCTATCTTTCTCTAACCTTGGCTGATCGCAGCGGCGACCTCGACGCTAAGATGTGGGACAACGTTCCAGAGGTGATGGATACCTTCGAACGCGACTGCTTCCTAAAGGTCAAAGGCATGGTGCAGCTTTTCCAGAACAAGCCCCAGCTCACCATCTACCGCCTGCAGTTGCTGGCTGAGTCCGAAATCGACATCGCCGATTTCCTGCCTGCGTCCAAACGCGACCGCGACGAAATGTTCGCGGAGCTCAAGGGCTGGATCGCGTCGATGACCAACCCGCACCTGAAAGCGCTCATCGAAACCATCTTCGCGGATGAGGCTGTTGCACTGGCCTACCGTACCGCGCCGGCCGCAAAATCCATTCATCACGGTTGGATCGGCGGCCTGATCGAACACGTGCTCTCCGTGTGCCAGCTCGCGAAAGTAACCGCCGCCCACTATCCGGATATCGATTTCGATTTGCTGCTCACCGGTGTGATCCTGCACGACATCGGCAAGATCCGCGAGCTGACCTACGCGCGCAGCCTGGGCTACAGCACCGAAGGCCAGTTGATCGGCCACATCTCAATCGGCGTCCGCATGGTGGAAGACGCGCTGCGCCAGCTCCCCGGGTTCCCTCCGCTGCTGCGCGACTTGGTCGAGCACATGATCTTGAGCCACCACGGCTCGCTCGAATTCGGCTCGCCCAAGGTGCCCATGTTCCTGGAGGCGATGCTGCTCCACCAGATCGACAACCTGGATTCGAAGATGGAAGCCATGCGCGCTCACATCGCCAAGGACCGCCAAGCCACTGGCGTATGGACCGGATACAACCCGGCGCTCGAACGCATGGTTCTCAAGAAGCAGCAATATTTGGTGGAGCCCGAAGAGCAGGCGGCACCGCCGGCTCCGCTCCCCACCGCTGCCGCGCTCATTGCGAAAGCCCAGCCGCCATCGGCCTTCGCCGCGAAACTGCAGGGCGCGCTCAAGAGCGAGTCTTAAGATATGAGCACATTCGTGCTGGTCCACGGAGCATGGCATGGAAGTTGGTGTTGGAAGCGCGTGCGCAAGGCGCTGCAGGACCAGGGCCACCAAGTCTTCACTCCGACCTTGACGGGACTCGCCGAACGCTCGCACTTGCTTTCGCCCGCCGTGAATCTCGACACGCATATTGAAGACGTCGTGAATCTCATTCGCTGGGAGGAGCTGTCGGACGTGGTGTTGTGCGGACACTCTTACGGCGGAGCCGTGATCAGCGGCGTGGCCGACCGCATTCCCGACCGCATCCGCTCCCTCGTTTACTTAGACGCCTTCGTTCTCGAAGACGGCCAGAGTCTGCACGACCTCCTGCCAGAAGCGCAGCGCCAACAGCAACTGGATGGCGTGAAGAACGCTGGAGACGGCTGGAAAGTCCCGCCGATTCCCGGAGAATTCTTCCATGTGAATGCGCAAGATCTGGCCTGGATGAATGCGCAGTGCACATGGCAACCGCTCGCCACCTTTCAGCAGAAGCTTCGCTTGACCGGCGCGGGTAGCGGCGTGCGCAACGTCACTTTCATTCTCGCCACTGGCTACGACCATTCGCCATTCCCGCCCTCTTATGAAAAGGCCAAGGCCCGAGGTTGGAAAACACTCAGTGTCCCGTGCGGTCACGATGTGATGCTGGATATGCCGGCGGAACTGACGCAAATACTGATCGACGCGGCCTAGCCTTGCCGCGCGAGTGCTTCCGCGATCTCTTCGCCGATTGCGAGCGATGCCGTCGCACCGGGGCTCGGTGCATTCACCACGTGCAATTCGCCGGGTCCTTCCACAAAGTGAAAATCCTCGACCAGCGCGCCGTCCGGGGTCATGGCCTGTGCGCGCACTCCGGCGCCGCCCGCGACCAGATCGGCAGGCTGGATCTCCGGCACTAGCCGCTGCAGCGTGGCGCAGAACAGCTCTTTACTGAAGGAGCGGCGCACCTCCATCCAGCACATGTTCGAATACTTGCCGAGGAACTTCCACAACCCCGAAAACACCAGAGCGTCGGCTAGGTCGCGCACGCGCACATCGGACTTCCGGTAACCTTCGCGCGAAAATGCCAGCACGGCATTGGGCCCCGCTTCGACGCCGCCGTGGATCATGCGCGTGTAGTGCACGCCCAGGAACGGGAACGCGGGATCGGGGACCGGATAGATCAGGTTGCGCACCAGATACTGGCGCTCCGGACGGATGCCGTAATATTCGCCGCGAAAGGGCACGATCCGAACCGCGCGGGCTTGCCCCGTCAGCGCGGCCACGCGATCCGCCTGGAGCCCCGCGCAGGTAACGATGCGCTCGGCCTGGTAGTCACCCGCGCTGCTGTGAACGCGCCACACCGAATCCTTCTCGTCGGATGGCGCTCACCTCAGCGCCGGTGACCACTTCGCCTCCGCGTTCCTGAATCTCGTCGGATAATGCCCGGCACACGGCCGGATAATCGGCGATGCCTTCCTGCGGCACGTGAACTGCCGCGACCCCCGCGGCATGCGGCTCGATCTCATGCAGTTGCTCCGGCGTTAGCCAGCGCAGGCCTGCCAAACCGTTGGCGGTGCCGCGCTCCAGCAGGGCCTGCAGACGCGGCACTTCGTCCTGTGTCACGGCGACGACCACTTTCCCGCAGACCTCATGCGCGATCGACCGGCTCTGGCAAAACTCCACCATTTGCCGGATGCCGCGCACTGCCAATCGCGCCTTACGCGATCCCGGCTTGTAGTACAGCCCCGCGTGGAGCACGCCGCTGTTGTGGCTACTCTGATGGCGCCCGACGGCGGGTTCTTTTTCGAGCACCGTGACGCGCGCGCCGGGGAAGCGCTCGGTAAGACGCCAGGCAGTGGCCAGGCCAACGATGCCTCCTCCCACCACTACGATGCGTTGGCTCATCGAAGCACGCGAGCCACCCAAGCCCCGCACCACACCGCCAGATATCCCAACACGATACTCAGAATAATGTTCATCAAGCCAATCCAGATCTGTTCTTTATCGATGGCCTCAAAGCTCTCCCACGCGAAACTCGAAAACGTGGTGTAGCCGCCCAGAACGCCGGTCACGAGTAACAAGCGCAAGTTGGGATTCGGATCGCCGCGTGCAACAAATAGAGACATCAGGATGCCGATCAAAAAGCATCCCGTGACGTTGACCACTACCGTTCCCACGGGGAAAACATTCTCCGGGAAACGCGCGCTAAAGCGCTGCAGAATGGCGGTTCCAACTATGTAGCGGGACAAGCCGCCCAACGCCGCGCCAAGCATCACGAGAAGGTAGCGGTTCATATGCGGTGGAAACTCTTTAGGATATCGCGAGTGGAGTAGCGCAGTGCAATCGGACGTCCGTGCGGGCAGCTCATGGGCGAGGATGTAGCCGCGAGCGCGCGCAACAGCCAGTCCATTTTGGCGGGTTCCAGCTTCATGTTGATCTTGATGGCCGCGCGGCAGGCGATCGATGCAGCCATACCGCGACGCAGATCGTCCATCGACGCTTTGCGCAGCTCACGCTCTGAAATTTCGAGAATTTCGAAGATGACTTTCTCGACATCGCTTGCGCCGATGCCGGCCGGTGCGGATTTCACCGCGACTGTGCGGTTGCCGAAAGGCTCGGTGTCGAAGCCCAGCGCGTTGAGCTCTTCGGCGATGCGGGCATATTCGAGCTGCTGCGCGGGAGTGAGCTGAATGACTAGCGGCATCAAGAGGCCCTGGGTCTCCACCGCGTTTCTGCCGCGCGCCGCTAAAACCTGCTCGAACAGAATGCGTTCGTGGGCCACGTGCTGGTCGATGATCCACAGTCCGTCACGTCCCGCGGCAATGATGAAGCTGTCGTGAATCTGTCCCAAAGGACGCAGGTCCTTCAGAGCATCCAAACTCTCC
>CAVXEM010000059.1:0-321971 GCA_963760575.1 Bryobacterales bacterium
CCGACCGGCCGTTGGCCCGTCCAACTTCGGTATTCCGCGGTATTAGTCGTTGCGGCCCTCCTTTTTGCAGTCCAGACCTTCGCAGTCCCGCAGAAGCCCTATCGGGGATTCTCGGAAGCCGCGGACTTCCTGGTGTCGCTACCGGAAGCGCGCCAAGCGGCGACTCTAGTATCTTCGGAAACTGATGGCGAGGGTCTGCTGATTGCGGAAATCACGATGCGAGAACATCCGCAGACCGGTTTCGTCCTCCGTGGCTCAAAAGTACTCTCGGAATCGGATTGGCTGGGACGGGACTACCACGCCCGGTTCTCCTCGACAGACGATCTCCAGCAGTATCTAAATCGAATCCCCGTGGATTTTGTTGTGATCGACCAAGCCGAAGGCCCGGTCCCCGTCTCTCACCATCGGCTGCTGATCGATCTTCTTAGCCGCCAACTCGATCACTGGCGCTTGCTAGGCTCCTTTCCACAGCATTCTCAGGGTCGAGTGGATGGTGCGATCCAGTTATATCAGCGGATCGGAGCCCCCGGATCTCCGGATAAGGTGTGGTTCGAGATGCAGGAGATTCTGCACCGCAAACTTCGCTGATGCGCCGATCTTGCGATTGTCCGGGCTGACTTCGCATTGCTTCTAGCACGCTTGTCCGTTCCCACCGTGCGCAATTTGCGACCTCTCTCCCGAGTACCCCTAGTACAATCGCCGTATTCCGTGCATTCTAAAAGGGCCTAGCACGGACGGGCAGTTGGGCCAGAAATTGCCTAAGCGTAACATTCAAAATTCAAATTTGCCATAGTTAGCAAGGGTTTGAGGAAGGTTTACCGGGTTTCCGCCCGTAAAATTTTCCTATAGCCCACGAATCTACCACTCGGGGCTCTGCGATAGAGTGGAGAACTTAACCTACAGGACTGCACTAGTCTACTGGGTTTAAGGTCTAAGGCCGATTTTTATGTATGGCGCGCCTGGGAGCCTATTTGACTGCTTTTTTCTTTCGCAATTCACCCGTCACGAAGCGTTGCTTTGTACGGGTTCTCCTGTGGAACAGCTTGCTTGCTTTGCTCGCGGCTCCCATCTTCTGCCAGCAGGGCGCGCTTTCTCTCAGTTCGACAAGCGCCACGCCTGGCTCGAGTGCCGCGCTGACCGTATCAACGGCGGCCAACGGCGGAGCTCAACCCGCAGTCCTTCGCTGGACTATGCAATATCCACCCGACGTAACCGCTATCGACGTGACCGCAGGTCCCGCCGCGACCAATGCCGGGAAGAAAATAACCTGCTCCTATGGAGTCTCCGCCGCCACCTGCCTGGCCTGGGGCGAAAACACAGCGGTGATCGAGGATGGCGCCGTAGCCACTGCCACCTTCCAAATCTCCGCAGCGAGCAGGAACCCTGCAATCGCGATTGCAAACAGTATAGGAAGTGCTTCCGATGTTCAGGGGAATTCACTTTCCATTGCCAGCGCAGGAGGGACCATCGCCCTCATTCTCCCGCCGTCGATCAGTTGCGCGCCCGGCAGCGGGCCGCGTCTCTTGAACCAATACTTCTCCGCGCAGTGTTCTGTGCTCGGTGGCGTGCCGCCTTACAACTGGCAAGTCAGCTCCGGCACATTGCCTCCAGGACTCAGCCTGACCGGCCAAGGAGCTTCGGCGCAGATCGCCGGCACACCCACTGCGGCCGGCGTCTATCGCTACACAATTTCCGTGGTCGACAGTAATTCGCCATCGGTCGCGAGCGGCACGCTCGCTTTTGCGGTAACCATACAATCCAGTGCCGCGAAGTTCAATTTGCTTGGCTCCATGCCTCACGTGGCAGCCGACGAAAATTGGACTACCACTTTCACTCTGATCAACACCGGAGCCAGCGACGCTCAGAGCGAACTCAATTTTCTGGGAGACAACGGGAATCCCTTGCCGCTTCCGCTCCTTCTCCCGCAGCAGACCGCCGATCAAAGCCTGCAAACCACGCCATCCTTCGATTGGACGCTGGCCTCAAACGCTTCGCTGATCGTGCAGACGGCCTCCATAGCAAACCTGCCCACACAAATCGGTTCGGCGCGATTGACCGCGACTGCCAGCATGGGAGGATTCGCTATGTTTGACTTGTATTCCACCCATCAAGAGGCAGTGGTGCCTTTAGAAACCAGAAACGCCAGTTCTTATCTGCTGGCATTCGATAACACGAACAATGCCTCGCTGAGTGTAGCGCTCGCCAACGTTGCCGCGCAGCCCGCCAACGTTTCCGTCCTGCTTCGCGACGACAGCGGGACTCAGATTGGCGCCAGATCCCTGGCTCTGCCAGCCAGCGGGCATACTTCGTTTGCATTATCCGACTTGTTCCCAGTTACCGCGGGGCAGCGCGGGACGGTTGAGTTCGATACCCCGCCCGGCGGACAGATCAGCGTGCTGGGAGTGCGCAATGCGCCCCCGGGAACGCTCACCACTATTCCTGTGTTAACCGGCGGCAGTACCGGCGGCGGCACTATGGCGCATATTGCGTCGGCAAACGGTTGGAAGACCACCTTCGTGCTGGTAAACACCGGCAACAGCGCCGCGCAAACCCACTTGCAGTTCTTTGACGATTACGGCAATCCTCTGGGTCTGTCGCTATCCTTCCCGCAATCCGGCGACGGTATTTCCGTCTTCGATACTAAAGTCGACCGCACGCTGAACGCCGGCGCGACACTGGTAATCGAGACCAGCGGGCCCTTGGCGAATCCGGTGCAAACCGGATCCGCACAATTGACTACCAATGGCAACGTCTCCGGCTTTGGGATTTTCCGCTACGATCCCAATGGCCAGGAAGCGGTAGTTCCCTTGGAGGATCGCAACGCCAGCTCCTACATACTCCCCTTCGACAATACTGGCGGGATATCCACGGGCGTAGCAGTGAGTAACACTTCCTGGCAAGTAGTGAGCGTGCCGGTAATCATTCGCGACGATACGGGCGCGCAGCTAGGAACCTCAGCGATCCCCCTGGCAGCCAACGGCCACGGGGCTTTCGTCCTGGCGAGTCAATTCCCGCAAACGGAAGGGATACGCGGCACACTGGAGTTCACGACGCCCGCCGGCGCACAAATCAGTGTTCTGGGAATCCGTTCACCTCCCACCCACACCTTTACAACGCTGCCCACGCTTAGCAGATAGCGAACCGGCGCGCGGGGCTGCTGCAGCGTGCGTCGGCTTCATGCCATTTAGCAATTCTCTCGTCACGAACTACTTTATAATGGAGAATCTTGAAGACTCCCTCAAAAGACGTCTGCACATGCTGAACCGCGTTTCTCCGTGCGAAACGGCCAAGCCCGCGCGGGGGGCGCCATGCTGACTGACGGCAACTGGGTAAGTTGGGACTTACGCAAGATCGCGATCCGATGATTGGGGACAGAGTACTAGCACGCTTAACTCAGATACCCGGCGCCCAGAGTTTGTGGTGCCGGTTTCCGCTCGGCCGCTTGAGTACCAGAGTAAAGTACGGAATTTTTGACAGACCTCATTACGCCTATGGCGTCTATTCCGCGGCCGATCTTGCAAAGCGATTGGGCTTAAATGCGATTTCCGTAGTAGAAATGGGCGTTGCTGGTGGCAAGGGTCTGTTGGCTCTGGAAAGAATTGCGAAGTTGGTCGGCGACGACTTGGGGATCCGCATTCACGTGACTGGCTTTGACAGCGGCCAGGGCATGCCCGCACCTGCCGACTATAGGGACTTGGCGCATGTTTGGGAAAAGGGCTTCTATGCGATGGATCCCGCAAGGATCAAGGCTGAATTGTCGCCGGGCACAGAATTAATCCTCGGCGATGTTGAGGAAACAATTTCTTCGTGGACGCCCAAGGCTAGTATCGGTTTTGTGGCTTTCGATTTGGATTACCGCAGTTCGACTAAGCAAGCCTTCCGCCTGTTTGAAAAAACCAACACATACCTGCCGCGTACGTATTGTTATTTTGACGACGTGATCTGGCCAGAGCATGCTTGTTACAACGAATATGTAGGGGAGTTGTGCGCCATCCGTGAGTTTAACGAAGAACACGAACACCAAAAAATCTGTCAGATCCATCTCCTTCGCCATACCAGGGTTCACCCTGCCCCATGGAACGACCAGATGTACGTGCATCATGATTTTCGGCATCCGCTGTATGGCCAGAATGTAACCCCAGCGGGCGAACAGCACACTCAACTACATCTGTGACATTAGAACGACCTGCGGTATCCTTACGGCCCCGTAACACAGGCCCCCCCGAGCGCCGCGTTTATCACCCGCTGTATGGTGGTTACCGCGCACACTCCGGGGCCATTAATATTAGCCGTACATGGGGTCGTTCCCAGGTTCATCTCAACCGCTAGTTGCGCATCGAGCACGCTGGTCACACCGTCAAAGTTCAGGTCGCAGGCGGACGCCCCCGGTGTCTGGAATGTAAACCATTCGGTGTCTCCATGACACATCAGGCGCCCATAGTAGGCACTGGCGGTGGACAGGCCGTTAAGCGGCCAGGTCACGTGATTTCCGGCAACCACCACATCGGACCGCGTGGAGAGATCGGAATGTTGGTTCACAGTCGGGTCCAGATCGGGGATCACGGCATAGCTACCCAAGTCGGAAAATAGATTCCGATTCGCCGATACCTCCAGGACGCAGACCTGCGTACCCTTCACATCGGCGATGGGCGCGCTCACATCAAATTCCAGCGTGGCGCTGTCGGTCAGCGGTGTTACTTGAACATTGTTGACCAGAGGTAATTGGGTGAAGTCCGCCCCCAGACTCGCGCCGTCTGTTCCAGCGTGATAATACGGGCTTGATGAGACCACATTAAATATCCTGCTAGGAGCCAGCCCTGCGAAGGGATCGGACCAAGCGGTGTAGATGTTGCCGGAAACGGTGTTCCCGCCGCTGGCGCTGCCACTTTGAGACCCGCCCGGGATGGCGTTGTTTTTGATGTTCGAGTTTGTGAAGTAGGTGTTGGTTGTGCTGATGGCGTCCCCGGTCGCGTCGCCGGAGAATGGACCGTTGCCGCCCGATGAGGACGTGCCAAAAAGATTGTTTGTGATGGCGCTGGTGTCGAATTTGGGCTGTATCGCGTTTTGATCTGAGCTCAGGTAAACGAAAGGCCCCCCGGCCATCCCAGTAGGATAGTAAAAAGTGTTGTGGTCATAGGTGAACCCGCTGGGGCTGAACCCATAATTGAAATCGCCCGCGCTCAGCAGAAACCCCCTGGCGTTGGGGCCGATGTAGCTGGTGTTCGCGTACCACAAGTTCTGCGAGATGGTGTGATTCTTCCCATACCCGTTGTCCCCAATTCCATTACTAGCAGCCACGCCCATCCCCGATGCGGTCAGGTCTACGTTTTTCCAGACATTATGTGAAATGGTCAGATTCTTCAACTGTGCCGATGCCGCATAGACGATCTCGCCATCTAACGGGCCGCCCGGAGCAGCCGAGAATGGAGTTGCCGATACCAACGAAGCCCCGCTAAAACTGGCGATGCCGTGGCATTCTCTCCCAGTCGTCGGCAGCGACAAGCAAACCCCAAGATCCTGCGTGTTGGCGCTATGGGCCCCGGTGCTCGTGTCGCCGATGCGATACGTCCCGGTCCATGTGATGTGGGTCGCATCAGTCATCGCGAAAGTCCCCATAGACGGGTGGAGATTATTCGCGTCGTTTTCAGTTCTTAGCGTGTCCGTGAACCCGTTAAACTGCGACTGGCATTGGTTGGCGTACCAGGAGTTCTCCGCGACGTTGTACTGCCAGTTAACTCCTACTCCCCACTTCAGCTCTCCCAGGTTCTTCGTGCAAACCAGCAGGGCATATTCATTCACCGTTCCGCCACTCGTATACGCTGAGTTGCAGCCCGGGAAGTTGAGTAGCTGGAAAGTGGTGCCACTGAGTGCCGTAATTCGCCAACCCGCTGCGTTCGCTACCGTGCAGCCTCCTACACTGGCGATGGTGAGCACACTTCCCGCCGAGAATCCCTCTGCGGCTGAGACCGTCACTACCCCCTTATTGCTCACGTTGGTGATGGTGAAAGGACCGCTCCGTTGAGCCCCGGAAACCGCCGTCGCATAGTCCGCCGCGTAGGGCTGAGCGGGGTCGCTGTTCCACTTCCAGGGTCGCCAGAAGTAGTTATAGTTGGTAGTCATGCCATTAGGCAGGTAGGTTTTATAGGACGGCGTAAACCCGCCCACAAACACCGGAATGCTGGAGGTGGTGACGAAGTTATTGGTTATGGTGACCGGTCCGGCATTGGTTAAGATACCAATTCCATGACTTTCGACCCCGTTCATGAAGCCATCCCCAAAGAAGCTGTTCTTGACAGTCAGGTTCGTGGCATCGCCGCGCATTACATTTTGCAAACCTTGCCCCGCATACACCGAAGGCATGAAGAAGTAACAACGGTCGAAAGTGATGTTGTCGGGGATTTGGGATGCATTGGCCGCAGTCCCGTTAGAATTGAAGGCCACGACGTTATAGGTATAAGATGTGGTCGAAAATGCAATACCAACGAAAACCCAACCTGCCGGAGGACGGCCCATGCCATCGAGGGTATCGGCCAGCGCCGGGGCACTGTTGTTGGTGACAATCTGAGCCATGTTCGCCAGGTGCGACGGCGTAATCCGCGCCCCCGCTGTGGGTAGCCATGCCGCACGATCGCTGGTCACCGTGATGGGGTTTGCGCCGCAGCCACGATAGGTGATGGTGAAGTTTCCGGTTTGCTTCTCGGTGCTCTTGATCTGGATCGTATCGCCGCAGTTTGCCAGTGAATTCAACGCCGCTTGCAGCGACGTCGTGCTGCATCCCGTGCCGCACACCGTCACAGTGGCACTGAAGGCGTATGTTGCTGTAGCCACTAGAATTAAGAACTGACGGAGTCGGCTGGTCATACTCCCATTCTATCGTCGGAGTAGGCTTTCTCCGATAGGGGTATCTTGTCGTGAGCGGCGGCAGCACCAACAGACTCAAAGTGCTCGAACAGGGGCATCGTCAGATCGACCCTTTCGTTGCCCAAAACCAGGAATCACGGTACAAACTTGAGGTGGAGCGGGCCTGGAACACGCCCGTTGGGCGAAAATAGAATGAGACTGCTTAACGATGTTGAAATTCCGGAGTCCAGCTTCCGATGAGATGGCAAAACAAATCTAAAGTTCAGAGAGCGTTGGCTGCTTTGCCAGTGGGTCGGGAGAGCCTGTACTACTTGCTGCAGAAAACAGCGGGGCGGCTCCGGGAAAAGCCAGATCCGCGTGAAAACTTCGGCGAGTGCGTAAAGGCAGTAAGCCGGATTCACAAGTTGGGCGCGCGAGTGGCGAACGCGCGAATAATGGAGGTGGGCACCGGCTGGGCGCTCGACATGCCCATTGGCTTTTATCTGTGTGGCGCGGCTTCCGTTCAGACCTTCGATCTACACCCGTACCTAAGGCGGGAACGGGTAGAGCAGACGATTCACTCGATTCGTGAAAAAAAAGAACAGATACGAAATATTTTCGCGACGGTATTGGAGTCCGGGGAGCTCGGCCGCCGGCTAGACACTTTGTGTCAGACGCGGAGCACGGCGGAGTTGATGAAGCTCGCGAAAATTGAATACCTGGCTCCGGCGGACGCCACAAACACAGGGCTTCCTGCAGAATCGATCGATATTCAGTTTTCCTACACAGTATTCGAACACATCCCGGAGGACGTGATCACTGGAATCCTGCGAGAAGCCAGTCGTATCCTCACTAAGAAGGGATTTTGCTTCCATCATATAGACCCTTCGGATCATTTCTCACATGACGACAAAAGCATTTCAGCAGTGAACTTTCTCCGCTATTCCGACCAAGAATGGAACCGCTACGCCGGAAATCAGTTTGCGTATCATAACAGGCTGCGCGCACAGGATTTCAAACGAATTTTCGAAGCGAGTGGACACCGGCTCTTGCAGTTTGATGCCTATCGTGACAAGAGATCGCTGGAGGAACTAAAGGCCGGTTTCCCGCTCCATGAAAAGTATCGCGGGATCGAACTCGAAGCGCTGTGCGAGACCGTCGCGGTGGCTGTGTCCGTTCCAGTAGGAAATCCAGGGCCGGGCTAAGCGGCAGGTTCTAGTCGGAAGCGGCTTATCTCTAAATCCTTACGCTCTTTACTTCGCTGACACTGAACACGGCGGTTACAATTGAAGGATTGATGACACAGCACGCTCAGGAAATCACCAGCGGACAGCGTTTCGCATTTGGAGAAAACTGGGCCCGATTTCTCACGACTTTGCAAGAAGAGCGGATCGTGCGAGCCGAGAAGTCACTCGAGCAGATGCTCGGCGGATCAGGTAGTTTGCGCGGACGTACCTTTCTGGATCTAGGCTGCGGCAGCGGCCTCTTCAGCCTGGCGGCGCGGCGGCTGGGCGCACGGGTTCACTCTTTCGACTATGACCCGCGCTCGGTCGCCTGCGCCACAGAGCTACGCCGCCGCTACTTTCCGGACGACCCAACCTGGCGAGTGGAGGAAGGTTCGGCGTTAGATCCCCAGTATGTGGCCTCCCTGGGGACTTTCGACGTGGTCTATTCCTGGGGAGTCTTGCATCACACCGGCGCCATGTGGGAAGCCTTGCACAACGCCTCTCTCGCGGTAGCTCCCAAGGGCCGGCTATTCGTTTCGATCTACAACGATCAGGGAACCGCCAGCCGCCGCTGGCTCTTGGTCAAGCGCTATTACAACCGGATGCCGGCCAATCTCCGGTTTCTTCTCTTGTGGCCGATATTGATACAAACCTGGTGGCGACGGTGCCTCAAGGATATCCTGCATTTGCGCCCGTTCGCGAGCTGGAAGGATGTAAAGCGCACGCGCGGAATGTCAGCCTGGTACGATCTGGTGGACTGGGTCGGCGGCTACCCGTTTGAGGTCGCTAAGCCGGAGCAGATCTTTGAGTTCTACAAGGAGCGTGGATTCACACTTGAAAAACTCACCACTTGCGGGGGATCAATGGGCTGCAATGAATTCGTGTTCCTAAAATCGGCCACGGTCTGACCGGCCTAGTAAACGCTAGACCGGCTTCCCCCTGACATTGCACCCGCTTATGCACCCCCCAAATAGACCGTGGTGGGGCTAGTGTAGGTGACCGTCGCCCCGTTCAGGAACTGTAGCTGGTAATACGTTGGGCTCCCATTCACTAGGGGCAGCGCGACACTAGCGGTCCCGCTTCCGTTCAGCGCGAAGTTCGCGGTGGCCCCCAATGCGGGAGTTGCCCCATATTGCAGGCGCACGCCCGTGGTTCCCGCAGTGGTCCCGACTTGCAGAGTGGCCGCTAGCGGATACTGCACGGAATCGCTGAGCCCGCTCCCGGTTTGGAATGTGAACCATTGGCTGTCTCCGTAGCACATCAAACGTCCGTAAAGTGTGGTTCCAGCAGCCAGAGCTAGATTGTGGCTGGCTCCGTCGTCCCCCGTCACAGTTGCGTTCTGTCCCACCGGCCAATACACATGCCGTCCATTCACCACCACGGCCGGCAGCGTCGCGTTGGTACGCGCCGAGGTATCCGGTTGCCGGAAGAATGCCGGGTTAAGGTCGTTCACTACCGTGTAGCCACCCAGATCTGAATGCAGATTCCGGTTCGATGAAATCTCTAGCGCGCACGGCTGCGTCCCGCCCGCATCTCCGATGGGAGCCGTCAGATCGAATTCCAGCAAGGCTGCGGTGACCCCCGCCGTAACCTTTAGGCCGCTGATTTGCGGAAGCCCGTCAAAATCGACGCCTAGGTCCTGCAAATCGGTTCCAGCTCTGCTGTATGTGCCCCCGGGCGTGAGTTTGAATATGCGCTTGCTGGGAGCCAACCCCGCGAAGGGATCGAACCAAGCGGTGTAGATGTTGCCGGAAACGATGTTCCCGCTGCTGGCGCTGCCAGTTTGAGAGCCGCCAGGGATTGCGTTGTTTTTGATGTTCGAGTTCGTGAAGTAACTATTGGTTGTGCTGATTACATCCCCGCGTCCGTCGCCTGAGAATGGTCCGTTGCCGCCCGAAGAAGACGTGCCGAAAAGATTGTTTGTGATGGCCGTGGTATCGAATTGGGGCTGTATCGCGTTTTGATCTGAGACTAGGTAAACGAACGCGCCCCCGGCCATCCCGGTGGGATAGTAAAACGTGTTGTGGTCATATGTGAACCCGCTGGGGTTGAACCCATAGTTGAAATCGCCCGCGCTCAGCAGAAACCCTCTAGCGTTGGGACCGATGTAGCTGGTGTTCGCGTACCACAAGTTCTGCGAGATGGTGTGGTTTTTTCCATACCCGTTGTCACCGCTCCCGTTACTACCAGCTACGCCGAGTCCTGATGCGGCCAGGTCCACGTTTTTCCAGACATTGTGCGAGATGGCCAGATTCTTCAACTGTGCCGATGCCGCATAGACAATCTCGCCATTTAACAACCCACCCGGAGCAGCCGAGAATGGAGTTGTCGATACCAACGAAGCCCCGCTAAAACTGGCAATGCCGCGGCATTCCCTGCCTGTCGCCGGCAGCGACAAGCAAACCCCAAGATCCTGCGTGTTGGCGCTATCGGCCCCGGTGCTCGTGTTGCCGATGCGATATGTCCCGGTCCATGTGATGTGTGTCACATCGCTCATCGCGAAAGTGCCGATGGACGGGTGGAGATTATTCGCGTCGGTTTCAGTTCTGATGGTGTCCGTGAAACCGTTAAACTGCGATTGGCATTGATTAACGTACCAGGAGTTCTCCGCGACGTTGTACTGCCAGTTAACTCCTACTCCCCACTTCAGCTCTCCCAGGTTCTTCGTGCAAACCACCAGGGCATATTCATTCACCGTACCGCCGCTCGTATACGCTGAGTTACAGCTGGGGAAGTTGAGCAACTGGAAGGTGGTGCTGGTGAGTACCGTCATCCTCCAACCCGCAGCGTTCGCTACCGTGCATCCCCCCACGTTGGCGATGGTGAGAGAACTCGCGGAATAGAAGGGCTCAGCGGCTGAGACTGTCACTATCCCGGTGTTGGTGATGTTGGTGATTGCGTAAGGGCCGCTGCGCAGTGACCCCGATACCGCTGATGCATAGTCCGCCGCGTAGGGTTGAGCGGGGTCGCCGTTCCACTTCCAGGGTCGCCAGAAGTAGTTATAGTTGGTGGTCATGCCATTAGGCAGGTAGGTTTTATAGGATGGCGTAAACCCGCCCACAAACACCGGGATGCTGGAGGTGGTGACGAAGTTATTGGTTAGGGTGACCGGTCCGGCATTGGTTAAGATACCAATTCCATGACTTTCGACCCCGTTCATGAAGCCATCCCCAAAGAAGCTGTTCTTGACCGTCAGGTTCGTGGCATCGCCGCGCATTACATTTTGCAAAGCCTCTCCCGCATTCACCGAGGGCATGAAGAAGTAACAGCGGTCGAAGGTGATGTTGTCGGGGATTTGGGATGCGTTCGCCGCGGTTCCGAGAGAATTGAAGGCGACCACGTTGAAGGTGAACGTCGTCGTCGAAAACGCGACTCCAATGAAAACCCAGCCTGCCGGAGGACGGTTCATACCGTCGAGGGTATCGGCCAGCGCCGGGGCACTGTTGTTGGTGACAATCTGAGCCATGTTCGCCAGGTGCGACGGCGTAATCCGCGCCCCCGCTGTGGGTAGCCATGCCGCACGATCGCTGGTCACCGTGATGGGGTTTGCGCCGCAACCACGATAGGTGATGGTGAAGTTTCCAGTTTGCTTCTCGGTGCTTTTGATCTGGATTGTATCGCCGCAGTTTGCCAGCGAATTCAACGCCGCTTGCAGCGACGTCGTGCTGCATCCCGTGCCGCACACCGAAACCACCGCGCCCCGGCACATCATCGTGAATACTACTAGGAGAATCGTCGATTTCATCTTCATCCCCCTACGGTGTGACAGTCCAGGTATTTGTCGCGGTGCAGAAATGCAGGTTCTTGCCGGCTGTCGCGGCATCCGTGGCGAAGTACAACTCCCCCACCGTGCAAGTCGCCGGACGGTTGGCGATTAATCCGGTCTTGGCTGGCGTGCTGTGCGACGCTCCCGAGAAATCGTTGTTCGCTGTCCAGATATTCGATCCCGCCAGCAACCCGACTAGCGCCGGATTTACCGCATACGTCGTCAGCCCGGTGGACGGATCCTCCAGTATTACGATCCCGTTCCCGGCAACCGCTACACTCCGCCGGTAAACAGCGCGGAAATCCGTACAGGCCGTGAACTGATTTGCGGCAACCGCGCAGGTGGCCAGCGGAATCGAATCGCCCGGAAAAGAAGTGATCGGCGTTTGCCCAGCCAAGCCCGTCAGCGTGGCGCCCGTCACCGTCGTCCCGTCGTAGCCAAATTGAGGCGTCCCCGTCGGATTCAAAAAGAAGAACACCGTCGCACTCCCACCGCTGCCGGTGAGAGCACTCGCACTCAGGTTGGAGGAAACCACAAAGGTCTTTTCTCCGATACCATACCGGCACACCGTGCACTGAATGGTCGCCGAGGCGCCTTGCGCGCTGACCAGGAAGTCGGTGGCCTGGGATGCCGAGGGGATTCCACTCTGCGTCCAGGTATTCAGCGCCGTGCACAGGTAGAGGTTACCGCCTGGAGCAGCATTAGTTTTAAAGAACAACTCGCCCGGCGTGCAAGTGGCCGGCAACGCTGTCCCTGCTTTCACAGGCTTGGTGGTAGGCGCCGCCGAGAAATCAACGTTCCTAGTTTGAGTTTTTAGGTCCACTTGTGTTTGCCCACGCAGTGGACCGCCGGCTAGAGCGAACACCCCAGCCAGCAAGGCCAGTATTATTCGAGACTCGATCATAGATTCCTCCAGGTGGAACGCCACCCGGAATGATCTATAGCATGCGCGCCAGTCGCGCCCGGTTCACGGGAAAGTCCTAAGTATTTCGTTCAAAATGGAATACGAAATCGGGCTGGCCTGGGACCGCCTTAGGTCAGGCTCCGGCCCGGCGAGGACGTCCCAGGAAACGGTACAAAGTCTTTCCAGGACTTGCCCCAGCGGGCTTGGTCTCTACGGCCAGGCGTGGCTGCGCCGCGGTGACCACCGCGGAATGTTGGTTCATTTCTAGCTGGAGGCTCTTTCGAAAGACCACACTCAGGCCCATAAACATAGGCAGGTACGAAAGATATGCATTACTACTGAACGTTAAACTGACGCACAAGCCGACCAGGGACAGCAGCAAGGCCAAGCCCATCGCCGAAACTCTGCTCGAGGGACCGATGCGGCTGTGAGCACGAAACCAGAATACATTGCGAAAGGTAATCCACAAACCAACCAGGTACAGAAGGATCCCGGGGATGCCCATTTCCGAAGACACTTGCGTGTAGGAATTGTGCGAAACGTGCCACATCGCCTTTTGCCCTTCCGCCTCGGCCAATTTAGCCTCCCCAACCTCGAAAATCCCCGGTCCCACACCGAATAGGGGATGCTGCATGGTTAACTTCAAACTCTGCTCAAGCAACTGCCGGCGAGCCATTGAGGATTCCTGGGCCGAAGCAGCGATCTGATCGTTGCTTGCCGCATCGCCGAAGATAGTCAGATAGCGCGAAAGGATTTCCTGCGGCGTCACAGCGAAAAATACGAAGAGCATGACCACGGTCAGCAGCCCCAGTTTTACTTTGCCGACAAAGGGCTCGGTCCAGAACAGCACCAGAAGAATCGTGATAAGCGCCAGAAGGCTGCCTCTGGATGCGGACTTGACAACCACAACTAGCGCCAGGCCGCACAAGGCTAAGGCTATAATCTTGCTGAAGCGCGAGCTGTCCTTTGAAAACACTGGCACCAGAAAGAAAGGAATTCCTAAGACTAACAGCGTCGAGAGGTCGTTCGCGTTGCCCAAGGTGCCGGCTTCAAATGCCAGACGATCCCCTTTGAGTGAGCCCAAGGCGTAGCTGGCGCCCACGATCACTGCGGTCGCTGTCGCCAGAACCGCCACAACTTTCCGGCACTGCGGCAAGGTCACTACCGTGCCACAACTGGCAAAGATAATGAGCGAGGGGACCCACTCGCGCATCAGCGTATCTGCCGACCCGCCTCTCCAAGTGCTCGCGAGCGTACAGACCATCATCCAGCCAGTGAACAATCCCAGGCAGACGCCCAACTGTGAGGCGACCGCGCGCCGCGCGCCACCGCTGATCAAAGCCAACGCCAACGTAACCACGTGAAGCGTCACTCCCAGATACGGAATCCGGATGTCCCACGCCAGGTTCGCGATCTCCAAGAGCCTGCTGACAGTGAGGAACAGGTCCACCAAGAAAAACGCAAACGCCAGCTTCAACAGCACATCCGAATCGGGGTTGGGTGCGGCTACCGGGATCGGCCGGAGAGCACCATTCACAATCCCACGCCGCGGCGCAGGCCGTGCCGGAACCGCTACGGACTGCGTCGAGGATTTCACGTTTTCAGAATAACATCGGCTGAGTTGCCGCTAAACCGTAGTGTTGTTTTCGGAAGCTAGCGGCCTCGTTCCTCCGAACAGCGCTCGCATCAGAAGCTCCGCGTCCAATTGCGGGGAATTGTGCTTCACGTAATAGAGGTCGTACTCAATCTGTGTCAATTCATTGGCGAACACCAATCCCGCGGGCCGGGGCGCCCATCCGATCAAACCCGGCTTCACAGAGAGGCGCATGGCATAAAACGGCATGATTTCCGTCAGGCGCTGAGCAAACACCCGCCGGACCGGCCGCGGTCCGAATAATGCTATCTCCCCACGCACGACGTTAAAGAGCTGAGGAAGATTGACCAGATGCAAATGCGAGATCAGCGAACCGATCCATGTGGAACCACCCTTATTACCAATCCGCCGGGTACGAAACCGCAGCAGCAGAAAAGGGATATTGCGGAACCCGGAACACTCCACCGTCTCAAAAACCGGGCCCGCACCGGAGAACACAGCGACGGCTAAGCTCGCCACGAGGAGCAGCGGAGAAAGCACGATCAGCAAAACTAGTCCGATGAGATTGGTGTAGATCGCCTGAATGGCCAAAATGCGGCTTTCAGGGGATAGGGACGGGGATAGAAGCAAATCCACCGGCTGCGAACCGCGGCAATAAATGCGCTGCAGTTGGGACTCGTACAAACCTGGTGTGGTCCTGACAATCACTCCGCGCAAGCGCTGCCGCAGAAGAATGGAAGAGGAAATTCTCGCGAGAGAGGTATCGCTTACCAGAATGTAGGCGGGACGCTTGCGCTCGACCACATTCTCGAACTGACTGTCATCGCCAAGGTAAGGAATCCCCTCCGGACAAGCGGAGGCCTCCCCCACCATCCCCAGCACCGGCTGGCCAAGCGAACCGGCCAGTCGCTGCGTGAGCGGATCGAATCCCACCATTAGCGTTCCTTGCAGCGAACTATCGCGCGCGGCGTTAAACCAACGCCGGGCCACGGCGAGAAGTATCGCCGCCACGAAGACACCGGCCACGATGAGGAAAAGGCTGCGCGTCAGCAGCGCAAAGTAATTCAGTAAGGCTTGAGCGATCAGATCCAGGCCGGTGCCAACCAGCAGGAGATCGATGAAGCGCACATCGCCGCTCGCCTCGAGTAACTCAAAACCCACCCAGACCGTGCACACATCGGTCACAAAGCCCAGCAGGAGTTCATCGGACGTGAGGTAGTTGTAATTGTCTGGATAGAAAATGGAGTAAGCAATGATAGCCGCGGCAAAACCCGCGGCAATCAATCCTACGTCGAGCAGTTTGAGAAGTGGGCGCAGAGACTCACCCCGCATCTTTACCTCGCAGCGCTTTGCGGAATTCGCCGCGCATTAACAATTGTGCCGCTTGCGAAAATTCAGGGTACCTTAACTGCCAGACGCCGGCGCTCGCCGTGATGCAAAACACCACGATCACCAGTACCTGCCAGGCCTTCAGCGGCCGGTACGCCAGTGCCACTCCAAAAACGGCCCCGGCGATGGCCCACAGATAGAGCGTGAGGACAGCATCGCGCCCGGTCAATCCGTGGGCCAGTAAGCGGTGGTGAATGTGGTCCTGATCCGCGCCAAACAAAGGACGCCGCTGCAAAGAGCGCCGTGCTACGGACACCATGACTTCTATCAAAGGAATGGCCGCCAGCAACAGTGGCGCCGCCAAAGCGGCTCCATGAACGCTGGGCTCCATCGTCCAGATAACACCGCAACAGCCTACCAGGAAGCCGATCAACAGCGCCCCGGAATCGCCCAGAAATATCGTCGCGCGGGAAAAGTTGTAGCACAGGAATCCAGCCGCCGCGCCTACCAGAGGCAAGGCGGCCCTCTGCAGCACCAAGCTGCTCTCGATCCAGCCGAGCAGGAACAACGCCAGCGTGGCGATCAAACCCATTCCCGTGCACAGGCCATCCAGGCCGTCAATCAAATTGAACGAGTTCGCCGCCAGCAGCAGCCAAAACACCGTGACCGCAAAACTGACCGGAAGCGAACCGGGAATGCGAATGCCCATCCAGAAAGCGATACACGCCGCGGCCGTCTGTCCTAACAGTTTGTACCACGGCAGAAGGCTCACAAAGTCGTCTAGAATGCCAATCGTAAAAATCACACCTGCGCCCGGCAGAACCTTCCAGCCCAGGTCTGAGTCGGTGTTCAATCCCAGCAGACCAATCGCGTACGCCGCTGCGATCGCGACGCCTCCCAGGCGCGGAATCGGGTAAGCGTGGATTTTTCTAAAGCCCGGACGGTCGACCAGATGGTACGCGCGAAAAATATCGCGGAGAATCGGGGTTAGAAACAGCGCGACAAGAAAGGTCTCGCTGCAAGTCCACAGTATGCTCCGAAGCGCAAGGCCTGTTCCGATCTGCTCCATTAACCCAAGACACTCACGCCGGTTGCCGTCCCTGCCATACTTTCTCGATTTCCGTCAAGGCGGCGCGATTCAAAGCGTGCTCTATCGAAATGAGCAGGGAAGACTCCTGCTGGTCCAGAACCTGCCCCAGGTAGACGGCCTTTTCGGATTGAATTTCGATCAGCGTTCCGGCCCCGTACTCCGCCCAGTCTTTGAGGTTGGAAATCAGAAAGTGCCTCCTGTCCCGGCGTTGGAAGGAAGCCGATCGAGGTTCACCGTCCGGCAACCGCCGAACCGTAATCTCTTCACTGAGTTCGGCCATCGGTCCAATTATAACCGGGTTTTCTAGTCATTCCTGAAAGTCGCCGTGCAAAATGGCATCGCGGAACCAGCTCAGCAACACAAAGAAATCCAGCAAAGGCGACAGATTTTCAACGTAGTAAAGGTCGTACTCCGAACGCCGGATGGCATCGCCTCTCGATCCCTCGGCGCGCTGGTTGATCTGCGCCCAGCCTGTAATTCCGGGGCGGATCGCGGCGCGCTGACCGTAGATTGGAATGGCTTTGTCCAGGATCGAAGCGTACTCAGGAGGGTCCGCATCCGGGCCGACAAACGACATCTGCCCGCGAAATACATTCCAGATTTGCGGCAGCCCGTCCAATCCGAAGCGGGTCACAATTTTCCCGATAGCGGTGTGGCGCGGAGGATGGCTCCCATACTCGGTGGACCGAAAGCGGTAGCTGTGAAACACCGAACCGTGAATTCCCACGCGGTATTCGCGCACCAGCACCGGTCCCTTAGAGCCTAGCCGCACCATCAGCGCAAAAAACAAGAACAAAGAAAGGGTTATGGGAAGGCTGAGGAGCACGATGACAGTGGAATACATCGACTGCAATCTGACCTTCAGCGGATCAGGCTGCAGGCTTCTGCTGAAAATCATTTGCTGAGGTTGCATTTCCGCCAGGCAAATTCGTCCACAGATCTTCTCATAGAAGCCGGCCGCCGCTTCCGTCTGCACGCCACCGAAGCGTAGTTCCAGTAAATCGTCGACTACATTGGGGGCGATCAAGGTCCGGTTCCCGATTACGATCCAGTCGGGGCGTTGTTCCTCAAGCACGCCGTGCAAGTCCGCCATGGAACCGAAATAGGCCACGTTGGCCGGCGGAGCGTGCTCGCTCTCGTGGGGATTCAAATAACCGATCGGCGTGAATCCCAACTCCGGATGCAGGTTGAGATGATCGATCAAGTCGGCGACTACCGGCGACCAGCCGATAAAGAGCACACGCCGGAGACCTATCTTGTGGCGAATTGCCGCGCTGAATAGCAGCCGCCACCCAAACAGCAAAATGAAGGAGAGGACGCCACCGCGGATCACAATCCGCTGCGGCAAGGCCCAGTCCAGCTTTAAGTAGGTAAAGATGGCCTGCGCCAGCAGCGCCACACCCATCACAAAAGCCAGAGACTGCAACAATCGAATGCCGCCGGCGTTTCGCAGGTCGCTATACATTCTGGTGAGGTACATCACGGACAGCAGGAGCGCTGCCATGATTGCGATGGACTGCCATCCTTCCTGGTCGAGGACGAAGGGTTGCTCGTTCAGATAGGCATCGAAATACGCCGCGAGAGCATAGGACGCCACCAGTAACAAAGCTTCAGAAACGAAAAGAGTGAGGATGCTGGCAGGTAAAACGAGTCGGAAGAGGCGGATCATGGCCCCTATTAAGAGATTGCGGGCACCGCGACGCCGCCCGCCATGCCGCCCACCAGATCCAACACCGGAAGACCGCTTTGGGCGATGACAGCGGACACTTTCGCGCCGGGGCTTTGCGTTACTACCAAATGTTCAGCCCAGCCGACCAGACCCTCGAGCGTCGGTTCCATCAAGCGGCCGATGTGCGGAATCGCGTTCATCAGGAAGTTGCGGTTGCTGCCGTAGATGCTGTCCATGCGGATGTGCGGGTCCCATACACGCAAATCGCGCCCCTTGCCGATGAGATTTTCGAGCAGCGTCACCACGGGACTCTCCCGCAGATCGTCGGTGTTCTCCTTGAACGCCAGACCCACGATGCCGATGCGCCCGGTAGGAAGATTGAGCACCGCCGTGGTTGCCCGCCGCAAGTGTTCGTCGTTGCTGGGCAGAACCGCGCTCAGCATGGGCAGCTTCACATCCAGGCGTCCCGGCGCGATAGTTCAGCGCCCGCAAATCTTTCGGCAGGCAGGAGCCGCCAAACGCGAAGCCGGGCTTGAGATACGCCTTGGAAATGTTGAGGCGGTGGTCTTGACACAAGGTATCCATAACCTCGCGCGCATCGATTCCCAAAATCTCACCCAACGCGCCCACTTCATTCGCAAAGGAAATCTTGACCGCGTGAAACGCGTTGCAAGCGTACTTGATCATCTCCGCGGTGCGCAGCGTCACCAGGCAGGGGTCGACTTTTATCGAAGCGTACAGTGATGCCACCTTTTCCACCGCAGCGCGGTCGCTGCCACCCACCACCACCAGCGCAGGTTCGACGAAATCCCGCACCGCCGCGCCCTCACGCAGAAACTCCGGATTAGAAACCACGCTCACCAGACCGGACCCGGTCAGACGCGGGATCACCACTTCCTCGCAGGTCCCCGGAAAGACGGTGCTGCGTACTGCCACCACCAACGGCTTGGATAATCTCGGCAGGATCGCAGCCACTTCGTCCGTGACCTGGCGAAGCTGATCCAAACCGAGGTTGCCGTTGGACGCCGAGGGGGTGCCCACGCACAGCAGCGCGACATCGGCGTCGGCCAGCGCATCTTCCGCCTCGGATGTTGCTCTGAGCAGTCCCGCCGCGACCGTTTCCTCAATAATTTCTTCCAGTCCCGGTTCGTAGAAGGGCGCTCTTTTCTCCATTACGGCGCGGATTTTGGAGGGGTCTTTATCTATTCCCGTAACGCGATGGCCCAGCCGGGCCAAGCACGCCGCCGTGACGCAACCTACGTAACCGAGGCCAAACACAGCGACGTTCGAGGTGCGGAAAGACAATGACATAGTGTTAGTATCCCATGCGAATGTGGAATGAGTGTATTTGCGATAATCGATAAAATGGCGCTGAGCAATATACTCTTCCTGTCTGGAATCCTCGCAACTTCATGCTGTTCCCAATGACCGCGCGGGCCGAATAATAAGCTATGTGTGGCATTGCGGGTTATGTTCTCGCGAAGGGCCGGGCCGACCAGGAGACGGTCGCGCGGATGTGCGATCAGATCCGCTATCGCGGTCCGGACGACAGCGGCTACCATGTCGACGGGCGCTGCGCACTGGGCATGCGGCGGCTGAGTATCATCGACCTGGCGGGCGGACATCAGCCCATCCCCAACGAAGACCGGTCGCTGTGGGTGGTCTATAACGGCGAGGTGTATAACTATCAGGAATTGCACCGGGACCTGGCCGGCCGCGGGCACCGCTTCACCACCGTGAGCGATACCGAAACGCTGCTGCATCTGCACGAGGAGGACGGGGTCGGCGGTCTGCACAAGCTGCGTGGCATGTTCGCCTATGCGCTATGGGACGCACGACGCCAAGAGCTGTTGCTGGTGCGCGACCGCTTCGGCAAGAAACCGCTGTACTATGCGCACCTCCCGAACGGCTTGTTCTTCGCCAGCGAGATCAAGAGCCTGCGCGCTGCCGGCATTCCGCTCCCCACCAACCCCGAAGCCTTGAAGCTGTATTTTCTGCTGGGCTACATTCCCGAACCGTATTCGGCGTACCAGACCGTTCGCAAGTTGGAACCGGGCTCATGGTTGTTGTATCGCGCCGATGGCTCGGTGAGCCGTGGGCGCTACTGGAATATGCCGGAACCGGAGTCCCGCGAGCCAGCCGGTTTTTCGCCCGAGGATGCCTGTCAACGCGTCCGCGAGACCTTCGACGAAGCGGTGCGGCTGCGCTTAATTGCGGACGTACCGCTCGGCGCGTTTCTGAGCGGCGGCATCGATTCCAGCCTGGTCGTGGCCTCCATGGCGCGCCAGTCGCGTGATCCCGTGAAGACTTTCTCGATCGGCTTCGAGGAGAGTGAATACAACGAGCTAAAATATGCCGCGATGGTGGCCCGCCGCTACGGAACTGACCATCACGAGCTCATGGTGCGTCCGGACTCCGTGAGTCTGGTGGAAAAGCTGATCCACCATTTCGACGAACCCTTCGCCGATTCGTCCGCCATACCCACCTACCTGGTTTCGGAGTTCGCGGCGCAGCACGTTAAAGTGGCGTTGTCGGGCGACGGAGGCGACGAACTGTTCGCCGGGTACACACGCTCCCAGACCATCGAAGGATTGCTTTTCATGGATCGCGTTCCGGCATTCCTGCGAGCCGGACTCGCGGCGCTGGCGCGCTGGCTTCCCTTTTCCGCCTACGGCAAAAATTATCTGCACATGCTAAGCCGCTCCGGTCCCATGGACCGCTACTTCGAGAGCAACTTTTCGAATTATTATCTGCGCAAGCAATTGCTGCAGCCGGAATGGATGCTCCCGGCGGATTATGGCTTCCTCATGCGGATGTTGCCGGATGCCTTCCTGCCTACAACGGCGGATCCGCTGTCGCAGGCGCTGTACTTTGAGACTGCGGTGAATCTGCCCGGCGACATGCTGGTGAAGGTAGACCGCATGTCCATGGCGGCCTCACTTGAAGTGCGCTGCCCGCTCCTCGATCGCGATCTGGCCGACGTAGCGGCGTCCATTCCCAACTCCTGGAAAATTCGCGAGGGCCGCGGCAAGTACCTTCTGGTGAAGGCGCTGGGCGATACCTTGCCGCCGGAGCTGCTTACGCGCGAGAAGATGGGGTTCGGCGTGCCGCTCGACCACTGGTTCCGGGGGCCACTACGCGAAATGCTGCACGATCACCTGACCGGCTCCCGGTTTCTGGAGCGTGGCATCGTCTCGCCCCCCTTTGTCCGTCATCTGATCGAAGAGCATCGCACGGGACGGAGAAATCATGCCGCTTGGCTGTGGTCGCTGCTGATGCTGGAGATGTGGTACCGCCAGGAAGAAAGTCCTAACGCGGCCCCTCTTGCTTGCTGAGATACTGGAGTTTTGACACCCGACGAAACCATCGCGGCAGAGCCCCAACGCGCTCCCAGCAATACGGAAGGCGCCGCCATGATCTTGTTTGGGCGTTCGGTGGCTTTCGCCATCGGTGTGGCGCTTCCCATCCTGCTGGCGCGCAAGCTCACTCCCAGCTCGCTCGGACTCTACAAACAAGTTTTTCTGGTGGTGACCACCGCGCTCAACGTGATTCCCCTGAGTTTTGGGATGAACGTGTACTACTTTCTGCCGCGCGAACGCGAGCGGCGTGGTCCCGTGGTATTCAACACAGTTCTGATTCTGTGCCTAGCGGGACTGCTGGCCGGCCTGCTGGTAACCCTATGGCCGGGCGTGTTGTCGCTGGTCTCGAAGGAACCGGAGATCCGTCTCTACGCGCCGCTGATCGGGGCCACGATGCTCCTGTGGATTCCCTGCGCCCTGGTGGAAATCCTCCCCATCGCGAATCAGGAGTTGAAGCTGGCGATGACCGTGTCCATCGGGGCGCAGATCCTGCGAACAGGACTGTTCCTGGCGGCAGCCATATTTTGGGGAACCGTTGGTTCGCTGATTTGGGCGGCGGTTATCTATGGAGCGGTCGTGGCAAGCGCGTTTCTGTATTACCTGGGGCTGCGTTTCCCCGGTTTCTGGCGGCACCTCGACTTAGGATTGCTGGGCGAACAATTGTCGTATGCGATGCCCCTGGGACTCATGGGAATCGTGTGGTATTTCCAGACCGACCTGCACAACTATTTCGTATCAAACCAATTCGGCGCTGCTGCGTTCGCGGTCTACTCCATCGGCTGCTTTCAGTTACCGGTGCTGCAATTAGTGAGCGAGGCGACCAACAGCATCCTCATCTCGCAGATGGCAGCGCTGCAAAGGGATAATCAAACCGACCAGATCCTGGTTCTGTCGCTGCGATCCATGCGCAAGCTGGCGGCCGTACTGTTTCCGGTCTACGCCTTTCTGATGGTAGTGGGCTATGAATTCATAGAATTTCTATTCTCCGACCGTTACCAAGCCAGTTGGCCCATCTTCCGAATCAACTTAACGCTCCTGCCACTAGGGGTTCTGCTCATCGATCCCATAATGCGGTCCTACGCAGAAAAGCGGTACATCGTGTTGCGAATAAAAGTGGCCCTTTTTTTGGTTCTTCTAGCAGGGCTCTGGTGGGCCATCCCACGCTACGGAATGATCGGGGCGATTAGTTCGGTGGTTATCGTCGGAGTGGCCGACCGCGCCATCCAGACTTGGATCTTCGCCCGCGTGCTGCATTTTGGGAGGCGGCATTTGCCGCAATTGCGGGATACGGTGAAGCTGGCGTTGAGCGCGGCTGGGGCCGCGGCGCTGACAGCGGGCGTGCGGTTGCTGCTGGCTGGATCGCGCCCGATCTTAATATTGGTGGTCTGCGGCTCGGTATTCACGGCAACCTATTTAGGCTTGATCAAGATTTTCGGAGTGGTGGAGCAGGATGAAATGCAGTTCCTGATCCGGGCCCTCATCAGCCCCCTCCAAGGATTCGGCCGGCGGTTTAGTCGGGCAACGCGAGCCAAGTGTAGTGTTCGTCAATGAAATCCTCTCTGCGCCCGACCTCCATTGAAGACCTGGACAGGGTGTGCCAGTTCCTGCAGCAGGCCTTCAACACCACCCCCGATGCCGCCTTCTTGGATCCTGCAGTGATGGCATGGAAATACTGGGACCGCCGCGACGACTGGGAAGGGCCGCGCGCTTATGTGTTGGAGCGCGATGGCGTCATTGTCGCCCACGCCGGCCTTTACCCTGTAAGCTTCGCCGCCGGGGAAGTACGGGGCATTCACATGATCGACTGGGCTTCAGCCAAGGACTCTCCCGGCGCCGGCCTCGCTTTGGTGCAGAAACTGAACTCGATGTTCGATTTTATTTATTCGATCGGCGGATCGGAGATGACCTGCAAGGCCTTGCCCGCTTTCGGATTTATTGAAACGGCCAGGCAATGGAGAGGCGCTCGTCCGCTCCGGCCCCTGCAACAAATTCTGCAGCATCAGCGCCGTAACTGGAAGCTTGCGCCCCGTCTCCTTAGAAACTCCCTGTGGGCCCTCGCGAAAACGTCCGGCGACGGCTTGGATGAGAGTTGGAAGGCGGAAGAAATCAGTCCTGGCGACGTCTCCCGGCACTTCTATTCTCAGAACATGGCTGAAGCATCTTTCAGTCCGCGGCCGCCCGAGTTCTTTGAGTATCTGCTTCGTTGCCCGGGAATGCGCACACGCCTTTACGGTGTCCAAAATAGACTCGGGCCAAAGGGTCATTTCGCGATCGGCATTCTGCGCGGGCAGGCGCGCGTGGCTGGAGTGTGGCTTCGCGATCCCGATCGTGAAACATGGCAGGCCGCCTTCTCTCTCGCTCAGCAAGCCGCGCGCCGCGCAGGAGCTTGTGAAATTGTGGCTGCAGGCACGGAAGGTCCCAGCGAGCAGATTGGCTATCGAGTCCGGCTTGCACATCGTGGAACATGTCCCTGTCTTCCTGCTGAACAAGAAGGGGAAACTGGCAGTGCCGCCGGATTTCCAGTACCAGCTTTCTGACTTCGATGGTTGGTTTATGGATCTGGGAAGCGCTTCTTACTGGACTTGAAGTACTTGCGCCAGAGCTTCAAACGAAGTGGCGCCTTCGAATTCCTCGAAATCGATTTCCCGCCCGAACTCCTCGCCGATCAGTGTGAGCAAGGTCACTTGGGCAATCGAATCCCATTCGCTCACATTCTGCGTGCTTGCGGTGGCATACTGGCGCGGATCCAGCTTCGGGAAGGCCAGCGCAAAACAACGCTCTAGTTTATCTCTTACATTGTCCATTTATCGTTTACCTGATGAAACAGCGAAGGGCAAAGACGCTCGAATTCGCCAGACCGAAGACGCAGTTCGCCGTCGGCAGAAGATTTCCCGTTGAAGAAGTGAGCGAAGAAGGTCTGCAAAGGGCCATTCCGATCCGTCGGTTTGAAGTGAAATCGAATCTCGGACGCTCCCGTCTTCTCAAACAGTTGCTTGATGGATTGGAACTCGATCTGCCGCGAAAATGCGCGGCAACTCATCACCCATGTCTCCACGTAGCAGATGTCTTTTTCAACGTGTCCTCCGAGAACCGCTATTCTTCCTAACGGTCCGAAACGGTCCTCGTACGACACGGTTACCAGGAAACCGCCGGATCTCTCGCGTAGCGCTTTCCATTCCCCTTCGCTGTAGCGCAAGCCGTTGAGATTGAACTGGTTGGTTTTATTCACTAGCTCCAAGGCGCGTTGATCCGAACCCGCGACCTCCAACGTCAACTTCGCCTCGCTCCGCGCCAGGAAGTCAGCAGAAGGTTCCGCCGTATTTTCCTGCGCGGCGGCAGCGGAGGCGCGAATACTTTTGAGGCGCAGGCGGTCCTCTTCGAGAACCTCCTTTTTGCCGAACCAAGTCCGCAGTTGCCACAGCAGGGCGACGATCGCGGTGGGATCGTCGGACGGAAACCGCAGACACTCGATCCCAGGATATTTCTCGGAGACCTCGGCTAATTCCATCGGGCTATCGTCGACAAAAACCACACTGTCGGCTCCTATATTCCAGGTCTGGAGAATGCGCCCAATGGCTTCGGACTTAGCCCCCCAACTGACTTCCCTGGGAAAAATCTGCGACGGCTGCAGAAGTATGTCAGGCCGCTGCAGCGCCTCCTCGACGAATTTGGGATCGTTCTTGGAGGCGATCGCCACCAGTACGCCCGCATCGGCCAGCGAAGCCAGTACCTGCTGATAAAGCGCATGCGCCTGTGACTTGTCTTCGAGCGACCAGGAGACACCGTCCGCCCCCACGTCTCCTAGGATGCCCTTCCACAGAGTTTGATCCAGGTCGGTGATGATTCCCTTTTTTGGCGGAGTTGGAAACAGGCATTGCACACTCACTTTCGCCAAGGCGTCGGCGTGTGTCAGCGTATAGGGAAACCCAGCGTGCAAATCCATTTTGACGTCGTGGCGGCTGTGCTGCGGGGAAGTGTTTGCCAGGTGCGCTCCACTCACTAGCCTGATTCCGTCATGCCCCCCGACGCGCTGCAAAAATTCCGCCAGGATGACGTTCAGCCGCAGTTCGCAATCGCTGGTTTGCGATGGCGTCAGATGGGCCAGCGGCGGAAGTCCGAGACTGGGAGCGGCCAGAGCCACAGGCATCTTTTTCGCGAGTTCCAGCAAGTGCGCTTCCAGCCGCCGGCACTTCTCTGCAACTTGTGTGACGATATCGTCCAGCGTCTCCAGACGCCAGCCGGCCGAGGCGCGGAATCCAAGTCTTTGGTCCAGGTCGCTCCACTCGACAACGGCTATCGCGCCATCTCCCCCCTCTTCACGGGCTCTCTGGATATTGCCTTCGAGATCGCCGTAAAGCCCCGCCGGTATAACGATGCTCACGTCCGGAAAACGCAGCGCCAAATACGCGTTGATAAACGTTTGCAGATGCAGAGGCATAAAGCCGCAGAGGAGAGGAACCCTCATCTTCCGCTCTCCGGCGGCCCGCCCAAGAATTTGTAACGCTTCTCCGAGACGCATTCTAAATCTTAAAACAGTCGGGCTCCGCTACATGTGGAGACCGGCCAACAATTCCTGGCCATAGTGAAGATCGAGGTCACCGTTGAAAGGGATTCGGCGGATTTGAAAGCGATCGGCCTCTATTGTGTTCAACCCATAACTGCAGGTCACGGCGGAAGCGAATCCAGCTTCTCGTACACAGCGCATCGCGGCCTCTCCGACATCCATCGGCCGTCCATTGGGATAACAGAAGTGGCGGACCTCGAAGCCTAGGCGCTCCTCCATGTGCTGTCTAGCACCGCGAATCTCGGCTTCCAGTTCCGCCCGATTCGATAGCCGCGACAGAATAGGGTGGGTTTGGGTATGACACCCGATTTCGATGCCGTCCGCCGCTACGGCGCGCAACTCGTCCCAGCTCATAGCCTCGCAGCCGCTAGGCGGATGGGGAGGGATATCCACTCCGCAAAGTTTGCCAAATTCCGCAAGGAAGGCGACTCGCCGGTCATTGGAAACTTCTTTGAGCGTTTCCGTCAGCCGGAATTTCGCATCAGCCCTCTCTTCTGGCGTTCGGAGAGCTAACTCCAACGGTTCGCCCTCTCCGAGTGGTGTGCGAAGGGAACTCCGCGTGGTGTGCCGCAACCCGAACTCAACCTGGTCTGGCCATAGCCACAACTGACCATCGGAAAAGCCAGCAACCGCGTACAACGTCGCCGGAATCCGGTTCTTCCGGAAGACCGGATACCCATGTAGCAAAAAATTCCGATAACCATCATCCACGGTGATCGTGATGGCATTGTCCGGCAAAGCCCTCCGTCCATCCAGAGCGTCCACGATGGCCGACAATGAAACCGGCTCGAAATACCGCACAAGATGAGCGCAAATAGCGTCGACATTGGCCTCGTCCCGCTCGCTGAACGAATGGAACATCAGAACACCGAATTTACGCCGATGCCGGCTCCGCAGGACCGCCAATCCGCCAAGCTCGTGCAGCGCTCGTCTCGCTGCTTTTTTCCAAAGCATACTTAATCGTATCCTCTCCACTTCATCGGGCGACAGTCTCCTGGTATTCGAATTTGCGCGCCTCCGCACGACGAGCGCGACAAACTACAACGCCTCAAGCGCGATTGTTCCACGTATACTGAAGGGAAAGTGCATTTCATCCGTCGATGTAGCGATGCTTGCCCGCAGCTGGCTGCCGGTCGAGCGGAGTAGCCTCGGATGCAGACAGCCGCGCTGGTCCTCTTTCTGCTGTCCGCCGCGCTGCTCTTCTACATCACCCTCGGCTATCCTATCCTGCTGGCGCTTGGCCGCTCGGGGGCAGCGGTCCGCAAGGAATTCATTGCGCGTCCGGTTTCGGTAATCATTGCCGTCCATAACGGCCAGCAGTTCTTACGCGCCAAGCTCGAATCGGTGCTTGCTCTCGACTATCCTCGCGAACTCATGGAGATCATGGTCGTCTCCGACGCATCCACCGACGACAGCGAAGCCATCGCTACCGAGTTCGCCTCCCGCGGCGTCCAACTGATGCGGGTACCCAGGGGCGGGAAGGCGGCCGCGCTCAATGCGGCAATCCCGCGGCTAAAAGGCGACATCCTGGTGCTGACAGATGTTCGCCAAGCCTTGGCCCCTGACAGCTTGCGCCTGCTGATTTCGTGCTTCGCCGATCCCACCGTGGGAGCCGTCAGCGCAGAGTTGCACATTCTACAAGGCGACCGCCGTGAGGAGTCCGATTTTGGACTTTACTGGCGCTACGAAATCTGGATGCGCAAGCACATGAGCCGTATCGGCTCGACGTTCGGCGCCAACGGGCCGTATTACGCGATGCGGCGCGAACTGGCCGAGCCTATTCCTCCCGATACGCTACTGGACGACGTGGTGATGCTCCTGCCCAGCCTATTCCGCGGCTATCGCATCATCCTGGAGCCGGCCGCCAAAGCTTTCGACTTCCCCACCGCGCTCAAGTCCGAATTCCGCCGCAAGCTGCGGACGCTGGGCGGCCTGTGGCAAGTCTTCCTGCGCCATCCCGCGCTGCTCAGTTCCGCCAACCCGATGCGCGTCCATTTTGTCTCGCAGAAGATCGGACGCCTGCTGCTTCCTTACGCGCTGTTGTGTTTGACACTCTCTGCGTTGGGCCTGCCCGCGCCCTGGCGCACGTGGGTGCTGGGGGCCTTGGCGCTGTTTTACGCTTTGGGATTGCTGGATTTACTGATGCCCCAAAAATTCCTTCTCAAACGGCTCACCTCGCCCATCCGCACGTTTCTGGTGATGTGCGCAGCGTCTCTCTGCGCGGTCTCGGTCTTCTTCGTGCCGCCGCAGCGCCTGTGGAAGGTCACGCAAGTTAGTCGTCCGGCAGCGGGATCCGGTCCGCGGTCGTAATGCGCAACTTGCTATAATCGCGGTATGTGTGGGATCGCAGGCTTTGTAACGAGCCGTCCCAGCGATCCGCAATCCACCATCTTAGAGCGCATGACTACGGTGCTGGAGCATCGTGGTCCCGATGCCTTCGGTTACCACCAGGACGCTTGGGCTCATCTGGGCCACCGCCGCCTGAGCATCATCGACCTGTCCGCCGGCCAGCAGCCGATGACCAACGAGGACCGCAGCCTGTGGATCGTCTACAACGGCGAGATCTTCAACCACGCGGCCGTACGCCCGGAGCTGGAACAAGCCGGGCACCGCTATCGCACCGCCTGCGATACCGAAACCGTGGTCCACGCCTACGAGCAATTCGGCCCCGACTGCGTCAAGCGTTTTCGGGGGATGTTTTCCTTCGCGCTGTGGGACCAGAACACCCGCACCTTGTTCTGCGCGCGCGACCGGCTGGGCATCAAGCCTTTCTACTATTTCTGGGACGGACGGCTGTTCGCCTTCGCCTCCGAAATCAAAGGACTGCTGCAACACCCCGAAATCCGCACGAAGTTTGAAGCCAGCCTTCTGCCGGAATACCTGGCGTTCGGGTACACCAGCGGCGAGGAAACGTTGTTCGCTGGAATCCGCAAACTGATGCCAGGTCATCACTTGACCCTGGAACTCGGCGGTGACTCGCCGCGCCTCACCATCCAACAGTATTGGGACGTTCCCGAAGCTCGGCCCCGTAGCCGACCGCGACGACGCCTCCTGGATCGCCGATCTCCGCCAGCGCCTGGAAGAAACCGTCCGCATGCGCCTGATGAGCGACGTGCCTCTCGGTGTGTTCCTCAGCGGCGGTATCGATTCGAGTCTCATCGCCGCCCTCATGCGCGGCATGGTGGCCGAGAAAATCAAAACGTTCTCAGTAGGCTACGCCGAAGCGCCTTACAGCGAACTGGGCTACGCCGCGCAGGTCGCGCGCTCGCTCGACACCGATCATCATGAAGTGCGCGTGTCCATGGACGATTTCTTTGGCGCGCTCCCCCGCCTGATCTGGCACGAGGATGAGCCCATCGCCTGGCCCTCCAGCGTCTCCCTCTATTTCGTGTCGAAGTTAGCCGCGCGTGAAGTCAAAGTGGTGCTCACCGGAGAAGGCAGCGACGAACTCTTCGCTGGCTACGGGCGCTACGGCTACACGCTGCGCAATGAGCGCCACATGGCCGCTTGGCGGGTAGCGCCGGCCTGGCTGCGCGACACTGTCCGCCGCGGCATTCAAACCACGCCGCTGCTCTCGGCGGAATTACGGCGCAAGATCGGCCATACCGCGCTGGGACGCGAGGACTCGATAGCCTCCCTGCTTCTCGACAATTTCTACGGGCCGTTTTCGAAGGACCAGCGCGCGCGCTTGCACGCCGAGCCCGAAGGCGCAGCCTACCGCAATTACTTGCGCTATTTCGACGCGCGCCCGCATGCATCGCGGCTCTCGCGGATGCTGTACGCCGATCAAAAAACCTATCTGGTGGAGTTGCTCATGAAACAGGACCAGATGAGCATGGCGGCGTCGATCGAAAGCCGTGTCCCCCTACTCGACCACACTTTGGTCGAGTTCGCCGCGTCCATTCCCGATCGCCTCAAGATTCGCAACGGCACGGCCAAATATATTTTGAAGAAAGCCGCCGCGGGCCTGTTGCCGGATGAAATCATTCATCGCAAGAAGATGGGTTTCCCCACTCCCATGAAGCAGTGGCTGAAGGACCCGCGCGCGGAGCGCTTCTATACTCTGCTGCGCGATCCCAACCGCTTGCTCGCGGCACATCTGGACGGCCGTGAAGTCGAGCGGCTCATTCAGCGCCAGCAGTCCGGCCAGGAGGATTGCACGGACCGCCTGTGGAATCTCATCAATCTGCAAATTTGGGGCGACCTCTTCCTGTTAGGCAAGCAGGATGAATGGCAATCGAGCGAAGCCGTGCTCGCGCCCGCCTGATGAAGATTCTCTGGGTTAAAGTAGACTTCCTGCATCCCACTGAGCGCGGAGGCCAGATCCGCACTCTGGAAATGCTGCGCCGCCTGCATCGCCGCCACGAAATCCATTACGTGGGATTCACGCAGCCGGGGATGGAAGAAGGTCCGCGGCGCGCGTCCGAATACTCGTCGTTCGCGTATTCTATCCGGCACAACGTTCCGCCGCGCCGCTCGCTGGGGTTTGCACGGCAGTTGGCCGGGTCGCTGTTCTCGCCGCTGCCGCTTTCCGTATCGCGCTATAAGTCAAGCGAGATGGAAAGCAAGCTGCGCGAGCTGATCGCGCAGCACTCCTTCGACAGCGTGGTGTGCGACTTCGTGTTTCCCGCTCAGAACGTGCCTCACATGAACCGCAGCGTCCTGTTTCAGCACAACGTCGAAACCGTGATCTGGCGCCGCCACTCGCAAAACGCCCGCCGCTGGGCCGAGCGCGCGTTCTTCCGCATGCAGGCCCAGCGGATGTTCCGCTATGAGAACGCGATCTGCCATCAAGCGCGCCACATCGTTACAGTGTCCGAGACCGATTCCGAAACCACCCGCGAGCTCTTTGGATTGTCCCAAAACGTCTCGGCGGTTCCCACGGGAGTCGATTGCGATTACTTCGCTCCGCCGGCGGATGCGGCGCCTTATCGCGACCTGATCTTCGTGGGCGCCATGAATTGGATTCCCAACATTGACGGAATCCGTTATTTCATGGAGAACACTTGGCCGCGCATTCGGGCCGCTCATCCCAAATGTACGTTAGGGATTGTCGGCCGCGCTCCCACCCCTGAAATTCGGCGCTTGGCCGATGCCGACCCTAACATTCACGTTACCGGCACCGTGCCCGACGTCCGTCCGTTCCTGTGGGGCTCACGCGTTTCCATCGTTCCCCTGCGCATCGGCGGAGGCACGCGTTTGAAAATTTACGAAGCCATGGCTGCCGGAGTCCCGGTGGTTTCGACAGCCGTCGGAGCCGAGGGGCTGCCCGTTCATCATCCCGATCAGATCCGCTTGGCCGACCGGCCGGAAGACTTCGCGGACCAGTGCATCCGGCTGCTAGGTGACGAGGGTGACCGCCGTCTGCTCGGGTCGGCGGCGCGCGAGTGGGTGATTGTGAACGCTTCCTGGGATGCAGCGGTGGAGCGCTTCGAGCAAATTCTGCAGCGTGCGGGGAAAACTACGCTAAGTTAGCCGGCGCCGGAAAATCTCCGCAAGGTGCGCCACATTCTGGTCCAGGTTGTACTTCTCGATGACTCGCGCCCGGCCGGACTGTCCCATGCGCTGGCGCAATGCGGGCTGATCGATCAGATAGGCGAGCGCATCCGCCACCGGCTCGGCATCGCCCGGAGGCACCAGCCAGCCGTCGACGCCGTGGCGGATGAGCTCGGGAACACCGGTGATCCAGGTCGCGAGACAGGGGATTTCCATGGCCATCGCTTCCATCAACACCACCGGCACGCCTTCGGCGAAGCTGGTCAGCGCGAACAGATCGGTCTCACGGTAGAACTCCCGCACCCGCTCCTGATCGCAGGCGCCCTCCAGGCGCACATAATTTTCCAGGCCGAGTTCTCGAATCGTATTTTCTAAACTGGGCCGCGCTCGTCCCTCGCCAACCAGGCGAAGACGCAGGGACGTGAATCCCTGCCGGATCAAACGCGCGACAGCCGCGAGCAATATGTGGTAGCCCTTGGCCGGCACTAAACTACCCACGCAAAGAATCTCAAAGGGTTCCGGATTCTTGCGGTGCGCGCGCGGCAAGAACACATTGGGATCGACGCCGAGCGGTGATACTTCCAGTTTGTGCCAATACTGGGGATCGGAAGCCCGCATCATCTGGCTCCTGCCGTATTGGCTGATTGCGCACAAAAATGCCGCCCGGGCTACCTTCTCGGCCATGTAGAATCCGACGACATCGTCGAACTCGCCGGATCCATGTATGGTGGCCGAGAAGGTAATGGGGAAAACGCGAGCCACAAATAGTTCCAGGGTGGAGGAGAAATGCGAGTGCACATGGGTGAGCCCGCGGGTCCAGATCCAGGACCCGGCTACCACCGCTTCACCGAAATACATGACGTTCAGGAAAATCTCACGCAGGTCCCACTTGGCCAGACGGATAGCGTACAGCAGCCCAGTGAAATACGGCGCCGGGCGGCCCAGGATCGTCTTCAGGTGGGCCCCCAACACGGCCGCCATCCCCGCCTCGAAAATCACCAGTGTCCGTCGATATTCTTCGCGCTCGTCGGGGGTCAAGTTGGCAACCGGCCGGTCCGGCGCACGCACCGACACCACTTGTATATCGCAGCCGAGAGTCCGTAGTTTTCTGATTTCCCGTAAGATGAAGGTGTGGCTGATAGTGGGGTACTGGCTCACCAGATAGGCGAGACGAAGAGGCGTGGTGGCAATCAAAATGCAATTGTAACGTGCGTGCGCAAGGCAACGCGCGGAGCGATTCTTCTCTAATGTCCGCAACGCCGCCGATACCCGTCCTCTTGATGGTGCGCGCCTTGGACCTGGGCGGCAGCGAGCGGCAGATGGCCGAACTGGCCCGGGCGCTCGACAAATCCGAGTTCGAAGCGCACGTCGGATGCTTCCTTGACGATGGCTTCCGGGCTCAGGAATTGCGCCAGACCGGCATTCCGATTCTGGCGCTGCCGGTGCGCTCCTTCAAGTCCTTCAACGCCCTCACTGGTGCCTGGCGGATGGGCCAGTATATTCGCCGTCATCGCATCCAACTAGTGCACACTTTTGACCTGCCGTTGTCTTGCTTCGGGGTGCCTGTGGCTCGCGCTTTTGGGGTGCCAGTGGTGCTTTCCAGTCAGCGTGCCAACCGTAACCTGCAGCCTCGCTACCGCCAACTGATGCGCTTCACGGATCGACTGGCGCACGGGATCGTCGTGAATTGCGAAGCCATGCGGGTTCACATGACCGAGGACGAAGGGGCGCCGCCGGAGCGCGTGCATGTGTGCCTGAATTGGATCGACATAGAGCATTACCGGCCGCTGCCCCCGCTTCGACCGCCGCCGCTCGCCGACGCATCGCTAGTGATCGGCGTGGTATGTGCGCTGCGTCCCGAGAAAGGGCTGCTCACCTTGATCGACGCGTTCAAGCAGGTGCGCGATGCCTTGCCCGGCTTAAAGCTGTTGATTGTTGGCGACGGACCTATGCTCCCCGCTCTGCAGGAACTTGCGCGCGAGTACGGCCTGGGGACACAGTGCGTGTTTCAGCCGGGTGTCGCGGACGTTCGCGAATGGTTGCGCGAGATCGATATCTTTGTGCTGCCGTCACTTTCCGAAGCATTGTCCAATTCACTACTGGAAGCGATGGCCAGTGGCTGCACCGCAGTGGCTTCGCGGGTTGGCGGGAATCCCGAACTGGTCGAGGACGGAAAAACCGGGCTACTGTTCACGCCTGGTGACGCAGACGACCTCGCTCGCCAGCTGCGTTCCCTGATCGGCTCGGAGTCGCTGCGAAACCAATTGAGAGACAACGGCCTCGCCTTCGTGCGGGAGAATTTCAACAGGGACACATCGGTGGGACGCATCCAGGAGCTTTACCGGTCTTTTCTCAAATAAGCGAGGAGCGAGGACAGTTCACGCAGTTCCCCGTTTACGGCAGACACAGCAAGTTGCAGAACACTGAGGGCAAATGCTCACCAACTTTCCTCAGGAAGCTGAGACGTATCCATAACCGTTTCACGCGCGAGTTCACAACGGCTATTGTGCGTTGCCGTCCGCTCAGACGCTACACAGCGTCCGGACCTGCCAACGAGCCTCGGCGGTTCAATATGGTCCCGAGCTCTCCGAGGTAAGGCGTTTTCCACCCACTGTTGTGGGCCCTTAAGCCCCCCTAACGGGATTCCCATTACTCCCTAGGTGAAAGTCCCACTGCCCGCTTATTCCTCGGGGCTCGATAGACAAGTGTGCCACGGAAAATCCTTCTTAGTACTTTTGTTCTACTGGGCTTGCAAAGCTTTGCCCTGGCTCAAAATGTAACGTTATCCATTGGATCTGCGGCCGGAACGCCTGGGGGTACCGTGGTTCTCCCGATTAACCTCACGTCGGCCGGAGGAGCGCAAACCGCCGGGCTCCAATGGACCTTTAGCTTTTCCTCCGGCATCACGGGTGTCTCGGTGGCGGCGGGAACGTCTACCAACGCTGCCGTGAAGTCGCTGTCCTGCTCCGGAAACAACTGCCTAGTCGTCGGATTCAATAGCAACGTGATCGCCGACGGCCAGGTGGCGGTTGCAACCTTCCAAATTTCCCCGCAGCCCTCCAGTAACCCGATTTCCATTCAACTTACCAACGTGGTGGCATCGACAGCAGCAGGCAATTCCATTCCCTCGAGCGGAGGCTCCGGCACCATTAGCCTACCCCTCTCCGTTGCTCTCAGCTCCCTGAACTGCACCAGTTTGACGATCAATACTCCGGGGACCACGCCCTGCACAGTTTCGTTGAACGGGACGGCTCCCTCAGGTGGTTTCCCGGTTTCACTTTCGAGCAATAACGCCAACCTCACGGTGCCAGCCAACGTAACCATCGCGGCCGGGCAGACCTCCAACAGCTTCACCGCAACCGCCGCCCAGGTCAGCTCCAATCAGTCGGGTGTAGTGACGGCAAGCGTTGGTGGTGTGAATCTGTCGAACACAATAAGCCTGGTAGCCCCGGCCCAGCTCAGCAGCCTGGCTTGCGCGCCGGGAACGGTGAGCTCCCCCGGGACCACCATCTGCTCCGTCACGCTGACCGCCGCCACTACGAGCGCGGTCACTGTCGCGCTGCAGAGCAACAATACCAGCGTGACCGTCCCCAGCAGCGTCAATATTGGCGCGGGACTCAGCGGCGCCACGTTCAGCGCCGCCGTCGCGGCAGTGGGTTCCAATCAAACTGCCCTCCTGACGGCGGCCTTGAACGGCGTTTCACGGACTTTCACACTCACCGCGACCGGCAACGCACCCGCGCAGCTTAGCTCAGTGGCCTGTTCGCCTGCGACATTGGGAAGCAACGCGACGAGCACTTGCACCGTAACCTTGAGCGCCGCCTCCACCAGCACGGCAATCGTCGCGTTGGTAAGCGACAACGGACTGCTTTCCATCCCCACCAGCGTCGCGGTTGTGCCTGGACAAAGTACCGCGACTTTCACGGCGGCCTCCGGAACCGTGAGCGGCAGCCAGAACGCCACCGTCACCGCCACCATGACCGGCGTGAGCCAGCAGGCTGTCATCGGCCTCACGGCAGCCGCTCAGTTGAGCAGCCTGAATTGTTCGACGGCAAATGTAAGTGGTCCCGGGACCGCCGCCTGCACTGTCACCATGAGTGCGGCTTCTGCGAGTGCGGTTAGCGTTGCGCTGTCGAGCAACAATACCAGTGTTACCGTTCCGGCCAGTGTCAATGTCGGCGCGGGACAGAGCAGCGCGGCGTTTAACGCCACTATCGCCGCGGTGACATCCAACCAAGTTGCCACGCTGACGGCCACTCTCAGCGGCGTTTCGAAAACTTTCGCGGTCAGCGCCACTGCTGCGGCTTCGGCGCAACTCACTTCGTTGGCTTGTAATCCGGCGGCGTTAACCAGCAACCTGTCGGCCACCTGCACAGTTCAGTTGACCGGCCCCACTACGAGTGCGGCAGTCGTCTCCCTGCTGAGCAACAACAACGTGTTACTCTCCGTACCGGCAAACGTGACCATCCCGGCGGGCCAAAGCAGCGCCACTTTCTCGGCCCATTCCGGGTCCGTGAATAGCAGCCAGAGTGTCGCCCTTACGGCGGCCATGAATGGCCAGAGCCAGACGGCCATCGTCAGTTTGGCGGTTAATGTCAATTGCCAGGAATTCCAGACCTCCCCCGGCGGACTCTGCATGGTGCAGGATATCCTTCCGTGGGTTACCTTCGGCGGCGGCTGGGAGAGCCGTCTCAGTGCGGCGAATCTTACCAAGGGAAACGCCGGCGGAAACATCCAGTTCAGCTTTACGCTGCTGCCCGCAACACCCGCTACGGGCGGCGTCCAGAATCATATGCCCGCCTTTTTCACGGTGAACAACGGCACGCAATTGCAGCTCGCCGAAACTGGTACTTACTCGCTTAGCCCCGGAAAATCCATCTTGCTGGATTTCCTTTCTCCGCCGGCCGGCTGCGACAGCCACGGCCAAAATTGCGGGACCACGCAAGATCTGACAACCTCCAATTATGGTGCGGTTATGGTTCAGTATGTCGCCGACGATCCAGCTTCTTTGAGAGGCATTTCGAAAGCGCAGCTAACCTTGCTGGCGAATTCATCAAGCGGAGCTTACGGCTGGCAGACCACCGAACACGAAATGCCTGCCGCCAATCTGTGGACGGCGCCGGTTTCGGTGAGCGCGAACCAGACCGCCAATCCACAAGCCGCTCAACAGGCTTCGGCCGCTCTGGCCAATCCCGGTGCGGCGCCCATCACCGTGCGCGGAACCCTCTACGCCGGGAACGGCCAAACCGTAACTTTCCGTGATTTCCAGGTTCCCGCGTTGGGCAGCCATCGCGATGGTATTTTCGCAGGATCCCAGCGAGGCCTTTGGCGGTTTCGGAAATGCCATGTTCCCGGGGGGTCAGGACTTCAATGGTCTGGTTACCTTCCAGGTCGTCTCTCCGACCGGCGGAGCGGTGTCCGCGATGGTGCTGCAATACGTGGGGAATGCGATGTCCAGCGTAGAAGTGAATTCGCAGGGCACAACCCCCTTGGGGCATGAGACGGTTACGTCACAAACCCGCTGTGCGGAGTTCCCGATGGCGGCCGACGGCTCTTGCACCGCTCAATTTACGCTCCCCTGGGTGGTGTTCGGCGCGGGTTGGGAGAGCCGCTTGAAGGCGGCCAATCCTCCCAGCGCCACTTCCGGAGCCGTGCAATTTCGCTTCACTCTGCTTCCCGCCGCGTCAACCAGCAGTGGATCGCCGAATCACTTGCCGGCGTATTACACCGATAGCCGCAGCGGCCAGTTGCAGGTGGGCGAGAGCGCCAGTTACACCTTGAACGCAGGCCAGTCAGTGGACGTTAATTTCCTGAATCCGCCTGCCAGTTGCGATCTCCACGGTCAAAATTGTGCCAGTCAGCCCGATCCCAGCGCCTTTGCTTTCGGTTCGGTGATGGTGCAATATTCCTCCACCGATCCGTCCGCCTTGCGAAGACTGTCGTATCCTCAGTTGGCGTTCTTGACTCGGTCGAGCGACGATTCGTATTCCTCGCAGATCACCGAGCAGGGAGCGCCGGCCGCCACCACTTGGACCGCGCCCGTGGCGATGAGCGCGAACCAGGGCGCCAATCTTTTGAACAACCTGGCAGCTTCGGCGGCGATTGCGAATCCCGGAGCCACACCAGTCACCGTGAGAGGCACGCTTCTCGATCAAAGCGGTAATCTCGTGACCTATCGCGACTTCCAGATCCCGGCCTCCACTACCATCGGCGTCGTGTTCGCCTGGGATCCCAGCCAGCCGCAAGGCGGATTCGGCAGCGCCGCATTCCCGCAGGGGAAAGACTTCAGCGGTTGGGTCACCTTTGACGTCACCACTCCTGGCAGCAGCGGAGTCAATGTCGTGGTGCTTCAATACGTAGGCAACACGATGTCCAGCGTCAACGTTCAATCCTTGCCATAACGCTATATCCGGTAGCGGATAATTGAACTTCGTGCGTAGCGCAGCCGAAATTCTATTCCGCTTACGGCAGGAGGCGACGAACCTTCGTTGCTGGGTTTCGCCGCCGGATTTGCCGCGTGATTTCGTGGCGCCGCCGTCCCCGCTGCCCGGCCTGCCCGATCCTGCAGCGGTGATCGACCGCCTGCGCGGCAGCCCCTTTTCCCAAGAAGTGGAAGGCATAGCCGAACACGCCTTGAACGGCCGCTACGTGCTGTTCGGCGAGCCTCAGGAGTGGGGAATCGAGCCGGAGTGGCGGCGCGACATCATGTCCGGCAAAGTATCGGGCACCCCGTATTTTCGCCGAGTGCCGTACTTGAACAGCGCCGTCACCGGCGATCACAAGGTGATCTGGGAGCTGAACCGCCATCAGTACCTGGTAGCGCTGGCGCAAGCCTGGCGCTTCACACAACGCCGCGAATTCCTGGACCGCATCGAAGCGCTTCTCTCCAGTTGGTACGCCGCCAATCCACCGTGGAGCGGCATCAACTGGTGCAGCGCGCTCGAAGTCGCCTTTCGCGCGTGGTCCTGGATTTGGGTGTGGCATCTTGCGGGCAACGAATTATCGCCCGCCGCCCGCCGTGATTTACTGCGCGCGCTGTATCGGCACGGTTATCATCTGGAACACAACCTGTCCTACTATTTCTCACCCAACACTCATCTGCTAGGCGAGGCGGTGGTGCTGGATGCGTTAGGGCGGCTGTTCCCGAACTTCCCTCACGCCCAGCGTTGGCGCGACCTAGGAACTTCCGTCACGCGCCAGCAACTGGTATCGCAGGTGCAAAATGACGGCAGCTACTTCGAGCAATCCACTTACTATCACGTGTATGCGCTCGATATGTTTCTGGCCCACTATCTGATTGCCGGCGAGCCCATCCCCGAAAAAGTAGCTCTCATGGCCGAGTTTCTACACGCCCTGTTGGGTCCGCAGCGCGAAATCCCGTTCCTGGGCGATGACGACGGCGGCCGCTTTTTTCATCCCTACGGACCAGGCTCGCAATTCGGCCGCGCCACACTCGCGACTTGTGGTGTGTTGTTGCGGCGCCCCGAGTGGGCGGGCACGGCGGCCGACCTTCAGCAGCAAGCCGCCTGGTGGATCGGCGAATCCGCGCTGCAGAGTGCAGAGTGCGGAGCGCCGCCCGCCACGGCCTTCTTCCCCGATACCGGTCTGTGGATCGTCACGCGCGGCAATTTACACCTGATTGCGGACGCCGGACCCTTCGGACGCGGCTCCGGCGGACACAGCCACTCCGACACTCTCAGCCTGGTGCTGCGCGTCGGCCCCGAAGAGCTGCTGATTGATTCCGGAACCTACAGCTACCTGGGCGATCCCGCGGCCCGCGAGCGCTTCCGCTCGAGCGCCGCACACAATACCATTCGCGCCGGTGGCTTCGACCAGGCGACTCCAGCTGGGCCCTTCCGCTGGACTGATAAACCCACCGTGCGCGTCATTGAACGGAGCGAGCATGTTCTCGAAGCAGAATGCGTCGCGCGCGCCTTCACCCACCGCCGCCGCTTCGAACTGGGAACAGACTGCCTTGTCATCACCGACTCCATCGAAGGCCCGCCCCCCTTCGAACAGTTCTGGCATTTCGGTGTGCGCGCCGAACTGTCCGCAGCCGGAAAATATCACATCGGTTCCTCCGCCGAATTGGTGATCCCCGCAGGCGCCGAAGCGCACCTCGAATCGGGGTGGCGTTCCAAAGTGTATGGACGGAAGGAAGCCGCACCGGAGCTGCGCGTGACACTCTCGGGCGCCGGACCCCACGTAACCCGGATCTACTTCACATCCAACTGATCGAACAGAAACGAAAACACGTCGGCGTCCTGGTCGATGCGCTCGTTCAACGCGGTGCCGATGCCGTGGCCCGAAGTCGAGCTGGTGCGCAGCAGAATCGGCCGGTCGGAGTGAGTCGCCGCCTGCAGGCGCGCCGTCATTTTACGCGAATTCATGGGGTCCACGCGGCCGTCGTTGGCCCCAGTGAGGAACAGAACCGACGGGTAGTCTGTCCCATCCTTCACGTGATGATAGGGCGAGTAGGCGTAAAGCGCTTGAAACTGATCCTTCTCTTTCACAGTGCCGAACTCGGTCACGTTGAAGACACCGTTAGGGAAGGTCTCGACACGCAGCATATCGTAAATGCCCACATGGCTGACCACCGCGCGAAAAAGTTCGGGCCGCTGCGTCAGCGCCGCGCCCATCAGCAAACCCCCATTGCTGCCGCCTTCAATCGCCAGCTTGTCGGGACTGGTGTACTTGGTCTTGATCAGGAACTCGGCGCAAGCGATGAAGTCATCGAAAACATTCTGCTTGCTGGTGAGGCGTCCTTGCTCGTGCCAGGTCTCACCGAACTCGGCTCCACCACGCAGGTTGGCAACCACCCACACGCCCCCGTGATCCAGCCACAACCGGCGGCGCACCGAAAAGTTAGGCCGCTGGCTGATCCCGTAGCCGCCGTAGGCAGTGAGCAGCGTGGGATTCTTGCCGTCGAGCTTGGTGCCTTTGCGCCGCAGAATGGTCATCGGCACGTGCGTGCCATCTTTCGAGATCGCCGTCTGGCGGATGACCTCAACGTCGCTGAAATCCGCCGGCGCGGTCTGGAACATGGCGGTCTTCTTGACCTGTCCGTTCGCCGGATCGTAGCGATACCAGGCCGAGGGCTCGACGTAGCTCTCGTTCTCGAAAAGAAGCTGATTGCCGCTCAGAGCTACCAGTTGGCCCACCGACGAAACCTGCGGGATGTCGATAGCTTTGTCCGGCTTGCCGGACTCCATATCGAAGAGCTTCGCCGGTCCGCCGGCCATGTAGCGCACATAGAGATGTGAACCTGACTGCACGAAGCCATCGATCGACGAACGCGTCGCAGTCACAATCGTTTTAGCGCTGGCGACCGAGAAAGCCGGCGGCGCGAGCGCCAGCAGCTTTCCCATGGGAGCATCTTTTCGCGACAGAAGATACAGCGTTCCATCGGGCCCGAAGGCTTCTTGCGAAGTATGATCGGCAAAGCGCGTAATCTGGTGCCACTGGCCGTCCGGCAACAGCATGAAATGCAGGAACTCCCCGCCATCGCCATTAGCCACGCGCGCCAGCACGTACTTGCCGTCGTCCGAAGATCGCAGCTCGACTTCGGCAATGCGAGGAAATTGTTTACCGGCCGCGTATTCGTCTTGCGCGGTAGCGGTCCCCAGGCGGTGAAAGTAAACTTGCTGGTAGAAATTCAAGTCGGCCACGGGCCGCTCGCCCGCGCGCGGATAGCGCGTATACCAGAATCCAGTCGCGTCACGATTCCAAGCCACGCTGCCGCCCGCCGTAGCGCCATTGACGCGCGGAACTAGATCGGAGCGCTGCTTGCCCGTAGCGACTTCGAACACGGAAACGGAACCATCTTCCGTGCCGCCCTTTGGAAAGCGACACGGCCACCAGCTTGCCATCAAGCGACGGCTCATAGAAGTCGATGGTCGTGGAACCGCTAGGGATCGAGCAGGTTGGGATCGACCACAGTGCGCGCAGAATCGGGATCGTCAGGCGACGCCAGCGCCACCAGGTAAGCCTGCCGCTTCGGCGGTTGCGTCTTCAACGCGAAAAGCACGCCGCCGCGCGAGATGAGCGCCGAAAAACGAATCGACGAACTACTGTTCAGCTGATTGAGACGCTCGACGAGCGGCCCGCGGTTCGCCAGGCGATCCAGATACGCGCGGGTGCGCGCGTTCTCCTGATCGCTCCATTTGCGCACGTCCGCATCAGCGGAGGGTTCGAGCCAGCGGTAGTCATCGACCACCTGCACGCCCTGGTATTCATCGGTAACGGGCTTCTTGGGCGTTTGCGGAATGGCGGGCAGGTCATCGGCTGCGCTGCACAGAGTAGCGGCAGCCAGAAACAGCGCGAGAATACGATACCGCATAGAGAGTTATCCCCGCCGGTAGAATTCGCGGATCAGCGCCGCGACCGTCGTGATTTCTTCCTCGGTCAGCTCGGCGAATATCGGTAGCGCGAGAACTTCCTTGGAGAGCTGCTCGCTCACCGGAAAATCGCCGGCCTTATATCCGTAGCTCGCGAGCGCTGGTTGCAGGTGCAGCGGAAGAGGATAGTAAATCTCCGTGCCGACGCCCGACTCAGCAAGGTATGCTCGCAACTCATCCCGCCGCTGGCAGCGGATCACGAATTGATTAAAGACATGGTTGGTTTGATACGGCTCCGCGGCGGGCGTGATCACCACACTCGACAACGCCTCACGGTAGAGCGCGGCGTTGCGCTGGCGCGCACGATTCCAGTCGTTGAGATGATCCAGCTTGACATCCAGCACAGCAGCCTGCAGCGCGTCCAGCCGCGAATTCATGCCGGGCCACTGGTGGACGTACTTCTCAAATGATCCGTGAATGCGCAGCGCCTTCAATTTGCGCGCCAGTTCTTCATCGTTGGTAGTGAGCATGCCGCCATCGCCAAACCCGCCCAAGTTTTTCGTCGGGAAGAAACTGAAACAGCCGAGGGTTCCAATGCTGCCGGCGCGCTGGCCCTGCCATTCCGCGCCGACCGCTTGCGCCGCGTCTTCAATCACCGGGATGCCGCGATCCATTATTGGACCCATGTCCGCGCAGCCCCCATAAAGATGCACCGGCAGAATCGCTTTGACACGCGGATGCTCTCGCAAGCGCCTGGTCGAGTCTGCCGAATATCCATATTGAACGAACCGGGATCTACGTCTACAAAGACCGGCCGCGCGCCCGCGCTCATAATAGCGCCGGCAGTGGCAAAAAACGTAAAAGGCACCGTCAAGACCTCGTCGCCGGTTCCAATATCCAGAGCCATCAAAGCCAGCTCCAGGGCATCGGTGCCGGAGGCGCAGCCAATCGCAAACCGCGTGCCGCAATATTCGGCAAAGCGCTGTTCGAAATGTTCGACCCCGGCCCCCAGGATGAAACGTTGCGATTCGATCACCTGCGAGATCGCCGCCTGGATCGGTCCGCGCAAGGGCTGGTATTGGCGCGTCAAATCGAGCAAAGGGATGGCGCGGACGCCAGCTTTGGTTGCCATCCCTCCAGTCTAATCCGTGTAGTGGCCCTGCAACCAATTCCAGCGGATGCGCAGCAGATCGAGAAACGACGCGACCCCTTGCATCAGGCCCACCTTAGTTCCTTCCACATTATTCCAGCGGACTGGGACTTCAATAGCAGGAATCCCCAGCGTGCGCGCCACAAACAAGTCTTCCACGTCGAAACTGAAGCCATCCAGCCGCTGCAGCGGAAATACGCGGCGCGCGGCGTCGCGGCGGAACAGCTTGAAGCCGCACTGCGTATCTGCGAAGGGCAGTCCCGTGATCAGGCGCATGATGCGGTTGAAGACAATCCCGGATATCTCGCGCCACTGGCTTTGGTGCACGCCGATGAGAGACCGGTCGAGTGCGCGGGAGCCGATTGCAATCGCGGCACTCTTCTCCTTGGCGGCAGCGAGCAGCTTGGGAAGGTCGTCGATGGGCGCCGAGAGATCGGCGTCGGAAAATAGAATCCAATCCCCCTTCGCCTGCAGCATTCCATGACGGATAGCGAAGCCCTTTCCGCGGTTGCCGGGGTTTTGCAACAGCAGCAAGCGCGGTTCCGTAGAGGCGCGGCTTTCGACCACTGCCGCAGTCGAGTCGGTAGACCCGTCGTCCACCACCAGCACCTCGGCATCGCGGTAGGGAGAGCTGTCGAGCCAGTTGAAAATAACGTCGAGAGTCGCCGGGAGACGGCCCTCTTCGTTATACGCGGGGATGACGATCGAGAGCGTCAACGGTCCATTATAGCGGTCCGCTCACGCTATAGTGTCAGCAGCACTTGCACACAGCTTAAGACGCACCACATAACATGGACCGGCTCCCTTTTCGCGCCACGCCGCTGGCCTCACCCTACGAAGGAATTGGCAAACTGCCTGTGGTGATTCTGCTGGATAACGTGCGCAGCATGTACAACGTAGGATCGTTCTTTCGCACCGCGGATGCTGCAGCCGCCGAAAAACTTCTGCTTACAGGAATTACCGCCTACCCTCCGAAGGCGGCGATTCGCAAGACCGCACTCGGCGCTGAAGAAACAGTTCGCTGGAAACACGCGCTCGATCCCCTGCCGCTCCTCGACCAGCTCCGCGAACAGAATTATGAGATTGCCGCCATCGAAACCACTCCGCATGCAGTGGACTTGTTCGAGTGGCAGCCCGCCTTCCCGGTGTGCATTATTTTCGGGCACGAAGTGGACGGCATCCGCCCGGAAGTGGGAGCGCGTTGTGACGTCCACATCCGCATTCCGATGTTGGGCAGTAAGCACTCCCTGAACGTGGCGACGGCGGGCGGTGTGGTGTTATTTGAATTGTTGCGTAAGTACCAGGCGAGACGGGGGACATCAACTTAGTGGATCGCTACACGCAAGGTACGCTGGTCACTGCAAACGCGCGCCTGAGCCGCCAGTTGCGCCGCGATTACGACAGCGCTCGGCGCCAACAGAACCTACGCGTGTGGGAGACGGCCGACATCCTGCCGCGCGGCGCCTGGCTCGCGCGCGCGTGGCAGGAGTGCGCATATCGCGATCCGTTCCATACGCCGGTTTTGCTGAGTTCCCTGCAGGAAGAAGCTCTGTGGGAACAAGCCATCGCGGCGTCGGAGGGCGCGAGCGTTCTGCTCGATCTGCCGGCGACTGTCTCGGCGGCCGCGCAGGCGTGGAGTTTAGTGCGCGCCTGGGAAGCGCGCTGCGACGTTGCAGAGTTTCGCGGGCTGCGCGATACCGAAGAATTCCTGGAATGGATGCTTGCGGTCGAGCGCAAGCTGCAGGAGAACGATTGGATTACGGCGAGCCAGCTTCCGCGCGCGCTGCTCGATCGGGTGATGGAGGGAACACTGGCTCATGACGCTCTCTTCCATGCGGGTTTCGACGAACTCACACCCGCGGATCGGCGTCTATTCGAAGCCTGCCGCGCTCAGCCTTGGCGCACACAGCCTGCCGCACCCCCGGGACCGCGCCATCGCGTGGGACTCCGCGATTCCTCCGAAGAATTGGTGCAAGCCGCTGCCTGGGCGCGAAGAAAGCTCGAAGCGCAGCCGGACGCCCGCATCGGAATTGTGGTGCGCGGCCTCGCTGGGATGTCGGCGGCGGCCGAACGAATTTTCGACGACACCTTCTATCCCGGTCTTGACTTCGCGCGTCCCGGCTCCGCTGCGGCCTTCCACATCTCCGCCGGTGTGCCGTCCGCGGACGTTCCCGTGATTGCCGCGGCGTTGCTCGCGTTGGGGATCCAACCCGGACTGCCGATCGGCGAAGCCGGGATGCTGTTGCGATCTCCGTTCCTGCGCCTCGACAATTGGCACGGCGCCAAGCTCTATGCCGAGCTGCGCCGCCAGGGGCTTGAGAACATCTCCTTCGAGGTCGAGGCCGTGCGCCGCGTATTTCCAGAAATGGCAAAGGCGGCGGATGAATTGCGCGAGCGCCAGCACCCCAGCGAATGGTGCTCCGCGTTCTCGAAACTGCTGCGTCATGCGGGCTGGCCGGGTAACCGGCCGCTCTCCCCGGCCGAGCATCAGACAGTAGAGCACTGGAAAAACCTCCTGTCCGAACTCGCGTCGCTCGACGCAGTGCTGCCCCGCATCACTTACGGCCAAGCCGTCCAGCGGTTGCGCGGTATCGCTTACGATCAACGCTTCGCCCCCCGCGACGACGGCGCCCCGGTGCAGATCATGGATGTGCTCGAAGCCGCCGGCTCGCAATTTGACGCGTTGTGGATCGCGGGCCTGCACGGGGGCGCGTGGCCCGGCGGGGCGCGCCCGAATCCTTTTCTCCCGTTATCGCTCCAGCGCCAAGCAGGAATGCCGCACAGCTCACCGGAGCGGGAACTCGATTACACGCGCCGCGTCACCACCCGGTTGCTCAATTCGGCGACGGAGGTGGTATGCAGTTATCCATTAATCTCGGGCGAAGAAAAACTACGTGCAAGCCCCCTGATTGAGGCGCTGCGGGAAATCGACGCCCCCGGAGCAATGTTTGAAACGTCCTTGCGGAGAATCTTCTCCGCCGCCGTTCCCTTGGAACAACAACCGGCTGGACAGGGCCCGCCCGTAGCTCCCGGCACCCCACAGAGCGGGGGAATGAGTGTTTTGGCTGACCAAGCCGCGTGCCCCTTCCGCGCGTTTGCGAAGCACCGCTTACGCGCCCGCGAAAGCGATGCGGCGGATATCGGTATCTCGCCCTCCGAGCGCGGCACCGTGGCCCATGAAGCCCTGGAATATTTCTGGCGCGACATCGGATCGCAGCGCGAACTGCTGGCGCGGACTCACGCAGGAGATCGCCACCGTCATCGAGCGCTCCGTCAGCGCGGCCCTCGATAGCCGTCTGAGCCGGCGTCATAGGAACGCTTCGCTCGAACGCTCGCGCGCACTGGAGCAAGCGCGCCTTCACGATCTTCTCACTGAATGGCTGGAGCTCGAAAAACGCAGGCAGGATTTCACGGTGCTGGAGCGCGAACAGCCGCGCCCCGTGGAAGTGGGCGGCCTCACACTTCAAATCAAAGCCGACCGTCTGGATCGCCTGCCCGATGGCACCCATGCGATCCTGGATTACAAAACATCGGACAAGCAAGGCGTCAAAGATTGGGAAGGCGACCGGCCCAACGCTCCACAATTGATGCTCTACGCCACCAAGAGCGCGCATGCTATTTCGTCCGTTCAATTCGCCTTTTTAGTGCCGGGTGCGACGGACTTGGACGGTTACAGCGGACCCGAGTTGGCGCGGCAACTGCCGGAGTGGACCAAGGTGGTTGAAAACCTCGGCGCCAGCTTTCTTCACGGGGACGCCGCCATCGACCCCAAATACGGCGCGAAGTCCTGCGAGTTCTGTGAGCTACATTCGCTCTGCCGCATCGCCGACGTCCGCCCCTTCGATGCGCCGGAGGAGGAGGCCCAGTGAGTAGCCCCGTCATCCTGCACGAGCTCGACGAACCGCAGCGTAAAGATGCTCTCGATCCTGCCCGTTCGTTCACAGTGCGCGCGCCCGCGGGCTCCGGCAAAACCGAACTGCTGATCCAGCGTTTTCTAAGGCTGCTGGCGGTGGTCAAGCAAACCCGAATCCATCGTCGCCATCACCTTCACGCGAAAAGCAGCCGGGGAAATGCTGGACCGTGTTCTAGCCGCTCTACGCGACGCCAAAGCTGGAATCGCCGTCGCGAAGCCGCACCTCGAAACCACGCGGCAACTGGCGCTCGCAGTCCTCCAGCGCGATCGCGAGTTGGCGTGGGATCTGCTCGACCACCCGGGCCGCCTGCGCGTACAAACCATCGATTCGCTGTGCATGTCGATCACCGGGGAGATGCCGTGGCTCGCGCGCCTGGGCGGCATGCCGCGCATTGAAGAAGACGCCCGCCAGTTGTATGAAGAGGCCGCCCACCTCACGCTGCTCGACGGCAGTCCCGACTATCAACAGGCGCTGACCACGCTGCTGCGGCACTTGGATAACAACTCCACGCACGCGCGCGAATTGATCGCCAGCATGCTCGCCAAGCGCGATCAGTGGATGAAGCTGGCCGACGACGATGACCAGGCGCGCACGGCCCTAGAGAAGGCTTTGGCGGACACAATCGTCGATGGTCTGTCCGCGGTCGAAGGTTTGGTTCCCCATGACCAGCACAGTACTTGGATGGATCTCGCGCGCTTTACCTCCAAACAAGATTTGACGAAGTGGCCGGGCGCCGCGATGGAGGACGTGGAGGTCTGGCGGAGACTCGCGGACGTGGTACTGACCGGTGGCGGCGATTGGCGCAAACGCAAGGGGCTTACGGTGAAGTGTGGCTTCCCCCCCGGCAGCGATGTCCAGAAAAATCGCTGCGCGGATCTGATCGCCGTGCTGGAGCAACGCGAAGGTTTGCGGGAGGCGCTCGAGCGGTTGCGCAGGCTCCCCCCGCCGCGCTATTCGGACGAGCAATGGGACGTCCTGCGTGCCTTGTTGCGAACGCTGAAACTCGCCGTAGCGCAGCTCCACATGGTATTCCGTGCGGAACGTGTGATCGACTTCATGGAACTAGGCATCGCCGCGCGCGACGCGCTAGGACAGATCGATAACCCTACCGAAGTCGCCTACCGCATGGACTCGCGCATCGAACATCTCCTGGTCGACGAGTTCCAAGATACATCCCGCGCCCAATTTGAACTGCTCGAAAAATTGACCGGCGGATGGCAACCCGCGGACGGCCGCACATTGTTCTTGGTGGGCGATCCCATGCAGTCGATCTACCGCTTCCGCCAAGCTGAGGTCGGCTTGTTCAGCGAAGTGGAACGCAAAGGCATCGGCGATTTGCGCTTGGAACCCTTGCAGCTCCGCTTGAACCGCCGCTCGGGCCCGGCCATCGTCGCCCGCGTGAACCAACTATTCCGCGACAGCTTCCCGAAAGCCATCGATGATCAGACTGGCGCTGTACCCTATACCGATTCGCAGGCCGCGCAAACCGGCGACGGCGGCGTGGTAACGCTGGATGGGTTCGTCGAAGGCGAGGACCAACTCGAAGCCGCCTGCGTGGTTCGCCGCATTGAGGAAGCGCGCCGGGAAGATCCCGAAGGGTCGATCGCGATCCTAGTTCGCGCCCGCTCGCACTTGTTCGCCATTGTCGGGGCCCTGAAGACGGCAGGCCTCGCGTTCAGCGCGGTAGACATCGATTCGCTCGCGGAACGTTCGGTGGTGCGCGATCTGCTGGCCCTCACCCGCGCCCTGCTGAATCCAGCGGACCGCGTTGCCTGGCTCTCGATCCTGCGCGCGCCCTGGTGCGGCCTCACGCTCGCCGACCTGGAAGCGCTGGTACGCGAACGCCCCACCATCGGCGTCTGGGAGTGCCTGCAGGATCTGCACGCGCTCACGGAGGACGGCCAACGGCGCGCGACAAGCCTGCACGGAATTCTGCAAGAGGCCTTCGCCGAACAAGGCCGCTGGCCACTGCGCCGTTGGGTGGAGCGCGTATGGATGAAGCTAGGCGGCCCCGCGTGTCTCGACGCCGAAGGCGCGTTGCAAGATGCCACGGCCTATTTCGATCTTCTGGAAGCCTCACAATCGGGCGCGGACCTGCGCGATTTCGAGCGCTTCGAGAATCGTGTCGCCGAACTCTACGCCCAGCCGGAGAACCCCGCGGGCGCAGGCCTGCAGGTGATGACCATTCACAAGGCCAAAGGCCTGGAGTTCGACACCGTCATCGTGCCCGGTCTCGGGCGTCACTCAAAACTCGAAGACAAGCCACTGGTTTTGTTCCACGAGTGGAGAGAAGGTGAACATTTCGAATGCCTAATGGCGCCCATCGACGAAACGCGCGCGGAACCCGACGCTCTCTACCGGTACCTACGCGATATCGAGAGGCAGAAAGACAAATGGGAACGCGCGCGTCAACTCTACGTCGCCGCCACGCGTGCTAGGAACAAGCTTCATCTCATGGGTCACGCCCGCCTGGATAAGACCGGCGAGCCCAAGCCCGCGTCGGATTCCATGCTCGCGGACTTGTGGCCCGCGCTCTCCAATGAGGAAGTCGCCTGCTTCCGCCGCAACACCGTTGTCGCGCCCGCCGCCTCGCAGCCGCCGGAAAGTGTCCTGCGCCGTTTGCCAAACTCCTGGCGTCTGCCAGAGCTGCCCGCCCCAGTCGAGTGGCAAAGCACAGGCGCACCGTACGCAGAGCCGCATGAGCCCAGTTTCGAATGGGTAGGTGAAAGTCTGCGCCACGCTGGCACGGTGGTCCACGCTTTTCTGCAACGCATGCCGAACGTCGATGCCGAGCCCCCCGATATGGCGGTTATCAGAAGAGCGCTGACGCACGCAGGCGTATCGCCGCTCGATCTCGAAGCCACGGCGCAGCGCGTTCGCCAGGCGCTCTCCCGCATCCGCGCCAGCCGCCGCGCCCGCTGGATTCTGCAGCCGCATGAAGACGCGCACGCCGAATATGCCGTCACCGGCGTAGTCAACGGCGAAGTCGTCCGCGGCCTGGTGGATCGCACTTTCGTCGACGGCGGGATCCGCTGGATTATCGATTTCAAAACCAGCGCGCATGAAGGCGGAAATCTGTCAGCGTTCCTAGATGAACAACAGCGCCGTTACCGTGATCAATTGGAGCGCTACGCGAAAATCCTGGCCGCATTGGGGAATCCGGTGAAGGTAGGCCTCTACTTCCCGCTACTCGATGAGTGGCGCGAATGGACCCCGGAGTGACGCCCGCGGTTCTCCGTTCACACTGCCCCCGCACAGAACCGCGACTGAAAGGAGCGGCCGCTAAGCTTTCTTCTTCTTAGCTTTCGCCTTTACTTCCGGCTCCACTGGTGCCTCAACCGGGTCCGGCAAAGCCACTTCCGCGGGAGCGATCCCCGCCAGCACTGCATTGAACAATTCCTTCTGCTTCGCTAGTTCCTTCTTCGAAGGCGGCGCCTGCTCATTGCGAAAATCGTGATCGGCGTAACAGCTCCGGCAGCGCACCTTGGCCGCCTTGGCGTCCACCATCGAGACGATCGCGTGGTTCGTAAGCCGCCGGCATTTCACGCAATAATCGTCGATTTCGTCGCCGAGCCGAAGCTCCCACATGCCCGTTAGTGTACCAGCGGCGTAGGCACTTGCGTTAGTCTGGCAAGGTGCTACATCGCTTGACGACACCTGCAAGAATCCAGCAATTTCTCGACGAAGAGATCGCTTATAACCAGGAACCGCATGGCGCCACCTGTTATTCGCCCAGCACGGTTCTGCGGGAGCGCGTGGCGCATTGCATGGAGGGCGCCCTGCTCGCGGCCATGGCTTTGCGGCGCCTGGGTTACCCACCGCTGCTGGTGGATCTCGAAGCCGTTCGCGATTCCGATCACGTGTTGGCCGTGTACCGCGTCCATGGCCATTGGGGCGCCATCGCCAAATCCGATTACGCCGGTCTACGTTCACGCGAGCCGGTGTATGCGACCATCCGCGAGCTGGCCTTGAGTTACTTCGAGCATTATTACAATCCCGCCGGCGAGAAGACCTTGCGCGCCTACTCGCGCCCGGTGAATCTGGCCCGCTTCGATCGCTCAATCGAATGGATGACCACGCTTGATGAGGTTTGGGAAATCCCCGGACACCTGTGCGAGACCCCACACACCAGCATCCTGACAAAGCCGATGGAGCGGCGGCTCACACGCACAGATCAGCGCTTGTATCAAGCCGGCCGCGTCGGCGGAGTCAACGAGCCGTTGTTTCGCTGGCCGCCCGCCGCTTCCACTCGAACAGCATTACCCCGGCGGCCACGCTGACGTTCAATGACGCCACCTGACCCGCCATAGGGATGCGCACCAGGAAGTCGCAGCGCTTGGCGACGTGTTCATGTAGTCCGCTGCCCTCGGCCCCCAGGACAATCGCCGACGGCTTGGTGAACATCACCTGGTCGTAGGTGTCCTTGCCGCGTTCGTCCAAACCATAGATCCAATAGCCACGCGTTTTCAGTTCATCGAGCGTGCGGTTGATATTCACCACGCGCACCACCGGCAGATATGCTAGCGCCCCGGCCGACGCCCGCCCTACGGTTTCGTTCAATCCCGCCGCGCGCCGCTCCGGGATCACCACCGCCGCCGCGCCCGCCGCATGCGCCGTGCGGATAATAGCGCCCAGGTTGTGCGGGTCCTCCACGCCGTCAAGAATCACATGCAACCCGCCGGACGCCGCAGTATCGTCGATCGACGAATACTTCTCCGCCGTGCCGAAAGCCACCACGCCCTGGTGGTTGGCTCCGTTAGCCGCGCGGTCCAGGCGGTCACGCGGCTCGACGCGTACGGGAATGCCGCGTTCCCGGCACAGCGCCAGCAGTTCCTGCAAGCGTGCGCCGCCGGCGCCTTTGGCGACCACGACACGGTCGAGCGGCCGCCCGGCCAGCAGCGCCTCGCGGACCGGATGGATTCCTACAAGCGGGGACATTATCATAAGGGTACGTCATGAGTTCGCAAGAAGACATGATCGTGAGCGCGACGCCGGAGATCCCCGACAAATTGTACTTCCGGATCGGCGACGTGGCGCGCTTGGCCGGCATTAAGCCTTACGTGCTGCGCTTCTGGGAAACCGAGTTCCCCGCGCTGGGTCCCAAGAAGTCCGGCACCGGCCACCGGCTCTACCGCCGCAAAGATGTCGAAATGGTGCTGGAGATCAAGCGCCTGCTCTACGAACAGCGCTTCACCATCGAGGGTGCCCGTAAGTTTCTGGAAACGCGAGCCAAACCCGAGGTGGTCCCGTCTCCCGCCACACCCGGCAAGCGCAAGCGCGTGCAGCGCGATCTGTTCGACGCCGATCCCGCCGAGGTCGCGCCCCTGCTCGGCAAGATTCGCGAGGAACTGAAGGCCATTGTGAAACTATTGAAGTAGCCCCTGCCGAACCACTTAAGCCAAGCCGATAGAATAGAAACTGAATGACAAGAAAAGTTCGTAAAGCGGTCTTCCCCGCGGCCGGGCTCGGGACTCGATTTCTTCCGGCGACCAAGGCGATGCCGAAGGAGATGCTGCCTCTGGTCGACAAGCCGCTGATCCAATATGGCGTTGAGGAAGCGAAACACTCCGGCGTCCAAAACATCATTATCGTCACCGGACGTGGCAAGAGCGCCATCGAAGATCACTTCGATCTCAGCTTTGAGCTAGAGCATCTCCTCGAAACCCGCCACAAAAAGGACCTTCTGGCGACCGTGCGCGCCGTCTCCGATATGATCGACATCGCCTATGTCCGCCAGAAAGAGGCACTCGGTCTGGGCCATGCCGTCCTGCGTGCGCACGAGCTGGTGGGCGAAGAACCCTTCGCCGTCATTCTCTCGGACGACATCATCGACGCCGAGACTCCCTGCCTCCGCCAATTGCTCGACGTCTACGAGTTCTATTCCGCCCCGGTGCTGGCCCTGATGGAAGTCCCGAGAGAGAACATTTCGGCGTACGGCGTGGTCGACGCGGAGCCCGTCGCGCACAACGGCGGCAAGGACCGCCTTTATCGCATCCGCAATCTGGTCGAGAAACCTAAGGCCGACGACGCTCCCTCGAACCTAGCCATCATTGGGCGTTACGTGCTCACGCCGGAGATCTTCACTTCGCTCGAGACCATCGAACCCGGCAGTGGCGGTGAGATTCAGTTAACTGATGGTCTGAAGCACATGCTACGCAGCCGGCCCATCTACGGCTACAAGTTCGAAGGCAAGCGCTACGACGCGGGCGATAAGCAGGGTTTTCTGCAAGCCACCGTCGAGCTGGCGCTCAAACGCCACGACCTGGGCGAAGCCTTCCGCGACTATCTGAAGCATCTGAAGTTATAACCCTATGCGACCCCGGCTCCTATTCATTCCGCTCTTGATGGCTTTGGCGATCCCGGCATCGGCTGGCATCGTCGAGACCGTGCGCGCCTCCTTCGCCACCGGCTCCGACGCACGCGCGATTCAGGAACTAAGTAGCTACCGCGCCGCGCAGGGCATTACGCCGGAGTACCTCGAAGCCTTTAGCTGGCTGACCCGTGCGGAGTTTGAAAGCCACAACTACGCAGCCGCCGAGAAATTCGCGCAGGGCATTTACACGCAAGCGACGGAGCTGTTAAAGAAGCGTCCACTCGACCGCGAGCCGCATCTGCCGCTCGCTCTCGGCGCCGCCATTGAAATCCAAGCCAAGACCCTCGCCGCGCAAGGCCGCCGTAGCGAAGCGGTGACCTTCCTACAAGAGCAGGCGAACACCTTCGGCGCCACCTCCATCCTGGCCCGTATCCGCAAAAACTTGCTGCTACTCACGCTCGAAGGCAAGCCCGCGCCCCCGCTCGACGGCATCACGCGGCCCGCCGGTAAGCCCGCGCTGGTGTTCTTCTGGGCGCATTGGTGCCCGGACTGCAAATCCGAAATCCCCATCCTGGCCAAGATCAAGGCGGAGTTCGTTCCGCAAGGTCTGGTGTTTCTCGCGCCTACGCAAAAGTACGGCTATGTGGCCGGAGGGGTCGACGCCGCTCCCGCCGTCGAGACCGCCTACATCGAACAAGTGCGCCGCACGTATTACACGGGCGTGATCGATGCCCCAGCTAAGGTGAGCGAAGCGAACTTCACCCGCTATGGCGCCAGCACCACACCCACATTGGTATTGATCGATCGCGCGGGCATCGTCCGGCTGTACCATCCTGGCGCTATGACATATGCGGACTTGCGGGGAGCGATCGAGAAGGTGATCGCAAATAAGGTGGGCACAAAATAATAACGGCCCCGATTGCTCGGGGCCGGTTGGTCAAACTCGCTATTGCGAGCCCGTTTAGCTACTTCTTTTTCTTAGCAGCAGCTTTCTTCTTCGGGGCCGCTTTCTTCTTGGTTGCGAATTTCATCGTTTGATTCTCCCTTTACATCAAAGTACGCGCCACTCGTAAGAGAACGCGCTTGTGTCCCCTTTATAAGGTGGATTGAATTGAATGTCAAGAAAAAAATGCATACTAAGGGTGCCCGCACTCGCGCCTCATGAGGCTCGCAACACCCCCATTCCATAAAAAAACGTAAATGCGTAGAATTGTTTTAGGTGCTTGGGAAATGACGACCGTGTTCCGAAGGCCGATTCATGCGGGTTTCGCACTACTCGCACTCGCGCTGCTGTTGCTCGCGGGTTGTTCGCATCGCGCCGCGCATGTGAACACTCCCCTCGCACCGGCGCGCTTGGGAACCACCGAGACCGGTGTCGCGAGCTGGTATGGATTCCCCTATCACGGTCGCCGCGCGGCCTCGGGCGAGGTCTACGACATGCAGCAGCTCACCGCCGCGCACCGGTCCCTGCCGTTCCAGACCTGGGTCGAGGTCACGAATCTGTCGAACGGAAAACAGGTGGACGTGCGCATCAACGACCGCGGCCCCTTTGCCAAAGGCCGCATCCTCGATCTCTCGCAAGCCGCCGCGCGCGATATCGACATGCTCCGCGCCGGGACCGCTCGCGTGCGCCTGAAGGTGATCGCGCCGCCGCGCGTCGAACCGCAAGACCGCAACAGCCGGTCACCGTAACGGCCAAGCCCGCTCCCGCACCGCCGGTTGCCTTGGAGCCCGCCCCCGATTCGGCCGCGCCGCCCACCGATCGGTTCGTAGTGCAAGCCGGCGCCTTCTCCGATCGCGGCCGCGCAGAATCGCTGCGAGCCACTCTCGAAGACCGTTTCATGCAAGCCCGCGTAGTCTCCAACGGAGGCGCGACCGCAGCCCCTACGCTATGGCGCGTAATCGTCGGCCGCGAAATGACGCGGGAACAGGCCACTGAACTCGCCGTCCGCGTCCGCCAGGAAACCGGCGCAGCACTTGTAGTGGCAGAACCGGAACCCGCCCCCACGCCGGCCCGCCAATAGTACCTACCCGCAATGTGGGTATACTCCCCACCCGCAATTGGCTTACCCCATTTCTCGGTATGTGGGTCTTGAGGAAAGTTCTATTCAATCGTAGAGTTTATCTTTGGCAAACACACCTTATATTAGGTCCCCCTACCAAGAGCCTCGAATGAACATATCACCTAACCTTGAAGAAACCCGCCATATCCTGGTGGGACAATCGCCGCGCACGCGCCAGATTCTCCGTTTGATTGAGAAACTTGGCAAGTGCCGCTGGCCCGCGCTGTTGCTGGGCGAGACCGGCACCGGCAAGGAAGTGGTGGCCCGCGCTATCCATAATATAAGCGCGTCCGGGCCGTTCGTCACCGTGGATTGCTCCTCCATGGTCGGCCCGCTTATGGAAAGTGAGCTGTTCGGCCACGTCAAAGGCGCTTTCACCGGCGCCGCCACCACCAAGTTCGGCTTGCTCGAAGCAGCCAACGGAGGCACGGCGTTCTTCGACGAAATCGGCGAACTGCCTTTGGACCTGCAAGCCAAGCTGCTCCGCGTCCTGCAGGAGAAGGAATTCCGCCCGGTGGGCTCAGTGTCGACGCGGCACTCAGACTTCCGCATCATCGCCGCCACCAATCGCGATCTGGCCAAGGAGGTAGAGAAGGGCGCCTTCCGCCGCGACCTGTACTTCCGCCTCAACGTGATCAACATCCGCCTCTCGCCCCTGCGCGAGCGCCGCGAAGACATCCCCACTCTGATCAATCACTTCCTTTCGCGGGTAGGCGGCAGCTACAGCATGACGGCCGAAGCCCTGGAAGTTATGCTCTCCTACGAGTGGCCCGGCAACGTCAGGGAACTGGAAAACTGCGTGCAGCACATGGTGGCCATCAACTCAGGTCCGCTGCTGCATGTGGCCGACCTCCCTTCCAGCCTGCAGAACCACCTGCTGCAGAAGAAGTCGCAATACCTGATGGCCGCTGTCGGAGCAGATTCTGCCGCCAACGCACCGGCGCCCACCGAGTCCGACGCCTCCGCACCCCAGCCCATAGCGATGCCGCAGGCAACCGCGTCCGTTATTCCCCTAGATGTATTGGAACGCCGCGCCATCATCCATGCACTTGAATACACAAAGGGAGACCGCGCCGTCGCCGCGCACCTCCTGGGAATCGGCCGCACCACGCTTTATCGCAAGCTGAAGGAATACGAAATCCCCAGTTGACGTGCCATTATCGTCAGTATGGCCCAACTGCTGACTGTCGTCGCCGAAATGCAGGCGAAACCCGGTAAAGAGGATGACCTTCGTCGTGCGGTCCTGGCTTTGGTCGAACCCACGCGCCAGGAGGACGGCTGCGTCCAATACGACCTGCACGTACACTCGACCGACCCCGCCCGCTTCGTGTTCTACGAGAACTGGACTTCGCAGGAAGACCTAAACCGCCACGCCGCCTCCGCGCACCTCCAGCAATTCCGAACCGTATCCGCGGATCTGCTGGCAGCCCCCGCCCGCATCGAAACCTATTGGCGCATCGCCTGATTATGCGACGATAACAGTCGAGTGCGCATCGCCCTCGACGCAACCTACAGCCTCGGACGAAATCTATCGGGAGTCGGCGTGTATTCGCGCGAGATGATGTTCGGCCTCGCCCGCGCGCATCCCCACCAGCGCTTCCGCTTCTACTATCGCCCCCACCGCCTGTTCAAATCGCTCTCCGACAAGCTGCCGCCCAACGCCAGCCGCCGTTTACTCGCCGGTGCCCCGCGCGCCGACCTGTTCCACGCCCTCAACCAGCGTGTGGACGCCCCCGCGCGCCGCACCGTCTCCACGTTCCATGACCTGTTTGTCATGTCCGGAGATTACTCCTCCCCCGATTTCCGCGCGCGCTTCACCCAGCAAGCCCGCCAGGCCGCCGGGAATAGCGACGCCATTATCGCCGTCTCAAAGTTCACCGCCACGCAGGTCGAGCAACACTTAGGTGTCGACCCGTCGCGCATCCACGTCGTCCCGCACGGCGTCCACCTGCCGACGGCCCCCAGCTCCGCCTCCCGGGACAACTTGGTTCTCTTCGTCGGCGTCATCCAGCGGCGCAAAAACGTCGCCCGGCTGGTGAAGGCATTCGAGCGCCTCCCCGCTGGCTGGCGTCTGGCGCTGGCCGGTGCTTCGCAGGGCTACGGAGCCGCCGAAGAATTGCGCGCCGTGGAAGAAAGCCCGCGCCGCCCGGACATCGATCTCCTGGGCCACCTCTCCACCGAACAACTGTCAGCGCTGTACGCGCGCGCCTGCATTTTCGCCTTCCCCTCACTCGATGAAGGCTTCGGCATGCCGGTACTCGAAGCCATGGCCCACGGCGTCCCCGTGATCACGTCCCAAAGCTCCGCCATGCCGGAAGTGGCCGGCGACGCCGCGCTCCTGGTAGACCCGTTCAACGTCGACGAACTAGCCTACGCCCTCACACGCCTAGCCACAGACCGAGCCCTGCGTGAAGACCTGATTGCCCGCGGCCGCTCCCGTGCCTTGCGCTTCACCTGGGAGTCCGCTGTCGCCCAAACCTGGGCCGTCTATGAAAAGGTTATGGCCGCGAACTCGTGATCTGGCTGGTCTCGTTCTTCGCCGCTTCATGCAGCTCGCTCAGCTTGGATTCGGTGACCGCCAATGATATCGCCCCGCCAATCAACAGCGGCAGAGTCATGATCCCCCACAGCACCAGCGAAAAGCGCGCCGCTTCCGCCGGTACGACGTTATAGACCTTTACGAGAGTCTCGCGGACCACCACCTGAAACAGCCCCAAATTACCCGGCGCCTGCGGAACCACCGTGCTCAAGCGCAGAACAATCATCAGAACGAAAGCCACGCCCAGCGAAAGATCGAAGCCATAGGCGCGCAACGCCGCATAAATCGGGATGATCTGGATCATCAAGTAGGGCAGGCTCTGCGCGAACGACGTGAGCAGTGACCGTGAGTGCCCCATAATTTCCAGATCGTCGATCAACACGTGCAGTTGCCTGCGCCAGCCCTTTTCGCCCGCCAGCGCAGCGCGCGCCGAGTGCCGCCGGAACATGATCACGCCCAGCACCAGCGCCAATACCAGAACCGTAATTCCTAGCACGTACGCGCCATCCACCAGGTAGCGCATGCTGTGCGGGAAAGTGGTGTAGCGCAGCATCACGATGATGCACAACGACAGCCAGATGCCGTCAAAGACCCGTTCGATCAAAGCGCTGGTGAGTGAAACCGAAAGCGGCAGCAGCGGGTTCCGGGCCAGCAGATAACAGCGCAGCACTTCGCCCGCGCGAAAGGGCAGCACTTCATTAGCGAACAAGCCCACATAAATGGCCCGCACCGGCTCCCAATACTTGAGACGTACCACCGGGCGCAGCAGCGTCTGCCAGCGTACGCCGTGCCACAGGTACACGGAGACGTCCGCCGCCACGGCCAGCGCGACCCACCACCAGCTCATCTCCGCTAGATCTTCTTTGAGCTCGCCTAGATGAGCACCGCGCAGAGCCCACAGCAGGCTCCCTAACGAGGCGACGTTGATAACGACCAGCAGGATCCGTGACCGGACACTGCGTGACTTCTTCTCACCCAAATTTCATGATAGCGGACGCCCGCAGGTCTCTTGAACCGCAGCCTACTGGAAGTACTTGGCGGCAAGTTCAGGATCGGCGGCCACAGCTTGGCTCCACAGCTCCCTCGCCTGGTCGTCCTGCCCTGCCGCCTTCAACGCGTGGCCCAGATTGATCATGGCGCCGGTGAACTGCGGCTTTTGCTGCAAGGTCGTCCGGTAGCATTCCGCCGCCGAGTTGTGGTCGCCCGTCGATTGCAACAGCAAGCCGAGGTTATAGGTGAGTTCCGGAGTCGCGGCGCCCAGCGAGTCAAGTTTCCGAATGGTCTCGCGAGCCTCAACGGCGTTCTTCTGTTCGATGGCAACCGCCGCGAGAGATCGCAGCGCGTCGGTTTGCTTCGGGTTAATCCCCAGCACCGCGCGGAACGTGGCCGCCGCCGCCTCCAGATCTCCGAATTTCCAGCAAGCCAAGCCCAGGTTGAGACGAGCCTCTAACCACTCCCGGCGTTTCTTCAGGCAGGCTTCGAAGCTGTCCACGGCTCCCGCGTACTCGCCGCGCTGCAATTGCAGATAGCCCAAGCGGAACGTAGCGTCCTGCCGTTCGGGCTCCACCGCCAGCAGTCTTTCCAGCAGTTTTTCGGTTTCGCCGGCGTCGCCGTCGCGCTCGGCCGCAAGCGCCAGATTCCACAACGCACCCGGCAATTCCGGGGAGACTTCCAGCGCTTGTTGGTAGGCCGCGCGCGCCCCCTTCATGTCGCCCCGTTCCTGCAGTGCCGCCCCCAAGTTGGCGTTAGCTTCCGCCGCTTGCGGACGAAGACGTAGCGCCTCGCGATAGGAGTTGGCAGCTTGCTCCAGACGCCCGGTTTTTTGATACGCCACGCCCAGATTGAACCAGCCCTCGTAGGATTCCGGAGCCGCCTTCACCAGTTGCGCACAATGTTGCGCGGCCGCGCTAAAGTCGCCGCGGGAGAGAGTGATGCTAGCCAGGCATTCCAGCGCCACGCGCGAGTCCGGCTGAATTTTGAGAAGCCGCTCCGCCATTTCCTTGGCCTGCGGTTCCTCCTTGCGTGCGCCCGCGAGCGAAACAATATTGCTGAGCAGGTCGATGGAGTTGGGACTCAACGGCAACAGCTTCTGATACAGCTCCGCGGCTTCGTCCAAACGCCCCAGCTGATGCAGCGTAACCGCTTTCCCCAACAGAATGTCATCCTGACGCTGTGGTTTTTTGGAAGCTCGCAGTTCGCTCTGCGCGGCTTCCCAGCAAGGCAGCGCCGCTTCAGGCTGATTCAGTCGCAGCAGGCACAGCCCACGGCCCACCTGCGCCTGCCAGCGCTTCGGATCGATGGCCAGCGCCGCCGTAAATTCCTTTGCGGCCTCTTCGAATTTCAACTGCCGCTCCAGGCACAGCCCCAGATTGTAATGCGCCGTCGGATGTTTCGGCTCCTGCTCCGCCACTTTCGCGTAGTGCCCCTGTGCTTCGCTCCACTTCTGCTGCTCAAAGCGCAGATGGCCTAAGCCGCTCTGCACTTCGCTTGGATTCTCGCCGCGCTCCAGCGCAGCTTCAAGCACACGCACCGCGTCATCCAGCTTCCCCTCGGTCGCCAACGCCACCGCAGCAGCTAGGCCGCTCGAAGCAGCCGGACGCTTCTGCTTCGGCGAAGCCGGAGCGGCATCCCCACGCAGCAGGCGCTCGATAAGATCGTCATCGATAAAGAAGATTTGTTGTGGATCGTTATTTTGCGCCATTTAGATTTCCTTCCACTATTTCGCCAACGGCGTTACCTGGAAGTCGCCGTGCAAAGTGAATTGCTCCGCTCCCTCCCGGTACAGGCCCGCCCCGCCGGTCTTGAGCCGTCCATCCGTCCATTGGTCCACTTGTTGACCTTGAATCCAGGTGGTGAAGCGGTCGTTCACGGCTTCAAAGCGGATCTGGTAGTGCCCTCCCAGCGGCACGCCGACGTGCAGCGGCGTTTGCTCGTGCGCCTGCTCCACGCCGTCGATCACCGCATAGTGCACAATTGCAAACTCCGGATTCAGCCCAGGCTTTTCGAGTTCTACCTTGCTGACGTAGTAATTTTTCGGGTCCTGGGCGCGATAGACCCAGCCCAGCCCTTTAATTTGTATGGAGCTCTCAAAGTCCAAGCGATAAGCAGGGAGCGCCATCGAAGCCCTTAGCACAGAGACTCTACGCTGACGCTTGGCGTCTGTTGCAAAGTCACTGATCCAGTTAGTGCTGCTGGTGGACGTTTCCACCGCTGGTTTGGGTCGGCTCTCGCCCCTACCCAAGAAAAAGAAAATGCCCAGACCAATTGCCGCTGCGCCAGCGACCGCAGCCACAATCTTAGGCATGCGCGACGCGCCTGCGTCTCGCGGTGACTGCAAGCGAAGCTCGGGCAGACCGAGATCCGGTTCCACGGAAATCGAAGCCGGCGCCATCACCACCGGCACGGTTGGCTTGACTGCCGCAGGAGGCAGAATCCGAACGTCACTCTTAGATTTTTTCCCACTCGCCGGTGCAGCCGGAACTTCGGCTGGGCCCAACACCATCAGCGGCCGCAGAGGCAAACCACTGGGCGGCGGGATCTGCGCGATCGTGCCGGTAAAGAGCGCAGGTCCAAACACCTGAGTCGGCTTCGTGCGCCCCGCCGCGATTCCGTGCACGGTGACGGGGAGTCGCTCCAGCACCAGCGCCGGGATCGGCGGCACGGCCGCCTGCGGTTCTTCAACGACCGCCTCCGCTACTTTCACTCGTGGTTCGCTTTTAACCACGGGCGCGTCAATCGGTTTCGTCACCGGCTCCGCTTCAACCGCATCCGCCGCAGGAGCCTCAGCTCTGGGCTCTTCGAAACCAGTCGTCGATAATCCAAAACCCGCAAGGCTGCCTAGTGAGATCAGCGAGGCCGCAAAATCTCTCTTCCCCGCAGTCCATAGCGTCGCGGCTTCCGGGGCAATGCTGGACATCGCCGGAATCCCCAGAGAGTGCTGCTGCGTTTCCAAAGCTTCCGGACCCACGATACGAAGGTCCAGATCGATCCGCGGAACCAGCCGCGTGGACTCCCGCAGCTCCAATTGCCGCTCGATGGCATGGATGGAAACATCCGCAAACTCTACGTCTCGTCCCAGCGGAATCGGATTAGCTTCCAACAGCGTCACCGCTGCGACGCTCGCTTGGTGAAAGGGTGCGCCCGGCGTTTGCGATAACGCCTGCTCGAACGCCAGCGTCCTAGGGATCGTGATCGCTATGTCAGCCGGAGGCGGTTTATCGATCGTCGCGGCTTTGGCAACCGCCGGATCGGGTTGCACCTTCTTTGCCGGCGCCGGCGCGGAGGGCAACGGAATGGCCGTACGCGCCTCAGTCTTCTTAGCGGCGCTTGATGACGGGCCGGACGCGGTCTTCGATTTCGCCACCACCGGCTCCACCTTCGGCGTGCTCGGCATGGTCACAGGGAGAGGCGGAGCGGAATGCCCATTCGCGGCCGGCGGGGGCGTAAGTAGGGGCGTCGCGCCGTTCAAACCGGCACTATTTTCCGGTCCCGGTGGTTTGGATTGCAGCAGCCGCCCTAGGGCCAGATCGCTGTACTCCTGCTGGTACTCGCGGCGGTGTGCGTCGGAGCAGAACTCGCTCCCCGCTAAACGCTTGAGCAGGGGAAGATCCTTACCGCATTGGAGACACCGCATACCTTAGAGTTATCGGCTCTTTGCGCCTGATCCTCAAGGGTCGCGTCTAAGCATTCTCTCCGGTAAAGCACTTATCGCCTGGATCTCAGGTCCGGGCCTTACGCCCCTCCCCGGCAATCGCCTTATTCGCGAATATCATAGCCGTCGCTTACGCCTGCTCTAAAGTTTTTTCCCTATTTTCCGATCCATACTCAGCGAGTGAATATTGTGGAGGAACAAACGGGCATGGCAAAAGGCGAAGCGTTGAAAGCGGCCCTCGAAGGGCTGCGCAACTCGATTCCGGAACTGAAAGGTGTGTTGCTGGCCTCCAACGAAGGACTGCCCATCGCGCACGCCCTCACCAACGGGTCGGACCCCAACCGTCTGGCGGCCATGGCCGCCGCGGCGTCCACCCTGGGACGAAAGATCAGTGACAACATCGGCGCGGGTAATCTGGGTGAAGTCTCGATCCAGGCCGATGAAGCTTCTCTGTTCATCTACGCCGCGGGAAACAAGGCCGTTTTGGCGGTGTTGAGCCCGCAAGGCGGGAACGCAGGTTTGATTCACTTGGAAGCCCGCATGGCTGCCAAGGAGATTGGCGATCTATTCTAAAGAAGTTTTTTCATGGGTAGGACGGGGCTCGATCACTTTAGAGTGAGTCCCGTCCTTATTTTTTGAGCGGCGGCCCGGCCCGCCACCCGCACCAGTTCATCCTCCGGCGCCAGACGCACCCGTTCCAGGCTGCCAAAATGCTTCAGCAGTTTCGTCGTGGTCTTTTCTCCGATCCCCGGAATCTGCACTAGCTCGCTCTGTAACCTGCTAGCGTTGCGCCGCGTGCGATGAAACGTGACGGCAAAGCGGTGCGCTTCGTCGCGGACTTCCTGCACCAAATGCAGCACCGGTGAGAATTTGTCCAGCACGATGGGTTCTTCTTCCTGCCCATAAACGTAAATCCATTCGTCACGTTTGGCGATCGAAGCCAGCGGCTGATCCGTAATGCCCAGCGCTTCGAGCGCCTCCGCGGCCGCGTGTAACTGCCCTAGCCCGCCATCGACCAGGACCAAGCCCGGCCGCGGCAGATTCTCTTCTTTCAACCGCCCATAGCGCCGCGAAATCACTTCGCGCATGGAAGCAAAATCGTCATTGCCTACGACAGTCTTGATGATGAACTTGCGGTAGTCCGACTTCTTCATCCGCCCGTTCTCCCAAACCACCATACTGGCCACTTTGTCGGTGCCCTGAATGTGCGAAATATCGAAACACTCAATCCTCTGCGGCGCCGTTTCCAGGCCCAGCGCCTCCTGCAGAGCAGTCTGAATCGCTTGCGAAGACGGCTTCAGCACCCGGAACCGCTGCTCAAAACTGTACTTGGCGTTCGATTCCACCAGCTCCAGCATGGCCTTCTTCTGCCCCCGCTGCGGAGTCTGAATCTCCACCTTGCGCCCGCGCCGCTCGGAAAGCAGCTCCTCCAGCGGCTCCCGATCCTCGAAAGTCGACGGGCACATGCATGAACGCCGGAATATAAGGCTCGTCCAAATAGACCTGCTTGATCAGCGACGAGAAAAACTCCGGCGGATCGAACTCCCTCTGGTCTTCCCAGAAGAACTCGCGCCGGTCAACGATGTGCCCCCCGCGCAAGTGAAACAAATTCACCGCCACCAGCGGAGGCTCCGCGTAGTAAGCAAAGATGTCCGTGTCGGTTCCCTCGACGCTAGCCATCTTCTGCTTCTCGCCATGCTCCTCGACTGTCTTGATCAAATCGTGCAGCGCCGCCGCCTCCTCGTAGAGCATCAAACCGCTAGCCGCCTCCATCCGTCCGCGCAATTCATCCGCCAGATCCCGATGGCGCCCATCCAGGAACAACCGCACCTGCCGCACCGCATCCGCGTAAGCCGCGTCCGTAGTCAACCCCTGCACACAAGGCCCCAGGCAGCGGTGAATATGAAATTCCAAACACGGATGCGAATGAGACCGCGTAAAATCCACCTTGCACGACGGCACCTTGAAGTGGCGATGAATAAAGTGCACCAACCGGTGCGCCAGATTCCCCGGAAAATAAGGCCCGAAATAACTCGACCCGTCCTTGCGCAATCGCCGCGTTACATACACTCGCGGATACTTCTCCGCCGTCAGTTTGATGTAAGGATAGGTCTTGTCATCCCGCAGCAGAATGTTATAACGAGGCTTCCACTGCTTGATGAGATTATTCTCCAGCGCCAGCGCCTCTTTCTCGTTATCGACCTGAATGAAGTCGATACCCCGCGCCTCGCTGATCAACGTGCCCGTCTTCGAATCCGCCAGCCGCTCGTCCGAAAAATAACTCCGCACACGAGCCCGCAAGTTCTTAGCCTTGCCGACGTAAATGACCGTGTCGTAAGCGTCCTTGTACAGGTACACCCCCGGCAACAGCGGCAGTTCGGCGGCTCTTTCGCGAAGGTCTTGCATGGAAACTCAAACCCGGGTTGATACCAAGAAAGGTTCTACACTTAAATTGTGACACGCGCCGTTTTACTGACTCTGTTTTTGGCCTTAACCGTGGCCGCCCAGGAGCCGAAACCGCCCGCGCCGCCTGCAACTCAAGAACAGGAACCCCCCGAAGAAGATCCCGACCTCAAGCCCAAAGAGTACTCGTTCAACCCCCTGGAAGCCAGCCGCAACATCATCGCCGGCAACTTCTATTTCAAAAAAGGCAACTACCGCGCAGCCTCCCGCCGCTACCTGGAAGCCAGCAAATGGGACCCCACCTCCGCCGAAGCCATGCTCCGCCTGGGCGAAGCCGACGAAAAGCTGCACGACTTTACCGGAGCGCGCGAGTCCTACGAAAAGTTCGTAATGCTATCGTCGGACGCCAAGGAAATCGATGCAGTCAGGAAAAAGCTAGCCGCCCTCCCCAAGAGCCGCACCGCCAAAAAATGACCGACAAGATCGTGGTCTTGACCACCTGCGACTCCAAGAAACGCGCCGACAAACTAGCCCGCCATCTGGTGAAACAGCGCGTAGCCGCCTGCGTGAACGTCCTACCCAAAGCCCGCAGCATCTACCGCTGGAATGAAAAAGTAGAAGAAGCATCCGAATGGATGCTGATCATCAAATCCCGCCGCGACCTCTTCGCCGCCCTACGCGCCGAGATCCAGAAACTCCACACCTACGAAGTCCCGGAGCTGATCGCGCTCCCCGTGGTCGACGGCTCCGAATCCTACCTAGCCTGGTTCGACGCCCAACTCACAAAGAAGGCCGAATAGGCTCGATATCCGTCGGCAAGTCCTTCAACTTATCCAGCGCCCGTGCCATCGGCGGCCGAATCACGCCCAACTCGTCCAGCATCTTCTTAGCCCGCGCGTAATCCCCAGTAGCCTCCACATCCAGCAACTCGTGCACCAGATCCCGCACCGCGCCTTTGACTTTGGTGAAGTCCACCGCGAACGTCCCATCCGGCTTAGCGACGAACGCCCCCTTGTCCGTCAGGTAGTTGACCTGCATCGCCATCCCCTTGCCATGCGCTTCATGCACCCCGAACCGCAGCGTACGGAAGGACGACGCCAGAAACGTTGTGTACAGCGGACTGCTCCGCCGCCGGCAGCATCTTGTGATCGAACAAATACTGCAGCATGAACAACCCCGTCACATCGGCTTTCGCTTCCTCAATCGCCGCGTGCTGTTCTTTCAGCGACTGCCGCACCCCGTTCTGCGGCCCAATCCCATGCGTCATCTCATGCGCCAGAATATGCGTGAAGAACCACTCGAAACTCAAGTCCTTCTGATCCTCCGCCGACAGCACCCGCGCGGCAATCGGCTGCAACGTCTTCGAAAACTTAGCCTCCTGAATATTCTTCAGCATCACTCGCTTCGAGCCCATCGCCTTCACGATGCGTTCATCGTTAGGCAGATTGAAAGCCGCCGTCCGCACCCCATGCGCCCCATCGCCGGTCGCCAGGACTTCATTCACCACTCGAATCGGCGCCAACGCCCCAATCTTCGGATTCTTATACTTGGCATCCAGCGGCAGATTGTTCTCGATCTCCTGCATCCGCCCCGCGAAGCTCCCCAGCTTGGCCGTCTCCTTGTCATCGCGCAGCGTGACATAAGCCTCGAACGCCGCCTTGTACCCCAGCAGGTCGTCGTTATAAGTCTCGTACGGCCCAATCGTAATATCGATCGGCGCGTCGAGCTTCATCCAAGCCACATCGCTAGCGTAATAATCGTCGTTGCGAAAAGCCTGCGCCCGCAGCGTCAGAAATTGTTTCAGCGTAGCGTTGGGTGTCGCCGCCGCCGCCTCTTCCAGCAACTTCGCCGCCCGCTCCAAATCCGCCCCGTAAGCCTTGCTATAAGGCACCGCGATCAGCTTTTTGTCCGCACCTCGCCGGATCACAGTGAAAAATCCCCGCGCCGCCTCCTGCTGATCCTTAGGAAGCTTCGCCGCCCAAGTCTCGAATTCATCCTTGGACATATCCTCCGGATAAAAATTCGCCCCCGGCAATTTCTTCGCAGGCACCCCCGGCAAAAACGCCACCTGCCCGTCCAGTTCCGACCACGGCCCCTTGTTCAGATCGAAATAATGCAGCCGCGCTTTCCCCAGCGCCGATGTGTCCTGCTGCAAATGCGCCCGCAGCGCCGCATTCCCGCTCCACCTCTGCGTAAGAAACAGGCCGTCGATCACCCTAGCCGCTTCGATCAGCTTCTGCAGCGCCTGCTTGTCCCCAGCCGCGAGACCCGAAGTGTCCACCTTCAGCTCCGCCGGAGCAAACCGCGCAATCATGCGGTTCAGTTCCGCCAAGTCCGGAATCGCAGCAATCACAGCCATACAAAAGAAAAAGGGAGCAAGCTTTCGCATGCCCCCAATATACTAACTCCTGACGGATGCTTAACTCTTTATGCCCGTCACCACAATCCGCATTCCGTAGAACGACCGGTGCACGAAGAACAGCGAAACCAACAAAAACAGCACTCCCAATCCCGTGCTAACCGCGTTGCCCTGCTTCTCCGAAAGCGAAACCGCCAACTCCACCGCCAGCAGTCCGAACAGCGTAGTGAACTTAATGATCGGATTCAGCGCCACCGAAGAAGTGTCCTTGAACGGATCGCCCACCGTATCGCCTACGACCGTAGCATCGTGCAGCGGCGTGCCCTTAGCCTTCAATTCCACTTCCACGATCTTCTTAGCGTTATCCCAAGCGCCACCGGCGTTGGCCATAAAGATCGCCTGATACAACCCGAACAGCGCAATCGAAATCAGGTAGCCAATGAAGAAGTACGGCTCAAAAAACGCGAACGACAGCGTCGAGAAGAACACCACCAGAAAGATGTTGAACATGCCCTTCTGCGCGTACTGCGTACAAATCTCCACCACCTTCTTCGAATCCGCGACGGACGCCTTCGTAACGCTCTCCAGATTGATGTTGGCTTTGATGAACTCCACAGCGCGATAAGCCCCGGTCGTCACCGCCTGAATCGACGCCCCCGTGAACCAGTAAATCACTGAGCCCCCCGTAATCAACCCCAGCAAAAACGGCGGATACAAAATCGATAGGTTCTTCAGCAGTTCCGGCTGCAATCCCTTCGTCAGCGCCATGATGATCGAGAAAATCATGGTAGTAGCGCCCACCACCGCCGTACCGATCAGCACCGGCTTTGCGGTCGCCTTGAAAGTATTGCCCGCGCCATCGTTCTCTTCCAAATGATGCTTGGCCTTTTCGAAATCGACATCGAAGCCGTAAGTTTTCTTCAAATCGCCTTTGATGTTCGGAACCATTTCGATCTGGCTCAGTTCGTATACGGATTGCGCGTTGTCCGTCACCGGCCCGTAAGAATCCACCGCAATCGTCACCGGCCCCATGCCCAGGAAGCCGAACGCCACCAATCCAAACGCGAACACCGCCGGAGCCAGCATCAGCGTCATCATGCCCTGCGTGCTAATTCCGTAAGCAATCGCCATCAGCCCCATGATGGTCAGCCCCAGCCAGTAAGCGCTGAAGTTGCCCGCCACCAGTCCCGAAAGAATATTCAGCGAGGCTCCGCCCTCGCGCGACGACGTCACTACTTCCTTAACGTGGCTCGATTCCACCGACGTAAACACCTTCACCAGTTCCGGAATAATCGCCCCCGCTAGCGTCCCGCAAGTGATGATGCTCGAAAGCTTCCACCACATCGACGGGTCGTTGCCCAGGTTCGGAATCATCAAGTACGAGATCCCATAAGTAGCGAAAATCGAAATGATGGAAGTCAGCCACACCAGCGAAGTCAGCGGCGCTTCATAATTCATCTTGTCCACCGTCTGGTACCGCGCCTTCGCCACCGCTTCATTGATGAAGTAGGAAAGCGCGCTAGCGATAATCATCATCACGCGCATCACGAAGATCCACACCAGCAGTTCCACTTTCGTGATGTCGTTGTTGACCGCCAGCAAAATAAACGTGATCAGCGCGACGCCCGTCACGCCGTAAGTTTCGAAACCGTCAGCCGATGGCCCCACCGAGTCGCCCGCGTTATCGCCCGTGCAATCCGCAATCACACCCGGGTTGCGCGCGTCGTCTTCTTTGATCTTGAACACGATCTTCATCAAGTCCGCGCCGATGTCGGCGATCTTAGTGAAGATGCCGCCCGCCACGCGCAGCACCGCCGCGCCCAGCGATTCGCCGATCGCGAATCCGATAAAGCACGGCCCCGCGTAATCCCCAGGAATGAACAGCAGAATGCACAGCATGATGAACAGCTCCACGCTGATCAGCATCATGCCGATGCTCATGCCCGCCTGCAATGGAATCGCGTAGCACGGGAAGGGTTTTCCGCGCAGACTGGCAAACGCCGTCCGCGAATTAGCAAAGGTGTTCACGCGAATGCCGAACCACGCCACACCGTAGCTCCCCGCGATTCCCACCACACTGAACGCCAGAATGATGACAACCTTGAACCCCGCCATAGATTGCAGGACGCCAAAGTAGAACGCGATAATCACGCCGATAAAAATCTCCAGGACCATGAGAAACTTGCCCTGCGTGATCAAATAGGTCTTGCAAGTCTCGTAGATCAGCTCGGAGATCTCCAGCATCGACGCATGCACCGGCAGCTTCCGTAGATGCGTATACATCGCCATGCCGAATACCAGGCCCAACACCGCCACGCCCAGCCCGACCATTAATAAGGTGGGGCCGCTCACGCCGTTCAAGAACACAGCTTGACTCAGATCGGGGAGTCGTAAGTCCGCCTCGCCGCCCTGCGCGAGCAGAGGAGTCGAGCCGGCCAGCGCCAACAGCGCCAAAATCAACAGGAAAGCTGCGCGCCTACCGACGGCAGACAACGGGGTCAGTCGCATCTGAAAAACATCCTCCAGTTGGGGAGCGTGAGAGAATTTGAGCCGCCGTTACGGTGGCCTTAACTACTTTTGCAAAGATAGCGCACATCCCGCCCTATTTGCAATGGTTTGGTGTCCAGTACTCGGATTCTATAGGACTTCCAGTACCAGACATTTCAGATACATAGTTTCAGGTACCGTCAGAAGAATTGGATGGTCCGCCGCCTGCGTCCGCCGCTCCAGCACGCGCAGCGTCTTCCCCGCGTCCAGCGCCGCCTGCGCAACCACTTCATAGAACGCCCCTTCACTCATATGATGTGAACAGGAGCAAGTCACCAGAACCCCGCCCGGATCCAGCAGCCGCAGCGCCCGCAGATTGATCTCTTTATACCCGCGTGCAGCATCCTCCACGGCCCGCCGCGATTTCGCAAACGCCGGAGGGTCCAGCACCACCATCGAATACCTGCGCTCAATCCCCGAGAGGAACTCGAAGACATCCGCCTGGCGAAAAGACACGTTGTCTATGTGATTCGCCTGCGCATTGGCCTCCGCTGTAGCCAGCGCCCCTGCCGAGGAATCCACCCCTTCCACTGACTCAGCCTGTGCCGCCGCGTGCAGCGCAAAGCCTCCGCTAGACGTAAAACAATCCAGCACCCGCCCACGAGCCCAGCGCGCCGCCGCTAAGTAGTTTTCGCGCTGATCCAAATACACGCCGGTTTTTTGCCCGTGCAGCAAATCCGCTTCGAGCTTCAACCCATTCATATTGATGCGTACGCGATCCGGAATTTCACCGGCCACGCTGACGACTTCGAGCGGCAACCCTTCCAGTTTGCGGACGCTAGCATCGTTGCGCGCCAGAATCCCCGCCGGAGCCAGCAACTCTTGCAGGCATTCCACAATCACATCGCGCGCCCGATCCATCCCCTGATTCAAGGTTTGCAACGCGAGATACGGTCCGTAGCGGTCGACAATCAGCCCCGGCAGCAAGTCGCCCTCGGAAAACACCAACCGGCACGCGTCTGAGTTGTGAACCACACGTTCGCGATGTTCCAGCGCTCCAGCGATGCGTTTTTCAAAGAAGCCGCGGTCGATCGTTTCCGCCTTATCGGAAAGCAGGCGCAGCGTAATCTGCGATGTCGAGCTGTAATGCGCTGTGCCGAGAAACTTGCCGCGCGGGTCGAGCACCTTTACAGCATCGCCCGGCGCAGCGTCGCCCCGATCCACAACGTCGCTAGAGAAAATCCAAGGATGGCCGCTGGCAGCCCGGTCGGCTGCTTTGCGATTCACACGTACAGTAGTCAAGTCCTCAGTTTACCGGCACCAGCGCCGGATTCCGCATTTGCTCCAACCGGGCAATGCGTTCTTCCGTCGAAGGATGCGTCGAGAACATGCGGAACAACCCGCCGCGGAACGGATTCAGGATGAACAAATGTGCCGTCGAAGGCGACGCATCGTCCATCGGCACCCGCTGCACGCCCATTTCGAGTTTGCGCAGCGCGTTGATCAAAGGATCTGGCGATCCTGTGTACTTAACCGAAGCCGCATCCGCGTCGAACTCGCGGGTCCGCGAAATCGCCATCTGAATCAGCAGCGCTGCAATCGGAGCCAGAATCATCATGAATACTCCGCCCAACGCACTCCCGCGATCTTCCCGGTCGTCGCGCGATCCGCCGAAAAAGAACGCCATGCGCGACAGAAACGTGATCGCCGAAGCAATCGTGGCCGCCACCGAGCTGATCAGAATATCGCGATGCAGCACGTGACCCATCTCATGAGCCAGCACCCCTTCGAGTTCCCGATCGCTCATCAACCGCAAAATCCCTTCCGTCACCGCCACCGAAGCATGCTGCGGATCGCGCCCCGTAGCAAACGCATTCGGCGAATCCTCCGGAATCACCCACAGCTTGGGCATCGGCAAACCCATCTTCTGCGTCAACCGTTCGACGATCGGTGCCAGCCGCCCATAAATCTCCGGAGACTCCTCCGGCGTAACCGATTGCGCCGAATACGACATCAACGCCAGCTTGTCGGAGAAGAAATAGCTGAAGAAGTTCATCCCGATCGCCAGCAGCAGCCCATATTCGAGCCCCCGCGACCCGCCCAGCGCCTCGCCGCCCACCAGCAGAATCCCGCTCAGCAACCCCAGCAACAATACCGTCTTCACCGAATTCATAGAATTACTCTCTCACTAATAGAGACGAGGCGGGCGCGAACTTGGTTCGCAAAACCCGCCTCGCAAAGCCCACTATCGCGCCGATTTAGCTAACGACGTTGACTTTAATCTGCCGCGGCTTCGCCACTTCCTTCTTGGGAAGCGTCACGGTCAGCACGCCGTTCTTGTAATCCGCCTTCACGCCTTCCGGATTCACCGTATCCGGCAAAGTGAAAGCACGCTCAAAAGTCCCATACGACCGTTCCACGCGGTGCCAGCCGCCCTCGGTCTTCTGGGCCTCGAACTTACGCTCGCCACGAAGGGTCAGCGTGCCGTTCTCCATGCGGACGTCAATGTCCTTCATTTCCATATCCGGAACATCCGCCTTCACAACCAGCTCATTCTCGGTCTCCTGGATGTCCACGGGCGGGACCCACGGGCGGTGGCCATTCGGCTCCGCGAACAGCCGGTTCACGGAATCCTGGAAGACGCGCAGCCCGGCCGGAAAGCTCTCGAAATCGGTAAACGGTGTGTATCTGATAAGAGACATAATGGTTAACCTCCTAATTAAACTCTTTCCATAAGAAGCATATAATATGCGTTATGTCTTGTCAAGTATTTTAAGGACCGAAAAAGGAAAGCCGCAGATGCCTTCAGGCTATCTGCGGCTTCGTGTTGAAAAAAAAGGTTTTAGAGGCTGGTTAGTTGTTGAAGACAAGCTTCATATTCGTGCCACCCAAGTGGATCTCGTTGACCCGGTACTTGCCCTCCACCATGCCGTAGCGCACCGTGGTGGCCGAATATTTCTGGTCGCTCTCCTCGACTTTAACGGAACACTCGACGCTCTGTTTGGCCCCGTGGATCATGACCCTGTCCCCGGTGACATCAACCTTATATGTACCCGGCTTCAATTCCGTGCCGCTCACTTGCGCGGGATTGCTGAGAACCACTTCATAGGGCTTCGCGGCACTGGCCCACGCCATCGCCACCGTCCCCAGACACACTACGAGCTTCGCAATTTTCATCATGTTTTACCCCTCACTCTTCCTTCGACTTTTTAGTGGTGCTTGCTGACGACGCCCACGTACCTTTGAATACGTGCCAGCCCTGTTTTTGTTCCGAAAATAAAGAAAAAGTTTCGGCAGTTATTTCAAATAAAACGGCCAATGGTTTGCTAGGTGATAGTGCAGCACCCGCACCAACACCACATGCGCAATCCCCGCCAGCAGCAGGATTCCCAGCAGCACGGCCGCGAGTACCTTAGTCCACGGGAACTTTCTTCCCTCGCGCTTCAAAACCAATAGGTAGCTCGCGAAAACGCCGAGGAAAAACAGCATGCACATAGGCACGGCGAACAACATCAGGTTGAAGAAGTCCGGCGTGGGCGTGATGATGGCCGCCAGGATGACGATCGCCAAAATCGCGTAGCGAGAATGTTGCAGCAGGAAGCGCGGCGACGCCAGGTGCAGCAGGGTCAGAAAGAAAATGGCAACCGGCAGCTCGAAAACCAACGCAACGCCAAGGATGACATTGACGAACAAATCAAAGTAATGCGTGATCGTTACTATCGGTATGACGCCGTTGGAGAGGCCGATGCTCAGTAGGAACGCGAGCCCAAAGCGGAACGCCACGAAATACGCAAACGCACCGCCCATAATGAACAATCCAGCCGTGCTCAGGACAAAAGGAAACGCCAGGCGTTTTTCTTTTTGGTAGAGCCCCGGTGCGATAAACGCCCACACCTGATAGAGCACCCATGGCGAAGCCAGAAACAGCGCGAATACCAGCGGTACTTTCACCCAGATGATCGAAAACGCTTCCATCGGCTCATTGACGTAAAGGGCCGGTGGTTTCACGCCGATCTTGGTTAACGCATCCACCGACGGCGCTCGAACGAAATCCCAAAGCTGATAGCAAAAAATAATGCACGCCAGAAACGCCACGCCGAAGCCCATCAGCGCCCGGATGATGCGCGAACGCATTTCCTCCAGATGCTCGAGGAACGACATGCGCAGCATGCCTTCGTCTTCTTCGTCCTCCGGATCCGGAGGCGGCGGAGGCGGTGGAACGTACCCGCCCCCCGCGCCGGCAGGCACGAGTGAGCGTTCTTCCGGAGTGAGACCTCCGCCGTTGGGCGTATCCATACTTAGATCAAATGTGCGCGCAAACTATACGATGCTGGGAAGCTCCGCATCCGCCGGTTTCGCCGCGTTGCCTGCGCCCATCTGCTCGAATTCCGGTAACGGATTCGATTCGTCAGGAGCAGCACTGCTAGCGACAACAACCGTGGATTCGGAACTGCCGCGAGGAACGGTCCCTTCGGGAGAGTTCATCAGCTCAGCAAATGATTCGGCGCCCGATACTGCGGATGCGCTTACGGTGGGATAGTTATAGGGATTCTGATCGGCGGGCGTGGAGGAACTGCTACCCAGCACGTCGATATCTCCATAATTGGTGAGATCGACAGCTGCTTGCCTTGTAGCTTCCCGCAACGATTCCGTTTCCCGTTCAATAGACTGCATTTCGCGCTCGAAAGTGGCCTTCAAATCGCTCTGCGCGCGGCGGAACTCGGTTACTGCCTTGGCCAGAGTCTTACCCAGCTCCGGCAGCTTCTTCGGTCCAAACAGAACGAGGGCAACCAGGAAAATGACAACCATTTCCTGCACGCCAATAGGTCCCATACGTGCCCTCCTTCGCCTCCAATGATACCGCGAATAGGGACAGTACACTCAATCCCCGGCCCAGCCATCGAGGGCCCCGCGACGGCATTGCGGGGATTGAGTGTACTGTCCCTATTCGCCCAGCAGATGCCCCATCTTTTCGCGTTTAGTCCGCAGATAGTTCTCCGTGGACCCAACCGGATCGACAATACTCGGAATCCGTTCCGCCACCCGCACGCCCACCTGCTCCAGCGCCTTGATCTTGTCGGGATTGTTCGACATCAGCCGCACCGCTCGGACACCCAAAAAGTTGAGGATCGCCGCCGGCATCTGATAGCCCCGCAGATCCGCCTCAAACCCCAGTTGCTGATTGGCCTCCACGGTATCGGCCCCCTGATCCTGCAACTCGTAGGCCCGCAGCTTGTTCAAAAGCCCGATCCCGCGCCCCTCCTGCTGTTCGTAAATCAGCAACCCCCGGCCTTCCTTCGCAATACTCTCGATCGCCAGCTCCAATTGCGCCCGGCAATCGCAGCGCAGGCTGTGGAAAACGTCTCCCGTCAGGCATTGCGAATGGATCCGCACCAACACCGGCTCGGGCGTTGAAATATCGCCCATTTGCAGCACCACGGCGTCTTCGGAGTCATCGCCTTCCACGCCCTGAAACCCCAGAATTCGGAAGTGTCCAAAGCGGCTGGGAAAATCGGCTTCGGCGATTTTGCGGAGTTCAAAGGTGGCTGGCACGGTGCTAGGGGGCTCACTCCATTATAATGATCGCCAGAGCCCAAGACCGCGCATGCTCCAACAGCACCTAGTGATCTTGATGGTGAAACTGGCCGTCGCCGCCTCGCTCGCGAGCGTGCTCACGCGCAGCACGCGCTTCACCGAAATGCTGATGCGCGAAGAGCGCACCCTGATGCAGCGCGTGCAGATGGCGCTGGTGAGCGCCGCCATCTTCGCCTCCGGCGTCGCCGCGCGCGTGGTCACCGGCAGCTCCTATCAAGCCGTCGACCTGGGACTAGAAGGCAGCCTGGTGATGGGCATGCTCGGCGGCTACGTCACCGGCCTCCTAGCCGGAGTGCTCATCTCCATCCCCGCCATGTTCAACGGCGAACTGATGTCGATGGTCCTATTCGCCGCCGCCGGCGTGCTGGGCGGCCTGATCCGCGACGTCGGACCCGACAAAGAAGCCATCTGGAAACTCACCTTCCCCGATCAAGCCCTCTTCCGCCTGTTGCGCAAACGCGACCTGCGCCCCGCCGCCTTCAGCCTGGTGTGCGTCATGATGATTCTGGTAGCCGAGTTCCTGCGGGCCACCATGGCGAAACATTTCCCCGGCCGCGTCTTCGCGCTGCAGGAAAAATGGACCGGCGAAGGCCCCGCTCTGGTGGTCGCCGTCTACGCCACCACGCTTTTGTCCGTCATGGTGCCGATCAAGATCTGGAACAGCAAACGCTACGAGCGCAAACTGGAACTGCAGCAACTCAGCCTCAACGAAGCCCGCTTGGCCGCTCTCAGCCGCCAGATCAATCCGCACTTCTCTGTTCAACACGCTCAACTCCGTCGCCTCCTTGATTCGCCAGAACCCGGAAGAAGCGCGCCAAGTTGTGTACAAACTCTCGAAGATCCTCCGCCGCCTGCTTCGCCAGCAAGAAAACCTAACACCGCTCCGCGAGGAGCTATCTTTTATAGATGCTTACCTCGCCATCGAAGTGGTGCGCTTCGGCGACAAACTATGTTTCGTGCGTGAAATCGATCCGGCTACGCTGGACATGTTAGTGCCCAGCATGCTGCTGCAGCCGCTAGTCGAAAACAGCATCCGCCACGGGCTTTCGAGCAAGATCGACGGCGGTACCATCCGCGTGCGGAGCCGCCTGATCGATGGCCGCCTGCAAATCATAGTGGAAGACGACGGCGTTGGCATCCCGGAAGAAAAACTGGCGCGCCTGTTCGAGCAAGGCATCGGCGTCAGCAACGTGAACGAGCGCCTGAAGGTTTTATTCGGCGATGATTATAAAATGTGGATCGATAGCCGGTTGGGAGAAGGCACCAGCACCGGCATCGAAATACCCGAGCAAACCGGCGGCACCCCCGAACGCGCGCCGGAACGGGCAGCAGACGCACTGGTAGGCAGCGAATCCTTGTAAGAATCGAAAGAGCCAAGACCGAAAGAGGCCATTTTGAACGAGCTGAATTTTGCCAGCATGAAGCACCGGGTCCTGACCCGATCCGGGCACACCGCGCGCGAATCGAACCCCGACATCCCCAACGCGTATCGTTTATTTTTCCAGGAGTCGATGCGTTCCCTGGGGCCCACAGCATCGATGTTTCCCAGTTCGCGCTATCTGGCGAACGCCTTAACGCGCCCCATCGATTTCCGGCGCGCCCGCACCGTCGTCGAATTAGGACCCGGCACCGGCGCCGTCACCAACGAAATCCTAAAGCGCCTGCGCCCCGACGCGAAACTCTTCGCCATCGATATCAATCCGATCTTCATCGATCACCTGAACGCCACCTGCAACGATCCTCGCCTGATCCCTCTCCACGGCAGCGCCACCGACTTGCTTTCCCTCCTGACGCCGCTCAATGTCGGCGCCGTCGATGCAGTCGTTTCTTCACTAGGCCTAACCGGCATGGAACACCGCGCCCGCATGTTCATCATGCGCCAGATCGGAGCCTGCCTGGCCTCCCACGGCACCATGACGCAATATCAATACGCCGGCCACTTCGAAATCGCGAAGCTCAAGCTGGGCGGATTTAATGAGGCCCGGTTCTTACGCAGGTTTTTCGGTGAAGTGAGCGTCGGCCGCGTGATCCTGAATCTGCCTCCGGCGCTCGTCTTCACTTGCCGGAAATAGCGGGGCCGCTCCTTTCAGTCGCGGTTCCGGGACCACGGAACCGAGCGCGCAGCAGGCGGACGCTCAATAGAACAGATACTTGCGCCACTGATCGTCGCTCTTGCCGAGCAACCGCATCAAGTGCCGGCTAGTATGCAAACTAAACGGCCGCGGCGTGCGCGCCAAACGCATGCCTGCTTCATCCGGCGTGCGGCTCCCCTTGCGATTATTACAAGCGTGGCAGCAGGCCACCAGGTTTTCCCAGGTAGTCTCGCCCGCGCGCGACCGCGGGATCACATGGTCGAGCGTCAGCTCATTCGTATTGAAAGTCTTGTGGCAGTACTGGCACGTATAGCGGTCGCGCATCAAAATGTTCTTGCGCGACAGCGACCGCGCCTGCATGGGAATGCGCCGGTATTCGAGCAAGCGAATGACGCTCGGGACAGGCACCGCCTGCCGCGCCGAATGCACGTGCGAGCTCGAGTGTTCCTCGGTCGACGCCACGCCCTTCAGCACCAGCACCAACGCGCGCCGCGCCGCGCACACGTTGATCGGTTCGTAACTAGAGTTCAGTACCAGGACCGGTCGATGCAAGCGTTCCTGGTGATGGTTTGCAATCACGTTGTGCCCCCTGCTTCCGCATTCATGGTCATCTCGAAACTTGAAAGCGCCAGCCGCCGGTCGGTTCGCGCCAGCGCCAGCAGCGCCACGTGCGCCGCTCCGGCCCGCTTCAACACTCGCGCGCACGCCGCCGCGGTCGAGCCGGTGGTCAACACATCGTCCACCAGCAACACGCGCGCGCCGTCGAACCGCACATTTCTTTTGACGGCAAACGCCCCGCCGACGTTAGACCTGCGCTTAGCGTTGGTCAATCCCGCCTGCGGCGCCGTCGCCTTCACGCGCCGGACCGCCCGCCGCAGCGGCACATTCCACTTCTTCGCGATCTCCTGCGCCAGCATCTCGGATTGATTGAACCCGCGCTCCCAGCGCCGCCGCCAGTGCAGCGGCATCGGCACGATCAAATCGAAGCGCTCCTCGCGCGGCAGCACGCGCGCCAGAAATCCCGCCAGCGGCCGCGCCAAGGTATAAATCTTGTCGTACTTGAAAAGATGAATCAGCTTGCGTAGCGAGCCTTCGTACGACCCGTACGAATACACCGCGTCGAACCCCGTCAGCCCCAGCCGGCACAGCGGGCAGCGTCCGCTTTCATCCAGAGGGAAGCGATTCAGGAAGGGAGTGCGGCAGGCGACGCAGAAAAACTCGGCCGCGAGCGGCTGCGGATCGCTCAGGCACCGCCCGCACACCGGAACCCGCGAAACGCCGGACAGAGCTTCGCCGCAAACGCGGCACTCATCGGGAAAAACCAGAGGGAACGCCAGCTCAGCAAGGCCGCGAAATCCCCTCCCCGCGGCGCGGAGCATGCTATCAGGCGTAGACAGCCAGTCGCCTGTGGTACGGAGCAGGCTACTCGAGAAGACCCACCTCCACTGACACCTCCAGTGTACAACAGGGCGTAAACTGATGGAGACGTCCCGCCGATTGTCCGGGTATGAAGAAGCTCTTGCTGGTTGTGTCTACGGCGCTGCAGCTGGCGATGGCTCAGCAGCCCGCCGACTTGCTCGGCCGCTGGCGATCGGTCGAAACCTCCAAAGGCGGCATCGGAGGCCGTCTACTATTTTCAGGCCGACGGCACGGTAGAGTTCAGCCCCGGAGCCATCGTCGACATGCCCTACAGAGTGGAAGGCGATCAAGTGATCTTTCCGCCCGGAACCACCAACGGACCCGAGACCAAGTTTACGCTGAGCTGGTCGAGTGACCGCATGATGCGCCTGACCACGCAAGGCCACGTAGACGAATATCAACGCCAAGGCACGGCCTCGGACGCGCGCGACCCTCTGCTCGGCGAATGGCTGGGCTCCCGCGAAATGGACGGCCGGAAAATGCCCGAAGAGATGTTCTTCTATCCGGCCGGCAAATCCCTGCTGCTGATTCTGTTCACCACCGAAAGCGGCCATTATTCCGTGACCAACGGAAGATTGGTGGCGACCTTCGGCGGACGTGGCGGACTCGACGGCACCTTCGACATCACCAACGGCGTACTTTCCATCTATCGCAGCGGCGGCCGGGTCACGAAATTGGCGCGCTATTGATGATCGGACGCGCGCTGCTGGTGTGGCTGCTGATGATGGCCATCGAAACCATTCACGGCGTGCTGCGAAATCGCTTCCTGGTTCCCGTCATCGGAGCAGTGGGCGCAAGTCAAATCGGCGTGCTGATCGGCTCCGCGCTGATTCTGGCGATTGCGATTCTACTGATCGGCTGGATCCACCCCACCTCCGAACGCGCCCTGCTGACCATCGGAGCTCTGTGGCTGGTTCTCACGTTAGCCTTCGAATTCGGCTTGGGCCACGCGCTGGGCCGCTCCTGGGCCGCGCTGCTCGCCGACTACGATCTCGGCCGCGGCGGATTGCTTTCGATAGGGATGGTGGTGCTGGCGCTCTCCCCCTGGATCGCCGCTCAAGTTCACAACGTCGACTAACCTCGTTACCACGCGACTTTGATTTTATAGCGCCGGAACTCCGGATCGGCCGTCACAATCGGTATTCCTTCGATAGTCGCTTGAGCGATCAGGAGCCGGTCAAACGGATCGCGATGATGAAACAGCAGGGACTCCGCTGCCAACACATGCGCCAGCGTAACCGGCAGCGCTTCCAACGCATAATGCGCCATGCGCGTCGGCACATAGACACTGGGCACTTCCGGTAAGCGCAGCTTCCCGGTCTGGGTTTTCAGGACCAATTCCCAAGCGCTCACGACGCTCACCAGCAGAGTATTGGCGGGATCGGCCAACAAAACCAGCGCTTTCTTTGAGAGCCGCGGACTGGCCTCGTTCCACCACAGGAATGTGTGTGTATCGAGCAAGATTCTCACTTAAGCCGGCTGTCCACCCGATACCAACCGTCGAGCTCGCGCTCAGACATGACATCGAAGTCGTCCGACATCCAAATCCTCCCTTTGTCGATTCCGGGAACGCGCTTCTTCGTCGCCTTCGGTTGAATCGGCCCTAACAGGCTGCTGAAAAGTAGCCTTGGGATTTCCCGGAGACCATTTTTGAAGGCTCACGAGCAGGGTTGGCGCGAGGAGTGAAGCGTCGGCGAGTGCATTCGCGGCCGCGAAGTGGCCGTGAATCCGCTGCCGACGGTAATTTAGGCAGGCTGCGCCATGAGATTGCGCATCCGAACCAGATTGTAAGCCGTCGCGGCGAAGGTGAACATCCATCCGACTTTGTCCGGGCCCCGGAACCGCGTCTTGCGTTGCAAGGCGATGGTTTTCATCCAGCCGAAGACTTCCTCGACCCGTTTTCGTTTTCGTTGGCTGATCGCATATCCCGGCTGACTCGTGGTCCGCCCATCGATGGCGCTACGCCGGTTGGTGTCGTTCTGCGCCACATGCGGTGTGACCCGGAACTCTTTCATCTGCTCCACGAAGTGCGCGGTGTCGTAAGCTCGATCCGCGCCCAGCGTCACGCGCTTACTCCCGCCGGGAATCTCTTCCGCCATCTCGATCGCCGCAGCGCGCTCGGCCGTGCCCGTGGCCAGCGTCACGCGCGTGTTCACTACCAGTCCGTTGCGATTCTCTGTAAGGATATGTCCCAGATACGCCAGCTTTGCTTCCGCGCCTTTGGCCTTCTTGTACAGACGCGCCAGCGGATCGGTCTTGGATTGATGGGTGTCGTTGGAACGCTTCTGCTTGCGGTAATCGATGGCCGGATTGCTGCCTGGGTCCGGCGGAGGCGGCGGCTTCAAGATGTCGTCATCATCTTTGAGCTGGAAACTCTTCTGCCCCGCCCAAGCTTCGATCAGCGTCCCGTCCACCGTGAAGTGCTCGTCCGATAACAACTTCTTGCGCCGCGCTTGCCGCAGCACCACGCGGAAGAACTCCTCGGCGATCTCGCCTTCCAGCAGCCGGTCCCGGTTCTTGGTGAACACCGTCGGATGCCACACTTCTTCGTTCATCGACAACCCAACAAACCACCGGTACAGCAGGTTGTACTCCATCTGCTCCATCAGCATCCGCTCGCTGCGAATCGAATACAGCATCTGCAACAGCAAGGCACGCAGCAACCGCTCCGGCGGAATCGACTTCCTGCCGTCTTCCGGATAGATCTCCTCGAAGCGCCCGTCCATGGCCCTCAATGCTTCATCCACCATCGCCCGGATCGGGCGGAGCGGATGATCTTGCGGCACCCGCTCCTCCAACGATCCGTATCCGAATAGCTCGTGCTGTTGCTGGTCTTCTCCGCGCATATACACAAGACGATTTTATTCGCCTTTTGGGTACTTCCGGGAGGAGATTTTCAGCAGCCTGCTAGACGCGCCACCGGCTTTCCGGCCTTCGCGATGATGATTTCCTCCCCGGCGCTCACTTGAGCCAGGAGCTTAGAGAAATGCGTCTTCGCTTCATGGATGTTGACGGTCACGGCCATATATTTAAGTCTAACTTAGTCCATAGACTAAGTCCATGATGGATTTTAGGATGAATTTTTGGGAACGAATTTCCATCATTCCGCGTATTACAACTCGAATGGAAAAGGATTGGGAGGCCCGGTTTAGATTCAGTGAGTCTAAGCCAGGGTCCTGGGACAGGATCGATTGGCTCCTTGAGTTCCTCGACCCCCTAGATCCCGACGTATTCGTCATTCTCCTTCTCATCTTTTTCGCGGCGAAGTGGATCGATTCACGAAGAACGATCGGATAAGGGGACGGCACGCTATACTAAAGGTCTCCCCCGGGTTTTATAACGTATGGCGAACCCGTTCGTTCATCTTCACTGCCACACCGACTACTCGCTGCTCGATGGAGCCTGCGAGATCTCGCAGCTTATGAAGATGGTGGCCGAGCAGAAAATGCCCGCCGTCGCCATGACCGATCATGGCAACCTGTTCGGCGCCGTCGAATTCTATAACCAGGCCAAGGAAAACGGCGTGCATCCGGTGATCGGCTGCGAAGTTTACGTCGCCCAGCAGGGCATCGGCGTGCGCAGCGAATCCAACCGCTACAACCACCTGGTGCTGCTGTGCGAAAACCAGGAAGGCTACCGCAACCTCATTCAACTGGTTTCCACCGGCTACCTCGACGGCTTTTACTACAAGCCGCGCATCGATAAGGACCTGCTCTCGCGCCACTCCAAAGGCCTGATCGCGCTCTCCGCGTGCCTGCGCGGCGACATCAACGAAACTTTGTTGCAGGACCGCTACGAAGACGCGCGCCGCATCGCCTACGAATACACGGACCTGTTCGGTCCCAAGAATTTCTTCCTGGAATTGCAGGATCACGGCCTGGAGCCCGACGCCAAAGTCATGCCTCTGGTGCATCGCTTGGCGTCCGACACCGGCATTCCGCTCGTCGCCACCAACGATTCGCACTACCTGCGCAAGACCGACGCCCGCGCGCACGAAATCCTGCTGTGCATTCAAACCGGCAAGTCGATGTCGGATCTGAACCGCATGCGCTTCGAGCAGGAAGCGTTCTACATCAAGACCCGCGAAGAGATGATGACGCTGTTCGGCGAGGTCGAGCACGCGCTCGACCGCACCTACGACATCGCCCAGCGCTGCCAGCTCAAACTCGAAAAGGTAGCCGAGCCCTTCCCCCGCTTTCCGATTCCGCAGGACCACACCACCGACAGCTTCTTCGAATACGTAGCGCGCCAGGGTTTCGAAAAACGCCGCGGACGCCTGGAAGCCCTCGCCGCGCAAGGCAATCTGAAGCACGATCTCGCCGAATACGCCGAACGCCTGGATCGCGAAATCAAGATGATCCAGTCGATGAAGTTCTCCGGCTACTTCCTGATCGTCTGGGATTTCATCCGCTTCGCCAAGCAGCGCAACATTCCCGTGGGCCCCGGCCGCGGTTCGGCCGCCGGTAGCTTAGTCAGTTACGCCATGGAGATCACCGACATCGATCCGCTCGCCTACGGCCTGCTGTTCGAGCGTTTCCTGAATCCCGAGCGCATCTCCATGCCCGATATCGACATCGATTTCTGCACGCGCGGGCGCGGCGAAGTGATCCAGTACGTCACCGAAAAATACGGGCGCGAGCAAGTCGCCCAGATCATCACCTTCGGCACCATGGGCGCGCGCGCGGCCATCAAAGACGTAGGACGCGTGCTCGACATGGGCTTCGGCGAAGTCGACCGCATCACCAAGCTGATCCCGACCATGCCGCTCAACATCAAGTTGAAGCAGGCGCGCCAAATGGAGCCGCAGCTCGATGCGCTGGCCCGCACCGATCCCAAAGTAAAAGAGGTTTTGGAAGTAGCCGAGCGCCTGGAGGGCATGGCGCGCAACGCCAGCGTCCACGCCGCGGGCGTAGTGATTTCACCGCTGCCGCTGCGCGAGATCGTCCCGCTCTACAAGACCAACAAAGACGAAATTGTCACGCAGTACGACATGAACGGCCTGGAAAAACTGTCGCTCCTCAAGATGGATTTCCTGGGCCTGACCACGCTCACCATCATCGCGGACGCCCTCAAGCTGATCGAGCGCCATCGCGGCGTCAAGCTGACGGTGGAAGAAATCCCGATGGACGATCCGCACACCTACGCGCAGATTTTCAGCAAGGCGCTCACCAGCGGCGTGTTCCAGTTTGAATCGCCGGGGATGCGCGATGTCCTGCGCCGCTATAAGCCCGACCGCGTCGAAGACCTGATCGCCCTCAACGCGCTCTACCGCCCCGGCCCCATGGACATGATCGACGACTTCGTCGATCGCAAACACGGCCGCAAGGAAGTCGTCTACGACGTGCCGGAGCTGAAAGAGATTCTCGAAGAAACCTACGGCGTCATGGTTTATCAGGAGCAGGTGATGCAGATCTCCAACCGCATCGCCGGCTATTCGCTGGGCGACGCCGACCTGCTGCGCCGCGCCATGGGCAAGAAGAAGGTCGAGGAGATGGCCAAGCACCGCGAGTTGTTCGTCGCCGGCGCCAAGAAGAACGGCCACCCGCCCAAAAAGGCCGAGCGAATTTTCGATCAGATGGAGAAGTTCGCCGGCTACGGCTTCAACAAGTCGCACTCGGCCGCCTACGCGTACCTGGCGTGCGTCACCGGCTATCTCAAAGCGCACTATCCCATCGAGTTCATGTCCGCCCTGCTGACCTCTGAAACCGGCAACACCGCGAAGGTGGTCAAGTACATCAACGAGTGCCGCGAAATGCGCATCCGCGTGCTTCCGCCCGACGTCAATTCCTCCGATCTCGATTTCACGCCCGTCGTTTCCGGACCCGACGAAGGCATCCGCTTCGGCCTCGGCGCGATCAAGAACGTGGGCGCGAACGCCGTCGAGTCGATCGCGAAAGCGCGCACCGAAGCGGGCCCGTTCACCTCGCTCTACGATTTCTGCGAGCGCGTCGATCTCGGCGCCGTCAACCGCCGCATGATCGAAAGCTTCATCAAGGCGGGCGCCATGGATACGCTCGAAGGCACCCGCGCGCAGCTCATGGCCGTGATCGATAGCGCCATGGAAAACGGCACGCGCGTGTGGAAGGATCGCGCCAGCGGCCAATCGGGCCTCTTCGCCATGCTCACCGCCGAGCAGCCCGCCGCCGAGCACCCGCTGCCCAAAGTCCCCGACTGGACCGGCCCCGAAAAACTCACCAGCGAAAAAGAGATGCTGGGCTTCTACATCACCGGCCATCCGCTCGATCAATACAAGGACAAGGCCGCCGAACTCGCCACGCACACCACGTCGAATCTGGAAGGCCTCACGAAGGGAACAGAAGTGGCCCTGTGCGGCATTCTCACCGCGATCGTCCGCAAGCGCACCCGCGAAGGCAAACCCTGGGCCGCGATGCAGATCGAAGACCTGGAAGGCTCCATCGAAGCCCTGCTGTTCTCGACGCAATACGAGCGCCTCAACCCGTCGCTCAACGAAGACAAAGCCGTGCTCATCCGCGGCCTGGTGCTGCCGGAAGAAAACGCCCCGCCCAAGATTTCCGTGCAGGAGATCGTGCCGCTGGAAGTCGCCCGCGTCAACCACCCGTCGTTGATCTCGATCAAGGTCCCGGTGAACGGCGTCGCGTCCGCCGACTGCGCCGCCGCGCTCCAGACCCTGTTCCAAGCCAAGCCCGGCGAAACCGAAGTCCGCCTGCGCCTCGAAAAACCCCGCGACTTCTCGGTTATCCTGGATGTGACCGTCAAGGTACGGCCGGACAAGGAATTCTGCGCCGAAGTCTCCCGCCTGTGCGGAAGCGAAGCGATGGAAGTCCTGGCTAACTGACGCGGCCGTCGCTGTCGTTAATGTCTGAAATGGCTGACTCCCAAACTCCCAGGCCCAGTAATCCCAGTTGGGATCGCGTACAGCTAGCGCGCCACCCCAAGCGCCCGCATTCGCTCGATTACATCCAGCGCCTGTTCACGGATTTCCACGAGATCCACGGCGACCGTTTCTTCGCCGACGATCACGCCATGGTCACCGGCATGGGCTGGTTCGAAGAGCGCCCGGTCATGGTGATCGCCCAGCAAAAGGGCCGCGACACCAAGCAGAAAGTATTCCGCAACTGGGGCATGCCCAAGCCCGAAGGCTACCGCAAAGCCCTGCGCGCGATGGAGCTCGCGGCGAAATTCGGGCGCCCCATTATTTCTTTGATCGACACCTTGGGCGCCTATCCCGGACTCGACGCCGAAGAGCGCGGCCAAGCCGAAGCCATCGCTTACAACCTGCGCGAAATGTCGCGCCTCGGCGTGCCCGTGATCGTAATCGTGATCGGCGAAGGCGGCAGCGGAGGCGCGCTGGGCGTCGCCGTCGGCAATCGCATTTACATGTTGCAGAACGCCTGGTACAGCGTGATTTCGCCGGAAAGCTGCGCCGCCATTATCTATCGCGACTCCGCCCGCGCCCCCGAAGCCGCCGCCGCTTTAAAAATCACGGCACCCGATCTTCTCAACTTAGGCCTGATCGACGGCATCATTCCCGAACCCGGTGAAGGAGCCCACACCGATCCCGACGCCGCCGCCGAAGCCGTCCGCACCACCTTGCGCGCCGCCCTCGCCGAACTTTCCGGGATGACGCCGAAGCAGCTCATCGACGACCGCTACGATAAATTCCGCAAGATGGGATCGTTCTTCACCGAAACGGCGGTGGTGACCCGGTGAAGAAACCAGTCCTGGTCGGCATCGTCATTGTCCTGGTAATTCTGGGCGTGATCGTTTACTCCAGCATGAATCTCGCCAGCCATCGCTACGAAGCCTGCATGACTTTCAACGGCCAAACCAATTGCCGCACCGCATCCGGATCCACCGAAGCCTTCGCCACACGCACCGCGATCTCGAATGCCTGCGCCGGCATCGCTTCCGGCGTCACCGATTCCATCGCCTGCGAACAATCCCAACCCACCCGGCTTACCAAGCTAAAATAGTTCAGACGGGTGCAAATGCAATGCGAAAGCTGCTCTGCTTGTGTGCCGTGTTTTCGCCGCGACTGCTCTCCGCCGCGCCCACTTACGTCGGATCCGCCGCCTGCAAAACCTGCCACTCCGCTATCTACGCGCGCTGGCAGAAGACCCCGATGGCGAACGTCGTGCGCGATCCCAAAGAGCATCCCGAAGCCATCCTGCCCGACCTGACCAAGCCCGACCCGCTGGTCAAGTTCAAGAAGGAAGACATCGCGCTGGTCTACGGCAGCATCTGGAAGCAGCGCTACTTCACCAAAGTCGGCAACGATTATTTCCCGCTCGGCGCGCAGTGGGACATCACGCATCAGATCTGGCGCAATTATTTCGTCGCCAATAACACCGACTGGTGGGTGCCCCACTACCCCGCCGACAACATGAAGCGCCCCACGGGACCGCTCTGCGACGGCTGCCATTCCGTGAATTACAACCTCGCAAACCCACGCCGTCACCGAATGGAACGTCGGCTGCGAGCGCTGCCACGGCCCCGGCAGCGACCACGTCGCGAAGCCCACACGCGCGACCATCGTCAATCCCGCGCGCCTCGATACCGTAGCCGCCACCGACACCTGCATCCAATGCCACTCGCAAGGCCAGCCCCTGCAGAAGCCCATCAACGGCGTGTATTACGATTGGCCCGTCGGCTACGAACCCGGCAAGAACCTGCGCGACTTCTGGCAGCTCGAAGAACACAAAATCGGCGAAACCACCTTCACCCATTTCGCCGACGGCACCGCGCACAAGAACCGCATGCAAGGGAACGACTTCGTGCAGAGCGCCATGTACTCGCACGGCGTCACGTGTTTCTCCTGCCACGACGTGCACGGCACCGACAATAACGCTCAATTCCTGAAGCCCGCGAGCGTGATGTGCCTCCAGTGCCACGGACCCAGTTCGCCCAACGGCCCGCACGCGCCGACGATCGAAGCGCACACGCAGCACGCGGCCGGCAGCGCCGGCAACGAATGCGTGAACTGCCACATGCCGAAAATCGAAACCCAACTTGCCGACGTGAACGTGCGCGCTCACACCTTCAAGTTCATCCCGCCGTCGGCGACCACGCAGGATAAAGTGCCCAACGCCTGCAACACCTGCCATACCGATAAGACTCCGGCCTGGGCCAGCGAAGCGCTCCGCAAATGGCCCGGCCGCTCACCCTGGCGCGTAGAATAAAGTCTGTCAGTATAAATACGACGTCGGTTTTTCGGTGGAGGAAATTTTCGAAGAAACCCTACACTGCTCTCATGCAAGCAACTGCCATGACCGCACAACCCCTGTTACCGCCGCGCGCCGAAATGGAGCGCGCCTTCCTCGCCTCCGACTCCACCTATAACGGACTGTTCTTCACCGCCGTCCGCACCACCGGCATCTTCTGCCTGCCCGCCTGCCCGGCGCGCAAGCCGCTTCCCAAAAACATCGAGTTCTTCGCCACCGTCAAAGACGCGGTGTTCGCCGGCTACCGCCCCTGCAAGCGCTGCCGCCCCACGGAATCCGCCGCGCCCGAGTGGGTGCGCAGCCTGCTCGCGGCCGTCGATCAAAACGGCGGTGCACGCATCCGCGAATCGAGCCTGCGCGACATGGGACTCGAAGCCGCCCGCGTCCGCCGCTATTTTTTGCGCGAATTCGGCATGACTTTCCAAGCCTACTGCCGCGCCCGTCGACTCGGCCAAGCATTCGTCAGCATCCGCGAAGGCAGCGCCATCGACGACGCTGTCTTCGACTCCGGCTTCGATTCGCACAGCGGCTTCCGCACCGCCTTCGCGCGCCTGTTCGGCAAGCCCCCGGGTCAAATCGAAAACGGCGACTGCATCCGCTTGGCTTGGATCGAAACGCCGATCGGCCCCATGGTGGCCGGAGCGTCTTCAGAAGGAATCTGCCTGCTGGAATTCAGCGATCGCCGCATGCTCGAAGCGCAGTTCGACCGCATCCGCCGCCGCTTCGCAATCCCCATGGTCCCCGGCGACAGCGATCACTTGCAGCAACTACGCGCTGAGCTCGCCGAATACTTCGCCGGCACGCGCCGTGAATTCACAGTGCCGCTGATCTACCCAGGCACGGAATTCGAACAGCGAGTGTGGAACCAACTGCTAGCGATCCCCTACGCCGAGACGCGCTCGTATCAAGACTTAGCGCGCACCTTGGAACAGCCCGGAGCCTCGCGCGCCGTAGGCCGCGCCAACGGCATGAACCGCATCGCGATCCTGATCCCCTGCCATCGCGTCGTGAATCAAAACGGAGACCTGGGCGGATACGGCGGCGGCCTGTGGCGCAAACGAATCCTGCTGGAACTGGAAAAAGAAGGAACGAAACTTTAAGCCGCTTTTTCGACTTTGCCGTTCTTAATGCAAGACGTGCACACGCGAATGCGCTTGGGAGCGCCCTTCACCATCGCATGCACCGGCTGCAGATTGATATTCCAGCGCCGCTTCGTCAAATTGTGAGCATGGCTCACCCGGTTACCGAACTGGGGGCCGCGCCCGCAAACATCACACACTTTCGCCATCTGGAGACACTCCTGCTACTGTTTAGCTTTGGCTAGTTTAGCATGATTTCAGCGCTTGGACGCGCGGGCCGCCTGGCCGGCAATCAGGCGTATCGCCATGCTTCGCATTTCAGCAAATTCTTTCGCGCCACCGGCGCCCATAGATTCCTCACCGATCCAGCGCTCGACCGCTGTTAGAAACTCTGAAGCCAATGGATGATCGAGCAAGGGATTCCGCTCACCTTGTGGCTCGCTGTCAATGGGCTCCGGTTGCGGACCATCATCTTCGAGAATGCTGGCGCAAACGAGGATGCATTCGTCGCAAATATAAGCTTTCGGATAATCGCTGGGACTCGAGATCAGTTTGGAAACACCGTGCTGAGCTTTGTGGCAGAAGGAACAACGAAGGGATTCGTCGCCTTGGGCACCTGACCGGCGCATGCCTTCACTATACTCCTGCTATTGCCCCAGATGGGCCCGGTCCTTCTCATTCTCGTTGCAGAAAAACTCGAAAATATCGGAGTCGGCCCACAGCTCATTGGTGACCTTGATGGTGAACGGCTTGGTGTACATCTTGGGATCGTCGAAAGTCATTTCGACGTCCATGTGCCCGAAATCGCGGCGGTGATAGCGCTCCACCACGCGCAACGCTTCACTGTGCGGATGCCCCATAATGTCCAGCCAGGTTTTGTCGTTGAATCCGGCGGTTTCAACTACCAGCGTGTCGCGGTCCCAGCGCCCCACCGAGTAGCCCATCCACGCCGGCTGGTCGAATTCCTTGGGAAGCACGCGGCCGTCCGTATAAATCTGACGATGCTTGTCGTCCGCTTCGTACAGGATCGCAATCAGCTTGGGCGACTGCACGATCTTCACCGGCTCAGAAAGCATCGTGCCGAGCGGAATGCCTTGCGGCAAGCAGTGCGTCGCGGGAAAGTCGCCTATCTTGCGTCCGCGGAGAATTTGAACAGCCTCGGGCCGCAGCGGCGCTTCCTCGGGCTTGAAGTCCTGCAGGATATTGACGCCGTATTTGGAAATGGTATCCAGCTCCATGCCCGGCACGTCGGTGGCATCGGCGTGCTCTCCGAACAGCCGCTTCATTTCCGCCATCCCCGTGGGCTGCACGTGCCACACGCCGGACAAATCCGGCTTGCCGTCCAAAGCGCGCGGCGCCGGAGCCGTCAAGTTAGGCTTGCCGTCGCGCGTGCGCGGCGTTCCCGGCACGGAATAGTTCAACCATTGCGCAAACGCGCTAGTGGAGAAGAGTGCGAATAGAACAATCGACCGGTTACGTAGCATTTCTTCAATGCTAGCGTAGCCTACCGCGCCGCGCTGCTGTGGTGTTCCAGTTTCTTCGCAAGCTCTTCCAACTGCGCTTCGAGGACCCGTTCGCGCGTGCGATCCAAAATCAGGCAGTGGTGCCCGATGAAACGCATCTTGTGATCGTGAATGGCCACCATCAGCACTTCCAGAGCCGAATACGACCCATCCAGCCGGCGCCCGTGAACCTCTACGTTGGCTTTGCCCAGCAGCAGCATTTGGCTGTAGGCTTCCTCCATTTTGCTGCGGTCGCGCGGGGCAAAGATCTCGTACCAATCGTGCCCGCAAATGCTCTTGGGCTCGCCGCCTAAAGTGTTTGCAAAGGAGGCATTGACTGAACTGACCTTCCCATCAGAGCCGACCCACAGGACTCCGCTTTGGACATGCTCGACCGCCACCGTTCGCCGGTAAACTTCGTCTTTGAGCGGGTCCTGACTGGCCAAAACCCGGCGCAGGGCCACTACGAGAAGCACCGACAGGCCAAGAAGATAGACCCATAATTCGGGACTTTGGAAAGTCAACTTTCCAGAGCTTTCCAAAAGTAAAAAAGCGACTGCCACTAGTCGAGACTATCGGCGTAGTCCGGCATTAGTATAGGGTACTAAGTAAGTGAAAGTACCGGAATACCCGTACGCCCTCTAGCCCGCGATCAATCCACGGAACTTCGCCTGGGTGTAGCCCGGGAAAACACCCGCTAGCTGGCCATTCCCCAGGTGTTTCACTACCAGTTCACCCAGCACGTCGCGGAAGTCAGTGGTCAGCGCCAGGTCGCGGTTTTCATAGAGCTGTTCCGGAGCCAGACCCGGCCATTCGCCATAAACCTTCCCGCCGCGGATTGCGCCGCCGAAAGCGAACATAACGTTGGCGTGTCCGTGGTCGGTGCCGCGGTTGCCGTTCTCTTTGGCGGTGCGCCCGAATTCGCTCATGGTGACGACGGCGACATCTTCGATGCGGTCTCCCAGGTCTTGATAAAAGGCCGCCAACGCCTGCCCGAAATTGCCCAGCAGGTTCGCCAGCTGCCCCGCTCCGGGCGTTTGCCCGACTTCATTGACGTGCGTGTCCCAGCCGCCGACATCGGTGAACGCCACTTCGAGCCCCACATCCGCCTTGATCAGCCGCGCGATCTGCATCAGCGATTGCCCCAGCCGTCCGCCCGGATACTTGGCGCCATTCGCCGGCGTGTACGGCTGCGCCTGAATCGACTGCATCAACTTCACGGCGTCGAAAGTCTCGCGCCCGGTGCCGTTCAACATGGTGTCGAGCGTCGATGCGTACATGCTTTCAAACGTGGCGGCCCCGCCGGCCTCCTGCACTTTGAATTCGTTCAGATTGTTGATGGCCACCGCATCGTTGTGGCCGCGCACCGTCCGCGACAACGACGGGCCCAGGCTTACCGCGCGCACCGGCGACTTGTGCGCGTCGCCCAGCGCGGGCAGCGCCCGGTTCAGCCAGCCGTCGGTGGTGGCTTTGCGTCCTGGAGTGCCCGATTCCATGTAATCCTGCGCGTCGAAGTGCGAGCGCGTCGGATCGGGCGACCCCACCGCATGCACAATCGCCAATCTGTTAGCGTCGAAGATCGGCTTAAGGGGAGCTAACGCCGGATGCAGTCCGAAAAACCCGTCGAGGTCGACTGCCGATTCCGCGCCGCTTTTAGGCGCTGGAATCGCGATAGTCGGGCGCAGCGCGTAATAGCTTTTCTCGCCGAACGGGACCACCACGTTCAACCCATCCACCGCGCCGCGCTGGAACACCGCGACCAGAACTTTTTTGCGAGCGCTGGGAGCATCCGCCGCGCGCGCCAGCCACAGCGGCGCGGCGCCGACGCCAAACATGGCGAGTCCAGTGCTCTTGAGGAATAGTCGTCGAGTGGTCATCGTCATCTCCTCTGAAAATCAGGCGAGCCCAGCATTAGCCCGACGACCGGCGCGTTGTTTGAACCCTGCGTCTGCTTTTCGATCGCCGCCAACGTCTCCGGCTTCGCGTCCGTAAACAGGATCTGCCGCGCGACATCCGCAGGCGCACCGCTGAAGAGTGAAGCGTCCAGCTTCGAACCCGGCACTTTATTCTGCGCCAGCGACAGCGCGAAATTCATGCGCGCCAGCAAAGCCGCCGAGTTCACCCACTCGCTATTCGCGTCCGAATATCCCGTGGGTTCGAGTTTCCGGTAGAGCGGCTCGCCCAGTTGCGCGATCCGATTCGCCAGCGGAAACGCGAAGTCCACTTGCGCCCCGGTAGCGCGCACCGCGCTGACGATCATCTCGAACGGCGTTTTCACTTTCGCGCGATACGCCGCCTGCGAGAAGAATTCGTCCGACGTCAGCATGGTTTTCATCACTTCGCGGATATCGCCGTTCTTGTCACGGAAAGTTTTGGCCATCTTGTCGATCAGCTTTTGCGGCGGATCGTCGGCCACAAATCGCTGGGCCAACTTTCTTCGAAATGAATCGCGCCGTCGCCGGATGACGCGCCAGAATATCCAGCACTTTCTCCGCATCCTCGCTGACCGCCGCCCGCCGGAATCGTCACGCCTAGCACGATCTTCGTCGCCCTTATCGTGCACGCGGTCGTTGTAGAAGAAATCGCCGCCCTCGCGCGGCTGCGCGAATGGTCCAGCCGGTGAAACAGCGCGCTACTTCCGTGACATCTTTCTGCGTATAGCCGCCGTCGACGCCCAGCGTGTGCAGCTCCATCAACTCGCGCGCATAGTTTTCGTTCAGCCCGCGCACCGGACGCTTCGCATTCCCACGCTGCGGCGCCGTTGCACCAACGCTCTCCCAGTTATCCAGGAAAAATAGCATCGCTGGACTCTTGGCCGTAGCCTCCAGCAGGTCGCGGAACTTACCCAGCACATGCGGACGGATAGCCTCGCGTTCATAAGTCGGCACTAGGTAACGGTCGGCGCCCTTGTCCAAGAAAACGTTGAAGTGGTTGTACCAGAAATCGACCAGTTGCTCCTCCAGCTGCCGGTTGCTCAATATCGCGCGGTAGAGCTTCCCTTCACTCAAATCGAACGCGACCAGCTGTTGCGGCGCCGTCAACAGCATCAGCTTGCGGCGCAGCGTGGGTTCGACGGCGGGCAACAGTTGCAAGCGCAATCCCGGAGGCAGCGCGATTGCGACATCGTCCATCTGGTCCTCAGGAATCGCAGCGATGACGGCGCGCTTCTGTTCGACCGTCCCCGTGCGCAGCGTGCGAATCTGCTCGCGACTCAGCAACTGGTCGAGGGGAACCTGCGGCTCCAGCGGCCCACTATCCGCGGTATCCTTCTTCACTTTGAAGCGCCGCACCACCCGCTCGACCGCCGCGCGCGTCACCGGGTCCTCCGGCATCCCTTGCCGCCCGGCCGCAATCGCGCGGATCATTTGCGGATTGGGATAATTGCGTTCCGTGTCGGCCTGCGAGAGCCGCAACGATTCGAGCGGAGCCAGCCTCTGCGCCAGCTCAGGATTCTCCGCGATGCGCTCGGGGTGAAGCTGCAGATCGATCCACTTCTTCACACCCATTTTACGAACCGTCTCGACGTCCCCCGGCCGCGGCCCGAAGGTCAGACGGTTCAGCGCGTGGATCACCTGCTCGTCCTTCGAAAGCTTGGGACTGCGGGCCCCCAAGCACAGGACCAATGCCGATACCGCCAACAGCTTCCGCATCACTACCTATTACAACGTAAACCAGGCAAGAAGGTTGACCGATTAGGGACAGTACACTCAATCCCCTGCAAACCAACCCGTGGGACCCTTAAGTGGCATCCTGGGGATTGAGTGTACTGTCCCTAATCAGACGCCCAACTGGTCGCAGGTACGCTCAAAAAACCCGTCGGTCATCCCAGCGATGTAATCGCACACTTGCCGCTGCAGCGCTTCTCCGGACGACTCTTCCCGATAAGCCGCCGGCATCAATTCCGGCTGTGCCAATAAGACCTCGAACAGCCGCTCGATCCGCGCCACGGACCGCTGCCGCTCCCGCACCAACTGTTCGGACTCATAGACCTCGGCCCGCAAGAAGCGCTTCAATTGCGCCGCGCCCTCGGCCGTAGGCGAAGTGAAGCGCACCACCCGCTGGGGATGCGCCCGCACCGCCTCTACGTCCGCCAATCCCTGGGAGGCCGCCACGGTCCCTTCCAGCAGCCCCGAAACCAGCCAGTCGATCAATCCCCGCACCACCTCATGCATGCGCACCCGCTCTGGAGCCCCTGGGAACTGCATCTCCGCAGCCTCGGCCAATTCTCGAAACATATCGGAAGCGCGGCAAGCGCCTTCGATGGTCACCAGGCCCGCGTGATAGCCGTCATCCAGATCAGCCGTGTCGTAAGCGATCTCATCGCAGGCATCGATCAACTGCGCCTCGATCGGCGGACGCAGCCCCGGCATATACTCGTCCAGCTCCGCAAACTCCCCGCGCTCGAAATCGCGCGAGTGCTTGGCGATCCCCTCGCGAACTTCGAACGTCAGGTTCAGCCCCGGGAAGCGCGCATAGCGGCTTTCAAATGATTCCACGATGCGCAATGCTTGCAGATTGTGATCGAAGCGCTCCCCGAAGCGGCGCATCAAACGGTCCAGTTGCTCTTCGCCGGCGTGGCCGAACGGAGGGTGGCCGATGTCGTGCGCCAGCGCCAGCGCTTCCGTCAAGTCTTCATCCACGCCCAAAACACCAGCCATCGTGCGCGCGATTTGCGAGACCTCAATGGTATGCGTCAGCCGGTTGCGAAAGTGATCCGAAACGCCCGCCGTAAAAACCTGCGTTTTGTTTTCGAGACGCCGGAACGCACGCGCGTGAACCACACGATCGCGGTCGCGCTGAAAAGGATTGCGATAAGGATGCGCCAGCTCCGGATAGCGGCGGCCCCGCGAGCGTTCGAGCGGAAACCGCAAATGGGCCAGCGCGCCGGGCAGGATCACCTCGCGCCGGTCATTACTTCTTCGCAGCCGGCGGCGCGGCTGTGGGAGGTAGCGGCGGAAGGTTCGCCGAGTCCGTGATTGCGGTGCGGCTGATGGCTCCGCGCAGCGAGGTGCGCAGCGGATCGATCAGCTTGTGCGCCTCGGCCGGATTGTTTTGCGCCAGCAACTCGCCCAGCACGATGGTGGCGTGCTCCTTCGACACCGTCAACGACGGATTCGCAATGGCATCGCGCAATATTTTCTCTGCATCCGCCATTTTTCCCTCGGAAGCGTAAACCTGCGCGAGCGAAAGCCGCGCCAGACCCGCGTAGGCCTTGGGCCCGTCTTCGACAACTCTTTTGTAGCGCTTCTCGGCTTCGGCCAAGTTCCCCGCGTCGACCGCGTAGCTGCCCAGATACATGTCGGCCACCGCGCCCTCCTGGGTTCCGCTGTACTTGGCCGAAAGGTCGGTGAACGCTTGTATCTTGGCCTTGTCCTTTTCGGCTTCGGTGTCGAAATGCAGATTGGTGGGCTGGACGGCTTCTGCGGTGGTGGCATCGTCGATGCGCAGCGCCTTCGCAAGCGCTTCCTCGCGGGCGGTAGCCTGCGTCCGGTTATAGTAAACGACGCCCACGACGATCAGCACCACGGCGAGCAGAATCGCGCCATAGCGCGCCACTTCGGCTTTATGTACGGAAGCCCACTCGAAAATGTCAAAGACATCCTCGGCAAACTTATCGGTCTTAAGATCTTTACGGGTTTGACGATCCACGCGAAAACTCCTAGGAATGTTGCGATTTTCAGTGTAACACGGGCCCGGATCGGGGCATTATTTCTGGATGCGGAACCCGGCGCGGGCTTCCGCCATCTGCCCGCCCACCTTGTCTTCCATGGTGATCACCAGCGTGTAGCTGCCCTCGGGAACGTCCGGTTGCAGATTCAAGCTGACCGCGCCCGGCACGTAACGCTGCGGATAAAACCCTTCGCTGGCATCGGCCGCGGCCGCCGGCTGCGCGAACACCTGCTCGCCCGATTCACGCAAGATGGCCAGTCCGTATTCCACCGAGTAGTGGTTCTTATCGCCATACTTATAGCCAGTCATATCGAAGCGCGCCCACATCGTCTCGCCCGGATGATACACGGCCGGGTCGAGCGGCGGTCCGTCGGTTTCGTCTTTTACGAAGCGCAGATTGCGCGCAGTCAAAGTAGGGCTGGGCTCGACGGAATGCCCGCGCACCTGGAAATCCAGTTGCGACGTCAACTCGGTTTTTGCGATTTCGTCACGCGCCGTAACCTTGATGTGATAAGCGCCACCGGGAGCAAACGGCGGAATCTTAAACTGTTGCAGAAACTTCGGGAACCAGTTCTTGTCTTGCGTCGCCACCGGCTCGGCGATCTGGCCGCCGGCTTCGCTCACCAGCGGAACATCCTTCGGGTCCGTCACCTGCATCTTCCAGGAAAGCTTCACACTGCGCTGCTCGTCGGCTTTTCCCGCGAGCTCATACCCGGTCAACCGGCAGCTGAAGTACACGGTTTCGCCAGGCAGAAACGCGTGGCTGGGTCCCAGCACCGGACCGTCTTCGAACTGATGCAACGCAATGCGATCCACCGCAAGCGCCGCGAAGGCAGGCGCTGCCATCGGCAATAACAGCAGCCAGCAGATTACTGACCGGGTAATGGCGTCGTCGCGCCGGTATCCGTGTCGATGCGCAAGGGGATATCTACCCATACAAGTCTCTCCGATCCCGGCTCGCCGCCATTGGTAAGACGCAAGCGATAAGAGGCCAGGGGTACGTCAAAAACGATATTGCCGAGCCGGGTTTCGCCGGGCGCGATTTCGCGCAGCAAGCCGAACCAGTTGTCCACGCCATCGCCGGTTTGCAGCTCACGATATTCTTCACGGTTGGAGCCTTCCAGCATGAAGAAAGGCACCGACAGCGGCTTGCCGCCGTTGTTGGTGGCGGAAAGCGAAATCAGCAGGAAGCGGTGGTCCGGCACACGCACTTTGAACAGGTTCCCGAGCTGCGTGCGCCATACCGTTTGCACCACGTTGTAAAGCAAGGGCGCGGCGATCACGCGCTCGCCCATCTGAAAATCGGTCTGCTGCGACTCGTCTTTTTTGCAACCACCTAATGGCAGTGCGGCGGCCAACGCGACCGTCAAGAGGCATAATGAAGGCAGCGTCGGGCGCTTAAGCATGTTCAATCCACAATCTAGCGGGAATCGCCACGGAAGGCAAATCGCACTCGTAGTCATGCTGGCAGCGGCAGCCGCGCTGGCGCCCGCTTGGCAAGCGACGCATCCCCTCACGGGCCGCCACATCGCTCAAGTGATGGGCGTCGGCGGCGCGGACTGGCTGGAGCGCCCGGAGCGCGAATCCGAAGAAAACGTGGAAGGCGCGCTCAACGCCATCGGACTGAAGCCCGGAATGACGGTTGGCGAAGTCGGCGCCGGCACCGGTTACGTGGCGCTGCGCATGGCCCGGCGCGTCGGCCCCACGGGGAAAGTGTACGCCAACGATCTGCAGCCCGAAATGCTGCACCTCCTGCGCGGCAACGCTGCGAAAGCCGGGCTCACCAACGTAGAAACGGTGCTGGGTAGCGCGACCGATCCCAAACTTCCTCTCGGCCAAATCGACCTGATCATTTTGGTCGACGTGTACCACGAGTTCTCGCAGCCCCGAAAAATGCTGCAAGGCATCCGCTCCGCTCTCAAGCCCGACGGCCGTTTAGTACAACTCGAATACCGCAAGGAAGACCCCGCGGTCCCCATCCTGCCGGATCACAAAATGAGCGTCGCGGAAGCGAAAACCGAAGTGGAGGCCGAGGGCTTCAAATTAGGACCGGTAATCGAAACCCTCCCGCGCCAGCATATTTTGATCTACACGAAAGCCGCCGCAAAATGAAAGAGCGTTTAAGCCCGTCCCCAAATTCCGCTCCACGACGGCCGAACGAAAGTTTTGGGAAACCCACGACACCACCCAATATCTGGATTGGTCGCAAGCGCAACCCGCCCGCCTCCCGAACTTGAGGCCATCTACCAGGTCGATCTCCTTACGCCTACCCGTCGACTTACTGGAACGGATCAAAGTGGAAGCCAACCGTCGTGACGTCCCCTATCAATCGCTCATCAAGGTCTGGCTCGATGAACGGGCCGGTTAGGGAAAAGCGGTGCACGTTCGGCGCCCCGCGCGCGTCTATCTCTTTGTAGGGCTAGCGGCGGATTGGTGTCTTCCGTTTAACCGACTGGCCCTCAATAACTTACGGTATGGCCGAGTGGTCCCTTAAATACGCTGACGCGCGCGGAGAAATCCACCAGCAGGTGGCTGAAGCCGCCTCCGAGCGGGAGTTGCGCGACCGCTACACGCAGCAGGGCTTCCTGGTTTATAACATCAAGCCGCGCTCGGAAATCGGCGGTCTGGCGTCCGGTCTGCGCCCGAGCGGCAAGCGTTTCAACCTCGAAAAATTCCTTATTTTCAACCAGCAGTTCGTCACCCTGATCCGCGCCGGTCTGCCCATCTTGCGCGCTCTGGATCTGCTGGCCGAACGCTTGACTGACCCCAAACTCTCAAGCCACATCCGCAACGTGCGCGATGAAGTGAAGAGCGGCGCGCTGCTCTCCGATGCCTTCGCGAAGCAAGGCGTGTTCCCGCCCATCTACGTCACCAGCGTGTTGGCGGGCGAACGCAGCGGATCGCTGGCCGAAGTGATCGAGCGCTTCGTTACCTATCAAAAACTGTCGCTATCGGTGCGCAAGAAACTGCTGGTGTCGCTGATGTACCCGGCGTTGCTGATCGTGCTGGTCACCTGCCTGATCGTGTTCCTGATCACTTATGTGGTGCCAAATTTCGCCGAGCTTTATAGCAGCATGCAAGCGCAGTTGCCGACGCCCACGCTGATCCTGATCGCCATCGGCACCACGGCGCGTGGCTATGTGCTGTTCGGCTTTGTCATTCTGGTTGCGGCGGCCATCGCTTTACGGGCGTGGGGGAAGACGCCCAAGGGCAAGGAAGCCTTCGACCGTGCGCTGCTCAAAGTGCCCGTGTTGGGCGAAGTATGGCTGAAGTATCAGGTGGCGCAGTTCTCGCGCGTGCTGAGCACACTGCTGATCGGCGGCATCCCGCTGATGCAGGCGCTCGACACCTCCGCCGATTCGCTCGGGCACCCAGGTACTGAAGAAAGTCCTGCAAAAGGCCGCCAAACTGGTGCGCGAAGGGCAGTCGCTCTCGGGCGCCCTGCGCATCACCGGCGTGTTCCCCAGCCTGTCGCTGGATATGATTGAGGTAGGCGAGTCGACCGGCGCGTTACCTGCCATGCTCGGCAGCGTAGCCGAGTTTTATGAAGAGGATGTAGCCACTCGCGTCACGGCGGCGCTCAGCCTGATCGAGCCCGTCATCATGATCATCATGGGAATTTTCGTGGCCTTCGTGCTGATTTCCCTATATCTGCCGATCTTTTCCTTGGCGGACTCCATTCGCTCCTGAGACTAAAACATGGCAGCCACCAACCAAATTCTTCCGCAAGATCCGGTGCAGGAAATCTCCAAGGCGCGCGCGCTGGCCGGGCGCTATTACCACGACTTTGTCGATCTTAAAGAAACCCGTATCGACCACGACCTGTTCCACTCGATCCCGGTCGATCTGATGTTCCGCTACAATTTCGTGCCCATTCAGGCCGATAACGGCACCCTGGAAATCGCTATCGCCGATCCGCGCAACCTCAACCTGATCGACGAGCTGGCCGTGCTGCTGGGCAAGAAACTGCGCGTGCGCGTGGCTACGTTATCGCAGATTTCCGATCTGTTGAAGAAAACCGAACAATCGCAGCGCGTGCTTGAAGAGGTCACTGAAGGCTTCGCTCTCGACGTCGTCGGCGACGAAGACAATCCGGATGAAACGCTTTCGATCGACCGCTTGGCCGCGGGCGATTCCGACATCGCGCCGGTGATCAAGCTGGTCGACACCACTATCTTCAACGCGCTCGAACGGCGCGCCAGCGATATCCACATCGAAACCCGCGACCAGGAAGTGGCCATCAAGTACCGCATCGACGGGGTGCTGCATTACGCCATGCCCCCGATCGCCAAGGACTGGCACTCCACCATCATTTCGCGCATCAAGGTCATGAGCGAGCTCGATATCGCCGAGCGCCGTGTTCCCCAGGACGGCCGCTTCCGCGTGCGCTACAAGAATCGCCTGATCGATTTCCGCGTCTCCATCATGCCCACCATCTACGGCGAAGACGCCGTATTGCGCGTGTTGGACAAGGAATCCATGAGCGAGAAGTTCGCCAAGCTCTCGCTCGACGTGGTGGGTTTCGCCGAAAGCGACCTGGTCAAATTCCGCCGCTATATCAAGGAGCCCTACGGCATGGTGCTGGTCACCGGACCCACCGGCTCCGGTAAAACCACCACGCTCTACGCAGCGCTGAGCGAGATCAAGAACGACGAAGACAAGATCATCACCATCGAAGATCCCGTCGAATATCAGATCAAAGGCATCACGCAAATCCCCGTGAACGAAAAGAAGGGGCTGACCTTCGCGCGCGGCCTGCGCTCCATCCTGCGCCACGATCCCGACAAAGTCATGGTGGGCGAAATCCGCGACCAGGAAACCGCGCAGATCGCTATCAACGCCGCGCTCACCGGACACCTTGTATTCACGACGGTTCACGCCAACAATGTTTTGGACGTGCTGGGCCGCTTCCTCAACATGGGCGTCGAAGCTTACAATTTCGTCTCCGCGCTCAACTGCATTCTGGCGCAGCGCCTGGTGCGCGTCATCTGCCCGCATTGCAAGGCGCCCGTGAAATATGACGAGGCTTACCTGGTCGAGAGCGGCTTGAATCTGGCTGATTGGGGCGACGTGACGTTCTATGAAGGCTCGGGTTGCTTTGAATGCGGCGGCACGGGCTTTCGCGGCCGCAGCGCCATCCACGAATTGCTGGATCTCTCCGAGCGCATTCGCGAAATGATTCTCAACCGCCGCCCGGCTTCTGAAATCCGCCGCGCGGCGCGCGAAGAAGGCATGACGTTCCTGCGCGAATCGGCGCTCGATAAAGCGCGCGCGGGCATCACCACGCTGAAAGAAATTAACAAGGTGACGTTCATAGAGGTCTAGTGTCTATCCTGAATCAAATTTCGCGCCTGGTGAAAGACCCGTCGCCGAACTACGTCTTCGAGCTTTCGGAGGCGGGTATCGCATTTGCGCAACCTCCCGGCGACCCCGGCTATGCGCCCTTCGAGCCCGGCACACTGGTGGTTTCTCCCGTCGAAGACAACATTCATAAGGCCGACGCGGTCGCGGCCGTGCTCAAGCAAATCGCGCCGCTGGATCATTCCCGCAAGCGCCGCCGCGCCGCGCTGATTCTGCCGGATTTTGCGGCGCGCGTCAGCGTTCTCGATTTCGACGCCTTCCCGTCGGCGCCCGAAGAGCAGCTCTCGCTCATCCGTTTCCGCTTGAAAAAGACTCTGCCCTTCGATATCGACGCCGCCGCCGTCAGCTACTTCGCGCAGCCTGCCGAAAAAGGCGCGCCCATCGAAGTTGTGGCGGTGATCGTGGCGCTCGAAATCATCGCGCGTTATGAGGCGCTGTTTCGCGCCATGAATTTTCACGCGGGCGAAGTCACTACTTCGGCGCTGGCCGCGCTGCACCTGTGTCCACCCCCGACCCGCGGCGATGCCGTCAACGTAGTCGCCAAACTCAGCGGCAAAACGCTCACCGTGATGGTGCTGCGCGGCGAAACTCTCAAATTGTTCCGCTGCGTAGCGCTCGAAAAAGTTACCGAAGAACAGATTCTAGCGGTGCTCCAGCCCACATTCTCCTACGTCGAAGACGAACTGGCCGCGCCCCCCGAAAGACTTACGCTGTGCGGATTCCCGTCCGGCGCGCTGTCCGGTCTGCACTTCGAAAAAGAAGCTCTGCGCAGCAGTTTCGGCATGCCGGGAGCATTCAACGCCGGCCTGCTCGGCTACCTCGAAGGAGCGCGCAACTAGCGTGAGAATCCCCATCAATCTCGCGAGCGACCCCTTCCGCCGGGACCGTCCCGTACTCTTCGCCACTGCCTTCGGGGCGATTGTGCTGGCGCTCGGGTTCGCCGTCTTGGTGTCCCTGATCGTGGCCGGCCGCTCGCGTATGGGCGACACCCGCGCGCGTGTGGTTCACCTCGACCAGGAACTGACTGCCATTTCCACCGAGCAGGCGCGCCTGGACGCCACTCTGCGCCAGCCTGCCAACGCCAGCATCCTGGAACGCAGCTTACTTTTGAACACCCTGGTTGAACGAAAGTCCGTTAGTTGGACCAAAATTTTCGCCGACCTCGAAGCCGTCCTGCCGCCCAACGTGCGCCTGATCCAAGTACGCCTTCCGCAGATCGATTCGGCGAACCAAGTCTTGCTCGACATGGTGGTGGGCTCGCAGAGCCCCGAACCCGTCATCACCTTTCTGAAACAACTGCAGGCGTCGCCGCGCTTCGGCCCGGCGACAGTGCACAATTCGGTGCCTCCCACCGACAACGAACCGCTGTACCGCTATCGCGTGAGTGTGAATTATGGCCAAAAACTTTAGCGGCGCCGCGGGAGCCTCACGCTGGTGGCGAATCGCCTTGTTGGTGTTCGCCGTGGCCGATATCGGCGCAGCCTGGATCCTGCTCTACCCGCCTGGCGGCTCGGCCAGTGAACGGGAACGGCAGTTGGCGGCGCTGCAAACGCAAACCGCCGCCAAGCGTGCACTCTTAACCAGCACCCGCCAGCATGTAGCCGCCGTCGAACAAGGCCACACCGAAGGCGACCAGTTCCTGAACCAATACTTCCTGGCCCGCCGCACGGCGTATTCGACGCTGCTCTCGGAATTAGTAGCCGCCGCCGACGAAGCCAAGATCAAACCCAAGGAACACGCCTATTCGACCGAGCCCATTGAAGGCTCTGACAACCTCAGCATGATGAGCATCTCCGCCAACTACGAAGGCACCTACTCGAACCTCATGCGCTTCGTCCATGAACTGGACCGCTCGCCGCGACTGCTTATTATCGAAGGCTTGAATGCGGCCCCGCAAGCCACCGGCGGTACCCTAAATATCAGCATGAAGATCGATACCTTCGTGCGGGAAGACGGTTCGCAACCATGAACCTGATCCCCTCCCAACTCGGCGCGGAACCGAAAAAACTAGCCGTCCTGGGCGCGCTGGCAGTGGTGTTGATCGCGGTGTACGTCGTCAACCGTACCCCGGACGTGCCCCAGCAGGCGGCCTCGATCACAACGCCCGTGGCGCGGACCCCGGTGCCGCTCGAGTCGCTGTCATCGCGGACGCGCTCGGCGGCAAACCTCACACCGGTACCCGCGCCAGGCGGCGCACCCACGCGCCGCGGAGAAGCCGCCATTCAGGATTTTAAGCCCACTCTCAAACTGCCCGACGGCGTCGACGTCAGCCGCATCGATCCCGCCTTGAAACTGGATCTGCTGGCGCGCTTGCAAGAGTTGCCGCTCGAAGGCGGCGAGCGCAGCCTGTTCGAGTTCGGCGCCGCGCCCAAACCGAAGACGCCCACGCCCACAGTGGCGAAAGTGGTTCCCATCGTACCGCCGGTCGCGACCCCGCCAGCCCCCGTCACTCCGCCGAAGCCGGCGATCCCGCCGATCCCGCTCAAATTCTACGGATATGTGAGCGAGTCCGCCGGTGTCGTGCCCGGCGCCGCCAAGAGAGCCTTCTTCCTCGATGGCGAAGACATCGTAGTCGCTGGCGAAAACGACGTCATCCGCAATCGTTTTAAGATCATCCGCATCGGCGTCAACTCGGCTGTAGTCGAAGACACCACCAACAAGAATCAGCAAACTCTGCCTTTAATAGAGGAACTTCCCGGATGACGCGCATCCCCGTCGTCCGCCGCCAGGAAAGCGGTTTCGCGCTGCTGGTGATCTTCCTGATCGCCGCCGCCGTGGCGTTCACCATGTATCAGGAATTGCCGCGCGCCGCCTTTGAAAGCGCGCGTGATAAAGAGCAACTTTTGATGGATCGCGGCAATCAATACAAGCGCGCGATCCAAGTCTTCTACGCCGTCAACAAGCGCTACCCGGCGGAGATCAAGGATCTGGAAAACACCGGCGAAAAACGCTTCCTGCGCCACCGCTATATCGATCCCATGACCGGCAAGGATGAATGGCGCTTGATCCACACCAACGGCAGCTTCCTCACCGATTCGCTGGTGACCAAGCCGCCGGCGCAGAACGCCGCCAACGGCTTGCCCGGCGCGGGGCAAACGCCCGGCGGAGGACCGCTGGGAGCCAACAATTTGAACACCACGCCGGCCACGCCCGCGGCCAACGCGGCGAATCCCAATGATGCGGCCGCGGCCGTCCCCGCCCCGCTGAATGCCGCTGCGCAGAGGCGTCCCAGCGATCGATTCCCCACCGGTCCCGGCTTCCCGCAACCGCCCGGAGGGTTTAATCCAGGCAACGGTGCAAATCCCGCGAATTTCAATCCCGACGACCCCAGCACTTGGCCGCCGATCACGCTCCCACCGCCCGCCGGGCAGTCCGGACCAGGAGGACAACCGCAGCAAGGAATCGCCCAGCGCACCGGTCAGCCCGCGGGATTTCAGGCGCAGGCGCCGGGCGCTCTCGGGCAACTCCCGGGACAAGGCGGCGGCAATCCGAATCCGGTTGCTTTGGGCAATATAAATTCGCCCGCGCAGAACAGCCTGACGGCCCTGGTGCCAGATCCCTCCGCACTTGCGAATAACGGTGTCCCCAACCCAAACACCTTCCCCGTAAACGCGGACCCGCAAACGCCACCCTTCGGGAATCAACCCGTGGTAACGCCGCAGTCCCAGCCACAACCGCAGCAACTTTTCGGGGGCACGTCAGGATTCAATGCAAGTCAGCTCGGCAACCTCGCAACCGGCGGCTTTAATCCGCAGAACCCGAATCCTCCTCAGCCCGTGGCGGGGACAGGGCAACCCAATCCATTGCCCGGCGTTTCCCCCAGCAACACTTCCAGCAACCCCGCACTGAGCGCCATCGATAACGCGCTCTTCCGCCCGAATCAGGCGCCAACTACAGGGCCCACCGGAGCCCCCGGCATCGCCGGCGTGGCGAGCACATTTAAAGGCCCCAGCATCAAAGCCTATAAAGAGCGCACCAAGTATCAGGAGTGGGAATTCGTCTACGAACCCGCCGTCAATCAACCCGCAGCGAGTCCGCCCGGAGCCAACCCCGCTGGAGCCAATCCCCTCGGCCAAGCCGGCACGCCGGCAGCGGCGCCAACGCCCGGACAGTCTGGGGCTCCCGCCTCAAACAATCCGTTCTCACAAACCAATATTTTCGCTCCGCAGACCCCGGCGCAGTAATCAAGTCCATTCGGGCTTCAAAATCGCATACACCAGCAGATCGTGATAGCGCCCGTTCACTAGCTCCGCGTCGCGATGCGTGCCTTCGAGTTTGAAACCCAGCCGCCGCGGGATCGCGTTACTCTTCGCGTTCCCCGCCGCGCAGCGGATCTCGACGCGGTGCAGATCCATCTCCTCGAACAGATGCGCAATGACCAGCCGGCAGGCGTCGCTCATGATGCCGCGTCCCTGGAACTCCTCGGCCAGCCAGTAGCCCAGTTCGGCGCGCCGATTGCGCCAGTCGATGCGATGGGTTCCGATCACTCCCGCCACCCGCTCGCGATACCAGATGGCAGCGGTAAATCCGTCATGCGCGGCAAACATTTCGAGCACGGAGCGAATAAACACCAGCCCGTCGTCCCTGCTCTTGGTCGCATCCACCCACGGCAACCACTGCCGCAAGTACTCGCGATTGCGTTCGATGGTGGCGAACATTTCGTCCGCATGGCGCTCTTCAAGTAAACGCAGCTCGAAGCCATCGCGAATTGGCGTCGAGAACATGCTACACCGCGCGGTTCGCGTAGTTCCGCTGGTAGTAGTTTTGGTATTCGCCTGATTTGACGCGCGCGATCCAGGCCGCGTTGGCGCGATACCAATCGATGGTCGCCCGCAATCCCGCCTCGAACGGCATCTGCGCCTGCCATCCGGTTTCGCGCATCAGCTTCTCACTCGTAAGCGCGTAACGCCGGTCGTGACCGGGCCGGTCCTTGACAGTCTGCATCAGCGAGCGCGGCTTGCCCACGGTATCCAGAATCCGCTCCACCACTTCCACATTCGGCAGAGCCCGGCTGCCGCCAATGTTATAGATCTCGCCGGCGCGTCCGCGTTCGATCACCGCCAGGATCGCGCGGCAATGGTCGTCGACATACAGCCAGTCGCGCACCTGCATACCGTCACCGTAAATCGGCAGCGCTTTGTCCTCGATGGCATTCGAAATCATCAGCGGGATCAGCTTCTCGGGAAACTGATACGGGCCATAATTATTCGAAGCGCGCGTCACCATCACCGGCATCCCATACGTGACGAAGTAGGAAAGCGCCAGCAGATCCGACCCCGCCTTGGACGCGGAATACGGACTACTCGCGCGCAGCGGATAGTCCTCGTCGGCATCGTGCGGAGCTGGAATGCTGCCGTATACTTCATCAGTCGAAACATGCAGAAACTTCGGCGTCTTGTTTGTACGCGCCGCCTCAAGCATGGTGAAGGTCCCGCGCAGATTAGTCTCGAACACCGGAGCCGGCGAAAGTATGCTGCGGTCGACATGCGACTCGGCCGCAAAGTTAACGATTACATCCGGCTCTGTCTCAGCGATAGTCCGGTTCACCAGCGCCGCGTCGCAGATGTCCCCATGCACGAAGCGATAGCGCTTGTCGTCCGCCACCGGCGCCAGATTCTCCAGATTCCCAGCGTAAGTCAGCTTATCGAAGTTCACCACCAGCGACGGCGCTGGCGAACCGAGCAGCATTCGCACAAATGCGCTGCCGATGAAGCCCGCGCCTCCGGTCACGAAGTATTTCATTTGTGTTGCAGTTCCCAATCGTAGGCGATCGAATCCTGATTGTGCGCGATCCGGCCTTCATCGGCAGGATTGTACAAGCGGTTGGTCACATAAATCAGCATGCCCGGATGCTCGCCGATCACTTTATAGCCGTGCCCCACGCCCGGCGGAATGAAAATCTGCCACGGCTTGAGCGCCCCGGTATACAGCGTGTTCTTTAGTCCGAACGTGCGCGATTCCGGCCGCAGGTCCACCAGCGCCACTTGGAACATGCCCTGCGAAGGCACCCACAAATCGGTCTGATGCTTGTGGAAATGGAACGCCTTAATAGTGCCCGGATAGCTGAGCGCGGCCGAGACCTGCGTCATCTCCGGCACAAAATCCGCCGCCAGACCCTGCTTTATCCGCACCACTTCCAAAAAATACCCGCGATCGTCCGGCCACAGATCGTACGAACGTACCTTGACGCCGTCAATCAAGTCCGCCGATTCCGGCGTGCGAATGATCTTGCCGATGCCCGGCTCGCACTTGGGCGTCGAGATCGTTATGCCTTCTTCAGTGGTTGTCTTCACTGCAACCAAGATTAACTCGGAATGGTTTGCAAAAACCACTCAGTTGCCTGATGTGAATTTTCCCTTATTCTGAAGGCGATGGAAGTCCGCCTTTTGCTGGCCACCAAACCCTATAGGCTCCGCCCTAATTCGCCAGCAGCGTGATATTACCCACGCCACCGCGGATATCCAGATGAATGGTGACCTTCGCGTCCTCATGTTTGGCATTCACCCAGCGGCCGTTGCGCTTCTGCAATCCCTGCGCATCGATGTTGCCGATGCCACCCCTGGCATCTGCCACCACGCCGACGCCCGTGGGCAGGCGCACCGTCGCATTGCCCACGCCGCCGTGGATCTCGACGTTGTAATCCCGCTTAGGATCACCGCGTAAATCTATATCCAGGTTGCCGACTCCCATATGTACTTCGACGCCGCGCAAATCCAACGCGCCCAGATTCATCTCCGCGTTTCCAGCGCCTAAGTGCGCCACTACATCCATCGGGACGCCGTTATTCAGGCGCAGCTTCCACTCATAAGGCGAGCCCGCGCGCGAATCGAGCCCCCTCGGCTGTTCAATGGTCAACTGCCCCCGAAAGCTGCTGGCTTGATAGCGCACCACTGGCTTCGACTCCGGCAGGACATATTCAAAATCGGCATCCAGCAGTCGCGTGGATCCGCCGGCCACGTTTAACTCACCCGCGCCCATACGCATCTCGACGCGCACCATCTCGGCTTTGTCGAGTTCTACCGTCTGCGTGTCGTGCTGCGGCGGGCCGGTCAGCGCCCTGCCGGTTGGCTTCATCGCAGCCGGTGAGCCCGAGCGCCGCCAGTCCGATCGCGAGTGCCACTTTGCCGGTCATGTCACAAGAACGAATTCCCGGCCGCGGATGTTCCCCAAAACATTTTCAGACCCGGAAGAAATCCGCCCGCCAGACCTTGACGGCGCCCTTGATCTGCTTCGGATCCCACTTCCCATCCAGCGTCTGCTGCACCAACCCCGCCAATTCCCCGTCAGAAGCAAAGCGCAACGCGATGAGCTGGGGCTCGCTCAACTCGCCGATCCGCCCCCGCGTGGCATCCGGCAGCAATTGCGCCAGCCGCAGACGCTCTTCCAGGCGAATCACGCGATCCTGGACCTTCAGCGCGTAAAGGCGCACCTTGAACATCAGCACGATAACCCACAGGACGCCGAATAACCGCACCGCGCCCCACCAATCCGGTTGCCGCACCAACGCATAGATGCTGCAGCCCAGCAGTATCAACGCACCGATAAAAAGAAAGCCGTGAAACATGGGGTCAGTCCGCGCGTGATTCTTGAAGTTTTGTTCTGCTTGTGCCATCGCAAGTCCTCGGGGTGATAATAGGACAGTTCAAACCTATGGTCAATCGTCAATTCGTTCTGGCGCGCCGTCCCACAGGGATGCCGGTGGATGCCGACTTCCGTCTGATCGAAGCACCCGTGCCCGCACCCGCCCATGGCGAAGTGCTGTTGCGTTCCCGTTACCTGTCCGTCGACCCCTACATGCGAGGCCGCATGAATGCTTCCAAAAGCTACGCGCCGCCCGTCGAAATCGGAGGCCTGATGGTGGGCGCGGGCGTAGCCGAAGTGATCGAATCGAAGAACCCCGACTTTGCGATCGGCGACATCGTGGCCAATCCGTTAACCGGCTGGCAAGAGTACGCGGTTTCGAGCGGCCCGGGACTGCGCAAAGTGGACCCAGCGGTCGCGCCCATATCGACCGCGCTAGGCGTTCTCGGCATGACCGGACTCACCGCGCACATCGGCATCCATGAAGTCTGCGCCGTGAAGCCCGGCGAAACGGTTGTGGTTTCCGGAGCCGCCGGCGCCGTCGGGTCAATCGCCGGACAAGTGGCGAAGATCGCCGGATGCCGCGTGGTGGGCATCGCCGGCGGTCCGCAGAAAACCAAGTATCTGACCGGCGAATGCGGCTTCGACGCTGCGCTCGATTACAAGTCCACCAGCGATTACGCAGCCGCCCTGCGCGAGTTGTGCCCTGGCGGCATCGACGCTTATTTCGACAACGTCGGCGGACCCATCAGCGACGCCGTCTTCACGCACCTCAATATACGCGCCCGCATAGCCATCTGCGGCCAGATCGCGCAATATAACGACACGCAGGCATCGCAAGGCCCGCGCCTGATGCGTTACGTTCTGGTAGCGCGCGCCACCGTGCGTGGATTCCTGATCTTCGATTACAGCCCCGCGCAAACTACGCCCGCTCTGGCCGAGCTCACCGCATGGGTGCGTAGCCGGCAAGCTCAAATACCACGAAGACGTAATCGAAGGATTCGAGAACATGCCGCGCGCCCTGATTGGTCTGTTCCTGGGCGAAAACCTGGGCAAGCGTGTGGTGAAGGTGGCCTGAGTCATGAGCGGAGCCGAACTCGCGGCCTTGTTCCGGCGCGACCTTACGCGTCTCGCGCAAGAGTTGCGCGCTATCCCAGGCGAAGATGCGCTATGGACCAAACCTCCCGGCGATCTCCAACTCCATCGGAAATTTGGTTCTGCATCTGGAAGGAAATCTGCGCGAGTACATCGGCCGCCAACTCGGCGGCGTCCCCTACACACGCCAGCGCGGCCGTGAATTTACTGAAACCGGCCTCACCATAGAAAACCTACGCGCGCGAGTGGAACCGCTCGCCACTCTGATTCCCGAAATCGTCACTAGCCTTTCGGAGGCGGATTTGAACCGCCTCTATCCCGAAGAACCTTTCAACAGCCCGATCTCGACAGCGCAATACCTGGTTTCCCTAAATAGCCACCTCAACTATCATCTCGGCCAGATCGACTACCTGCGGCGCATCCTGACCGGCAACGGCGCAGTCGATTTTGTGCAGCTCTGATGCCTTTAAACAACAACGACCCGACATAATTTAATGGACCGGCTTTTTGAATCACTCTGCGGGGTGATCGTGTGCGCGGCGCTGGCGTGCTTCGGACGGAAATACTGGAAGCATAAAGCCTCCGAGCGTTGGCCCTGGGCGCCCGCAACGTTTGTTGCGTTGGAGATAAACGGGAAAAGACGCCAATACGCTACTGAGGATTCTTCGGGAAGGTCGCTCTACGTGCGCTCACGCCAACCGCGAACAGCAGCGCTGCGCTCACGAAAAACACGCCGCGAATCCCCAGCCGCGCCGCCCACATCCCCGCGAGCGGCAGCGCCGCCAATTGAGCCAGCGACGTGAGAGCCACCGCCGCCGCGCTCACGCGTCCGCGCAGCTCCAGTGGAGTTTCGCCTTGCAACATCACGCTCGCCGCAATCATCACCACCGCCACGCCGATTCCCATGCCCGCCGATCCGAGCAGCGCCGCGGCTGTATCCGGCACCATCGCGATCAGCAGAATCGACGCGCCCACTCCCGCCATCCCTCCGCCGATCAGCCGCCGCGGATCGCGTCCGCATCCGCTCAAAACCGACGAGCCGGCCACCGTCCCCGCCGCGATCAGCGAACCGATCATGCCCAGCACGCTCGGACCACGCTGCAACACGTCGCGCACATAGAGCGACGCCAGCGCACCAAAACACCCGGCGGCAAAGGTTCCCGCCGTCATCGAAAGCATTACGAAGAGAAATCGCGAATCCGTCAGCAGAAAATGAAATCCGCAGCCGAGTCTCGCGCAACACCGCGCGCGCAGGCGTAGTCTTCACCGGCCGCGAATAGCGCAACGCCGCCAGCAGCGCCGCCGAAACGAAGAAGCTCGCGCTGTCAGCCGCGTAGCAAATCCGCTCGCCGAAAGCGGCCACCAGCGAGGATGCTAACGCGGGACTCACCATGCGCATCACCTGCATGCTCTGCTGCATCCGCGCATTCGCCGCCAACAAGCCCTCGCGCGGAACCAGCAGCGGAAGCGTGATGCTTTGCGCCGGAGCGAAGAAACTCGAACAGCAGCTCACGGCACAACAGATCGCGCAAATCTGCGGCACCGTGACCGCCTGCGTCAGCAGCAGGATCAAGATCCCGCGCGCCACATCGCTGGCGATCATCGTGCGCCGCGGATCCCAGCGGTCGGCGAACGCCCCGCCAGCGGCCCCAGGACCACGGCGGGAGCTAGCGACGCGATGAACACGTCCGCCACGTCGCGCGCGCTGCCATGCATGCGGAACACAATCGCCACTTGCACCGCAAACAACGCCAGGAAGTCGCCCAGCACACTCACAGTCTGGGCCAGCCATAGGCGTCGAAAAGCTGTCACGCCCCGAGACTAGGCCGCCGGCCTTGCGCAAACGGCTGCCGCCAACGTGCAGGTGCTAGTTTTCGAAAGGTTTGCCGCGGGAAGTCCGCCGTTATTCGCGGGCGATGCCGCGCGTGCTGGAGCGAATAAACGCCACCAAGTGCCGCGTATGCTCGGTCAGGACGCCCTGCTCGACACTCTTGAGCGCATCCTCCAGCTTCAACCCGGAGCGGTACAAAACCTTGTACGCCGCCTTCAGCGCCGCGATTTCATCGGAGGCGAACCCGGCCCGCCGTAGCCCCACGCGGTTGAGCCCCGTGGGCTTGACATACAAGCCCGCGTAGAGAAAGTACGGCGGCACATCCACATTCACGCGCGTCCCGCCGCCCACCATCGCCAAGCGCCCGACCTTGCAGTACTGGTGTATCGCCACGCTTCCCGAGATGAACGCCTGATCCTCTACCTCGACGTACCCCGCGATCAGCGAACAACTAGCGATCACCGTCTGGTTGCCAATCTTGCAATTGTGCGCGATGTGGCCGGAGGTCATGATGTAGTTGCCGTCGCCGATCACGGTCTCTGACTCCGCCGCCGTGCCGCGTGAAATCGTGTAGTGTTCGCGAATCTGGTTGTGGTCGCCAATCCGCAAATAGCTGCGCTCGCCCTTGAAGTTTTTGTCCAGCGGATCGGTGCCGAGTACCGTGCCGGCCGAGATCTGATTGAACATCCCCAGCGTGGTCCAGCGTTTGACGTAAACGTAGGGCTCGAGCACGCATCCCTTGCCGATCACCACGTCCCGCTCGATCACGCAGAACTCGCCAATCACGGTTCCCGCGCCGATCACCGCGTCGCGATGCACCCGTGCGGTGGGCGCGATCTGTAGGTTGGTCGCCGGCGACATGAGTTAGCTAACGGTCCTCAGAACTTCGAACAGCACCAACCATAGCACCGTCAGGAAGTGCCAATAATAGGCGACCACATCCACCAGCTCACGGCGCTTGCGGCGCCCGAACACCACCACGAATAACGCAATCAATCCGCCCAGCAAGTGCACCGCGTGCAGCCCCGTGAATAAGTAGAAAAAGGCGCCGTGCGGGTTCTCCATCAAGTACGCGCCTTGCGCCAGCAAATCGCGCCAAGCCACCAACTGCGCGGCCATGAATGCGACCCCCAGCGTGGCCGTCGCCAACAACAGGCGGTCCGCCACGCGCCATTCGCCCTTGCGAAACACGCGGCGCGCGATTTCGAGGGTGGTGCTGCTCGCCAGGATCAGCGCCGTGCTCAGCCATAATACCCGCGGTAGCCGGATCTGCTGCCAGTAGGACGTCATGCCGGCGCGCCAGATGTAAGCGATCACCAGCGCCGCAAAAAACGCCGATATGGAGCCGCACACGGTCCAGATCAAAATGCGGTACGCGCCCGGCGGCGCTTTGCTGGGGTCCTCGAGCGAGGAAGGCAGTAGTACCACCTGATCGGTCTTGTTCGCCCGGTCGCTGACAATACGCGCCATGATTGGAATTCGTCCAGTTCTATTTTACGCCCGGTGCATATTGGGTCGGCGGTACCGCCGTCCCAGTATCGCCGAGATGCGCCGCAACAGCGCGCCCGGCATCAGGCGCATGAAAGCCACAATGACTTTGTAGCGCCAGCCCGGCACCACGATCACCTGTCCGCGATCGAACCCGCGCAGCGATTCCGCCACCACGAACCCCGCCGTCAGCCACAACGATTTCGGAATCGAACTGCGATTCATGCCGATGCGGTCGTGAAATTCCGAGTACGTGAACCCCGGGCACAGCGCCTGCACTTTCGCCCGGGACCCTTGGACCACCAACTCGATCGCCAGCCCATTGGTAAAACTCGTCATCCACGCCTTGGTGGCGTTGTAGCTGACGCTGCTAGGCGCCTGCTCGAACCCGGCCACTGAAGATACGTTGATGATGCCGCAGCGCCCGTCCGCATCCGTCCGCGCCGCCAGATTCTCCAGCGCCGCGTGCGCCAGCGCGAGCGTAGTCAGCACATGCAGGCGATGCATATGGTCCTGCGCTTCCAAGCTGCCTTTGTGAAACAATCCCGGCGTCATGCCGACCCCCGCGTTGTTCACCAGCAGCGCGAAGCTCGAAGCGCCAGCGAATGTACTGCGCCACGCGATCACGACCTTCATCCGTGACCAAGTCGGCAGCCATCACGTCTACCGCGACCCGCTGCGCCGCCACGATTTCCGCCGCCAGCGCGCGCAGCCGGTCCTCCCGCCGCGCGATCAGCAGAAGGTCGTAGCCACGCGCCGCCAGTTGCCGGGCAAACGCCTCGCCGATCCCGCTCGATGCACCCGTGATTACCGCTAGCAAACCGTTAGCCATACAGTTGCAGCCCCTTACAACCCGCAGGCCGCGGCGTGTCCGCTAGCGGCAGAATCTTGCGATCGATACGGTTGAACAGTGCATCGTCCAGCGCGTCCAATTCCCTTTGCGCCGACTGCTTGATTTCAAGAGCGTATTTACCCACGCGGGCGGCTACGCTTCAGCCGGCTCGACCGGTATCGCTCGTGAGGAATGTTCGTTTCCGTGCGGCGCGATTCAGCTACGAGGCCGTCCCAGATATCCTCCCGGACGGCTCCGTGTTTCTTGAGGTCGATCAGAACACCGACCTTGCGGCCCTTCTCATCGGTCACAAATTGGATTCCGATCATTGCTCTATCTTCCTTCAACTAGCAAGTAAAGAGTTAGTCATGGGGGGGCATTTCCACGTGTTCATCCAGCCGGTGCCCGCGCGCCGCCCACTCTGCCCCGGCCAGCACCAGCATGGACGCCAGGAAGGCCAGAAAGATCAACGTTACCGAATATTGAAATACTCCGTATTCCCGAGCCAGCTTGCTTTGAAATCCCGGCCACAGCAGCGTGTTGAGGTACTTCAACACCTCCATCAGCAGCCCCACGAAAATCGCCGCGGGGATCACGCGGTTGAGCGGTGTCGGCCCGTTGGGCAGGTAGCGGTAAATCAGGAACAGCACCAGCACCGCCAGCGGCACGGCGGCCAGCTTGAAGAACACCACCGAGACCCACGCGGCGCCCCCGCCTCCAATAATCTGAATCCACCCCTTGGGCAGTCCGTTCACTCGAAAAGACGACTGATTCAGCGCCGTCATCATCATCGACCCCAGCGCTAGCGCCCCGCAGATAAAGATTAAGCCCAAACTGACGATCTGGTTACGGAAGAAGCTGCGATTCTTGCGGATGCCCCAAACGCGGTTGAGACCGACCTCGAGAGGCTCGAAGATCCCGTTGGCGGTGAATAGAAGGAGCAAGATCGAAACCAGTTGCACGGAGCCGGTTTGCGGCAAATTGCGCTCAAGAAACTGGCCCAGGGCGTCGGGAAAGTAGTCCCGCAGAGCCAGGTCGATGGCGCCCACCGCCGCCTGCTCGCCAAAAACCCGCCGCGACAGCGACAGCATAACGATTAGGAAGGGAAAGAACGATAGAAGAACATTGGCGGCCACCGAAAAGGCGTAGACGTGCACTTCCGTCTGCATCCAGTAACGCAGAGTGAGCCCCAGGCCGGTGGCAAAGCGCCGCATTTGTTCAGGTTAGTCGATGCGGGCAGGCCCAACGGAATCGCTAAGATGGAGAACTGCCTCTAACTTTATGAATGTTTCAATCATTGGAACCGGGTATGTGGGACTCACCACGGGGGCGTGCCTGGCGTTTCTTGGCCACAAGGTCACCTGCATCGACGCTGACGAACGCAAGGTCAAGGCGCTGCAAGCCGGCAAGATTCCCTTCTACGAACCGTTCTTGCCGGAGCTGGTCGCCAGCGCGCACCATAATCTGTCGTTCACTACCGAATACAAGGACGCGATCCCCGAATCGCAGGTGATTTTTATCGCCGTCGGCACGCCGACGGGGCAAAATGGCGCACCCGGATCTGAAGTATCTGGAAGCCGCCGCGCGCGGCATCGGCGAATATTTGGCCGGCGAATTCGTGGTGGTGGTGAATAAATCCACCGTGCCCATCGGCAGCGGCAACTGGGTGGAATCGATCGTCCGCGAAGCTTACGAGAAGCGCACCAGCAACAAAGTGAAGGGCATGTTCGCCGTGGCCTCGAATCCCGAGTTCCTGCGCGAAGGCTCGGCCATCTTCGATAGCCTTTACCCGGACCGCGTGGTGGTGGGCTCCGACAACCAGCGCACCGCGGAAGTGCTGTACTCGCTTTACCGTCCGCTGCTGGAACAGACCTTCAAGGCGCCGTCCTATCTGCCTCGCCCCGAGCGCATGGGCGCGGTGCCCCTGATTTCCGCGGACCTGGCGTCGGCCGAGCTCATCAAGTACGCCGCCAACGCTTTCCTGGCGCTCAAGATAAGCTACATCAATGAAATCGGCCAACTCGCCGAAAAAGTCGGCGCTGATATCACGCAAGTGGCCAAGGGCATCGGCCTGGACGCGCGCATCGGCACGCGTTTTCTGCAAGCCGGGATCGGCTGGGGTGGATCGTGTTTCGGTAAGGATACGGCGGCTCTGATCGCCACAGCCAGCGAATACGGCCTGGACGCGCAGATCGTCAAAGCCGCTCGCGAGACGAACCGGCGGCAGCGCGATCGCGTGGTCGAAAAGCTGCTCGACGAACTGAAGATTCTGAAAGGCCGCACCGTCGCGCTGCTGGGCCTGGCGTTCAAGCCTAACACCGACGACTTGCGCGAAGCTCCCGCCATCGACATCGCCCGCAAGCTGATCGAACGCGGCGCGCGCGTCAAAGCGCACGATCCCGTAGCCATGTCGCGTTTCCTCCAGGAGTACCCCGATCTCGATGTTGCCCTGTGCGCCAGCGCCGCCGAAGCCGCCCAGGATGCCGACGCCATCGTCCTGGTGACCGAGTGGGAGGAGTATCGCGAGCTCGACTGGGAATCCATCAAGAGCACCATGCGCGGCCAAGTTCTGCTCGACGGCCGCAACCTACTCGACCGCGCCCGCCTGTGCCGCGCCGGCTACCGTTACCTGAGTCTCGCTGGGTAGAACCGAACTGGAACTGGGGACAGTACACTCAATCCCCAGCAATCCATGCCAGTGAGGTTGGACACGGTGGTTGGGGATTGAGTGTACTGTCCCCAGTTCTACAATAAAGGTGCGTGCCCGCAGCAAACCATCTCCGTTACTTGCTCGAAGAAGATCCACCCAAGGGACGGCTGGATCACGCCGCCCTGGAGCTAGCCGCCATCGACACTCCCGGCCTAGAGCCAGAACCTTGGCTCGACCGCTTGAATGAACTAGCCTCCCAACTGGGTGACCGCCTGCGCAATTTCAACGATGGGCGCGATTTCGTCGAGACCGCGCAGCGCTACCTCTTCGGCGAGCTCGGCTTCCATGGCAATGAAGACGACTTTTTCGATCCCCGCAATTCTTGCCTAGATCAGGTCCTCGAACGCCGCGTCGGCATTCCCATCACGCTCTCCGTGATGTACATGGAAATCGCACGCCGCCTGGCCATGCCAGTCTTCGGCATCAGCCTCCCGCGGCACTTCGTCATCCAGTTTGACGACGGCAACTATTCCACCTACATCGATCCCTTCAACGGCGGCCGCCCCATCACGGCCGAAGAATGCTTCACGCTGGCGGGGGCGAAAGTCGCCGACCCCGTCCTTCTCCGCCGCGCCACGAAAAAAGAAATCGCCATCCGCATGCTCCAGAATTTGCGCGGCGTATATCTGCGCCGCAAAGACTGGGCGCGCGCCGTCGATACTCTGGATCTGCTCCTGGTGGGCGTGCCCGGATTATCCGCCTGGTACAAACAGCGCGGCCTGCTGGAGTTGGAACTCAAGCGTTTCCAAGCCGCCCGCCGCGATCTGGAGCAGTATCTAACCCTGGAACCGGAAGCCGCCGACCGTCCGGAGATCCTGAAACAAATGCAGGCCATTCACACCTGGCTGGCCAGAGTAAACTAGTTGCAGAAACCGATGGCATACGAATCCCTCCCCGACAGCGAGACCGTACTGGCGCAGTTCAACCGCCTGATCCAGGAATTGCTGCGCGGGAATATGCAGCGCAACACCTTCCGGCCGTGGGAGATTGAGATCCTCCTCGATATCGAAGGCTGCAACCTGCGCGAAGTCAACAAACGCGACACGCTGCGGCGCTATCAAAAAGCGGTGCAGCGCCACATGGAAAAGGGAGCGCGCCTGCCCTTGAAGCTCTCCGAGTATTTGGATGCCGTCAAGAACAAGCGCGCCGGCGGCAGCGAACGCGCGGCCTCTTAATCAAGCAATGTGGGCAGAAATCCCCCGGCGGCATTTCCTGGCGATGGCAGCCATGGGAGCCGTTTCGGCTGCTGCTGACACCCCGCGCATCGCCAGACTCAGTGACCTGCATAGCAATGACCTGCACATCCACTACGAGAACTACGGCGCCGGACCCGAAGCGCTCGTCTTCATCCACGGCTGGGCCTGCGATTTGACCTTCTGGCGCGGCCAAGAACCGCTCTATACGAATCCCGATCGCCGCGCCTTGCTGATCGATCTCCCCGGCCACGGCCTGAGCGACAAACCGCATCGCGACTATCCCATCGAATTCTTCGCCCGCGCCATCGAAGCCGTCATGCGCGACGCCCAAGTCGAACGCGCCGTTCTCATCGGGCACAGCCTGGGCGGCCCCATCGCCTACGCTTTCCTGCGTCTGTTCCCTGAAAAAGCCAAGGCGCTGGTGTTAGTGGACGCCTTCGTCTCGCGCCACATGGCCGGACCGCCCGACCGCGCCGCCACCGCCGCGTATTTCGCCAAAATCGCCCGCAGCTTTCAGGGCCCAGCCGGCGAGAAGACTTTCGCCCAGCGGGTCGAAGCCTGCTTTACCCAGCAGACGCCCGCAGCTCTCCGCGCCGAAATCCGCGCGAAAATGGCAGCCACGCCGAAGTACGTGCGCATCGCCGCGCTCAGCAGTATTTCCTCGCTTCACCCGCCCCCAGCGGACGAAATCTTCGACCTCCCCGCCATCGCCATCCAGGCAGCCGAACTCCACACCCAGGAAAGATTTGAGCTCATGCGCACGATTTTTACGCGTATGCAGCTAGATAGGTGGGAAGGCGCGGGTCACTTCCTTATGCTGGAGGACCCCGCGCGCTTTAACCGCGAAGTGGAGCATTTTCTCGCGTCGTTTTAGTGCATCGTGCATCATGGTAGGAGTGGGGTTTGTGAAGTCCGTCCTGTTGCTCGCGATCGTGTGTCTACCGCTACTGGCGGCGGAGAACGTGCCCGCGCCCGCCTGCACCACGCAAGGCCCCATCGCCAACTGGGATGCCGCCGCACAGCTCATCGCAGGCATTAGCAACAACACGTATGCCGCCGCCATGACCGACGAACAGAAGGCGGCTTGGGCGGATTATTCGAAAACCGCGGCGTCGGATTGGAACCGTCTTAAGCGCCGCTACGTGGATCGCATCACAGCGTGGCGCGGCAAGTATCTGCAAAAGACTCCGCCCACCGACGTAGTCTTTTACCCCTTCAGCGGACCCGACGCCACCAATCCCCTAGCCTTTTTCCCAGACGCGCGCGAATACGTCCTGATTGGCCTGGAACCGGCCGGCTGCATTCCGTCCAAGACCGAAGATTTCGCTCCCGAATACTGGCCCGCTCTGCGCCGCGGCTGGCAATCCGCCGCCGCCCTGGGCTTCTTCAAGACCGAGGACATGCAGCGCGACCTCGCCGAAGGCAGTCCCAGTGGAGTCCTGCCCGTGCTGCTGTTCCTGCTGGCTCGCGCCGGCAACACGGTTGTCGATGTGACTCCCGTTGGCATCACCCCCGCCGGCGCCCTGATTCCGTCCGCCGACAAAGCGTCCACCGAAACCCGCGGCCTTGACCATACAGTTCAAAGACCAACACCAGCGCACGCGTACCATGCGCTATTTCGCCCTGAACCTGCAAAACCGCCGCCTGGAAAAAAAGCCCGGCACCACGCACTATCTCGAATCCCTGCCCCCCGGCGCGACCCTGGTGAAATCCGCATCCTACCTGATGCACAAGCGATACTTCTCGACCATACGCGGAATCATTCTGGCGCACAGCAACGTAGTGATCGAAGACGATTCCGGTATTCCCTATCACTACTTTTTCGAGCCGCCGGTGTGGAACGTCCACCTGTTCGGCGCCTACGACGAACCGATCGGTCTATTCAAGTCCGGTCTGCAGGATGATTTGAAAGCCGCCTACGACGCCCACACCGGAGTCGACCCGCTCGACTTCGGCATCGGCTACAAGTGGCAGCAGAACCAATCCAACCTGCTGCTGGCCATTCGCAAGAAGTAACGTCATGTGGGGCGGACCTCCGGTCCGCGTTCGACCTCCCGGTCGAACACAACCCGCGCGCTAAACTGGTTCCATGGCAGATCCCACCACTCCCGCCGCCGGCCGCACCGTCTTTTGCGTAAAGTTGCAAAAAGAAGCCCCCGGCCTCGACGAAGTCCCCTTCGACGGACACCCGCTAGGCCAACGCATCTACGAAAATGTGTCCAAAGAAGCCTGGAAGGGTTGGGTGGAACACATGAAGATGATCATGAACGAATACCGCCTCAACCTGGGCCAGCCCGAAGCCCAAGAATTCCTGCTCAAACAAATGGAAGAATACTTCTTCGGCAAAGGCTCCGAGCTCCCCCCGGAATTCAAACCGGAAGGCCACTAGGTTTCCCCGGCTGCCAGCGCTCTACAGGTTCCCCCTTGCGTTTAGTGTACTAGCTGTCATAATACAGGCGTGATCCCGTTCCGCCTGGTCTTCCAACCCGGCATCTCGCTCTACGAACAGGCCGCCTACGCCGCCAAGAAGGCCATGGTGTCGGGCCAAATGCGTCCCGGCGACCCGTTTCCCTCGGTGCGCGCGCTCAGCAAGGCGCTCAAGATCAACCCCAACACCGCCCACAAAGTAGTCACCCACCTGATCGCCGAAGGCTTGCTCGAAGTCCGCCCCGGAACCGGCACCGTGGTCGCGTCGCGCGCCTCCACGCCCGCCGAGCGCAGCCAATCTGCTCAAGAAAGAGCTGGAACAACTGGTGGTCGAGGCCAAGCGCCTCGGTCTCGAACTGGATGATGTGACCGCCGCCGTGAAGCAGCATTGGAAGCGGCTCGAAGGAGGAAAGCCATGAGCGACATTCTGCGAACCAGCGATCTTTCGAAACGTTTCCGCGCCACTCCAGTGCTCAGCCAGCTCAACCTGGCGGTCCCCGAAGGCAGCGTCTACGCGCTGGTGGGACCTAACGGAGCCGGCAAGACCACCTGCATTCAGATCCTGATGAACTTGCTGCGCGCCACCTCCGGCAGCGCCGAAGTCCTCGGCCAGGATTCGCGCCATCTCGGGCCGGGCGACTTCGCGCAGATCGGCTACGTCTCGGAAAATCAGGAGCTGCCCGAATGGATGACGCTGGAATATTTTCTGGGTTATCTGAAACCGTTCTATCCCACCTGGGACGATGCCCGCGCCGCCGCCCTGCTGCGCCAGTTCGATCTTCCGCCTGCGCGCAAGCTCAAGGAGCTGTCGCGCGGGATGAAGATGAAAGCCGCGCTGGCGTCGTCGCTGGCCTATCGTCCGCGGCTGATGGTTTTGGACGAGCCATTCACCGGACTCGATCCGCTGGTGCGCGATGAGCTGATCGAGAGCCTGCTCGAAACCGCCGAAGGCGCCACCATTTTCCTCTCCTCGCACGATCTCGCCGAGATCGAAAGCTTCGCCAGCCACATCGGCTATCTGGATCACGGCTCGCTCAAGTTCTCCGAAGAAATGGCGTCGCTCAGCGCGCGCTTCCGCGAAATCGAAATCACGCTCGAGTCGCCGCTGGCGCTGCCCAGGCCCTGGCCCACCGCCTGGCTGCCGCGCGGAGACTTCCGCCGCGGTGGTCCGCTTCGTCGACACCCAATTCGACACGGAGCGCACCTACGCCGAAATCAGGCGCCTCTGGAGCGGAGTCGAAGATATATCCGCGCGCCCCATGCCCCTGCGCGCGATTTTCGTGGCGCTGGCCAAGACCGGGAGAAAGGCGGCCTAGCATGCGGCAAGCTCTGCATATATTCGGAAAAGATGTCCGCTGCCTGACCTACGAGATCGTGGTCACACTGGCGATGGTGGCGGCCTACGTCTATTTCAACCTAGCTCAGACTTCCTTTTTCCCTGATGACTTTGGCGTTGCCCTCATGCTGCCCATCGCTGGATGGGTTTTGATCGCACGGTTGATTCACGCCGAGGCGTTGCCGGGAACGCGCCAGTTCTGGCTGACTCGCCCCTATTCGCGCGGGAGCCTGCTCGCCGCGAAAATACTTTTCTTGCTGATCTTCATCAACCTGCCGAAGCTGGTCGCCGACGCAATGATCGTTCACCGCTTCGGATACTCGCTTAGCGCGGCGCTCCCCGGACTGCTGTGGAGTCAGGTGTTATTGTTCGGCCTATTCATCCTGCCCCTGGCGGCGCTGGCCACCTTAACTTCCAGCACGGCGCAATTGGTCTTCTCAACTTTGTTTCTCTTGCTGGTCATGATCTTTGGCTCGGGTTTCGCCTTCGGCCCGATGGACTGGGTCGTGCATTCCTACACCGCCGCCTCACTGGCACTCGCTGCCGCTCTAATCGTCATCTTGCAATACTCACTGCGCCGAACCGGCATGGCTCGTTTTACCGGCGTCGTTTTGTGGCTAGTAGTGATCGTGGGAGGCTTCTTTATTCCCCTGTCGACAGTCGCCGGGCTTCAAGCCCGCTTATCCAAACAGCACACCGATCCGACTCGAGTCCGCGTCGCGCTCGACTCGGAAAGGCCATCCGCTATGAGCGTCCTTGATGTGGGTGTCCCCTTCACCCAGATTCAAATGCCGCTGCAAGTCACGGACGTGCCGGAAGGCTTCGATGCCAGGATCATCGGAACCAGCGCGCGCATCGAAGCCGCCGATGGCACCATCTGGCCTTCGCGCGAATATCAGGACAGCCGCTTCGGGATGGCGGAGTCTCCTGTGTGGAACGCATCCGTACCCAGGGATTTCTACATGCGAGTGAAGGATCGGCCCGTAAGGATTCGCGGAACCGCCTACGTCACGTTGTTCGGAAACCGCAGGACAACGCTCGTGCGAAGCGAATTAACGCTCATCCCCGGCGCCGGCGTCTGTTTGCTAAGGACGTCTTTCAGGCAACCCGCACTTGAGTGCCGGGCACTGTTCCGGTCGCCCTCCAGTTTGATCCTACTGCCTCACAGTTTGGGAGGGTATCAGCTTTCCTATTCGCCGTTCCCAGCCGAATTGGGCATCAGCCCCGCCGGCTTTTTCGGGTTCTACAATGCTTCTCTGGATACGGCGCAGCCGGTCCCCTTGGTCACCCTGGAGCCCCTGGCTTACATTCAGCGCGATTTCGAAATCGATAATCTACACTTGCGGGATTACGAAAAGCCCCCTCCGTCCATGCGGATTGGGGGCCAGTAACGCTACGCCGCCGTCACCGAATACACCGGCGGCAGATTCTCCGCGATCACGGACCAGCTATCGCCCGCGTTGCGCGTGCCGTAGAGCGTTCCCCCGGCGGTTCCGAAGTACACACCCGCCGGAGAGAGCGCGTCGGAAGTCATGGCTTCGCGCAGCACGGTGACGTGCGCGTTCTTCTGTGGCAAACCCTTACTCAGCAGCTTCCAGGATTTCCCGCCGTCGCGGCTGCGCGCCACCCGCAACGACCCAGCCGGATTGCAGCGGTACTCAGCCCCCTCCATCGGAATCGTGAACATGGTGTCGGGTTCCGCGGCGGGCACTGCCAGTCCGAAGCCGAAGCGCGAGGGCAGCCCTTTGCTCGCGTCGGTCCATTTCTTTCCGGTGAGCTTTGCGCGATACACGCCGCAGTGGTTTTGCTGATACAGCTCCTCGGGCTTCTTGGGATGCGCCAGCAGCTTGTGCACGCACTGCCCCACCACTGGAAATTTATCCGGCAGGAAATCGGCGCGCACGCCGCCATTGTGAGGCTCCCAGGTCTCGCCGCCATCCAGGGACCGGAACGCACCGGCCGCCGAAATCGCCACCACGATGCGGCCCTTGCCCAGCGGTTGAATCGAGTGCAAGCACATCCCGCCCGCGCCCGGCATCCACTTTTCGCGCGTGGGATGCAGCGTCAGTGACGACACCTGTTCCCAGTTCTCGCCCCAGTCCTGGCTGCGGAACAGCGCACCCGGATCGGCGCCCGCCCACACCACGCCCGGTTCATCGGCGGCGCCCGGAGCGATGTGCCACACGCGTTTGATGGACGCATCCTTCACGCCGCTCAACTGAAACCCGGTCTCGGAGAGCTTCCAGGTCTTGCCGCCGTCCGAACTAGCGTGAATATGCGCGCCGAACCACGCGCTGTTGACCGCCGCGTACACGCGTTTGGGATCGCGCGGGTCTGGAGCGACGTGATTCACCTCCGTGCCGCGGAAGTGCGGGCCTTCGATTTTCCAGGTCTTGCGGTCCTTGGTGCGAAAGACAAACGCGCCCTTGCGGGTGCCGATCCAGAGCGATAGCGGTGTAGCCATGTTCGCTAATATATCGCTATTTCGCAGCGCGTTTAAGCAAGCGCTCTTCGCGCTTACGGAGTGCCGCCGAACTCTCAATCGCGATGGCCCCGCGCGTCAACTCCAATGCCCGGGCATAGTCCTTCGCGCGGTGTTCGTGATGTTTCGCGAGTTCTTCCATGGCGCGCACGCGGTAGGGATTGCGGCACGCCGCCAGATCGTTCCACACGCCCAGCGCCGCGTCATCGCAGCCCAGCTTGCGTTCCAGCGCAGCGATGTCCCACAGCGTGCGGAACAGAATGTCGTCGGGTAGCCCCGCGTCGACGGCGCGCCGGAACAGCGTGCGGGCTTGCTCCATCTCACCGGCTTCGCGCAGCCAGCGTGCGATCCCAGCCATCTCCGATCCATGCCGCAGCGGAGCGCTGGCCGGGTCCTTGAACGCATAGGGCACGATACCCGTCAAACACGCCAGGGTTAATATGTCGATAGAGTTGTGATGAAACACCGGCAGCAGCCGCGCCATCTCTCCCGTGCGCACGTAATCGAAATAGATGTAGGGAATCATCGCGCCCGGCACGTCGCCTTGGCGCTCGAAACCCAGGATCTGCTGCTCCAGTTGGATCAGGCGGCAGCTATCGAAGCGCAATTTCCACAGGCGCCGCGCGCCGTAGAGCAGATCCAGATGCGCCAGGCGTGACAGCGGCGAGCGCGCGCGATTCAGCCGGTAGCGCGTTTCGAGCAGCGGCTGATCGAAGGTGCGGCCGTTATAAGTGATCAGCACGCGAAACGGTTCCAGATGCCGCGTGAGCGCATCCAGCTGGCTGGCTTCCTCGCCGTGATCGCGCATGAAAAACTGGCGCACGCGGAAACCCTCCGGCGTGATGCGCCCCACTCCCACCAAGAACGCCGCGGTACCAGTGCCCCCCGCGAGCCCGGTAGTTTCGGTGTCGAGGAACGCCCACTGCTGCGGCGGAACGTCGCGCACCGCTCCATTCGACAAGGTTTCGAGAAGATCGTGGGGTAGTTCCGCGAGCTCACTCAGCTCCGCCGAGCCGTGACGGCGATGGCGCGCATAAAACGTTTCCGTCTCGAAATGTTTACCGTATTCGGTAACGATTTCTTCGCCTGGAAACCATTCCTGCACTTGAAAACCTGTGGAAAAAGTGTGGGAACCCCCCGTGGAATAAGGGTTTTCTGGCTTCCCGTATTTTTCATCGCACTCCGCGGCCACGCGCGCCATGCGCCGGCGCAGAGCCGCCAGTTGCTCTTGTAGCTCACTCATCGCCTTTACGCTGCCAGCATAGCATCTGCACGAAACCCGCTAATAATCGATGTTTTTGTGCAGTTTTCCCTTTACACCAACATTCGGCATACCGTATGATGCAGTAGTGAAATGCGCGCCTGCCGCGATGCGCGAGCAATCGCGCGCAGCAAAAACGTAACATCGGGAGAATCAGTTTTTCGAAAAAAGGAGCAATATGGCAGCAGCAAAAATGACACAGTCGCAATTGATCAAGAAGCTGGCGGAGGTAGTCGGCGTTCCTGCTAAGGTCGCCAAGGCCTTCACCACGGCGTACGCCGATATGGCGATCGCCGAGACCAAAAAGAACGGCGTCACCGTTCTGCCGGGCATCGGCCGCTTGGTGCGTGTCGATCGCAAAGCCCGCATGGGCCGCAATCCGGCCACCGGCGAAGCCATCAAGATTCCAGCCAAGAAAGTCGTGAAGTTCCGCGTCGCCAAGGCCGTGAAGGACGCGATCGTTCCGCCCAAAAAGAAGTAGCCGCGGACCGCGCCCTGGAAAAATCAAAACCCCGCCCGGCCGGCGCCGTAGCGGGGTTTATTCTTGAAATCCGATTGAGGCGGTCCAAACTGCGGACGAAGCCAGGAAGCCCTTATGCTTGCTTCTTGTCGTCGGGCGGCGCATTAGGGTCCTTCAAAGAGTCTTTGAAGTTGCGGATGCCTTCGCCCAAGCCTTTCGCCAGCTCAGGTATTTTTTTGCCGCCGAACAACAGCACGGCGACTACCAGGATGACCATTAACTCAGGCAAGCCGATAGAACGTAACATACGGCCTCCTTTTATCTGTCAGCCTAAGCATAGCGTGATCCCATGAAGCGGCGCAAGGGGCCCAAAAATCCCCCCAAATTCGACCAAGCCAACGAGGTTCGCGCCATCGCCCGCGAACGCGTGGGCACCGTCAAACCCTCCCAGACCATCCTCCCCAAAACCACCCGTAAAAAGCCTAAACACAAGAAGTCCTTAGACCAGGAATAGGAGAACCCCATGATCAAGACTGCCTCTGCGATCTTCTTCGCCGCCGCTCTAGCGACCATCCAACCAGCAGCCCGCGCCGAGCAAGGCCTGATCGTCCACAAAGCACTTTCGCTCGACATGGCCATGTCCATGGCCCAAGGCTCTCTGGAAAAATGCCGCTCCCTAGGCTACAAATGCGCCGTCACCGTGCTCGGGGCCACCGGCCGCACCATCATCGCGTTCGAAGACGACGGAGCCAATCTCCACCGCTTCGATGTAGCCCGCAAGAAAGCCTACACCGCCCTAGTCTACCGCCGCCCCTCGAAAGAAGTGGTCGAGGGCTGGTCCAAGAAAACCGCCGAGCCGGTGCCGCTGCTCGAAGGCACCATGCCGAATCCGCCGATCGAAGGCACCATCGACATGGGCGGCGGTCTTCCGATCGTCGTCGATAAAGAAGTCATCGGAGCCATCGCCGTCAGCGGAGCCCCCGGCTGGGACATGGACGAGGCCTGCGCCAGGGCCGGTCTCGCCAAGGTTGCCGACAAGTTGAAATAGTGGGGCGGGCCTCCGGCCCGCAGCCAACGTCCACGTTGGCTCGGCGATGTCTTTCGACCCCCATGGTACAAAAAGAACAGACATGGCTTTTGTAAAAGTGGGCCCGCTGCAACAGTTGCCTCCGGGCTCCGCGATCCACGTTGAAGTCGGCGACGACGCCGTGGCGGTGTGCAATGTCGGCGGCACGCTCTACGCGATCGACGGCATCTGCCCACACTCCAGCGGCCCGTTGGGTTACGGCGCGCTGGATGGCGCGATTCTCAGTTGTCCGTATCACGGATGGGAATTCGATTGCCGCACTGGAGCGTTCGGCGGCGATGAAGACTTGAAGCTCGCCACCTATCCGGTGAAAGTCGAAGACGGCGAGATTCTGGTGGAACTTGCCTGAGCTTCCTGAAGTAGAAACCGTGGTCCGCACCTTGGCGCCGCACTTACCCGGCCGGCGCATCGTCGCCGCGTCGTTTTCATCGCGCTTCGTGACGCCGGGAAATCGCAAAGCCCTCGCCCGCCGCCTGGCGGATCGCACCATTAAATCCATCCAGCGCCGCGGCAAGTTCATTGTCATGCAGCTCGATGAAGGCACCCTGACGGTGCATCTGGGGATGACTGGCCGCTTGTTGCTGGACGCGGCGCCCTCCAAGCATTCCCACGGGATTTTCACGCTCGACACCGGTTCGTTAATCTACACCGACCCGCGCCAGTTCGGCCGCATTCTGTGGAATCACGATCTCTCACGTCTGGGCCCCGAGCCGCTCGACATCGGCCTGAAAGAATTTCAAGCGCGGGCGAAACTGCGCAAGACCAGCATCAAGGCGCTGCTGCTCAACCAGACTTTCCTCGCCGGCGTTGGCAACATTTATGCGGATGAAACGCTGTTCGCCGCGCGCGTGCATCCGCTGGCGGTGGCGTCTAAGCTAAGCGCTTCCAAGGTCGCCGCCATCCATCAGCACATGCGCGAGATTCTAGGCGCAGCCATCCGCCTGGGCGGCTCGTCGATTTCGGATTACGTGGATGCGCAAGGCCAGCGCGGCTGGTTCCAGCTCCAGCACCAAGTTTATGGACGCGAAGGCGAGCCCTGTTCCGTGTGCGGAGCGCCGATCCGCAAAATTACCGTGGTCCAGCGCGGAACCCACTACTGCCCGCGGTGCCAACGACGGTAGCCGCGACATCCGCGCGCGCCTTGGCGATTTCGTCAGCGACTTCCACCACCGCTTTCATGCCCTTGACGTCGTGCACGCGCACCATGTGCACCCCGAAGAGAATGGCCGCGGTCACCGCCGCAGCGCCGGCGAACTCGGTTTCGAGCGCCGATTCCCGCGCCAGAAAATGCTTGCGCGACGGGCCCACCAGCAGCGGCAGCTCCAGTTTCGCGAGTTCGTCCAGCCGCGCCAAAATTTCCGAATTCTGTTCCTTGCGTTTGCCGAATCCCAGTCCCGGATCGATCACAATGCGCCGCCGTTCGACCCCCGCGCCCACCGCGCGATGCACCGACGCATCCAACTCAGCGGCAATCGTAGCCAGCGGATTCTTCAGCGGCGGCAGCTTAGCCCAAGTCTCCGGCATGCCGCGCATGTGATTGATGATCAACCCCGCGTCCGCCTGCCGCGCCGCGCGCGCCAGTTCCGGATCGATGGTCAGCCCGCTAGGGTCGTTGATGATGTCGGCCCCCAGCTCCAGCGCCTTTTCCGCGACACCGGATTTGTAAGTGTCCACGCAAATCGGCACCGTGAGTTTGTTGCGCAGTCGCTTCAACACCGGAACCAGCCGCCGCAACTCCTCGGCTTCGGCGATTCTCACGGAGCCTGGCCGCGTGGATTCAGCGCCGATGTCGATAATATCCGCGCCCTCTTCTTCCAGTTCCACCGCGCGAGCAAACGCACGATCCGGGTCGGCGTATTTGCCGCCGTCAGAAAACGAGTCAGGTGTCACGTTCAGCACGCCGACGATCAGCGTGCGCTCGCCGAGCTGAATCAGCTTGTCGCGGACTTTCCATTCGAAATGCTTGCGAGCCATTGGGTACTTCCACGATAACGCGAATCGGTCCGTCGCCCGTGGTCGTGTCCTCTCGCTGCCGCTCGCGGTTCTGTGCAAGACGGCGGCCCGCACGGCTTCACGCAGCTCGCACAGAACCGCGACTGAAAGGAGCGGACGCTACCGGCTCTTCTTCCCAAACCCGGCAAAACCACGCTTCGCGTCTTCCGTGGTACGCGACAAGGCGTTCATCTGCACGCCCGCCTCGATGGCCTTCTCGAGCGTCATCCCGTCCGTGTGATACAGCAGTTGCTTCGTCAAACTCAGCGCACTGGCCGATTTCGCCGCCAGACTCTGCACATACGCTTCCACGCCTGTCTCAAACTCCGCGTCGGCGAACACTTGATTGATCAGTCCAATGGACTTCGCCTCCGGCGCTGCAATAGGTTCCCCACTCACCAGCAATTCGAACATCCGCTTCTCGGTCACCGCGCGCCGCAGCAACGCCGCCACCATTGCGGGCACGAATCCGATCTTCACTTCCGGATACCCCAGCGACGCCGATTCCGCCGCCAAAATCAGATCGCTCGCGCTAGCGATCCCCGCGCCTCCGCCCAGCGCGCGGCCCTGCACCGCTGCCACCACGGGATGCGGATGTCTGCGGATCGCCAGCAGCACGTCCGCCAGCCGCCGCGCGGTCTCCATATGCTCCACCGCTCCCGCGTCGTTGCCCTTGTCGAGCGACAACAAATCGAATCCCGCGCAAAAATCCTTGCCCGCGCCGGTAATCAAAACCACACGCACCGCCGCGTCTTTCGCCGACCGCGCCAGCGCGTCCCCCAGCCCCGCGATCACCTCCGCGTTCAGCGCATTGCGTTTCTCCGGACGATTCAGCGTAATGCGGGCAATCCCCGCCTCGGCGCGGTATAAAGTTAGATCCATCGCTAGCCATTGTAGCCCCTGCTATCCTGTGAGTTATGAGAATTTCCCTCCTTTTGCCCGGCCTATTCCTGGCGATCACCCTGACGTGGGGTCAGACTCCGGCCGCTGCTCCTAATCCCGCGGCTACCGCGCCCCCGAAACCTGCTGCCTCTACTGCGGCTCCCGCTGCCGCATCGGCCGATCCGGTAGTGCTCACCATCGGCACCGAAAAAATCACCAAGTCGCAGTTCGAGCAGATCTTCGCGCAGATTGTGGAATCCATGCCGGCCGAGCGCCGCGCCGCCGCGCAGGCTCCGCAAGCCAAGCGCCAGCTCGCCGAGCAATTGGCTGAACTGAAAGCTCTCGCACAAGAAGCCCGCCGCGAGAAGATTGACCAGACGCCGGAAGCCAAAGCCCAGCTCGCCATGCGCTCCGATCAGCTGGTGGCCGGCATGCTCTTCCAGAAGATTTCGAAAGACGCCAAGCCCACCGCCGCGGATTTGCAGGCTTATTACGACGAGCATAAAGCCGAATACGACAGCGTGACCGCGCGCCACATCCTGATTCGCATGACCGGGTCCGCCGTGCCGCTGAAAGAAGGCGAGAAGGATTTGAGCGACGACGAGGCGCTGGCCAAAGCCAAAGACATTCGCGCAAAATTGGTGGCAGGCGGAGACTTCGCCGAGCTTGCCAAAGCAGACTCCGACGATGCCGGCTCCGGCGCCAACGGCGGCGTACTGGGCGATTTCACGCGCGGCCGCATGGTGCCGCAATTCGAGGAAGCGGCGTTCGCACTGAAAGTCAACGAAATCAGCGAACCTGTGAAAACCCAGTTCGGCTATCACATCATCCAGGTGACCAAGCACGATACCAAGAGCATGGACGATGTGAAGACCGAGATCACCGAAAAGATCGGCCCGGAGATGGCGCAAAAAGGCGTGGACGCCATCAAGAACAAGACTACGATTACTTTCGATCAGACTTACTTCGGCAAATAACCTTACCTCATGGCTCTAGCCGCCGGCGATCGCCTGGGACCTTATGAGATCCTGGCGCCGCTGGGCGCAGGGGGCATGGGCGACGTGTATAAGGCGCGCGACACGCGCCTCAACCGCGAAGTCGCCATCAAAATTTCCAGGGACCAGTTCTCCGAACGCTTCGAGCGCGAAGCCCGCGCCGTAGCCGCGCTGAATCATCCGCACATTTGCACGCTCTACGACGTCGGCCCGAATTACCTGGTGATGGAATTCATCGACGGCGTTCCGCTGCGTGGGCCATTGTCGCTGCAGGAAACGCTGCGCTTCGCGAACGAGATCTGCGACGCGCTCGATCACGCACACCAGCGCGGCATCATCCATCGCGACCTAAACCCGTCGAATATTTTGGTGACCCACCAAGGCATCAAGCTGCTCGATTTCGGACTCGCGAGCATCGCAGTCGGTCCCGACGACGCAACGCTAACGCAGATGACGCAAGCCGGCGCGGTGATGGGAACGCCCGCGTATATGGCTCCGGAACAGTGGGCTGGGAAGGCCGGCGGACGCGCGTTCCGACATCTACGCCGTCGGCTGCGTGCTGTATGAAATGCTGATGGGCCGTCGCATCGCGGAGGACCGCCGCCCGGTGCAGCCCGCCGCACTCGAAAAAGTGTTGCAAAAATGCCTGGAGCGCGATCCGGCAGCAGCGCTACCAATCGGCCGGCGAACTCAAGCAGGCGCTGGCCGCCGTGGCGCATCCCAAGGGATTCCGCCGCGAGTACATCGTCGGCGCCGCCTCGATAGTAATGCTGATCGGCGGTTTGGCACTGCTGGTGATGCAGTTTCCGTCGAACCAAAGGCTCTCCGACAAAGATGTTCTGGTGCTGGCGGATTTCAGCAACGCCACTGGCGACACGATTTTCGACGGCACGCTGCGCACCGCGCTGGCGATTCAACTGGAGCAATCGCCGTTCCTGAAAATCTTGGACGACGAGCAGATGCAGCAGGATTTGAAGCTGATGGGCCGCGCGCCGGATACGCGCATCAGCAACGTGATCGCCCACGACATCTGCGTGCGCGAAGGTCAGAAAGCCATGATCAACGGAGCTATCGCGGATCTGGGCAAAGTGTTCGTCGTGACGGTGCAAGCGGTGAATTGCCAGAACGGTTCGACGCTCGCACGCGAACAGGTGCAGGCGGAAGGCCGCGAGCAAGTGTTGAACGCGATCTCGAAAGCCGCCACAGGCATCCGCGCGAATCTGGGCGAGTCGTTGGGTTCGATTCAAAAGCTGGACCGCCCGTCCGAGCAAGTCGACCACCGCGTCTATCGAAGCCTTCCAAGCCTACGCCCTCGGAGTAGCCGAGCGAAACCACGGCAGCGACCTGACATCCATCCCGTTTTTTGAGCGCGCCACCGAGCTGGATGCGACCTTCGCCATGGCGTACTTGCAGCTCTTTTTCGTCTACAGCAACTCCGGCGAGAATGGCCGCGCCGAGCCGTACCTGGCGAAAGCCTTCGCACTCGCCGATCATGCAAGTGAATTCGAGCGCCTGCGCATCCAAGCCATTTACTACCGCGATGCAACCGGCGATCTGAACCGCGCCATGCGATACCAATCTCCTCCTCAGTCGCACCTACCCGCGCAATCGTCTGGCTCACAATCAGCTGGGAGGCATTTACTCGAACCTCGGCGAATTGGAGAAGGCGCTCGCGGAATATCAGACGGTGGGTGATCCCAGCCTATATTCGGCTCTGATTATCGCTTATGCGCGGCTGGACCGCTTCGACGAAGCCAAGTCAGTTCCTCGAACACCAGACGTCGCCGCCATCCACCGCGCGCTGCTGCGCGTCGCCTTCATGCAGCCCGACCCTGCCGTCGCTGCGAAAGAAATCGAGTGGTTCGCCGGCAAGCCCGAGGAATACCAAAGCCTCGGCGAGCAATCCCAGAACGCTCTTATCCACGGCGAATTCAAGAAGGCCGCCACGCTCGCGCAGCAGGGTGCACGGCTCGCCGAACAGCACGGTCTCGAAGGAGCCGCTGGGCAATTACTCGCGCAAGTCGCCGGTATGGGTGAATTTCGGGGAAGTTGCGACGGCGTTCAGCAAATCGGAGCCGTCGCCGCGCTGCTCTGCTCCGATGCGGAAGCGCCGCTGAAAGCTACCGAAGCGCAAGCCAAAGAGCGTCCCAACGACACGCTGTTGAACGCTGTCCGCTTGCCTATTGCCCGCGCTACGTTAGCGATTCAGCAAAATCAACCCTCCAAAGCGATCGAAGCGCTGCAAGCCGCCGCGCCCTACGAACGTGCGTATTCGCAGGTTCCGTATCTGCGCGGCATCGCCTATTTGCGCCGCAACGAAGGTGCGGCGGCGGCAGCGGAGTTCCAAAAGATCCTGGACCACAAGGGCGCGAACTGGGGAGTGGTGTATCCGATGTCGTATCTAGGCGCGGGCCGCGCGATGGGCGATGGCGGGAGACTCCGCCAAAGCGAAAACCGCCTACCAGGCTTTCTTCGCGCTGTGGAAAGACGCCGACAGCGATCTCCCGGTGCTCGCGCAAGCCAGGAAAGAATTCACTGCGCTCAAATAGCGCTAGAGCCGTACGATCTTCGCGAGAGGTGTTCCCTTTGAGCGCGTTGCGGGTGTCGACGATCAATTTGGCGCGCTCGACGATGCGCGTGTAATCGAATCCTTTATGATCGGTGACGATCACCACGCAATCGGCGTCGGCGGCGCCTTGATCCGCATCGATCGCCGTCATCTCCGGCACCACGCCGTCGGCATGCAGGTGCGGCACGTAAGGATCGCTATAAGTGATGCTCGCGCCGCGCTTGCCGAGCAGATGAATAATATCCAGCGCCGGCGACTCGCGCACGTCATCGATATCGCGCTTGTAAGCCACGCCCAACACATGCACGCGGGACCCTTTGACTGGCTTCGCGTGATCGTTCAGCGCGTTCTGAATCTTATCGACGACGAAGTGTGGCATGTTGCCGTTGATGTAGCCGGCGAGTTCGATGAAGCGCGCCTCGATGCCCGCCTGCTTGGTCTTCCACGACAGATAAAACGGGTCAATCGGAATGCAGTGCCCGCCCAGTCCGGGGCCCGGATAAAACGGCATGAAGCCGAAGGGCTTGGTAGCCGCGGCGTCGATCACTTCCCAGACATCGATGCCCATGCGGTCGCACAACATGGCGATTTCGTTCACCAGCCCGATGTTGATCATGCGGAAGGTGTTCTCGAGCAGCTTCACCATTTCCGCTACGCGCGTGGAATTCACCGGGACGACGGTTTCGAGCGCCTGCCGGTAGAACAACGCGCCGATCTGGGTGCACGCCGGCGTGATGCCGCCCACCACTTTTGGGATGTTACGGGTCTGGAACTTGGCGTTGCCGGGATCCACGCGCTCCGGCGAAAAGCACAGGAAAAACTCCTCGCCCACTTTCATGCCGGGCCGCTCGAACATGGGCAGCATCAGCTCATTGGTGGTGCCCGGATAGGTGGTGGATTCGAGGATGATCAACACGCCCTCGTGAAAATGTTGGGCGATCTCCTGGCACGAGTTCACGATGTAACTCATGTCCGGATCTTTGGTTTTGCGCAGCGGCGTGGGAACGCAAATGTTGATGGTGTCGAGCGTCGCAACAGCGGCGAAATCGGTAGTGCCTTTGAGTCTACCGGCCTTCACCAAAGGCGCGAGAACCGAAGTGGGGATGTCCTGAATATAGGATTCGCCGCGATTCAACGCCGCCACCTTTTTGGCATCGATGTCGATTCCCGTAACGTTGAATCCCGCAGCCGCGAACTCGACTGCCAGCGGCAGGCCCACATAGCCCAAGCCCACAATGCCCACCTGCGCTGTCTTGGACGTAATCTTCTTCTTAAGGTCTTCGAAATGACTCACTTGGTTTGGGTCCCTTTCCAGAAAAACTCGCCACTGCCTATAAGTTCGGCAGGTCCCGCCAGAAAGAATAGCCCGCTCGTTCCCAGCGTAATTCAAGAGGACCCGCGGGCGTCAAAACACTGCACCGGAGGCGTCACCAGGCCGCGCGCGACGGCGGCCGCGCCTGCGCCGGTCGATCCGGTTCCCGAGCTCATGGTTTCCCCCGCGCCCCGCTCGAAGAAACGGACGTCCAGCGTGTGGCCGTCCAGCACGCGCACGAACGATACGTTGGTGCGCTGTGGAAAGCGCGGATGACGCTCGACACGCGCACCCAGCGCCTGCCATTCGAAATCGAAATTCTCGACGAAAAAGACGCATTGCGGATTGCCGACGTTTAGGATCGTACAATCGCGCTCTTCGATCGTCGCATGCAGCTCTTCAACGGCCGCTGCGCCCATGTTCATCTCGAAAGAGTAGGCGTGACCGTGGCGTCCGAGCAAGCGCAGGTGCTTGACGCCGGCGCCGGTAGCGATGCGCACGTCGGGTCCCGCCGCGCGCTGTTCCACCAGCAGCGCCGCGGCGCAGCGCGTGCCGTTGCCCGATATTTCACTGCGGCTGCCATCGGAATTCCACAACTCAATTTTGCCGTCTTCGCCAGCGCCCGTGCCCGGCGAAATCAATAGCCAGCCGTCGGCGCCGACTCCAGTGTGGCGGTCGCAAATCGCGATGGCAGCAGTGGCGATATCGTCGATCTCGTGCGGCAACTCATCGCGCCAGGTGAGTAGAAAATCGTTACGCGCGCCGTGCGCTTTGGTGAAAGGGATGTTCATGGGATCTGCTTCCATTGGCGCTTATAAATCTCAACGGCCGGCGCCCCTTCCACCTTAATCCGCTTCTTCAATTGATAGCGCGGGCCCTAACTTGTTTACCGCCTCGGCGACCTTATCGCCGGCAACGGCTAGCGCCCATTCTTCGTGGAAAAACAAGTCGGGCCGCAGCACCGCGGCGTCCCAGGAAGGGCGGTTGCCTTGATGGAGACCTTCGCGCAGGGGAATGCCGGCCTTCCGCAAAACGCCGCTGAGGTCGCCAAACGAATAGATGATTCCATCGCCCGGCTGATAGTTGGACGCGAGGTAAGCCGCTGCTTGTTCCGTCCAAGCGCGGCGTGCCTGGGAGTTTACGGCGGATTCTTTCCAGCACAGCGGCGCGCCCGCCCAGGCCCAGGACGCAGCCACCGCCACGATCAAAATCGCCGCCCCTAGCGCGTGCAGCTTCGCCGGCAAAATCGCAATCACCCCAGCGGCGGCGATCGCGGCCACGGGCAGCGCGGCCAGCGCGTAGCGCGTGTTGTACCAGCTGTGCGGCCAAAGCGCCGGCACGTACAGTGGCGTGCCGGAGGAATGCATGCTCCACACGTAGAACGCAGGCGGCAGCGCGAGCAGCAATAGCGGCCACCACATCTTTTTCGCGAGCGCCGCGACAGCCCCCAGCGCTCCTAACGCCACAAGAATCCAGCCCTGCGTCAACAACACAGCGGTGAAATAGTAATGAATCGCCTGGCTCCAGTTGTGATCGCCGGGATAGCGCGCGACGCCCGCGGCCACTTGGCGAGCGTAGATGGCTTGCGCCGAAAAGTCGCCGTCGTAAAACTCCAGGGCGTTCGAATAGTAATACTGATTGTGCGCCAGCCACGCCAGCGGCCCCAGCGCCGCCAGCACGGCGAATAGCAACGCGTTGGATTTGCGGCGCGCAGTTGCCAATATGTAGAGCGCGACGAAAGGAATCAGAAACCAACCTTCGTAACGCGTCAGTGACGCCGCGTTCGACGCCACCGCGGCCGCGAGCATCGCCCAGACGGATTGCGAATCACGGAACGCAACCGTCGACCACAACAGCGCCCCCAGCGCGGCCGCGAAGATCGCTTCGTTCATGGGCGTCGATTGCAAATACAGCATGTTGGGATTCAGCGCGAACAACAGCGCCGCAGCGAGACGCAGCGGCGCGCGAAGCGTATAAGCGGCGCGCGGCGGCGTAGAGAAACGCGCCCGCGACGACGAATCCCACAGCCGATGGAATGGCGCCCGCGACTCCGCTGCGCCACCACGTCTCGTGTGCGACGAACGGCAGCATCAGCACATGGGGCAGCGGCAGCCATACAGTTCCCAGTTGTTCCGGGCCAGGCGTCCGCGAATCGAGCACGCGCCGCGCAATGTTCAGATGCGCCTCGGCATCCCCGAAGTAAAGCGTGTAGCCGCGCTGCGCGCACCACAGGACGGCGGCGGCGCTGATCGCCGTGAGCAGGATCACCACGCCCACCAACTCCCACGGATTAGAACGACGTGAACTTGCGGAACTCTTCAAAGCGGGCATCGATTTCTTCACGCGTGAGCGTGCGGAAGCGTTCCACGCCAAAGCGTTCGCAGCAGAAGCTTCCCATGACGGACCCGTAAATCACCGCGCGGCTCAGCATGCCCCGGCTGATGTGATCGCCTTCCAGGCTGAAGCCGTGCTCGGCCAGGTAGCCAATGAAGCCACCCGCGAAACAATCGCCCGCGCCGGTGGGATCGAAAACACTTTCGAGCAGATAACCCGGCACGATGAAATAGGAATCGCGCCGGAACAGCATCGCGCCATACTCTCCACGCTTGATCACTAGGGTGTGCGGGCCCATTTCCAGAATCTTCGCGGCCGCCTTGCGCAGGTTGTTTTCGCCCGACAGCATGCGCGCCTCGTGATCGTTGATCAGCAGGAAGTCCCAGTTCTTGATGGTCTCGAGCAGCTCGGCGCGAAAATCGCTAATCCAGAAATTCATGGTGTCGCCGCCGGCCAGGCGCAGGTGCTTCATCTGCTCGCGGACGCTGCGCTGCAAGCTGGGCTGGATGTTGCCGAGCAGAAGATAGCGCGCATTCTGATAGCTCTCGGGGAGCTTGGGCTGAAAATCCGCGAACACGTTGAGGTCGGTGGTGAGCGTCACGCGATCATTCATGTCGTCGGTATATTTGCCGGCCCAGAAAAAAGTCTTGCCGGGCACCCGCTCCAGGCCCTCCAGATCTATGCCGCGGCTGGCGAGCAGCTCAGTATCCGCCTGCTCGAAATCGTCGCCCACCACGGCCACGATGCGCACCTGCGTGAAATAACTCGCGGAAAGCGAAATATACGTGGCAGCCCCGCCCAGCATGCGCTCCACGCGTCCGTGCGGCGTTTCGACGCCGTCATATGCAACCGAACCTACGACAACTAGAGACATCTTTTGATTGTAAAGGAAGCAGCCGATAAGAGGGAATCGATAAGATGGAAGAAGTGTTATACCGCCTGCTGCGAGTTCTACCCGATCTGCTGGTGTTCATCGTCTCCGTGCTGGGCCAGACTGCGGGCCTAGTGTGGCTGCTCGGCTGGAAAGCGGCTGACGCCAGCCGGCGGACTCGGCTCGCGATCGCCGCTGTTGGCGCGGCGTCGATGGCGGCATCGCTGGTCGCCTTCCTGCTGCACTCTCAGCGCGTATCCCGGCATTTTCCAGGCTGGTGGTTGAGCTGGGGAACCGCGCTTTCGATCGGCTGGGCCATGCTTTGCATGTGCTGGCTGGCGGGGTACGCCGTGTTAGGGATCGCCTCGCGCGTCGCAACCAAACACAGCCCCGCGCGGCGGCGTTTCTTCCAGACTGCCTACTCGGCCGTGTTCGCGGCGCCCCCGGCCGTGCTGGGCTACGGCGTATTTATCCAGCGCCACCAACTGTTCCTGCGCGAACATAGCCTGCAGATTCCGGACTTGCCGCACGATCTGGATGGGCTCCGCTTGGTGCAATTGACCGACATCCACTTGAGCCCGTTTCTGAGCCGCGCCGAGCTAGAGCGCGCCATCGACATGGCCAACGAAACCCGTGCCCACGTTGCGCTGGTGACCGGGGACTTGATCACTACGAGTCGCGATCCGCTGGACAATTGTCTGGATTCGCTGGCGCGCCTCCGCGCCGACGCCGGCGTTTTCGGTTGTCTGGGGAATCATGAGGTCTACGCTCGCGCCGAGGATTACGTGGAGCGCGAAGGCGCGCGCCGGGGTTTGCGTTTTCTGCGTCACGCCGCGGCGCCGCTGCGCTTCGGCAAGGCCGTGATGAATCTGGCCGGCGTCGACTATCAGCGCCTCCACGAGCCCTACCTGGTGGGCGCGGAACAGCTAGTGGTTCCCGGCGCTTTGAACCTACTGCTCTCGCATAATCCGGATGTATTTCCGGTGGCGGCGCGCCAGGGTTATGCGGTCACCATCGCCGGCCACACCCATGGCGGGCAGATTCGCGTGGAAATCCTGGATGCCGATCTGAATCCCGGCCGCTTTTACACGCCTTACGTCGACGGCGTCTACCGCACAGGCCCCGCGTCCATTTTTGTTTCGCGGGGAATCGGAACGATAGCCCTACCGGCGCGCATCGGCGCCCCGCCCGAGGTTGCGCTGGTGCGCTTATGCCGTACCTGATCGTAAGCGACATTCACGCGAATCTGGAAGCGCACCAGGCCGTGCTTGAAGACGCACGCGGGAAATACGACCGCATTCTCTGTCTGGGCGATCTGGTGGGCTACGGCGCGGATCCCAACGCAATTGTGGAGTGGGCGCGCGAAAACGTGACCGCCGTCATCCGCGGCAATCATGACCGGGTCAACGCCGCTGGCGATTCTGCAGAGCCCGACGAAATGGAGAGTTTCAATTTCGCGGCGCAGGCCTCCACGGTTTGGACCCGCGGCGTGCTGCTGCCGGGAAACCGCGCCTACCTCGAAGACCTGCCGCGCGGTCCGCTGCCTTATGAAGGACTGGATTTAATCCATGGCTCGCCGGCCGACGAAGACGAATACATGGTGACGGCATCGGACGCCGCGCCTCTGTTTCAGTTACTAGGCGCGCCGCTCACGTTTTTTGGCCACACCCACCGCCAGGGCGGCTTCCGGCTGTCGCGGCGGACGGTGGCCCACATAGCCCCGGAACGCATACTTGCCGCCGAGCCTAATTACTTTTATCTTGTAAACCCCGGATCCGTTGGCCAGCCGCGGGATGGTGACCCGCGCGCCGCCTACGCGTTATACTCTCCTGAGGAGCGCACGGTGGAGTTCTGCCGCGTCGCCTACGACGTCGATCGGGCAGCGGCGAAGATTCGCGCGGCCGGCTTGCCCGATTTCCTCGCGGCTCGTCTCCACGAGGGGATGTAAACGCTCCCTCCGCTTTACACGCGCTGCGGGCTGAAGCCCTAGAATAGAGTTTATAGATGTCCCCACAAAATGGCCGGGTAGCGGCGGCGATCACCAACCCAAAAGTAGTTGTCGCGACCACCGTAGCCCTATCCTTTATCAGTTTCTGGCGGGGCGCCTCGATCGTGCTCAGCGATCTGGCGTCGTCCATGTTTTACGCCGGCGGCGCGGCCGAGGCAGCGGTGGGAAAAGCGGCGCCCTGGTTCGTGCTGGCGGTGATGCTGTTCAGCTTTGCGGTGCGCAGCGTATACCTCGAAAGCTGCAGCATGTACGTGCGCGGCGGCGTGTACGTGGTAGTCCACGACAGCATGGGACCGGTGATGGCCAAGCTTTCGGTTTCCGCGCTGGTGTTCGATTACATTCTCACCGGGCCTATCAGCGTGGTCAGCGCGGGGCAATACATGGGCTCGCTGCTGAACGAAATCGGCGGGCTGCTGCACGAGAACTATCACATCGATGTAAATCTGTTCGCGGCGGGCGCGGGGATTTTGATCACCATTTATTTCTGGTGGCAGAACATCAAGGGCGTGCACGAATCCAGCGGCAAAGCGCTGCGCATCATGCAGATCACCACCGTGATGGTGGGAATTTTGCTGATCTGGTGCCCCATCACGCTGCTGCTGACCAAGGGCTGGCATTTGCCGCCCGCGCCCAAGCCCTCGAACCTGGTGTTTTCCGAGAGCGCGCAGGGCTGGCTGCAAGGCACCTTTTGGATGCAGATTCCGATGGTGGTGATCATCATCGCCTTCGGACATTCACTGCTGTCGATGAGCGGCTTTGAGACGCTGGCGCAGGTGTACCGCGAAATCGCCTCGCCTAAGATGAAGAATCTGAAAATTGCCGCGAACCTGACCTGCTGGTACGCGCTGCTGTGCACCGGCGTGATTTCACTGTTCGCGGTGATGATCATTCCCGACGGCGTCCGGCCGATGTACATCAACAACCTGATCGGCGGCTTGGCCATGAGCCTGAGCGGGCCGTACCTGCTGAAGCTGGGGTTCCACATCTTCGTGGTGATCGTGGGCGGATTGATTTTGTCGGGAGCGGTGAACACTTCGATCATCGGCGCCAACGGCGTTCTGAACCGGGTGGCGGAGGATCATGTTCTGGTCCCCTGGTTCCGCGAACCGCATAAACGTTACGGCACCACCTTCCGCATGATCAACATGATCACGCTGCTGCAATTGGCGACGATCGTTTACAGCCGCGGCGACATGACCATCCTGGCCGAAGCTTACGCTTTCGGCGTGGTGTGGAGCTTCTTCATGAAGGCGCTGGGCGTGACCGTGCTGCGCTTCCAGCGCACCGATCAAGAATACAAATTTCCGCTGAACTTCCGCATCGCCGGGCGCGAGATACCCGTGGGCCTGGGCGTGACCACGCTAGTGTTGGGAGCGGTGGCCATCGCCAATCTGTTCACCAAGCAAATCGCGACGAAATACGGCGTGGCGTTCACGTTGGGATTGTTCGTGATATTCACGATTTCAGAGAAGATCAATCTGCGGCGCAAGCAGACTGAGCCCAAGGGGATGGAGCAGTTCAACCTGGATCATCAGGCGCACATCGACGGCGGCAGCTTGCACGCGCGTCCCGGCTGTGTGCTGGTGGCGGTGCGGGATTACCACCGCATGGAGCACCTGAAACGCGTGCTCGAAAAAACCAACCTGCGGCGTTACGACATCGTGGTGATGACGGTGCGCACCATATCCACCGGCGCCGGCGAGTACGATTTGGCGGACAACCAGATTTTCAGCGATTACGAGAAAGAGCTATTCAGTCACGTAGTGGAATTGGCGGAGAAGGAAGGCAAACCGGTGGAATTGCTGGTGGTGCCGGCCATGAATCCTTTCGACGCGGTGGCGGATACGGCCAGCCGGCTGCGCGCGTCGCGCCTGGTGACCGGCGTCAGCTCGCGCATGCCGTCGGACGAACTGGCGCGGCAGATCGGCTTGGCTTGGGAAAAACTGCCGGAGCCCCGGCATGCGTTCTCGCTTGAAGTGATCAGTCCGGACCGGCCGTCGATTTTCGTCAATTTGGGTCCGCATCCGCCACGCTTGTGGCCAGAAGATGTCGAGTTGCTGCATGACATCTGGCTGAAATTGAGCGAGTCGGAACAACTGGGCGCGCGTCTGCATCACCGCGATATTGTGGGCGTGGCACTGCGGCGGCTGCGCAACGATCTGGAACAAATCGATCGCGACCAAGTGGTCGCGGAAGTCCAACGCGAACTGCGCCACGATTAGCGCGAAATCAAAATTCAAAACCCGAGAGGATGAATGGCAACCAAAGTAGGCATCAACGGCTTCGGCCGCATCGGTAGAAATGTTGTTCGGGCGGGATTGAATAACCCGAACATAGAATTCGTCGCGGCCAATGATTTGACCGATACCAAGACGCTGGCGCACCTGCTGAAATACGACTCGATTCTGGGGCCGCTGCATGGCGACGTGAAGCTCGAAGCCGATGCAATCGTGGTCAACGGCAAGCGCATTAAGATCTTCGCGGTGAAGGATCCTGCGGAAATCGATTGGCCGAGCGTGGGTGCGCAGGTGGTGGTGGAATCGACTGGGCGTTTTACCGACGCGAAAGATGCGGCAAAGCACCTGCGTGGCAGTGTGAAAAAGGTGATCATTTCGGCGCCGGCCAAAAACGAGGACATCACTATCGTGCTGGGCGTGAACGATAGCGCTTACGATCCGGCTAAGCACAACATTATTTCGAACGCGTCCTGCACCACCAATTGTCTGGCTCCCGTGGTGAAGGTGCTGTACGAGAAGTTCGGCATCGAGAAAGGCTCGATGACGACCATTCACAGCTACACCAACGATCAGAACGTGTTGGATTTTCCGCATAAGGATCTGCGGCGCGCGCGGGCGGCGGCTTTGAACATGATCCCGACTACTACGGGCGCGGCGAAAGCTATTGGGCTGGTGATGCCGCAGCTCAAGGGCAAGCTGGACGGCTACGCGATGCGCGTGCCTACGCCTAACGTTTCGGTGGTGGACTTGGTGGCGGTGACGACTAAGAACACTACTACTGAAGAGGTGAATGCGGCGTTGAAGGCGGCTGCTGAGGGGGAGTTGAAAGGGATTTTGGCTTACACGGAAGATCCGGTGGTTTCTACGGATATGCTGCATAATCCTAATAGCTCGATTGTGGATTCGGATTTGACGAAAGTGCTGGGCGGGAATCTGGTGAAGGTTGTGGCTTGGTATGACAACGAGTGGGGATACTCGATGCGCGTTGTCGATTTGGTTGAGTTTTTAGCTAAGAAGGGGTTGTAAGGAGCCGCTTGCTGCGCGCGCGGTTCTGGGCACAGGTGGCTAGGTCAGGGCGGCGATTACGGCGTCGGTGAATTCTTCGGTGGAGGCGTGGCCGCCTACGTCGCCGGTGGTGTGTTTCTTTTCGGCGTATACCTTTTCTACTGCGGATTGTAGACGGCGGGCTGCGCCGAGTTCCTTCAGGTGGGTTAGCATCATCGCGGCGGAGAGCATCATTGCCGTGGGATTCGCTATGCCTTTGCCGGCTATGTCGGGGGCCGAGCCGTGGACGGCTTCGAACACCGCGTGGGTATCGCCCATGTTGGCGCCGGGGACGATGCCTAAGCCGCCTACCAGGCCCGCCGCTAAATCGGAAACGATGTCGCCGTAGAGGTTGGGCAGCAAGAGGATGTCGAAGGTTTCGGGGCGCATCACTAACTGCATAGACGCGTTGTCGACGATTAGCTCGTTGTAATGGATGTGCGGAAAGCGCGCGGCTACTTCGCGGCAGCAGCGGAGGAAAAGGCCGTCGGCCAGCTTCATGATGTTGGCTTTGTGGATGGCGGTTACCTTTTTGCGGCCTAGCTGGTCGGCGAATTTGAAAGCGTATTCGGCGATGCGGATCGACGCCGTACGCGTGATGACTTTGATGCCGGTGACTACGTCGGGGATCACTTCGTGCTCGATGCCGGAGTACAGGTCTTCCGTGTTCTCGCGGAAAATCACCATGTCGATTTTGACATCGGAAAAGCGCGAGGCGATGCCGGGCAGCGAGTGCACGGGGCGCACGTTAGCGTAGAGGTCCAGGCGCTTGCGCAGCGCTACGTTGACGCTGGCGAAGCCGCCTCCGATGGGCGTGGCGACGGGGCCTTTCAGGCCGACGCGGGTGCGGCCCAAACTATCTACGACGCTTTGCGGGAGCGACTCGCCGGTTTTCAAAATGAGGGCGGCGTTTAGCTCGGCGATTTCCCAGTCAATGGAAACTCCGGTGGCGTCGACGGCGCGGCGGGCGGCGTGGGCGACTTCCGGGCCGATGCCATCGCCAGGAATTAGCGTTACGAGATGCGACATTCAACTCATTGTAGCGAGCGGACACACTTCTCCTGAGCGGGGCTTAGTTGATCGTCTCGCGGTGGGCGGCGTTCGAACGCAACCCACCGGAGTAGTAAGTAAACGGGCGGCTACTGGTCTTAGAAAAGTGTTGAATCAACCGGCAATGCCATCTCCCTTTCACCTTCGCGGTAACCTTGCGCCGATCTCACGACGCTTGTATATACCAGAGAATCGATTCTCTTCCTGTCCCGCTCTTCTCCCAATGTCTTCTGAGCGGCTAGCCCCTCTTTTGGAGGGGCACGGATTTCACTAAATCACAACGATAAGCCTGCGCAGGCTTGTACTGCGTTTGTAGTATGCGCGGGGTCCGCGAGAATCGCGGGGATGCGAGAGAGGAAGTGATTGAAAACGCCCGGAATGCGACGCAGAAAGAGCTTGTCACGGCAGGGCGACCACCATTGCGGTGGCGCGCTTAGCGCCGATGCGGCGGTAGCCGTGCTCCACGCCGGAGTCGAAGTAGACTGAATCGCCGTCGGCTAGCTCGTGGCGGTCTTCGCCGATGCTTAGTTCTACTTTTCCTGAGAGAACGTAGAGCAGTTCTACGCCGGGGTGCTGGTGGGGGCGGACTTGCTCGGGCTTCACGGGCTCGAATTCGGCTAGGTAGGCGTTGAGGGCGCGGTTGGGGACGGGGAAGTCGAGGCTCTCGAAATAGTAGGCGACGGGGCGGCCGTCGGGCGAGTCGGGGAAGCGCAGGCGGTCCTTCTTGCGGACAATCTCCAGCACCGGCTTGGGTTCGGGGTTGAAAAAATATTCCAGGCCTACGCTGAATACCATCGCGATGCGCAGCAGCGTGGGCAGCGTCGGGTGCATGACATCGCGCTCGAGTTTCGAGAGCAGGGCGGGCGAGAGGCCGGTGTGTTTGGATAATTCGACCAATCCCATGCTTTTGCGCAGGCGCAGACGGCGGAGTTTGCTGCCGATCGCGTAATTCTTTAGGCCGGCGGCGATGGTTTCTGACGGCATGGCTAAGTTTGTTTTCCCCTCAATGTGCATTTCCGGCGGGTATTTTCCGCTCAGGAAAGTCAGCTTCCGGATATTCTTTACAGTAAAACATATTTTCCATAAGATCAAATTGTGGCTGGTTGAGCCGGCCAATCGAGTACGGAAAGGATGTTTCGACATGAAAAAAATTGACGTGATTGCGGCGGCGCTGGTGATCATCGGCGCGTTGAACTGGGGGCTCGCGGGAGCGTTCCATCTGGATCTGGTGGCGGCGGTGTTCGGCATGAAATTCGGCGAGACCTCGGCGCTGAGCACGGTGGTTTACAGTCTGGTGGGATTGTCGGGCTTGTATCAGGCGTTGACTTGGAAGTCCATCCAACGGCGCTGGCATGGCGGGTATGCGGGGGTGCAGGCATGAGATCGCGGTTCCTTTTAGGGGCGTTCGCGCTGTTGGTGGCTTCGAGCACGGCGTTCGCGGGCGACATCGTGGACACGGCGATCGCGGGGCATTTCACGACGCTGGTGGCGGCGGTGAAGGCTGCTGGGCTGGTGGATACGTTGAAGGGGCCGGGACCGTTTACGGTATTCGCTCCGACGGACGAGGCGTTTGCAAAGTTGCCGCCGGGCACGCTCGAAAGCTTGCTGAAGCCGGAGAACAAGGCCAAGTTGCAAAGCATCCTGACGTATCACGTGGTGGCGGGGAAGGTGATGGCGGGGGATGTGATGAAGCTTTCGTCGGCGAAGACGGTGGAGGGCGAGAGCGTGACGATCCACATGAAGAACGGCGGAGTGATGGTGGATAACGCGCACGTCACCAAGACCGACATCATGGCTTCGAACGGCGTGATTCATGTCATCGACACGGTGATCCTGCCGAAATGAAAGACATGGGCCTGCATCTGCTGACCGGGGCAACTGGATACATAGGAGGGCGGCTTTTGAAGCGCCTCGAAAGAGACGGCCTGGCAGTCAGATGTTTGTGCCGCAACCCGGAGGCGCTTGGCTGGCGCGTGGCTCCCGGCACGGAGTTGGTGCGGGGGGATCTACTTCAGCCAGCGTCTCTGGGTGCGGCGTTTGCGGGTGTGGATACGGCGTTCTATTTAGTGCACTCGATGAATGGCGGGGAGGGGTTCGAGGCGGAGGAGCGCAGCGCGGCTGCGAATTTCGCGGAGGCGGCGCGCGCGGCGGGGGTGAAGCAGGATCGTTTATCTGGGGGGACTGGCGCAGGGCGGAGGGTTGTCGGCGCACATGCGCAGCCGGGCTGAAACGGGCAATGTTCTGCGGGCGAGCGGGGTTCCGGTGATCGAACTGCAGGCGTCGATCGTGATTGGTTCGGGCAGTGCGTCGTTTGAAATGATGCGGGCGCTGGTGGAGCGGCTGCCGGTGATGATCACGCCGCGCTGGGTGAATACGGCGGCGCAGCCGATTGCGATTGAGGATGTGATCGAGTATCTGGTGGCGGCTTCGCCGCTTGCCTGGAACGGAAAGCCGGACGTTTGAGATTGGCGGGGCGGATGTTACTTCGTATGTCGGGATCATGCGGGAGTACGCGCGGCAGCGGCATTTGCGGCGCTGGATCGTGCGGGTGCCGTTTCTGAGTTTGTCGTTGTCGAGCCGGTGGCTGACGTTCATTACTCCGGTGTACGCGAGCATTGGGCGGCGGCTCATCGAAAGCGTGCGGAATCCGAGCGTGGTGCGCGATCAAGCGGCTCTCAAAGCGTTCGCGATCCGGCCGGTGGGGATTACGCGCGCGATTGAACGGGCTCTGAAGAACGAGGATCGGGAACTGGCGGAGACACGGTGGTCGGACGCGGGCGCGCGTGAGTATGGCCGACAAGCGGGGCGCGATCTTTTAGTGAATGAGCAGACGATACGGGTGGCGGTGGCGCCGGCGGATGCGTTCGCTCCGATTCGACGGATTGGGGGGCGCAACGGCTGGTATTACGGCAATGCGCTGTGGAAGATTCGCGGGCTGATGGATTTGATGATGGGCGGCGTGGGGATGCGGCGGGGGCGGCCGGATCCGGAGACTCCGTTTCCGGGGAGCACGTTGGATTTTTGGCGGGTGGAAGTTTACGAGCCTGGGAAACGGCTGCGGTTGTTTGCGGAGATGAATGTACCAGGGCGGGCTTGGCTGGAGTTTCGCGTGGAGGCCGAGGGAGGCGGGAGCGTGATCCGGCAGATCGCGCAGTTTGAGCCTCGGGGGCTGGGCGGGGTTCTGTATTGGTATCTGCTGGCTCCGATCCACGAGCTGATGTTCCGCGGAATGCTGCGGAGAATCGCTGCGGCGGCCGTGCGGAGTCAACCGGCGGCGGCGCTGCGAGCCGTCGTCAGCCTGAAACCATGATGGCGAGGAGCCTGGGATTGATAATGGTAGCGATGACGCTGGCGGGCGCTACTCCCGTTGCTGAGATCGCCGTGGGGGACCCGCTGCCGGCGCTGCGCGGGGAATATCTCACGGGCCGAAGCGCCGTCCTCCCTCGGGACGCTGCCGGGCGGGTGGCGTTGTTGATGTTGGGTTTCACTTACGACTCGCGGTTCCAAGTGGAAGCGTGGGCGAAGAGGTTTCGCCAGGATTTCGGAATGGAGCCGCGGGTGACGTTTTTTGAAATCCCGATGATCGGGGGGCTGGCGAAGCTGGGCAAGTGGTTCATCGACGGCGGTATGCGGCGGGGGACTCCGCAAGCGGATCACGGAAATGTGATCACGGTCTACAGCGCCAGCGATGTTTGGAAACAGCGGGTGGGATTCCATGACCCGAAGAGCGCTTATCTGATTTTGATCGACGGCAGCGGTAAAGTAGCCTGGAGCTACGCGGGAAGTCTCGACGAGAAGCCATACCAGGCGCTCTCATCGGAGGTGTCGAGACTTCTCGCCGCGAAAAAATGACGGTGCAGATTTTCGGCCTTAAGAATTCGCAGGCTACCCGTGCGGCGGAGCGGTTCTTTAAGGAACGCCGAGTGGTGTTTCAGTTTGTGGACTTGAAGCGGAAGCCCATGGCGCCGGCGGAGATCAAGAGGTTCATTGACCGCTTCGGTTTGAACGGGCTGCTGGAGAGCGAGGGCAAAGCCTACAACGACGCCGGCCTGAAATATTTGAAGCTGACGGAGACGGACTTGTTGAGGCGGATCGAACAGGAGCCGGGATTGCTGCGGCTGCCGCTGGTGCGAGCCGCCAATGGGCTGAGCATCGGCGCCGATGAGAAAGCCTGGAAGGACATGCTGGCGAACGTCTCCTAAATGGGCAGTGTGAGGGTTTATGCCGCCGATTGTGCTTGTGGTTTACCTCGGTGCCTGGTTGGGTTTATTGGGTCAGACCCCGGAGACACGAGCGACAATCGTGATCGATCGCGGTGGGCAACGTTGTGATCACGGATGACCGGGTTTCGGAAGTCGATTCTCCCCGATTCCAGATTTTCGTCACGCTGCAGAAATAGAGTCGTCGCGATGGACTGCAGTGGGCGAGAAGGCCGGGGTGCAAACCGCAATATATTCGGCGCCGCCCTCTTCGGGCGTGGTGTAGCGGACCCAGTCGCCGGCGGGCGACACGAAGGCTTGGCCTGCCGTCACGTTGATGGCGCCGGTCCGGGTTTCCACCCGGACCGTGCCTCGCAGCACTAGCGTATATTCGTCGAACTCGGGGGTTTGCCCAGGTTCTTGCCAGCCGCCTGGGCTCACCATCCGCGCGATGCTCAGCGCGGCGCTTCCCGTGTTCAAACGGCCCACGTACTCTGCGATGCGCTTGGGCGGATTTCCCGCTGCCGCGATCATCGCCGGAGTTTCAATCAAAGCTCTTTTCACTAAGCCCATGGCCATCAGCTTTCAAAGAGATGAGCGCCGTGGGTGATCGCGGCCCCCGCGCGAAGAGCGGCGACATGGACCGTCTCCGCCAATTCCTGCCCGGTTACGCCGGCTTGGTGAGCCGCTTGCCGGTGCAGTTCGATGCAATAGGGACATTGGGTGGTGAGAGCCACGGCGATGGCCATGAGTCTCTTTGTACTTCTTGGGGATGGCTCCGCCGGTGAGCGCAGCTTTGTCGTGAGCCCAGAAAGCGGTGGTGGCTTCCGGGGCGAGTTGGCCCAGTTGGGGCAGCTTGGCTAATTTATCCATGGAATGCATAGTTTTTAGAGTCCTGTTCGATTTCAGTTGCGGCCGCGAGTGGCGATCACTTCCAGGTATTCGGCGTCGACCTTGGTGGCGCCGGCGGCGGCCTGGTTGTGCGCGGACCACAGGTTGACCAAGTCGCTCCGCAGGTTCTCCTGGCCCGAGGCGTCGAGCGATGCGAACGCGCGCGACATGGGGCCGTAGTTGGTGCGGAAGAATTCCACGACCGCATGCGGCGGGAACGGATAGTCGAAGTGAAACAGGTGACGGGTTAGCTGTAGACGGGTAATTCCGTCACGAAGCCGGTCGCGAACCACGGCCTCGTCGCCCCACAATACAGGCGAGGGCATGCCGGAGGGAGCGATGTGTTTGGCAATCGCTTTGAACATTTGCCCGATGAATCCGCTGGGCGTCCAATTCGCCATCACGATCATTCCGCCGGGGCGGCACACGCGGGTTAGCTCGGCGGCGACCAGATCAGGGCGCGGAGCGAACATCGCTCCGAACAGACTGGTGACGGCGTCGAATCGCGCATCGGCGTAGGGCAGGGATTCGGCGTCACCTTCTTCAAATACGATGTCCAACTCTTCGGCGGCCGCGCGGGTGCGGGCTTTCTCGATCCAGTTGGTGGCAATGTCGCAGCCGGTCACGCGGGCGCCGGCACGGGCGGCAATCAGGGCCAGCTGTCCGGAGCCACAGCCGACGTCAAGCAGCCTGGTTCCGGGAGCGAAATAGAGGCGGCGGAAGAACTGCTCAGACTCCTTCTCCATGTAGCGTGAGAAGAGGTCGTAGTCCCCCGTCATCCAGGTCGCCTTGAGGCGAGTCTTTCAATTGATCGAATTCAGTGCTTGTCCGTGTCTCAGTTGCAATCGCATTCATATTTTTTTCCTTTTTATTTGTTGTCTGGAACCGCTGTTCGCGGTCCTGGTTTTACTATGACGGGGGCGGCGGGGTGAAACTTGATCCAGCGTCCCGCATTCTTGGCATGGACGCCCAGTTCGAGTAGGCTATGGGTAGGTGACGGGGATGGACGTGCTTTCCGAAGTCTTGCGAGCGGTTAAGCTCGAAGGCGCACTGTTCTTTAACGGGGAATTTTCCGCGCCTTGGTGTCTCAGATCGGCGCTGACGCCGGCCGTCGCCCGCTCTCTTTCTCCCGGGAGCGGGGCACATCATCATCTTCCACTTCTTAACGGAAGGGCGCGCCTATGCGCGGCTGCCGGAGGGACGGCGGGAGGAGTTGAACGCCGGCGATATCGTCATCTTTCCCCATGGAAACGCGCACTTCTTAGGCAACGGGTCTCCGGAAAAACCGGTGGATTCGTTCCAGACGTTTGCCAAGAACCTTACCCAGGGGTTGAAAGTCGCACGCTTTGGCGGGGGCGGGGAGACCACCAAATTCGTGTGCGGATTCCTGGCGTGCGATCCACGGTTGAGCGAGGTTTTTCTGGCGGGCTTACCGCCCATTTTGCGTGTGCCGGCGGTTAAGGATGCTTCGGGGCAGTGGCTGGAGCATGCCATCCGGTTTTCGGTGGGCGATGGGGGCGGATCGAATGCGGGCAGCGGGCTGGTGGTAGCGAAGTTGTCAGAAGTGCTGTTCGTTGAAACCTTGCGGCGCTACATTCTGGGGCTGCCTGCGGGCGAGACCGGCTGGCTGGCGGGGGCACGCGATCCGATCATCGGGCAGGCGCTGGCGCTTTTGCACAAGGAGCCGGCGCATTCGTGGACCATCTTGGAATTGGCCAGGCGCGTGGGGCTTTCGCGCACGCGCTTGGCGGAGCGCTTCCGGCATTTTTTAGGCGAGTCCCCCATGGCTTACCTGGCGCAGTGGCGGCTCAAACTGGGGGCCGAAATGCTGGAATCGAGCGAGAGCAGCATCGCGGAGGTCGCGGCGGCCGTGGGCTATGGCTCCGAGGCAGCTTTCAATCGGGCTTTCAAGCGGGAGTTCGCTTGTCCACCGGCGCATTTTCGCCGCAGCCGGAACGCCCAGCGGTCCGGCGCTGTCGAAAACGCCGCCAGCTCCGCAGGCGTTTGACGGCTTATTCCCCCCAAGCGGGGGTATTCGGTTACCCCTCCTTAGTCGGGGCCTCATTATTTTCTCCCCTCCCTCCGATAGAAAAGAACGTATGAACCAACGGGTTGAGCCACGATTCAAGACCGACACGAACGTCACGCTTCAATTCGCGAATAAGGCGGAGCAAATTCCAGCGCGCATCGTGGATGTCTCCGGAATGGGCTTCCGAATTTTGGCGGAGCAGCCTATCGCGGTTGGGGAAACCTTACAGATCAACGCCGAGGACCGTCGTTTGCTGGTGACGGTGCGGCATTGCGGCCCCGCCGAAAACGGCTACTTCGTGGGCGTGGAACGCATCGATAAATGGCTGCCGGGGGAAGCGCCTGAGGATGCTTCAGTGTTGGGGCGTCCGCAGATCAAGAAAGAGGTCGACCCATTGCGGGTCATGGCGTTGCGCAATCAATTTTCGAAACAGAGCGCAGGAGCAGGAAAGGACCAGCGGCGCGGTCTGATGCTGGGGGGGATTGCAGCAGTAATCGGCCTGGGTGTTCTGGCACTGATTTGGGGTGGAGTCCGCGGGTCCAGCCACACTACGGTTCCGCCTCCCGTCGTGGAAAAGCAAGCGGCCAAAGTTGCGCCTGAGACCGCCGACCACCAAGAAAGAAGCGGCGATTCCAGTAGTGCAGCCCGTGATCGCAACCAGCAAGCCGCAACCAGTGGCCCACGCCAGTGCGCCCGCCGTGGCGCCGGCAGCACCGCCGCAAGCGCCGCAGCAAGTGGCGATAAAGGCACCGCCTGCGCCGCCGGTCACAGCAGCAGCGCCCGGCCCGCTGCAGGTCACATTGCATGCGTCCGAGCTGACCTGGGTGGATGCTTGCGCCGATGGAAGGGTGGTATTTTCGAAAGCTTTTAACGCCGGCGAGACGGGACAAATCAAATTTTTGAATGTCGCGACCGTACGTTCCGGGAATGCCGGCGGGCTGGCAATCGCATTCGGGTCGAAACCAGCCGAACGCATGGGAGAGAAGGGGCTCATCCACATGTGGAAGTTCACGCCAGCAGGGACGGCAGGAAGTTCCCCCGGCGTCTCCCAGTGCCTGCACTGCCCACTAGGGTTGTGTTTGTGCAATTCTCTTGATAATGGGAGACGAGCAGGCACCGGAAACTGCGGGACAGAAAATGACCGCTACGGCGGCCGGGGTTCTGGCGGGCGTTATACTTCTGGCCGCGATCATCGGTATCAGTTCGACTAGTTCTTCTGTCCTGGCGAAAATAGCGGCGTCATCGCCGGAAGAAGTGAGCAAAGCAGCGCCGGTCGTGAAGCCGCAAGCGAGCTTACGCAGCTCCGTTCCCGCGCAGCCAACACAGCAAGCCGTGAACGTCAGCCCGACGCCCCGCGTGCAGCCGCCTCCGGTGCAGGTCAAATCGCGGATCGTTATTGAAGCCAAACAAGGCAGTTGGATCGACGCTTGTGCCGATGGGCGCACCGTGATGAGACGATATCTTCCGCAATCGAACACTGCCGATCTCCGGTTTTCGAGCGTCGCGGTGGTACGCACGGGCAATGCCGGCGGGGTCGAAATCTCAGTGAACGGCACATCGACTGGACCCGTGGGGGCGCTCGGAGAGGTTCGCGTGATTCGCTTTGACGCCCAGGGATTTCACTTCCTGGAGCAAGGCGCTCCGGGAACCGAGTGTGGGAAATAGCGATTTCAGGCGCGAACGGCGGGCTGCTGGTTTTCTTCGCCCGTGAGCAACTGCGCCAACTCCCGCAGATCGCTGTCCGGCGCCGTCTGCGGATCGGCGAGAAATGCGGTGGCCGGAGCGCTGAGCGATTTGCTCTCATACTTCAGCCGGTACATCCGGCGGTCAGCCTCTTTGATGAGAGACTCGGTATCATGGCCGTCGACAGGATAGATGGCGACGCCGACGCTCATTGAAAGGCAGGGCTCACCGCAAATGGTGAGGCCGGCCTGCACCGCTACCTGGCGCATTCTTTCAAGCTGCGTCGAATAATCTCCCTGCAAGCCATGCAACACCACCACGAACTCGTCGCCCCCCATGCGCGCTAGATAATCGTAGCCGCGACAGGCTTCACGCAGGCCCTGGGCCACGGAGCGTAACACGGCGTCGCCGGCGAGGTGTCCGAAGCGATCGTTCACTTGCTTGAAGCCGTCGAGGTCGCATACCAGCACGCCGATTCGAGAGTTCTCGCGGGCGGCGCGCTTGAGTTCCTGTTCCATATGCAGCGCCAGCGCGCGGGCGTTGGGGATGCCGGTAAGGTGATCGGTTGCCGCCGACTCCTCCACATTTTGAAACTTCAAGGCCGCTTCGATGGCCGGGCCGATTTGCAGGCTGGCTGCTTCCATGATGCGCAGATCGTCCTGGCTGAAGGCGCTGCGATCCATGTGGTAGAGCGTGATGACGCCGGCGGTTCCACCCTTGCCTTCAAAAGGGACGGCCAACGCCGTTTGCAGATTATAGAGGACCTGCGAATTATTCGCATAGCAGCATTCCACCGACACGTTACCGTTTAGTATGGGGTTGCGATGCTGGGCGACCCAGCCCGAAAGGCCTTCGGCAAGAGGAAATCTCTTCTTGGTGAACAGGGCATCGTGCGCGCCCAGAAAATAGACCGGCTCGACCTCGGCGTCGCGGCGGATATAGAGTCCCAGGGTGTCGTAGCCGATTTTCTGACTGAGACATTTGTGGATGGCCTGGGCCACCTCATCGAGGCGCGCCGCCTGCGCCAGCTCCGCGGCCAACGCCTGCAGCAACTGAGTTTCCTGGCGCGCGGAGACGATCGGGTCGAGAATATTACTTTGGGCCACAGTCTGCGAATAAAGTTGCAAGCGGGCGGCGAGGCCGGTAGCGCCCTCTTCGACCGGAGGATGTCCTACGGTTCCGCGGGCCAGTTGATCCAACTCAACGTAGCGGCGCTGCAGAATCGAAATGATGGTGGGGTCGTAACTCTTGCCTTCCTGGCTGCGGACCATGGCCATGGCTTCGTCGAGCGGAAGCGCGGCGCGGTAAGGACGATCGGACGCGAGAGCATCCAGGCAATCCACTGCCGAGAGAATACGGGCGCCAATGGGAATGTCGTCTCCCGCGAATTCCAAAGGGATAGCCGCTGCCGTCCCATTTCTCATGGTGAGTTTTGACGATGTCGGTGACCAGATTAGGAAAGTGCATGCGCGCCAGCATCTCCGCGCCAATCAGGGCGTGGGTCTTCATCTTGTCCCACTCTGGCGACGTTAAAGAACCAGGCTTGAGCAGAATGTGATCCGGGATGCCCAGCTTGCCGATGTCGTGGAGCAGGGCGGCGACGTTCAACGCCTCCAATTCTTCTTCGGTTAAGCGCAGTTCGCGACCGACGGCCAAGGCGTAAACCTGCACACGGCGCAGATGCATGTGGGTGGTCTGGTCGCGGGCGTCGATGGCGAGGGCCAGGGTTTCCAGGGTATTGCGGTGTAGTTGCGCGAGCTCCTCTTTGCGCTCTACAACGGCATCGCACCAGCGGCGATAACCGCGGTCGAGTGTGAACAGAACTGGAAGAGCGATGAGGGCTGGATGATAACCCGTACGCACGCCGGCACACTGAACCAGATACGCAAGATAAGCAGTGGCGATGAACCAGGGCAGCAGAGGCCGGTATTCGTTGTTGTAGGTATTGAGGCAGGGCTCCTTGGGTTTCGTCAATAACATTGCGGAGAGCCCGCAGTTGGCCATCAGCACAAACGCACCCGCGATGATGGGCGCGGGGAAGATCGGGTTGGTGGCCAGGTGGGCGGCAGCATTGTACGTTGGCTGCGCCGCGGCGACTCCAATGGTGACGCTGGCAAGGGCATAGAACAGGCCATAAACGTCGGACAAGCGGCGCACGGCGGGCACTTCGCGTAGCAGCGTAATGCTAACGGCGATGAACAGCAACTCGGGCAGCGTTAGATCTTCGATGCCCAGCATCAAGAAAAGAAATCCGGCAGGGAGGACGCTCTTGGCAGACGTCAGGCGCAGACCGAAGGCAGCGAGGTTGGCGCAGGCCAAGTAAACCAAAAACCGTCCGGGGTGGCCCATGCCTGCTTGCGTAAGAATAACGATGCAGGCAAGTACGCCTAACACTCCGTAGACGACGGCCCAGGCTCTGACATTCCTGGTCTCTCCAAAGGACCGGGTTTCTGGGCGTTCGATCCGAGCAACCTGCATGGTCTAACCTAGCCCCCCTTTGGACTACTAGGAATGAGAAGAATGGTTCAAATTGAGAGGGCACTGACTTACTAGGCGAACGGTACTAAGTTTTGCGTCGCGCTAATGGTAGGCCTTAGCTGAAAGCGCTGATTCTAGGGCAGCGCTTAGAAGTTTCTTAAGGGCCCTAGAACGAATTGTCTATTGCGGCAAAACGGATGGGCGGGCACTCTGAACCTACAGAGGAGTTCCATGAATACCATTACCAGCGATGCATTCGGCGATGCTAAGGTCACCGAGTACTCCCATAAAAAAATGCTGTTGCGCGTGGCCCGTCAAATTCCGGTGGGAACCACTGTGAAAGTGCGGCTGGAAGGGGCGCTCTCGCGATGGAAGGTTTTCAGTTGCGTCTCGGACGTCAATTGCTTCCACCTGGGGCTGGAGCTGGCTGACCGAAGACATTAACGGTTGACACCTGCGGCGTCGACAGGTAGCATCGCCCTAGAAGGGCAGGAGGGTTGGCGATGCGGCAATGGTGTTTGTTGGTGGTGAGTGCGGCGATGGCGGTGGCGCAGGTTCCGCGTACAGCGGATGGGCATCCGGACTTGCAGGGGTTCTGGAATAACGCCAGTCTGACGCCGCTGCAACGTCCGGCGGGGCTGGGTAACAAACAATTCTTCACTCCAGCGGAGGCGGCGGCTTATGAGAAGTCTCGCCTGGAGGAAGTGAATCGGGACAGGCGGGACGGGTCGGGGCAGGCGGATGTCGAGCGCGCCTATAACGAAGCTTGGTTCGATCGTGGGACGAAAGTTTCGCGGACGCTGCGGACTTCATTGATTAGCGATCCGGTGGACGGCAAGGTCCCTCCGTTGACTCCCGAGGCGCAGCAGAAGTGGGCCAAGATTCAGGCGGACTTTGCGGCGCATCCCGGCGATGGGCCGGAGGACCGGCCGCTGCCGGACCGGTGCCTGGTGTTTTCACAATCGGGTCCACCGATGATGGCGGGGAATTACAACGACAATTATCAGATTGTGCAGACGCCGGATTTCGTGAGCATCCGGGCGGAGATGGGCGGCATTGTGCGCGTGATTCCGCTGGATGGGCGTCCGCATCTGCCGCCGAATGTGCGCGAGTGGACCGGGCGATGCTCGGGGGCATTGGGAGGGCGACACGCTGGTGGTGGAGTCCACTAATTTTCGCGCGGGTAAGCGCAGCCGGTTCGGGGTGGTGTACGACGGGATGACGGACGAGAATCTGCGGGTGGTGGAGCGGTTCACGCGGAAGAGCGCGGACATGATTCTGTATCAGGCTACGGTGGAGGATCCGACGGTTTACACGCGGCCGTGGACGGTGGAGATCGCGATGAATAAAACCGGGGAGCCGATTTACGAGTACGCTTGCCACGAAGGGAATTACGGGATGTCGGGGATATTGTCGGGAATCAGGGCGGACGAGAAGAAGGCGGCGTTGAAGAACTCAGTGGGCAGGTAAGCTGAGCAGGCTGGTAGGATGGAATTTCACCCCCAGCCACCATGAAAATTGATGCGAAAGAACGCTTAATCGTCGCGCTCGATGTGCCGGATGTCGCCGCGGCCCGGAAGATGGTTGACGAGCTTGAAGGCGTCGTGGATTTCTTCAAGATCGGCCTCACGCTGCAACTCGCTGAAGGAGTGGAGGAGTTGATTCACTCGCTGATCGCCAGGGGCAAGCGAGTTTTTCTGGATTACAAGTATTACGACATCTCGGAGACTTTGAAGAAAGCGGTCGGGCGCGCGGCGAAACTGGGCGTGGCTTTTCTCACGATCCACGGGTCGAGTGTGCTCATCAAGGCGGCTGTCGAAGGGCGCGGGAACAGCAAGATGAAGTTGTTCACCGTCACCGTGCTCACCAGCCTGGACGCGGGCGACATCGCTGAGATGGGTTATACGAAACACACCGTCGAGGAGTTGGTTTTGTTCCGGGCTCGCAAGGCGCTGGAGGCGGGGTGCGACGGCGTGATTGCTTCGGGCCGCGAGGCCGAGAAAATCAAGGCGCTGTCCGGGGGGAAGTTGCTGGTGGTGACGCCGGGGATCCGTCCGGAGGGATATCCGACAGGCGATCAGAAGCGCAGCACTACACCGCGCGAGGCGGTTACGGCGGGGGCGGACTACCTGGTGATCGGGAGACCGATTACGAATCCGCCGGATGGGACTCCACGACAAGCCGCGGAGTTGGTGCTGGTCGAAATGCAATCGGCTTTCGACCAGCTTCCCAGCTAGATTTATCCCTTCAGATATTTATTGAAGAAATCGGTAGTGCGCTGCCAGGCTAATTTGGCGGCGGCTTCGTCGTAGCGGGGGGTGGTGTCGTTATGGAAGCCGTGATTGGCGCCCTCGTAGATGAAGGATTCGTAGTTAGCGTGGTTGGCTTTTAGCGCTTGCTCGAAGGCGGGCCAGCCGCCGTTGATGCGCGTGTCGAGGCCGGCGTAGTGCAGTAGCAGCGGGGCCTTGATCTTGGCGGTGTCTGCGGCGTTGGGCTGTCCGCCGTAGAAGGGCGCGGCGGCGGCGAGGTCGGAACCGAGGCGCACGGCGAGGGTGTTGACCATGCTGCCTCCGAAGCAGAAACCGACGGCGCCGATTTTGCCGGTGCAATCGGCGCGGCCTTTCAGCCAACGCGCGGAGGCGATGAAATCTTCGGTCATTTTGGGTTTGTCGATGGGTCCGAAAATCGCGGCGGCTTTTTCTTCATCGCCGGGGTAGCCGCCGACGCTGGTGAGTCCGTCGGGTGCGAGGGCCATGTAGCCGAGGACACCTAGCCGGCGGGCGACATCTTCAATATACGGATTGAGGCCGCGGTTCTCGTGGACAACTAGAACGCCGGGGAGCTTCTTGGCACCGGCGTCGGCCGGGCGGACGAAGTAACCTTTGATTTCACCGAGGCCCTGCGGCGAGGGTACGGTGACGCGCTCCGTCTTAAGGCGCTTGTCATCAGTGGGGACTTGCGTGGCCCAGGCGTAGTTGGGGCGGAGGCTTTCCCAGATGGCGGTGGCGGTGACACCGCCGACGGCGAATTTCTGGGCGCCGTCGAGGAAGTCGCGGCGAGCGATGTCGCCGTGGACGTACTTGTCGAAGAGGTTGAGCAATTCTTGCGGGTAGTCAGAGGCTTTTTTGCGTTCCATGTGGCTCCTTTACAGGGGGCAGGATATCACAGCGGGGTGCGGGGGAAGAGTGCTGATTGGCCGACGGGGACGTCGGCTGCGGGCCAAAGGCCCGCCCCACTACGGAGACCAAGCGGTCGGTGAGTCGCCTAGCGCGGGTTGGATGAAGAGAATTCGGAAATCCACTGGCGGACGCGATCGCGGACTTCCTCGCTGGGAACGACTTGGCCGTCGTCGGCGGCTTGGATGCCACGCTGGATGGCGGCGGCGGTGCTTTCGTCGACTTCGATCTCGGGTTCACGGGGGAGGTTGGGCATGTATTATTCGAATTCGCGGCCGGCGTAGAGTTCGGTTACCAGGGCGCGGTGGTTTTCTAGGGCGCGGCTGCGGCGGAGTTTCATGGTGGGGGTTAGTTCGCCGTGTTCGATGGAGAAGTCGCGGTCCAGGATTTTGAATTTGCGGATTTGTTCGAAGGACGGGAGCTGGCGGTTTACGTTCTTCACGGTGGTCGCGACAACGGACTGGGCGGCGGCGGGGTCGCCCGTGACGGTAATCAGCGCGGTTACGTAGGGGAGGCGGTCTCCGATCAGGAGGACGTGGTTGATGAGCGGCTCCTTTTTGAAGAGGCCTTCGATGCGGGCGGGGTAGATTTTTTTGCCGTTGGAGGAGACGATGAGTTCTTTTTTGCGGCCGGTGATGTAGTAGTAGCCGTCGGCGTCGCAGGTGGCGATGTCACCGGTGGAGAGCCAGCCGTCGTGGAGGACGGCGGCGGTGGCGGCGGGGTCCTTGAAATAGCCGGAGAAGTTGACGGCGCTGTGCAAGAGGAGCTCGCCGTCTTCCTCGATGCGGACTTCGATGCCGGGGAGGAGTTTGCCGATGCTGCCGGGTTTGACGCGGCCGATGGGGTTGACGGAGACCACGCCGCCTTCGGTGAGTCCGTAGCCTTCTAGCAGATGGCATGCCAATGGCTTCGTAAAATTCGGCGAGGTCCTTACTAAGCGGGGCGGCGCCGGAGATGGGGAAGCGCAGGCGGCCACCAAGGCGTTCGCGGATTTTGTTGAAGATAACTTTGTCGAACAGGCCGAGTGCGGAGCGGATCCAGGCGGGGACGGGGCGGCCGTCGCGCCGCAACTGGGCGGCGCGGGAGCCCATGCCTAGTGCGAGGTAGAACATTTTGCGCAAAGGTGCCGGGCGCTTTTTGATTTCGGCTAGGATGCTGGAGTACATGCGCTCCCATACGCGCGGGGGCGAGAGGAAAAAAGTCGGGCGCGCGGTGCGGAGCTCGCTGGGGAGTTTCGACAGGCCTTCGGAAAACCATACGCTGGAACCGGTGCGGAGAGGCATTAGCTCGCCGACTACCCGCTGAGCGATGTGGGCGGAGGGCAGGAAAGCTACCGTGCAATCGTCAGGCGTGAGGGGCAACACCGCAGGGGTCATGTCGATGTTGATGACCAGGGCGGCGTGCGTGACCAAACCCATCTTGGGTTCGCCAGTTGCGCCGGAGGTCATATAGAGGACCGCGAGAGCCTGATCGTCGAAGCGGGCGCGGATGCGCTCGAACACGGTGGGATCGGCGGCGAGTGCGCATTGGCCTTTTTCGATGAGCTGATCGAGCGTGATGGCGCCGGGGGCTTCGCCGGTGAGTAGGATCCATTGAAGATCGGGCGCGTTTTCTTGCGCGGCTAGAGCCGTCTGCAGGCCTCGCATCGCTTTGGGACCTTCCACCATGGCGACGCGGGCTTCGCAGAAACGCAAGGCCTGCGCTTGTTCCGCGTAGGGGAGGCTGGTGTAAAGCGCGGCGGAAATAGCTCCGGCGGCCATGACACCGAGATCGGCGAAATAGAACTCGGCGCGTGTTTCCGATTGCAGTGCGACCATGTCGCCGATTTCGACGCCAATGGTACTAAGGCCTACTGCGGTCCACTGCACGCGGTCGCGAAATTCGGCCCAAGTGTAGGTGCGGTACTTGCCGCCGCCGAGGGGTTGATGCAGCGCGGGCTTCGCGGCGTGGCCAGCCGCCGTCTCTTCCAGCATGGTGTAAACGGTCCGCGCGGACATGATGTGATTTTAACGTGCGCGAGGCTAAACCTTGTGGAGCGGTTTCTCGTTTAAGAGTCCAGATACGACCGGAAGTCGTAAAAAGAAAGGGACAACTGGACATGAAACGCATAGTGATGAGCATGATGACGGGTGCGCTGTTGTTGGGTGGTGTGAGCAACGTGCTGGCGCAGAACGAGATTAACGAGCGCCAGCGGAACCAGCAGAAGAGGATCGGCGAAGGCGTGGAGAATGGTTCACTCACGCCGGGCGAAACAGCGCACCTGGAGAAGCAGGAGGCCGCGATTCATCATGAAGTGAAGACGGAACGCAAGGCCAACGGCGGTACGTTGACCGCAAAAGAACGCCGGCAAGTCAACCGCCAGCAGAACCGCGAGAGCGGACGAATCTATCGCGATAAACACAACGGGAAGACCCAGTAGAGGTTAACCTTTACCGCGCGCGGCGTCTGTGATAAGATGCATTTAAGATGCATCGTTTATTCCTAGTAGCGGGCGCCGTGGTGGTTCTGGCGGTTTTCGCCTGGGCGGCGCATGACGATGCTTTCGATTTCCCGTATATTCCCTTGGATCACGCCGCGATCGATTACGATAACCGGCCGCTGGACGATGCCATCACGCGCCTGCAGCGGCGGCTCGATAACGGCGAGGTGAAGCTTACTTACGAAGCGAACCATGGCGGCTATCTTGGTAGTTTGCTGAAGGCCTTGAAGGTAAGCGTGGATTCGCAAATGCTGGTGTTTTCAAAAACCAGCTTTCAGGCGAGTAAAATTTCTCCCAAGGCTCCGCGGGCTCTGTATTTCAACGACGAGGTGGAGGTGGGGTCTGTTCATGGCGGCGACGTTCTCGAGATCATCGCGTTCGACCGGAAGCAGGGCGTCAATTTTTACACGCTGGATGTCGCGAAGTCGGCGGCGCCCAGCTTTGTGCACCGCAACGAGGAGTGTCTGGCTTGCCATTTAATTCCAGGAACTCTAAACGTACCGGGGCTGGTGGTCAGCTCGGTGATCGCAACTCCCCAGGGATCGCCGCGTTTCCCTGGTGCGGGAGTCATCGTCGATAGCCGTACGCCGATCGAAAATCGTTGGGGCGGGTGGTACGTCACTGGCACGACGGGCTCGCTGCAACATCGCGGAAACGCAGTGGCCCCTTATCCGGACCGGCCGGACATGTTGGATTTGCACGACACGCAGAACCTGACCAGTTTGAGCGGGCGCGTCGATACTAGCGGCTATCTGGCGCCTGGGAGCGACATCGTGGCGCTGATGACGCTGGAGCATCAGACTCGTATGACCAACTTGATCACCAGATTTGGCTGGGAGATGCGCACGGGAGAGGAAGCGCAGAGCCGGCTGGATTTCGTGACCAACGAACTGGTCTCCTACATGCTGTTTGTAGGGGAGGCGAAAATCTACGAACCGATCGCTGGCGTTTCCACCTTTACCAAAACCTTTGCGGAGCGGGGGCCGCGGGACAGGCAAGGGCGTTCGCTGCGCGACTTCGATTTGCGCAAGCGGCTATTCCGTTTCCCCCTTAGTTACATGATCTATAGCGAAGCCTTCGATTCGCTCCCGGAGATGGCGAAGCAACGGATTTACCGGCGGCTGTACGATGTGCTGTCAGGCGCCGACCGCAGCAAACCGTTCGATTCCGTGACGGCGGAAGACCGGCAAGCGATCCTGGACATTTTGCGGGACACGAAGCCCGATCTGCCGGCTTACTGGAAAACCGCTGCGTGTTGTAATTAAGGTCACGTGCAACTAAGTCTCCACGGAGAATACGCCCTTCGCGTGCTGCTGTATCTGGGTGCGCATCCCGATCGAATTGTGTCCACTGCGGAGATTAGCGGGGCCTACGGTATTTCGAAGAATCATCTGGTCCGCGTGATGCACACCCTGAGCGAGGACGGGTACTTGCATTTGATTCCGGGGCGGGCGGGCGGCGTTTCGCTGGCGAAGGAGCCGCATCTCATTCGACTGGGCGATGTGGTCCTGCAAGCGGAACCCACGTTGCGTCTGGCGGAATGCTTCGATGCGAAAAACAATACTTGTCACATTGCTCCGGTGTGTTCTCTCAAACCCGTGCTCAAGGAAGCGCTTTCCTCTTTCTTGACCACCTTGAACCGGTATACGCTGGCAGATCTTCTCTCCGGTGGGATGCAAGATAAGATCGCGCGGAAGTTTGTAACGATTACCAACCGCAGCGTACCGGCTTAGGCGGCGTTCGCCGGTGAATCCGGGCGACTCGCCGATTTTAGGCAGCGCACCGCGCACTAGCCTGTTAGGCTCGATCTTAAAGAGACAGGCTATGGGCGATTTCAATCCACATCAATTTCGCGACGAGCTGACGGACGACATTCATCGGCGCATGCGCCGCCGCCGCGACCGCTTTCGCCAACACCGGAGGCATTCCCCAGTGGGGGGCGTGATCATCGGCACGGCGATCCTTTTGGCGGGCGTGCTGTTTCTACTGGAAAACTTCGGGCTGGTGCACGTCCACAACCTGTGGGCGTACTGGCCGGTGTTGATGATCGCCTGGGGCATTGCGGGCGTGACCGGCGCCGGGCATGCGAGCGGCCGCGTTTGGGGTGGCGTGATCGCGGTTGTCGGCGCGTTACTGCTGCTGAGTAATCTTCATATCATCACCGAGAACGTCTGGCGGATTGTATGGCCGCTGCTGCTGATCGTCGCCGGTCTGCGAATGCTGTACCGGTCGGCGCGGCGGCAACGAAGGCGGGACGATGATCATTTCCCTCCCGCGAGTGGTCCGGAGTGTTGCGCCAGGCGGGTCTGCTCCGCAGGGCGGAGCTCCGGGAGCGGGGCCGCGGCCCGGATATCTGGACGAGTGGGCGGTCTTCGGCGGATCGCGGCGCCGCGTGGATTCGCAGGACTTCAAAGGCGGCGAAGCGTTCGCCATGTTCGGCGGGGTGGAGCTGGACTTGCGCTCCGCCACGATCGTGCAAGATGAAGTGGTCATCGACGCCAGCGCATTGTTCGGCGGCGTGGATATTCAGGTGCCGGAGAATTGGAACGTGGCTGTCGAAGGGCACGGCATTTTCGGCGGTTATGAGGACAAAACGCTGCACGCCATGGCGGAGAACGCTCGTCCGCGCGTGGTGATTACGGGCAGCGCGGTGTTTGGCGGCGTGGTGGTAAAGAACTAAGGGAGGAGATGCGATGCACCCGATCTTCTCCCGGCGGGCGTGGCTGGCGGCTTATCTTGCGGCGGCGGGCGTGGGCGCGGCGCTGCTGGCGGTGCTGCTGTGGGTGACGGGCGGGCTCTCCTGGCCGGTGGCGGCCGAAATGGGGGGGCTGCTCGCGTTGCTCTATGCCTTCGAGTGCCTTACGCCTTGGTACTTGTGCCGCATGCTCCCGTTGGGCGCGACGCATCCGGCCAAGGTCGTGGTGGAACACTTGGGATCGGCAGTGCTCGTCACCGCAGTGTGGGTTGCATGGGCGCAGGTGCTGGGACGCGTCTTCGACGCGAACGCGGGCGCGCAGGCGGTGACACCCTATCTGGCTGCGGTGGGATTGCTGCTCTACTGCCTATCGGTGGCGCTGCACTATGTGTTGCTCGCCATGCAAGCTTCGCGCGAGGCCGCCATTCAAGCGCGCGACGCGGAATTGCGCGCGCTGAAGGCACAGGTCAATCCGCATTTTCTGTTCAACAGTTTGAATTCCATCGCGGCGCTGGCGGTGAAAGATCCTCCGCAGGCGCGCCAGATGTGCATTCTGCTGTCGGATTTCCTGCGGCGGACGCTGGGGTTGGGCGAGAAGGCAAGTATCTCGTGGGAAGAAGAAATTCAACTGGTGGGCGCGTATCTGGACATCGAGCGCATCCGTTTCGGAGCGCGGCTGCGGGTTGAGATGCAGATCGATGGGGCTTGCGGGCAATGCCAGGTGCCTCCGCTGCTGCTGCAGCCGCTGGTGGAAAATGCAGTAAAACATGGAATTGCGACCATGGTGGACGGTGGCACCATTCGCGTGAACAGCCGGCTGGAGGAGGGCGTGCTGCAAGTATTCGTGGAGAATGGCTATGACGCCGACGCGCCGACGCCCCGCCGGCAGGGGCTGGGGTTGCGCAACGTTCGCAATCGACTGGAAACTTCCTTCGGCAGCGCGGCGCGATTGACCACGCAAACCGAAGATAATGTGTTCCGGACAGAGATGATTCTGCCATGCCAAACGGGGCGTTGAAACCTTCGCAGAAGCTGCGGGTGGCGATCGTCGACGACGAGCCGCTGGCGCGGCAACTGCTGCGCGAATATCTGGACGCGGATGGGCGCGTGGAAGTGGCGGCCGAATGCGCCAACGGTTTCGAAGCGGTCAAAGCCATCGCGGAGCAGCAGCCGGATCTGGTGTTCCTGGACATCCAGATGCCCAAGCTCGACGGCTTCGAAGTGCTGGAGCTGATCGATCCTGCAGTCGCGGTGATTTTCGTCACTGCTTACGATCAATACGCCATGCGCGCGTTCGAAGCTCGCGCGGTGGATTACCTGCTGAAGCCGTTCGGTGAGGAGCGCTTATGGAAAGCGTTGGACCGCGCGCGGGAACGGCTGGCCGAAGCGCAGCCGGCGGGTGCATTCCCGGGGTCGCGGGCGGAGCTGGCTGCGGCGGCGCGTCCTCCGGATCAGCGGCTGGAGCGGGTGGTGGTGCGCGACGGAGCGAAGGTCCACATTGTGCCGGTATCGAAGCTCGATTACGTAGAGGCGCAGGATGATTACGTGTGTCTGCACTCGGAGCAGAAGCGCTACTTGAAGCAGCAGGCGATCTCGGCGCTGGAGAGTCAATTGGACCCGCGCAACTTCGTCCGCATCCATCGCTCCTATCTGGTGCGGCTGGAACGGATTGCGCGCATTGAGCCGTATAGCAAGGACAGTCGCGTAGTGGTGCTTACCGACGGGACGCAACTGCCTGTCAGCCGGGCGGGGCATGCGCGGCTGAAGGAATTGCTGGGCGAGGCGGGGTAGGCGGAGCCAACGTGGACGTTGGCTGCGGGCCGGAGGCCCGCCCCACAGCCGGGACGTTTCGTCTCCCGCGGCGTCTGATAGTCTAGAAACACCATGAAAACGGCACCTTTGTCTCTATTTTCCGGGCGCGCGACGGCGGTTCTGGCGATGTTGGCAGTCTTGAGCTTCGCCCCCGCGGGGCTGGCGCAGACCAAAGTCACGTCGGTGGAGGGCATCACCGAGTACCGGCTGGACAACGGTTTGAAGGTGCTGCTGTTTCCGGATAGCTCCAAGCCGACGGTGACGGTGAACGTCACCTATCTGGTGGGGTCGCGCTACGAAGGTTACGGCGAGACGGGCATGGCGCATCTGCTGGAGCACATGTTGTTCAAGGGCACGGCCAAGCGCGACGGCATCATGGGCGAGCTGAGCAATCATGGGGCGCAGTTTAACGGGACTACGTCCTACGACCGCACCAATTATTTCGAGACCTTGACGGCGACGGATGAGAATCTGCACTGGGCGCTCGAAATGGAAGCCGACCGCATGGTGAATTCGCGGGTTTCGCGCAAAGACCTGGACAGCGAGATGACGGTGGTGCGCAACGAATTCGAGCGCGGAGAAAACAGCCCTGAGCGGGTGCTGGAAGAACGGGTGGTGGCGACCGCTTATCTGTGGCACAGCTACGGGCGCAGCACCATCGGCGCGCGGTCCGACATCGAGAAGGTACCGATCGAGCGGCTGCAGGCCTTTTACCGGAATTATTACCAGCCGGATAATGCCGTGCTGGTGGTGGCCGGGAAGTTGGATGAAGCGAAAACGCTGGGGTGGATCAAGGAGACGTTTGGAGCGATTCCGAAACCTTCGCGCACGCTGACTCCGACGTACACCGAGGAACCGGTGCAGGACGGCGAGCGGGATGTGACGCTACAGCGCGTGGGCGATAACCAGGTGCTGATGATGGCGTATCACGTGCCAGCCGGCTCGGATCCGGATTCGGCGGCGATGGACGTGTTGACGGCGATCCTGGACGAAGCCCCGGCGGGGCGCCTGTATAAGGCGTTGGTGGAATCGAAGAAGGCCATTTCGGTGCGCGGCGAGAACAATCAATTGCATGATGCGGGATATTTGCTGTTTTCGGCGGAAGTGCGCAAGGAAGGTTCGCTCGACGACGTGCGGCAGACCATGCAGGGCGTGCTCGACGGGATCGTGAAGGAGCCGCCCAACAAGGAAGAAATCGACCGTGTGCTGACGCGCCGCAAGAAAGATTTCGAGCTGCTGTTCAACAATCCGCAGCGGGTGGCGCTGCTGATGAGCGAATGGGCGTCGATGGGCGACTGGCGGCTGATGTTCCTGGACCGCGACCGCACCGAGAAAATCACTCCCGAAGATATTGCACGGGTGGCGAACCGTTATCTCAAGGCATCGAACCTGACGGTGGGGCGGTTTGTGCCGGTGGAGACCGCTCCCCAGCGCGCCGAAGTGCATCCCACGCCCGACGTGGCCGCGATGCTCAATGGCTATGCGGGGCGCGCGGCGGTGGAGCAGGGCGAGGCGTTCGATCCGACGCCGGCGAATATCGAATCCCGCATTCAACGCGTGACTTTGCCGAACGGATTGAAGCTGGTGATGCTGCCGAAGAAGACGCGCGGCGGCACGGTAACGGCGTCGCTGGCGCTGCACTATGGCGATGAGAAAAGCGTTTTCGATAAGGGCACGGCAGCGCAATTCACCGGCGCGATGCTAATGCGCGGGACGCAGAAGCACACGCGGCAGCAGCTGCAGGACGCGCTGGATCAACTGAAGGCGCAGATGAACGCCGGCGCGGGAGACAACGATGCCACTCTGAACGTGACCACGATTCACGCGAGTATCGGCCCGGCGCTGCGTCTGGCAGCGGAAGTGTTGCGTCAGCCGGCTTTTCCGGAGACGGAGTTCGAGCAGCTGCGGCAGGCTTCGCTGGGGCGCGTGGAGGGCAGTTTGAAAGAGCCGGGCGCGCTGGCTCCGCTGGCGCTGCGGCGGCACCTGATCCGCTATCCTGCGGGCGATCCGCGCGCGGTGACGACGTTCGAGGAAGACATCGCCAACACCAAGAAGCTGACGCTCGCGGACGTCAAGAAGTTCTACAACGATTTCTTCGGCGCGTCGAACGCGGAGCTGGCGATTGTAGGCGATTTCGATCCGGCGGAAGTTCGTAAGGTAGTGGAGCAGGAATTCGGCGCGTGGAAGAGCCCGGCGCCATATCAATTGGTCCTGCGCAAGCGCGATGCGGTGGCGGCGGTCGATCAGATGATCGAGACGCCGGACAAGGCCAATGCCGTGTTCATGGCGGGATTCACGCTGGCGATGAATCAGGACGATCCGGATTATCCGGCGCTGATGTTCGCCAACCGCATGCTGGGCGGCGATTTGAAGAGCCGCTTGTGGCTGCGCATCCGCGAAAAGGAAGGCTTCAGTTATGGCGTGGGCAGCGCGCTGATCGCATCGGCGCGATCGCCCTTCGCGCAGTTCATGGTGCAGGCGACGGCGGTGCCGCAGAACATTCTTAAGGTTGAAGATGCGTTCAAAGACGAGATAGCCAAGATGCTGAAGGACGGCTTCACGGACGCCGAAGTGGCCGCCGCCAAGAAGTCCTATCTCGAAGAGCGCATGTTGGGGCGGACTCAAGACGCCGGGCTCGCACGCACGCTGGCGCAGAACGAACAGTTCGGCTGGACCATGGCGCGGGAGGCCGACCTGGAGAGCAAGGTCACCGCGCTGACCACGGCGCAGATCAACGCCACGGTGCGGAAATATATGGATCCTGCGGCGATTTCTTACTTCAAGGCGGGGGATTTCAAGAAGGCGGGTCATTACCGCCGTAGGGTCTGCGGTAGTTGAACAAGGAATCGATCCTTGCTAAGGTAAGGATTGAAGGGCAATGGCTAAAGTCACTTCGAAATACCAAGTCACAGTGCCTCGCAAGATCGCAGAGGAATATCATATCCGGCCTGGCGATGAGATCGACTGGGTGGCGGCAGGGGAAGTGATTCGCGTCATTCCTCCCGGCAAAGTGGCGGTGCTCGAAGGTAAAGAGTCTCAGCTCCGTTGGTTCGATCAGGCGACGGAACGCCAGCGCAAGCGTTCGGTGGGGAACGCCGCGCGGCGGGCTAGCGATCGCGGCTGGAGCAGAGAGGATCTCTACGGGCGTGGCCGCTCTCGTTGATACCAACGTTCTGGTCTACAGGTTCGATAGCCGTTTTCCTGGCAAGCAGAAGCGGGCGACAGAGGTTCTCAGGCGGGGCATCGCTGAAGATTCACTCCGTTTACCGCATCAGGCAATCATTGAATTTGTAGCGGCCGTGACGCGTTCTATTCGCGGTCACGTCATCCTCCGGCAAGCTGACGCCCTGCGCGAGGCCGAGGAATTGTTGAAGCAGTTCCCTGTTCTATACCCTAACGAAGCGATTCTCCGCAATGCCGTGCGTGGATGCGCGGCGTATCAGTTGAGCTGGTTTGACGCGCACCTTTGGGCGTACGCCGAACACTATGGGATGGCGGAGATTCTCACTGAGGATTTACAACACGACCGGCTTTATGGAACGGTACGCGTCGTGAACCCGTTTCTTGAGACTTGACACCTTTTCTTTAACTGTACACTGTATATGTACAGTATACAGAAATGCCTAGCGTCTCCGCAGATTCGCATCGATGTCTCAGCCGCTGCGCCCGTCTATCGCCAAATCGTAGACCAGATTCGTACGCGTGCGGTGGAAGGGGCATTGCGCCCCGGGGACGTCTTGCCATCCGTACGCCGTCTGGCGATCGACCTTGGAATCCATTTCAATACGGTTGCTGAAGCCTATCGGGTCCTCGCCGAGGAAGGCTGGATTGACGTTGCGCACGGCAAGGCCGCGCGTGTCCGCAGCCGCAGTGTGCCGACACCACCGGAGGCCGCCGAGGTCGAGGATTTCCGGCAACGGCTGCGCCATTTGATTGCCGAAATGCGGGCGCAGGGGCTGTCTCCGGCGCGAATCTCGCGCGAATTGCTGACTTTTGCGGAGGGATTAAAACGGTGATGATTTACGTAGCGGCGTTTTATAGCTTGGTGTTCTTGCTGGCGGGCGGCATGCGGGTCGCGCTTCCGGCATTCAGCCGGCGTACCATCTTCTTTTCCGTCACCGTACCGGAACATTTCCGGGAGAGCCGCGAGGCCCGCTCCATCTTGCGCCAATTTCGCGGACTTGTCTTGCTGTGGACGGTCGCAGCCGAAGTGCTGGCGTTGGCGAGCATTTATGCGAGGCCGGGTTTATATGCACCGCTTAGTCTGGCGCTGGCCGCCATCTCGGTCGCTGGCGCTGGGGCGATGTGGGCTTACACACGCGCGCGGAACCAAGCTCGGCGTTACTCGGTTGTCCCCTCGGCGGAACGTACTGCTACGCTGGCAGCGCAAACGGAGGGTCTGCGAAGCAGTTATCTCGCATTGGCGTTCGCATTTCTTCCCATGGGCGGCGCCGCTCTGTTTGCGTGGTTCCACTGGGCCGCGATTCCAGATACGATAGCCATTGGGAACGCTTTTGCCGTAAACGGCTATCTCAACGTTCTACTTTTGCTGAGAACTATTGGGCTTCTGCATGGGTCGCGGCGTGGAAGTCCGTTGCGCTCGGTGAATCTGAGGATAATCGTCGCGTTTATATCGGTAAACAGCGCGGCCACCGCCCTATTCACCGCTCTGCGATGGATCGATCCGGCAGAACAATTTTCGGGGCAAGTGTTTCCAATCGCGTGGCTGCTGTTACTCGCCGGGATCACTGTCTGGGGACTAAGCAAGACGTCGGGCTTGCGCGATAGCGCGGATCCGACGCCTGACGAGTGCTGGAAGCTCGGGCAGTTTTATTACAATCCGGAGGACCCGGCGTATTTGGTCGAGCGCCGCTTCGGTCTAGGTTATACGCTGAACTTCGCGAAGCCGTTGTCGTGGATCGTGACGACGGTTTTGTTCCTGTTGCCACTGCTGCTGGTGCTGCGGAGCGTAGTGTCTTAAGCTCCGCCGGGGCCGGCACGCGTGGAGATGATTTTCCTGGGATCGGCGTCCTTTTCCACCACTACGCCGAAGAAGGGGAACATCATTTCTTCCCAGGTCATTTCGCCGTAGTAGACGGTGCGGTTGGGATTGGGGTTGAACTTGTTGTTGGGCGAGTTGTCGAAGTGCGCGTCGACGTGCAGCTTGGTGCCCTTCGGAACCTTGATCGACGTCTGATAGCCGAGCTGCCAGTTGAAATCGTAATGCGGAACATTTAGCACCACTTCCTTGCGGCCGTCCGGATACTCTAGCGTGTATTTCATGTCCTTGCCGCGTACGTGCATGTGGGGCATCATGAACACCAGCTCGGCGTCGCGCAGGAACACGGCTTCGGCCGGGGGGCTCAGCCAGTTTGGATCGCCGGGCGGGATCGCGAACAATTTGGGGCTGAGCGGCGCGGTGGAGCTTAGCGATACATACTGGCGCTCGGGCGCCTCTTTGGCGATGGTGAGCCCGATCTTGACGTGATCGGTTACCGCTGTGCCGTTGGGGGTGTAATGCAGGTTGAGCGTCATGTCGCTGCCGGCGCGGACTAACTTTGCGGCGCCGAAACCGCGGTAATCGGCAGCGACGTTGCCGGGAAGGTAACAATCTTCCGCCATGCTGCGGCCGGTGCGCTGGCCGAAGGTGGGTCCTTTTTCAGGGATGGCGGCACCTTCTTCGTCGCGGGCTTTGTCTTCCCAAATCTTTTCATAATATTTGGTGTCGGGCAGATGACGGTTGAAGCCCGAGCAAATATGGTGCGCGACTTCCGGGTGTTCCGGCTTGATCTGGATCGAAGTCACCCAGGTGTCCTTGGTGAAATTGGTGGGGATAGTGACCGACATCCACTCGACCACATTGTTCTTGGGCGCGGCGGGTACATCGACCACCGGGCCGTCAAGAATGATGTCGGGTTGGATGGCCCAAGCCTCCGGCCATTGAATCGGCGCGGGACCGTCCTTCGCATCGCCCTCCGGCGCGCCTGAATCCGCCCACTTGGCGATCACGTCGATTTCAGACGCCTGCAGGGAACGGTCGTTGGTGAAGTGTCCGACGCCCGGGTCCGCAAACCAAGGCGGCATTTTGCGGGAGAGAGTGGCCGCCTTCATGGCCTTGGCCCACGGGCGCACGCTCTGATAGGTGAGGAACGACATCGGCGCGATCTGGCCGGGGCGGTGGCAGGTCTGGCAATTGCGCTGAAGAATTGGCTCAATATCTTTGTGAAAGGTGACCGTATCGGCAGCGAGCGCGGCACCTGCAAACGCAATACTTATGAAGCCTGCAACCACGACGAGTCGTTGGATCATCTGGGACCTCGGGCTCCATTCTGGCGAATCGGCGAGGCGGCGTCAACGGGGTGGGTTTATTTGGATTCGGTGCACACCGGTCCCAGCCACTTGGATGAGAAGCTGGAGTTGACGGTCATGCTGCGGCCACCATTGGAGGCGACCATTTGCATCGACCCTTTCACGTTGCCGGAATCCAAGGCTTCCAGCTTGAGCGTGCCAGTCTGTTTGCCGCCACCCATTTCGCACTCCATGTGAATTTCCTGGCGGGTGGCCGAGGAGGTCACGAAGGTCTGCTTGCAGGACTTCCGCTGCTCGTCGCTGCCGAAGGGTTTGTCGAGATCTTCTTTTTTGAGGCAGCTCTTATACGTGCTGGTGCGAGCGCCTTGGGCACTGCGCGCTTTCATGACCGCTTCCATCTTGGCGCGCTGTTCAGGCGACATTTTATCCAACATTTCCTGAGGGATGGGGAGCTGGCCGGCGCTCTCGCTGGTGATGGTGGCCTCCCATTGGCCCGTTTTGACGTTCAGCGGAGTGGGGTCGGCCGCCCAGGCGGTGGCGCAAAACAGTGCGGCGGTGAGTGAAAAAGAAATGCGTGCAGTCATTGGTTCCTCCAATATATTTTCTTATTACACCATTTTGGAGGTGGGTTTGCTAACAACTTCGTCGCGTTCGACGCACCCGTCGCGAATGTAAATGATGCGGTGGGCGTGCTGAGCAATGTCGTTTTCGTGGGTGACCAGAAGCACAGTGTTGCCTTCGTGGTGGAGGCGCTCAAACAGGGTCATGATCTCGTTTCCGGTGACGGTGTCGAGGGCTCCGGTGGGTTCGTCGGCCAGTAGCAGCGACGGATGGTTGACCAGTGCGCGGGCGATGGCGACGCGCTGGCGCTGGCCTCCGGAGAGCTCGCTGGGCTTGTGATCCATACGCGCTTCGAGGTCGACGGCGCGCAGTGCGGCTTTGGCGTTTTGTTCCCGATCCTTGCGGTTCATGCCGGCGTAGATGAGCGGCAGTTCCACGTTGTGCAACGCGGAGGCGCGCGCCAACAAGTTGAAGGTTTGGAACACGAAGCCGATTTCCTGGTTGCGGATGCGGGCGAGCTCGTCGTCGTCCATTTCGCTAACCAGGTTGCCGTTGAGATAGTACAGGCCGGAGGTGGGCGAATCCAAGCAGCCGATTAGGTTCATCAGCGTGGATTTGCCGGAGCCCGACGGGCCCATGATGGCTACGTATTCCCCCTTTTTAATTTCGATGTCGATCCCGGAGACGGCGTGGATTTCCTGATCGCCCATGACGTAGGTCTTGCGCAGGTCCCAGGTGCGGATGAGGACGCCATCGCGCTTGAGCTGCTGACCGCGTTCGAGTTTGTCGGCGACTTCGCTGGTCATGTGGCGGGCTCCGCCTTCAGCTTGTTGTCGACTACGACGCGGGTTTGGTTGCGGATGGTGCGAATCACTTTGTAGCTGCCGGTGACGATCTCGTCGCCGGGGGCGAGCCCGCTGGTGACTTCGATTTCGCTGGCGCCGCTGATGCCAGTATCTACTTTGCGGAACTCGGCACGGCGGTCGCGGATGACGAAGACGCCTTGCACTTCCTGGCTGCCGGCGCGGGTAGCGGGCGCGTTCGAATCGGCGGATCTTTCCAGCTCGCGCTGCGTGCGCACGGTGAGGGCCTGGATGGGGATTGCGAGCACATCCCGGCGGATGGCCGTAACAATCTTGGCGGTGGCGGATAGGCCGGGGCGAATATCCGCGGGAGGATCGTCTAACGCGACGACGACTTTGAAGTCTTTCGCTTCCTGACTGGAGGTGGTGCTTTGCGAGGCGGCCAACCCCGAAGAACGCAGGATGGCCGAATTGCCGATCTGAATCACTTTTCCGTGGAAGGTGCGATTGGGCATGGCTTCGATGGTCACGGTGGCGTCCTGGCCCAGTTGTACGCTGACGACGTCGGTCTCGTCGGCATTCACCTCGGCGGTGATGAGCGACATGTCGGCGATGGTCATTACGGTGGACGCCGGTGAGTTTTGGATTCCCGGCACGATGGTCTCGCCCATGCGCACGGGCAGATTGGTGACCACACCGTCGATGGGAGCGACCACATCGAACTTTGCCAGGATATCGGAGACGCGCGTCTGCGTGGCTTGGGCCTGGGTGACGCGGCGCTGAAAACTGTTGAGTTGAGCGGCGGTCTGCGCGCGCTGCGCTTGGGCTTGCGAAAAGCGGGCGGCACTCTCGCGCACACCGGCCTCGGCGGCATTGAGATTGGCGCGGTACTGCTCAAAATCCTGGCGGGCGATCAATTGTTCCTTGTAGAGCTGTTCGTAGCGCGTGAAGTTGGCCCGTGCGAGTTCCAGATCGGACTTGCTGTGATCGAGCGTGGCCTGCGCGGTGGCGATCATATGATCCTGGGCGTTGAGGCCGGCTTCGGCGGCGCTGGCGTCGGCGACGGAGGAGGCAACGGCGGCACGTTGGGCGTCGAGTTCCGCTTGGGGCTGGATGCGCTCGACGCGGGCGACCACTTGGCCCTTGCGGACGTGGTCGCCTTCCTTGACCAGGAGTTCCGTGATGGGCCCTTGGGCATTGGCGCCTAAGTTAATGTAATTCTTGGGTTTAATCTCGCCCGATGCAGTGACGATAGCAGAGAGATCACCGCGGGCGGCTACGCCGGTTTGGACGGTGACCAAGTCGCGGCGGCTCCAGCGGAGGCCTCCGTAGACTCCGCCTGCTAGCAGCAGAGGCAGCGCTATGGCGAGAGTGATTTTCGTAGTCCGTGTCACGGCGTTCCCTGTTGAATACGTTGGCGAGGCGGGCCAAGTTCCATCGTAGCGCGTATGGCGCGTTTACAATAAAAGTGTGAAGCTGCTAGTGACGCTGGAACCGGACGAGACAGGAATGATTGTGGCGGAATGCCCGGCGATCCCTGGCTGCGTTTCGCAGGGACGAACGGAAGCTGAGGCCGTGGAGAATATTCGCGAAGCCATTGCCGCGTGCCTGGAGGCGCGCGCCGCCAACAACATGCCCCTTACGATTTCTGTGCGCGAGGTCGAGGTTCCGGTCTGATGGCGGCTCTCCCGGTTGTTTCCGGGGAGCAGGCCGTTCGGGGCAAAGAGGCAGCCACGTCGTTTTGATTAAGCAAGGACAATCTGCCAGTTTATCCGTTCCGCAACATCGTGAACTGGCTCCTGGCACGCTCCGCGCGCTTCTTCGCGCTGCGGGTGTAAGTGTGCCTGAGTTCGTTTCTCTCTTGTGATGCGAAGGCGGATTCGGTCCGCGCGGTTCGCTACCATAGAGGTTCACCCATGAAACTGAATAGCTACACCATCACCCAAGGGCGCGACCGTGCGCCGGCTCGCGCCATGCTGAAGGCCATCGGGTTCACCGATGAGGATTTGAAGAAACCGATTATCGGCGTGGCCAATACCTGGATTGAGACAATGCCGTGCAATTACAATCTGCGCGAGCTGGCGGAGCACGTGAAGGCGGGGATTCGCGCGGCGGGCGGGACTCCCATGGAATACAACACCATCGCGATCAGCGACGGCGTCACCATGGGCACCGAGGGCATGAAGGCGTCGCTGGTGAGCCGCGATCTGATTGCCGATTCGATTGAGCTGGTCGCGCGCGGACACATGTTCGACGGCGTGGTGGCGCTGGTGGCTTGCGACAAGACCATCCCGGGCGCGGCCATGGCGCTGCTGCGGCTCAACATTCCGGGCGTCATTATGTATGGCGGGACGATTATGCCGGGGCACTACAAGGGCCGCGATCTGACGGTGCTGGACGTGTTCGAGGCAGTGGGGGCCAATGCGGCGGGCAAGATGTCGGACGAGGATTTCCTGGCGATCGAAAACCTGGCGTGTCCGGGGGCGGGGGCGTGCGGGGGGCAGTACACGGCCAATACGATGGCTACTGTCATGGAGATGATTGGACTGTCTCCGATGAATACCGCCTCGGTTCCTCAGGTGGATCCGCGCAAGCATCAGGTCGCGTTCCGCTGCGGCGAGGTGGTCATGGACGCGGTGAAGGCGGGGCGCAAGGCTCGCGACATCGCCACGCGTGAGGCGTTTGAGAACGCCATTGCTTCGGTGGCGGCGACGGGCGGATCGACTAACGCCGTGCTGCATTTGCTGGCCATGGCTCGCGATGCGCAGGTGGATTTGAAGATCGAGGATTTCCAGACCATCAGCCAGCGGACTCCGCTGCTGGTCGATCTAAAACCCGGGGGCAAGTATGTCGCTCTGGACGTCGACAACGCGGGCGGGTGGCCCGTGGTGGCGAAGCGCATGGCGGATGGAGGATACGCGCACAAGGATGCCATGACCGTGACCGGGCGCACCTTCGGCGTGGAAGCTGCGGAGGCCAAGGAGACCGCGGGCCAGGATGTGATTCGCGCGCTGGATAATCCGATCAAGAAGACCGGCGGTCTGGTGATCCTGAAGGGCAATCTCGCTCCGGAAGGTTGCGTGATCAAAGTGGCGGGGACCAATCGCAAGGAGCACAAGGGTCCGGCGCGCGTGTTCAATCGCGAAGAAGACGCCATGGCGGCGGTGACGGGCGGCAAGATCAAAGCGGGCGATGTGCTGGTGATTCGTTACGAGGGTCCGAAAGGTGGCCCGGGAATGCGCGAGATGCTGGGCGTCACCGGCGCGATCATGGGCGCGGGGCTTTCGGAAGATGTCGCGCTGATGACCGATGGGCGCTTCAGCGGCGCGACTCGCGGATTCATGGTAGGGCATGTGGCTCCGGAAGCGGCCGTGGGCGGCCCGATCGCGGCGGTGCAGGAGGGCGACATCATCACCATCAACGTCGAGACCAGTTCGATTGAGGTCGCGCTGACTCCGGAACAGATTGCCGAGCGGATGAAGACGTGGACGGCACCGGCGTTGAAATACAAGACCGGGCGTGTTCCAGAAGTATGTGAAGTTGGTGGGCTCGGCTGCACAGGGGGCGGTTACTGGGTGAACGGCGCGTACTTGCTGTTAGTTGTAGTTGGCGCGCTGAACGCGCAGAATGTGCCGGTGTATAAAGTAGACGCTTCGTGGCCCAAGCTGCCCTTGCCGAACAAGTGGATGATGCAGGGTGTCCCGACGATGGTGGTCGACAAAGACGATCACATCTGGGTGATCAGCCGGCCGCGGGACATTACTGCGGATGAATCGGGCGCGGGGCGAACGCCGCCTCGCAATGATTGCTGCATTGCGGCGCCGGCGATTCTGGAGTTCGACACGCAAGGCAATCTTCTGCAGAGCTGGGGCGGCCCGGAATACGTGAAGGGCTGGCCCGCGCCGGGAGTGGATAAGCCGGGGCCGCAATCGGAACACGCCATTGTCGTCGATAGAGCGGGAAACGTTTGGTTGTCAGGTGCAGGTCGCGGCGACAGCATCCAGAAATTCACGAGCGGCGGGAAGTTTCTGTGGGATTTTGGGCATCGCGGAACGGCCATCACTCCTGAGCAAAGAGCGAAGGCCTCCGCAGGGGCGTCGGGGGCGGAATTGCTGGCGGCGGCGCCGTTGAAGCAGAACAATCAGCAAACCGATATTTTGCCGACCGGCGTTGAGGGCTTTGACCTGGACGAGGATGCGCACGAGCTGTACATTGTCGACGGCCTTCTCAACAAGCGCGTGCTGGTTTACGACATGGACACCGGGGCGTTCAAGCGCGGCTGGGGAGGGCACGGGGTTCCGCTCAGCGAAATCAGTAACGATCCGGTGCCGGACTACGACTGGGAAGCGGGGGCGCTGCCGGATCAGCAGGAGTTCGCGCCGGCGCTGCACTGCGTGCACATTTCGGTGGACGGATTGGTTTACGTCTGTGAACGCGGCAGCAATCGCATTCAGGTTTTCACCAAGCAGGGGAAGTTTGTGAGCAGTTTCTTCGTGTATCCGACTGTCGCCGGCTCGGGGCAAAAGATGCAATCTCTCACCTGGCGGATGTGGGAACACTTACAACCTGACCTTCTCGCATGACGCTGGGGAAAAGTACATTCTGGTCGCCGACGGCAACAACAACAAGGTCTGGATTCACGACCGCAAGAACGGTGCGCTAGTAGGTTCGGTGGGCAGTTACGGGACGATGGCGGGACAGTTCCATGTAATCGATGCCATCGCGATGGATTCTCACGGGAATTTATATACGGGTGAGGTCGGCTCGGGCAAACGCGTGCAGAAGTTCATTCTGACGAATGCGGACGGGAAGAGCCGTCCGCGTCCGCACGAATAACTGATCTTAGGTAGGCTCGCCGACGTGGGCGTCGACCATCTTCTTGAGATCCGGCTTGCCCATGGCGCCAACCCGCTGGTCGACTACCTTGCCGCCCTTGAAGAGCAGCAGCGTGGGAATGCCGCGAATCTGATAGCGCGAGGCGGTGCCCGGGTTGTCGTCGGTGTTCAGCTTGCCGACCTTCATCTTGCCCAGATATTCGTCGGCAACGGCGTCTACCGTCGGGGCCATCGCGCGGCAGGGTCCGCACCAAGGCGCCCAGAAGTCGACCAAAACGGGGACTTCGGAGTTCAGCACATCCTGATCAAAAGCGTTGTCTGTAAAGTTAAGAGTATTGTTGCCGGCCATGATTATTCGGATCTCCCTACCGCTCTATATGATGCCGGAAGGGGGCTATCCGATGCAAGTGATGTCTAGACATCAAAATATGGTCCTGATATGATGTTTGTATGCGTACGACGCTCACGTTGGAACCGGATGTCGCTTTGAAGCTCAAGCGCAAAATGGCGGAGCAGAAGCTGACGCTGAAGGATGCTGTGAATCAGGCACTGCGCGTGGGCTTGGCGGCGAAGGATGCGCCCGCGCGGGTTCCGTTCAAGGTGATCCCGTTCGATCTAGGATTGCCGCCGGGCATTGACCAGGACAAACTCGGCCAGTGGGATGACCGGATGGAAGATGAGCGCATCGCGCGTAAACTCGGGATCTTGTGATCATTCCCGACGTGAATGTTCTGATCTACGCCTACAATTCTGGCTCCCTTCATCATAAGGCGGCGCGTGAGTGGTGGGAGGAGACCTTAACGTTTCCGAGGCCGGTGGGATTACCGTGGGTGAGCATCCTAGGTTTCGTGCGCATCATCACTCGTGCAGCGCCCGCGAAGAATCCGTTATACCCGGGTGACGCCATCGGGGTGGTGCGGAGGTGGCTGGCTGTGCCGGGGGTGCAGATCCTGACCCCGGGGGAATTTCATGCGGAGATTTTCTTTCGGCTGATCGAACAGGTGGGGACTGCGGGAGACCTGACCACCGACGCTCACCTGGCGGCGCTGGCGATTGAGTATCGGGGCGAATTGGCGTCGACCGACACCGACTTCGCGCGGTTCCCCGGTTTGCGCTGGTTCAACCCGGTGGCGCGGTAAGGCTGCGATAGAGGCGCTGGTAGCCAGCGGCCGAGGCGTCCCAGGAAAAATCCTTCGCCATGCCGCGGCGCATGCGGGCGAGCCATTCATCCCGCTTCTGCCACGCTACGAGCGCGTCGCGGACGGCGGCGAGCAGCGCCTGCGGTGTATATTCGCGAAACTTGAAGCCGGTGGTTTCATCGACCGTGTCTTCGAGACCGCCGGTGGCGCGGACGATCGGTACCGTGCCGTAGCGCAGGCTGTACATCTGGTTTAGGCCGCACGGCTCGTACTGGCTGGGCATCAGGAACATATCGCTGCCCGCTTCGATGCGATGGGACAGGACGTTATCGTAGCCGACGCGGACTGCGAATTTTTCGGGATGGGCCGCAGCCAGGCCGCGGAACATGTTTTCGACGTGAGCGTCGCCGGAACCAAGAACGGCCATGGCGAGATCCATTTTCGCCAACTCGGGCACGATGGCTTCCACTAAATCGAAACCTTTTTGTGAAGCGAAGCGCGAGACGATGCCGATGAGCGGACGCTTCATGTCCGGCAAGAGCTTCAGCGCTTTGAGCAGCGCGCGTTTTGCCAGGCGCTTTCCAGAAAGATCTCTCGCGGAAAAGCGGTTGCTCAGGTGGGGATCGGTCTCGGGATTCCACTCTTGGTAATCGATACCATTGAGGATGCCGGTGATTTTATCCGCGCGGTCGCGTAGGACGCCGTCGAGACCGTGGCCGTATTCGGGAGTCTGGATCTCCTGCGCGTAGGTGGGGCTGACGGTGGTGACCGCATCCGACCACACGATGCCTGCTTTCAGAAAACTCAGCTCACCCCAAAATTCGAGCCCCTGGGGATGGAACAGTGCTGCATTCAATCCCAAATCCCGCAGAAGATAACCAGGAAAGTTGCCCTGGTACCCGAGGTTGTGAATGGTAAATACGCATTTTGTACCCGCGAAGTCCGGATCGCCTGCAAAAGTCTGGCGCAGGTACGGAGCCAGCAATCCGGCGGGCCAATCGTGCGCGTGGAAAATATCGGTAGGGAAGATTTTACGGGCGATTTCGAGCGCGGCCAGATTCAGCGCTGCGAAGCGAATGTGGTTGTCGAGATATTCGGCGCCCCACTCGTTGTAAATACCGGCGCGCGCGTAGAGCGGCGGGCAATCGACGAACAGGTAACGCACGCCCTCGCGTTGCACCTGATAGAGTGCGGCAGTGAACGTGCGCGGCCCGACCAGGAGCGGCATCGCAGGACAAAATCAGCTCAGCCCCGGCGAGTGGCACGCTGCCGTAGCGCGGCATGACCACGGCTACCTCTTCGCCGATCTTCGCGAGCGCGGGAGGCAGGGCTCCCAGGACATCGGCCAGCCCGCCCGTCTTCGCGAAGGGCGTGGCTTCCGACGTCACCATCAGGATTCGCGACATAACAGGTGCTTCTGAACTTTGCCAAGGGCGTTGCGCGGCAGCTTATCGATGGACTCGAAGCGGCGCGGGATTTTGAAAGACGCTAACTTTTCCCGGCAGCGGGCTTCGAGCGGGCCAGGGTCGCCGGCGCCGGTTTTCCAGACGATGTAAGCGACGGGGATTTCTCCGCGCACGCGATCGGCCTCGGCGACTACGGCGGCTTCTTCCACCTCCGGCTGTTCCATCAAGAATTCTTCGATCTCCCGGGGATAGATGTTGAAGCCGCCGGAGATGATGAGGTCGCTCTTGCGGCCGCTGAGCGTATAGTAACCGTCGGCGGAGCGCGAGCCGATATCGCCAGTTCTGAACCACCCGTCGACGAACGCGGCCTTGGTGGCTTCTTCGCGCTGCCAATATCCGGCAAAGACATTGGGGCCCTTGAGCCACAGCTCGCCGGTTTCGCCATCGGCGACGGGGTTGCCGTCGGGACCCACGATCTTTACGATCACGCCGGGCAGAGGCATGCCGACGCTACCGGGGCGGCGCTCGCCGTCGTACGGATTAGACAGGTTCATCAGTGTTTCGGTCATGCCATAGCGTTCGAGGATAGTGTGGCCGAAAAGCGTGCGGAACTCTTCGAGGATTTGCGCCGGCAAGGGCGCCGAGCCGCAGACGAACAGGCGCATGCGCTGGCCAATCTCGCGAGCCTGTGCTGGGGGCGTGTCGAGCAAACGCACGTACATCGCGGGGACACCGAAAAATAAGGTGGGTTTGAAATCCAGAAAGTGGGAAAGAGCCGTAGTGTGATCGAAGCGTTCGAGCAGACGCATGCGGCATGCTGCCAGTAACCAGCAATGCACACCGTTGCCGAGCGCGTGCACATGAAACAATGGCGGCGCGAGCAAAAAGCGATCCGCCGGCGTGATTTTCCAGGCCTGGATCAGGCTCGCGCCGTTCACGGCGAAATTGTTGTGCGTGAGCATTGCGCCTTTAGAAACGCCAGTGGTTCCGGACGTGTAGACCAGCGCGGCGGTGTCATCGCCATCCAGCGCCACTTCGGGAAGCGCATCGCTGGACTGCTTGGACGCTTCCGCCAGCAGCGCGGGAATTTCGGCGGCTGTGACCAGCAGTTTGGGTTCAGCGTCACCGAGGATGTGCGACATCTCACGATCGCGATAAAGAATGTTGATGGGGACGAAGATTACTCCCAGCTTGATGCAGGCCAGATACAGGTCGATAAATTCGACGCAGTTCGCGAGATAAACGCACAGGCGATCGCCTTTCGCCAGGCCGCGTGCGGTGAGCGCGCGCGCCATGCGATTGCTGCGCGCGTCGATCTCACCGAAAGTGTAGACTGACCCGGCCCACTCCAGCGCTTCCTGTTGAGCGCGGTGCGTGAAGGTTCGAGTCAAACCAGTTGCGAAGGTTCATGCGGCCGCGTACACCGACCGTTCAAAATCACCCAGCAGACCGACTGCTTGCTTGTCTACGAAGGGCAGGAACTGCATCATGATCGCAGCGCAGATCTGGCGCTTGGGGTCGATCCAATAAAACGTATTCCAGATGCCGGCCCACGCCAGGCTGCCTGCCGAACGGCCGCCCGCGTAGGGGACGGTATTGATGAGGAACCCCAGGCCCCATTTGTCGATGGCGCCGGGATGGACGTCGACGTCGCTTGAAAGATCCGGCAACTGCGTCTTGAGCCGGCCGGCGCCTAAGTTGCCGATCTGGTTTGCGGCCATCAGGTCCACAGTCTTCGGTTGCAGGAGTTGCTTGCCGTCGGCGGCGCGGCCGTGGCGCAGAATCATCTGCATGAATTTCACGTAGTCGCCAGCAGTGGAATACAAGCCGCCGCCGCCGTTGAAGTCCGCGGGTGCGGCGGGGGGCGTGCGCGCTTCTTCCTTGAGTGTGCCGTCGGGCTGGCGGTCATACTTACTGACGAGCCGGTCGAACTTCGCAGGAGGCAGGATAAAGCTGGTGTCCTTCATGCCTAGCGGCTGCAGAATGTTGCGCTGAAAATATTGTTCCAGTGTGAGGCCGCTGATTTTCTCAACCAGTTTGCCGGTCCAATCGGCGCTGAAGCCGTAGTGCCAGCGCGTACCCGGCTCGAAGATAAGCGGGGCCATGGGCGCGACTGTGGCGGGGCGGAAGGATTTGCCGGTGGCCTTGGTGTATTGCATCATGACGTCGCTCCACTGGGGATACGCCAGGCCGGAAGTGTGCGTGAGCAGGTGTTTGAGTGTGATGGGCGTGCGTACGATGTGCGTCTTAGGCTTGCCCGTGGTTGCGTCGAAGCCATCGATTACTTCTAGCTTGGCTAGGTCGGGAAGGTATTTCGAGGCTGGCTCGTCAAGTGTGATCTTCCCCTGCTCCACCAGTTGCATCGCCGCGGCGGAGGTGATCGCCTTGGTCATGGAGGCGATGGCGAAAATGGAATCCGGCGTGACTTTGACGCCAGAGGCGGCATCGCGAGTTCCAAACGCGCCTTGATAGGTGATCTTATCCGCCGTCGCCACCATGGCGGTTACGCAAGGAATGTTTCTGCGCTGGATGCCGGTGCGGAGCGTGTCGTCGATGCTGGTGCCAGCGCGGAGACTGCGGGCGGACAGCGCCTAGAGCGATTGCAAGTTGTGAGAATTCACGGCGAGTTATGGTTGACATGATCGTTTCCCCATCCCAAAGGGTAACAGGGGACGTGAGGATTTGAAAATGAGACGAGGGCCAACGTGGACGTTGGCTGCGGGCCGGAGGCCCGCCCCACTAGTCGTTCACGTCGACGTTTTCGACGAAACAACTTTGGAAGGCGCGGTCTAGAACGTTGTCGGTGAGCGCGGCCGGCAGGCTCTCGAAGTTGATGATGTCGATGGCGTGCATGATCACGTCGCGCGGATGGCAGCGGCGGAAGCGTTTGTCCGCGGAGAGGTAGTGTTTCTGAATGAAATTGTCCACCACTTCCTCGCTGCATTCCAGTTTCTTCGACTGCGCGAAACGCGTGAAGATGTGGGTGAACTCAGGCCGCTTGGGGCTGCGCAGGAACATCTTGTACTGAATGCGGCGCAGGAAAGCTTCGTCGCCCAATTGATCCGGGCGCAGGTTGGTGGAGAAAATCAGGAACGCTTCAAACGGCACCGTCATTTTCCCGCCGGCATGGAAGCTGAGATAGTCGATGTGGCGCTCCATGGGAACAATCCAGCGGTTGAGAATTTCGGCGGGGTTGGCTTTCTGGCGGCCAAAGTCATCGATCAGGTAGATGCCGTTGTTGGCCTTGAGCTGGAAGGGCGCGTCGTACACCTTGGAATGGGGATTGTAGCTCAAATCCAGCATGTCGAGCGTCAACTCGCCGCCGGTGATGATGAAGGGACGGCGGCACTTGAACCAGCGTCCGTCGTAAGGCATTTCGGTGGCTAGCGCGGAAATCTCGGATTGCTGGTCGTCAATTTTCTGGTGGTAGATGGGATCGTATAACTGAATGATGTTGCCCTGGCACTCGAGCGCGTAAGGCATGAAGATTGGCTCGGTATCCACGCGGAACAGAGACTCGGCCAAGGCCGTTTTCCCGTTGCCCGGCTGGCCGTAAATTAAGAAGGACTTGCTGGCGTTCACCGCCGGTCCAATCTGCGCCAGGACGTCGTCTTCGACCACCAGATGCTGGAACGCATCCACCAGCGACTGCGGGTTCAGCCAGTTGTTGGCCAGTCTCTGGCGGCGGACCACTTCGGCGTACTGATACAACGGCACCGGAGCGGGACCGGCGTATTGATTGTTCCCCAGATGTTCGCGCGCCAGGTTGCGCCCGGCTTCGGTCAACGCAAAAATGCCCGACATGTTGCCCATGCCCAGGGATTTCTTGACGCCGACGTAGTGCTGGCGCTTCAAGGTTTCGAGCAGATCGTCGATCAGGCTGAACGACAAGCCCAGCAGGCTGCCGATCTCACGGCCCAACAACTCGCCCCGAAAATACAGGTACTTCATCACTAATTGCTCGACGATAGCCGGCGGAATCGCTAATTCCTCCAGAGATTCCGGAACCGGAGGCTGGATGCCGCTGGCTGTGCTGCGTTGGTTCGTTTCGATAGGGTCGACGACGGCGCTCACAAGGGTTTCCTCTAGGGTCTATCGGACAGTTTCGATCCCCTCTGTATACCGAAGTGAAGGTGAATGGGCGATCTGGTTAGACAGGCCGGCCGATGACCCAATTGGAAAATCGCGTACCGGGGCGATCCACTAGGCGCTCAAACACATAACCAACGGCGAAGATTATAAGCGCGCTCAGAACCAGATCCGCGGCGGCCCACACCGGGCGCGGAACACGGCCGTACAAGCCGCATCATGAACCAACAGGAGAAGGTGCAGAGGATAAAAAAGTGGGTGACGTACATGGAATAGGCGATGCGCCCGAGGGAGCGCATCGGGCGCGATCCCAGGAATCCGTCCCATGCGCCCGAGCGCAGGAACCACAAAACCGCAAATGCGCCGAGGACTCCGTAGAAGAACTTCTGGTCCCACGCCACCGGGTCGGGCATCCAGTGGAACAGTGGAGTGTATTGGAACGATTCGAGCAACCAGGCTCCCGCCAAAAGCAGCCAGGTGTAGATCCCGCTCGGTTTCGGCAAAGCCCAAATTAGGCCGCCCAGCAAGAACGAGTAGTAGAAAATGCCGTCTTTTCCGGCCAGGACTCCGATGGTCAGCACGGCGATCGCATAGTGAATCACTTTTCGCCAGGCACCTTGCGGCATCAGAGTGTAAAACGAGAAAGTAATCAGGGAGCCGATGAATTCGATCTTCATGGTCCACAGCGGCGGATTGAAACGATCGGCGCGCAGCAGGATTACGCGGTAGGTGGCGTCGCGCAAGGCGTCGGGGAAGGTTGGGATAAAAGCGAAGTAGCTATTGAGCCAGTCAGAATGCGAGACTGCGGCGCCGGCGTGATTCAACAGCAGGCCGTACTTCATCATGAAGTAGCCGATGAAAACCGATGCGGCGATGGGGATGCTGAGCCGCAGGTAGCGTTTTAGGTGGCGGTCGCGGAGAGTCTCCAGGCGGTTCCCGAAATAATACGGGCGCGACAGAACGTAGCCGCTGAGCACGAAAAAGATGCACACGAAATTGCCGTTCCAGAGTATCGAAATGAACGGCATGCGCAGGATTCTTTCGATGGTGCCATCGGTGGCGGGCGAAGTTTGCAGGCCGGGATAAAGGTAATCGAATCCGCGCGGGAAGAACGCCACGAAGAAGTGGGCCAGGAAAACGGTGATTGCGGTCAGGCCGCGCAGTCCTTCGGCGGTGTTGTCCTTGGAGGCTGCTTTGGGGGCCGCCGCAGCGGATGTCGCCGGTAACGACGCCGGTACTGCCAAAGTTGGCTGCACACCAAATTTTACGCCTTTTGGAGGTTGTCCGTCACCAGCTTGCCGTCAAACAGGTGGATGGAGCGGTCGGCGTACGTTGCATAGCGCGGGTCATGAGTCACCATGCAGATGGTGGCGCCGCCCTGGTGGAGCTCGCGCAGCAGATCCATCACTTGCTCGCCGTTGGCGGAATCGAGATTACCGGTGGGCTCATCGGCCAGCAGAATCGAAGGGTCGCCGGCCAGGGCGCGCGCGACCGCCACGCGCTGCTGCTGGCCGCCGGAAAGCTGCGACGGATAATGCTTCATGCGATGCGACATGCCCACGCGTTCGAGAGCCGCCTGGACTTTGCGCTTGCGCTCGTCACCGGCCATGCCGCGGTAGGTGAGCGGGAGCTCGACGTTTTCATACACCGTCAGATCGCCAATCAGGTTGAACGCCTGAAAGATGAAACCAATCTCGCGGTTGCGGATGCGGGCGCGTTCGGCCAGCTTCAGGCCTTGCACGGGGCGATTGTTGAGCACATACGTTCCATCCGAGGGAGTATCGAGCAAGCCGAGAATCGCCAGCAGCGTGGACTTTCCGCAGCCGGAGGGGCCGGAGATCGAAACATACTCGCCTTTTTGAATATCCATTTGGATGCCGGCGAGGGCGTGGGTTTCCACCTCATCGGTTACAAATACCTTGGTGACGCTCTCCAGGTGGATTAGTGATTCGGGCATGGAAGTTCTCTTTAGTTCAAGCGCACACGCGCCGTTTGTTCCTGAGCGGCCATGTCGGACAGAATCACGCGGTCGCCCGCCTTTAAACCTTCGGCGATCTCAATGGCGTTCACCGACGCGCGTCCGAACCGCACCGGCACGCGTTCGGCGCCCTTGCCGTCGGGATCAATCTTGAACAAGGTGCCAGGGCTGCCGGGTTGCGCGAATACAGGGCGTCCCACATACAGGACGTCGGCGAGGCGCTCGATTTCGATGGTTCCATCGACGCTCAGATCCGGCACTGCGCCTTTCGGTAATGTACCGTCGAGTTTGCAATCCACGGTTCGGGTTCCGTTCACGATAGACGCATCGATGCGGATTACGTGAGCGCGCACGATTCCGTTGCGCGTATCGATCTGCGCCTGCTGGCCGAGCAGAATGTCTTTGGCTTGCGTCTCGGGGATCTGCAAACGCGCCATCAGCTTGCGCGGCTGCGCGACTTTCGCCAGCACGTCGCCGGGCTTCACCCGCTGGCCCACTTGCAGGGTCATCTCCTGCATGCGGCCGCGGATGCCGGCGCGGATGGTGAGCTCGTCGAGCTGTCTCTTTTTGAGCTTGTAGGTGGCGCGCAGCTTCTCGACTTGGACCTTCTGCGAATCGATTTGCGCCTGCACTGACTCCTTAAAGATGTCGAGTTTCTGCTTCTCCATCTTGAAGCGGGCGTCCGCCTGTTCCCATTTGGCGACCGCCAGACGCATATTGATTTCGGGTTCCAGTTGGGCTTTGAACAACTGCTCTTCTTTATCGCGGTTGATGTCGGCCTGCTTCAGCTCGCCCTGCGCCGTCGAGACGGCGGATTGCTGATCGAAGGTCTGGCTCTGTAGCTTGACGCGCAGATCGGTGAGGTTGGCTTCTGCTTGTTTGGTCTGCCATTCGTAATCGACAGCGTCGGCTTCCATTTGCGGATTGGTGAGCACCAGCATGACGGTGTTGGGCTTTACATCGTCGCCCGAGTGCGTCAGGATGCGGCTCACTTGGCTGTCGAAAGCCGCCTGGAACCAAAGAATGTCTTCGGGAACGAGCGTGCCCAACCCGCGGACCTCGCGCACCATGGGACCGCGCTTCACGGTGTCGGGCCAAATGGTGGCGGCCTCGACCACCGGAACGGCCGGTTTTAGAAGGCTGACGCGCCACCCGGCCACCGCTACGACCGCCGCCAGCAACACCAGGTACAGGACCCGGCGGATCATTTTCTTCTTCGCGACGCCTTCGCGCTTAACATCCATAGAAGCTCATCCCGAGGGCTTTCATCCTACATACGACGAAAGCGCCAAAATGTTTCAATATTCTGGCGTAACACCCCAATCATACTGGAAACGCTGCAGTTATTAAAGTAGGAATTTAGTGATCGGCGGAAGGTTGGCAATCCGTTACCGGGCGCCTGGGCCGCCCGCCCGGTATTGGCCGACGCGCAAAATAACCAAACGAACCCAAGCCGCCGCTGGGTAGCCGGGCTGCGAGTTCCACTCCCAGAGTTCGCACGAGGGTGCCAGTAGCGTGGCCAGGAATCGGGGTAAGTATCTGAGCCTTTAAGAAGAATAACGGTCGTGAGACGGCGTCATTCCCAGCGCAGAGCCTCCAGGGGGTTAATTCGCGTGGCGCGTCGGGCGGGAATATAGCAGGCAAGAAGAGCAACCGCCGCGAGGAGAATCGGAACAGCGATGAAGACCAGCGGATCACGTGGCTGCACGCCGAACAGAAAGCTGGCCAGCAGGCGGGTTAGCCCCAAGCCGGCCGCGATTCCGATGCCCACTCCTGCCAAAGCCAAACGCATGCCTTGAAGGAGGATCATGTTACGGACGGTACCTGGCTCGGCACCGAGGGCGAGGCGGATTCCGATTTCCTGTGTGCGCTGCTGGACGGAGTAGGCCAGAAGCCCGTAGATGCCGATGGCGGCGAGCAGGAGCGCGGAGCTCGCAAAGATAGTCATGAGCAACATACTGAAACTCTGGCGCGCGAGGGAACGGCTCTCGATGTCGTCCATGGACCGGATACTCGCCAGTGGAAGATCGCCGCTTGCTTGGCGCAGCTCGTTCTGAATCGAAACACTCAAGGAGTGTGGCTCAACACTCGTGCGGATGAACCAGGCCACCGGCAAGAGACGCAGGTTGACAATGTTAATCTCGTCCGGCAACTGCGCGATGGGAACGTACATTGCAGGCCGGGGATTCCGATTCAGCGATTGATCGCGCATATCGCCGACAACCCCAATGATCTGGCGGGCAGAATCCTTTTCATACTCTGGGCGCATCCCTCTGCCGATGATTAGTTGTTCCTTGAGAGGATCGCCTTGGGGTGACAAGAGATGCGCCATCGCCTGGTTGATGATGACCACTCGTGGCGCTTGTTGGTTATCACGCTCTGTAAAAGCCCGCCCGCGGAGGACTGGCACACGAAACGCAGCGAAGTACTGCGGCGATATAAACGTCCAGCCCGCATAACCGTGCGACAGGCCATTGAGTGGGCGACCGGCGATGATGAAAGGCAACTGCCAAACCGTCTCAAGAGGCAGGCAACACGCGGCGCTGACGGCCTCGACACCCGGCAGGGCGCTGATCCGCTCGACACCGTCGCGCACTAAACGATCCATTTCCGCCGTTTTCTCGAAGCGAGTGGCGGTGAGCGACATCTCCATCGTGAGGATATTGTGGGCGTCAAAACCGGGATTTACGGAGCGCAGCAAGACATAAGTTCGAATCAACAGCACCGCCCCCACACACATCAAGACCGCGAGGGTCATCTCGCTGACAACCAGTAGCGCGCGAATCTTGTTCTGGTGCGGGCCGATTCCGGAACGGCCAGTACCCTCCTTCAACGGCGCGTTGAGATTCACTTGGGAAGCTTGCAGCGCCGGAAGGATCCCGAACAAGATGCCTGTCAACAGGGAGAGAAGAAACAGTGAAAATAACGATTCGCCAGTCGACCGCAAGGGCCGATCCTGCCTGCCCGACTCGTGGGAGGTTGATTGGATTTAAGGCCGCCACGAGAGGAGCAGACGGATAGAACTTCAGCAGACTGCGTATTCCGAAGAAGCCGAGGCCGAGGCCGAGAGCGCCTCCCGCTAGAGATAGCAGCACGCTTTCTGTCAGCAGTTGACGGATAATTCGCCGAGGACCGCCGCCAATGGCCGCTCGGATAGCAATCTCCCGCCTCCGACCTTCCGCGCGCACAAGGAGCAAGTTGGTGGCGTTGGAACACGCGATCATGAGGACGAAAATGACGGCGCCTGCAAGCACCAGCAAGGAGAGGCGCACATCGCTAACCATGGCATCGCGCAACGGCTGAACTGTAAAGCCAAATTTCTTGGTATAGCCCGGAAATTTTTGTCGATACTCTTCCGCCACTGGCTCGAGTTGAGAGATGGCCCGAGCGGGCGTAACGCCGTCTTTCAGACGGGCCGCCACAAAGCAGAAGCTGCCATGTTCCGGGGTATCTGGATCGATTTGGAAGGGAACCCATGCGTCGGGAAGTTGGCCGAATTGCTCGGTATCGAAGCCGCGGGAGAGAATCCCAATGATGGTGTAAGAGTCTTGGCCGAGTGTGAGGGCTTTTCCGATCACCTGAGGGTTATTCCCGAACTGACGTTCCCAAAACTCGTAGCTGAGCAACACGACACGGGCTCCGGCGGGACGGTCCTCATCCTCAGAAAAGGCCCGGCCGTGCAAAATTGGGACTCCAAAAAGCTGGAAAAAGCTGGAACTCACGCGCGCTACCGGTAGCAGTTCGGGATGAGAGATCCCGGTTAAATTCACCAGGTCAAGCCGATAGGCCGAGACGTTTTCAAAGATCTGCGTTTGTTGCCGCCACACTTCGAATTCGGGAAGTCCGGGGGTGCGTGATGGATTTCCCTGAAAAGTATCCATGACTTGTACGATGCGATCAGCGGCAGGCGCCTTCAGCGGCTTTAGCAGTATCGTATTGACCACTGAAAAAATACTTACATTCGCTCCGATTCCAAGCGCTAGAGTGGCCAGCATGGTTATCGTGAATCCCGGACTCTTGCGAAACGAACGTATTGCAAAGCGCAAGTCTTGAACTGTGGTGTCGAGCCAACGCGTCCCTCGCGCGTCGCGGCATTCTTCTTTCACTTGCTCAAGGCCGCCGAATTGCAGACGGGCGCTGCGGCGGGCTTCGGGTTCGCTCATGCCGGCGCGAAGGTTGTCGGCAACCAGGCCATCGAAATGGAAGCGCAATTCAGCGTCCAGGTGCTGTTCCATTTCGCTGCGCCTGACAAGCCGCCGCCACCAACTCATAGCGCATCGGCCTCGTTCGATTCCAAAATCAAGCGGATTGCTTTGGCCAGTTGCTTCCAGCTCTCGGTTTCGGTCTTGAGTTGGGCTTGGCCTTGCGCGGTCAAGTGATAGAACTTGGCTTGGCGGCCGGTCTCGCTATCCTTCCACTCGGCTGCGAGAAGTCCGCGGTTCTCCAAACGGTGGAGCGCCGGATAGAGCGAACCTTGCTGAACCTGCAAGACATCGCGGGAGATTTGTTGAATGCGCTGCGCTATGGCATAGCCGTGAATCGGCCCGTGTGTGACTACTTTGAGGATGAGTAGATCCAATGTTCCCTGCGGCAGATCCGATTTAGGTTGGCGTCACAGATACCTCGGACTTCTACATATACACGAGGATATGTAGAAGCGCAAGGGGTCAGACGATGAGCTAGATTTGATTTTGGGGAATGGAGCGGGAGACCGGATTCGAACCGGCGACATCGACCTTGGCAAGGTCGCACTCTACCAGCTGAGTTACTCCCGCATCTGGCAGACGAACAGGCTCCATTGTCGCGCCCCAAACGTGGATTGTCAAATGCGTTTCAGAGCCACTGAAACAGGATGTTCATACAATGTTGTTTGTTTCAGAGTGACTCCATACATCTAACTGAATTTAAAAGATTTAAAAAATTTTAACTAATTTATTGCGTTTGGAATTTTTGTGCTATTCTTGAATTCCGCGAAAGACGGTCCGCCGGACCAGAAGTACCCCTCGGCGACCGCTGGAGCGCGACGATTCCAGGAACAGAATCGGTGAGCTAGGGCAGGATTTCCACAGCTTGTGGAAATCATGTGGGAATTTTGTGTGCCGGAGGGCGTATGACTGGGGAAGCGATTGCATTGGGAAATCCATGGGAACAAATTAAGGCCCGGCTGACTACCAAGATCAGCGGACGGGCCTATGAAGACTGGGTAACTCGAACGGCGTTTGAGGGTGAAGAGGGTGGGTCGCTGCGAGTCACTGTTCCCGATCAAGTCACGAAGGAATGGATGGAACAGGAGTACGCCGAAGACATCCGCCAGGCGATCCGCGAATTGAACTTACCGGTGGAGCGGGTGATCTACACAGCTTCTCGCGCCATTGCCGCAGCCCCAGTAAGCCATTCACAGGAGCCGGTATTCATGTCGCCTACCAGCCAACTGAACCAGAAATTCCGTTTCGATAACTACGTGGTGGGTTCCTGCAATCAATTCGCGCATGCCGCGGCTCGCGCGGTGGCCAACAGTCCTTCGCGCAGCTATAACCCGCTGTTTATTTATGGCGGCTCGGGGATGGGGAAGACTCACCTGATGCACGCCATTGGGACGGCGCTCACCGAGCAGTACTCTTCGATGCGTATTGTCTACACTTCGAGCGAGCGCTTCATGAACGAGATGATCGGCTGCATCAAGAGCGATCGCATGCCAGCGTTTCACCGCTATTATCGCTCGGCTGATGTGCTGCTGATCGATGACATCCACATCCTGGCCGGCAAGGAACGTACCCAGGAAGAGTTCTTCCACACGTTTAACGAACTGCATGAGCATCAGAAGCAGATTGTGGTGTCGAGCGACTCGACGCCGAAGGGCACGCCAGGCTTAGTCGAGCGTCTGCGTTCGCGTTTCGAGTGGGGTTTAATGGTGGACATTCAGCCTCCCGATCTCGAAACCAAGATGGCGATTCTGGATAAGAAGGCCGAGACGGAAGGGGTCAGTCTGCCCGGAGGATGTGCGCGTTTATATCGCGACGAAAACAAAATCCAACGTGCGGGAGCTCGAAGGCGCGCTGGTGAAGTTGGTGGCCTACTCCTCAGTGATGGGATCGCCCATTACGCTGGCCATGGCGCAGCAGGTGCTGAAGTATTTGATCCCAGGACAAGAGAAGCGCATCACCATGGATTCAGTGCTGCGCGCGGTCGCCGAGCAGTTCCAATTGCAGCCGGCGCAGTTGAAGTTGAAGACTAACACGCAAAAGATTGCTTATCCGCGGCAGATTGCGATGTACCTGATCAAAGAGCTGACACACTCATCCTTGCCCGAGATCGGGCGCATGTTCGGAGGCAAGCACCACACGACCGTGCTGCATTCCATTCACAAAATCGACACTCTTCGCCAGAAGGATGCCGATTTAAACAGGCTCATCCACAACGTAATCGACGCCATCCATTGAGGTTATTTGACTTATCCTCAAACCCGCTTCGCACCCGGCTGTGGACTCCTGAGGAACAAATGGACCGGCTCCGATCATGCTACAAAATCTACCCAGGAACTCACACTTTGTGATGACTTTAACCCCACGATCTTGCTATAATTTAGGGAGAAATCAACGTTTCAACAGCCCCTATGAATCCGGTTCTCTTTCAAGTCTATTTGAGAGAGAAATCTAGAGAGAAGAATCGCGAAGGAACCGTGCATGGAATTCACCGTCAGCAGGGCCGATCTAGTGCGGGAACTGAACCTCTCGCAAGGCGTAGTTGAGAAGAAAACCACCATTCCAATTTTGTCGAATGTGTTGGTGGAGGCCGACGGAGATCGCATCCATCTCACGGCTACGGACTTGGAATTGGGGATCCGCTGTTCCTGCGCCGCGCGGGTGAAGAAGTCCGGTGCGGGTACGATTCCAGCGCGCCGTTTGCTCGATTACGTGCGCTTGCTGCCGGATTCGGATGTGCAAGTCAAAGTCGGCGACAACCACTGGGCGAACCTGGTTTGCGGCCGCTCGAAGACCCGCATCGCCGGCATGTCGCGCGATAGCTTTCCAGAATTGCCGGAGATGCCGGAGATGTTGGCGGAGATTCCGATCGGTGTTTTGGGCGCCATGATCGCAAAGACGGTGTTTGCGATTTCGAGTGAGGAATCACGCTTCACATTGAACGGGGCGCTGCTGGTGCTGCGTAAAGGCGGCATCGTGATGGTGGCGACGGACGGGCATCGTTTGGCGATGGTCGAAAGCTCGGGCGAGCTTCCCGGCGTGAACGCGGCGTTTCGTGCGCTGTTGCCGAGGAAGGCGATGCTGGAGTTGCAAAAACTGGCGAGCGATTCTAATCCCGACGCCATCGTGCAATTCTCCGGCGACGAGAATCATTTATTCTTCAAGCTCGGCGACCGGTTGTTGTTGAGCCGGAAGCTTAACCGGTAACTTTCCGGATTATGAGCGCGTGCTGCCGAAGGATCAGCCCAACTCGGTAACCTTGCAGCGCGAGGAGTTCCGAGCGGCGATCGAACGTGTGGCGCAGTTCTCCGATGAACGTTCGCGGGCGATTCGCGTTCGTGTCGGTGACGGCGAAGTGAAAGTACACTCCTCGGTTTCTGAAACGGGAGAGAGTGAAGAGAGCATCCCCGCCGAATACAACGGGACTCCGGTGGAGATTGGGTTCAACGCGCAGTACTTGATCGATTTCCTGCGTGTGGTGCAGACCGATCAGGTCAGCTTCTGGTTTAAAGACCCGCACAGCGCCGGCGAACTAAGGCCCGGCGGCGACAAGGCGGACACGTATCGCTACGTGATCATGCCCATGAGAATTTGATTTGCAACAAACTATGTCCAGTAAAGTTACCGCGGCATTCCCAGAAGACGATCCGAAACGACCCAACGTTTACGATTCCACCAGCATTAAAGTGCTGGAGGGCCTCGAGGCCGTGCGCCTGCGGCCCGCAATGTACATTGGGTCGACCGGCGAGGCCGGGTTGCATCACCTGGTCTATGAAGTCGTTGATAACTCGGTAGACGAGGCTCTAGCCGGTTACGCGAACGAAGTGAACGTCACCATTCACGAGGACGATTCGGTGACCGTGGTCGACAATGGCCGCGGGATTCCGGTCGATATTCACGAAGAAGAGGGTGTGTCGGCGGCGCAAGTGGTGATGACCAAATTGCATGCCGGCGGTAAGTTCGATTCCAACTCCTACAAAGTTTCGGGCGGGTTGCATGGTGTGGGCGTGAGTTGCGTGAATGCACTCTCGGAGTTGCTGAAGCTGGAAATCTGGCGTCCCGCGAAGGGCGAAACTGCGTCATCGACATGGGAGCAGGAGTACGCCAAGGGCGCTCCCAAGGCTCCGCTGGCGAGGACCGGCAAAGCGGGACGGAAGACCGGAACCAAGATCACCTTCAAGCCCGACTCGTCCATCATGGACGCGACTAAGTTCAACTTCGACACTCTAGCCACACGGTTGCGCGAACTCGCGTTTCTGAACAAGGGTCTAAAGATCACACTCACCGACGAACGTGAAGAACCGGCGCGCGTTTCCGAATTCCAATTCATTGGCGGCATTGCGGAGTTCATCAAGCACCTGAATAAGGGCAAGAGCGTACTCCACGACAAGCCGATTTTCATCGAAGGTGAGCGCGATCTACCCAACGGCGTGCTGACGATGGAAGTGGCGCTGCAGTACAACGATTCCTATAGCGAAACAGTGTTCAGCTTCGCGAACAACATCAACACTGTCGATGGCGGCTCGCACTTGAGCGGCTTTCGCAGCGCGCTGACCCGCACCATCAATGCGGCGGGGCAGGCTGCCGGATTGTTCAAGGATGTCAAAGAAAATCTGACTGGCGACGATGTGCGTGAAGGTCTCACGGCGGTGATCAGCGTGAAACTGCCGCAGCCCCAGTTCGAAGGCCAGACCAAGGGTAAGCTCAATTCCGATATTCAGGGCTACGTCGTCCAGCTCATCAACGAAAAACTGGGCGAGTTCTTCGACAAGAATCCGTCGGTGATGAAGAAGATCGTGTCGAAGGCGATCGATGCGGCCCGTGCTCGCGAAGCGGCCCGCAAAGCTCGCGATCTCACGCGGCGCAAAGGTGCTCTCGATTCGGGCGGCCTGCCTGGAAAACTTTCCGATTGCCAGGAACGCGATCCGGATCGTTGTGAGTTGTTTTTGGTCGAGGGCGAATCGGCCGGCGGTACCGCAAAAGGCGGCCGCGACCGCCGCTATCAGGCGATTCTGCCGTTGCGCGGCAAAATCCTCAACGTGGAAAAAGCCCGCTACGACAAGATGTTGGGCCACGAAGAAATTCGCGCCATGATCACCGCCATTGGCGCTGGGATCGGCAAGGACGATTTCGATCCGGCCAAGATCCGCTACGGCAAGATCATCATCATGACCGACGCGGACGTTGACGGCTCGCACATCCGCACGCTGCTGTTGACATTCTTCTTCCGCCACATGACGGAGTTGATCAAGCGCGGTAATATTTTCGTCGCCCAGCCGCCGCTCTACCGCATCAAGAAAGGCAAGAGCGAGAAGTACATCAAGGACGACAAGGAATTCACGCGCGAGATTCTGCGCCGCGCTACGGAAAACCTGAAAGTGGAAGTGGGCGCGGGCAAGACGATTCTCGAAGGCACCGAGCTGCGCAATTACCTGATGGCGCTCGATGAACTCCAACTAGCTTGGCGCCGCATGGAACGCCGCCTGCGTGATCCGCGCGTCGTGGAAGTAGTGGCGGACCCCGGGCTGGCGCTCGACACCAAGGCCGACTTCGCCGACAAGGCGCACCTGCAGCCAGTCTACGAAGCGCTGAAGGCTCTGAAGATCGAAACCGAGATCAAGCACGAAGAGGAACACTCGGCCTGGATGGTTACCTTCAAGGACCCCACCAACGCCGAGCGCGCCATCAATCTCGAGCTGGCCGGGCAACCCGAGTACCGCCGCCTGCGTCTGCTCGCGAAGCAGGCTGGGAAGTACAATCAGCCGCCGTTCGTCGTAGTGCGCGAAAATCACCGCGAGACGCTGGCGGGGTGGCGCGAGCTGCTGGCGCACGTGAAAAACGAAGGCATGCGCGAAGTCAGCATCCAACGCTACAAGGGCCTGGGCGAAATGAACGCCGAGCAGTTGTGGGAAACCACCATGAACATCGACACGCGCACGCTGCTGAAGGTGTCGCTCGAAGACATCGTGCAAAGCGACGAGATCTTCACCACGCTGATGGGCGAGAACGTAGAAGCGCGCCGTAAGTTTATCGAGGACAACGCGCTCGACGTGCGCAATCTGGACGTCTAAGCGGCGTCTTGGAGAGCATCTTCGCGCGGCGCCGCTAGTTCGAACGCGGAGCCAGCACGCGCCAGCTTCAAGGCCCAGTAGCCGAATCCCACCAGCGCTAGCGTGAGAATCTGCAACCGTAAGTAATCGGCCCAGGATTGCGTGAGCCAGGGTACCAGCCACAGCGCGATCACCCACACTTGCAGCGACATTTGTTCCCGTGGACCCCGGTCCGCTAGCGAGCGCGCCAGCAATGCCGCCGCGGGCACCAGAAGGATGGTGTCGTAAACCGGCACATAGATGTTGATCAGCATGGTCCAGGCGAGCGTGGCGGCCCACAAATAGCGCTGCACCTCATGCGCCTGATGGCGCGACCGCCACCAGTTCCATGCCAGTATCAGAAAAACTGCAGACGTCGCGATCGCGGCAATCGCGCGCTCGACGGAACTTGCGCCCAGCAGCACCGTGAAGAAAGAATTCAGGTCCACGTACTTGGTGCGGCGAAGGATGGCCTCATTGCTGGTGGCGTAAGCGCTGAAAACTCGCAGCCGCAGGATCCACATCCAAAAGCCGTTCACACCGGAAGTCGCGACGGACCCGAGAATCATCATCGCCGAACTGATGCTCAATCCCGCGAGCATGTGCCAGCATCCGCCTAGGATCATCACCGCCGCCGGAATCGCCATCAGCGATGGCTTGTAGGTAGTCAGCCCCAATGCCAGACCAGCCACCACCGGCCAGCGCTTCTCGAAGCAGCAGAGAAACAATACCACCGCAAAAAATCCGACCACCGAGAGCTGTCCGCCGATCCAGGTTTCTAGGGTATACATGGGCGCGGAGAGCGCCAGCAGAAACGCTGTTCGGCGGTAGCTCGCGCGAAGAAGAGTTCGAAACAGAAGCCACAGACTCGAGGCATATATCGTCAGCGAAAATACCAGCCACACGCAGTACGCCCAGCGATAAGGAAGGAGCGCGAAAGGGCGGAATAGTTCAGAAACCACTGGAGGGTAGCCGAACACAAGCATTTGGGTCGGCGCCATTTCCGGAACCACTTGATGCTGCAACTCGGTGAACGCAGGAATGTCATAGATGACCGCTGGTTGATGCTGGTTGAGCAGCTTGCCGGCCGCGTAGAACTGTACAAAGTCGCTCCCCATGGGGCGCCCCATAAAGGTTTCCCCGCGGAAGCCGTAGTAGAGGGAGAGCCCGCACGCGACCAAGCCGCCAATCAACGCCAATACACTAAACGCGCGAGCCTCCCGCTGGCCCGGCAACGGTCCGATGAGGCGCTGAATTTTCTCGGGTATGGATCGCTCCATATACGGACCTATCGTCAGAATCCTGGGTAGAAAATAGGAGACCGGATCAGTCGATATAAACGCGTTTGACCCGGGCGTGAATCCCGCACAACACGGCGTAGGAGATCGTTCCAGCCCACTTCGCCATCTGTTGCGCGTTGATCGACGCAGCGCCTTCGGAACCGAGCAAAGTAACGGCCTCGCCCGCCTTCAAATCGGCGCAGCCGGTGATGTCTATGGTGGTCAGGTCCATCGAAACTGCGCCCACTACCGGTGCGAATTTGCCTTTGACGATCACCTGGCCGCGGTTCCCCAGGCGGTGCGGGATCCCGTCGGCGTAGCCCGCCGCCAGCACCGCGATGCGCATGGGGCGTTGCGCCCGGTGAATGCCTCCGTAGCCGATCAACGCTCCGGCGTCAACGTCCTTCACTTCGAGCACCGTCACTTTCCAGGTGAGCGCCGGAGCCACATTCAACACCCTGGCGGGAGCCCCGCGGGCCGGCGAAACATATCCGTAAATGGCGTGGCCCGGCCGCACCAGGTTGCCCCAGGCCTCCTTGCGGCGATAGGCGATGGGAGTGGTGGCCGAAGAATGCACATATTGCGGTGTGATGCCGGCGCGGCGCAAGCCCTCGATCACGGCTTCGAAGCGCTCGAGTTGTTGCTCGGTTTGTTTGCTCTCGTAATTTCCAGAGGACGCGAAATGCGTCATCAGGCCCTCGAGCGGAGCCGAGCGCTGCAGCCACCGCGCGCGCGATTTCGTCCGGCGGAGCGCTGGTGCCTAGACGGTTCATCCCGGTATCGATCTTTAAGTGATAGGGCACGCGCACCGCAGGCAAGTCTTCGAGCGAGTGAATCACCGGAGTCAAATGATGCGTGGCCAGCATCTCGCGCTCGTCTTCGAGAAAATCGGCCATAACAACGATGCGCGCCTGGGTTCCGGTCTGCCGCAGCACGACACCCTCTTCGACGTTTGAGACCGCCAGCCAGCGCGCACCCTCGGCCTCGAGTGCGTGCGAGACGGCCACCGCGCCGTGACGATAGGCGTCGGCCTTCACCACCGGCATCACTTCCACGGACTCGCCCACCAGGGCCTGCACGGCGCGGAAGTTGGCGCGAATTTGTTGCAGCGAGATTTCTACCCAGCTCCGCATGTTGCTTTAACCCTTTGCCAACCCCTTCAGCAGTTTCTCATACGCATCCGTGACGGCACCCCAACTGTAGTGTGACCGCACCCTTTCAATGGCGCGCGCGCGCCACGCTTGACGTTCCTGTTCGCTGTAAGCGAGTACGTGTTCGATGACGCGTGAAAGATCCTCGCGCCTGAACGGCAGGCCCGCGCCGCCCGCGACTTCAGCATTCTCCGGCGTGTCGAGATACAAGCGTAAGCGCGCCGCGGCCCATGGCTTCGATCAGCGCCGGGTGCGTCCCTCCAACTTCAGTAGCGTGGATATACGCGAAGCAGTGGGAGCCAAGCTCGCGATAACCTTGGCCGTAAATCGCGCCCGGGATGACGATGCGTGGGTCGTGCGTGTCGCGAACCTTAGCGATATATTCGTCCGCATACGGCGCATCGCCGATCAGCGCGAGTTTGAGATCGGTGGTCACGCTTTCAAACGCCTCTCGCACTAACAGCCCGTTATTCTCCGGCTCCATACGGCTCACATACAGGAAATATTTCTTCGCTTCGAGCCCCAGTTTCTGCAAGACGTCGGAAGACTCGACGGCTCCCAGTTCCGCGCCGTAGGGGATCATCACCGAATCGCGACCGTACTTTTCGTGATAATACTGAGCGATGGCCTGGGCGTCAGTCACCACGGTGTTCGGCATCCAGGTGGCCAGCCACTCCGATATCCGGTACCAGCCCTTCGCCAGCGCATTCCACTTTTTACGATGCCGCTCCAGGCCGTCAACGTTCAAGCCACCGGCATTCCCAACACGCGCGGCATCCAGGTGAAGATGGCGTTGGCGGCGTTGCAGTAGAGCAGAGCATCGTAGCGCGAGCCCAGCAGATGCAGCGTCGAAAGAAAGGTGTGCGCGAGAGTGTCGAAGTATTTGTGGCGGATGGTTGGAAGGTATCGCAGCCGCACGCCGCGATAGGACGGCTCGGGATGACGCTCGCGGCAGTAGACGGTCACCTGGTGGCCACGCTCCACCAGCCGCGTCGACAATTCTTCGGCGAAGGTTTCAAAGCCGCCATAGCGCGCCGGAATCCCGCGGGTGCCAACGATTGCGAAGCGCACTGGCTGGGGCAGCCCCTAGGAGCGCGCGCTGCGGACCCGGAGTTTCGCGCTGGCGCTCGGTTTGGGAGCCGGGCGGCTCACCGGCTGGAAGGAAAACCAACTGGCCAGATCGTCGTCCTGCACGCGCCGCCGGCTCATGATCTCGCGCCGCTTGGCCATCACGCTCTTCCAATTGCGCAGCACGAAGCTGAAAGCCTTGAGAGACGAATGCTCGTGCAGCAGGCATGCGCCGATCACCAGCAAATCCCGCCCGGTGATGGCCAGCCAGTTCCGGCGATAGAGATCCGGCGTCATGTTCTTCATGCGCATCAGAAAGCGATTCTTTACTGAGTGCATGTTAATTTCGGCGGGAAGCGCGCGCCGTTTGCCGGGCAGCACATTGCGGACGTGATAGCCGCACGCGCGCGGCGTGTAGAGACAGCGCCAGCCCATCAATTGGCCGCGCCAGGCGACGTCCGCGTCTTCACGGTAAACGAAAAAGTCCGAATCGAAAAATTCGCCCTTGATGGAAATGTCGTCGATCATCTTGCGGCGATACAGCGCCGCGGCGGCGGTGGCTCCGAAAACGTATTCGAAATTGAGGAAGTGCCCTTTGTCGGGCTCCTGGCTGCCGCGATCCAGGTGCCGCAGCATGGGCGTGAAGTAGATGCCGGTCGAATCTACCAACTGCACTTCTGGCAAATCGAAGGTGGCGCTGATGCTCAGCAGCTTGCCGCACACCGTCCCGACCTTGCGATCGACGTTGCCCGCCAGTACCAGCTCTTCAATAAAATCCTTGAGCAGCAGGACGTCCGGATTCAAAGCCAGTACCCACTCACCCTGCGAAATCCCGATAGCCTGATTCTGCGCCGCCGCGAAGCCGATGTTTTCCTCGTTGTAGTGGATGCTGCACTTGTCCTCGAACTGTCCCAGGATATCGGCGGTGCCGTCAGTCGAGGCGTTATCGATCACGATAACTTCAAGGTGCGGATAGTTCTGCTCCAGTACCGATTCCAAGCATCGCCGGATGAAACTGCCGCTGTTGTAAGTCACCAGGGTGACCGATACTAAATCTTTGTTAATCATGCTATCAAGTTAGGTAAACGTAACCGCAGATTTCTTAACATGCCCGGGAGACACCAGGCACAGTCCTGCAAACCGCATGATATTGCAATAGGTTACAACCGACGACAGAGTCCGCTCCGAAATCATCCCCGCGACCATCCGCGGAACCGAGCTAAGCACGACCGCAGCGCATATCCCCCGAAACGGCCAGGGGCGGAAGTGCTTGGCAGCATATGTTAAAAGGCTAACACACCAATAGCTTGCGCGTAGTCGCGCGGAAATCCGGCTCACCGAATGCCCACCCTTATGCCGCGCTGCCACCGACGGAACATATGCAATCTCATAACCCGCATTCACTGCCCGCCGGCAGAAATCGACGTCCTCGAACCAAACGGGGTAAAACTGTTCATCGAACCCGCCCAGCTTCTCCCAGACATCCCGTCGAAACATGAGGAGAGCGCCCGCCGGTTGTTCCACTAGTCCAGGTTGGTCCAAGTCGCGATCCAGGTACCGGTACGCTCTGTTGACCGTGTTCGAGGGCCACAAGCGGTTGATTCCCAGGAGTTCGAACGTTAGCGAGATCGGGGTGGGAAAACGGCGGATCGTGAAACCTGCCTGCGTGTTTCCCTCCGCATCCACCAAGCGGCCGGCCGCCAAGCCGTGGCGCTCGCTCGCTTCCACCAATGTGTCGACCGCCGTCAGCAGCTCGTTATCGGGATTCAAAACCAGGATGAAATCGCTGCCGCCCGTTTCCCGCACGCCCTGGTTGACGGCCGCCGCGAAGCCCCGATTTTTTTCGTTAGCGATCAGCTTCGCTCCGCCCCGGGCACGCACCAGATCCACGGTTCTGTCTGACGACGCATTATCCACAACCACCGTGCTCACTTGAGGAGCCACTTTAGACAACGCCTCCAGGCAAGAAGTGATTACATCTTCCGAGTTGTAGGTAACAATTACAGCCGTGACAGCCAGAAGTAAGCCCTCCAATAGCTGTCAAAGCCGGTTTCCCGAGCCAGTGCGAGGATGTTCGCCTCGCTCGCGTCCAGCACCCGCGCCAGGTCTTTGCTGGTGTATTCATTTGTACTTACCCGCTCCATCCGACGGGCATCCCGAATCCCAGCGAGCTTCCCTTGAAGGAACGCCACGCCGCGCCCATGCCGGAGGGCGAGCAATCCCCAGAGCAACTTGTCCGGCCACTATCGGCCACCGCGGCTGACCCTGGAAGTGCTTGGCAGCTAACAACACTTGGTTTCTGGCGATGCGCCAGACTGTGTCTTTACTCCACCCTCCTAGGGTGGCGCTGCCACGGTGATACGCGACCGCGGAGGGAACGTACCATCCTTCCCTGCCCGCCATGGCGCAACGCAGCCCGAAATCGACATCTTCCATGTACGAGCCGAACGATTCGTCGAGACCGCCGAGATCTCGAAAGAGTTGCCGCCGAAATATCGCCGCAGTCATGGGCGCAAACCGGATCCGCCGCGCTTGATTCCATGCCGGCCCGTCGGGTTTCCCGGAGCCACATCGGCTGGCACACGCGCCGCGCGAGAGTTCGTCGAAGGCGCCGTCGAGCAGACTGGTATCGTTAGCTTGCAGAATTTTCCCGCTTGCGAACCACGCGTCTTCAGGCGCCGCCAGCAACTTCTCGAGCCAATCCGCCTCCAAAGTCACATCATTGTTAAGAATCGCGACCCAATCGGCATTAGCCGCTTCGATCCCACGATTGACGGCGGCGGCGAAGCCCATATTCCGTCCCAGCCGCAACACTTTCGCGCCGGCGCGCTCCGCCAATTCTGCGGAGTCGTCAGTAGAACCGTTATCCACAACGATGATTTCGTTAAACGGTCGAGTCTGCGCACCCAGGCTTGCGAACAGGTTCAGCAACAGATCGCGCCGGTTCCACGTGGGAATCACTGCGGTCGGCATGTTTCACCAGAATAACCGCTGGTGAAGCATATATGATGGACTCATGAAGCAATTCATATTAGCGGCTGCCGTACTGGCGATTTCCGTGAGCGCCCAGGCCGCAGGCTTGGACGACGTGAAGACCGTGTATGTGCTGCCGATGTCCAATGGCCTGGATCAATACCTGGCGGCGCAGCTCACCACCGGGTCCGTACTGCAGGTGGTGACCGATCCGCAGAAAGCCGACGCCGTTCTAACGGATCACGTGGGGCAAAGCTTCGAGGAAACTTTGGCGGACCTCTACAGCAACAAGCCGGCCGCCAGCGATAAGGCCGGGGACAAAACGGATGACACTAGCCCGACTTTCGCCCGTTCCGGCATGCAGGGACAGAAGGGCCGCGGCAACATTTTCCTGGTGAACCGCAAAACCCACGATGTGTTGTGGAGCTTTTTTGAATCTCCGGGTGATAAAACGCCCAACGGCATGAAACGCACCGCCGCTAAAATCAGCGCTAAGCTGGCGCAATCGATCAAGGGCAAGTAGCGCGTTTGCGAACCACCTCGGCGCGATAAGCTTCCACCAGACGCTCCGTCATTACGCGCATGTCGCGTTTCGTCACCACTTCTTCACGCGCGCGCGCCGCCATGGCCGCCGCCTTTTGAGGATCGCGCAAGAGTTCGACAACGTGCCGGGCGAAGTCGGCGGGCTGGTCCGCTAATGCACAAATTTCGCCATCGCGATCCGCCAGGCCTTCGGCGCCAAGCCGCGTCGACACCACCGGAATCCCTGCTGCGAAGGCCTCCAATAGTTTGACGCGCACGCCCGAGCCACTCAGGATCGGGCACACAAACAGCGAGTAGCGCGCCAGCGGCTCGCGCACGTCTTCGACGAATCCGACCAACTCCACCGCCTCGGCGTGGCGGAAGGAACTGAGGGGCGGCGGCTCGGAACCGACCACTAGCACCCGGGCGCGCGGTTCCTCAGCCAACACTAGCGGCAGCACTTGCTCGACGAACCAGTTGAGCGCTTCCTGATTCGGAGTGTGCCGGAAACTCCCCAAGAACAGGATAGTGAACGGCTCGCGGTCGTCTGCCCGATAGGTATAGCGAGACGTTTCGATTCCCGCGCGATACCCGTCGTCAATCCGCCCTTTCAATCGCGGCAGGAACGATAAGAGATAATCCGCGTTGTCGCGGCTGCATACCTGAATGCGATCGAGCGCCGGCAGCATGCGCAGTTCCCAGCGCAGCGACCGCAAATATTCCCAGCGGGCGGCGATTTTCTCCGTGAAGTCCGCCATGAAGGGCAGACGGCGCGCGATGGATTGGAAATAGACGTCGTGTTCGAACAGGATACTCGGGATGCGGCGGAACTGGCCCGCGTACTGCCCCAGCACCGTGTATTCGAGCTGCACCACGTCAATTTGTTTCGTATAGATCTGGCGATGGATCAGCCACGCCAAGTCCGGAATGCGGAATTCGCGAACCGCGTGGGGCTCGATCGAACCTAACTGTTTCGGACGGCCCACGGGCCGCACCAGATATTCTGTCGATGCGCAAATGCGATCCAGTTCTTCATGCGCGGGCCGTTCGTGCGCGAAGTCGAGCAGCACCACCAGGTGAAGTTCGCACAAACGTGCGAGTTCATGAACCGTCTGATACATGAACACACCGCCGCCGTGGATGGGTGGGCAAATCGGGTAAGGCGAAACGAACAACACGCGCAAGGGTGCTCCCTCCGCATTAAGGGCGCTGAAAGTGTCGCGAAAATAGCCACCCAATGGCCGTCGAAAAGCTTCCGTATCCGAGACCGCGGCGAGCCGGAGCGCCCGTGTTCGCGAAGCCAACGCGCCGGGCAGTTGCAGCGTCGCGCGCGCGATTCCACCCAAGCTGGATCGTTCCGGCGAATCGCCTCCCAGCCAGCTCAGCAGCGCACTAGCCCATGACGAAAAGAAATTCGCCAACAGGCGGCGCCATTCGTGGATGTTCTTCCACGTGAACAGCAGAAAATTCTTTTTGAGGACGCTTTGGATATATGCTTCGTTGAAACGGCGTCCGATGGTTCCACGATGTTCGTGATACACCACGCTCGCCGGCTGATACAGGTTCTTCCATCCGCGCTTCCACGCCATGTAGCCGAGGTCGGTGTCTTCGAGGTAAAACGGCGCGAGTAGTTCGTCGAAGCCGCCCAGTTCCAAAAACTTCCGCCGGTCAAAAGCGCAAGACCCGCCGCCGCCGTAGGCGCATGGATACAGATTGCGGATAGTCGGTTCAGTGCGGTGGCGGACCCGCAGGTTTCCACGCTCCCACCAGAATTCCGTGAGCCCGGTTTCCTCGCGAACTTTGTTGGGATCGGAAAAGAAGATTTGGCACGCCACGGAAAATACTTGCGCATCGCTGAAGCCGTCCAGCAAGGGCTGGAGGAAATCCCGTTCCACGCGCATATCGCTATTGAGAAGCACCACTACGTCGTGCTGGGCGGCCCGGAACCCGGCATTCGATCCTCCTCCGAATCCGTGATTCTTGTCGAGTGCCATTACGCGAACCTGAGGGAACCGCTCGCGGATGAACTCGGCGCTGCCATCGGTGGAACCGTTGTCGACCACAATCACTTCGCTTCCGGCAACGTGCTCGGCTGCGGCAACCACCGACGGAAGATACTTCTCAAGTAGATCGCGCCCATTCCAGTTGGGAATAACAATGGCGGCGGACGACGTATCGGGCCGGGTGTCCGTGTTTAGTGTGCGGCGCGGTAGCAGGCGCACAACCAGATCGGTGACAGCCAGAGCGATCGCCGCGAGTAGCAGCAGCAACGGGGAGAGGATGGCCAGCGGGAGTCCCGTGAAAATGCGCCGCAGGGCGCCGGGTCTAGCTGCCGCCACCGGTTGCATCACTCTTGGTTGGCGATTGATCGAGATCCGGTCCCAAGTTCAGCTTGCGGCCGACCTTTGTCCAGCGTGAAGATCTCCACAGATTGAGCCGGGCCTCGAGGTCTTCCACCTGTGCGGAGAGCCTCTGCGCCCAGTGAGTTCGCTCGATGACCATGTTTTCGGCAGCGGCCAGGTTTTCGAGCACCGTGGTCAAATCGCGGCGGGTGGCCGCAAGCTCTTCCTCAGTCCGCAACGCCCACCGGTTCTGCTCCTCCAAATGAACGGTCAATTCTTCGTGTTTCCCGTGCAACGCGGCATATTGCTCGCGTGCCTCGTGTAACTCGTGTTGGAGGCTTTCGATGTGCTGTTCGCGTTCACGCAGGACGTTGGAACCCTGGTGGACGAACAGGAAACCGGGGGGCGGTGGTGGCTCGCGAAGGGAGCACACGGCCAGAAAGAAGTGCGCGTCTTGAGGGGTCCCGCGAACACCGTCCATGCGACCCTCGATGGCGGTACCTGCCCCATGCTGATAGAACGCAAACGCCTCGACATGATTCTGCAGCAGCACCGTGCAATGCGGGAAGAACTCCGCGAGTACATTACGGAATTCATCGAACTCGAATTCGTGAGTGTGGAACGGATTTGGCCCGGCGGACCCTCGCGACGCCGTATAGTATTCCTTATTGGGTGTCGAAACCAAAAAGACACCGCTGGGGTGAAGCAGGCGGCGGGCTTCCGCTAAAAGCGTTCGCCAATCCGTGAGGTGTTCGATGACTTCAAACGCCGTTATCAGTTCGAAGGACGCACCACGAAAGGGCAACGCCGTGGCGGAAGCCGCAATGAAGGAAGCCTTCGCGTGGGAATACGCCGTTTTAGCATGAGCGATCGCCTCCGGCGATAAATCAATGCCAATCGCAGAGCGGGCGCGAGCTGGCGAGTTCCGCTGTGCCGTAACCCGCGCCGCACCCGAGATCCAGAACGCGCGCGCCCGGCGCAAAGCGTGAGGCGAAGGCGTAACGTGAAATGTGTTCGGCCCAGAGATCGGGATCCACCTGACCTGGGATGACGCGTTCGCCTGTAAACTCGATCACAGCGCCGCGGCTCCCGCGCCGATTCGCGAGTTCACTTCCACGCGGCAGCGAAACCGGAAGTGCCCGTACATGGGACCATCGGGCGGCGTCATTTGCAGCACGACGGCGTTGTCGATCCAGTCGCAGACGTTGAACCGCTCCAGAGTTCCGTTGGCGACCGCCGGCGAGAACGAGATCGAAGTGGAGTAGAGCGTCGGAATGCTGAGATGGAAGTCTACCGTGCATACCTCGCCGGCCATCAACGGCGGCAGCGGATAGCCTTCGCTTTCGGTATTCGAACCGGCTAAATCCACCCCGCGTTGATCGCGAAAGGTGATGCCGACGATGGGCCGGTCCAGATTGCTCTTCGCGCGAACGCTGATGCGCACGACGATGGCTGAATCCGGGGCGAGCACGTTCAAGCGGCGGCCGGAATCGTCACAGACGGCGATGCCCAGAATCTCAGCGTGACCATCGCCATAACGATAATCAATGTTCGGAATTTCATCGATGATTTCCGCCGGCGCCCCACTGGCTTCGTGCGGGTGGTGAACGATATCCAGCGCCTGATACCTGGCGTCCTTTTCAGCCATGGCGGCTAGATACTGGGAAACGACACGCTCCGTGCTGCCCTGCGCCATAATCTGGCCGCGTTCCAGCCAAATGGCGCGATCTCCGAGAGCTTTCACCTCGCCGGTAGCGTGCGAAACAAACAGGATCGTGACTCCGCGCGAACGCAGCTCGTGGACTTTGCGCAGGCAGCGCTGACGGAAGTAAACATCGCCCACAGCCAGAGCTTCGTCCACCAGTAGAATTTCAGGGTCGACGTTGATCGCGACCGCGAAGGCCAGGCGAACTACCATGCCGCTCGAATACGTCTTGACCGGCTGGTTCATGAAATCGCCGATCTCCGCGAATTCAGCGATGTCCGCAAATTTGCGATCCATTTGTTTGGCGGAGAATCCAAGGATCGCCGCATTTAGATAGACGTTGTCGCGGCCCGAGAACTCGGGATTGAATCCAGCGCCGAGTTCCAATAACGCCGCAATCCGGCCGTTAACTTTTACAGTGCCGGAAGTAGGTTGCAGAATCCCCGCGCAGATTTGTAACAAAGTGCTCTTGCCGCAGCCGTTCTCGCCTACGATGCAGAACGTCTCGCCACGGCCGACTTCGAAAGTGACATCGCGGAGCGCCCAATAGTCCTGATGAAATTGACGGCGCTGGAAGGTGGCGAGTTCCTTAAGACGGTCGCCCGGCGCGTTGTAGATGGAATAACTCTTCGATACGCTCGTAAATTCGACAGCCGGTGCTGACACTACTTCAGATTGTAGACCAGCCCATGTGGCAAAACCTACAAAAGATATTAAGGTCTTGTTATATTTATACTTGACAGTGGCCCAACGCGCTGCCTACGCTGGTGAGTGCGCCGGTGTAGCTCAGGTGGCTAGAGCGACGGTCTCATAATCCGTAGGTCGTAGGTTCGAGTCCTACCACCGGCACCAAGTCTAGTTTCTTCCCGTGATTTGCTGAAACAGGCGGTCGAGTTCTGCTTGCGAGTAGTATTCGATCTCGATGCGTCCCCGCTGCTCGCTCAATTCGACGATCCGAACGCGCGTACCGAGAGACCGCTCCAGCTCGTCGACGGCTGCCCGAACATTGGGATCAACGACCGCTTCCTTTTTGTGGCCTGTTCGGGGCCGGTCAGAGGTGAGATCCTGAACCAGTGCCTCCACCTGCCGTACCGAGAGCCCCTGGGCCGCTGCCTTTTCCGCAACTTCTATCTGCTGTTCCGCGGTAGGCAGCCCGAGGACCGCGCGTGCGTGCCCCATCGAAAGCCTGTGTTCAGCCAACAGTAGCTGAACCTCCGTGGGTAACTTCAAAAGCCGGAGAGCGTTCGTGATGGAGGTGCGATCCTTACCGGTGCGGCGGCCGATTTCCTCTTGCGACAGCCCCAGCTCGCGCCCCAGACGCTCGTAAGCATGCGCTGTTTCGATCGCATTGAGGTCCTCTCTCTGGATGTTTTCGATCAAAGCCAATTCAAGGAGCAGAGGATCCGCAACTTCTTGAATCACCACCGGAACATCCTTCAAGCCCGCGAGTTTGGAGGCTCTCCAGCGCCGTTCGCCTGCAATCAGCTGGTATTGTCCTTGATGATGGCGGACAATCAGCGGTTGTATGATCCCATTGGCCCGAATTGATGCGGCGAGTTCGTCCAGCCGGTCTGGCTGGAACACCACGCGTGGTTGCATCGGATTAGGATGAATAGCATCGATGGGAAGCGTATTAGGCTGCGTCGGCAAGCTGGGAGCGGCCACCGCTGCCGCAGCCGCAGCGGCGCTCTGGCCTGATCCCCTTCCCGGCAGTAGCGCCGATAGTCCCTTACCCAGCGCTTTGCGTTGCTTCTCGGCGGCTTCGTTCATTTTCCAGGATCTCCTTGGCGAGTCTAATGTAGCTTTCCGCTCCTTTCGAACGCGGATCATACATCAGGATGGGTTTTCCATAGCTGGGGGCTTCGGCGAGACGGATGCTGCGCGGGATTACGGTCGTAAGTACCTCATTACCAAAGAAATCCTTGAGATCGTCGGCGACTTGGCGTGCCAAATTCGTGCGATCGTCATACATGGTCAGCAAAATGCCCTCAAGCTTCAACGGCCGCGAAAAAGTTTCGCGAACTCGCTCCACCGTGTCAATTAACTGCGAAATTCCCTCCAGGGCAAAGAACTCACATTGGATGGGAACTAGCACTGAATCAGAGGCCACTAAAGCGTTTAAAGTCAATAGATCAAGGGCGGGCGGGCAGTCGATCAGAACATACCGATAGCGGTCTCGAACTGACTCCAGAACCTTAGTGAGCCTGAATTCGCGGCGCGGGTCGTCTACCAAGTCCAGATTCGCCGCGACCAAGTTCTTGTCAGCCGGAACTAAATCTAGCCCTTCACACTGCGTCTTGACAATGACCTCTTCCAAGGACACCCCTTGAAGAAGTGCGTTATACAGGGTAAGTGTCTCCGTCTGTTTTTCAATGCCCAAGCCTGTGGTGGTGTTTCCTTGGGGGTCGCAATCGACTAGCAAGATTGGTAAGTCATTGGCAGCTAAAGACGCGGCCAGATTAATCGCGGTTGTGGTCTTACCTACGCCGCCTTTTTGGTTACTAATTGCGATGATCTTTCCCACGGTTCAGATCATATCATGGTCGCGTTCCACGTGAAACTGAATCAATGTTCCACGTGGAACAACGCCCGTGACTTACCCCAAGGAAGCTTCTCGCCTTCGGTACCAAGGACCGCAAGATTCGGTGCGAGCTTCAACTTCAGAACATCGTTTGGCCGGACTGCCCTTGAAATCATCCAATCGTAGCTTTGAGCCAGGTCTTCGGCCCGAGCAGCCACGACCCGCGTGTTTGGCAAATTCCGTGTAGCCTCTCCAAGGAACACGGCCTTCCGCTGATGCGACTCAATCAAATGAACCTCACAGTCCGGACGATATATCGCCACCGGAATGCCAGGGAACCCTGCACCCGAACCGATATCGGCGATCCGAAGGGCCCTTTTGGGCAAACTTTGCGCAAGATAGAGCGATTCACAGTAGTGATAGCGAACAGCGTCCATTACGCCTGTGATCCGCGTTAAGTTAATCTTCTGATTCCAGCGCAAAAGCAGTTGGTAATGCTGCTCTAAGAGGACCAATTGTTCCTTGGTTAGTGCACCGTATGGGGAAAACTCCAATTCCAACAGCGACTTAAAGTCTTCCATTTTGGCGGTCGACGCTTAAATAGACATCTAGAACAGCCACCGCCGCCGGCGTAACCCCCGGAATCTTGCCGGCCTGACCCAGCGTGTGCGGTCGGACGCGTTCCAGCTTTTCACGTACTTCGCTCGACAGCCCCGGTATGTCGGAATATACGAAAGCATCGGGAATACTGCGGCGCTCGGCATCGCGCAATTGGCGAACCTGGCGATCTTGCTGGGCAATGTATCCGGCGTACTTGATTTCAGTCTCGACCGTCGTCAACGCATCCCGAGCGAAATCGCCATTGAAGTCCAGGTCCTGTATTTTGGACTCGGTCCGGCGCAGCCAAGCCGCCTTATGGGGCCTTGACTCGAAAAAACTCCGCAAGGTTTGCTTTTGGGCCTCTTTCCGCTGGTAAACATCCCATCGGTCATCCGAGACCAAGCCGAACTTGCGCGCCATGGGCGTCAGACGCTCATCAGCATTATCGATCCGCAAGTGCAAACGGAATTCGGCGCGCGAAGTGAACATACGATAGGGCTCGTCGGCACCTTGCAATACTAAGTCGCTAATCAAGATCCCCGTGTAGCCTTCAGTTCGGCCCACTACGAGTGGTTCGCGATCCCCCACATAACACGCAGCATTCACACCTGCAATGAGCCCCTGGCAAGCGGCTTCCTCGTACCCCGAGGTGCCGTTAATCTGACCCGCTAGAAATAGCCCGGCGAATGACTTAACCTGCAAAGAATGAGTAAGTTCGCGAGGGTCGATCGCATCGTATTCGATGGCATAGCCGGGGCGCACCATCTCAGCGTGTTCTAAACCCGGAATGGATGTCAGCACGCGCGACTGCACGTCAATGGGCATGCTGGTCGACATCCCATTCACGTAAATCTCGTTGGTATCCAATCCCTCCGGCTCAAGAAAGATCTGATGGCGGCTCTTATCGGGGAATTTGACGATTTTGTCTTCGATAGAAGGGCAGTAGCGTGGTCCTATCCCCTCGATCTGGCCGCTGTAAAGCGGTGAACGGGCGATGTTATCGCGAATCACCTGATGGGACTCGGGCGTTGTATAGGTAATATAGCAAGGCACCTGTTCCCTCTCTATCCTATTGGTCAAAAAGGAGAAAGGAGTCGGAATTGCATCCCCATATTGGGGTTCGAACTGCGACCATTCGATGGTCCGCCCATCCAAGCGCGGCGGAGTGCCGGTCTTGAGCCGCTTCCATTCGAGCCCCAGCGTGCGAAGCTGATCGCCCAATAGGTTCGAAGACGCCTCACCACTGCGCCCGCAGCTATAGGTTTGTTCACCGACGTGCGCTAGCCCGTTTAGAAAGGTTCCGGTTGTGACTACGACAGCCCCGCTTTCGATCTGCCGGCCGTCCCGCAGCAAAACTCCGCGTACTCGACTGTTGGAAATCAGGAGTTGAGCCACCTCTGCCTGCAAGATTCGGAGATTCGGCTCCTTTTCTAGCAATTCCCTCATCTTGACCCGGTATTGCTTCTTATCGCACTGTGCGCGCGGCGACCACACCGCCGGACCACGGCTGGTATTCAGCAGGCGGAATTGGATGCCGACAGCGTCCGTGACTTCGCCCATCACACCACCCAGCGCGTCAATCTCGCGAACCAGGTGACCCTTGGCGATGCCCCCGATCGCAGGATTGCATGACATCTGCGCGATCAAGTCCAGATTCATGGTGATCATCGCCGTCTTCAAGCCCAGCCGCGCGCAAGCCCGCGCGGCTTCACAGCCGGCATGCCCGGCGCCGACGACAATCACATCATAATGATTAGCCACTGCCTTTCCATTCTAACGGAACGCGCTAAACTAGCACTTCACCGTGAAAATCCTAGTGATCGGCAGCGGCGGCCGCGAGCACGCCATCGCCTGGCGCCTCTCCCGCGAAGGACACCAGATCTTCGCCGCGCCCGGCAACCCCGGTATCGCGCAGGTGGCCACCATCCTCCCGTCGACCGAATACCTGAACGTCGCGGAATCAGTTGGGGCCGATCTCACCGTAGTAGGTCCGGAAGTCCCGCTGGTCGCCGGCATAGTAGATCAATTCCGCGCCCGCGGGCTCACTATCTTTGGACCCACGCAAGAGAATGCGCAGCTTGAAGGCAGCAAGATCTACGCCAAGGAATTCATGCAGCGCGTGGGCATTCCAACCGCGCGCTTCGTGCGCACCGAGTCTGCGGAAGCGGCCAACCACGCTCTCTCGCAATTCGACTACCCGGTCGCCGTGAAGGCTGACGGACTAGCCGCCGGCAAAGGCGTAATCATCGCCCACAACCGCGCCGAAGCCGAAGCCGCCGTTCACTCGCTCGGTCCACGACTAGTGATCGAAGAATTCTTGCGCGGGGAAGAAGTCAGCTTCATCGTCGTCAGCGACGGCCGCAGCGTGGTCCCGCTCGAAGCCACCCAGGATCACAAAACCGTTTACGACGGCGACACCGGCCCCAACACGGGCGGCATGGGCGCTTACTGCGACGGCCGCATCGTCTCCGCCTCCGATACGCAGCGGATCCTCGACACCATCATCGAACCCGCCGTCCGCGCCACGAAATTCACCGGCTTTCTCTACGCCGGTCTGATGATGACGGCCGATGGTCCAAAGGTCATCGAGTTCAATGTCCGTCTCGGCGACCCGGAGACGCAACCCCTGATGCATCGCCTAGAGGGCGGCTTCGGTGAAGCTCTCCTGCGTGCAGCCACCGGCAAGTTGCAAGGTACAACGCTGCGCTGGAACCCGGAGCCTTCGGTTTGTGTAGTCCTAGCAGCTCACGGCTATCCCGGCCAAGTGCGCACCGGCGACCAAATCACCGGAATCGCCTCTGCCGAAGCGGAAACCGTCCAGGTGTTCCACGCCGGCACCAAGCTCGGCCCGCAAGGTATCGAGACTTCCGGCGGCCGCGTCCTCGGCGTAACCGCCTCCGGCCCCGATCTGGCGAGCGCGGTCCACAACACCTACGCCGCTGTCGAAAAGATCCACTTCGCCGGAATGCACTACCGCAAAGACATCGCACGCAAGGGTTTGTCCCGGTGGCCCCAAGCCGCGCGGCACTAGACCCTTGCTACAATCGGAGCGTGTGCGGGGACGTAGCTCAGATGGATAGAGCGGCCGCCTCCTAAGCGACAGGTCGGCAGTTCGAATCTGCCCGTCCCTACCACCTCACCCGAAATTTCCCTTCGCTTCTCTAGCGCTTAGTCTGTTCAGCCCAGTACGCAGCCGTTGAGTCTGTGCGAAATCTGGTAGTGGAGCCCGCGAGTCTGCTTTCGTTCGGGCTTGGGTTCGTTTGGTAATTTCGGGAAGTGGCCCTCGCGCCGGCCCTTTACAAGAGTTATGCTATGAAGGTCAACGTTGAAGGAGGTTTTGCGTGCCATCTATCAAATTCACTCTAAACGGGAAACCGCAAACGGTAGACGCGGTTCCTGAAATGCCGCTGCTGTGGGTCCTCCGCGACACACTCAGCATGACCGGCACTAAGTTCGGCTGCGGTATGGCTATGTGCGGAGCCTGCACCGTCCACATCAACGGCGACGCCGTACGCTCCTGCATCACGCAGATCCAGAGCGTGGCCGGCAAATCCGTCACCACCATCGAAGGCCTCTCAGCCGATGGCAGCCATCCGGTGCAGGTGGCCTGGATCGAAAACGATGTTCCGCAGTGTGGCTACTGCCAGTCCGGCCAGATCATGAGCGCGGCGTCGCTGCTCTCGAAGAAAGCGCAGCCCACCGATGCGGATATCGATGAGGCCATGCGCGGCAACATCTGCCGTTGCGGAACCTACGGACACATTCGCGCGGCCATCCACCGCGCCGCTGAGCTGAAGGGAGGCAAAGCATGACTACCATTTCCAAAGTAAATCGCCGCGATTTCTTCAAGACAACCACGGCCGGAGCCGCAGGCTTGATGCTGGCGTTTGCTCTGCCGGAGAAAAACCAGCTCAACGCGCAGTTCCCGCCGCCGCCAGTTTACAAGACCACCGCCTTTATCCATATAGGTAAGGACGAATCGGTCACCTTCATCCTGCCCAAGGCCGAGATGGGTCAGGGTCCGCTTACGTCGCTGTCGCAGATACTCGCGGAAGAGTTGGACGCCGATTGGACCAAGGTCCGCGCCGAGTTCGCCCCGGTCAATCCGGCGCTCTACGGATTTCAGGGCGTAGTCGGCAGCATGAGCATCCGCACTTTGTGGAAGCCGCTGCGCGAAGTGGGCGCTACAGGCCGTGCGATGCTCATCCAAGCCGCGGCGCAGAAGTGGTCCGTGCCCGCTTCGCAGCTCCGTACCGAGAATGGTTTTGTCATCAACACCTCCAACAACGCCAAGCTGAGCTACGGAACGCTGGCGGAAGCCGCCGACAAGCTGCCGATGCCCGCCAACGTGCAGCCTAAGGATCCCAAGCAATTCAAGATCATCGGGAAACCGGTGAAGCGTTTGGATTCGCGCGCGAAATCCACCGGCAAGCAGAACTTCGGCATCGACGTGAAACAGCCCAACATGGTCTATGCTGTGCTGACTCGCTGCCCCGTGTTCGGCGGCAAAGTTGCCAGCTTCGACGCGTCGAAGACCAAGGCCGTGCCCGGCGTGAAAGACGTTGTCCAAATTTCAAACGGCGTCGCCGTGATAGCAGATAGCACCTGGTCCGCAATGCAAGGACGCAAGGTTCTGGACGTCAAGTGGGACGAAGGCTCGAACTCTAACCAAAGCACTGCGGCCATCAGCCGCATGTTCTCGGAATTGGTCGCGCAGCCCGCCGGCAAAGCCGCACGGAAGCAAGGCGACGCGGGAGCAGCGCTAGCGTCCGCCGGCCAGAAATTCGAAGCCGTGTACGAAGCGCCGTTCCAGTCGCACGCGCCGATGGAGCCGATGAACTGCACCGCGCACGTTCGCGCCGATGGGTGCGACGTGTGGGCGCCCACGCAAATGCAAACTCCCGCGCGCGATGTCGCCGCGATGGTCAGCGGACTCAAGCCGGAACAAGTGAAGATTCATTCGCAGTTCATGGGAGGCGGCTTCGGACGCCGCGGATCCGTCGACTATGTCGCCGAAGTCGTTGAAATTGCCAAGGTGGTGAAGACTCCCGTGAAACTCACCTGGTCGCGCGAAGACGATATGCAGCACGATCAGTATCGTCCCGCCGCCATGGTGAAACTCACCGCCAGCCTGGATGCGAGCGGCATGCCGTCGGCGCTCGAGATAAAGGTCGCCACGCCCCCGTTCGGCTTCATGCAGGATGGTCTACCGGGCACCGCCGTGGCCGGTCTTGCGGATCTGGAGTACAAGATTCCCAATCTCCTGGTCGCCTATCAGGGCGGAGAAGCGGGCATCCCAGTCACCTACTGGCGCGCCCCCGGCGCTTGCCAGAATACTTTCTGTCTGGAAAGCTTCGTCGATGAACTCGCGCTCGCCGCGAAGAAGGACCCGCTCGAATACCGCCGCGCCATGCTCAAGGATTCTCCGCGCCTATTGGGTGCGCTGAACCTCGCCGCCGAAAAAGCCAATTGGGGTAAAGCGCCGGCAGGCCACTTCCAGGGCATCGGGATCATCAACAACATCGGCAGCTATACCGCCATGATCGCCGAAGTCTCGGTGACCGGCGGAAAGCTCAAAGTGCACAAGTTGACCTGCGCCATCGACTGCGGCCACGTGGTAAACCCGATGATCCTGCGGCAGCAGATCGAAGGCGGCGCGGTGTACGGCTTGACCGCCGGACTCAAAGGCGCGATCACCATCGACAAGGGCCGCGTCCAACAGGCCAACTTCAATGTCTACGACATGCTGCGCATCAACGAAATGCCGGTGATTGAAACTCACATCATCTCCAGCACCGAAGCGCCGGGTGGAGGCGGGGAAGCCAGCACGCCGCCAGTAGCGGGCGCGCTCGGCAATGCCATTTTCGCGGCCACCGGCAAGCGCTTGCGCAAGATGCCGCTCCGCGACGCCGATCTGGCGTAAGCTAAAACGCTCGCGGACGAATGAAAATTTCACTCGGCGGGATCGATTACGCGATTCTCGCCGGGTATTTTCTTTTCGTCGTAACCGTCGGTTGGATGGTGCGGCGCCGTGTGCGCACCAGTGAAGATTTCCTGACGTCGCACCGCTCGGTTCCCCTGTGGATCACTAGCCTCGCCTTCATCGCAGCAAATCTCGGCGCGCAGGAAGTGATGGGTATGTGCGCTTCGGGCGCCAAGTATGGGCTGATGACGGTCCACTTTTATTGGATCGGCGCCATCCCGGCGATGATCTTCGTCGGCGTGTTCATGATGCCGTTCTATTACGGCAGCCGCGCGCGCAGCGTGCCGGAATACCTCAAGCTGCGCTTTGACGAAAAGACGCGCGCGTTGAATGCGGCTTCTTTCGCGGTGATGACCGTCTTCTCTTCGGGCATTTCACTCTACGCGCTGGGGAAGTTGTTCCAGTTGCTGCTCGGCTGGAGCTTCACGCAAAGCGTACTACTCTCGGCCGCGGTAGTTTTGGTATATACCTTTCTCGGCGGTTTGACCAGCGCCATTTACAATGAGGTGCTGCAATTCTTCCTGATCGTGATCGGTTTCACTCCGCTCGCCGCGATGGCGGTGAATCGAGCCGGTGGATGGGCAGGGATGTCGGCACGCCTGCCCCCGGTTATGACGCATGCGTGGAAATTCACCGGCACTTCCGCAGCGAATCCCATGGGGGTCGAAGTGTTCGGGCTAGTGGCCGGTCTGGGCTTCGTGCTGTCGTTCGGATATTGGTGCACGGACTTCCTGGTAGTCCAGCGCGCCATGGCCGCGAACTCGATGTCGGCCGCGCGGCGCACTCCTTTGATCGCCGCGTTCCCGAAAATGGTGATGCCGTTTATCGTGATCCTTCCCGGCATCGCGGCGGTCGCGCTCACACAGATGAACGTGGGCTACTCGCTGCCGGTCAAGGGCTCGGCCTACGATTACGATCAGGCGCTCACCACGCTGATGATTCATTTTTATCCGTCCGGCTTGATGGGCCTGGGGTTGACTGCACTGATGGCCTCCTTCATGAGCGGCATGGCCGGCAACGTGACCGCCTTTAACACTGTATTCACTTACGACTTGTATCAAAGCTATGTGCGCCGCAACGCGCCTGACGATCACTATCTAAGCGTCGCCCGCTGGACCACGCTGGGCGGTGTGGCGCTCTCCATCGCCGCCGCGTATCTTGCGCAGCGCTACAACAACATCATGGACGTGCTGCAATTGGTGTTTTCCTTCGTGAACGCGCCGCTGTTTGCAACCTTCTTATTAGGCATGTTCTGGAAACGGACCACGGGCCACGGCGCTTTCGCCGGTTTGCTCTCCGGCACCGGAGCAGCCGCTCTGGTACACGGATTAACCATCGCGGAAGGGAAGGGCGGCTGGATCGCTCCCGTGCACGAGTTTCCATCCACCATGGCGCAGAACTTGTGGATGGCGATCTTCGCGTGGTCCACGTGCTTCCTCGTCACGCTGCTAGTGAGTTTGGCGACTCGGCCCCGCCCCTTCGGCGAACTGCGCGGATTAGTCTACAGCCTGACTCCGCGAGTGGCCGATTCCCAAGTGCCCTGGCACCGCCGGCCCGCGATCCTGGCGTTAATCGTTGGAACCTTCGTGGTCGTCCTGAATCTGATCTATTGGTAGACAACCCTGTGAACATCGGAATCACGTGTTATCCCACCTACGGCGGCAGCGGCATCGTCGCGACTGAACTCGGACTCGAGCTTGCCAATCGCGGGCACGAAGTCCACTTCATCACCTATTCGAACCCCATCCGCCTGGACCCTGGAATCCCCCGCATCCACTATCACGAAGTGGAAGTTTCCAACTACCCATTGTTCCAGTACCCGCCGTATTGTCTGGCGCTAGCCTCGCGCATGATGGATGTGGCCGATGCCTACGATCTCGATCTGTTGCACGTACACTACGCCATTCCGCATTCGATCGCGGCCATGCTGGCACAGCAGATGCTGGCGCCCAAGCGCCGCCTCCCTTTCATCACCACGCTGCACGGCACCGACATCACGCTGGTGGGCGCCGACCCGTCCTACTTTCCCATCACCAAATTTTCGATCGAGAAATCCGACGGCGTGACCTCCATCAGCGAGGACTTGCGCCGCCATACCGTGGAAGTGTTTGGCATTTCCAATGAAATTCGGGTCATCAACAACTTCATCAATTGCGATCTGTACCAACCCAACCCCGATAAAACCGGCGCAGCGGCCTACGCGCCCAAGGGAGAGAAGCTGCTGATCCACGTGTCCAACTTCCGTCCCGTCAAGCGCGTGCTGGATTGCATCCGCATTCTGGCGGAGGTACGCAAGCACACGCCGGCGCATCTGTTGATGGTGGGCGACGGTCCGGATCGCGGCCCCGCCGAGCACCTTGCGCGTGAATTGCACCTGTCGCCGCACGTGTCCTTCCTGGGCAAACAAAATCACGTGGAACGCCTCATCCCGCTGGCCCACGTACTGCTGATGCCGAGCGAAATGGAGTCGTTTGGTTTAGTGGCGCTCGAGGCCATGGCCTGCGGCGTCGCCACTGTGACCACCGACGTCGGCGGCATACCGGAGCTCATTACCCACGGCGAAAACGGTTTCATGGAACCAGTCGGCGACATCACGGCTCAATCCGCTCGCGCAGTCGAACTCCTAACCGATGACGCCCTGCATCAGCGCATCACCGCCGCCGGCCGCACCCGGGCTATGCAGCAGTTCAGCACCGACCGCATCATCCCGCAATATGAGCAATACTATAATGAGGTTCTTTCGAGGTAACGGACATATGCGATATCTGATTCCAGCAATCCTATTGAGCACGGCCGCGTTCGCCGCCGATACCACGGTCACTTTCAACAAAGACGTGCTACCTATCGTGCAGCGTAACTGCCAGGTGTGCCATCGCCCCGGTGAAATCGGACCCATGGCGTTCCTCACTTACGAAGGCACGCGTCCCTGGGCCAAGGCCATCAAGGCAGCCGTGGTCAGCAAGAAGATGCCGCCATGGTTTGCCGATCCCAAGTACGGGCACTTCACGAATGAGAAGCATCTGACCGACGCTGAAATCGCCATGCTGTCCGCCTGGGCTGACAACGGTGCGCCCGAGGGCGACGCTAAGGACAAGCCCGCACCGGTGGCGTTCAAAGACGGCTGGAATATCCGGCCGGATGTGGTGTTCAAGCTGCCCAAGCCGTTCCCGATCCCCGCCAAGGGAACCATTGAGTACACCTACGTCACGGTGTCGGCTCCTTTCAAGGAGGACACTTGGGTGGTGGCCGGCGAGGTTCGTCCCAGCGATCGATCTCACGTGCACCATGTAGTGGCGAACGTCCGCCCCAAGGGCTCGAAATGGATGACGCAATCGCAGCTGGGCTCAGAGCCCTATGCCCCCGGCCCTACCCGCAATGAGGATTTGATCAAAGCCAACGGCGGAAACCCGGGCGTGATCGACAATGAGTTCCTGGTGGGTTACGTCCCCGGCATGGAAGCGCAGCGCTTCGATATCGACAACTCCGCCAAACTCATTCCAGCCGGCGCCGACATCGTCTTCGAAATGCACTACACCACCAACGGCACTGCGAGCGAAGATCAGAGCATGGTGGGCCTTGAACTCGCCAAAGCGCCGCCCAAACGCCTGTTCATGTCCATCGCCGCCGCGCAGATGAACCTGAATATCGGGCCGGGGGATCCCAACGCCGAAGCCAAAGCCACCTTAAAGTTCGGCCAGCCGGTGGATTTCGTCTACATGCAGCCGCACATGCACCTGCGCGGCAAGGATATGAAGATCGACGCCCAATATCCCACCGGCGAGAAGGAAACGCTGCTCAACGTGCCGCGCTACGATTTCAACTGGCAGATCGTCTACTACGAAAAGAAGCCCCTGCATTTCCCCAAGGGGACCACCCTCGAACTCACGGCGCACTGGGATAATTCGCCCAACAACAAGTGGAACCCGGACCCGACGGCCACCATCCACTGGGGCGATCAAAGCTGGCAGGAAATGCTGGCCGCGCCGATGGCGGTGATCGTCGACCGGACTGTCGATCCCAAGACGGTTTTGGTGGGAGCGAATCCACTGCTAAAAGGTGGCGCGCAGTAAGCAGAGGGCCGCGAAGTGTCACGGCCCCCCATGAACCGCTCTTACGGCAGCGCCTGGAGATCGGCCACCAAGTTGGCGACATTCGGTGTGCCCCAACCGGTGGCTAGATCGTAACCCTTCATCGCATCGAAACCAATGCCGGTGCCAACGAGGATGTTGTCGCCCATGACGATGTCATGGAAGTCTTTGGCGTAGTTGGCGCCCTGCGCAATCTGATAGAGTCGCGGATTTACGAAGCCGAGAGGCGCTTTAGTAGAGGCTGCGCGGGCGGTATTGGCGAGGGCAAAGATGCCGGCCCATTGCGGGGAACCGGCGCTGGTGCCGCCAATGATGTAGAATCCCGCCAGATCCGGTCCAAGTGCCGAGTAGGCGATAAAAACCCCGCCATCGACGGCCGCGTTGTAGGCCACGTCGGGCACGGCGCGTCCAGCGTAGCCCAATCCGTTCTGAAAAGACGGAGGCCCGAAAACGGAGCTCACTGCGCCGCCACCGGCGGCGGCTATCCATGCCTCATTCCAGACGGCCTCGGCTCCGTAGCCGGTAGGCATACAGTTGCCGGTCGCAGGGCAGGAAAGCGTAGCTAGATTGCCTAAAGGCAGACCCTGCGTACCGCCGACGCTGGTCACCATTGGGTCTGAGGCAGGGTAACCTGCATTAGCGATTGAAAAAGTCCCATTGTTTGCGCCCGAGTCGCCTGACGACGCCAAAACGGTGATGCCTTGGGTGGCTGCCGCGACATAGTTCGCATGCGCCTGATTGAGTTGGATGTTGTTGCCGTGGAGGCCGGCCTCAGGACTTCCAAAGCTCTGCGAAATGATGCTACCGGGATAATGCGCCACAGCGTAAGCCACCGCCAAGTTGATGGAATTGCCGTGGGGATCTGGCGCTACCACCAGCTTGATCTTGGCGAGAGGCGCGATGGCATGGGCCCATTCGACATCGAGTGTGGTTTCAAAGCTCCAGCCCACTTGGTCCTGTGGCTTATTGTTGGGGTTGAAATGAGGGCATCCCGCGGGACACACAATTTCAAAATCGGGTGCCGGGAAAGACGGCCCGAAGAATGTCGCATGGAAAGTCGCCAGATCGTCCTCGATGGTCGGGCTGCCGAAGGCATCGATGATGACAATGGTCTGTCCCTGGCCGAAGTTCCCTCCTAAAAATACTGGCCGGACGTTGTACGCGCTATAGATGAAGCTCGGCGTGTAGCAATAAATGATCCCAGGAGTGGGCACCGTTGGATCGCTGGTAGCGCACTTGGGCAATGCAAATGGCGAGACTTTGCCGGTAGTGGCGAGGACTCGCGGCGGGTTGGCCGTAAAGATTATGTCTGCAGCTGAAACCGGAACGGTGATTCCGGCGGCCAGCGCTAAAATGCCCGCCAAGCGCATCGTTGTGTGATGATGCATGATAGGTCTCCTTATTGTGGCAAGGTAACACACTTGCATTACAGTAAGGAGATCCTTTGTTACTTTAGTTCTTCCACAGGCACGTCGAAATATGCAGTATTCACCACGCCATTGCGTTGGAACTGCACCCATACGCGATAGGTGCGGGCTCGCGGAAAGATCATGTTGAACTGGATTTCCGGGCCGCCGTCCGCCAGAAACGGGTGGGTGTGGATCAGATCGATTAGATCGTCGCTTGCGGCCAGCATGTGGCCCCAGGCTCCTAAATATTTTTCCAGGCCGTCGCCCGGTTTTACCTTGAAGAACATCATGGTCTTAGTGTGGGCGATGGGCTGCGGCGGATCGGTTACTAGCTCCACCTGCATGTTGCCGGCGTCTTTGGTCGAGTAATCGCGCGTCAATTTAATCGGTGCGGGAGCCTTCCCCGCCACCAGCACGGTTTTCGCGATCAACTGCGGAGTGGCGCCGTCCGGATAAAAATCGCCCAGGATGCGGTACATGCCCGGCTGCGGCAACGCCAAGTCGTAATGAAAGACGCCGTCTTTTTCGAATATCGGATGATCGTGGACGAAGAACTTCAGATCCTGGCTTACCACGAACAGGTGAAACAGCCGCTCATGAACGATCTGAAAATTGGTGACCGGGCGTTCTTTCCAAGGATCGCGAACCACAAACTCGAAGCGTGTAGGCTGCAGGGGCTTGGGAGCGGGTGGAATCACGTTCAGATCCATGGTGTATTCCACGGGGTCGGGAATACCTGCCACCAGCTTCATGCCGCAGCGCGGACAGGTACCGGGATCGTGGCCTCGAACGTCGGGATCCATCGGGCACGCGTAGATCTCGTCGGTCGCCGGTAGAGGCGCAGGGGTCTGTCCCAGGAATAGGCCTGCCATACCCAACACCAACGCGCCAATCGCAAGGAAACGCACGGGGACTTTCATGGTCACTCCAGCATGGGCCAATCGCCGACTCCAGTATACTATTTGACTGGAGCCATTAAAAGCAATGCTATCAACGTACTTCCGCGCAGCCGCGTTCGCTGCACTCGCGGCCGCGACGGTGTCCGCCCAGGAGCCGAACGCCCGTCCCAGCGGTACCGAATTCGGATTTTTTACCTTTCAAACCAAGTGCATGACGTGCCACGGCAACCCCAACGTGGAACGCGCGCCGCTGCCTTCCGCCATTCGTGAAATGACGCCGGAGCGTATCTACGAAGCCTTGACGAACGGTGTCATGAAAGCCCAGGGCCAGAGCCTATCGGACCCGGAAAAACGCACGCTCGCGCTGTTCATGAGTGGACGCCCGGTGGGCAGCATCCAACAAGGTGACGCGAAGAACATGCCGAACCAGTGTTCCTCGAATCCGCCGCTGAGCGACCCGGCCGCCGGCCCCGCTTGGAACGGTTGGGGTGTCAATGAAACCAATTCGCGGTTCCAAAGCGCCAAAAATGCCGGACTCACGGCCGCCGATGTTCCCAAGCTGAAGCTCAGATGGGCCTTCGGTTATCCCACGGGAGTCTCCGCTTTCGGCCAGCCTACCATCGCATCGGGGCGCATCTTCGTCGGCACGGATATCGGTTACGTTTATTCGCTGGACGCGAAAACGGGCTGCGTGTACTGGTCGTTCCAGACAAAGGGCTCGGTGCGCAATGCCATCAGCATCGGCCCCGTGAAGCATCCGACGGCCAAGTTTGCGGTCTACTTTGGCGATGCGCACTCCAACGTCTACGCCGTGAACGCGCAGAACGGCGAACAATTATGGACTGCGCACGTGGACCCGCACTTCACTGCCCGTATCACCGCCGCGCCGACGCTGTATCAGAACCGGCTGTACGTGCCGGTATCGTCTTCGGAAGAATTCTCTGCGTCAACGCTGGATTACCCTTGCTGCACGTTCCGCGGCAGCGTCGCCGCTTACGACGCTTCGACCGGCAAGCAGATCTGGCACACCTATGTGATTCCGGAAGAGCCCAAGCCCACGCGCAAAAATTCCAAGGGCATTCAGCTTTACGCGCCGGCCGGAGCATCGGTATGGAACTCGCCCACGGTTGACGCCAAGCGCAAGGCCATCTACTTCGGTACCGGCGATTCCGAAACCGATCCCGCCGCGAAAACTTCTGATTCCGTGATGGCGCTCGACATGGCTACCGGCAAAATCTTGTGGAACTACCAAGCGCAGGCGGGCGATGCATTCCTCGGCGGTTGCGGCATGCCCAATCAGCCCGAAAACTGCCCGGCGGAAAACGGACCCGATCTCGACATCGGCAACTCGCCGGTGCTGCACACGCTTGCCAACGGCAAGCGTTTAGTGGTTGCCGGAACGAAAGACGGCAACGTCATCGCCCTCGATCCCGATAAGAAGGGCACGGTGGTGTGGAACCGCAATGTCGCGGCGAATCCCAAGGGCACCGCGCTGCAGAACTTGAACGGCATCGTGTGGGGCGGCGCTGCGGATCAGCAGAATATTTACTACGGGCTTTCCGGCGGCGGCATCGCGGCCATCCAACTCTCAACCGGCGAGCGGGCCTGGTTCACTAAGTTTGAGACCGACGGCAAGCGCGTGTCGAACGCGGCGGCGGTTTCCGCGATCCCCGGGGTCGCTTTCGTCGGTGGCACCGACGGCAAAATTCATGCGGTCGCGACTGCCGATGGCAAGCAGATCTGGGAGTTCAATACTTCACGCGATTACGACACCGTCAACAAAGTTCCGGCGCACGGCGGGGGCATGGGCTCCGCCGGGCCCACCATCGTTGGCGGCATGCTGTACGTGGGTTCCGGCTACGGCGTGATCGGCGGCAACCCAGGGAACGCGCTGCTCGCGTTCGGAATCGAATAACATGACCAAACTCATTCTCGCGGCATCCTTTACTGTTATCGCCTTCGGGCAAACACCGCCGGCGGCTCCTGCGCCAGGCGGCACGGAACTGGGCTTCCGCTACTTTCAATCGAAGTGCATGACGTGCCATGGCAACCCCAACGTCGATCGCGCGCCATCGCCCGCGGCCATTCGCGAAATGTCGCCGGAGAGAATCTACACGGCTCTCACCACCGGCGTCATGAAGACGCAGGGGCAGGATCTCAGTGACGACCAAAAGCGCACCCTGGCTCTATTCATGAGCGGACGACCGATGGGCAGCATGCAAATGGGCGACTCGAAGAGTATGCCCAACCAGTGCGCGTCGAATCCGCCGCTCGCCGATCCCGCGTCGGGTCCGGCATGGAACGGTTGGGGCGTCGACACATCCAACTCGCGCTTCCAGCCCGCCAAGGCGGCAGGGCTCACCGCCGCTGACGTGCCGAAGCTAAAGTTGAAGTGGGCTTTTGGATTTCCCACGGGCGTCTCGTCGTTCGGACAGCCCACGGTGGTTTCGGGACGCGTGTTCGTCGGCAGCGATATCGGCTACGTGTATTCGCTTGATGCCAAGAGCGGCTGCGTGTATTGGTCGTATCAAACCAAGGGCTCGATCCGGAACGCGATCAGCCTGGGTCCGGTGAAGACCGCGACTGCCAAATACGCTGTCTACTTCGGCGACGCCCACGCCAACGTCTACGCCGTCGATGCGCAGACCGGCGCTGAGTTGTGGATCAAGAAAATCGACGATCATTTCGCTGCCCGTGTCACCGCCGCTCCCACGCTTTACGATGGCCGCCTTTACGTGGGCGTATCGTCATCGGAAGAGTTTTCAGCGGCAACGCCGGATTATCCGTGTTGCACTTCGCGCGGCAGCGTGGTCGCGCTGAACGCCAGCACCGGAGCGCAAATTTGGAAGACCTATGTGGTGGATGAACCCAAGCCGACTCGTAAGAACTCGAAGGGCGTGCAGCTTTACGCGCCCGCGGGTGGGTCGGTGTGGAATTCGCCGACCATCGATCCCAAGCGCAAGGCGGTGTACTTCGGCACCGGCGATTCTGAAACCGAGCCTGCCGCGAAGACCTCCGACTCCATCATGGCCGCCGATATGAACACCGGCAAAATCCTGTGGGTTTATCAGGCGCAAGAGGGCGATGCCTACCTGAGCACCTGCTCGCAGAACAAGACCGAGAATTGTCCCGGAGAACGTCGGCCCCGATCTCGACATCGGCAACTCGCCGGTGCTGCGCACGCTCTCCAACGGCAAGAGCGTGGTGGTGGCGGGAACCAAGGACGGCAACGTATTCGCGCTCGATCCCGACAAGAAAGGCGCAGTGGTGTGGAAGATGGTGGCTTCGCAAAACCCGCCGGGCACGCCGCTGCAGCGCTTGAACGGCATCGTGTGGGGCGGCGCCGCGGATCAGCAGAACATTTACTATGGCCTCTCCGGCGGCGGCATGGTGGCGATCCAGCTCTCAACCGGCGAACGCCTCTGGTACACGCGCTTCGATACCGGCGGGCAACGCGTCTCGAACGCAGCGGCCGCTTCCGCCATTCCTGGTGTTGCGTTTGTAGGTGGGACCGATGGTAAGCTGCACGCGCTTTCGACCACTGACGGCAAGCAGCTTTGGGAAACGGAGACCGCGCGCGAATTCGACACCGTCAATAAGGTCGCGGCCAAGGGCGGTTCCATGGGCGCTCCGGGACCGACTATCGCCGGCGGCATGCTGTTTGTCAATTCCGGCTACGGTGTTACCGGCACTCGCCCTGGCAACGTGCTGTTGGCGTTCGGGGTTGAGTAAGGCTTCAACCCTTCACTCCGCGGAACGCGTTCATCGCGACCCGCTCTTGGCCGAGCGGGTCGTTTGCCAACCTGCATTCATTGTCGAAAATCATCGTCGGGCGTTGCGGCGCTTTATGCGCCGGCCAGTTCGGAATGCCTTTGTGGCTGGGGTTGCCGCTGCGCGCGAACGCCGCCCATGCCGCGCTCATACGGTCAGACAGCGCCTGTGGTGCGGGGCCCGACCCCAGCATTCCGCGCGCGATGTCAACATTGCCGAACACCAAGGGTAGGTCGAGCAAATGCGGACTCCCCAGCTTCCCGCCCTGCACGGGCATGGTCCAGGTGAGTTCATAAGCGTATACCGCGCCCTTTCCCTGCGCCGCTTTGCGCTCGGTCGCCGTATGAGCATCCGCGCCCATCGCGTTGTCCGAAGCAATGGCCCAGTAGATATCCAGATTGCTCGCCTTGGGCCGGGCCTTCTTGTAGGCGGCAATCAGCCGGTCCACGGCCGCGTCGTCGCCTTGCAAATCTTTCTTCACATCCGCACGCAGCTTTGCGTCATCGACGGGCGCGGTTGAAATGCCGGGAACCAGGCCCGTGATCTCCGTCGCGTTGACGCCGATCAGCAACGGCACGCCGGCGGAATTTTCGAGACCCGCTGGATCGAACGGATTCGACGGCAGGCCCCGCCCGTCCATTACCGGAGCGAAACGATACTGTGCCGGCGTTGGCATCGCGTCCAGCAATCGCTGCATCGGCAGCTTTTGGAGCTCATCCAGTTGCGTGGGCTTCAGCCCCACCTTGGCAAGTAAATCTTGGGCTGCCTTGGTCGCATCGGCGCGCGGCATTCCCTTCAAGGAAACGGTGCTCTGCGCGATGGCTTTGTGGAACAATCCCTTGGCGGCCGGCATGGCCATTACCGTCGACACCTTGGCGCCGCCGCCGGATTCGCCGAAAATCGTCACGTTGGCCGGGTCGCCGCCGAAGTTGGCGATGTTGTCGCGCACCCATTGGAGCGCCGCCACCACATCCAGCATTCCCGCCGTTCCCGAATCGGCGAACTTCGAGCCGCCCAGCTCCGCCAGATACAGAAACCCGAACGCGTTAAGGCGGTGTTTGATCCCCACCATCACCACGCCCTGCTTCGCCGCCAGGTTCGCGCCGTCATACAACGGCCAGTTCGGCGAGCCGCTTCCGAACCCGCCGCCGTGCAGCCACACCATCACCGGCCGTTTCTCGGCTCTGCCCAGCGCCGGGGTCCAAACGTGCAATTGCAAACAGTCTTCCGAATTCGTGGGCGACTTCTCTGTCAGGCCGTCGAGGAAAGAAGGCAGTAGAGCTTGCGCGGAGTTCTGCGGCGCCTGCGCGCCAAGCGACAGCGCGTCGCGAACGCCGGTCCACGGCTGCACCTTGGCGGGTGCCTGGAAACGCGCGGCCGTGCCGTAAGGAATTCCTTTGAATGCGTTCACTTTGCCCTGCATGCTGCCGCGCACTTTACCCGCAGTAGTTTCGACAACCGGGCTCTCCGCGCCGAAAAGCGGTTTTGTAAACAGACCACTCCGCAGCACACCCGCCGCTATCGCCCCTTGCCCTAAAAACGCCCGCCGGTCCAAGCCCGAAATTTTGTGTGATTTCATCTCTTCCATTCTGCGCGCATGAAACCCGCCCTGCAATCCACATCTCTTTACTAGCCCGCTTCCCTCATCCCCACGATCAGACTATAATTCTCAGAGCCTGAGAATTCGGGAAGGGAAGGTGCAGTATGAAGCGCAATCTGTACATTGGTGCCGGCCTGGCCGCGCTCGCCGGAGCGTTAGGTGTCACGTCGGTTCTGCTCGAAAGACATTCCGTGGTGGAAGCCGCTGGCGTCACCGCGCCGCGCTTTGAAGTGGATCCGCTGTGGCCCAAGCCGCTGCCCGACCACTGGATCATGGGCCAGACCATCGGCGTCTCGGTGGACGCGCAGGATCACGTCTGGATCATCCACCGCGCGGGTTCTCTCGAAGCGGGCGAACTCCACGCTAGCGCCAAACCGCAGATTGCGCAGTGCTGCGCCGCTGCTCCTCCGGTGCTGGAGTTCGATCAGGCCGGCAATCTCATCGGCCATTGGGGCGGCCCAGGGCCTGGTTACAACTGGCCGGATTCGAATCACGGCATCACGGTCGATTACAAAGGCAACGTGTGGATTGGCGGCAACGGCCGTGGTCCGCAAAGCGCTCGCGGCGCTATTAACGGATCCGATGACGAACCAGCAGGCTCCAGTTGGACGCGGTCCGGCTCCCGGCTTCCAAAGCTTTGCCGACAACATGGTGTTGAAATTCACGCAGGACGGCAAATTCCTGATGCAGATCGGTAAGCCCAAGAGCAGCAAGGGCAGCAACGACGTCGAAAACCTGCGCCTGCCCGCCAAGATTTTCGTCGATCCCAAGACCAACGAAGCTTATATAGCCGACGGCTACGGCAACCATCGCGTGATCGTCTTCGATGCCGACACCGGAAAGTACAAGCGCCACTGGGGCGCTTACGGCCACAAGCCCGACGATGCCGATATGGGCCGCTACAACCCGAACGACCCGCCGCCGCAGCAGTTCCGCAATCCCGTGCACTGCGCCGAACTCGCCAACGACAATCAGTTGTATGTTTGCGACCGCGTCAATGATCGCATCCAGGTTTTCAAACCAGATGGGACCTTCATCAAAGAAGTGTTCATCAACAAAGAAACCCTGGGCTCAGGCTCCGCGTGGGATATCGCGTTCTCGAAGGACCCGCAACAGAAGTACATCTACCTGGCCGACGGTGAAAACGACCGCGTGCATATCATCGATCGCCAGTCGCTCGAGCTGCTGACTAGCTTCGGCGAAGGCGGACGCCAGCCTGGCGAATTCTACGGCGTGCACAGCATCGCTACCGATTCGAAGGGCAACATCTACACCACTGAGACCTATCGTGGCCAGCGCGTGCAGAAGTTCGTATATAAAGGTCTGGCGCCGGTGACCAAAAAAGATCAAGGCGTGGTTTGGCCCAAGAACGGCAAGTCATAAGGAGCGTATGCGCACTGTAACCATCCTCCTTCTCGGCGCCATCGCATTGCTTCCGCTTTCCGCGCAGGAGAGCAAGCCTAGCTGCAGCAAATGTCCTGCCACGTACGTCAGCGGCGATGAGATTCAGGCTTACCTGAAGCGGGTTGAAGGTATGGCGGTGAGCGATCAGCAAGTGCGTGCCCTGGATGTCGGCAAGACCAACGTCGATATCGCTGTGGTGTATCGCGGCAAGCTCGCCGCGCCCGCCAAGCAGTCCGTGGCCGAACATGACAAGGTGAGCGAGGTGTATCACGTCATCGATGGTTCAGCCACACTCATGACCGGCCCTGATATCGTCGACCTGAAGCCCCGCCCCGCCGACGATCGCGCCGTGCGCCTGCTGAATGGGCCCGGCGGCAACGGCGCTTCCATCCGCAACGGCGTCACGTACCAGTTAAAAGCCGGCGATGTAGTCGTGATTCCTGCCGGTACCGGGCACTTGTTCACGCGCATCGACGATCACATTCGCTATCTGATGATTCGCCTGGATCCCGAAAAAATCGCTCCGCTGAAAAACGAAGCCGCGTCGAAAGCGGATCTGGCGAGCGGCGGTAAGAACAACTAACGCTATAGTTCGGCGCGCACGATCTTCGCGCCGTCCACCATGGCTTTCAACTTCGCGAAAGCCACTTCACGGGGCAGATATTTCATGCCGCAATCCGGCGCCAGGACGATGTTCTCCGCACTGACAAACGGCAGTGCGCGGCGGATGCGCTCGGCCACGGTCGCGGGCGATTCCACTTCGTGGGTCGACAGATCCAGCACACCTAGCACGATGCCCTTACCGCGCACGGTTTCAAGGATGGAGCAATCCAGATTCGCCTGCGCGGTTTCGATGGAGATCTGGCACACCGGAACATTCTTCAACTCCGGCAGGAACGAATACCCGGCCGGACGCCCCTGCACCAGCGCCGCGTAACCGAAACAGGTGTGGATCGCGGTTTTCCCAGTCACTCCGTCGAGTGCCCGCTCCAAGGCCGCCAGTGCGTAGGAGCGCGCTTCTTCGGGTTGGGCTTGTAAGTACGGCTCGTCGATCTGCACTACGTTGGCGCCCGCGTCAAATAAGTCCTTGATCTCTTCATTCACCGCCGTGGCATAATCCAGCGCGAGCTCCGCGGGGCTTGAGTAGAAATCGTTGGCGCTGAGCTGCGTCATGGTGAACGGGCCGGGCACCGTGACTTTCACACAACGCTCGGTATTGGCTCGCAGGAATTTCACGTCGCGCACATTCACGGCGTGCTTCCGCCGGATCTTGCTGACGACGCGCGGTACGGGGACTTTGGTGCCGGTGCGGCTGATTCTGCTGCCGGGGTTATCCAGATCGATGCCTTCGAGGGCGGTCGCAAACTGGTTCGAATAACTCTCGCGGCGCACTTCGCCGTCGGTCACGATATCGATCCCGGCCCGTTCCTGTTCGCGGATGGCGAGCAGTGCGGCATCGTCCTGCGCTTCCTCCAACCACTCCGGAGCCACACGCCACAGTTTCAACAGCCGCGTGCGAGGCGGCATTTGGTTGGTCAGCATCTCGCGATCGATCAACCAGTCGGGTTGCGGGTAGGACCCCACCAAGGTTGTTGGCAGCAGCACGCTCATGCGGGCCGCTTTCCGTAATACGCGTCTTCGAGTAATTGCCGCACGCCCGCGTAATCCACCGGCCGTGGATTGTAGTAAGGATTCTGCGTCGCGATTTCGGCTGCGCGATCCAGGCCCTCGAAAGGCATTCCGATATCCTTCAGCGCCACCGGCGCGCCGATCTTCACCGACAAATCGTAAATCCCCTGCGCCGCCGACTTCGCTCCCAGCGCCTCCGCCGCGCGATTCAGTTCCTGCGCCGCGGCCTGCTGATTATACGCGGTCGCATACGGCAAAATTACCGTGTGCACTTCTGCGTGCGGCAGATTGAACGAGCCGCCCAGGGTGTGGCACAACTTGTGATGCAGCGCCATTCCCACGGCGCCGAGCACGGTTCCACCGAGCCACGCTCCATATAAAGCTCCACTGCGCGCCACCAAATTCTGCGGTTCTTTCACGACCAGGGGCAGCGACACCGCCAGCGTGCGGATGCCTTCCACTGCCAGCAGCGAAATGATGGGATTGGCATCCTGCGCGTACAACCCTTCGACCAAATGCGCCATGGCGTTCATCCCTGAAGGGCCCGCGATCTTTGCCGGCAGCGAAAGCGTCAAGTTCACGTCGTAGATCACGGTCTTCGGAAGCACCTTGCGATCCTTGCCGGTCTTCTTCACGCCCGCCTCGGTAATGCCGTAGATCGGCGTCATCTCCGAACCGGCGTAGGTGGTGGGCACCGCGAGAATCGGGAGTCCGCTTTCAAGAGCGATCGCCTTGCCCAGACCGACCGTCGATCCGCCGCCCACTGCCACGTAGCAATCTGCGTCCAACCGTGCCGCTTCTTCGCGAGCCTTGCGCGCGGTCTCAATCGGCACGTGCATCACGGCCTCGGCGTAAACACCCGCCGACATTTCACCCAGCCGCTGCGAGGCAGCTTCGGCGTCCTTGCGTTGTTCCGGAGTCGCCAGCACCAGCGCGCGCTTCGCACCCAGCCGTTTCACCTCTTCGGCGAGGCGCTCCAGCGTGCCCACGCCGAAGATGACGCGTGTCGCCGGTTGATCGTAGACGAAACCCTGCATCCCTTCAATTGTAGCCATGGAAGCTTAAATAGTACAGTTATATACCAATTTCCAACGCGCCCCGCGCAAGCGACAATGAATCAGGAGACTCTGGATCCGCAGGCGCCGGCATCTCTCTATTCTGCTTTCATGGCTTACTCAGCGATACCATGGAACTCATGCCGGACCACGAAGTCCCCATCCTCATCGCCGGAGGCAGCCTCGTGGGCATGTCCGCGGCGATGCTCCTCGCTCATCACGGCGTTTCTTCGCTCACCGTCGAACACCACCGCGGCACTGCCATTCATCCGCGCGCCGCGCTCATCAGCCAGCGCACCATGGAGGTGCTGCGCACGGTGGGCCTAGAATCCATCGTTCGCGAACAATCCGAAACGCAATTCCCGCAGGACGGCGCCATCATGTCGGTCGAAACCCTTGCGGGGAAGGAGCTCGCCTGGTTCATCCCGAACATCAACGAAGGCGTGCGCGACGTCAGCCCCACCATTCGTCTCTTCATTACGCAGAAGCTGCTGGAGCCGCTGATGCAGCACCGCGCTTTCGAGCTCGGCGCCGACCTGCGCTTCTCCACCGAATTGGTTTCCTTCGAGCAGGATTCGAGCGGCGTCAGCGCCGTCATCCGCCATCGCGACACCGGCGTCACGGAAACCGTTCGCGCGCGCTACCTGATTGCCGCCGATGGAGCCCGCAGCAGTGTGCGTGAACGCCTCGGCATCCGCATGCTGGGACGCGGCATTCGCTCCAACAGCATCACGATTTATTTCCGCGCTCCCGTGGGCCCGCTGCTGCGCGACCGCAATCTCAGCGTCATCATGGTCAACAATTCCACGTTGCGCGGTTTCTTCCGCATCGAAAAGCCTTTCGATTCCGGATTTCTCGTGGTCAATACCAGCGGCGACGCGGCGAAACCCAACACCGATCTCTGGGACGGACTCGACAATCAGCGCTGCATCGAGTACCTGCGTGCCGCGCTCGGAGACAATGACATTCCTCTTCGTGTCGATAGTGTCATGAAGTGGAACACCCGCGCCGATGTTGCTGAACACTTGCAGCAGGGCCGCGTCTTTTTAGCCGGCGATTCCGCGCACGTCATGCCTCCCTACGGTGGTTTTGGCGGCAACACCGGCGTACAGGACGCCCACAATCTCGCCTGGAAACTCGCCTTGGTAGTGAAGGGCGAAGCCGGGCCCGCGTTGCTCGACACCTACGAAAAGGAACGCCGCCCGGTAGGCGCGTTCACGGCCGAGCAAGCCTACATGCGCTACGTAACGCGGGAAGCGAAGTATCTGATCACCGATGACCTGCCGCCTCTTGAAAACGACTTGAGTATCGAGTTGGGCTATCGCTACCATTCCTCCGCCGTGATTCCCGATTCCGACGACGACGGCCGTGCTCACGAAAACCCGCGTGAATCGAAAGGCAAGCCCGGCGCGCGCGCCCCGCATCTGTGGCTCGAGCCCAACTTCTCCACGCTCGACCTGTTTGGGAAGAACTTCGTGCTTCTCACTGCTGCCGATGGCGCAGTGTGGCAGGACCCCGCACGCTCCCATCGCCTCGACGTTCATCAGATCACCCACCCCGACTTCTGCGACGCTTACGGCATCAGTCCGCAAGGCGCGGTACTGGTGCGACCCGACGGCTTCGTCGCCTGGCGCGCAAAATCGGCGGACGCAGCTCCGGCAGCCACTCTCTCACGCGCCATGGCCACCATCTTGCACGCTCAGTCGCACGACCACGCCCCGCAAGGACAGCCAACGTGACACCCAGCGGAGCCAGCGCCGTTATTATCACTGGAGCCAGCCGGGGTATCGGCGCCGTCACCGCGCGACTGGCCGCCGCACGCGGATTCGCGGTGGCGGTGAACTACGTTCAAGACCGCGCGTCGGCAGAAGCAGTGATGAACCAGATCGTCCAAGCCGGAGGCCGCGCCTGCGCGATTCAAGCGGACGTCGGTGTCGAAGCCGACATCCTGCGTCTCTTTAGCGAAGCGCAACGCGAACTTGGCCCCATCCGTGCGCTGGTGAACAACGCCGGCGTGGTCGATGGCCTGTGCCGCGTCGAAGCCGTGACCACTCCTCAGTTGGAACACGTCTTTCGCGTGAACGTCATAGGCGCAATGCTGTGCGCCCGGGAAGCTGTCCGTCGCATGTCGACGCGTCATGGCGGAGCAGGGGGAGCCATCGTCAACATCTCATCGCTGGCCGCGCGCATCGGTGGAGCCGGCGAATGGGTTCACTACGCCGCATCCAAAGGGGCCATCGACACCTTCACCCGGGGCCTCGCCCGCGAAGTCGCCACCGAAGGCATCCGTGTCAACGCGGTCGCGCCCGGCTTGGTTGAAACCGGACTCCACGCCTCCGCCGGCGTCCCCGATCGCCCTCAGCGCCTTGCCCCAACGATTCCCATGCAGCGCGCGGCGTTGCCCGAGGAAATCGCGGAAGCGGTGCTCTGGCTTCTCTCGCCTGCGGCGTCGTACGTAACTGGGACGATCCTCGAAGCGGGTGGCGGCCGCTAAACTTAGTGGCGGTATTGAAGGTTCGCCGACGCGATCCGCACCTGGGAGGATTGGTCCTCGAGCGCGGCTGGACCGCCGCCGAGTACGAGAAGCGGGTTAGCGAGTTAGTGCTCGACGCACTCGCCGTGAAAAAGAAGTAGCCGTCGCTCGTGCGTCCACGCCCCGCGCCTTTCTTCTTTCTCCCTGCGCTGCCGCCACTTTCGCATTTTGCTTTTCCCTGGACGGGGCGTAAGCCATTTTTGTCTTGAACCTAAGAGTCTGGACCACTCACTGGGCTCCCGCCCGGCAGTGCTTTTCACGCATACGCTAAAATAGCGACTTCAGGCACGTCACCATCATCCAAATCTCTATGAGCGAAGTTTTTATCTGCGACGCAATTCGTACGCCCATCGGGCGCTACGGCGGTTCTCTGTCGGCCATCCGCACCGACGATCTCGCGGCCCTGCCCCTGAAGGCCCTAATGGAACGCAACCCCGGCGTCGATTGGAGCGCCGTCGACGACGTTGTCTACGGTTGCGCTAATCAGGCCGGCGAGGACAACCGCAACGTCGCCCGCATGGCTCTGCTGCTGGCCGGGATTCCCAAGGAAGTCTCCGGCGCCACCGTGAACCGCCTGTGCGGCTCCAGCCTTGACGCCCTAAGCGTCGCCTCCCGCGCCATCAAGTCGGGCGAAGCCGAGCTCATGGTGGTGGGCGGCGTCGAAAGCATGTCGCGCGCGCCGTTCGTAATGGGTAAGGCCGATGCCGCCTTTAGCCGCAGCGCCGAAATCTTTGACACGACCATTGGCTGGCGCTTCGTCAATCCCGCCATGAAAGCGAAGTACGGGGTCGATTCCATGCCCGAAACCGCGGAAAACGTTGCTGAGGAATTCCACGTCAATCGCGCCGATCAGGACGCCTTCTCCTATCGCACCCAGCAGCGCTGGGCGAAGGCACATGCCGCCAGTTTCTTCAGCTCCGAAATCGTTCCCGTGATGATCCCGCAGAAGAAGGGCGACCCCAAGAAGTTCGACACCGATGAACATCCGCGTCCCGACACGACCATCGAGACTCTGGCGAAATTGAAGCCCGTGGTGAAGCCTAATGGCACCGTGACCGCCGGCAACGCGTCTGGCGTCAACGACGGTTCGGTTGCGCTGATCCTGGCCACGGAAGCCGCGGCCAAGAAACACGGTCTAACTCCCAAGGCTCGCGTGATTGCAACCGCCGCCGCCGGGGTCGCGCCGCGCATCATGGGCATGGGCCCCGCTCCCGCCACCCGCAAGGTGCTCGCCAAAGCCGGCCTGCAACTCGGGCAGATGGATGTCATCGAATTGAACGAGGCCTTCGCGGCGCAAGCTCTGGCCGTCACGCGCGACTTGGGTTTGCCGGACGACGCCACGCACGTCAATCCCAACGGCGGAGCCATCGCTATCGGCCATCCTCTGGGCGCTAGCGGTGCTCGTCTGGTGACCACGGCACTCTATCAGCTCCACAAAACCGGCGGCCGTTACGCGCTTTGCACCATGTGCATCGGCGTCGGCCAGGGCATCGCCGCCATTATCGAGCGGGTTTGAACCGTTTCGTGCGACTATAGGGTTGTAGTTTACAGGCCCGCTGATTTTGGCATCTCTCGTATCGTCCGGTACAATCCGCTCCCTTCCGACTCCTGCCCGGATTCGCAGTTCTGCAAATTTCAAAGGGAGAACATGAAAAATATCTTTGTAGGAAACCTCAGCTTCACGGCCACCGAAGATGGCGTGCGCTCCATGTTTGAAGCCTACGGGACGGTTGACCGCGTCAGCATCGTCACCGACCGCGACACCGGCCAGCCCAAAGGATTTGGCTTTGTCGAAATGACCAACGACGCGGAGGCCGAGAAAGCTATTTCCGAACTCAACGGCACCGAACTCAATGGCCGCGCCTTGACCATCAACGAAGCCCGTCCCAAGACGGAGCGCTCCGGTGGCGGTGGTGGTGGGCGTCGCAACAATCGCTGGTAGGAATGGCGAAAGTCCACGAATACATTCTTGTCGCGGTCGATGGGACCTGCGGCATCACCAAATCCAATGGCCCCATCTGCTTCCAGCAATCGCGCCAGGAAGTCGGCGGCCACTTTGAAGCCTATGACCCGCAATTGGGCGATGGCTACACCGCGCAAGTCAACGAAGACGGGCGCCGCTTCAAATCCAACGCCTTGTTTGACGACGTGTCCGGCAACGTTCTGATCGGGCGCAGCCACGGCGCCGAGATGTGGGGCCTGAGCGTGGAGCAGCGCGCTGAAGTCCTGACGCTCCTTAAAACCAAGCGGTAAGGATGAGGACCGTCAGCGCAGACCGCGCTTCGATCGACTATTGGCAGAACTACGGCAACGGCCAGCAGGTGCTCAAGAGTCACTTTGGCATCCGCGTATGGCAGGACCGCTGCTGCGCCATCACTAACGTCGCCGCGGAAACCCCCAGCCTGTTCGGCCAGCCGCATCCGATTCCCGTGGATTTGTCAGAGAGCGCGGGCAAGCACAGCTTGTCAAACGTGGTCAGCGAACATATGAATCACCACCCGGAGTCCGACTTGGTTGCCGTCCTCACCGGCAAAAAACCCTTCCGCGAAGCCCTTGGCTAGTACTGGAGCGCCCGATTTTTGGGCTCCCGCGCCCCCTCAGCTATAATGACCTCTTTGGAGCAAATCACAGTTGGCAAAGATACTTCCCTTGAGCGAAGCCATCGCCGAATTCGTGCGCGACGGCGATACCATTGCACTCGAAGGCTTCACGCACCTGATCCCGTACGCGGCCGGGCATGAAATCATTCGCCAGAAACGCCGCAATCTGACCCTGATCCGGATGACTCCGGACGTGCTTTACGACCAGATGATCGGCGCCGGCTGCGCCACCAAGCTGCGCTTTTCCTGGGGCGGAAACCCGGGCGTGGGCTCGCTGCACCGCCTGCGTGACGCGGTCGAAAAGGGCTGGCCCCAGCCGCTTGCGATAGAAGAGCATGAGCACGCCGGCATGGCCGTGGCCTACGCCGCGGGCGCTTCGCACTTACCTTTTGGGATTCTGCGCGGCTACGCCGGAACGGATCTTACTCCGCACACCACAGTTCAGTTCATCGATTGTCCGTTCACCGGCGAGAAACTCGCAGCGGTCAAAGCTATCCGGCCGGACGTCACCGTGATCCACGCGCAGAAAGCGGACCGTAAGGGCAACGTGCTGCTGTGGGGCATTGTGGGCGCGCAGAAGGAAGCCATCATGGCCGCCGAGCGCGCCATCGTTACGGTGGAAGAGATTGTCGATAAACTCGACGCGCCGCCTAACGCCGTGATTCTGCCTACTTGGATTCTGAGCGCGGTTTCCGAGGTGAAGCACGGAGCGTTTCCGTCTTACACGCACGGCTATTACCCGCGCAACAACGCATTCTATAAACAGTGGGACGTCATTTCAAAAGATCGCGACACCTTCCTCGCCTGGATCGATAAACACATTATGAACACCAAGGACTTTGAAGAATTCCGGCGCAGCGTGGGGGTGGAGTAATGGCGGAAGCAACTTACACTTCCGACGAAATGATGACCATCGCCGCGGCGCGCATGGTGCGCAATGGCACTTCGCTGTTTGTCGGCATCGGACTGCCCAGCGCGGCCGCTAATCTGGCGCGCCTGACGCATGCGCCGGACACCGTCCTGATCTACGAATCCGGTACCATCGGCACCAAGCCCAACGTATTGCCGCTATCGATCGGCGACGGCGAGCTGGCCGAGACCTCCGATACTGTCGTCGGCATTGTCGAAATCTTCAATTATTGGCTGATGGGCGGCAAGATCGGCCTGGGTTTCCTGGGCGCGGCGCAGATCGATAAATTCGCCAACATCAATTCGACGGTAATCGGCCCTTACGATAAGCCCAAAGTGCGCCTGCCTGGCGCCGGTGGAGCGCCTGCCATTGCGGCCTCCTGCGGTGAAGTGCTGGTCACGCTGCGGCACAGCCCCAAGGCGTTTGTCGAGAAACTTGACTTCCGCACGTCCGGCGGACACATGGAAGGCGGAGACAGCCGCGAGAAAATGCGTTTTCCAGGCAAGGGTCCGGTGGCGGTGATTACCGACTTAGGTGTTCTGACGCCGGATCCGGTCTCGAAGGAACTGGTGCTGACCAGCGTCCACCCCGGCGTGACTGTAGAACAGGTAGTGGCGGCGACGGGCTGGCCGTTGAAAGTGGCCTCCGAGGTGAAGACCACGCCGTTCCCCACGGCGACCGAGCTACAGGTACTACGCGATCTGAACGAACGCACTGCCAAAGCTCACGCGGGACAGGCCTAGTACTGGCCTTTTGCGCGTAGCGGAACTAAACCCGCAGCATTATAATGGTTGGGCGCACACGGGCGTCTTTTAAGGAGAACCTTCCAAATGGCGGAACCACAGAAGGCTTGGGACACTTCATACGAATGGAAAGCAGTGACGCTGCTGGGATTGGGATTCGGCTTAGTCGGGCTCGACCGCTGGATCATCGCTCCACTGCTTCCTTCGATCATGAAGGACCTGAACCTGAATCAGCAGGACGCCGGGACCATTATCGGCGCGCTGGGTCTTTCCTGGGGCTTTTTCGCTTTCATCATGGGCGGAGTTTCCGATAAGTTCGGGCGCCGCAAGGTTTTGCTGCCTGCGCTCATTGGGTTTTCGCTCCTTTCTGGGCTCTCGGGCATGGCGACTGGTCTCATCAGTCTCATCTTTATCCGCTCGATCATGGGCTTCACGGAAGGAACTTTCGCGCCCACCAGCTTTGCCGCCGTGAACGACGCGTCGCATCCTAAAAGGCTCGGCATCAACCAAGGTCTGCAACAATGCGGCTTCGCGCTGTTTGGGCTGGCATTCGCGCCTATCATTGCTACGCAATTGTTGCGGTTCATGAACTGGCGCTGGATTTTCGTACTCGTGGCGATTCCCGGACTGATCCTGGCGACCTTAATGTACTTCGTCATTCGTGACCCGGATAAGATCCCCGCTAAGGCGCGTCAAGCGCATGAACCGGTTCCGCAGGGGAGTTGGATGCAGGTACTGAAGAACCGCAACATTCTCCTTTCGATGGCTGCATTGTTCTGCGCGATGACCGGCGTGTTCGTGCTCAGCGGGATGCTGCCCATTTATCTGACGGAGTATCTAAAGTTAGGCACGCAGGAGGCCGGGTTTGTAGCCTCGGCGGTCGGGTTCGGCGGATTCTTCGGGCAATTCGCTTGGCCGGGGATTTCGGATTTTCTGGGACGAAAGACCACCGCTACCCTGGGTTTCCTGGGTGCGGCCATCATGCTTTACATTTTTCAGCAGACGGGAGCCCACAGCGGAATGTTGTTTGCCTTCCTGTTTGTCGGGGCGTTTTTTACGCTGGGCCTGGTGGCGCTGCTCACTGGTCCGATCGCTACGGAATCGGCTCCTATTGGACTGGTTTCGGCGGCCATTGGGATTGTGGTCGGCTCGGGTGAGATTTCGGCCGGCATCGCCCAGGTAATTGGCGGCTGGGTCGCTCAAAATTTCGGCATCCAGAACATTCTGTTTTTGCCGCTGGGAGCGGTTCTGCTGGGAATCGTGGTGTCGTTGTTCCTGAAGGAAACGGCACCCAAGAAAGTCGGCGGCGGCTCGCGGAAACCCGTGGGAGTCGCGGCTTAGAAGAACCTGCCACGCCCGCCGTTGCATCTAAATTGGCAGTGCCCAAGGATGGTGGGAACGTAGTATCCTAGCAGTGCATCGCTTTTCGTATAGCGCAATTCTAAGGAGGTAAATCATCCCATATGAGCAGTCCACAAACCCAATTTGGGTCACTCGCAAGTTATCAGAAGGGCGGCGTCGAGGTTATTAACGACGACGCGAAGCACTACGTTTTTTCGAACGTATTTGAGGTTGCCAGCAAGTTCAAGCCTTACGAGAGGGTCGCGGTCGGCAAGAACCTGCGCTACGTGATCGAGGCGGTCCGGGCGGAAGGAAGCTCGCCTTGGTATAGCGCCAATCACGACGAGTCCGTCGTCATCATGGATGGCGAAGTGGAGATCCATTTTATTAAGCCGGATTCGGCGCAAGTTCCCGCGGGTAAAGAAGGAGCGGTGAAACTGGCGAGCGAGCCCAAGGGCAAGAAGATGGGCTGGGTAAAGGTGCGCCGCGGCCACCAGGCGTTGCTGCCGGCGAATTCAGCGTACCAGTTCCGTAGCGCGAAGCCGGGGGTCCTGCTCATTCAGAGTATCCTAGGCGATTGCACTTTGGAACGCTGGGCGGATATCTGTCAGAAGTAACCGGTTTGCTAAGATCACTACTTTGTTAAGATCAAGGGAGAACCTACTATGAGCACTGCAACGGTTGTTAACACCGAAACCCAGACGCGGTCTTTGGGTTACAAGAACTTCTCGATCGGACAGTTCAAGTTTGAACGCGACGAATACTTCGCCAACATCAGCTATCCCGGCGGCCGTCATATTATTCCCATCGACGCCTTTCTGCGCTCCCTGATGCGCGACGTGGCCTGGGGATTCTTCTACGGCACCGTGAATTTCGACACCGTATTCGGGACCATCAACCACTACGGCACAGTGGAAATGTTCGTCGGCCTGTTGAACGAATCCTACCGCAGCGCTAACCGGCACTATGTGGAGACCTTCGATTCGAAAGACCTCAAGGCCGTGTTCGAGGCGATGCTGGATGATTGGACCAACGAAGGCTTCGACCCGTTTGCGGCTCCCGGCGAGACCGGCGTTCCCTTCGGCGTGAAGCACGGAAACAACTCGAAGGCGATTCGCCGCGAGCGCATTGTGGCCAAGCGCATGGTTGGTTTGCCGGGCGACTTAACTCTGCGCAGCGATGCCATGGGCATGAAGGTTAACCGGCAGTTCACGGATATTCCCCAGGATCAGCCGGAGGTTCACGCCGAGCCTGGGTTTGAGAAGGAAGTCCACGCCTACAACGCTTTCGGTTACGTTTCGCGCTCCGACGTTACGTGGAATCCGTCGGTGCTCTCTTGCGTCGACGACAGCCAGTTCTGCGCCACCACCGAAGAGCACATTCTGCCCATTACGCACGGCAACGATCGCGTGGAGTGGTTCATCCAGGTGACGGATCAGATTGTGTGGGACATCGAAGACGGCAAGACTGGCAAGCCTCGCGCCAAGGTCACCATGAAGGCGGGCGACGTTGCGGCGATGCCGGCCGACATTCGGCATCGTGGATATTCTCCCAAACGCTCCATTCTGGTGGTTTGGGAAAACAACGACGGCTCGCTGCCCAAACGCTATTCCTCGGGCGAGTTGCCGCCTTATCCAGTAGAGTTTTAAGGCACTCGAAAGCGGGGCGTACGTCGGCCTGAGGGAAGGCCGCGCCCCGCATTATTTTTTGGTATCAGCATTTATAAAGGAGTATTTGGAATGGCAACCAGTGTAGAAGTAACCCCTAAGATCGACATCGAAACCCGGCTGTTCATCAATGGCGAGTTCGTGGATGCGATCGACGGCGGACGCTGCAAGGTTTTGAACCCGCACGACGGCAGCCTGCTGTGCGAGATTTCCGAAGCGGGCACGAAGGATGTGGATCGCGCGGTTGAAGCGGCACGCAAGGCGTTACCGGCATGGAAGAAGCTACAGGCCTCCGAGCGTGGGCGCCTGATTTTCAAACTGGCGGATGCGATTGAAGCGGATCGCGAATATCTGTGCACGCTGGAGAGCCTGGATACCGGACATCCCATTCGCGACACCTACAACCTGGATATCTTCCGCACCGTAGCCACGTTCCGCTATATGGCGGGAATCGCCGATAAGATCGATGGCCGTGTGGTGCAAGTGGACCCCGGCTTCCACAACTACGTGCTGCGCGAGCCGGTGGGCGTGGTGGGTTCCATCGTGCCGTGGAATTTCCCCATGATGTTTGTGAGCTGGAAGCTGGCGCCGGCGCTGGCGGCAGGCAACTGCTGCGTGATGAAGCCGGCGGAATTGACGCCACTGAGCGCGCTGCGCATCGCCAAGCTATCGGCCGACGTCGGCTTTCCTCCGGGCGTGATCAACGTGATTCCCGGGCGTGGCAGCATCGCTGGCCAGCACTTGGCCGAGCACATGGGCGTGGATAAGATCGCCTTCACCGGGTCGACTCCGGTGGGCCGTAAGATTGTGCAGGCATCCTCCACCAATCTGAAGCGCGTGCAATTGGAGTTGGGCGGGAAGGGCGCCAACATCGTGTTCGAGGACGCGCCGCTCGATGCCGCAGTGGGCGGATCGGCGTTCGCTATTTTCCACAACCAGGGACAGGCTTGCATCGCGGGCTCACGGCTGTTGCTGCATGAGAAGATCGCCGATCAATTTCTCGAGAAGTTTCTGAAACTGGCCAAGTCAATCAAGCAGGGCAATCCGCTGGATCCGGCAACCGAGATGGGTCCGCTCACTTCGGCTGGGCATCGCGACAAGGTACTCAGCTATGTGGACGTCGCGAAGCAAGAGGGCGGCAATATCCTGACGGGCGGCAAAGCGCCGGCGAATCCGGACCTCGCCAAGGGCTATTATGTGGAGCCCACGGTGGTCGAAGCTAAGCCCAGCGATCGCGTGTGCCAGGAAGAAGTCTTCGGGCCCTTCGTGACCGTCACGCGCTTCAAGGACGAAGCTGAAGTGATGGAGATCGCTAACGGCGTTGTCTATGGCCTGGGTGGCGGCTTGTGGACCAACAGTCTGCAGCGCGCGCACCGCGTGGCCGCACAGATTCGCTCCGGCATGGTGTGGGTGAACTGCTATAAGCGCGTGAGTCCGGGGTCGCCGTTTGGTGGCGTGGGCGAATCCGGATATGGCCGTGATATGGGCGTGGAATCGATCCATGACTATACGGATGCGAAGTCCATTTTCATCAACTACGACGCGCAGATTCCGCCGTTCTACAAACGATAGTTGTCACTCTTAATCGACGACGGCCCTTGCTGACGAAGCGGGGCCGTTTCCTTTTGGGGTGTCTTGGAACAAGGCGGCATCGTTGGTATCACAGAATGTGATACCAACGGGCGAGGCGCAGCATCCAATTCTGCCCTGAGAGTTTTTACCTGGCCGATGCACTTAATTACGTGGCCAGACCGTCGAACCTTCCCTTAACCGTGCGGCTTGTCGAACGCCGGATCCACCCCGTTCGAAACTTTAACGTCATGCTGGATCGCGACCTGGCTGCGTTGTACCGCGTCAAAACCATCGCTCTGCGGCAACAGGTTAAGCGCAACCTTGATCGTTTCCCGGAAGACTTCATGTTTCGGCTCACGGCTGAGGAAGCCGAAACGTTGGTATCACAGAATGTGATACCATCGCGGCGCAGTTTGGGAGGTTCTTTACCCTACGTTTTCACGCAGGAAGGCGTTGCCATGCTGTCTTCCGTTCTCACCAGTGCACGCGCGACACAAGTGAATCTTGCGATCATGCGGGCGTTTGTGCAATTGCGGAGGTATGCGGCGAGTCATAAGATACTCGCGCAGAAGTTGCAGACGCTGGAGCGCAAGTACGACGCACATGATGACGAAATTCAAGCCATATTTAAAGCCATTAAGAAGCTCATTGATCCACCCGGCAAGCCTAAGCGTCGAATTGGATTCTGATCGCAGCCGGACCCACAGCGGCGCGACCGTTTCTGTTAAACTTGGTTTTCTCAGGGAGTACCCCGTTTAGCCGCCAGCCGCGTTCCGCTAGTGCGCCTCCTTAAAATCAGCCATCGGGAGCGAACTGCGTGTCCTCTTTTTCGCACGTCCAAGAAGTCATCGAAGACGTTTACGAGAAGTACAAAGATATTGAAGAAGGCGAAGTTGCAAGCTACATTCCCGAACTCGCCAAGGCCAATCCCCGGCATTTCGGCATCGCGATGGTGACGGTGGACGGGGAGTGTTTCAGCGCTGGAGACTCGCGGCACGAGTTCACCATTCAATCCATCTGCAAACCTTTCGCGTTTCAGATGGCACTCGAAGAGTTTGGGCGCGACCGGACACTCGAACACGTGGGCGTGGAACCCAGCGGTGATGCCTTCAACTCCATCGAATTGGAGCCGAAGACCATGCGGCCCTACAACGCGATGATCAACGCCGGAGCCATCGCGATCGCCTCCATGATAAAGAAGGATTCGCGCGAGTCCGGTGTCCGCACATTCATCGAAAAAATGGCCGGGGCCGCCGGCCGGCCGCTGCGCATTGACGAATCGGTGTACGCGTCCGAAGACGCTACCGGAAATCGTAACCGAGCGATTGCCTATCTCATGCTGAACTGCGGCATCATCGACCCGGAAGTGGATCACACGCTGCACCAATACTTTTCCCAGTGCTCGCTGCTGGTGACCGCGCAAGACCTGGCGATGATGGCGGCGACGCTGGCGAACATGGGAACGAATCCGCTGACGCAGGAACGGATTTTCGATTTCAACTTCATCAAGGACACGCTGACCGTGATGTTCACATGTGGGCTATACGATCACGCAGGCGAATGGGCGTACCGGGTAGGCCTTCCAGCCAAAAGCGGCGTAGGAGGAGGCATCATTGCGGTAGTGAATCGGCAGTTGGGGATCGCCGTGTATTCGCCGCGATTGGATGCCAAAGGCAATAGCGTGCGCGGAATTCTGGCGTGCAAGGAACTCGCTAGCCACCTCGGCTTGCACGCATTCGAATTCACGAACGTAGGCTCGAACTTCATGCAGTGGCTTGGCAGCTAAACGGCATTGCGCGGATAACGCTGAGCGTAGGTCTCCAGGTACTTCAGGCCCGAGCCGGTGTTGTAGATGACGATCCGCTCACTGGGCTTGAGAAAACCACTCGCCAGCAGTTTGCGGAGCGCGGCAACACAGGCGGCGCCTTCGGGAGCGGCGAAGATACCTTCGAGCGATGCCAGTTCGATTCCGGAATCGATAATTTCTTCATCGTCGATTGCAATCGCAGTTCCGCCGCTGGCGCGCAGGGCGTCTAAGATGAGTGTGTCTCCCAGGGGTTTGGGCACGCGCAATCCCGCCGCGACCGTGGACGCGCCCTGCCAGAACTCGGCGCGCCGGTCGCCGCGTTCAAAAGCGCGGACGATGGGCTGGCAGCCTGCGGCTTGCACGGCGATCATCTTAGGTCTTTTGCTGGCAATCCAGCCCAGGGTTTCGAGTTCATCGAATGCTTTCCACATGCCGATGAGGCCCACCCCACCGCCGGTGGGATAAAAGATGGCGTCGGGTAGCTTCCAGTCGAATTGTTCCGCTACTTCGTAGCCCATGGTTTTCTTGCCTTCGATGCGGTAGGGCTCTTTGAGCGTGCTGACATCGAACCAGCCTTCTTGATCTTTTCGCTCGGTGACGATCTTGGCACAATCGCTGATCAGGCCGTTCACCAACGTCACGTGTGCGCCCAGGGCTTTACACTCAATGAAATTAGCCTGCGGGACATCCATCGGCATAAAAATGTGTGCTTCGATGCCAGCCGCGGCGGAGTAGGCGGCGGCGGCACTGGCGGCGTTGCCGGCTGAGGGAACGGCGATTTTGGTGATGCCCAACTCACGCGCCATGGAGATTGCGGCGGTCATGCCACGGGCTTTGAAGGAGCCGGTCGGGTTGAGACCTTCATCCTTGACCCAGAGATCGCTGGCTCCAACTGCTGCGCCTAGGCGTTTGGTCTCGATCAGCGGCGTCATGCCTTCGCCTAACGAAACAATCGATTCGCGTCTGGTTACCGGTAAAACCGGCCAATAACGCCACAGGTCTGGCTTGGCTTGGGCAAGCGAATCACGAGTCCACAGTTGTCGAATGGCGTCGAGATGGTAGCGGACCAGCAGGGCGCCGCCGCAGGGGCAAAGGTTGTGAATCTGGTTGGCCTCAAAGCGCTGGGCGCAGAGGCTGCATTCCAGATGGCTGACATTGGGCATAAGAGTCAGCATAGTATAATCGGCACGATGAAACGCCGAACATTTATCCAACGCAGCGCATTGGCTGGCATGATGGCCGGTGCATTACGCGCCGACGCCGCGCCGACGGTCGAAACGACCGCTGGGAAAATTCGCGGATTTGCGAAAGACAAAGTCTACGGTTTTCGGGGCGTGCCGTATGGCGCTTCGACTGCCGGCGCGGGGCGCTTCATGCCTCCGGCGAAGCCCAAGCCGTGGGCTGGCGTGAAAGAATGCGTTCAATTCGGGGGACGTTCGCCGCAGGTGATGCCGGGTATCGAGCCACCGGAGGTTCTGGCCACGGATCCCAAGGAACCTCTCAGCGAGGACTGCTTGGTGTTGAATGTTTGGTCACAAGGCCTTGGCGCGGGCAAGCGGCCGGTGATGGTGTGGCTGCATGGCGGAGGATTCGTCGGAGGCGCGGCCAGCTTCAGCATTTACGACGGCGCGAATCTGGCGCACAAGCAGGATGTAGTGGTCGTGGGTGTCAATCATCGCTTGAACGCGTTCGGTTATCTGTATCTGGCCGAGATCGGCGGTGCGAAGTATGCGCAGTCTTCCAATGTAGGCCAGATGGATATTGTGGCGGCGCTTGAATGGGTGCGCGACAACATCGCCAGGTTTGGCGGAGACCCAGGAAATGTGACCATCTTCGGGCAGTCTGGCGGCGGCGGAAAAGTGAGCACGTTGCTGGCGATGCCCTCAGCCAAGGGATTGTTCCACCGGGCCATCGTGCAAAGCGGCGCCGCGCTGCGCGGCACTCCTCCGGATGTCGCGACCAAGGGTGCGACGGCATTTCTGGCAACTCTGGGTTTGAAACCCAATCAGGTTGATGAACTCCAGAAAATGCCGATGGACAAGGTGATTGCGGCGCTACGCGGGCCGGCGGGTGCGGCGTTCGGTCCGGTAGTGGACGGCAAAACACTGCCCACAAATCCTTTCGATCCGACGGCTCCTGACACCTCGGCTATGGTACCGATGCTGCTCGGCAGCACTGAAACCGAAATGGGTTTCTTTGCGGGCGGCCCGCTGTTTCCTTACTCGCTCGATCCGCTGGACGATGCGGGACTGATGCAGAATCTGAAGAAATTTCTGCGCGCCGATGATGCCGATACCGCCAAAGTCATCGACGTTTATAAGAAAGTTCATAAGAACATCAGCGACATCGATGTGTTCATGAAGGCGACAGCCGACGTTGGCGTCCGCTCCATGGTACTGACGGAGGCGGACCGCAAAGTGGCGCAGGCGAAAGCCCCGGCTTACGTGTACTATTTCTCGTGGCGTTCGCCGGTGCGCGAGGGAAAGATGAAGTCATATCACACGCTGGAGATTCCGTTTGCGTTCGCGAACGTGGACCTGGCCAAAACCATGACCGGCACTGGCGAGGATCGCTATGCCTTGCAAGACAAAATGAGCGAAGCATGGGCGAATTTCGCGCGCACCGGCAACCCTAGCGGCAAGGGCGTGGGAAGCTGGCCGGCTTACAATGCGACTACGCGCCCGACGATGGTGCTGGACAACCAGTGCAAGGTGGTCAATGACCCCCACAAGGAAGAGCGGCAAGTGATCGCGAGCATCAAACGCGGGCCTGGAGGGCCATTTTAACGCTGGCCATTCGGGTGGCGACGCAATCCCGCCTTGGGACTATAATTTAAGGGCGGCTGGGTCTATCCTCAGCCGGCCCCCGGTTTTTCCAGGGAAGGAAATCATCATGTCTACCGCAACAACTAAAGTCCGCCCTACAACTGAAGACGATATCACTGCCGAGGTACTCCGCCGGTTTGACGGTACCGAAGACCCCCGCTTGAAGCAGATCATGCAGAGTCTGGTGAAGCACATCCACGCGTTTCTGAAAGATGTTCAGCTTCAGGAGTCGGAGTGGTGGAAGGGCATTGAGTTCCTCACCAAGACGGGCCAGATGTGCAGTGACCGGCGCCAGGAATTCATCTTGCTTTCCGACACGCTGGGTGTTTCGATGGTCACCGATTTGATTAGCAACCGCAAGCCCGCGGGCGCAACGGAATCGACCGTCTTCGGACCGTTCCACCGCGAGGGAGCACCGGACAAGAAATACGGCGACAGCATCATTGGCGCGGACCGTCACGGCATGGTCAGTTATATCTCGGGTCGCGTGCTGGACTTGCACGGTAAACCCATCGCCGGCGCCGAGTTGGACGTCTGGCAGGCCGCAGCGGACGGACTGTACGATGTGCAGGACGCATCGCTCAGTGAAATGAATATGCGCGGCAAATTTAAAACCGACAAGGACGGACGTTATCTGGTGGTGACGACGCGCCCGGTGGCGTATCAAATACCTTCAGACGGTCCGGTGGGACAAATGCTTGCCGCCACCAACCGGCATCCGTGGCGTCCCGCGCATGTGCACTTCGTGGTATCGGCTCCGGGCTACTCGCCGGTAACCACGCACGTGTTCGACTCGATCGACAAATATCTGGATGGAGACGCGGTGTTCGGGGTCAAGAATTCGCTGATCACGGAGTTCACGGAGCACAAAACCAAGGACGCCGCGGCGCAGAAATTCGGCGCGGAACCCCCGTTCTGCACCTGTGAATTCGATTTCGTGCTGGCACCCGCGCAGTAGCTGGCAGACAGACCAATGGTTGTTGAGACAGAAACGAATCTCGCCCAAGTCCGGCGGATTCTCCAAAGCAAGGCCCTCCGCACCTCTGAGGTCCATCGCAATCTGCTGAACTACTTGGCGGAAAAATCGCTTTCGGGCGAGGCGGACAACCTAAAAGAATATACCGTCGGGCTGGACGTGTTTGCGAAGCCGGAGTCCTACGATCCGCGGCAGGAATCCGTGGTGCGGATGCATATGGCGCGGCTGCGGCAGAAGCTTGCTGAATATTACAGGACCGAGGGCATCACCGATCCGATCATCGTGGATCTGCCGAAGGGAGCGTTCAAGGTCACCTTCGAGCAGCGGCCGGCGGTGGTAACACCGGAAGCCGCGGTGGAGCCGGAGATTATCGAGATCCCCGCGCCTCCCGCGAGCAAGCGGACCTTAATTCTGCTGGCTGCATTGCTGCTGGCGGCGGTAGCATTCGCGTCCTATTTCGGATTGCGGCTGCGGCAAGTGGAGCGCACTACGGCGACTCTGACGCCGCCGACTACGTGGACACCCGAGCTGCGGGAATTGTGGGCACCGCTGCTATCGCAGGACCGGCCGCTGGTGGTGGTCCTGGCTACGCAGCAGTCCGGGAATTTGACGGGGGTTTCGACCGCGAATGGGGCGTTCCTGCTGGGCCAGTTCCTGGCGGATCGCAAGCAGAACGTCTACGTGACCAGCAGCGAAGAACTTTCGATGCCGGACATTATTATGGGCAACCTAGTGTTCCTGGGGCCGCCTTCCGGGAACCGGCAGCTTCAAGCGTTGCCGTTGAAGGAAGAACTGGTACTGGAGCCAGAGGGGATCCGCATTCTTCATCCGGTGAGCGGAGAGCCGGCATTTCTTAGCTAACCCTCCGCCGCGCTCGGCGAAAAGCACGGTGGATGACAGCTACACGTTGATCACGCATGCGCCAGGGGTTCACGGCAAGGGCGACGTGTTGTACTTGGCGGGGACCAACGCCTTCAGTCCGACGGCGGGCGTGGAGGCTTTCACAGACCCCATCCTGGCGCGCAGCATCGTGGCGCGCATGCGGAAAGCGGATGGGAAGCTGCCGCGTTACTATCAGATCCTGCTGGCGGTGAAATCGATGGACGACACGCCCATCGAGATCAGTTACTTCATGCACAAGGAACTGGCGGGGCCGGGCCGCTAGATTACTTCTTCGCCGCGGCTTCAGCGGCGCGGCCGGCGCCGAGAACGTTCTCGATGGCATGATTGCCTTCGTGACACGCGTATTCGTAGATCTTGTAATTCTCTTCGCGGCTTAAGGGGATCGCTAACGTCCACGGTTGGGTGTACACATTGGGATCGTCAATGGTCACCTTGTAGAGAATGGTGTTCCGGCCGGCGCGCGTGAAGCGTTCGACTACGTGCAAGGCCTCGCTCTGCGGAATTCCTTTGATGCGTCCGGTAGCGGCGCTGGTGGCAATCCAACCTTTGCCGTTGTAATTGGTGGTGTCGACTACCAAGGTGTTGCCTTCCCAATGGCCGCGTGAGTCGCCATTCCATTGACGTACGCTGGCCGGCAGGTGCGGGCGGCCGTCCACGGGAATGATGCGGGTTTCGTGGATCATTTCGTAGAAGATCACCACGTAGCCGGGAGTCTGCAAAATCTGATAGGAGTTGTTGTAGCCGGCCGGGAACATTCCGGCGGGGACGCCGCGGGTGATGCAGCGGTCCCACACGCTCATGTATTCCCAGGAGTCGGAGGCGTGGGCGAGGTCGTAATCGCGCTTGGCTTCGGCGGACGGCTTCACGGGTACTCTGCCGTTGGGCGGGTCGACCACCAATGAAGTTTGGCGCGTGGACACGACTTTAGTTCCTGAGTCGAACCAAGCCTGATTGTAGCTGCCGGGATCACCTTCCTTGGGAGGGCCGTCGACGCGGGCCTTGGCCGCGCGCGCTTCGAGTTCAACGGCTTCCTTTTCGGTGAGCGTGGCTTTCCCGGCGAATTCGGCGGGGCGTTCGAAGGGCGTAATGGTGGGGTTGGACCAGACCCCTTGAAGATCCGGTTGACCGTCCGCTGTGCGGGGTGCGGTCCAGGTTTTAGCGGACTGGGCTGCCACCGGCAGCGCGAGCAGGATCGCGAGAATGGACGAGCGGAATCTGTGATCCATCTACTGCAGCTTCAAGCTGGCGACTTTGATGGTGTCTCCGGTAACCTCGCCTTCGACGGTGACTTTGAGGTTATCGGTTTTTTTGGTGGCCTTCAACGCGGCGGCGGCTTTGGCGTTGCCGGCGGCATCGAGCGCCAGGAACTTGTTATCGGCGGTGAATACGCCGTACCCAGTCTTCTGGCAATCGGGCTCCAGCGCGCACTTGGTATCGTGCTTGGTTGCGAACGCTTGTCCTTGCTTGACGGCTGACGCGGAGCACATCTTGTCCATCAAGATGCCCTGCACTTGGGCGGCGGAAGCGACGCAGGTCAAACCGGCCAGCAGGCCCGCGACGCTCAGAATCCGATACAAAGACTTCATGGTGATTTACTCCTTATCGTTCCGTTCTATCATACGGGCAAGCAGAACACCAGCCGCGATGGACACGGCCAGAACCCCTCCATGCCAGACCATGACATGGGCGGCGTCCTGATGGATGCAGCGAAACTGAAGCACGGTGAGACCCAGAAGACCGGCGATCGCACCCAGCGTGCCTCCAAAAGCGCCAGCCGAGAGGGGAACGCCGCGGCGGGCGATCAGCCAGAACAGAATGCCGCCGGGAATTGCCACGGCCGATCCGGTCAGCAGACAGGGCCATCCGCGCGAAACAAACACTTCGGCTCCCCGCCAGGGGAACAACAGGGCCGCGCCAGTCAAGAAACCCACTCCATAAGAGGCCCAGGAGAGCGCGGCGGGAAATTTCTGCAGACTTCCCGGGCGGACTTGCCAGGCCAGAACCAGCGAGAGAAGCAACACGCCGACCGCAAGGATGGCGACGATACCCAGCGCCTGCCAGGCATGCAGCGTGCGGAATCCGCTAACTCCCATGGTTGCGATCAGGGCCGCGGCAAAAATCAGAAATATCGACGCAAACTGAACCACCAACACACGGGTCGACGGCAGGAGCTTCACGGGCTGGAGAGAGGCTTCCAGGGCGCCGCTCAGTTTACGATGGAGTTCCGGTGACAGCTCCGGCGCGGGAACAAGCTTCAGTAGCCGGTCGATTTTCTGGTCAATCTGGGGGTCTGGTAATTGTAGCTCCGCCATAGATTATCCTTTTCAAACTGAACTTCCGGGCGCCAGCATGCGGCGCAGCGCTGCATAGGCCCGGTGCGCCTTCTGCTTGATTGCTCCGGCCGTGGAGGAGGTAGCGCCGGCAACCTCTTCCAGGCTCATGCCCAGCACCTTCAACATCAAAATCACTTCGCGCTGGCCGTCGGGCAGCCGGTTCACCAGGTCCATGACATCGCTTTCCGGCGCCGGGGCGGCGCTGGGCGGCTCGGGACCTACGGCGACCAGCACCTCGCGCGATCTCAGACGGCGCCGGCGGCGATAGGCATCCAGGCGCGTATGCCGGGCGACCGCGAAGATCCACGGCAGCAGAGGTTCTGACGGCAGGTAAGTGTGGCGGGCGCGATGGATCCGCAGCCAGCAATCCTGCAGCAGATCCTCCGCGTCGCTACGTGAAATCCCGGCTCCCCAGCAGAAGCGGAGCAACGCGGGCGACAAGTTGGTCACCAGGGTTTCTACCGCAACGGCGTCACCCTGCTGGTAGCGAACCATGAGGTCGCGGAGCCGGTCTTCGCTCAGGCGCACCGTCCCGGAACCGCTTGTGACAACATTGGCCAGACGCACCGGATAGCCCACTATTTTTTACTTCGATCGTAAAGGTTCTAAAGTTACGCGGAGGCTACCCGTAACCCGCGGGGTTCAGCCTGCGAAGTAATTAGTGTAAAGTGAAAACCAGCTCCCTTAGGGAGGCCAAAAGGAGTTCTACCATGAAGAAAATTTTGAAGAGCCTGTGTTGTCTCGGCCTGCTGGCCGCCTTCGCGTCGTTTGCCGCTGCCGCGGATGCGACCTGGACGGGCCAGATTAGCGACAGTATGTGTGGTACGAGTCACGCGAAAATGATTTCCGGCCATGCCGGGATGACCGATCGGGATTGCACGCTCGCTTGCGTAAAGGGCGGCGGCAAGTACGTTTTTGTCAGCGACGGGAAAGTCTACAAAATTTCCAACCAGGATCTGGGGCTGCTGCAAGTTCATGCGGGCCACACGGTGCAACTCACGGGGGACATGAAAGGCGATACCATCATGGTCTCCAATATCACAATGAAGAAGTAACGAGCGGAGCATCACTTTGCCGACTCAAATTACAAGCACTCTGTGGACCAGCCTGCTGCTGATCAGCGGGCTGGCGGTGGGCTGTTCTTCAGCGCCAAAGGGCGCGCCGGCGGCGGAGCATCTGGACCGGAAACCGGCTGCGAATTTCACCCTGGCGGATGCTAACGGCGCGAAGGTTTCGTTGGCGGACTATAAGGGCAAAGTGGTGCTGCTCAACTTCTGGGCCACCTGGTGCGGGCCGTGCAAGGTGGAGATTCCCTGGTTCATCGAGTTCAACAAGACTTATAAGGACCGTGGACTAGTGGTGCTGGGGGTCTCGCTCGACGATGACGGGTGGAAATCCGTCAAGCCCTACCTTGCGGAGAAAAAGATCGATTACACGGTGGTGGTGGGCAACGATGCGGTTTCCAAATCCTACGGAGACGTGGATTCACTGCCCACTACCTTCATCATTGACCGGGATGGCAGGATCGCTTTCATGCACACGGGGTTGGTTGGTAGAGACATGTATGAAGCGGAAATCCGGAGTTTGCTGGGCGGAGACCAGCGGGCCGCCGCGGAATAGTGTATGTTTAGCAGCCGGAGCGTCGTGGAGCATATTTTCCGCGGAGCCCTGGGTTTTGGGTTGTTGACTGTGGGGCTTCGCTACTCGGCAGTGTTGGGTTGGTGGACGCTGGCACCTCTTGTTGGTGCGCTGCTGTGCTTTCGAGGATGCCCTATGTGTTGGACTGTGGGGCTGATCGAAACGGTCCTGCATCGGAAGACGCAAAAAGGCTGCGCGCTAGTAGCGCACAGCTTCGAGAAACAGGCCTGAGGCTGGAGCGGTCCATGCGGCTACGTCGAGGTTAGGGTTCTTTCTACCGGTCAGCAGACTGGCGAATTCTTCGACACTCACCTCCCCGAGCCCCACCTTCACCAGCGTGCCCGCCAGGCGGCGCACCATCTTCCAGACGAAGTGGGATGCCTCGATGCGGAACACGATCAGGTTGTCGTCGACGCCCACTTCGGCGGAAGTCACCACTACGGTAGTGGATTCGCCCGGTCGCGACGGGTCCGCCGCGCGGAAGCAGACGAAGTTATGGCGGCCGGGGATCAGTGTCGCGGCGGCCTGCATTCTGGCGACGTCCAAGGGCTGCTTGATCCACCATACAAAACGCTTGGAGAGTGCGGTCTTGCGCGTCGAGATCTGATAAAAGTAAGCTCGCGATACGGCGTCGTGGCGGGCGTGAAACGCTGGCGCGGTTTCGACGCATTCGAGCACGGCGATGGAGGAGGGCAGGCGATCGTTCAGCTCGCGCAGGATGCGGACGGGGGGCAGGTCGTCACGCAGTTTGCGCACCTTGATATGGGCCACCTGGCCGACGGCATGAACTCCAGCGTCGGTGCGTCCGGCGCCTTGCAGGTCGACTTCGACGCCAAAGAGTTCGTCCGCGACGCGCTGCAAGTCGCCTTGGACGCTGCGGGCGTTTATTTGTGCCTGCCAGCCGGAGAATTTGGAGCCGTCGTATTCGAGGGTCAATCGGAAGGTCCGCATGTAATCGCTATTATGCGGGAAGACGGAGATAACGGTGGGCAAGGGCACCCCTAAAATGCCACTTGCCCGTTTACAACCCCCGTTAAGGGCAAGTGTAGACTTCGTTTCCGGCCGAGTCGTGAAGGATTTGTAAAATACTTGTAAACAAATCTTGGCCGGTACCAAAGTGGGTCGCCAGAAAGCGTATGGCCGTCTACAGTAAGGGTTGAAGCCATGAAAACAGTTTTGGTTATCGATGACGATGCGGCGCTGCGCGATACCATTGGCCTGATGCTGGAGACGGAAGGTTTCCGCCCGACGCTGGCCGAGGATGGGAGGGCCGGCATCAAGCAGGCGATGGCCTTGCAGCCCGATTGGTACTGGTGGATCTACGGATGCCGGGTTTGAGCGGGATTGAAGTCTGCAAACAGATGCGCGGCGCGGGGATGAAGACGCCGCTGATTGTGCTCAGCGCGATCGGGGATGAAATGGATAAGGTTTTGCTGCTGGAAATCGGCGCGGACGATTATGTAGTGAAGCCTTTCGGCACGCGCGAGTTGCTGGCGCGGATCCGGGCGCTGCTGCGGCGTTCGTCGACGGAAGAGACCAAAGTGCTTTCCTTCGGCGACGTGCAGGTGGATCTCACGCGCCGTGTGGTGACCAAGAAAAACGAAGAAATGAAGTTGACGCGCGCGGAGTATAATCTGCTGACGTATTTCCTGCATAATCCCGACCGGGCGCTTTCCCGCGATATGATTCTGAATTCCGTGTGGGGTTACGAATCTTTTCCGAACACGCGCACGGTGGATGCGCACGTGGTCCGGTTGCGGCAGAAGCTGGAGCGCGACCCGGGGGCGCCGCAGCACTTGCTCACGGTGCACGGTGTGGGATACCGCTTCTTGCCGTAGGCGCCGATGGCACGCACGGTTCTTATCGTCGAGGACACGGACCTCGGTCTCGACGCACTCGAAGTTGCACTGGACAGGATGCCGGGCGTGGGGCTGCGCATCGTGCGCACGGCCGAGGAGGCGCTGCACTGCCTAGGGCAAGATCACGCGGCTGGCGATATCTGCGCGGTGATCACGGATCTGCATCTTCCGCAAATGGACGGCTTCGAGCTGATCGAAACAGTCCGTTCGCGGCCAGGGCGGGGTACGCTGCCGATTCTAGTGATCAGCGGCGACAGCGACCCGGGGACTCCCTCGCGCCTGAAGGCCCTAGGCGCCAACGCCTATTTTCAAAAACCGTTTTCACCCATCGAAGTTCGCAACAGACTGGAGCAATTGATTTATGCTTCCTAAACGCTGGCCTGTGATTTTGCTGCTGTTTCCCATGCTTCTGCAGGCCCAGGAGCCGACTGAGTTTCAACGGATCATGCAACGTCTGGATCAACTGGAGCGCGAGAACCGAAACCTAGCCGACGAGGTGCACGCGCTGCGCGCCGAAATCGCAGGTGCGCGCGCGTCCGCGCCGGGGCCGGTCGAAGAAGCACCGGTGAACGTGTCGCCTGCGCCCATCGACGAGCGCATGGCGGTGCAGGAGCAGCGAACCGCGGAACTCGCCCAAACCAAAGTCGAAGCCGCGCAGCGCATGCCGGTGACGCTGACCGGCATGGTGTTGTTCAACTCCTTTCTAAACAGCGGAGCCAGCGGGGGTGCGCAGGACCCGCTGATGGCGGCGCAGTCGAACAACGTATCGGGCGGTGGGGCTGGCTTGAGCCAAAGCATCATTGGACTGCGCTTTCAAGGTCCGCGCGTTTTGGGCGGGCAAGTGCGGGGATCGCTCGATCTGGATTTGTGGGGCGGCACGGCGAGCTCGCTGAACCATCTGGTGCGGATGCGCGTGGCCAGTCTGGAAGTAGATTGGAAAAACAGCACTCTGATGGTCGGGCCAGGACAAACCGTTGATTGCGCCGCGCGATCCGGATTCGCTGGCGCAGGTGGCTTTTTCGCCCCTCACCGCCGCAGGCAACTTGTGGTTGTGGAGCCCGCAGGTGCGATTCGAACAGCGGTTCGCGATGGGCGATAACGCGGGCGTAAAAGCTCAGGCCAGCGTTTACCAGACCAGCGAGCCGGCGGCAAGCGCGAGTCCGCTGTACCAGGCGACGCTTTCGACGGCAAGCCCCGGAATCGAAGGCCGCTTCGAGTTTTGGAGCAAGCTTGGTTCGGGCGCGCGCGTGGAAATTGCTCCGGGATTCCATGCGAGCGAGACACACGTGGCGGGCATATCGGTACCTTCCAGGCTTTTCACGATCGACTGGATGCTGCAGCCGCTGGCGAAACTACGGCTCACCGGTGCCTTCTTCAACGGCAGGAACGCGGCGGGAGTGGGTGGATTGCGCCAGGGATTTACGCTGATCAGAAATGAACAATTCGTCGCCGTACCCACCGCCGGCGGCTGGGCGCAACTTTCCTATTTCGCAACGAAGCGGCTGACCTTGAATGTGTATGGCGGGCAGGAGAGCAATCCGTCCGCGAATCTGCTGGCCGGGCAGATCGCCCGCAATTTTGTATACGCTGGGAATGCCCAATACCGCTTGGGTCCGAATGTGTTGCTGGGTCTGGAGGCCAACCAGGCGCGAACCACGTACGTGGGAGGGCTTTTCCGGCTGGTGAATCACTATGACCTTGCGCTGGCTTATCTGTTTTAGCTTGGCGACGTTGGCGCTCGGCGCCGCGACGGTGTCGGGTCGCGTCGAACTGCGGGATTCGCGCGATCCCGCGGTGCGGAACCGCAAGGATTATTCGGGCGTGGTGATTGCGCTCAAGCCGCTTGATGGCACAATACCTTCGGCCACGGATAAGCACTCGGTCATGCTGCAAAAGGACAAAACATTTTCACCGCATGTGCTGGCGGTAGCCGCGGGTTCAGTCGTCGACTTTCCCAATGCCGATCCTATTTTTCACAACGCTTTTTCGAGCTATAGCGGCCAGGTGTTCGACATCGGGTTGTATCCGCCGGGAACCACGCGGTCCTTGCGTTTCGCGCGCGAGGGTGTGGTGCGGGTGTTTTGCAATATCCACGCGTCGATGAGCGCGGTGATCGTAGTGTTAGGCAGCCCGTACTTTGCCACTACCAAACGCGATGGCGCATTCGAGATTTCGAATGTGCCGCCGGGCGATTACGATCTCACGGTGTTTCACGAGCGCGCGAGCGAAGCTACCCTGGAGGGGTTGAAACGCAAGGTCACCGTGGGGCCGGACGGAGCCAGCTTGGCGGGCTTGATGATTTCCGAGGGCGGCTATTTGTCGATTCCTCATAAGAATAAGTATGGCCACGCGTATCCGCCGGACTCGGGGGACCAGGCGACTTATCCGGGGAAAAAGTGATGCTGGCATCGTTTTCACGGCTGTCCTTGCTCTGGAAAATCCTGCTTTCGACGTCCATCGCCTTGACGCTGCTGTTCGCGGTGATGGGCTGGATCGTCCAGGATAATGCCACGCGCGCGATGTCTGCCAGCCTCGACGAAGAAGTGCAGGCGAGTTTCCGCGCCTATGATTCATTGTGGCGCTCGCGCGCCGATACGCTTGCGGCAGTCAGCCTGGTGATCAGCCGCATGTCGGACGTGCGCGCGGCCTTCAGTACAGGCGATCAAGCAACCATCCGCGATTCGGCGGGCGAGCTGTGGAAACAGATCTCGAATCAGGATGCGATTTTTTTAGTGGCCGATCCTCAGGGTAAAGTGCTGGCTTCGCTGGGCGGAGACGCGGATGACTCTCTCAAGCAAGATTTGCCGGTGGTACGCGAATCGGGCGCGAGTTTTCCTAAACAGACTTCCGGATTCATGAAGGCGGGCGGACACCTTTACCAGATCGCTGTCACGCCGGTTTACGTGCAGGCTGGGCGCGGCATGGGATTGCTGAACGTGCTGGTGGCCGGTTACCGGGTTGATCCAGAGGTCGCGCGCGGCCTGAAGGAGTCTACCGGCGGAAGCGATTTCTGTTTTCTTTCGGGCGGGATGGTGGTGGCATCGACGCTCGATGCGGGAGCCAGCGCGAGTGTGCAGGCGGCGTCCTTGAAAGTCGGAGGTGCGGAATCAATCGAGGCCGGCGGCGCACCTTACACGATGTTGGGAACGCCGTTGCTGGACGTGGCCGGGAAACCGATTGGCGAGCTGCGGATTCTGCGCTCTTCGGAAGGCGCGCGGCAGCGGATCGATGCGTTGCGGCGCAATATCGTGCTGCTGTGGTTGATCGCGGTGTTGGTGGGATTGTGGCTCACCTATAGCTTGGCCCGGCGCATTCTGAAACCAGTGCGGGAATTGGATCGCGGCGCCGACGAAGTGGCGCACGGCAATTACGATTACCGGGTCCCCGTGGAAGATCCGGATGGCGGCACTCGCGACGAACTGGGGCGTCTGGCCGCTGCGTTCAACGCCATGTGCGCTTCGATACAGGGAGGGCGGCAGGAATTAATCCGGCAGGAACGCATCGCGACCATCGGCCGGCTCTCGACGTCCATCGTGCACGATCTGCGGAATCCGCTCGCGGCGATTTATGGCGGCGCGGAGATGCTGATTGACGGTGAGCTTTCAACGGGACAGGTGCAGCGGCTGGCGGGCAACATCTATCGCTCCTCGCGGCGCATGCAGCAACTGTTGCAGGAACTGGTGGACGCGGGGCGCGGGCGCAGTTCCAGCGCCGAAGTCTGCCGGCTGAAAGACATTATCTCGGCGGCGTGCGAAGTGTTTTGGTCGACGGCCGAGGCGCAGTCGGTGGTGATCGAGATGGACGTGCCGGAAAACATCGAGCTGCCGCTGGAGCGTGCGCGCATGGAGCGTGTCTTCATGAATCTGATCGACAATGCTCTCGGCATGATGCCCCAGCAGGGGCGGCTACGCATCACGGCGCGAGTGGAGGGGGCGTCGGTGATCGTTCGAGTGCAGGATACCGGCCCCGGAATCCTGCCGCAAATTCGCGCGCGGCTATTTGAGCCGTTCGTGACCGCGGGCAAAAAGAACGGAGTCGGTCTGGGACTGGCTTTCTCGCATCAGACTGTTCTCGATCACGGCGGCAAGCTGTGGGCCGATCCGGACCAAAAAGAAGGTGCGTGTTTCTTAATTCAACTGCCGTTTACGGCGACAGCGGCGGATGATCCGGCGGACGTCAGCGTTAGCGGCTGACGCTTTCCGGCTCGCTGATGATTTGTGGCCGGTCGTTCATAATCTGCGATGGGTCGGCGCCGACTCGTCCCAAGCCGTCCTGCTTCGCCGCCGCCAATTGAAAGTCGAAGTGCAGGCTGGGCAGATTCGGGATGGGCGAAAGCGGATCGTTTTTCTCGACTGTCACGACTAGCGACGCGTCCGGGCCGAAGACGGTGTCGGTGTCGAGATGCTCATCACCCGCGACGTAGAGCGCCGTCACCACCTCGCGGTAGCCGGGCGCGGAGACCAGGAAGTGAATGTGTGCGGGGCGGTAACCGTGCCGCTTCTGCGCACGGATCATATCGCCTACGGGGCCATCCATCGGGATCATATAGCCGCACGGAACAATGGTGCGTATGTGATAGCGGCCATCGGCGTCGGTCTGAAATTTACCGCGCAGGTCCATCTCAGAGGGGTCGTTTTTTTGCAGATCGTAATAGCCTTCTTCGTCTGGCTGCCAGATCTCGACGTTCGCGTTCGGAATGCCGCGGCCTGTCGCATCGGTGACGCGTCCATAGAGCGTGACTTCGGGTGCGTTGGATTTCCTGCGATCGACTCGCCTAGTTTGCGAGCCGGCAGGTCCTGACGATAGAACGGCCCTAGCAAGCTGGACTTGGTGCTGGCCTCGACGGCGCGCCGGTCGTGCAGCGCGTTCACAAGGCTGCTCATCCCCAGGGTGTCGGAGAGCAGGATGAACTCCTGACGGTGCGGCGTGCACTTCTGGCCTACCGCGGTGAGGAACTTGATTCCTTCGAGCCATTCCTCCGGCTTGAGATCCACTTCGCGCGCGAAGGCGTGCAGGTGGCGCGTCAACGACGCCATGATTTTCTTTCAAGCGCGGATCTGGCGTCGACGCCATCTGCTCGACGGCGACTTCGGTGATGGTGTTGTGATCGATGATTTTCATGTTTACCTCGCTTGGCAGGGCGACGGATTCCATTTGGAACCGTCGGCTTCACGCTTATAGTGATCGCTGGTCAGGAAATCGCTGGCCAGGTACTGCGAATCTTCGACGATACTGGTCAGCAGGAGCCAGGAATCGCCGTTGGCTTCGTTGGTACGCGTGAAATATTCGGTGAGCGTGGCGCCCGCGCCGTAAGGGATGCCGTTTTTGCGCAGATAGCCGGGAAGTAGCCTGTTGGTAGTCACTTTCAACGAGCCCGGCAGCTTTCCTCCCGCGGGCGGGGGAGGCGGTGCGAAGCCCATGAAGGTGGGATGACTGACGTCCCATTCGGCAATCGAGACGCCTTGCCGGGACGGTTGCGGCGGCACATAGCCGGCTGCCATAGCGAAGTTTCCAAAATGAAAGAGGCGCGTTTGCGTGCCTTCGTCGGTTTCCACTTTCAAAGTATTGTCGTCCTGCCAGGTGATGTGCAGCCGAGTGGGCAGACGCATCAGGCCGGGAGCGCCGTAGGCTTTGCACTGATTGCCGGCGGCTTCATCTTTCGCGGGATCCCAAGCCTCCGCAGTCTTGCGACCTTCGGGATTCAAGGGAATGCTGGTGATGTCGCCCTTGGCCGGAGTCAGCATGCGCCAGCGCCAGTCTTCCGTGACGATCGATACCCAGTAGCCAGTGATGTCTTCAGGGGCGGCGTCCTTCGCCGACAGGCGCGGCGGCGGCCCGGCGGGCGGTTGCGCCATCGCGAAGGAAGCCACGAGGATTGCTGCAATGCCGAGTTTTTGATTCATGGTTGCGTCCCTACTTTTTCGCGCTCAGACTTTTGTAGACGGCTTCGATGAACTGGTCCGCGGTCCAGAAGCCGCCGGGTTTGTTGTAGACACCGTCGTAGTCGAGCGTGGGCTGCGTGGCCTTCACCTGATCGAGTGAGAGACCTTTCTTTACGCCGTCAGCGATGCGGTCGCGAATGATGGTGGTCATGTCGCGATACTCGACCAGATCGGCTTGATCGGCCACGCGTCCGTGTCCGGGAATAATATAGGTGCCGCCCTCTTGTTTGTCGGCGGGGACGCTGATGTCGATCATGCGGTTCAGCGCTTCGAGAATGCCTTGAATGTTGCCGCCGCGCTGCAGATCGATGATGGGGTAGCTGGTGGTGACGTAGAGATCGCCCGCGCTGATGACGTCGGAGCGGCGGAAGTACACCATGGTGTCGCCGTCGGTGTGGGCTGCGGGAATGTGGGTGAGCAGAACCGCCTCGCCGTTGAAGAACAGTTTCTTTTCCCGGGTGAAGTAGGTGTCGCTGGGCCAGGCCTTGGCAGGCATGACTTGGTTGCCCGTGGCGGAGCTTATACGATTGAGAACCGCTTCGTGCGCGATGATGGTGGCACCGACGCCGGCATCCTGGATGTCGCCAGTAACGTTGCCGCCGGTAATCGTGCTGCCGGCCAGGAAGATTTTCTCGTTGCCGCCGACGTGATCCGGGTGAACGTGGGTGTTGATCAGATAGCGGATGGGGCCTTTAGAGATCTTGCGGACCTCGGCGATCAGCTTATCGGTGTTGCCCGGAAGACCGGAATCCACGAGCAAAATTCCGTCGTCGCCGGTCTGCACGGTGACGTTGCCGCCCGCGCCTACGATCATATAGACGTTGCCTTGCACGTGCAGCGTGTGCAATTCGGCGGGTGCGTTCTGCTGCGCGGGCGCGACGCTGAGAAAGGCGGCCACCGCGACCGACGTCAAAAGTTTACGGCTGATCATTGCGCCGCCTTGGTAGTCTTTGGGAAATTTTTCATCTTCATGCGATATTCCGGGTACATGGTTTCTGCGCCGCCGCGGGTGGCTTCCACTGGCACGCCGTAGCGCTGCGCGAATTCTGCGAGGAACGGGTTGGTGCCGGGCAGGTGGTGCGGCACGGTGCCTTGCGGCCGGTCGATTTCAACCACGGACTCGCAGGGATACGCCGGAATCTGCTGATCCGGGTTTGCGACGAAGTCGGTAGTGCGGATGAAGGGTTCCGTCAAATAGACCGGGTCGTTCACAATAGTCGCGACGGTCAGGTATTTTCCGTGGCGCACCCAATGCTCCGTGATGACGGCATTCTCACTCCGCGGAATCCCGTTGCGGCGTATCCAGCCAGTTTTAAGATGATCTGTAGTGATCGTAAGCACATCGCCTTCCCACTTTCCGGTGGAAAAGCCTTGCCAGGTGTGCGGCACGTAATCCGGCGGATGCGGGCGGCCGTCCATCCAGATGACGCGCTCGGGAGCTTGCCAGAAAATGTGCGTATGATACGCGATCAGCGTTTGGGCGACCGTGTCCATTTCCTTCCACACGCGCATTTGCGCGGGCCCGCGGATGCCGTAATCGGAGGGGTGCGGCTTGCATTGATGCTCGGGCAGCGTCAGCAGCGAAGCGTCCCAGCTATCGGCGTGCCGACGCGCAGCATCGTTGAGCGGGATGCCCAGGTAATCGCCGATGTCGGGGCCGGGGATGCGCTCCAGGAAATCTTCGTCGAAGCGGTTGTCCCACTCGCCGGCTATGTCTTTCTGCGCGAAGACAGGGGCGCAGGCCCACAGGGCGAACAGCGGCCCCAGGATGATCGCACGTTTGAAGGAAGTCACAATCCTACTCCTCATGTCAGGATATCGTAACGCTGAAAATGGTGTGGCGCGTCTGAATGGTAGTTGACAGGTGACGGCCTTCTGAAATATCACTAATAGTGCTATGTTTGTCTGGAGGTGAACGTGACTCGATCCAAATGTGCGGGTTTCGCGGCGCTGGGGTTAGCGCTGATCGGTGTGCCGGCGGTGGCGCAGGTCGATTTTTCGGGCGAGTGGGCGCCCCGTTTTTACGAAGATCAGATGGAGCGTGTGCCGGGTCCTGAACTGGGCGACTATTTGGGGCTGCCGATCAACGCGGCGGGACGCATGCGCGCCGACACCTGGAGCGCTTCGATGATGACGCTGCCGGAGTGGCAGTGCCGTCCGCATTCGGCCGACTACATCTGGCGCGGTCCGTCGAATCTGCGCATCTCGAAAGAAGTGGACCCGGTGACGCGCGAGATCACGGCGTTTCACGCCGAGTGGCTGCGGTCTGTCGACCGTCCGATTTATCTGGATGGACGTCCGCATCCTCCTGCAGAAGCTCCTTACACTTGGGCGGGTTTCACAACCGCAAAGTGGGATGGCGATGTGTTGACCACCACAGTCACGCACTTAAAAGAAGGCTATATGCGGCGCAATGGTGTAGCGCGCAGCGAGAAAGCCAGTCTCACGGAACACTGGATTCGCCACGGCAACTGGCTGACAGTGATGACCATCGTGACGGACCCCGTGTATCTTACCGAGCCGTTCGTGCGCACCACCGACTATGAGCTCGACGTACATCAGCAGATCCCGCCGTATCCCTGCGAAGTGGTGCGCGAAATCGAACGCGGCAAGGGGACGGTGCCGACCATCCTGCCGGGCAAGAACCCGTTTCTGACCGAGTTCGGCGAACGCTACGGAGTGCCGTTTGAAGCGACGCGAGGCGGCGCCGAAACCATGTATCCGGAATATCGCAAGAAAATGAAGGGCGTGATCGGGAAGCGTCCGCCGCAGGTGGGAGGAGGCGCTTGAAAAAGTTTCTGATGTTCACGGCCGTGGCCGTCGCGGGAGCGATCGGCTGGGCGACGCTCAGTTTTGCGCAAACGCAGAACCCACAGTTAAAAGTTTTCCCGGTGCGCGGCAACGTTTATATGCTGTCGGGCGCTGGCGGCAACATCACGCTATCGGTGGGTCCCGATGGAATTCTGATGGTGGACACCGGGCTCGCCAACATGAGCGACAAGGTGATCGCAGCCGTCAATCAACTGGCGGAGACAGTGGCGACCAAGGGGTTGAGCGGCGAGAATGTCGCGCCCCCGCATCCCATTCGTTTCATCATCAATACCCATGTGCATCCGGATCACATCGGCGGCAACGCGAAGCTGGCACTGAGTGGCAAGACCTTCACCGGGGGCAATGTGTCGCGTAACCTGAATGAGGGCGCGCAAATTTATGCGCACGAGAACGTCTTGAATGCGATGGCCGCGATGAAGCCGCCCGTGGTGTTCGAGGCGCAGCCGACCGACACGTATCACACCGAATACATGAACCTCAGCCATTTTTTCAACGGCGAGGGCGTGCAGATTTTCTTTATGCCGGCCGCGCATACCGACGGCGACAGCATGGTGTATTTTCGCGGCTCGGACGTGCTGTCGACTGGTGATATTTTTACTCCCGGACGTTATCCCATCGTCGATCTGGCTCACGGCGGCAGTATCAACGGCTTGATTGACGCGCTCAACCGGATTCTCGAAATCGCGGTGCCGGAGTTCCGTTTGGAAGGCGGCACGTACATCGTCCCGGGTCATGGTCGAGTGACCGATTCGGCCGATGTCGCTTACTACCGCGACATGACCACCATCATTCGCGACCGCATCCAGGATGCCATCAAGCGCGGTTTGACGCTCGACCAGATTAAAGCGGCCAAGCTGACCATGGATTACGACGGCATCTACGGCGCGACCAGCGGCATCTGGACCACGGACCAGTTCATCGAGGCCGTCTACAAGAGCCTCACGCAGAAAAATTAGGACGGAAACGATGAAGCTCGAAATATTCAGGCGCACGGCGCCGGTAGTGGCGATAGCGGCGGTGTTGATGCTGGCGGCTCCGGGTCGAGTCGCCGCGCAAGGACGCGGCGGCGGCGGGCCTCCCCGCAGTGCGAAAGATGCCGCTCCCATCGATCTCACGGGATACTGGGTCGCGCTGATCACGGAGGACTGGCGCTACCGCATGATGACCCCCGCTCCCGGTGATTTTCCAAATGTTCCCGTCACTGCCGAAGCCCGCAAGATCGCTCTCGCGTGGGACCCGGCCAAGGACGAAGCCGCCGGTAATCAGTGCCTGCCTTATGGCGCCGGCGGCATCACGCGCATGACCGGGCGTTTGCACATCACCTGGCAGGATGACACCACTCTTAAGGTGGAAGCCGACACCGGCACGCAGACGCGTTTGTTCCACTTCGGCGCCGTTCCCGCTAGCGAGGAGGGGACGCTGCAAGGCGCCGCCAAGGCCAATTGGGAATTCGCGGGAGGGCGCCCACCGCAAGCCGGAGAGACGGCGCGTGGAGGCGATCTCAACGTCGTCATTACCAAGGCGAAGCCCGCCTACCTGCAGCGCAATGGCGTGCCGTATAGCGCGAACGCTGTAATCACGGAACACTATGACCTGGTCAAAGAGACCGATGGCGTTCAGTACCTGATCGTGACTACGCTGATCGAAGATCCGATGTATCTAGCGCGTCCGTACCAGCGCAGCACGCATTTCCGCAAGCAGGCGGATGCGACTGGCTGGGACCCACGCCTTGCGCGCTGCGCTAGAAGCTGGCTGCAAAAATGAAAGGGTCGCCCGAAGCTTGGGCGACCCTTTTGTTTTAGATGATCTGCTGGGTTACGCCCAGCTAAATCCACTCTTCGACAGCGGCAGCGTGCGAATGCGCTTGCCGGTCACGGCGAAGATCGCATTTGCGATCGCCGGGGCCACCGGCGGCATGGCAGGTTCGCCCAAGCCCGTCGGCGGATTGTTGGTCTTGACGAAGTGCACTTCAATTTCCGGTGGCGCCTGAATCAGCCGGGTAGGCGGATACTGGTGGAAATTAGTCTGCATCGCGCGGCCCTTGTCGATGGTGATTTCCCAGGCCATGGCATGGCTCATGCCCTCGATCACTCCGCCCTGGCACATGTTTTCCGCGGCGCTGGGGTTGACGATCTGGCTGCCGATATCGCCGCACACCCACACTTTGTGGATCTTCACCTTGCTGTTGGCGTCGACGCTCAGATCAACCACGTGCGCGAAATAGCCGCGGTGACTGAACTGGAACGCCGTACCCAGCGCACGGCCCTTGGGCATGGTCTTCTTGCCCCAACCCGAGAGATCGCGAACCGTTTCCACCACGCCTCGCATGCGCGCGGCTTCGAATTCGAAACCGTTGGGCACCGGGCCCGGCTTGGGGTTCATGATCTTGGTGTTGGCGAGCATCCCCAGGCGGAACTCGATGGGGTCCTTACCGGCCGCGTGCGCGCACTCGTCGATGAAGGACTGGAACACGAAGCAAAACGCGTTGCTGCGCGGAGCGCGCATCGCGAACGTCGGGACACCGATCGGCATCGTCGAGGCCTGGAACTTGAAGTTCGGCACAAAACCAGCCGGGAACTCGTTAGGCGGAATCTCGGCGGCGGGCGCGAACTTCTGGCCCTCGCCGAAGCTCACGAAGTGGTTCTGCCAGGCGGTCATCTTGCCGCCTGCGTCCACTCCAGCCTTCAAATAATGGAAACCGGCCGGACGATAGTGATCGTGCGTCATATCGTCTTCGCGGGTCCACAGGAGCTTTACCGGCTGGCCCACTTCTTTGGCGATGGCCGTGGCTTCGAGCGCGTAATCGTTGGTCAGGCGCCGTCCGAAACCGCCGCCGATCTTCATCAGATGCCAGGTGATGTTTTCCGGCGCGATGCCGAATACTTGCGCCACCTGCGCACGGCCCGCCATGGGAGTCTGCGAAGGCGCCCACAGTTCCAGCTTGCCGTTGTCCCACTTGGCGATGCAGTTTTCCGGTTCGAGCGGAGCGTGCGATAGGAACGGATAAGCGTACGACGCTTCCACAACTTTCGCGGCGCCCTTCAGCGCGGTATCGGCGTCGCCGTCGATACGCATGTCGAACGCTGCGGGCTTTGGACCGAGCTCGTTGGCGCGCGCCAGATAGCCCGCGCTGCTCTGCGAAACGGTGGCGCCTTCATCCCAAACTACCTTCAGTTTCTGCCGAGCCACTTTCACCTGCCACCAGCTATCGCCCACGATAGCGACGCCCGGCATCAGTCCGGTGAGCACCGTAGTGCCCTCGACGATAAAGGCATGCTTGATTCCCGGCATGGCCTTAATCTCGTCCAGATTGGCGCTGGTCGCCTTGCCCGCGTAAACCGGGCACTTCTCGTACATGGCCCACAGCATGTTGGGCACGGTGAAGTCGATCGAATAAACCGGTTTGCCGGTGACCACGAACGGATTGTCGTAGGCATGCAGGGGCTGGCCGATGATCTTGTAATCTTTCGGGTCCTTGACTTTGACGGTCTTCGCGTCCGGCACCGGGAGAGTGGCGACTTTCGCCGCCAACTCGCCGTAACCGACGGTGCGGTTGGACGCCTTGTGCATCACTTTGCCGGAGCCCGTGGTCAGCTCAGACTCAGGCACGTTCCAGGTCTGCGCGGCCGCCGTGATGAACATCGCGCGTCCGGTAGCGCCCACCAGGCGCAGCGGGTCCCAATTGGTGGGCAGCGCCGTACTGCCGCCGGCCACTTGCGGCCCGTACTTCACCGGATCGAGGTCAGCCTGCACTAAGCGGACGTCTTTCCAGTCAACGTCCAGCTCGTCGGCGATGATCATCGGCAGCGAAGTCTTGATGCCCTGGCCGATTTCCGGATTCTTGGCCATGATCGTCACCATGCCATCCGGCGCGACCTTAATGAAAGAGCTAGGCAACAGCGGCGCCGGCGGCTGAGTGCCCGGAGCCTGCGCCAAAGCTGCTTCCGGCTTGGTATAGAAAGCGAGCATTACGCCCCCGCCGGCGATGGCGGTGAGGCGAAGGAAAGAGCGGCGGCTAGTGGTAGTCAGACCGTTGTTTTTGAGAGCGTTGGATTTCATAGTGGCCTCCTACTTCGCTACCTGCGCGGTGGTTACCGGCTTCTTATCGGTGTTGCCCGTGGACGCAATCGACGCCGCTTTGTGAATTGCAGCGCGGATGCGTAAATACGTTCCGCAGCGGCAAATATTCCCATTCATGGCGCGGTCGATATCCGCGTCGGTAGGTTTCGCGTTGACGGCCAGCAGCGCCGAGGCCGACATCATTTGTCCCGCCTGGCAATAGCCGCACTGTGGAACGTCGAGCTCCATCCAAGCCTGCTGCACGGGATGCGATCCATCCGGCGACAACCCTTCGATGGTGGTCACTGCATCGCTGACCTTGCCGACCAGCGTCTGGCACGAACGCACCGGCTTGCCGCCGACGTGCACCGTGCAAGCTCCGCACAAGCCGGCTCCGCAGCCGAACTTGGTGCCTTTGTAATTCAGAACATCGCGGAGCACCCATAACAAGGGCATATCCGCGGGTACGTCAGCCGTGACCGTCTTCCCGTTCACCGTCAGCTTGTAAGCCATAGAGTAAGCTCCTGGGTGCCTATAATATCATGTGCTCACTGCCACTGAATTGGTCCGGCGCATGCGGCGCAAGGAACTTTCCGCGCGCGAGGTGCTGGAGGCGCACCTGGCCCAAATCGCGCGAGTAAATCCGCAGGTGAACGCGATCGTGACCTTAGCCGCCGACCAGGCGCGCGAGCAGGCTCTCTTGGCGGACGAAGCGGTGGCGCGCGGCGAGTTCCTGGGTCCTCTACACGGCCTGCCTATCGCGCATAAAGACCTGGCGGAGACTCGCGGCATGCGCACGACCTTTGGATCACCGATTTTCAAGGATTACGTTCCGAACTTCAGCACCTTGTTGATCGAGCGTGCTCAACGGGCGGGCGCGATAACTATCGGCAAGACTAATACGCCTGAGTTCGGCGCGGGGTCGCAGACGTTTAATCCGGTTTTTGGAGCGACGCGGAATCCCTGGGATCTAACGAAAACCTGCGGCGGGTCGAGCGGCGGCGCGGCGGTAGCGCTGGCCTGCGGGATGCTGCCGATCGCCGATGGCAGCGACTTCGGCGGCTCCCTGCGCAATCCGGCCAGCTTTTGTTCGGTGGTCGGTTTCCGCCCGTCACCTGGACGCGTGCCTAACGTTCCATCGCGCAATGCCTGGAGCCCGCTCAGCGTGGTGGGACCCATGGCACGCAACGTTCAAGACGTCGCGTTATTCCTTTCGGCCATTGTCGGTGCCGACGCAAGGGCGCCGTTGTCGATCCATGAACCCGGCGCGCGTTTCGCTGGGCCGCTGGACCGCGATTGCCGGAGTTTGCGCATCGCCTGGTGCGCGAACTTCGCCGGCTTGCCCTTCGACCCGCGTGTCAGCGACGTAGTCAACGCACAGCGGCGAACATTTGAAGAGATCGGCTGCATCAGCGAAGATGCCGATCCCGATTTCTCCGGCGCCGATGAAGCCTTCAAGACGCTGCGCGCACTTAGCTTCTATCAGCAGCATGGCGCGTTACTAGAACAGCACCGCGCGCAGATAAAACGCACCGTGGTAGACGAAATCGAGCGCGGCGCACGCCTCACGGGACCCGAAATCGCCCGAGCCGAAATTCTGCGCTCACAACTATTCGCACGCATCGGCGAATTCATGACGCGCTACGATTTCCTGGTGCTGCCAGTCGCGCAAGTACCGCCGTTCGATATTGAGCAGGAGTATGTGACGGAAATCGCAGGCCAGCGCATGGAAAGTTACGTGGATTGGATGCGTTCCTGCTACTTCATTAGCATGACCGCGCTTCCGGCGATCTCCGTTCCCGCCGGTTTTACAGCGGAAGGCCTGCCGGTGGGCCTGCAGATCGTCGGGCGGCATCAGGACGATTGGGGCGTTCTCCAAATCGCGCACGCTTACGAGCAGGCGAATGGGATTCGCGACCGCTTCCCGCCACTGGCTATGGAAGGTTGAACAGCTTCTTGGCGTTGCTGCGCCCGATTTTGACGCGATCCGGCTCGCTGATGGCCGCATGATCGAACCACTCCGCGGCATCGCCCATATTCTCAAACGGGTAGTCCGCGGAAAACAAAATGCGATCCGCGCCCACTTCGAGCATGCAGTCGATCAGCGTCTGTGTACGGAAGTTGCCGCTGGTGGTCAGATAAAAATTTTCGCGCAGATATTCAGCGAAAGGTTTCTTCGCCGGCATGCCGCGCGCGTCTTTGCGCAGCCGGTGATCGACACGCCAGATGTTGAACGGAATGGCCTCGCCCAGATGCCCCAGAATGATGGTCAGCTTTGGATGGCGATCGAACAGCCCGCTGGCCATCAAGCGCAGCGCGTGGATCGAGGTCTCCACCGCGAAGGCCCACACCGGCCCCACAAACCACGGATGCCCTTCATAGTGCTGTTGACGGCTAAAGAGCGGGTCTCGCGGATGCAAATAAAACGGCACGTCCAGTTGCTCCACCGTCGCCCAGAAGGATTCGTAGGGCGGTGTGTCATAGTAAACCGCCGAGTCTTCCACGTCCTTTTGCGAGAACCCATTTACCGCTGCGCCGCGGAATCCTAATTCCTTCACGCAGCGTGTGAACTCGCGCGCAGCCGCGTCCGGATCTTGCATGGGCAGCGCCGCGAAACCCTGAAAGCGCGCTGGATTTTTCGCCACCTGCTCGGCCAGAAAATCATTGGCAAGGTGGGCGATCTCGACGGCGCGCCGCGTGTCGTGAATCCCTTGGATGGCCGGCGAATTCAGAGACAGGATCGCTGTCTCGATGCCGTGCTGGTCCATCTCCGCCAAGCGTTTTTCGTGAATGTCGGTCAGCGCCCCATACATCCGCTGCCAGACTGCGGGAGGGAAATAGCGCTCCGAATCCCCCAGAGTTTCGGCCAGCGCGAAGTGCTCTTCAAGAGCGATCTTGCCGGTCATCACTTGCGCGCGTCCTTGATCGAACCGCCTTCGAGCCAAGTCTTGCCGAACGCGTACAGCTTGTCATTAGCAGGCCCGGCAAGCCCCGGTAAATCCAATTTCACGTTGAAGCCCAGGCCCGATTGCAGATACGCCAAGTTGCGATAGCCCACTGGAAAGCGCCCCAGCACCGCCGGGTCAAGCTTCACAGTCTGCGCCGGATCTACAGGGTCCATACGATCCTTCTCGTAGCACACGCGCCGCAAAACCAAACCCCATTTGCCGTTGCGCTTTTCCAGAAAATCGTAAAACCGGCCGGTACACAGCACGTCCACCATGACGTCGTGAACCGGCGCACGCTGCGAAATAGTCATCTTCATCTGCGAGACGGCGCGGTTGCCTGCCAGATCGATCGAACAGCCGCCCAGAAAATGCAGAATGTTGACGCCGCGTTCGAAACCCGCGCGGCTCATGCTGATAAATTCGTCCGCGGTGCCCTGGAACCAGGTGGCCATCATGAAACCGTCGTCATGCCACACGGTGCGGAAGCGTTCCCAATAACCTGCGTCGCGCCACACCGCCCAATTTTCCAGCAACTCGCGGATAGCGAGCTTGTCCAGCAATTCTTCAGTCATAAGTGGTTAGGGTAACGCGTAGACCATCAAGGCGTCCGAGTCGCTGGGTCCCGGCGCATCGTCAATCGCGCTCGCGCCGCCCGCTACCACGGCCACGTATTGCTTGCCGTTCTTGCCTTGATACGTGATCGGATTGGCATGCGCACTCATGGCCAGCCGCGTTTCCCAGAGTTGTTTGCCGGTTTTCGAATCGAACGCGCGGAAGCGCTTGTCATTGGTCGCGCCGATGAACAGCAGCCCTCCGGCTGTGGCCATCGACCCGCCCATATTCAAGCGGCCCGTGTTCTGTTTCCCGGCGGGCAGTTCGTCGGTGACGCCGAAAGGAATTTTCCAAACCACGTCCCCGGTGTTCCCATTGATGGCCATCAACTGCCCCCATGGCGGTTTCTGGCAGGGCCACGCCTTGGCGCCCGAGTTCAGAATATTGCCCCTGCGCGGATCGCCTTCAGACCACTGGAAGCGCGATGTCGGCCCCACGATGCTGTTGCGGTCGTACTTCACCGCCGCGCCGTCAGCCTTCTTCTCGATCCAACCCATGCTGGCCTCGTCCTGCGAGTTCACGAATATATACCCCGTACGCGGATCGCCAGAAATCCCGCCCCAGTTTACGCCGCCGATCGAGCCCGGATACAAAATACTGGAACGCACCGGAGCCCCCGCCGCCCGATACGGATACGGCGTGAACGGACCCTCATTGATAAACCCGCCGCTACGCGCCATCAGGTCCTGGCAGAACTTCGCGTGTTCCGCGCTGGTATCGTCGGCCGTGACCACGTCCTCCGCTTTGAAACTATTGCGCGCGAGAGGCGGCGGCTTCACGGGAATCGGCTGCGTGGGAGAACTCTGCTCCTCGGGAACATCGCTCTTTGGCACCGGCCGCTCTTCTACGCCGAACACAGGTTTGCCGGTGACGCGATCCAGAATGTACATGTAGCCCGACTTGGTGGTCTGCGCCAGAATCGGCACCTTCTTGCCGTTCACCGTCACATCCATCAGCAGCGGAGCCGGCGGCAGATCGTAATCGAAAATATCGTGATGCACTACCTGGTAGTACCATTTCATCTTGCCGGTTTCGGCATCCAGAGCCACCACCGAGTTGCCGAACAAGTCATTACCGTGGCGGTCGCCGCCCCAGTAATTGGTATTGGGTCCGCCGAAAACTGTGTAGACGATCCCGCGCTCAGTATCGACAGTCAGCGAAAAGCCCCAATTGTTCACGCCGGAGCGATCCTTCCAGCCGTCGCCTTCCCAGCTTTCATGTCCCGGCTCGCCGGGCTGCGGCACGGAGTGAAAATCCCAGACTTTCGCGCCCGTACGGGCGTCGTAGCCGCGCGTGTCGCCAGGCTGACCCGTCGCCGGAGCCTCACCGGTATTCGCGCCCACCAGCAGCATGTTTTTGTAAACAACGGGAGGGGAATCGTAAGGCACTACCATATCCACTTCGCCTTCTTTGCCGAAGCCGGGATCTAGTTTGCCGGTCTTCGCATTCAACCCCACCATCTTGCGCCCCGCCGTAAAAATGATCCGTGCCGCATTGTTCGTATCGCCCGGCCAGTAAGCCACGCCCCGCTTTCGAAACCTGTCCGGCGGCTACTTTGTAGCGCCAAAGTTCCTTGCCCGATTCGGGTTCGAGCGCCACTACCGTGTCCACGCTAGTGATGTACATCACTCCATTCACGACAATGGGTGTCAGCTCATACCCACCCGTGATGCCTCCGCTACTCGGATGCCGCGGCAGCTTAAAAGTCCAAGCCTCCGTAAGTTTGCCGACGTTCTTGGGAGTAATCTCCGTCAGCGGTGAAAAGCGCGATCCCGCCAGATCGCGATTGTACATGGGCCACTCGCCCGCCGCGCCCTGCGGCTTTTTTGATTGCGCATTCAACAGCGGCAGCGCCGCCAGCGCCATGAAAAGGAATGAGTGCGAAATTCGCATGGAACTAATATGTCAGACTTTCGAGCTACCCGTCCATTCGATGTACAATCGCAGTCGGTAACACCTATGAAGCGAAACTATCGCGTGGGCCAGATCGTTCCCAGCTCCAACACCACCATGGAAACCGAGATCCCGGCGATCCTGCTGGGGCGTCAGCGCGCGCTGCCCGAAGATGGCACGTTCACGTTCCATTCCAGCCGAATGCGTATGAAAAAGGTGGTGAAGGAAGAACTGGAGGCCATGGATCGCGACAGCCTCCGTTGCGCCGCCGAGCTGGCCGACGCCGATGTCGACGTCGTTGGTTACGCCTGCCTGGTGGCCATCATGTCCATGGGTTGCGGGTATCACTGCGAATCGCAAAGCAAGCTGGCTGAAATCATGAAGCAGGAAGGCCATCCCGCGCCGGTGATCACTTCGGCCGGAGCGCTGGTGGACGAGCTCAAGCTGGCCGGTGTACGCTCCATTTCCGTGATCACTCCTTACATGCCTGCGCTCACCGACTTAGTTGTCGCCTACATCCGCAACGAAGGGATCGCGGTGATCGATTCGATTGCGCTCTCGATCCCCGATAACCTGGCCGTCGGCCGCCGCGATCCGGAGAACCTGCTGACAGATATCCATGGCTTGAATACCAAGGGCGCTGATGCTGTGGTGGTTTCTGCGTGCGTGCAAATGCCATCGCTGCCCGTGATCCCCCGCGTGGAGGATCGCTTGGGAATGCCGGTCACGTCCGCGGCGGTTTGCACGGCTCGTTCCATCTTGCGTGCGCTGAAACTTGAGGCCGTCGCGCCCGATGCCGGCTACTTTTTGTCGGCCGCGAACCTGCCGCCTGGAAGCCTGGCCCAAAAACCCGCGCTAACTGTGAAGTAAACTTTTCCGCGCCGGAGACGTCTAGTCTTCATCGCCGCTCGGCCCGGCCCAGGGGGAACTGCGTACCAGAATGAGAAAGATTGTCTGCGCGGCGCTTCTTGTCTTCGCGCTTGCGACCGCCGCGCTTGGCCAGAATTACACCATGCAGACCTTCGCCGGCGGCGGGCTGCCATTGAATATCCCAGCCGCCTCGGCCAGCCTCGGCGCCGTGACAGGCATCGCCGCCGACGCGTCCGGCAACGTCTACATAGCGCTGCAGTCGTATTCAATGATTGTGCGCATGGACACCGCCGGCGCCCTCACGCTGGTGGCCGGTAACGGGACTGCGGGTTACAGCGGCGATAACGGACCTGCCACCAGTGCGCAACTCAACGGACCGTGGGGGATCGCATTGGACGCAGCCGGAAATCTCTACATCGCCGATTCCGGCAATAATTGTATCCGCAAAGTGACCAACGGAGTGATCACCACCGTGATCGGAAACGCCGTGGGAGCGACATTGAACTACCCTACCGGAGTTGCCGTGGATTTTTTGGGCAATCTATACATTGCCGATTCAGGCGATCAGGTCGTCCTTGAAGTGTCTGGCGGGAGCTTCGGCATTATTGCCGGTATTCCGGGGTCGGCGGGTTCCTTTGGCGAGGGCGGTCCGGCGACCGGTGCCCAGTTGAATTTCCCCTGGGGCGTCGCCGTGGACGGGGCGGGCGATGTATTCATCGCGGATTCCGGAAACGATGCCGTGCGCGAGGTGTCGTATGGCGTGATCAATACGCTGTTTTACCAACAGGGAACGGAACCCACCAGCGTCGCCCTCACTGCGGCGGGCGGCCTGATTTTTACAGCCTTCGGCGCTAGCTTTTCTGTGGTGGCTGAACTAACCCCGGCTGGAACCGTCTCTATTGTCGCAGGTAGCGGAGTTTTAGGTTATGCGGGTGACGGCGGTCCGGCCCCGAACGCCGAATTGAACGGCCCAGCAGACATAGCCTTGGATTCCACCGGGAATCTCTACATCACGGATTATTACAATAACGTGGTCCGCAAAGTCTCCGGCGGCGGCACGATCACGACCGTGGCCGGGAGCCCGCAAGGATTTACCGGCGACAATGGAGCGGCTATCGGCGCCCTCTTGCTGAAACCCACGTATACCGCCACGGGCCCCTCCGGTGAAACTTACATCGTGGATAGCGGACACAACGTGGTCCGCAAAGTTGCCAACGGAGTGATCACGACGGTGGCCGGAACCGGGGCCGTGGGTTACAGCGGCGACAACGGCCCCGCCACCAGTGCCACACTCAATGCCCCCTGGGGCGTTGCGGTGGACTCCGCTGGGAACCTCTATATTTCAGACGCTGGCAATAACGTGATCCGCAAAGTCTCGAGCGGGACGATCACCACAATCGCGGGTAATGGGACTGCGGGTTACACCGGCGATGGCGCCGCCGCTACCAGCGCCACGTTGAACGGACCTTCGGGCATCGTCCTTGACCCGGCGGGAAGTCTTTACATAGCCGATTTCACCAACCATGTCGTCCGCCGGATAGCGAAAGGCGCGATTACCACGTTCGCCGGGAATGGAACCGCCGGCTACACGGGCGATGGTATGGCGCCCACCAGCGCCACCCTATCCGGTCCGCGGGACGTCAAACTGGATGCCGCTGGGAACCTCTACATCGCGGATCAGACGAATAACGTCATTCGCATCGTGAGCGGCGGCTTGATCGGCACCTTCGCGGGAAACGGGACTGCCGCCTTTACCGGCGACAACGGCCGGGCTACCAGCGCCCAGTTGAACGGCCCTTCGGGCGTTGCCTTGGATGCAGCGGGGAATCTGATTATCGCGGACACCGGCAATAATGTTATCCGCAAGGTATCGAGCGGCGTGATCACCACGCTGGCCGGCACCGGGACGGCGAACTACAGCGGAGACAACGGTCCAGCCGCCGCCGCTGCGGTGAACGGGCCGCTGGGCGTTTCCACCAATGCTCTCGGGCAAATATTCGTGGCCGATTCCGGGAACAACCTGATTCGCGCGATGAATCCTCCTTGCAGCTTTGCCCTGACAACTTCTTCGATTCAAGCGACCGGCGCGGGTGGAACTTTCAACATCGGGGTACAGACCGCCGCATTTTGCCCGTGGTCGGTGTCCGGATTGCCGGATTGGGTCACGCTCGGTAGCCCTACGTCCGTCAGCGGACCTGCAACGGTCAGTCTGAACGTGGCGACCGCTACGAACTCGCTGAGAAGCGCCACCATCACTGTGGCCGGAATTTCCGTCACCGTCAATCAGGCGGCGTGCAGCTATAGCCTCAGCCCGGGCGCACAGGAATTCAGCATCCTGGGCGGCGCGGGAACGATTGCAGTGACCGCACCCACGGGATGCGCGTGGAGCGCCACCAACACCCTTCCCTTTGTCACGCTCACGGGAGCTACGTCAGGCAATGGCAATGGGATCGTCACTTTCCAGGTAGCGGCCAACTCCGGCGGTGTCCGCTCCGGAAACTTCACGGTCGCGGGCCTTTCCTTTGTGGTGGGACAACAGAGCGCCACGATTACTGGTTTGAACTTCATCGGATCCATGCCGCACATTGCCGCGCAGGAGAACTGGACCACTACCTTTACCCTGGTGAACACTTCTGCCGCGTCGACGCAAACGCGGCTCAGTCTGATCGGAGACAACGGCAACGCACTACCACTCACGCTGGATTTCCCGCAGCCGCCCGCGTTGAACGGACTGCTGGCCTCGTCGATCGACAACACTATCGCCTCGAATGCGACTTTGGTGGTGCAGACTTCTGGACCGCAGGTGCCGCCGGTGCAAACCGGGTCCGCGCAACTGAGCGCTACCGGAGCCACTGCAGGCTTCGCTATATTCCACCTGATCCCCGGCGCGCAGGAAGCCGTGGTGCCGCTCGAAACACGCAATGCGAGCTCCTACCTGCTGGCTTTTGACAACACCAACGGTGTGGTGCTCGGAGTGGCCCTCGCGAACATCTCTACGCAGGCGGCCACCATCCAAGTAGTGATTCGCGACAACACCGGCATCCAGATCGCATCTGGGCCGCTACCGGTGCTCGCGGCCGGAGGCCATACCGCGTTCGTGTTATCCGACCAGTTCCCGGTAACCGCGAATAAGAACGGAACGGTAGAGTTCGACACGCTCTCCGGCGGCCAGATCAGTGTCCTAGGCATCCGCACCACTCCGCTCGGTACCAGCAACACGCTCACGACAATCCCGGCGCTAGCCAACATCGGCACCGGCGGCGGCTCCATCGCGCACATTGCGGTGTCGAACGGGTGGCAGACCACGTTCGTGCTGGTTAATGCCGGCACTACGCCCTCGCTCGCCAACCTCAATTTCTTCGATGACAGCGGGAATCCGCTGCCTTTATCGATTACCTACCCGCAGGCGCTGGGCGCTCCTATCACGGTCACCGGAGTCACGCCCACTTTGGCTGGAGGCGCGATGTTGATGGTGCAGGCGAACGGACCATTAGCGAACGCAGTGCAGATCGGCTCCGCGCAGCTCACCACTAGTGGCAAGATCAGCGGGTTCGTGATCTTCCGCTATCAGCCTAACGGTCAGGAAGCCGTGGTGCCCCTGGAGAGCCGCAACGCAGGCGCTTACTTGCTGGCGTTCGATAACACCGCTGGAACCGCCACTGGCGTTGCCGTCAACAGCGTTTCGACCCAGGCCGTGAGCGTGCCGGTGATCGTGCGCAACGACGCCGGCGCGCAGATCGCCACCGGCAGCATCGCGCTCCCTGCGAATGGCCACAGCGCATTTACTCTCGGTGCAGACCAGTTCCTCGCGGCGGCCGGTATCCGCGGCACTATCGAGTTCGATGCTCCGGCGGGCGCGCACATCGGCGCGTTGGGGATCCGCATACCGATCGCCCACACTTTCACGACGCTCCCGGCATTGACCAAATAAAATACAATTGGGGTATGAAGTCCGCGGCGAAATTGGGTGTCGTGGCCGCTTTATTCGCTCTCGCCCTGCAAGGTGCGGACATCAGTCTCCCCTTGGAGGACGGCAACATCGTCCTTCGCAACCCTCAATTGTTTGAGAGGCCCAAAAGTTTTCCCTCCACGATCCGCGAGTTGATTCTGTCATACGTCATCGAGAATCACATTTCAAACACTCTGGATGGGATCGATCTGGAATTCAAGATCGGCGGATTTTGTAACGGAGAACCCCGTCAGTGGTCCTATTCCGTGCATGAGGGTTACCTTCCCGTAACCGCCTATGGCAAAGCGCATGCCGATTTGATCACGCTGCTCTCGGTAAGCGAGTCCGTGCCCGGGGCGGTCGAGCGTGAGGAGAAGACTTGCGAAGGGGCCATCATCAAAGCCCGGATCGTGCGCGCGTCGACCTGCGCGGCAACTCTTTGCGCGGCGGACCAGGAACGTCGTATGGAAGCGTGGCCCAGCGAGCGTCTTGAAGTCGAAGCCGAGCTTAAAACGATGCAAGCGGAGCGCGCGAAAGCCCTGGCGGAGGAGCAGCGAAAAAAGCAACTGGCGGAGTCTGAAATCGCAAATAAGTACGATGCGGCGCAGCGGGCGGCCTGTCAAGAGACTTATCGCAAAACGTCAGACAAGAAGTTGGAAGAATTACCCGCCCAGGAAGCGCAGCAGGTCCAATATTGCCGGCTGATTGGCCTGTATCCCCTCAAGTAGCGTGCGTGCTGCTGCGCGGATGTAAAATGAGGCACATGATTAAACGTGCCGGACTTTGGTTCATTGCCGCCTCTCTCTTTTCAGTCCTAGTGCTGGGGCAAGGCAAGGCGACCGATCCGGCTGGCGGCGGCGAATCGCTAGCCGGTCTGGCGAAGCAGAAACCCAGCGTCAACGGCCCCGCGCCGCGCACTGCGGACGGCAAACCCGACTTCTCCGGACTGTGGGGACCCGACCGCAATTTCATCTACGACATCAGCAGCGCCCTCAAGCCCGGCGAGACGCTCCCCATTCAGCCGTGGGCCGCAAAGCTCGCCCAGGAGCGCATGTCGAAGGACGATCCCGAAGCTAACTGCCTCCCAGCCGGTGTCCCGCGCATGGCCCCTTACCCGTGGAAGATCGTGCAGACCCCTTCGCTCATCGTGTTCCTGTACGAGGGCAACATCCACACTTACCGCCAGGTTTTCATGGATGGCCGCGGGCACCCGCAGGACGCCGATCCAAGCTGGTATGGCCATTCCACCGGGAAATGGGAAGGCAGCACGCTGGTAGTCGACACCGTCGGCTTCAACGACAAATTCTGGTTCGATTTCGCGGCGCATCCCCATACTGAAAAATTGCACATCACCGAACGTTACCGCCGTCCCGACCTGGGGCGTTTGGATTTCGACGTCACGATAGACGACCCCGGCGCTTTCACCCGGCCTTTTACGTTGTACGGACACTCGCCGCTGCTGACCAACACCGAAATCATTGAATACATTTGCAACGAGAACAACCTTGACGTCAGCCACATCACGGGTAAAGACACCCGCAAGTAAGCCCAATGCGATATACTTCCCGACGGGACAAGGACTGAAGATGCGAATGAAGTTTGGACTGGCAAGCGCACTACTGCTCGCGGCGATTCCGCTAGCCGCGCAAACGGCTTCGAGAATTCCGCGCATGCCGGATGGCAAGCCCAACTTGAACGGCATCTGGCAGACCATGAACACTGCTAACTGGGATCTGCTCACCCACGGCCCCGCTATGTCGCCGGTGGTGGCGATGGGCGCGCAGGGCGCCACTCCTCCCGGCCTTGGCGTCGTCGAAGGCAACGAAATTCCGTATCTGCCTGCAGCCGCGAAGATCAAGGAAGCAAACTACGCCAAACGTCTGGCGCTCGACCCTGAAACCAAGTGCTACCTGCCCGGGGTGCCGCGCGCCACTTACATGCCCTACCCATTTCAGATTTTGCAGAGCGCGCAGTCGCTTATGATCGCGTATGAGTACGCGGGAGCGGCACGCAACATCAATATGGGCAAGCCCAAGGAGCCGCCTACCGATAGCTGGATGGGTTGGTCTAACGGGCACTGGGACGGCGATACTTTGGTGGTCGATGTGATCGGCCTCAATGATTCCACCTGGTTTGACCGCGCCGGCGATTTTCACAGCGATTCACTGCACGTGGTCGAACGCTACACGCCGGTCAGCGCCGACACCATCCAGTACCAGGCCACCATCGACGACCCCAAAACCTTCTCGCGTCCCTGGAAGATCAGCATGCCGCTGTACCGGCATCTCGAAAAAAATCTCCAGTTGATGGAATTCAAATGCGTGGAAATGACCGAAGAGCTGCTCTACGGCCACTTGCGCAAAGAGCCTAGAAAGCAAGACTAGGAGCGTAGGAATGAGTTATCGATCTTTCGCAATCGTGGGCGCACTGGCAGTGGCTGCCGTGGCCGCCTCGGCCCAGGCCCCGGCGAAGACCTCCGCTAAAACGTGGACCCCGGCGCGCACCGCCGACGGCCAGCCGGATTTACAAGGTACCTGGACCAACGGCACTCTCACGCCCTTGCAGCGCCCTGCGGAACTCGCCGGCAAGGAGTTTTTCACCGAGGAAGAGCAGGCCGCTTTTGAAAGGCGTCGTTTACAGCAAAATGACGTCGAGAGCGGCGACGACGGCAAACGCGGCCCGGCCGATCTCGCTCGCCGCGCCTATAACGGCGCGTGGTTCGACCGCGGCAGCCACGGCGTGAACACGCGCCGGACGTCGCTGGTGGTGGACCCGTCCGATGGCAGAATTCCCCCCATGACGCCCGAAGGCAAAAGGAAGTTCGACGAGGCACACGCCAACTTCACCGCGCATCCCGCCGATGGCCCCGAGAACCGGCCCTTGAGCGAACGCTGCATCTTGTTTCCGAATGCCGGGCCTCCCATGCTGCCGGAGCCTTACAACAACAACTATCAAATCGTGCAGTCCCCCGGATTTGTCACCATCATGGCCGAAATGGTGCACGACGTTCGCGTCGTTCCGCTGGACGGACGCCCGCATCTGCCGTCCAACATCCGGCAATGGAAGGGTGATTCCCGCGGACATTGGGAAGGCAATACGCTAGTAATCGACACTACCAACTTCGCCTACAACGACAAGAGCCGCTTCGGTGTGGCTTACGATGGGTTCACGGACCAAAACCTGCACGTCACGGAACGCTTCACGCGCACTGGCCCCAGCACCATCATTTATCGCGCGACCGTCGATGACCCCACTATCTATACCAAGCCCTGGACCATCGAAACGACGTTGTCCAAGCGCGAAGAACCCATTTACGAATACGCCTGCCACGAAGGTAATTACGGAATGTTTGGGATTCTTTCAGGAGAACGGGCGCAAGAGAAAAACGCGGCCGCCAAGGCTAAATAAATCAGGAGCAATCGAATGCGCAACATCATTTTGACCATCAGTTTGCTGGCGGCGCCCATGTGGGCGCATCATGCGTTTACGGCGGAGTTCGACGGCAATAAGCCCGTGAAACTGCGCGGCACGGTGACCAAGATGGAGTGGATCAATCCGCATGCCTGGATCCACATCGACGTGAAAGAAGCCGACGGCAAAATGACCAGCTGGATGGTGGAATGCGGCAGCCCGAACACACTGCTGCGGCGCGGCGTCACCAAGGCCTCGGTCACGGCTGGAATGGAAGTTCTGGTCGACGGCTATCAATCCAAAGACGGCTCGAACAAAGCCAATGGCCGCGACGTGACCTTCGCGGACGGTAAGAAGTTGTTCTTAGGATCGTCGAACACCGGCGCGCCCGGCGATACGCCCGAGAAATAGAACCACATCGAAGATGGTTCCGGGCAGGTTTAGCGTATCCGTAATTCCTTACAGCCGCGCGATTTCGTCCAGTAAGCTGCCCAGTATTTTACGAAACTGCTCAGGCGAATAGATATCGAACAGACGCGGTTGCAGAGGTTTCAGCAGCGATGACAGGGAATCGAAGGGCTCGGCGGACGTCGCCGGCGAGGGAGTGTTTCCGGGAAAACCGCGCCGGCCTCGCGCCGCGGGATTGTCGAACAGGGCCGGTAAAGTCAGCCTCTCCGGCGGCACGTGATATCTGAGGTAATACACTTTGGTGTTCGGATGGCCGCTGGACTCGATGGGACGCATGTCCTCTCCCGAGTTAAACGCGGTGGGCCCGCTTAGCACCAGCAGCACGCGGAACGGTTTCTCCCCTTGGCCACCGGCCGACAATCGCTGGCGGACTTGTTCCACGAAGAACTGCGCGTTTTGCTCGCGGTGCGCCAGCGCGCGCACGTCGATCTTGTTGGGATCCGCCTCCGTCAGCGCTCCGCGCACGCGTTCCCAATTCAAGCGGTGCACGTCGTGCTGCTCGAAAATCACGCGGCGTTTGGGAATATCCAGCAGCGTTACATGCAGCCCGCCGCCTCCTAGTTCCATTTGTGAAAGCACCTTAAGCGCCGGGATCAAAGTGGCCAGACTCCGGTTACTGGCGGTTCCCACGCTCAGCCCCTGGCTGGGTCCCGTCGTGGAAGCGTTCATCAACACCTCGACGCGCAACGGGCGCCGCGTTGTGACCGGCAACTGTAAACGTCCCGCGGTGTCTGGCCGGAACCAGAAGTCAGGCGCATCCATGGTGTGCAGCAGCTCCACCGGCGGCAGGTCCTTCCACGCGCCGGGCAGCGGATCGTTGCGCAGCGGGTTCACGCGCAGCGTCTTTTGCGCGGCGCTATGCTCTCCGGTCTTGGTATCGAAAATCACCATGCTCACGCGGTAATCGCCCGGCAGAACGAACGCTTCCTGCGCGTAATTGATGTTGGATTTCGCCGCTTCGTCCTTCACGTCTTCAAGGTCGATGCTGCCATGCGCCTGGTATACGCGCTCCGCACTGTCCTGGAATTGGATCATCATCACCAGTTGTCCGTGGCCGCGACGGCTGACCAGTTCGTTGCCGTCGACTTCAATTTCAGCTTTGGTGAGCAGCCGCTGATGTCCGCTGAGCTCGGCCCCGCTCACGCGCGCGGACCAGCGGAAACGGGTTTGGTCTCCCTCCGCCAGCCAGCGATTGAAAGGCACTGCCGAGAACGCGGGGTCCGCCGTTCCGCCCTGCGCCCATGCAGTCGAAACGCCACCCAGCCCTAGCACCAAGAGCGCCAATATTTGTCTGAGAGTCACACTTCCTCTCTCTCAGTATCGCGCGCCGCGCTGGTCCTGTTTAGCGATCCACAACCAAGTGCGGTTGCTGCTTCGCACTGCGCGTATAGCGAACGCCGCGCGCTTTTTGCAGCTTGAAATACGGAGATAGCCGACCCAGTGCCTCCTGCTGGCTGGAGCGGACGTGTTCGCGCATGGCCGCTGCCGCAGCCTCAGGATTGCCGCCCGTTAGCGCTTCCACCAGCATTTGGTGCCGCCGCGGCAGGTGTCCGCCGCTGCCCACGCACATCCAGGTGGAAGCCAGCGCATGGGCTTGCTCGATGGCATCGGCCAGCGCCTGGCACCGCGTGTATTCCGCGATCTTGCGATGCAGCCGTTCATGCCGGTTGAGATATTGGGACCGGTCGTTTTCCGGCACCGCCGCCATGTCGTCGAGCTGGATCGCGAGCTTGAACAACTCCGCCTGTTCTTCAGGTGTCGCCGTCGACGCGAACAGCCGGGCTGCCTGGGTCTCCAGCGCCTCGCGAACCACAAAATGCCCTTCCACGTCCTGCGGCGTGGGAATCCGCACGCGTGTCCCCGCCCGCGGCCGGCTTTCGAGCAGTCCCTCTACTTCCAGCCGCAACAGCGCCTCGGACACCGGCAGGAAGCTCATCCCCATTTCGCTTGCCAAAGTTCGGCGGGAAATGACTTGCCCCAGCTTCAGGTCGCCGCGTAGAATTCGCTGGCGAACATTACTGTACGCTTCGCTCGAGAGACTTTTGATAGGTGCGATGCCACGCATATCCTTGATTGAGTTTACTCTATGGAGTGCGGCATGCGAAATTCCCGGCTTCGTCGGTACTTCCCGAGCCCTTGTAGGCCGCCACCTGCGGGTAAGGACACAGCGGACGCGTGCGGTCCACCACACCGTTACGAACGCGTGACGCCGGGATCGAATCCGGAGCCTGGCCATCCTCCACCCATTGCTCCAGCGCGCTGATCATGTTGAAAGTGCTGGTTCCATCGCCACCGCCGCAATGGCCCATCCCGGGCACCATGAATAACCGGTAACGGTCGCTGACGGCACGCTCGCCACCCATCTTGGCGGCTACTGCGCGGTAATAATTCACGCTGCCTTGCGGCGCGACGCCCGGATCGTTCCACCCATGATACTGAATCAACTTTCCGCCATGCTCGAAGAACGGCCGTAAATCCGGATTCACCGAATCCATGGTTTCCTTCAGCGTTTTCTCCGCCTGCGGCACATCCCATTCAAAATCAAAATTTCGGTAGTCCCAGTCCGGATTCTGAAACACTACATAGCGGAACATTTCTGCGGCGTACGAGCTTGGCTCCTTGCCCGAATGATTCAGCCATCCCATTTCACTGCCCCACTCGCGCCCCGGCCACACCGGCTGGCCCGTTTTCTGATTCATGGGGCCGACATAGGATTGCTTGGCCGCCTCCACCTGGGCGGCAGACAGGCAGTCGCTCGCCTCGTCGTGTTTGCATTGCAGCAAGGTGGGATCGTAGCCGCAGCGCGTAGGATCTTCGAGCACGCCATCCTTGACGCCATCCAGAGCATCGCAAGCCGCTAGCACCGCCGCGTGCAACAGCGCCAGCTTTTCAGGTGGAATGTTCGAAGCTTCATCCTTATGGAAGATTTGCCACAGCCATAGTTGGGTCCCTTGAATATGCGAGGTATCGTACACCGGGTCGCCTGCGATCACGCCGTCATAGTCCGCGGGATAGCGCTGCAATTCCACCATGGCCTGCCTGCCTCCGGTCGAGCATCCATTGAAATAAGACAGCTTCGGCCCCTGCCCGTAGTACGCCGCGATGATGCCCTTGGCCGCCACCGTCATCTCATGCACGCTGCGATAGGCGAAATCGACCAGCTTCTCGGGGTGGTCCGTGATGAATGTAGGGTCATTCCCCTTGTGCCCCGTGTCCGTACTAGCGGCCGCGTAACCTTGTAAGAGCGCGGTTGCCAGCGCCGGATATCCGATCACCCCTCCCCACGCCCCGTTACCCACAGACTGCAATTTATTGTTCCAGCCCGCTAGCGGCAGCCAAACCTCAATCCGGATATCGGAATCGTCAGCCGGCGTGAGCGAAGCCTGCACGCGGCAGAACGCCGGCAGCGATTTAAATGCGGTAGCCAGCCCACGGAATCCTTCCGGAGGCGAAAATTCCCCCTCCCCAACACTCTTCACCGACACGATTTTGACCTGCCGCAAAGCCGCGGAAGCCAAGGTCTCACAGGGAGCCCCACTGGCCGCCAGGCCCGAAAGCGCCATCACGATTAGGAGCTTGACAGGGGTCTTCATTTTGCCCGCAGTATACCAAATGGAATCGCGGACCGCGTCCGCTCCTTCCAGTCGCGGTTCGGTGCAATCAGTCGGTGCCGTACAGCCACTTGACCCCGGCACGGAACCGCGCGCGCAGCAAGCGGATCATCCCGCCAACCCCAGCGCCACGGCCTGCGCCCGCATCGCAGCGATGCAGAATTCGATATGCTCGTCGAGGTCCAACCCCATCTCCGCCGCGCCCCGCAAAATATCGTCCCGATTCACAGCCCGCGCGAAGGCTTTGTCCTTCAGCTTCTTGCGGACCCCTTTGGTATCCACCTCCTGGATGCTGCGCCCCGGTTTGACATAGGAGCAAGCGGTCAGAAACCCCGCCAGCTCATCGCAGGCATAGAGAGTTTTCTCCAGCAGGCTCACTCTAGGGACGCCGCTGTAATCCGCATGCGACAGAATCGCGCGCCGAACCTCCTCATCGACACCCCGCTGCGCCAAGATCGGCTCGCCCTTCATCGGATGTTCGTCCGTAGTGGGATGAATCTCCCAATCGAAATCGTGTAGCAGCGCCGTGATGGCCCACTTCTGCTCGTCTTCGCCAAACTTGCGCGCGTAAGCGGTCACGCAGACTTCCACCGCCAGCATATGTTTGCGCAGGCTCTCGGATTTCACAAACTCGCACATGAGGTCGAAAGCTTGATCGCGATCCATGCCGATATCCTAGCAGCGCATACTGTAAGCATGCAGTCCGCCACGGAGTCCTTCGAACTCGCCATCGCGATCGAACCTTCCGACATAGACCAGCTCGGCCACGTCAACAACGTCACCTATCTTCGCTGGGTGCAGGACGTCGCGGTCGCGCATTGGCAGTCGCTAGCGCCCGCGGCCGATCAAGCCAGCCTGCGATGGGTAGTGGTGCGCCACGAGATCGACTATAAGCAAGCCGCGTACCTCAACGACGGAATCATCGCCCGAACTTGGGTAGGAACCGCCAGCCGCATTCGCTTCGAGCGCCACACCGAACTACTGCGCGCGGGTGATCGTAGCGTGCTCGCCAGAGCGCGTACCGTGTGGTGCCCCCTCGATGCCCAATCCGGAAAGCCCGTCAGCGTTAGCGACCAAGTGCGCGCTGCTTTTTCCGTCGAGCCGCAGTCCGGCGGAAGTGTGTTATAAAATCCGCATGACAAAGCAAGAGATCATCCTTGCCAGCCAGCGCTACCTGTTCCCCAGTGTGTTCCATTACTTCAAGGAGCCGCTGGTCATCGAACGCGCCAAGGATCAATTCGTCTGGGACGCCGACGGCAACCAGTATCTCGATTTCTTCGGCGGCATCGTCACCATCAGCGTCGGCCACTGCAACGAGACTGTGAATCAGAAAGTCATCGAACAGATGGGGAAGCTGCAACACGTCTCCACCGTGTTTGCGAACGAGCCCCAGGTCGCGCTCGCCGAACGAGTGGCCGGCATCACGCCCGGCGGCAAACTCACCAAGAGCTTTTTCACGAATAGCGGTACCGAAGCCAACGAGACCGCGATCCTCGCCGCCCGCTGCTACACCGGCGCGCATGAAGTGGTGGCGCTGCGCCACAGCTATCACGGACGCTCGGCGCTGGCGATGTCCGCCTCCGGTCAGGCTGCTTGGCGATTAGGAGGCGCGCCCACCGCCGGTTTTGTTCACGCACTGAACGCCTATTGTTACCGCTGTCCCTTGGGCGCTACCTACCCTTCGTGCAACGTGCGCTGCGCCCGCGACATGGAAGAAATGATTCGCACGTCGACGTCGGGCCGCTTGGCCGCCTTCATCGCCGAGCCTATTCAAGGCATCGGCGGCTTCATCACGCCGCCCAAAGAATATTTCGAAATCGTACACGGCATCGTCAAAAAGTTCGGAGGCCTGTTCATCAGCGACGAAGTGCAAACCGGCTGGGGACGCACCGGAGGCAAGTGGTTCGGCATCGAACAATACGGAGTGCAGCCCGACATCTTGACCAGCGCCAAAGGCCTCGGCAACGGCACACCCGTTGGCCTGACCGTAGCGCGCCCGGAAGTCGCCGACGCCTTACAGGGCGCCACCATCTCGACCTTTGGCGGAAATCCCGTGACCGCCACCGCGGCCAAGGCCGTGATCGATTTCATCGACGATCACAAACTCATGATTAACGCCGCCGAAACCGGCGCCTACCTGCGGAGCCACCTCGACGAACTGAAGGCCAAGCACCCGCTGATCGGCGACGTGCGCGGCATGGGCTTGATGCAAGCCATCGAGCTGGTGGAAGATCGCGAATCCAAGACTCCCGCGCCCGAAGCCACCGCCGCTCTCATGGAAGCCGCGCGCGAAAATCGTCTGCTAATCGGAAAGGGTGGCACCTACGGCAACGTGATCCGCATCACTCCGCCGCTCAATATTTCCAAAAAGGATGTCGACGACTTCGTGCTGAGACTTGGCGCGAGCCTGCAGCAAGTGAGCCGAACCCGGCTGGCCACTACTGTTCGGTAGCAGGTTCTGGCCGACCCGGCTTGCCGGAAGAGCGCGCGCCCTTCTCCACCAGAAACTTGGCGACAGTGTCGTATTTTAAAGTCTTGGCTGCGTCCAGCGCCGTACGCCCGTCGGTATTCGCGGCGTTCACATCGACACCCAACTCCACCGCCAGCTTGGCCGTTTCAAGCGTGAGCGCCTCGCGTTCGGCACGTTCGGGTTGAACCCACGCCGCCCCGCCGCCCATTCCCATCGCAGCCATCAAAGCCGTGGTCGCTTCGCGCCGGCGTTGAGCACGCAGTTGTGCGTAGTCGGAATGGAGTACAAACAACGGGTCTGCCCCGTGCTCCACCAGGAGACGCATGACCCCCGCTTGGCTAAACCTGGCAGCCAGCCAGAAGGGTGTGGCTCCCACCAATGCGGGACCAAAATACAAATCATGGGAATCTCGGCGGGTAGGGGTCCAGGTCTTCAGCGGAGCGTTGGGATCAGCCCCATGCGCCAGCAGCGCCTTCACTGTTCTTTCATCCCGCCGCATGATTGCTACTTGCAGTGCGGTGAATCCTGCCGCAGCCATGTTCGGGTCGGCGCCTTTGTCGAGGAAGAACTCGACCATCTCTCCAAAGCCCGAGTGCGCCGCCAGCACCGTGGCGCTGACGCCCCAAGCATCCGCATCGTTCACGTTCGCGCCGGCGGTCAGCAGCAGCTTGGCCGATTCAAGATCGCCCATCCGGGCTGCAAACATCAGGGCCGTCTCGCCGCCGTGCGGAATGGCGCGATTATAGTCCAGATTCCCGTGCGGCGGCACCGCCATTACTTCATTCCAGACCTCCGAGCGAGCCTTTAAATCCGCTCCGTGTGCTAGCAGCACCTTCACCACGTCGGGGTGCTTCTGCGACACCGCCCACATCAGCGCCGTCTGCCCGCGCGCACCATGAGCGTTTACGTTTGCGTCTTTGTTGAGCAGCAATTCAACCACGTCCGCATACCCGCCGCGAGCCGCCACCATCACGGGAGTCTCGCCCGCCAGCAGCGCCGCGTTAGGGTTCGCATGGGCCGTCAGCAGTTTCCGCACCATGGGCGCGCTGCCGTTGAGACTGGCCGTCCACAGCGGCGTAACCCCCAGATCGTTAGCCGCGTTCACATTGGCGCCAGCGCGAATTAACAGATCGGCGCTTGCCAGGTCGTCGCGATAGGCCACCCAATGGAGCGCCGTCGACCCATCCGCTTCAGCAGCGTTGACGTCCACCTTTTTCTGGATCAACGCGCGCACCCCATCTTTGTCGGCATTCTTAGCCGCCTCGACGAGAGGCTGGCCCGTTCCCGCACCAATCAGCAACACCGCGAAAATTGCTGGAATCCACCGGGCAATCATCGTCTATACCCCAGACAGCGTATCGAGCGGTAGTTTGCCAGTGCTTCCGCCGAGCTTCTCTACCGGAACGTCCAACTTGTCCATCAATGTCACCAGCAGGTTCGCGTTCGACGGCTTCCCGGAATATTGAATGTGCCGCCCGCCCTTCAGACGCCCCGCTCCGCCGCCCACCACCAGCAGCGGCAAGTTATCGCCCGAATGCCGGTTGCTGTTCGAAATCCCGGCGCCATACAGAATCGTCATGTGGTCCAGCAGTGACCCGTCGCCGTCCGCCGTCGCACGCAGCTTGGCTAAATACTGTGAGAAGAGCTGGACATGATAAGTGTTGATCTTCGACATTTTCGCCACCAGCTCGGGAAAATCGTTATGGTGCGAGAGGGGATGATGCGCCTCCGGCACGCCAATCTGCGGATATGGACGAGCGCTCTGTTCCTTGCCAATCATGAACGTAATCACTCGCGTCAGATCGGATTGAAACGCCAGCAGTTGCAAATCGTACATCAACGCCAAATGATCTTCGAACACCGGAGGCGCACCCAACGGCTGCTCCATCGCGGGCAGTTGGACTGAGCCCTGCTCTTCAGCCCGCTGAATACGGCGCTCGACATCGCGAATCGCTTCCGTGTATTCGTCGACTTTAGCTTGGTCCTGAGGCCCCAGCTCTTTCTTCAGACTCACCAGCTTCTCATTGACGGAATCCAGCATACTCTTGTGCTGCCGCATGCGCGCTTCCCGCGCGCCGCGCTCCGTGCTGCCGCTATCGCCAAACAGCTTCTCGAAAACCGCGCGCGGATTCCACTCCGTCGGCAGTGGCTGCGTCGGACTGCGCCAGGAAAGCGTATGAGTGTAGACGCAACTCAAATTCCCCGTGCACGCGCCCGCATTCGCAGGAGCGTCCATTGAAAGTTCCAGGGACCCCACCTGGGTGTCATTGGCGAAATGCCGCGCCAGCAACTGATCCATCGAAACGTCGGCGATGATCTCGACCTCATTGCGCCCGCCGCGCGTCGTTCCCGTCAGAAACGATCCGGACGCCCCCGCGTGAATGTAGTTCCAGCTCGATTTAATCCCCGATAGCACCAGCACCTGGTCGCGGTACGGCGCTAGCGGCTGCAGAATTGGCGAGAGCTCGAACGCACTGCCTTCGCCCTTCGGCGTCCAATACTCCATCGCCATCCCGTTCGGCACATAGAACGCCTGGAAACGGTGCGCCGGCTTCGCGGCCGCGCGTAGCGTAGGCAGCATGGCATTCAAGAACGGGAGTGCCACACTCGCGCCCAGCCCGCGCAGCACCGTCCGCCGCGGTAATGATTTCGCAGTCAGGAAAGCCATGTCTGTCGTCTCCTTAATTCACTTCGACGCCGCTCCCATCAAGAACGGCGGACTCTTGACGATCCCCACAATTAGCGACGACCAGCGGTAATCCTGCACCGCCGCATCGCGAACGACCTGGCGCACCGCCGGACGGTCGTTGTATTCCAGGCGCCGCCCCAGCGCATACGCCAGAAGTTTTTCGGTGACGGTGCGTGGAAACTGCTCGGGCTCGCTCAGCAATAGCTTGCGCAACCCCGCGAGCCCGTCCACCTTCGCGCCGCTCGACGTCGCGCCGCTTGCGTCTACCGCTTTGCCCGCTTCATCCACCGTGCGCCATCCCCCAATCACATCGAAATTCTCTAGCGCGAATCCCAAGGGATCGATCACGGAATGGCAGCTGTTACACGACGCGCTTTGCCGATGTTGCGCCAGCCGTTCGCGCATAGACGCCGGCGTCGCCCCAGGTTTATTCACAAGATTCGTATCCACTCCCGGAGGCGGCGGCGGAATCGGCAAATCGAAAATATTATTCAGCAGCCATTTGCCGCGTAGCACCGGCGACGTGCGGTCGGGATACGACGTCGTCGCGAGCAAAGCCCCTTGCGCCAGCAGCCCGCCGCGCTGCTCGTGATTCGGCAGCGTGACTTGCCGGAAACGGCTCCCGTAAATTCCCGGGATGCCGTAATGCCGCGCCAGTCGCTCGTTGACGAAGGTATAGTTGGCATCCAGCAGATCAGCCACGCTCCGATCCTCACGCAACGTACTGGCAACAAACATCTCCGTTTCCTGCTTGAAAGCCTGCAGCAGGCTTTCGTCGTAATTCGGATAACGGTCGGGATCAACCACCACTTCCTCGACGCGCCGTAGGTTCAACCACTGCGCCGCAAAATCGTTCACCAGCGCCTCCGTCGCCCGAGGATCCGCCAGCATCCGCCGCACTTCCTTTTCGAGCGTCGGCGGATTGCTAAGCTGCCCGCGCTCGGCCAGCGTCAGCAGGCGGTCGTCGGGAATGCTGCTCCACAGGAAAAACGACAACCGCGACGCCACGTCGAGATCACTTAGCCGATATGTTCCCGCAGCAGCCGGAGCCCGATGCACCCGCAGCAGAAAGTCCGGATCAACCAGCATTCTTTCGAGCGCGTATTGAATCCCGCTGTCGAAGCTGCTGCCATCCCGCCGTCCGCTATCGAAGAACTCGAGCAGCGTCTGCACATCGGCCTTCGTGGCCGGCCGCCGGTACGCCAACCGCGCCATCCGCGAAAGAATCTTGGTAGCGCAAATCCGCTCGTCAACGCCCGGCCCAGGCTGGCAAACGAAAATCGCTCGCCGGCTGGGAGTGTCCTTCGCCGCTCCCGCAGCCTTATAGGGACCGCCAATCTGCACCGACCCCACGTTCGCGTAATCCATGTAAACTTCGTCATCCGCGATCACTCGCCCCCGCTGCAGCGGTTGCGGCAGCCCTTCCGGTTCCCACATCTCCCTCACAAACGACACGCCGACCACGCGCGGCCCCGCCTTCACCGGGACGCGCACTTCCAACCCCGCATCCCCGGTAAGCTGCATGTATTTTTCCCATTCGGGATCGCCGGCAAAATTTGGCTCGCCATCACCCGCATAACTGGATGCCGCTGGCCTGCCCTTGCCCCCACCGCCCACCGTGAATCGCTTCAATAGCTTGCCATCCAGCCGAACATCCAATTGCTGAGGCCACCCCATGCCCTTGAGGTAATCCTGATACTGCCGCTGCAGACGCACGCGTATCAGATACTCCCCGTCCACCGGAAAATCGTAATGAATCGCGATTCCTCCGCGCGAACCTAGCGGAAGATCTTCACTCTGCCGGTCATCCTGCAGCACGTGCAGAGGGATCTCGAACCTCTCCATCCCCGGAGCGCTCGGCGGCAGCCCCGTCGCCAGCCGCGTAACCTGGCGCGCCACCGACAAATACCGCTCCAGATGCGCCGTCGAAATCGACAGCGAGTCCGCAAAGTTGTCGAAACTCCCATCGGCGGTCTCATCGCCCGGCAGCAGCGGTTTTACATCCAGGTCCAGCGCGAACAGGTCACGGATCGCGTGGTTATATTCCGCGCGATTCAGCCGGTGGACCGCGCTCACCCGTCCCGGATTCGGACGCGCCACCCACGCTTTATCGATTTCATTTTCGAGCGAAGTAGCGATTTCGCGATAGGTCGCCGCATCCGCTCGCGGCCGTCCCGGCGGTGGCATCGAACCCGCCCGCAGCTTGGCGATCACACGCTCCCAAACTTCGGCATGCGCGCTAGGTTGCGCGGCGTCCACGCTGTCGAGCGCCAGCCCCGCCGTGTGCAGTTTCTGGTTATGGCAAGCGATGCAATACGTGTCCAGAAACGCCCGAACCGGCGCTTGGGCATCCAGCGTACAGCCCCCCAGAAAGAGGCCAAACGTCAATGCGCGCACCACTAGCAAGAGCCTGCAGGACTCCATTCCGCCCAGCAGTATACACCTTAGAACCTGCGGGCACCACGGTAGCGTCTACAGTCTGTCGTCTACAGTCTATTGATGATCCCGCCGCTCTCGATCCCGGGCCCTTCAGACTATTTCTTCGCGGGGGTAAACGTCTGCGTAACCGGGTCGAACTTCGGCAGCGGCCCAAACATCACTTCAAGGAGTGTCGTTTCCACGCCAATGATCCCCAAAATTTTGCCTTCGCTGGCATCCGCAACATCGCCGAGGAAACCACGAATGGAATTGACAGCATGCACAGCCGGGGCGTACTGTTGATACGCATTTTCCGCCGCCGCGACCCAGGACAACTGCTGGACATAGCCCGAGACCCCATAAGCGTTTACCTCGGCCCACTGCACTTGGGCAAACGACTCCGCGTCATCCACGCCCTGATTCCAATAAGATTTCACTTCTTGAGCGGCCTCAGCCAACGAGCATAGGCCCAATGGATCGGCGTAGCCAAGCGGATTTCCCCCGACATACGCATATGTATTCAATCCGCCCGCCAACCCTATCGGATCGCTTTGCATGTATCTTCCCAACGCCGCTACATATTCGCGGAAACCGTTGTGATTGAGTCCCGTCTCCGGATCGGATTCCTGTCCCGGCAAGCGCAGATCTTGCACAATCACCGTGGAGGGTGAGCTGATCTGTCCGAACGGCTGATAAGTGGTGGACCAGGCCACGGCCTGTGCGCCGTCAGTCGCCATCTGCGGCGTGCCGAGGCGGTCGTCGTGCAGAAAATAGATCTTGCTGTTGCTGGGTTGGATGGTTGCCACCGGCAAGCCGTTCAAATAAACGTAATCCACTTGCGCATTGCCCTGGCCATCGGTTTCCTCCAGCAAACGGCCGTCTTTGTCGTACTGGAAGATCGTAGTCGCGGTGGCCGAACCAACTTTTACGATGCGCCGCCCGAAGGCGTCGTAAGTATACTGCGTCAATAACTGGGCTCCGGCCGACGCCGTAGCAAGACGGCCGGACTGATTGTACGTGAACGCGCTTACCGAACCTAAACCGTCGACAGCGCCGGGGCTCTCAGTCCCGGTGAGCCGGTTGCCGTTGGGGTCGTAACTGTACGCCAGGCTCCCGTAAGAACCCGCCGCGCTGGTGAGACGATTCAACGTGTCATAGCCTAGTCCCTGGCTATTTCCGGAAGCAATCCCGTCGCTAATCGTGAGTATGTTTCCGGCTGCATCATAGCCGTAAGTCAGGTTCTGTAGCGGCGAGCTTCCAGCGGCCGTAAGGTGCGTAAGGCGATAGTCCGGGTCGAAGGTGCGCCCTTCCGTGATGCCATTGCCATGCGTGAGTGCCTTGATGGGGCCGAAGGGTTGATAGGTCACCGCCGACACCAACGATTGTGGCGACCCTCCTCCCGGCGCCGTCGCCGCGGCAGCCGTGATTCGTCCCCCAGCATCGCGCGTGTAAGCGACAGACCAGTGGGACGGGTATGTGATCGAAATAACTCGCGAGGCCGCGTCGTAAGTATAAGAAGTCAGCAGCGTCGCGGACCCATGCGTGCGAGTTTCGCTCAGCCGGTTGCCGCGCTCGTCATACGACCGGCTCAACGCGCCCGCCGCATCCGTCACGGAAGTGAGTCTGCCAACCCCGAAGCCATGACCCGACTGGTCGTAGCTGTAGATAACATTCTCCGCCGCATTGCCGGGATAGGTAATCGAAATCATGCGGTCGAGGGTGTCATACGCATAGTTCGCGACGACTCCCCGCGCGTCGATCTTTTGCGTGAGATTGCCTGCGGAATCGTAATGATAAGTAGTCGTGCCCGCCGCCGGACTCGCCTCCTGGATCAGATCGCCGAAGCCGTCATAAATCGACGTGGTATTCGCGCCGTTCGGATCAGTTGTGCTGAGAAGCCGGCTGTGTGAATCGTAGCTGGTGGTGGTGATTCCGCTGGCCGCGTTCGTGCTATGCGCCAGGCGGTTGAGGGCATCGAAGGACTGCTGCGTCACATGATTCAGGGGATCGGTGACGCTGCGCAAGTTTCCGTTGGAATCGTACGTGTAGCTAGTGATCTGATTGGCGCCGCCAATCGACTCCAGCACCCTGCCCAGCGCGTCGTATACCGCGGAACGCTTGAGCTGTTGCGCGCTGCCCGGGTCCAGCAGGGCAACTTGTGTACGGTCGCCCATCGCATCCAGGATGTAAGCGACGCTGTTACCCAGATTGTCAGTCACGCCCGTGAGCCGGTGTGCGGCGTCATAGGTACTCGTCAAAGAGGATCCATCGGGCTGCGTGATACTGAGCACATTCCCGGCGGCATCGTAGCCGTAGCTCGTGGTCAGGGGGCCTGCTGCAGTGACGATGGTGCTGGTGAGCAAACGCTGGCGCCCATCGTATGTCAGGTTGGTGGTGACGCCGTTGGCATCGATGATGGTTTGCGGCAACCCGCCCGGCAGATGCTGGGTAATCTGCATCGTCTGGTTCAAGGCGTTGGTGACCGACGTGATCCTGCCGCTCGCATCGTAGGTGAAATTGGTCATGCTGGAGACATCCGTGCGCGGAGATTTGATCGAAGCCTGCAGGAAATTCGACCAGGTATAGGTCCAAGTGCGTGTTTGCCCGTTAGTCGAGTAGGGCGCACTTGTCGCGGTCGTATCCGTCAATGTTTTGGTGAGCAGTTCGCCAGCCGAGTCGTAGGTAAAGTTTGTAGTCAGCCCGGGCGTCACGATCTGTGCCGGCAGACGAAACACCGGATGATAGCTGACTGTCATCGTGCGTGCCTGCGGGCTACTGACGGCCTCATTCACCGTGATGGCCTGTCCCCGCGAGTCGTTCACAAAAGTTGTGAGGTTCCCGTTCCAGTCGGTATGGCTAGCCATGTAGCCCTTGCTGTCGTAGGTATATTTGCTAGTCGCTGCGGCGGTGGTGGCGGAGGCGGAACGATCGACTTCAATTACCTTAGGAACGCCTTGCACGGTTGTGAACTTGTACAGCTCCTGCTCGCCCAGCGCGTTGGTCACTGTGCGGCTTCCATCGCTGTCGTTATAGACGATGGTCGTCAGATCCGCGCCGTTTGCAAGCTGGCTGGTCAAAGCGCGGCCTGAGGAATCGTAAGTCCACGTCATGTAGCGCGCGCCGTTTTCATCGATGATTCCCGTGAGCGCGCCCGGGAATAATGAATTCTCATAGAGATACGTCCGGCTGCTAGCGGGTGTCGTGGAGTAACCAACCGATGTCAATACACTGGAACTGCCGCTCGAAGTAAAACCGTAAGTGAGCACCAGGCCGTCGGGTGTTGTGACTGACTGCAACAATCCGTTGCTATAGACGAAGTTCAATTGGCGATTGAACGAATCGGTGACCGAAGTGAGTTGATTGCTGGCATTGTACAGCAGGGTCTGGGTGTAGCCATTCCGCGCCTGAATCGTTTGCAACAGCGCTTCGCTTCCGCTCCCCGCCGTGTACGTTTCGATAGTGTCCTGATGATCGGTCAGCGTCCAGGTGGAACCCGCGCCCGTGAGCGTCAGATCGATATCCGCATCCGTCGTCCACCCCCCGCCGCTCGAAGTGAATGTCACTTGCTGGCCGTCCGGCCGCTCAGCTATCACCGATGTCGGCGAAATGTTGAGATAACGGTCGTAGTTCGATCGCCAGTTCTTCCCGAGTGACGCCGCAAACGTAGGCGATGCCGCCATGCTGTTGTAGTAGCGCAGGAACTCGAGCCGGTTGGGCCCGGCAGTGTGATAGTCGTCGGCCTCTTCAAACATATTGCCGGTTCCGAGATTGATCGGATAGCCGCAGATCGCACAACCGATCTGCGACGACGGATCGCCGAGCGTCTGTCCGGGCAGCCCGCCCCCGCCAGAGGTGGAACAGGTGCTTACCGCAGTGATGGGGATCTTGATCCTGCTGGCGCCAGAGGAAATTTGAATGATGTTCGTGTTTCCGACAGCCGTCCACGCTGAAATGGGCGGAAGTGCCTGCGGAAGAAGATGGCTAGGGATTAAATTTCCGATGCCGCCAAGATAAGCAGTCCAGCTATGGCTCCCTGCTCCAGGAGGGTCGGCGTTCGGGACTGAAACCGTGAAACTCGTAACATCAGCGGAGCCGGCGATTGGCGCGAGGTAACTGATATCCACGGCGCCGTCGAATGCACTGATCGACGTCAGCGTGGAGCCTCCGGATGTGAAGCTGTTAGTCCCGGAGAATACGTAGTCGGTCTGCGCACCGGCGCTGCTAACGGTGGGGCCCGTTTGGAAATTGATGTTGACGATGTTGACCTCCAGCGTCACCCCGGAGCCGGAGAACCGGTAACACTGCGCGCCCGCAGTGGCGGCAGTGGCGGCGAAGAGGAGAAGGTGGCTAAACGCGTGCGCATAATACTCCCATCACTTGGCCAACGCCGGCAATGTCGTAAACGTATGCGCCGCAGCCGGAATGCGGATGCCCAGCGCTCCGATCTCACCGCTAACCGGCGGATCGAACTCAAGGGTGCCCCGGATATGCGCGGTGGCCGGATATTTATCGGTCACCAGCGTAAACGAAGAATGCCCGTTGGCCGGCAAGGAAAGCGTATCGGTCGCGATTTGCGTTCCCGCGGCATCGCGCACAATCACCGGGACGTTGATCGCCTGCGCCGCGATGCTATTCAGCGCGACGCCCGTGGCGATGTCGCCGGTATTGTCGAACGCCAGGATGTAGGCGTTGGCACGGCGGCTCTCCAGCGGCACCACCGCTTCCTGTCCGTTGGTGTTGAGGCGGAAGATCACAAATCCGCCGACATTGCCATCCGTGGTGAGCTGAGCGGAGCCCACGGTAGGCGCGGGATCGGAAAGCGGCGCGGCGCTTTGTACCAGCAGCATGGCGCCAGCCGCTAGCGTCCGATCAACGGAGGATGCGGTTTCGGCGGCGCCGCTCTGGGGAAACGTGAGCGGCAGTGACAACGGACTACCTGCGTCGGCGAAGAACTTGAGGTGCGCCTGGGACGCGGTGGTTCCCGTATTCACCAGCACGAAGGTGGTTTGCCATCCGTTGCCGGTCGCGATGTGCGCGATCGAACCGCCGCTGGTCCCCACGTTGGCCAGCGCCGGTATGGTGGTGAGCGTATTGGTTGCCCCCATGGGTGTGGTGCGGATGCCCAGCACGCTCACCTGTCCGCCAGCCGGTGTATCGAATTCGATGGTCCCGCGTAAATTCGCCGTCACCGGGAAGCCATGCGCTGGATCGGACAACACGAAGGCGGTGTGGCTGTTGCCGCCCAGCGAAATGGTGGCTCCGGCTGCGCTGATTACCGCGCCGCTATCGTCCCGAATCACCACCGGAATGACGGCGGTCTGCGCCGAGAGGTTCGCCACCGCCACCCCCAGCACCACACCATTGGTGTTGTCGAACGCCAGAATGTATGAACTAGCGTTGCGCGTTTCCATCGGCACCACCGCTTCCTGAGCTCCGGGAATCAAATGGAAAATGGCGAACCCGTCCACCGCGCCCGTAGCCGCCAATTGCGCCGAACCCTGCAACACAGGAGGTGTTTGCGAACCCGCGGACGTGACGATCAACGAAGCATTCGGATTTATGGTCCGATCGAACGAAGATGCCAGCAGAGGCGCCGTGGCCGCGGACTGCGGAAATACCAGAGGCAGCGCCAGAGGACCGTTGCCGCTGGGGTCCAAAGCATCCCCAAAAAGACTCAAGCGCGCCTGCGCCGCGACGCCACTCTTATTGACCAGCGTGAAGTTTGTGATCCAGTTCTCTTCGGCTGCCAGGTGCGCCATCGACCCAATCAAGCTCAAACCGGAGATTGAGGCGGCTTCCTGCTCAATCGTGAAGCCCTGTCCCGCGATGGTCAGGGAAGCAGCGCGGTCGCCTCCATTATTGGCGGCCACCGTAAAGCTCGCCGAGCCATTCCCGTTGCCGCTCCCATTGCTAAACGTGACCCAGCTCGCAGCCCCGCTAGTACTCCACGCGCAACCCGAGTCCGTGGTGACGTTGACTACCCCGCTTCCACCCGCGGCGCCAAACGCCTGTCCGCCTAGGCTCAACGCATAGGTGCAGGACCCGCCACTGCCGGGCCCAGTGCCGACCACGCGGCCTATGAGATTGCCGGCCTGGTCATAGGTGTAAGTGATCACCGAGCCATTCCCGTAGTTAACCGTTGTGAGGCGGCCCGCCGCGTCATAGGTGTAGTTGACGCCGCCGAGTGCGGTGAGTGCGAAGATAAACAGACCTTGGATCGCCAGTTTCCAGCAGGACATCACTCTATAGTGCGTCAAACGGTTGGAAAATCCGTCAGATGGTTTCAAAAAGTCTGGAGGCGCGATTCCCATCCCAGCTAGTTTGCGCACAGGACGGGGAATGACATCGGGAGAAGAATACACGCTAGCCGAGCAGGGGGCAAGCTGATGCGGGCCCGCTAGATCGGTTCTGATTCCTGTATTGGGTGGACCATGGATGCGGCACGAGACCGCTAATTCGCAGGCAGGGTGGTCGGGTGCGGTTCCACGTTCTGCTTCACCGGCGTCTGCACCCGCAGAAATGCGAATATTGCCGCCATGTCATCGTCGGTAAAACCCGCGTAGGCGATATAGTGCATCAGCGTGAAACGGTCCGGGCCGATTTTGGGTAGTTTGTCCACACCGGAATACTCCTTTGGAAATGTGCGTAGGCGGTCGCGGAACCGCACGAAATCCCAATTGCCAATTCCCGTATCCTTGTCGGGAGTGATATTGGCGCTCACGACGCTACCGTAGGGTGTGCGGAAGACTTGTCCTCCCGCGTAACGCCGCGAAATGTCCGGTGCGCCGTCCTTTTTTTGAGGCGTGTGGCATTCTTCGCAATACGCAATGGTAACCAGGTATTCGCCGTAGGACCGCTGATTGGCGGGATCAGCCGGCGGAACCGGCCCTTTCACGGGGCGCGGCGTGCCTCGAATATCTTTCACAACATCCGGCGGCAACTCGGTCCGCGGAAGCGGATTACGGATCGCGGGCAAGGTGTTCATGTAGGCCACCAGGGACTGGACGTCCACGTCGCTCATATAGAAATAGCTGCGATACGGCATGGTGGGGTGTAGGGCATGTCCGTCTTTGCTGATGCCTTCGCGGATCGCGCGGATCTTTTCGCCGTCCGTCCAGTTTCCGAGGCCGGTTTCCAGGTCGGGAGTGAGATTGGGAGCCACTATCTTTCCGGGCAGGCCTTGCAACACCAGCGCGCTCCCCTTGCCGGATGCGGTCACTGGAGCGTAGAGCCGCGAGAAATCCCGTTCCCCGTGGCAATTGTCACAATCGGCGACCACGGTATAGAGATATTTGCCGCGTGCCACCCTTTCCGGACTGCTGTCGACAGTGATGTTCGCCGGCGGTGCCACCTCCGGGCTGCGGGAACAGGCAGCCAGGAAAGCGACCGTCATCGCCGCAACCGGCAATGCAAAGCTGCGCTGCGAACACACTCCAGCATCATAAAGCAGAACCTCCTCCACCGCACGCGAAAACCGCCCTAAAGATTCTCCGGCCGCTACCTGTCGAGGCGCGCTCTGGGCTGCATTTTTATATTGACGATATTATTAAATTTGATAATATCGATGACATAGTATATATGTATGTAGTGGATATAAATGCCCATCAATAAAACCCTTTTGAACTTCATAGTCGACGATAATCTACTTAGGCGAATCGAGGATTTCCGATTCAAGAACCGGTTCCCCACGAGAGCCGCGGCTATTAAATGGCTACTAGACTGGGCCCTTAAACAGAAACCCTCAGTTGAGGAATCTCACGACAGAGCTCGAAGAAATTCAGCCAGCCGAAATGAACCCCCCACAGCCACTTCTACAGACCTCATCGCCCAACGCCGACAAACCTGAGCCCAGGACTGCCCCATCGCGGGAGTCCATGATACAGGCTCTCAGAGACCAAGGCTACGAAGTCGGCGAGGCCGCCCTCCATCCCGACGGTCAGGAGCGGATTCTGGTTCGCTCGCATGACCGGTCTGGGTGGGTGAATGTGAATCAGGAACTCCAGGACTTGGTGGCTGCCCGGACGACTCTGGCAGAGATATCAGCCCGACGTGCTGCTGGAAGATAATCAGTTAGGCATGAGCGAACGCTATAACGAATTACTCGGGAACGCTATTCTTGGCATCGACACCCTGTGGGGCGGCGACGTGATGTGTCCGTCCGGTACCGGACGATTTATTGCCGATTCGTGGTTTTCCGATGAACCCCTTCCAAGGGGTTATACCGACGCAACGGCGCTGCGAGTGCGTGCAAGCGGCGGCGTTACGTCGAAAACGTGCGACCGGGAAGCTATCCGGGCTTATCTTTCCAAGATGGACATTCCGGCGTCGATCCAGGGGCTGCGAGAGGAAGCAATCGAGTTCGGTGCCACCAGGCGTGTCTACATTGCGGGGCTGGTCCAATGTCTTGAGATAATGTGGGACCTCGCGATGGAGCTTCTCGGCAGCGGTCGGCCGGTTCCTTACGAACGGTGCGTGGTGGCGTCGACTGGTAAGGCACCGGAGCCCTCCCATCCTTCGCGCAAGCGAGAACGGGTGGCCGAGCTCCTCGGCCAGTCCGGCATTAGCGGACGAGAGAAGCTCCTCACGGCGCTGGATGAGTGGAGACAAGCCCACCGTGTTCCGATGGCTTCCATTCGCACGCTAGGCGCGATGGCCATCGCGTATTTCGATGAGTTGACATCTCGGAACGTGGTGCCGCATCTGCCGGCCGAATTGCAGTCTGTCCCTCGCGCGAACATCCAGTTCCTGCCGGTCCGCGATGCCTGGTTCTCCGGATCCATGAACTATCTCGGCAGGGGCCGGCGCGCCGATGGTTCCCCGGAGTATGAAGCTTCCTACGAGATCAACGCTTCCCTGGAGATTTCGATTCCGGAATTCCTGCAACTCGTCAGTCACGAAGTGGTACCGGGACATGTCACTACGTTTGCGTATCTGCAGAATCTGTATTGGCGCGGGGAGGTGGGCTTCGAGGCATCGGTTCTAACGATGAATACGCGCGCGGCCGCGCTTTTCGAAGGCATCGCAAACAACGCGATACTAATGGCGCACGGCGTAACAGAGGTAGATCAACTTCCCGACCCTGACCTGCAGATCGGAGTCCTGCTCGCGCTTCTCCAGGACGATGCCAAGAACCAGGCCTCATATCTGACTTGGGGCGAAGCCGTTCCGCAAGCGGCAGTGGCGGAGAGACTCCGCAACGAGTTTCTGGTTACCGTGGAGCGCGCGGACAAACTCTCGGGCGCCTGGGGCCGTCATCCTCTACTCGGGCGCATGTACCTGCCGGCGTATCGTGCCGGCACCGAGAAAGTTGCGCAATTGCGACGGCAATTTCCAGATCGCCAAATCATTCCAGCCCTCTTTGGTTGCTCGGGGCTTGTCGACGTAACCACAATCGAGAGCGTGTTGCAGACAGCGCCGGACTGACACACCTTGCCACCACCGCCGTGGACAAGTGGACGACCTCCCGTCGCCCGGACTTGAACGCCAGCGATGATGTCTGGCTGACTACTTCACCATGTGAACGCGATCCTTCTCGTTCTGCCCGCAGAACATTTCGAAGATATCGTTGTCCGGCACGAGATTGTATGCAATCTTGACCGCGAACTTACGGGTGTACATCTGAGGATCATCGAAGGTCAGCTCGGTGTCCAGATGTCCGAAATCGCGCCGGTGGAATCGCTCGGTCACATGCATTGCCTCACTGCGCGGATGCCCGATGGCGTCGATCGGCGTCCGGTCGTTGAATCCGCGCGTCTCGACGACGAAGGTGTCGCCCTCCCAGCGGCCGACGGAATATCCCAGATAGGCCGGAAACTCGAAGGTGGCTGGAAATTCGCGTCCGTCCACAAAGATCTGGCGGTGGAGGCCGTCGACTTCGTACAGAATCATCGTCTCTTTGGGCGCCTGAACGATTTTGAATGGTTCGGCAAGCAGTCCCGCCACAGGCCAGCCATACTCGCCATGGCAAACATTGTCCACCCGCCGCTCGGCGGCCCGCCGCTTCATCACCGCCTCTGCTTCGGGCCGCAGGACGGACTCTCCGGGCTTAAAGTCAAGCAGGATGTTGATGCCGTACTTGTGCACCGATTCGAGCTCCATCCCAATCAGGGCAGCTTGCGACTCGGCCTCGTACCTAGCGCCGTAAATGCGCTTGAATTCAGCGGGCGTGGTGCGCTCGTGCTCCCAGACGCCCGTCAGATCCGGCTTGCCGTCCGCGCCCCGCGGCGCCGGAGCGGAAAGGTTCGGTTTTCCATCTTTCAGCGGGGTGCCCTTCGGCTGATACTTTAGCCACTGCGCGTGCGCGCCGGTAGGCAGGAGAAGAGCCGCCATGAGCAACCGCCCGCAAATCGCTTTCAGATGATCCACGACTCGATTCTATGCAACTGACACGCACGCCGCAAGGGCCACGATGCGATTTTGCATGCAAGCTAGTCGAGGCGGATGCCCTCCTTTGTGCTCGTCGAATTCGAGTTATATACTGCGGAGTGATGATGCGGAACTCCTACTTCCCGTTGGTGGCGTGGATTGCCGGTTTCGTCCTGTGCGGTGCATTGCATGCACAAAATGCCGAGATGGCGGGTCGGTACTGCGTCACTTGCCATAACGACAAAGCTCGCATCGGCGGCCTCTCGCTGCAATCCGCGGATTTCAGCAACATTCCCGCGGGCGCCGAGACCTGGGAAAAGGTGATCCGCAAATTGCGCGCGGGAGCGATGCCGCCGCAAGGCGCTCCGCGTCCGGACAAAGCCGCGCTGGATGGGTTCGCGTCGTTTCTCGAAACCTCGCTCGACCGTGCTGCCGAGGCCAAGCCGAATCCGGGCGAGGCCACCATGCATCGCTTGAACCGTGCGGAGTACGCCAACGCTATCCGCGACCTTCTGGGCCTGGAGATCGATGCCAGCGCCATCCTGCCGCCGGACGATGAAAGCAGCGGTTTCGATAACATCGCGGACGTCTTGCGGGTTTCTCCCGCACTCATGGAACGCTATTTATCCGCCTCCTGGAACATCAGCCGGCTGGCGGTTGGTAATACCCACGTGACCCCGGCCACTGCCACTTACAGGGTTCGTCCCGACCTTTCGCAAGACCAACATATTGAGGGATTGCCGCCGGGCACGCGGGGCGGGATTCTGGTCCGTCATAACTTTCCGGTGGATGGCGAGTATGTCATTAAGGTTCGTTTGTGGCGCAACACCTTTGATCTGATGCGCGGCATGGAAGATCCGCACGAAATTGAGATTGCCGTGGATAAAGCGCGGGTGCGCACGATCACGATCGGCGGCCGTCCAGACCTTATAAAGATGGCGGAGAACCCCGGCGTTTTTGGCGCGGATATCGACCAGCGGTTGAGCATCCGTATTCCTCTCAAGGCGGGTCCACACTCCGTTTCCGCGACAACCGTGCTGCGCAGCCACGCGCAGAAGGACGACTTGGTGAAGCCGTTTCTACGCACCACGATTGACGGGCTGGATATTACCGGCGACCCTTCCGTCGATCGTTTGCTCATTGAGGGCCCCTACGATCCCGGTGGAGTTGGAAATACGCCTTCTCGCGCACGCGTTTTTGTTTGCCGCCCGGCGAATTCGACCGAGGAACTCTCCTGCGCGCGCCGCATCCTGGGAGCGTTGGCACGGCGTGCCTACCGCCGCCCGCTTCAGGAACGGGATATGGAATCCCTGCTCAGCTTCTACCAGCGCGGGCGCAATACCAAAAAGAGCTTCGATGCCGGTATCGAATCCGCGCTGCAATTGATTCTCGCGAGTCCGGAGTTCTTGTTCCGGATCGAGGAAGATCCGGCCAATCTCGAAGCGAATGCGGTGTACCAGCTTGGTGACTTGGCGCTGGCCTCGCGCTTGTCTTTCTTTTTGTGGAGCAGCGTTCCTGACGAGCCGCTGTTGACCGCGGCATCGCAAGGGAAACTGAAGGAGCCCGCGGTGATGGAACAGCAGGTGCGGCGTATGCTGGCTGATCCGCGCGCTGCCGCGCTGGTGGATAACTTCGCGGAGCAGTGGCTGTTCCTGCGCAACTTAAAGAACGCGGCTCCCAACATGGAAGCATACCCGGATTTCGATGACAACCTCCGCCAGGCCATGAAGGAGGAAACCAAGCTCTTCATCCAGAGTGTGATTGCCGAGGACCGCAGCGTAATGGATTTGCTGAACGGCGACTACACGTTTGTCAACGAGCGGCTGGCCCGGCACTACGGGATCCCCAACGTATATGGCAGCCAGTTCCGGCGCGTGCCGGTTACCGAGGACGCGCGGCGCGGGCTGTTGGGCCAGGCCAGCATCTTGACGGTGACTTCGTATCCTAACCGCACCTCAGCGGTGCAGCGCGGCAAATGGATCTTAACCAACTTGCTGGGCATTCCACCGCAGCCGCCACCTCCCAACGTGCCTGCGCTCGCCGACAACGCAGAGGGCGCCAAACCCCTCTCCTTGCGCGAGCGCATGGAAGCGCATCGCCGGGACGCGGTTTGCGCCGGATGCCATAAGGTGATGGACCCGGTGGGATTCGCGCTGGAAAACTTCGATGCCATCGGGCGCTGGAGGACGAAGGACGATGGCGTGACTATCGATCCGTCCGGCACCATGTTCAACGGAGTCAAGGTGGACGGCGTAGTAGGATTGCGCAACATGATCGCCAGCCAACCGGAAACCTTTGCCGGCGTGATGACAGAGCGCATGCTCACCTACGCGCTGGGACGGGGCTTAGGATATTCCGATATGCCCGCGGTGCGCAAGATTGTGCGGAGCGCGGCGGCGCGTAACTACCGCTTCTCCGCATTAGTGCTGGGTGTGGTCGAGAGCCCAGCGTTTCAGATGAAAGTAAAGAAGGCGGCGCCGGCTAACGTAGCCGCCGTTCTGACCCAATAGAGGACAAAGACGATGACCTTTGTGACGCGAAAACATCTCTCCCGCCGCACGGCTCTGCGCGGCTTGGGCGTATCTGTTCTTTTGCCCCTGCTCGATTCCATGGTCCCCGCGCAAACGCCCACCGCGCGCACCGCTGCTAAGCCGCAACTGAGACTCGGGTTGTGCTTCATGCCGCACGGCGGAGTGATGGCCAACTGGACGCCCGTCAAGCGGGGCGCGAACTTCAAGCTCTCGCGCACATTGGCTCCGCTGGCGCCGTACCAGGACCAGGTGGTCGTGGTCAGCAACATGGCGCACCAAATGGCCGCACCCGCCGGGCCCGGCGATAACGGCGGCGACCATACGCGTTCGCCCACCGTCTACCTCAGCGGCGTGCACCCGAAGCGAACCGACGGCGCCGACATCCGCGCCGGTGTAACCATAGATCAAATCGCGGCGATGAAGATCGGGCAGGAAACGCCGCTGCCTTCGCTCGAACTAGCCACGGAAGACTTCAGCGGTCTGGTGGGTTCCTGCGACGTCGGCTTCAGTTGCGCGTACATGAATACGATTTCCTGGCGCACCCCGACCACTCCGCTGCCCATGGAGATCAACCCGCGCGTCGTATTCGATCGTCTGTTCGGCGATGGCGCGACGGTGGAGGAGCGTCTGGAGCGAATCGAGCAGCAGCGCAGCATTCTCGATGAGGTGACCGGGCAGATGCGCCGCCTGCAGCGCGGCCTGGGCGCCAACGACCGCAATCGGGTGGCCGAATACCTGGATACCGTTCGTGAAATCGAACGGCGCATTCAGCTTTCGGAAAAACAGAACGCCAACTCCAGCCTGACCGTTCCGCAATCGCCCAGCGGCATTCCCGACGATCACGAAGCGCACTCCAAATTGATGTTCGACTTGATGGCCATCGCATTTCAGGCCGACATCACGCGCATCTCAACCTTTATGATGGCCCGCGAAGTCAGCTACCGGACCTTCCCTAAGCTGGGGATTTCGGAAAGCTTCCATCCGGCGTCGCATCACCAGAACAATCCCGAGCGCCTGGAGAATCTCACCAAGATCAACACCTACCATGTCAGCCTGGTGGCGTATATGCTGGAGCGCCTGAAGGCGACGAAAGACGGCGATGGCAATCTCTTGGATCATACGTTGATGCTGTATGGATCGGGGATGAGCAACAGCAACGTGCACAACCACTCTCCGCTTCCGGTCTTCCTGGCGGGCGGCGCGGCGGGCCAGATGCAGGGCGGACGCCACTTGCTGTATCCGGACGGGACGCCTATGGCCAACTTGCTGCTGTCGATTCTGCACAAGGCGGGCATCCAGCAGGACAGCGTGGGCGACAGCACGGGGCCATTGACCGATCTCTAAGGAGCTAAGCCATGCGACTCCTTCTTGCTGGAATTCTCGCGGCCGCCGCGCTAAGCGCCGCCGCCGTTTCGGATGCCGCCGATGCCGCCGAGCACCGCGACACGGCCACGCTGCGCAAGCTGATCGGCCAGCATGCCCGGGTGAACGATCCGCAGCCGGATGGGACTACAGCGCTGCACTGGGCGGCGCATTGGAACGATCTGGAATCGTTCACTCTGCTGCTGCGCGCCGGGGCGGATGCGAAAGCCGTCAATCGTTACGGCGCCACACCCCTGTCTGAAGCCGCGGCGGCGGGGAATCCCGCGATGATCGAGGCGTTGTTGAAAGCCGGGGCGGATCCCAATACGCTAACCACCGCGGACGGGGAGACCGTGCTCATGACGGCGGCCCGCGCGGGACAAGTGGAGGCAGTGCAAATTCTGCTGGCCCATCACGCCAACGTCAACGCTCGCGAAAACTTTCGCGGACAAACGGCTTTGATGTGGGCCGCCGCGGAGCGTCATCCGCAGGTGGTGAAACTTCTGCTGGATCACGGCGCGGATTGGAAGGCGCTTTCCTTCGATCGCAATAATGTGATTCCCAAGCTCAGCGCGGCTTCCTCCATCACTCCGATGGCGAAGGGCGGGCTGACGGCGCTCGATTTCGCCGCTCGCGAAGGCGATGTCGAATCCGCGCGCTGGATGTTGGACGCCGGCGCCGACATCAATCAGCTGGACGCGGACAATACTCATGCCCTGACGGTCGCGCTGATGAACAAGCACTACACGTTTGCGAAGTTTCTGCTGGAACGGGGCGCGAATCCGAACCTGGCGGACTCTAGAGGACGCACGCCGCTCTACGCCGCAATCGACGCGCGCGACGAGGACTATTCGGCCATGCCCTCGCGCAAGGAAGACGATCCGCTGCCGAGTGCGGAGATCGTGCAGGCGCTGCTCGATCATGGCGCCGATCCGAACGCGGCGCTGACCAAGAATCTTCCAGGCCGCAGCGGAATGGATTCCGGCGACACGGCGCTCGGCCCGGGCACCACTCCCTTGATGCGCGCCGCACGCGCCGGAGACGCGGAAGTGATGCGCATGCTTCTCAAGAAAGGCGCCGATCCCAAGCGTCAAACGGCAGCGGGCAACGATGCGCTGCTCTTTGCCGCCGGCGTCGGCTACCGTGATAAGAACACGCACGGCGATGAAGCGGGTGCTCTGGAGGCCGTGAAACTCGCGTTAGCGCAGGGTCTGGATTTGCACCACGCGAATTCGCGCGGCGAAACGGCGCTGCATGGAGCCGCCTTCCGCGGCGCGGACTCGATTGTCGAGTATCTAGTGGCCCAGGGAGCGCGGCTGGACGAAAAGACAAAACCAGGCCTGACGGTCCTCGATTACGCCCTGGGCAAGAGCATCACCACGCAGCTGCCGGTGCCGCATGAGAGCACGGTCGCCTTGATCCGCAAACTCGGCGGCCGCGAAGGCCGGGAAGTTGTCGCCGCGAACCAGTAGCACCCTCCCTGTGCGTGGCGGAGCAGTGGCGGCTTGGGGCCCACCACCAGCCGCCGTGTCTGGTCAGAACAAGAGCTTCAGCGCGAACTGAATTTGCCGAGCGTTGGTAGTGGTCGTCGTGATTTTGCCGAATACCGCATTAGGGTTACCGGCCCCGTTGGCTGCCGCCACGAATGCATTGACCGCTGCAGGGGTGCCGCCGATGCCACCCGGAAGGCCGAAGTTGGCATGGTTCAGGATGTTGAAAAATTCGGCACGGAATTGGAGGCGAACCTGTTCGGTGATCCGCGTATCCTTCAATACCGAGAAATCCAGATTGGAGATGCCGGGGCCGTGCAAAGAGTTGCGCTGCAGATTGCCGAACGTGCCGGGCGCCGGCAGCGTGAAGGCAGCTGGATTCACCCACTGGTTGATGTTGCCTGTATAGATGCTATCCCGAGGGACGACGATGTTCGGCCGTTGGTTGGCAATTGTGTTTCCGCTCTGGTCAAACCCAATCACCACGTTCCATGGCGGCCCGCTCTGCTCGGTTAGCCCGCCACTCAACTGCCATCCGGACACCACACGGTTCTGCTTGAACGGTATGGCGTATACGCCACTAAGCTTAAATACCTGCGGCCTGTCAAATTGGCAGCGGCCGCGGTCGAAAGACCCATCCAGAGGATAGGTCCAGGGCTGTCCTCCTTCGAGGCCTGAGGTGCCGGAGCCATCGTCGATGCACTTCGACCAAGTGTAGGATGCCTGTGCTTGGAGTCCGTGCGAAAACCTGCGGTTTAGGCCGGCTTGCAGAGAGTTGTAACTGGAGTCACCAACAGTGCCCGCGCTGCTCAGCGAAGAAGCGGCCGGATTCAGCCGAGGATTGCTGGTGAAACCCGTCTTTCCCACAATAGGATTTCCGAAGACTGTAACGCCGTTCACTACCGAGGGCTGCACCGGATTAAGATCCCGGTTCACATATAAATGCACGCCGCGAGAACCAACGTAGCCTACTGTCAAAGTCGTGGATTCGAACAGTTGACGCTGGATATTGAAATTCCATTGATACATGCGTGGTGTGTTGTTTGCGTTATAGTCGACACCCACAAGCTGTGCCGGTGGCGGGAGCGGTGACCCTGCTGGGAAGGGATTGGGGAACTGTGGATTGGGAATGAACGCCAACGCATACGGCTTATTGAAGTAGTAACCGGATGCGTAGGAACGCGCGCGAATCGGATTATAGAAGATTCCAGCACCCATACGAATGGAAGTCTTGTGATCCTTGAAGGGGTCGAAGGCCAGGCCAACTCGCGGATCCCAATTTTTCGTCGAAGGATTGGAGGCAAAGACGTTCGTAACCGGCACATAGGTTCCAAACGGAGGATTCAGAATGGCGTTGATCTGATGCTGCACAGTGTGCGGATTGCTGATGAACTCATAGCGCACGCCCACGTTTATGGTCAAGTTAGGGAGCACCTTCCATTCGTCATGAATATATCCATCCACTTCGACTTCGCGGAAGTCGCGGTAGGAGTCGGTCAGGCCGGGCTCCGGTCCCTGGAATAAGCTTGGATTTCCCTGCAGGAAAGCCGTGAGGCTCGGGAACGTGTAGAAACCGCCCCACCATCCTTGCTGCTGGAAGTTGCTCTGGACTCGACTGAACATGCCACCCATTTTTAGGCTGTGTGCGCCTTTGGTCCAGATAACATCATCGGCAATGGGGAACTTGTTTTGCACTTCCAATAGCGGGGCGTAGATGCTGGTCCCGATATTGGTAAAGCCAGTAATGTTTACGCCGCCGTTTTGGTGACGCTCCGGGAAGAAGTCCAGCGCGGAGGCTTGCTCCGGCTTCCCTTGCACGTCCGTTTCGCGGCTGCGAGTAAAGCTGAACCGCAATAGATTTACGAGCGTGGACGAAACGATTCGGCGATACTCGATGGTGGCGAACTGGTTGCGCGTCGCGCCCACTTCGGGCCAACGCGGCGCAATCGGAGATCCGAAGAAAGGCAACGTAGTATCCGCGAAGTCGCGCACGTAGCGCACAAAAAGTGTATCTTTCTCTGAAAGCGTGTAATCCACGCGCCCCAGGATGTAATTTTCGGAGCCGACCTCCGAGTCCACTTGAGGGAGGGTGTTGCCGGGACCGGTCGGGAGTGGATAGAGGGCAAGAATGTCTTTCGTCTTGGGACTCACACCAACATTTACCCCATTGACGATGCCATTGTGCGCGTTGGCGTCAGGAACGATCGCAATTACCGTCCGGCCCAAGTTTCTCTTCAACTCTTCGCTATTGGCGAAGAAGAATAGTTTGTCCTTCTTGATGGGGCCGCCAATACTGCCGCCAAACTGATTCTGGCGAAAGGGAGGCGCATTCGCGCCATCAAAGAAGTTGCGCGCATCGAAGGCATTGTTGCGTAGAAATTCGTAGGCGGAACCGTGGAAGCTATTGGTGCCGGACTTGCTGGCCGTATTCACCACCGCGCCGTTGCCGCCGAATTGGGCGCTATAAGTGTTGGTCAGAACCTGGAACTCGTTGATTGCTTCAATGCCGAGCGTAGTGCCCATGACGCCCGATCCGGATCCGTGAGCCCAAAAACCTTGGATATCCTGGTTGTCCAACAGATAAGCTTGGCCCTCGGAACGCGCGCCCGAGACGGAAAAGTTATTTTGATTGCCGTAGAGAAGATTGCTGCCGCCATTACCCACCTGACCGCCAGAAGCAATTCCCGGCACCAGTGCAATCAGGTCCGTAAAGTTGCGGCCATTCAAGGGCAGATCCGTAATCTGTTTTTGTTCGACGTTCGCGGCGAGCGCAGAAGAAACCGTATCGACCTGCGAAACCGCTCCCTCCACGGTTACGGTCTGTTGCGACTGCCCGACCGGCATGGTGATGTCCACCACGCTCTGGCTGCCCACGGTTAAAGTGATACCTTTGCGGACCACCGTTTGAAAGCCTGGCGCCGATGCTTGCACCTCGTAGTTCCCGATGATGAGATCTGCTACCGTGTAGCGACCCTGTCCATCGGTGTTTACCTTTTGTGTAGTGCCAGTGGCGATGTTACGAACCTCCACGGCTGCGTTCGGCACTACGGCGCCGGATGAATCCGTGGCGGTACCAAGAATGGTCGCGCTGCTTGTACCTTGCGCATTCAAATGGCTTGGAATGAAGCTAGCGACGGAAATCAGCAGCAACGCCACAAACATTACGCGGAACTGGGTGCCTCTTTGAAACATACGGGGATTCATGCAGTGCTCCTTTAAGGGCAGTTATTTCACGGCGGCGTCCCGCCATGTGTTGTTCGAAGTGTGGTCACCGGCCAGCCAGCGCTTGAGTTCGGCGTGGGCTTTGGCTTGGCGTGCGGGCGCGGAACTGGCGACCTCCGGTTGATCGACCGTGAGTTCCACGATCATGCCATTGGGATCGGTTGCATAGAGCGATTTACAGTAGCCGTGCTCCAGCACAAAAATGTCGGGCTCCTTGTAGCCCGCTGCGAGCAGTTGCTGGTGAGCCTTTTGCTGCGTCGCTTCATCGCTAGTCAGAGCGATATGGTGGAAGGGCGAGGCCGGCATCTTCGGCCCGAACAGTTTCTGATCTTCGGGGGAAGCGAACTGGAAGAACGCCAAGGCGCTGCCATCCTGCAGTCCAAAGAAGCAGTGGCAGTAAACGCGCTCGGCGCCGAACAGCATGTCGGATTCGCACCAGGTGGCCACCAGGGGCATGGACAACAGGTCTTCATAGAAATGGCGCGTCGCCTCCATGTTGCTGGTGACGTATGCGTTGTGATGAAGCCGTGTGGGATAACTGGGTGAAGGATTCATATTAGACTCTGATAAAACATCCTACTTCTTCTTCGCGGCGGCGGCTGTTAGCTTCGCCTGGATATCCGGATACATGGTTGCCGCGCCGCCCAGCATCACGTCCAGAGGGATGCCGGTCGCCTTCGAAAATTCATCGACGAAGGGATTCTCATCGGGTAGAAAGTGGGGAACCTCGCCGCGCGGGCGGTTGGCAATCTCGACCACAGAATCGCACGGGTATAACCAGTTCAGTCCTTCCTGGATAAGCAGGCGAAATACCTGCGTGCGGACAAAAGGCTCCGTGAGAAAGACTGGGTCGGTGACGACACTCACGTGGGTCAGAAGATTGCCATGCCGCAGGAAGTGCTCGACCAGCGTAGCCTGATCGCTTTCCGGTAACCCGTTGCGGCGCAGCCACCCTTGCTTGATGTGAGTCGTGTACACGGTCAGCATGTTGCCTTCCCACTTGCCGGTGGAAAACCCCATCCAGGTGTGGGCCGCGCCCTCCGGCGGGCGCGGACGGCCGTCCATCCAAATGGTTCGGTTTTGTTCGTAGGTGCTGATGTACTGGCGAATTGCGATCACACGCTGGGATTGCGGATCTTTTTCCTCCCAAATGCGCAGATTCAGAGGGCCGCCGTAGATGTAAGGCGACACGTGAACCTGGCACTGGTGCTCCGGAAGAGTCAGCCGGGATGGGCTCCAGGCCAGCGCCCAAGCGCGCGCCGTTTCGTTGATGGGAACGCCGACGTACTCGGCAATCTGCGGGTCGGCGAAACTTTCCTCGTGCGGGGCCGGGGACCAGCTACCGCTCAAATCGATTCCGGGTGAGGCGGAAAAGGCGCCCGCCGACTGCCCGTAGGCTAACAGGCCTGTTGTCGCCAGAATCATCAAAATCGACCGCATCAACCGGTGCTCCCCTTCAACCCCCGGTGCGAGGCATGCGCCCGCTTTTGGGAATGCATGCAAAATACGCACCGGGCCGAATTATATTCCCCCCGGGCTAAGCCTGTCAATAGAAAAGAGGAGGACGCGTTGGGCGCGCCGCGGTCACAGGTGCATCAACCCGGCGCCCGACAGGTTTTGCACCGGTTCGAGGTTGTGCAGGGCCTCGTCGAGGTTGCGCCGCGCGACGCGGGCATGCTCTCGCGTCAAGGCTTCGGCGCGCATCCCTTCGCGATGTGCAATGGCGTCCACGATCAAGCCGTGCTGGTCGGCCGCAATGAAAAAGAGTTCCCGCAATTCCGGGGAGACGTATTGCCGGTTCAGGAAGGCGCTCGGCGAGGCGAACGGCAGCGAGCACACGTGTTCGATGGCCCGCCGCAGCATGCGGCTGCGTGCCAGCTCCAGGAGTGCGTTGTGAAACTGGGCGTTCAGTTCGATATAGCGGTTGAAGGCTTCGAGCGTAAGAGTGCGTTGCCGCACCAGGGCCAGCATCTCGCGGCTGGCTTGGCGCATAGGATCCAGTTCGCGATCGTCCACCAGACGCTCCGCCGCCAGACGTGCCGCTGACCCTTCCAGCATGCCGCGCAACTCGATGGCATCGCGGATATCCTCCCGCGAAAAGCCCTGTACCACGAAGCCGCGCGTCGACCGCGACTGTAGAAAGCCTTCGTGAGCCAGCCGCTCCAGGGCCAGATGCAGCGGGATTCGCGACACGTGCAGTTGCGCCGCCAGCGGCACCTCGCGCAAGCGCTCTCCCGGGCGGAAGCGCCCCTGCACGAGCATCTCCCGCAGCGCCAGGGTGGCCTTGGCCGCCTGCGAGGAAGAGCGGTCCTTTTCGCCCGGCATCCTCCGTAGCTTGGCTTTGGATGTAGTTTTCACCGTGGCCTCTTTCTCCACACTCTAGCGCAAAAGAACCTCCCTGCCCGCGGCCGACAGTTTTGCATGCAAACTGGTTGACAAGGGAGTCCGCCTGAATCTACGATGAAATTCCTGTTGGGAAGTTCCTATGAAACTATTCCGTACGTCGCTGGTCGGTTCCTACCCGCAGCCCGATTGGTTGATTGACCGCCAAATGCTGAGCAAGCGGATGCCGCCGCGGATCCGCGCCGAGGAACTGTGGCGGGTGCCATCCGCGTGGCTCGACGAGGCGCAGAACGACGCGACCATCGTGGCGATTCACGAACAGGAGCGGGCTGGCCTGGACATCGTCACCGACGGCGAGATCCGGCGCGAGAGTTACTCCAACCGCTTCGCCACCGCCCTGGAGGGTTTGGACCTGGACAACCCCGCCACCATCACCAGCCGCAGCGGACAGTCGATTCTGGTGCCGCGCGTGGTGGGCCCCATTCGCAGGGGGCACTCGGTTCTGGTCGAAGACGTGCGCTTCCTGCGGGCCCATACAGACCGCATGGTCAAGGTGACGGTGCCTGGCCCGTTCACCATGACCCAGCAGGCCCACAACGATTACTACCCGGACGAAGCCGCGCTGGCGCTGGCCTACGCGGCGGTGGTTAACGCCGAAATCCGCGACCTGGTTGCGGCCGGCGCCGACGTGGTGCAAATCGACGAGCCGTATCTGCAGCCCTATCCGGACAAAGCGCGCGCCTATGGACTCACGGCGATCAATCGCGCGCTCGAAGGCGTGAGCTGCCAGACGGCGCTGCATACCTGTTTCGGATACGCGGCGCTGGTCAGCAACCGGCCGGAGGGCTACCCATACCTGGCGGAACTCTCGCAATGCAGTGTGCAACAGATCTCCATTGAGACCGCCCAGTGCCATCTCGATTGCTCGATTCTGAAGAGCCTGGCGGACAAAACCATCATCCTGGGCGTCATCGATCTGTCGACCAACGAAGTGGAGACCCCGCAGACTGTCGCGGACCGCATCCGCCGCGCGCTCCCTTACGTCGACCCCGAGCGCACCATTGTCGCGCCGGACTGTGGTATGAAGTACCTGCCCCGCGATGTCGCCTTCGCTAAGCTTCAGGCGATGGTGAACGGCGCGGAAATCGTGCGCGCGGAAGTGAGCAGCAAGTAAGGCGCAACCGAAGCCAGCACTGGTCACAGCATTGAAGCGCAAAATGCATGCCAAATAGGGCGCTTACACGCGCCTCTGTCCAGGCTTGTCGGCGGCGCGAGGCGCCTAAACTCGCGTCCCGCTGCAGTCTTTTTTTGATAGACAAATGTCGGATTCTGGGTTAGCATAACGTGGTTCAGTTCGCACGATTGCATGCGCTCGATTGCGCCTTTGCGTAGTTTCTGCGGGCTGGTTGGGGCTGCCGCTTTCGAGCGGAACGGGGCGTGGTGCCAATCCACCAGTGCGCCCCGCGAAAAAGGGGGCACTGAAATGAAAGTTTTAGCGTTGTTGTTCGTATTTGTTTTGTGCGCTGCGGGGTTGTTCGCGCAAGCGACCTCGCAGATCCAGGGTGTGGTACGGGATGAGACCAGCTCTGCGGTCCCAGGGGCTGAGGTCAAGGCCACCCAGACCGATACCAACGTCACGCGCATCACCACCACGGGTGCCGATGGCAACTACGTGCTCGCCAACCTCCCGATCGGTCCCTATCGCCTCGAAATCTCCAAGCCAGGCTTTAGCACCTACGTGCAGACCGGTATCGTGCTGCAGGTGGCCACCAGCCCAACTGTCGACATTACCGTGAAAGTCGGCAATGTCACCGAACAGGTGCAGGTGGAGGCTAACGCGGCGCTGGTCGAAACGCAGAGCACCAACCTCGGCACCGTCATTGATAACCGCCGCATTCTGGAGCTGCCTTTGAATGGCCGTAACCCTGCCGAACTCATTCAGCTGGCCGGCGCCTCGGTTCCGGCCGGCATCAACGGCACCGCGGGCATGCCCGGCGGCTTGAATATCTCAGTCGGCGGCGGACTGCTGTCCGGCGTCAACTACTCGCTCGACGGCGCCCTCTACAACAATCCGTTCGACGCGGTGAATCTGCCCTTCCCCTTTCCGGACGCCTTGCAGGAATTCAAGGTAGAGACCAACTCCTTGACCGCGGAAAAAGGAACGCACGCCGCGGGCGCGGTCAGCGCAGTGATGAAGTCCGGCACCAACGCTTTCCACGGCGACTTGTTTGAGTTCTTGCGCAATGGCGACCTGAATGCGCGCAACTCCTTCGCCGCGCGCCGCGATTCGCTGAAGCGCAATCAGTACGGCGGCACCATGGGCGGGAAGATCAAGAAAGACAAGTTGTTCTTCTTTGCCGGATACCAGGGAACGCGCACGCGCTCCGACCCGGCCGATAGGACCGGCCTCGTGCCAACTACCGCCATGCTGGCCGGCGACTTCAGCGGTTGCTCCAGCTACAAGAGCATCACGGATCCAGCCACCGGCCAGGTGATCGCCAACAAGCATATCGATCCTAGCCGCTTCAGCCCGCAAGCTCTCGCCATCGTGAAACTGCTGCCGAAGGCGGTCGGCTCCTGCGGCGAAGTGACCTTCGGCCCGATTCAGAAGATCGACGAGTATCAGACGTTGGGCCGGGTCGACTACCAGATCAACAACAAACAAACCCTATTTTTCCGCTACATGGCGACGGCCTATCTGTTGCCTTCCGCCTACGGACTTTCCAAGAATCTCCTGGATTCGACCACCGGCGGATTGGATGACCTGGCGCAGACCGCCGCGCTAGGTCACACCTACTTGATCTCGCCCACCACCGTGAATTCGTTCCGCATCGCGGTGAACCGCGTCGCCGTCCACCGCTTCAATGACGACTACTTCTCGCCCTGCGATATCGGGGTGAAATTCTCCTGCTTCGTGCCGCATCAGACGGTAGTCAACGTCACCGGCGGCCCCAGCATCGGCGTGGGCACCGCCATCGAAGCGCGCTTCATTCCGACGTATGAGACTCTTTCCGACGACATCAACCTGGTGCGCGGCTCGCACCAGTGGAGTTTTGGATTCTCCAGCTTCAAATACCAGCACAGCCAATACGCCAACGTGTTCTCCGCGGGCAGCTTCAACTTTGGCCAGTTGGCGGCCGGCCTCAACCAGGGCAGCGGCGTGGGTATGGTGGATTTCCTGCTCGGGCGGGTGGGCCAGATGACCCAGGGCTCGCCGAACACTACCTTCACCAATAAAAACTATTTCTCGCTGTATGCGCAGGACTCCTGGAAAGTTTCCCGCCGCCTGACCCTGAACTACGGCGTGCGCTGGGAGCCGTTCCTGCCGCAGGGCATCAACAACGGCGCCGTGTACAACTTCAGCTGGGACCGCTTCAACCAGGGCGTTCGCAGCACGGTGTTCAAGAACGCGCCGTTGGGCCTGTTGTATGCTGGCGACCCCGGCTTTAGCGGCACCACCGGCGTAAATAACCGCTTCGACCAGTTCGGGCCGCGCATCGGCGTGGCGTTCGATCCCAAAGGCGATGGAAAATCCTCCATCCGCGCGTCCTTTGGCACGTCCTACGACTTCCCGAATATTCAGATCATGTCCACGCCGACTACGGCGCCGCCCTTCGGGAACGCTTTGACCAACATTCCCGGGCCCCTGAATTTCGCGGATCCCTGGTCCACCATCCAGGGGGGCAATCCCTTCCCGGGCTCCTTCGGTCCCACCACTCCTTTCATTTTTCACGGGAACTATGTGCCCATGGACCCCAACGCCAAGGCCACCACCGTGTATTCCTGGAATCTGAGCCTGCAGCATCAGTTCGGCCCCAGTTGGCTGGTTACGGCGTCCTACCTGGGCACGCAGACCATCCACATCTGGGGAACCGAGCAGTTGAACCCGGCCGTTTACATCGCGGGAACCTGCTCGGCGGGCCAATATGGACTTACCAAGACCGGTCCCTGCTCGGCGACGACGAACACGGACTTCCGCCGGCTGGCGTCGTTGAGCAAACCTAGCGAAGGGCAGTACCTCTCTTACGTCGATATGTTCGACTCCGGCGGCACCAGCAGCTACAACGCTCTATTGCTTTTGGCGCAGAGGAACCTCACGCGGGGCGTCAGCGTCAACGCCAACTACACTTGGTCGCACTGCATTGCCGACATCAACCAGGGCTCCTGGGTGGGCAGCGTCGGCGGAGGCTTGAACCAGGCCAATAACCGGAGTTTCGATCGTGGAAATTGTCAGACCCAGACCGGCACCGGCATCAATCAATCGCTCGACCGCCGCCACATCGTGAATATCGCAGCTGTGCTCCAGACCCCCAGATTCAGCGAGCGGGCGCTGCGCATGGTCGCCTCCGGCTGGATGCTGTCTTCGAGCTACCGCTATCTTTCGGGCGCATTTCTCAACGTCACCACCGGCGTCGATTACGCTTTGAACGGTTCCCAGGTCGAGCGGCCGAATCTGCTGCTGGCCAATCCGCTGGCCACCAATCCTCAGTCCGTTTGCGGCAACACCGCGCCGTGTCAGGCGTGGCTGAACCCTGCGGCGTTTTCCACCAGCGTTCCTGCGGGTACGTTTGGAAATCTGGGCCGCTCGAGCGTGCCGGGACCGAATACCTGGGAAATCGATATGGCTCTCTCCCGCAGCTTCCGTATCCATGAGGGCCAGACCTTCGAAATCCGCGGAGAAGCCTTCAATCTGACGAACAGTTTCCGCTCCTGCATCGGCTGCGTGGGCGGACTGCTCGGCGGAACCTCGGTAACCGTGCGGAACAGCCCGCAGTTCGGACAAATTACGGTTGCCGATGCTCCTCGGATCATGCAACTGGCTGCGAAGTTCGTGTTCTGAGAGATTTTTAGAATTCGTTACTGCGCAACGC
>CAVXEM010000060.1:0-188775 GCA_963760575.1 Bryobacterales bacterium
TCGCGAATACCAGTGAGTATACATCGCCAGCTCGAACTCGCTATATGTGTCACAATGGGACACATGGAACGAGCCAGCGTCCGCGACCTGCATCTCAAAACCAGCGCTCTGATCAAGAACGTCGCCCAAGGCCAGACCTATGTGATCGAGTCCCGTGGCGTCCCCGTAGCCGAACTGCGACCCATCACCGCCCGCCGTCCCACGAACAAACTTCCCGACCGCGAAGCGTTCATCCGCAAGCTGCCGAAGTCGAAAACCGACAGCGGGAGAATTCTGGAGGAAGACCGGATTTGAATGGGCATTACTTCGACGCCGCTTACATAGCGAAGTGTTATCTTCATGAACCGGACGCCGCCGCCGTGCGCGCTCTGGCTCGCTCGTCTCCGTTCCTATCCTCATCCGCCCTTTCAATTGCCGAAGTCGCTTGCGTGTTTCACCGCCATGTACGGGAAGGAACTCTTAAGGCGAAGACCGCCGGCCAAGTGCGCGACGCATTCTCGAAGGACCTCGAAAACGAGACCTGGGCGCTGGTGCCAGTAACAAATCTTATCCTGCGTCGCGTCGAGACCCTGACGCGTACTCTGCCTAAAAGCACGTTCCTACGCGCTGGGGACGCCATCCACATCGTATCCGCTGTCGAAGCCGGATTCCACGAAATCTGGACCAACGACCGTCATCTCCTCGCCGCCGCCAAGCACTTTGGACTGCAAGGTCGTAGCGTTCCGTCGTGAGCCTATTCAAAAATGTGGTTCGGCAGCAACTCGATGCCTAGTTCCGGTATTTGGAGCGAGGTAACTTCCGTCAAGCCCTTATCACAACGGTACAACCGCTTGCCGTGCGGATCCACCAGCCAGACGTGCGGAATACCCCAAGCCTTGTATTCTTCAAGCTTCTCCCGCACCGCCGTAAGCCGGTCATCAAGCGACAGTACCTCGGCCACCACCAAAGGAGGCGTATCCGGCACCCGCGCAGGCTCGTCCGGATAAAACACCGCGACATCGGGAATCAAGACGAGGTTCGAGCGAAGCCTCATACGCGTCTCCACGCAAGGAAACAGCGCCAGTTCAGTACGCAGCGCCCAAAAGAACGCAAAGATCGCGCCCTGGACCCTGCCGTGCAGATAGTCTGGCAAGCTTCTCTCCACAATTTCGCCATCCCGGTATTCCCGGTCGACGTCGGGAAAGGTGGTGTGTAAGTACCGCTCGAGCGAGATGGCCGTCTTAGCGCCCATACATACAGGATACGCGGAACCCAAACAATTCGCCTACGAGCTTTTATACGTCGTTAATCAACTTGAGGGAAAATGAATCTGTGATTCCAGAAGTCGGAACGCAATGTGCGCTGTGTCTTGAAAGCCGCCCTTTGTGCGATAGCCATATCGTTCCTGCGTTTGTTGGCCGCTATCTTAAAGAGACTTCGGCGACAGGCTACCTTCGAGCAGCCGAGAAATCCAATCGGCGAGTTCAGGACCTCCCAACAAAACCGTTGCTCTGTTCGCAGTGCGAATTGAGATTTAGCCAGTGGGAGGATCGCTTCAGCCGCGATGGATTCCGGAAGATCCATTCGGAAGGTTACGAGGGTTTCGAATATGACGCTTCCCTCATGCAGTTTGCAGTATCGCTTTCGTGGCGCGTTTTGTGTATCGATCGGGATGAACTGCTCCAAGAGCTTCCAGATTGGGGCTTGAAGATAGATGAAACTCTGGAAAAATGGCGCAAGTACTTGCTCGGTGAATATCGGGAATCGGGAAGCGAGCATCACTTATTTGCGATGCCGGGAACTACGTTTACGCTGCCTGTAGGAGCACACCCGAAAACCGCTCAATACATGTTGCGTGGTGTGGATGCAACTGAGCTGATCGGCAAGAGGACTTTCGCCGTCTATGTGAAACTCGTGCGAGCCATCTTCTACTCGCCAATCGTGCCCGCTAGCCCTACCGGATTACATAAGACTCGTATCTATGCCGGACCGGGCAGAATGCTGACACCGCAGCGGCTTAAAGTCCCTTTATTCGGTGGATTCCTTCAATCTCGCGTTGAGGACGGATTTCGCGATGAACTCTCAGAACCGCAACTGGAACGGATCCGAGAAGCAATTCGAAAAAACCCACGGCGGGCCCTCGAGTCAGAGTCCCTTCGCGTCAATCATGAAGCTCATGATTTGTGGGACATTGCAACGAAGGCAATTGAGGAGCAGAAGAGCTGATGAATCCTGGGTGGGCTTGGGTTCGTTCGGTAATTTCGGTTTTCCCGGCGCGTTCTTTGGTAATTTGACGCGGTAGGAAAAACCGCAACGCCAACCGCGCCTTTACCCCCTACCTCATGCTAAAATAAAGGTTTAGCGGCCCCCGCCGCATCCCCCGAAGGAGCATCACTTTGGCAGATCCGCAGGACCCCACCACACCGCCTCCAGCCCCGCCCGCGGGCCCTCCGGGTGGCCAGATCCCCCTCGGCGGCGATGGCGGCAACAACAAAAGCCACATCCCCATAAACATCGAAGACGAGATGCGCCGCTCCTACCTCGATTACGCCATGAGCGTGATCGTCGGCCGCGCCCTCCCCGATGTCCGCGACGGCCTCAAGCCGGTCCACCGCCGCATCCTTTATATGATGCAGGAGATGGGCCTGCACCATAACCGGCCCACCAAGAAATCCGCCCGCGTCGTCGGCGACGTCATGGGTAAGCTGCACCCGCACGGCGACGCCTCGATCTACGACGCCTTGGTCCGTATGGCGCAGGATTTCTCCATGCGCTACCCGTTGATCGACGGCCAAGGCAACTTCGGTTCCGTCGATGGCGATCCGCCCGCCGCCATGCGGTACACCGAAGCCCGCCTTGCGCGAATCTCCGCCGCCCTGCTCGAAGACATCGACAAGGAAACCGTCGACTTCAAGCCCAACTACGACGAAAGCGAATTCGAACCCGAAGTCCTGCCCACGCGCATCCCCAACCTGCTGGTCAACGGCAGCGAAGGCATCGCCGTAGGCATGGCCAGCAAGATCCCGCCGCACAACCTGCGCGAAATCGTCGAAGCCTGCATAGCGTTGGTGCAGAACCCAGCTATTCAACTCCCCAAGCTGATCGAGATGGTGCAAGGCCCCGATTTCCCCACCGGCGGCATCATTCTAGGCCGCGAGGGCATCTACGATTACTTCAAGACCGGCCGCGGTTCCATCAAAGTCCGCGCCAAAGCCGCGACAGAAAAGATGGGCAAGGACCGCGAAGCCATCATCGTCACCGAGCTCCCCTATCAAGTCAACAAAGCCCGCCTGATCGAGTACAGCGCCGGTCTGGTCAACGAAAAGAAACTCGAAGGTATTTCGGAAATCCGCGACGAGAGCGACCGCGATGGCATGCGCATCGTGTTCGAACTCAAGCGCGGCGAGCAAGCCGAAGTAGTGCTCAACAACCTGTATAAGCATACGCAAATGCAGGTAAACTTCGGCGTCATCCTCCTCGCCATCGTAAACGGCCAGCCCCGCGAACTAGGTTTACTCGACGCCCTCAAGCGTTTCATCGAACACCGCATCGACGTAATCCGCCGCCGCACCGACTTCTTACTCCGCAAGGCCCGCGACCGCGAACACATCTTACTAGGTTTCCAGCGCGCCCTTACAAATCTCGACGCCGTGATCGCCCTGATCCGCGCCGCCAAGACTCCGCGCGAAGCCCGCGAAGCCTTGATGAATTTCATCACGCCCGCCGAAGCCGCCGCCTACGCCAAAATGGTGGACGCCGACCCGCGCGGCCCCCGCTTCACTGAGCGCCAAGCCCAAGCCATCATCGAACTCCAACTCCAGCGCCTAACCGGCATGGAGCAGCAGAAAATCATCGACGAACTAGCCGATATCCAAAAACAAATCGCCGAATACCTGGACATCCTCGGCTCCGAAAAAGTCCTCCGAGCAGTAGTCGTCAAGGAACTCAAAGAAGTCCAGAAAGACTTCGGTGATGACCGCCGTACGGAAATCGTAGAAGACACCGGCGAGATCCGCCTGGAAGACCTGGTGCAAGTAGAAGACGTAGCCGTAACCGTAACCCGTGGCGGCTACCTTAAGCGCACCGCCGTCGACACCTACCGCCGCCAGACCCGTGGAGGCAAAGGCCGCATCGGCATGTCCACCCGCGCCGAAGACGTGGTCGAGCACCTGATCATCGCTTCCACCCACGCCTACCTGCTGATCTTCACCAACAAAGGCCGCGTCTACTGGCTGAAGATTTACAACATCCCCGACGCCACCACCACAGGCAAAGGCAAACACAGCTCGGGGTTGATCAACCTGCAGCCCGACGAATCTGTAACCGCCTTCCTCCCCGTAAAGGAATTCGTAGCCGGCAAATTCATCGTGATGGTGACCAAACAAGGCGTCATCAAAAAATGCGAGCTAACCGAGTTCGACAACCCGCTGCAACGCGGCATCATCGCCCTAGGCATCGATGAAGGCGATGAGCTCCTAGCCGCCCGCCTGACCAACGGCGAAAACTACATCTTCCTCGGATCGCACGAAGGCATGGCCTGCCGCTTCAAGGAATCCGACGTCCGCCCCATGGGCCGCCCCGCCCGCGGCGTCCGCGGCATGGAACTCGAAGAAGGCGACTACCTGGTCGGCGTAGAAATCGTCGAAGAAGAAGGCCTGATCCTCTCCATCTCCGAAAACGGTTTCGGCAAGCGCACGCCTCTCAAGGACTACCGCCTAACCGCGCGCGGCCGCAAGGGAGTCATCAATATGAAGACCACCCCGCGCGTCGGCAAAGTCGTCGGCATCCTCTCCGTAAAGGAAGATTCCGACCTGATGATCATCACCAAGCAAGGCCAGATCATCCGCATCGACTCCGGCGAAATCCGCCAAGCCGGCCGCTCCACGCAAGGCGTCCGCCTGGTGAACGTAGAAGCCGGCGATCAAGTCGCCGCCGCCAGCCTGATTCCGGAAACGGAAGCAGCCGGCCCGCAAGAAGACTTACCGCTGCAGTAGTGCACTTTACTTGGAGTGGCTCTTCGACCACTCCACCGCAGCTTTCTTAGCATCGTCTATTTGCGTGGGCGTCATTTTGGCGCTGACCCCCGCGATATATTGCTTGGCTTCTTGATCGCCCTGCACCGCAGCCAGCACTAGCCACTTATACGACTCCACCGCATCGATCAGAACCCCCTCGCCCTTGTCGTACATCACACCGAGGCTGGTCCAAGCCCGTCGGAAACGCCTGCTCCGCCGCCTTCTTATACCAGCTCAGCGCGTCCGCATCGCTCTGCTTAACGCCCGTGCCGTAGCGGTACATGTTACCCATGAAATACTGGCCTGGAGCATACCCTTGGTCCGCAGCCTTGCGGAACCACATCACCGCCTGCTCCTCATTCTTGGCGATCCCTTGTCCGTTGCCCATCGCGATGCCCAAGTTGGTTTCCCCTTCGGCAAACCCTTGCGCCGCCGCCTTTTGGAACCACGCCACGGCCTCGGTATAACTCTGCGGAACGCCCAAGCCGGATGCGTACATCCCTCCCAGCGTCGACTGCGCCCGCGCCAACCCGCCCTCCGCCAGCGGACGCAGGATTTTCACCGCCGCGTCAAAATCTCTTTTCTGCAGCGCCGCCCGCGCCTCCAGATAAGTGGCCTCCGGCGTCTGCGCCAACACCGCCGCCGCGCTCAACGCCACCAACACAACAATCGATTTCATGAATCCACTCTACAATAGGAGCATGGACCAGAAAGAGCGCCACCTCTTCGCCGCGCTCGAAAGTATGGGTAGCGTCATCGTCGCGTACTCCGGAGGCGCCGACTCCGCCTACCTAGCCTGGGCCGCCAATCGCGTCCTCGGCGACAAAGCCCTAGCCATCACAGCCGACTCCGCCTCGCTCCCCGAATCCCACAAGTCCGACGCCGAGACCTTCGCGCGCGACCATAACATCCGCCACGAATACATAGAAACCCGCGAGTTCGACAACCCCGCCTACGTAGCCAACAACCCCGACCGCTGCTTCCACTGCAAAGACGAACTCTTCACACGCCTCGACGCCGCCGCCGCCGAACGCGGAATCGCCAACGTGATCTACGGCGTAAACGTAGACGATCTAGGCGACTACCGCCCCGGCCAAGGCGCCGCAAAACTCCACGGCGTAAAAGCCCCGCTAGTAGACGCCGGCCTGACCAAATCCGAAATCCGCGCCCTGTCACAACGAGCAGGCCTCGCCACCTGGGACCGCCCCGCGTCCGCCTGCCTAAGCAGCCGCATCCCCTACGGAACGCCGGTGACGATTCAAAACGTGAAGACAGTAGACCGCGGCGAAGAAGCCATCCGCGCCCTAGGCTTCCGCCAATTCCGCGTCCGCTTCCACGGCGACATCGTCCGCATAGAAGTGTCCCCCGAAGAACTAGACCGCGCCATGACGCTAGAAATGGCCCACAAGTTCACCGCCATCTTCAAGCCCCTAGGCTTCCACTACGTCACGCTCGATCTAGAAGGCTACCGCCAAGGTTCGCTGAACGCCGTCCTCAGCTAGTTTCTAACGAGCCGCATCGTCGGGCTTAAGATTTGGGAATCGCTCATACATATCTTCGACGATATCTCGTGATCGGTAGTCCGGTGCAGTTGAAGGAACGATTGGCCTGAACACACCTAACTCCTCTTTCGCCGTTATCCATTGCTGTATGGCAGCGCTTCATCCATATCAAGATGTTCACCGTAGATGAGCTCAGCGCCATGTTCCAACTCGTCATGTGATCACGTTCAGGTCGCGCAGCCCTCTGAAGCGAACGGTGACGCGCTTCCCGATCTATATTTTCGTCGGAATGGTCACCGGCGGTCCCTAGCTCAATAGCTTTTTGGTAGGCCTCTTCTGGCGAGTCAGCGCGGATCAGAACGAGGTTCGTATGAACCACATTACGTGGTTCATCCTCGACCGTTATCTGTTGAACAATATCCGCCAAATACCATTTGGCGTCTTCGGGAATGTAGCCCATAAGCCCTCATCCGTGCAATGTACCGCGGTATTCAGCTAACTAACGCATGTGTCACGCGCTCTCAATGTGGTGCAGCGTGCATCGATGATCCCGGATGGCCACCACCGCTCAGAATCACCGCAATCGTATAGCCCTAGCGCCGGCTTTCGCATAGATGCCGTCGCCGTCACATATAGATCCAACGGCGACGCGGTGAAGCTCGAACGGAAAAGCAAAAGCCGCCATCAAACACCTGATACGACGATCCGTTAGCTGCTGGAAAATCCCTGAAGTAATCTCTTGCAACCGGTGGGCAGGTAACGAAATCACCGAGCTTCGGCCCCACTGCCGAGCCATCGCGTATCGCTGAGCAGCTGAATCCGAACTGACGTCATCGACCAGTTTCACCGAGCCACCGCTTTACGTGCGACGCCGCCGCGGCTGGTCGTCGCGCATCTCGGAGAGATCGCCTTTCCACAAGCCCTTTCCCAAAGAACTGCACGATACTCCGCATCTTTTGGAGCCGCACCTCTTCCGTCACATTTCGGTTTGAGAGTAGAGTTATGCGTTTCATGCAACCAGTCTATCGCGCCTCGAAACTCGCAGAAATCACCCACGCCACCACCAACACCACCACGCACCCGATCAAGTTGTACCAAAGGTAAGCAATCGGCGTGAACCGCGCCACCGCGAAAGTGGTCGCCTGTCCCGCCAACACTCCCCAAAACGCCGCCGTCCCCCCCGCGCGTTTCATGAAGAACGCCACCACGAACACCCCCAGCATGCTCCCATAGAACAACGACCCCACCTGATTCACCGCCTCAATCAACGCCCCAAACCCCTGCGCGAAATTCGCGAACGCGACAGCATAGAGCCCCCAGAACACCGTAGCCACCCGCGACACCAGCAGAAAGTGACGATCCGACCCCTTCCGATGAAAGTGCCGCTGATAAACATCAATCATGCTGACCGTAGCCAGCGAATTGATCTCCCCCGAACTAGCCGACATCGCCGCCGTGAAAATCACGCCCAGAATCAACCCCACCAACCCCCGCGGCAAATAGCGCGTGACGAAGGAAAGAAAGATATAGTTCGTATCGCTGTCCGAACTCAACTTCCCAGCCTCATCGCGCACCGCATTCACCTTCTGCTGAGCCGCACGAAACTCCTCGCCCGACCCGCCGTCCTTCACCTTGCGCGCCGCCATCTCGCGCTCATCAAGCGCCTGCCGATACCGACCCTCCAGCCCCCGAAACTCCGCCGACTGCTCCAACCGCTTCAACTCCACCGGCTGAAACAACAGCGGCGGCCGCTCGAACACGAAGAACACAAACACCATCGCGCCGATAAACAAAATGAAAAACTGCACCGGCACTTTAGCCATCGCGTTCAACAACAACCCCAGCCGGCTCTGCCCAATCGATTTCCCCGTCAAATACCGCTGCACCTGACTCTGATCCGTCCCAAAATAAGCCAGCATCAAAAACGTGCTGCCGATCAACCCACTCCACAAGTTGTACCGGCTGTTCGGATCGAAATGCGTGTCGACAGCGTTCAGCCTCCCCGCCGCCCCCGCAATCCGCACCGCATCGAAAAACGAAACATCATGCGGCAGCTTCCAAATCGCAATCACCAGCGCCAGAATCAGCGCCCCCATGATCATCATCATCTGCTGCACGTCAGCGTAAGTAACCGCCTTGATGCCACCCAGGGTTGTGTACAAAATAATCAACCCGCCCATCACGAGAGTAGTCACGTAATACGGCCACCCCAGCACCACCGACATCACGATCGACGGCGCCGCCAGCGCAATCCCCGCACCCAACCCGCGCCCAATCAGAAAAATGATCGTCACCAGAGACCGCGTCTTCGCATCGAAGCGCTGCTCCAGATATTCGTAAGCCGTGTAAACTTTAGCCCGATGAAAAATCGGCACCGCCGTAGCCGACAGAATCACCATCGCCACCGGCAGTCCAAAATAGAACTGCACGAACCGCATCCCGTCGACGTAAGCCTGCCCCGTAGTAGAAATGAAAGTGATCGCGCTAGCCTGCGTAGCCATGATCGACAGACCCATGGCATACCACGGCATCGTCTTTCCAGCCAGCAGAAATTGATTGACGCTGTTCGATCCCCGCCCGCGCCACAGCCCGTAAGAAACCAGGAATGCCAGCCACCCGAACAGGACAATCCAGTCAAGCGTGGTCATCGGTCAGGCGGGCGGAGCGTAATGTTTCGTGAACAACCAGGCCAGAAATATCACCACTGCGAGAAACGCCAGCACGAAGCCGTAGACCCGGCCCCACGTTCCCAGAAACGGCGGCGGTTCGTCGAGAACCACTTTTTCCGGGACCATGTCCGCCATCACTGAACTTTCGCCGCGCTCAGCATGTTGGCGAACAGCCGGTAAGCCCCCGGCACCCCCGCCGGCAGCTCGCGGAACCAGTCGTACGAAGTGAAGATGTAAGCGCCCTTGCCATAGCGCGTATACAACTCGCCGCCGAAGAGTTCCTTCTCCCCAGGGATCGTGCGATTCGAGCACACTCTGATACCGCGCATCCCACTCCGCAGCAAAATTCAACCCGCGCTCCTGCACCCATCCCTCGAAATCGCGCGCCGTAATTTCATTCGGATAATGCAGCAGCACGCTATTCGGATTCGGAAACTTCACCGGCGCTTCTTCAATCGTCACCCGGTCGCGCCCCGTCTTAATCGGATAAGGACCCACATGCGCCAGCGTCGAAGTCTCCGCCGCCTGCGCCGATCCCGGCGGCCCCCCGCCATCCGGAGTGTTATATTGCACCACCAGCGTCCCGCCCTCTTCCGCGTATTTGAACAGCCGCTGGATATTCAACCGCAAATCCGGACGCGTATTGAACGCCCGCACGCCCGTGACAATCGCGTCGTACTTGCGCAAATCCCCCCGCGCCAGATCTTCGGGAGACAGCAGAGTCACCTCGCACCCCATCTGCCGCAGCGCGTCCGGCACTTCGTCGCCCGCGCCGGTAACGTAGCCGACGTTGTGCGCCAGCGTCTTAATATCGCTCCGCACCAACCGCGCATCCGAGGCAGGGAACAGCGTCTGCGCCGGAAAGTGCGGATAATCAATGACGCGCGTACTGCTGGCGATCACACGATCCCCCACCGTAGCCACTGCCCTCATCGACGAGTCCGAATCCCCCGCAGGAGGCGATAGCGTGAACTCCGCCATGGTCTGCTCTTCCGCCCCAGCCAAGTCAAATTTCTGCGAAGCCGGTTCCACCTTCCACCCCGCCGGCACTTCCAAGTGAACCTCGCCCGCCGCCTTCCCGGTATTCGCTTTCACCGGAATCTCCACCCGCCGCGGCTTATTGTCCGGAAACACCAGCGCCTCGCCGCCAAACTCCACACTCACCGGGGGTACAATCGCCAGCGGCCGCCGTAACTCGCCGTACACCTTATCCACAAAACGCCGCTCCACCCCGCGCTTCAGCGTGATCTCCGTGCCGCCCACCAGCAAGCGGAACTCCGCCGACAGCACCGGAGCACTTTCCGGATCCCCAATCACTTCCTGCTTCACCACCGAATACATCGCGTGGTCCTTTGGCAATTCCAACCAGTAAGGCTGCGAGTAAGGCTGCGCGTCCGGAACCTTTATATTCACCGGAAATTCAATCGGCTTGTTGTAAACCAAGACCGTCGACGCGACAGTCGGCTGCGCCACACCCGCCATCCCTGACAGCTTCACGCCGCGCAGCGTGACCTCGCCCGGATTCCGCGCCAGAGCGGTCAAGGTGACTTTGAACGATCCTCCCGGCGTAACCGCAGGCTTGTCCGAAAGCGCCTCCACCGAAACACCGCCTGCGAGCGCAATCGCCTCATCCAACTCCGCCACCTTCTCTTCCGCCAGCGGATTCTTATTCGACGCCGCCACCGCTTCCATCGCGGAGCGCACCTTCGACAGCACCGGCAGCAACGCCTCCGGATGCGCCGGCACGAACGCCGTCTCAGCTTGCTTCAACAGCGCGTCCACCTCCGCGCCGCCCTCCAAGCGCGACCATCCAATATTAATGTGCTCGAAAATATCTTTCGTGGCCTTATCGCCCCGATCGGTCACGAAGTAATTGATCAATGCGCCCTTGCGCTCCGCCGTACCCATGGCCTGGCTGCGATGCTGGCTGCGGCTCATCCCCGCAATCTCGTTAAACGAATAACCCAGCTCCGGCGAATAAGCGCCCAGATCCAGCTCCAGCTTTTCCGGCAGCTTCTCCGCTTCCTTCTGCTGCTCTTGGTTGAAAGCCGCCAGGTTAGTCATCAACCGCTGCGCCTGCCAGGTCTTGACGTATTTCAGCTGCTCGGGAAACCGCGCCGGATCCGCGGCCGCCGTGAACGCCTCTTTGCCCAGGATCGCCGACGCCTGATGCTGCCCATGCCCATCGCGCGGCGTCCCCGTGAAGCGCAGAATAATCACATCGGGCCGGAAGCGCCGGATAGCCCACACCACATCCCCCAGCACCTTTTCACGAGGCCACTTGTTCCCCAGCGTCTCATCGACGGTCTTCGTAAATCCGAAATCGATAGCGCGCGTGAAGTACTGCTCAGCCCCATCGATGCGCCGCGCCGCCAGCAACTCCTCCGTGCGGACAATCCCCAGTTCGTCCCCTTTTTCGCTGCCGACCAGATTCTGTCCGCCCTCGCCGCGCGTCAGCGAAAGGTAAGCCGTCCGCACATGCCGCCCGCGCGCCAGGTACGCCAGCAGCGCCGTATTTTCGTCGTCCGGATGCGCCGCAATCATCATGACACTGCCGAGATTATCCAGCTCGTCCAGCATCAACCGCATCCGCGTCTCGCCCGACAAGTCTTTCTGGGCGAACGCCGAAGCAGGGAAGAGCGAAATCGCAAAAGCAATAATAAGCCAGAATCTCACGGCGTTTTTTCTCTAAGGTTATCTTAGCAGCGCCGTAAAGAAGGAGTCACAGAACCGCCATGCGGAGCATGCGGGCAGTTTACGTCTCAGCCCACTCGCGTTCCAGCATCCGCGAATATTCACCCGAAGCAAAGATCTCCAGCTCGAATCCCAGCCCGGAAATATCGGTGAACACACCCTCGCCCTGCCGGATCTGAAACAACTGGTCAGCATAGCGGTAATAGTGGCGAATAAACTCATCCGTCAGCGTCTCCCGCTGCGGCACCTCGCCGAACACCGCGCTCAAGCCCAACGCGCGCGAAAAAATCGCCCGGTAATCCGACACTCCCCACTTCTTGAGTTTCGCCTGCACCGCTTCCGGCGTGTGGCCCACCAGATACGCCGCAAAGCTCTGGTACTTGATGCCCGTGCCCGCCAGTTCCGGCGTCCGCTCCGCCAGTTCCAGGCATTGATCGATCCACCGCAGCAAATCTTTACCCACGTAAAACAGCATGCGGATCTCGCAGAACCGCCCCTCGATCAGCGTGCGCTCGACGTCCTGGGTATTGCGGTCGCCCGCCGGCAGCAGCCCTTGCAGTACTAAACTCGCTCGCGAACTCTCGACCAGCTTTTCGGGCCCGCCAGCGTCGGCGAAGGGATGCAGAATGAGTGGGGGTAATTTGCGAGCGTTCATTTGTCTCCGACTGGGTTTAGCTAATATGACCAACTCAGTATGACAAATTAGCGCCGCTCCGTAAGCAGTACTTTCGCATCAATTGTCTGGTCCCCGCGAATGACTTTCACTAGTACTAAGTCCCCCGCTTTGCTATCGCGCAAAGCGTAAGTGAAGTCGTACAGGTTGCCAATCTGCTTGCCCGCAAATTCAATCATGATATCGCCCGGCTTCAGCCCAGCCTTAGACGCCGGACTACCCTCGCGGATATCCGCAAAGCGCACGCCCTTGGGAGGCTCATTGAAATCAGGAATGCTGCCGAAATCCGGCCCGTATCCGGAAGCCCCACCGCCGCCGCCCGACACCGGACCCGCCGGTGGCCGGGCAACCCTGACGAACTTCGGCCGATCGGCATCAGCCGAAAGATGCGTAGCGATATCGGCTACGTAGTCGAGCACCTTCGCCGCATCGACAGCGTCAATTTTGTCGGCCGTGTCGCTCGGCTTATGGTAATCGCCATGCAACCCGGAGAAGAAAAACAACACCGGAATCTGCTTCGACGCGAACGACGCATGATCGCTGGCATCGCTCATATTGGTGCCCGAGTTCTTCCCCGACTCATCGATCCGTAGCGGAGCCGGCGGTTTCACTTCTTCGAGTATCTTCGCCAGCGTGCTCCCCGTCTGCGCGCCACTCACGAAAATCCGTCCGCCCTGGACCCGACCGATCATATCCAGATTCAGCATCGCCACCGCATTCGCTTCCGGCAGCAGCGGATGATTCACGTACCAGTTGCTGCCGAGCAGCCCCAATTCTTCGCCGGCGAATGTCATGAACAGAATTCCGCGCTGCGGCTGCGGCTGCTTTGAAAACCAGCGCGCCAGTTCGATCACCCCAGCGGTCCCAGAAGCGTTATCGTCCGCGCCCGGATGCACCACGCCCATCTGGTTGGGCGCCAGCGAATGCTCATCGCCCAACCCCAGATGATCGTAGTGTGCGCCGATAATCACATACTCAGAAGTCTTCCCTGGCAAATACGCCGCGACATTATGGACCGTCTTGGTTTCGTGAATCAGATCCACCGACAAATCCACATCCACCTTCGCCAGCGCAAACGACCGCGGCTTCAGATCGCCATCGATGTCTTTCTCGATCTGCCGCAAATCCCGGCCCTCAGCCCGCAGCCAGTCCTCAGCCGCCGCAGCTTTGATCTGTACGAAGAAAATCCCGGCGTCGCGCGGCCCACCGTTCGATCCAAATTTCTCCAGCTTGTCCTCGGAACTCGCATGCGCCGCCACGTCATTGATCAAAATCACGCCGCGCGCCCCATGCATCTTAGCGTTCACCATCTTCGCAATGAATGTCGCGTGCTCGGTCAACTTCTTCCCGCCGAAAACACTCTTGTCATCGTTTTCCTGCGGCTCATGACGCAGAATCAGGACCAGCTTGTTCTTAACATCGATCCCCGCGTAATCGTCGTAATTGTATTCCTTGGCCGTGATGCCATACCCAACAAACACCACCGCCCCCCTGAATTTCCCGTTGGTGGAAAAAGTGAAGGGAACGAAATCCTGGCCTTCTTTTAAGCTCTGCTTGGAACCCGGATCGCTAAAGGAAAACTCATTATCCGTCCCCAGCTTCGCCCCCAGCTCTGCTGGAAAAGCCAGTTCGTAACTCTTCCCGCTCACCGGCTTCAGCCCGAAAGATTGGAATTGCCCCGCGATATAAGCCGCGGCCTTTTCAAGTTCCGGACTCCCCGTTGCCCGGCCTTTCAACTCCGGCGACGCCAAATACTTGATATGCGCCAGATACGCGTCGGCATTAACATCCGCACCCGCCAGCGCCAGCGGCGAGAGTAACAATATCCACTGGGCTGCGTGTCGCATCAAGTTATTTCTTTGCCCCGACCTTAGGAATCTCGACAGTACAGCAGCTATCGTCCTTCCTCGGACCCCCCGCAGCCGCCACAATCTTCGCCTCTGCCGTCCGATGGTCGATCTCAATCTGCAACAACTGCTGCAGTACATTCCAATCCATGCCGCCGTCAAGCTTGCGCCCGTTGATAAACAGCGTGGGAGTCGCACTCACCGCCAGCTTGTGTCCCAGGTCCATGTTCTTTTCCACTTCCGCGGATGACGTCTTATCGTCCATGCAGCGCCCCAGCTGCAAGGCATCCAGACCCTTGGTCTTCGCGTACTCCTGCAACTTGCTATCGAAGTTCTCGAGCGTAATGTCCTTCTGATTTTCGTAAACCCAGTCGTGATAATCCCAGAACGCCGCCGGACTCGTGCGATACGCGCACCGCCCCGCAATCGATCCCTTCATCGCCCAGGGATGAATCTGCGTCAACGGGAAATCGACGAACGTCACCCGCACCTTATCGCCGAACGCCATGGGAATGTTTTTACGCAGCTCCAATTCTTCTTTCTGGCAGAAAGGACACTGGAAATCGCTGAACACCACCAGATTCACCGCCGCCCCCGCGCCCAGCACCATAGTTCGGCTGCCCGTCGGTCTTCAACAAATCCAGATTGTTTTGAAACGGACTCCGCGTGATGTTATAAGTCTGCCCTTTGATGATGTTCTTGCCGTCTTTCGAGACGTAATAGAACTCGTCCTTGGTAGCCCCGTTGTATACCAGATGCACGTTCACGTCGTAATAGCCGTCGAGCGCAGTCGAAGGCTTAGGATCGTCGATATTCACCGTGACTTGCGGAATCCACAACTCCGCGTATCTCAGATACGCCTCCAGCGTCGGCTTGTCGAGTGCGGACTTGGCAGTGTTTTGCGCCTGGCCCAGCAGCGCGAAGCTGGCCAGCAGGAAACTCGCGACAATTTTCATTCTCAATCCCTCTGACGCGCCAGCCTTCAAGATGTTACCAGCGCGTCGCTTCATTATACTGAAGACTTGTCGCGTAGCTGGCTCATTGCCCCCCTGTTGCTGTTGTACGTTTTGTATTTAGGTGGAGTCGGCTTCCTGGGCCCCGACGAGCCCCGCTATGCCTCCATCGGCCGCGACATGGCCGCCACCGGCGACTGGATCACCCCGCGTCTCAACGGTGAGCCGTGGTTCGAAAAACCCCCGCTGACGTATTGGCTGACCGCCCTAGGCCATCGAGCGCATCTCCCCGCCGAATGGGCCGCCCGCCTCCCCGAAGCGTTAATCAGCGTCGCATTCCTGATCTTCTTCTACGTCACTCTAGCGAGAGAATTCACCCCGCGACTAGCGTTAGCAGCCACGTCCATCCTAGCCACATCCGCCGGCTGGATGGCCTACAGTTTCGCCGCCCTGACCGACCTGCCGATGTCCGCCGCCCTAGGCGCCGCCATACTAATCGCAGTTTTCGACGAACGCCGAGCACTCCTAGCTGGCGCGTTTCTCGGCCTGTCGATTCTGGGAAAAGGTTTCGTCCCCGTGGTCCTGTTCGCCCCAGTGCTCCTCATCACCCGCAAACGCTTTCACATTCTAGCCGCCGCCGTGATCGTAGCGTCCCCTTGGTTCGTCCTCTGCTGGTTCCGCAACGGACCAGCCTTCTGGGACGACTTCTTCTGGAAACAACACGTAGCCCGCTTCCTCACTCCCACCCTCGAACACGTCCAACCCCTCTGGTATTACATCCCCGTCCTCTTAGCCGGACTCTTCCCCTGGACCCCGCTAGCCGCACTCCTGACAAACCGCCAACTTTACACCGACCGCCGCCTTGTCCTCTTAGCAGCGTGGCTTTTATACGGGCTGCTCTTCTTTTCGATTGCGAGAAACAAACTCCCCGGCTATCTGCTCCCGCTCCTGCCCGGCTTCGCGATCCTGTTAGCGGCCGCCTGGGAATCTACGCGCCTCAAAACTGTGTGGCTAGCCGCGAGCGCCCTGTTACTAATCGCCCTACCCACAGTAACCGCGATTCTCCCCGACGCCCTGCTATCCGGCCTAAGCCGGACCCACATTGCTTTTGCTCCCGCAGGCCTGCTATTCCTAGCCCCCGCCGCAGCCGTTTTGCTTCTTGGAAAGAAACCCGATTCCGCGCTACTAACAGTGGCACTAGCCGCCGCCCTAGGCGTCGTCTACCTGAAACAGACCACATTCCCAGCGCTGGACAACACCGTGTCCGTTCGAACCTTTTGGCGATCCCACCAAGACGTCATCCGAACCGCTTGCATAGACAACGTGAACCGCGCCTGGCAGTACGGCCTAAATTATTACGCCGCCCAAGAACTCCCACCCTGCACCGCCGCCGCGAGCGCCCATATCACCACCCAATCCCGCCGCCTAGTGGTAGCTCAGTAACAATGTGGGGCGGGCCTCCGGCCCGCAGCCGACGTCCCCGTCGGCCCTCCCCGGTTTTCCAAGATATGCTCGCGCGAAGCCTCAGTGATCTTAGACATGCTCTTTCAAGAGCATGTCATCTACTCAGCCAGCGCCGCCGTGAGTTTCAGCCGCGTGCTCTCCAGGTCCTCCGGCAGAACGCGCGTCTCTCCCACTGTGGTGATGAAGCTAGTATCCCCAGCCCACCGCGGCAGCCCATGCAGATGAATATGTCCCGCAATCCCGGCCCCAGCCGCCTGCCCGATGTTGAACCCGAAATTCATCCCATCCGGCTTGTAGATCTTGCGCAGCGCCGCCTCACACCGCTGCGCCACCCGCATCATTTCCTCAAGTGTTCCGACTTCCGCATCCTCCAGCGTCGAAACATGCGCATAAGGCGCTATCATCAAATGCCCAGTCGAGTACGGATACCGGTTCAGCAGCACAAAGCACAGCTCCGCCCGCAACACGACTAAGTTTTTAGTGTCCTCGTGCGCCCCTTGCGCCACCCGGCAGAACAAGCAGAAGTCTTTCCCCGCCGGAACCCCGCCCGCAGAGGAGACATACTGATATCTCCACGGGCTCCACAAATGATCCATACGAAGCCGCAGCTAAGCGACCGGAGCCGCCTCACCGCCAGCCGTGCCGTGGTCGTTATTGACCAGGTCCTTCAATTCCTTACTAGGCTTGAAGTAGGGAATCCGCTTCGCCGGCACTTCCACCCGCGCCCCCGTCTTAGGGTTGCGGCCCACCCGGGGCTGCCGCTGCCGAGTCCGAAAACTGCCAAACCCGCGGATCTCGATCTTATCGCCGCCGCGCAAAGATTTCACCACGCTATCGAAGATCGCCTCCACGATGACCTCCGAATCCTTCCGCGTCATCTCCACCACTCGCGAAACTTCCTCGATCAATTCGGCCTTGGTCATTTTACCGGTCTTCCCCTTTTCCGCGAATGTGCATCGCTTCCTCTATTGTCATAGTAGCGGCTGCCGCCTGCCGTTGGTAATCTTCCAGGCGCGTGCGTTCCTCGTCCTCAGCCACGGCGCGGAGGCTAAGCCCGATCTTCTTCTCGCCTTCATTCATTTTAATGATTTTAAAGTCGTATTCGTCGCCCCGGGGCAGCGGACTCTCCACACTCCCCTTATCCGGCATCGGCGGAATCTCCGACTTGTGACACAACGCCTCGACCCCAGGAGCCAACTCCACAAACACCCCAAAAGCCGCCGCCCGAGCCACCCTCCCCCGGACCATATCCCCAACTTCGTGCGACCTGAAGAAACTCTCCCAAGCATCCGGCTGCAGTTGCTTGACCCCGAGCGACAACCGATGATTCGGCGCGTCAATCCCCAGGATTACCGCCTGCATAACCTGACCCTTTTTAACGACTTCCGAAGGATGTTTAATGTGTTTCGTCCACGAAAGATCGGAAACGTGCACCAACCCGTCCACGCCCTCTTCGATCTCCAAAAACGCCCCAAAATCCGCCAGCTTCCGCACCCGCCCCTCGACCACCGAGCCAATACTGTAACGCTCGCCCACAGTAGTCCAAGGATCAGCCTCCAGTTGCTTAATCCCCAGCGAAACCCGCCGTTCGCGCGGCTTCACTTCCAGCACAACCGCTTCCACCTGGTCCCCAGCCTTCACCAGTTTCCCCGGATGCTTCATCCGCCGGCTCCAAGTCATCTCCGAGACATGGATCAGCCCCTCAACCCCCGGCTCAATCTCCACGAAAGCCCCGTAGTCGGTGATACTCATCACCCGCCCAATCACGCGACTCCCCGCAGGGAAGCGCTCTCCCAGCGTCTCCCAAGGATCAGGCGAAAGCTGCCGGATCCCCAAAGAGATCCGTTCCTTCTCACGGTCAAACTTCAAAACTTTAACAGTAATCTCATCCCCCGGATGCACCACTTCAGATGGATGATTCACCCGCCCATGCGACATGTCACTAACATGCAGCAACCCATCGATCCCGCCCAAGATCCACAAAAGCCCCATATTCAGTGAGGTTCTTGACGGTCCCCACTGACCACCGCCCCTTCCGCCAAATGTTCGAGAGCCGCAGCCTTCCGCGATTGCAGATTCTCTTCCAGCGCGACCTTGCGGGAAACCACCACATTCCCGCGCCTTCGATTGAGCTTCAAAACCTTGACAGGAATATCCTGCCCCACAAACTGATCCAGATCGTGAATCGGCCGCACATCCACCTGCGACCCCGGCATGAACGCTGGCACGCCCACGTCCACAATGAGCCCGCCCTTAGTGCGCTCCAGCACACGCCCCGAAACCAGCAGTTGATCCCGCATGGCCTGTTCCAGCGTGTCCCAAATCCGCAGCCGGCTAGCCCGCGAGTAAGAAAGGAGGATGTACCCCTCCTGCGGCGGCCCCGAGCGATCGACCATAACGTCGATAGCATCCCCCGCCTTGACCGCAACACTCCCGTCCGGAAGCCGCAGCTGGTCTATAGGTACCAGCCCCTCGAGCTTGTAGCCAAAGTCGACAATGACTTCGTTGGAGGTGACCTTAACGACGTGCCCCTGCAACAGCTCCCCCTCAGACGGAGGTGCCAAATGGCTATAGTCCTCTATAAGATGCGCGTAATCTTCCTCTCCCGGGAAGCTTACATCCACATCCGGTTCGTCCGTGGCGTCCATCGTCGAAATCCTCGACAAATCATTGAAACAGCAGGTACTTCAGAACTATACAGGAGCTTCAGGGCCTTGTCAACTTGGGCGAGCCTTAGGTAGTGGGTCAGTCTTGAGAGCCTGCCACTTAGCCGCAATATCCTCGAACTGGTTGATCTTCACTTTGCCATCCGGGAAGACAGCGCAGATTTCCAGCTCCCCGCCCATCGCCTTGACGTAGCTGGCTAACGTACTCACGTACATGTCCGTTCGCTTCTCGATCTTCGAGACTTCCGACTGCCCGACATCGAGAATCTTCGCCAACGAAGTCTGCGTCAACTCCCGAGCCGCGCGCAGCTCCTCCAGCGGCATCTCGCGCAGAAGTTGGTCTGACATGGCCTTGATGCGGCCGCGCCGCTCTGGCGGCATTTTGTCCAAGAGTTCCTGAAATTTTCTCGCCATAATCAAATCTTTCCTTCCTTCTTCAATGCCAGCAGATGGTCGTCATACAGCCTGTCCGCCAGCGGAACAAAAACTTCGTACCAGCGATTGTCGCCAGTCTTATTGCCGCCGATCAGCAGAAGCGCCGACCGTAGAGGATCGAACGCATAGAGCACCCGATAAGGGTGTCCGGCATGCTGGATTCTTAATTCCCGCATGTGGGAATGCTTTGATGTCGCGATCGCGGAACTATGAGGCGATGGCAGATTCGGACCGTGCTCGTTCAGTAACCCGACCGAGACCGCAACGCGATCCTGCTCTTCTTCGGACAACGAATTCCACCACCCGCCAAACTCATCGGTGTATTCGATGTCCCAGCTCACGACTGGAGTATTCCATAAAAGGAATAGTCTGTCAAGGGAATAATGGGAGGCGGGGACGTTCCATCACGCCTTGCGGACAAGATGCGAGGAGTGGTCTGATAGATGCAGTTTTATCTTATGGCAGAATTAGATACCTTTCAACCTGAGAAGCGAACGCTCGGACAGCTTCTGAGTAACACGAGCCCACCGATTCGAGTGCCTAATTTTCAGAGAGATTTCAGCTGGACTGATGAGCAGGTCTCCGAATTCTGTCCGATTTAGTAGCTTTTGGCGGTAACGAAGCGCCGTCTAAACTGACGGGGAAAGAATACTTTTTGGGTGCAGCAGTTCTAGTCAACAATGGCACCTTTCATTTACTGTTGGACGGACAGCAGCGGCTCCCGACGAACACAATCCTACTCGCGGTGCTCCGGATAAAATGCACCAGTTTAGCGATAAAGCAGCGCGACAAATCCACGACCAATACATTGCGTTTGAAAACCATTTGACCGGCGAGCGAGTTTTCAAGATCGAACTTAACGTGTTCGACCTGCGATTTCTTTCGCGACTACATCCAAGCCTTTCCTAGCAGCCCGTGGTAAATCTTTCGGGACCTGTGACCTAGATTCTGCGTGAAGCGTCTTTCCTGTATGGGCATGGGGCGGAAGAAGGATCGGGAGAAACAGCAGGGCTTGTGGGTGGCGGCGAGCGAGATTGCGACTACGCCGGGGCATTTATTTTACGAGCGGCTGAACGTGGTGTTGAACGCCGAGAAGTTCGACCAGCGCGTCGAGGCGTTGTGCCGGAAGTATTACAAGAGCAGTTCGGGGCGTCCGTCGATGACGCCGGGAACGTACTTTCGGATGATGTTGCTGGGATACTTCGAGGGCATCGATTCGGAGCGAGGCATCGCATGGCGAGCTGCCGACAGTTTGAGTTTCCGCAGGTTTCTGGGTTTTGATCTGAGCGAACAGACGCCGGATCATACGACGGTGTCGCGAACCAGGCGGTTGTATTCGATGGAGACGCACAGCGCGGTGATGCAGTGGGTGCTGAAACTTCTGCGCAAGCAGGGGCTGGCCGAGGGGCAGAGCGTGTGCATCGACGCGACGACGTTGCAGGCCAACGCCGCGATGAAGAGTCTGGTGCGGCGCGATACGGGGCTGAGCTACGACGACTACTTACGGCAGTTGGCGCAGGCAGAAGGCATCGAAAGCCCCACGAAAGAACAGTTAGTGCGGCTGGACCGCAAGCGCAAGAAGAAGACGTCGAATGACGATTGGACCAATCCGAATGACCCGTCGGCGCGCGTTACGAAGATGAAAGACGGACGCACGAAGTTGGCGTACAAGGCCGAGCACGCCGTCGATCTGGCCTCGGGTGCCGTGCTGGCAGTAACCATGCAACCGGCAGATCGCGGCGATACGGCGAGCTACATCGAGACGCTGGAAGCCGCACAGTGCAAAGCCAACAAGTCACATCCGCTGGGCATCGAAGAAGTCGTGATGGACAAGGGCTATCACAGTGGCGCGGTGATGGTCGAGTTGGCCGCGCGCAAGATTCGCAGCTATGTCCCGGAGCCGGAGCGCGGCAAACGGCGCTGGACGGGCAAAGCGGAACAACAACAGTGCGTCTACGCGAACCGGCAGCGTGTGCGAGCAGACCGGTCGAAGCGATTGCAGAAACTGCGCGGCGAGCTTTGCGAACGGAGCTTTGCGCACTGCTATGAAACCGGCGGGATACGGCGGCTCTACCTGCGCGGCACCGACAATGTGCTGAAACGAGTGCTGGTACACGTCGCTGCATTCAACATCGGCTTGCTGATGCGCACCTTGAGCGGTTGCGGCAAGCCCCGCCAACCTCAGAATCGGCTACACACCCTTCTGTTCGCCGTATTCGCGGTCTTTGCCCCGCGCTGGACGGTCTATGGCCGATTCGGACTCTTCTCGCCGCAACTGCTTTCGGAAATCGGCCTTACCCCAAGTTGCCGAGTCGCCCTCCAATAGAGCGGATTCTGCTACGGGCTGCTAGGGTTGGTGGCATTCAGCCGACCAAGAAACCCATCAGCTCATTCGCCGCGCATACGACTACTTTCAAGAACGCGTAGCGGAGGGGTGGACCTTCGCTGGCGACGGCAAGAAGGGGTTTGAATGGGCAGCCAACATCACGGTCACCCTCTGCGAGCACATGGCACTCGTGGCAGTTGTTTCCAACAACGAGAAGAGTGCAGCTTCAATTTTCGCGACACTAAATGACCGCGGCATTGGTTTGTCGACCGTCGATCTAATTAGAAGCTTTGTTCTTCAACACGCTCATCAATCGCAACGGGATGAGATCCTTCCAGTGCTGGGATCCGGCCTTTGATGCTTGCGGAATCGACGATTAGGGCGGAGACTCTGATTTGTATGTCCGGAGTTTCTCAACAAGGCGATATAAAGGCTCGGGCTTTATACAAGGAGGTTTCGGACCTACTCGAGTCTGGGTGTTGCCACTCGATTATTCCCGGCGGCTGCGAGATGACGCTGTGCTATATCGAAGGTTTCGCGACGGAGATACGGATGACGGTGATTTACAGGACCACTGGCTGGCTCTCCGAATCTTGAAGGCCAATTCTGGCTACGCATTGCTCCTTGCCGCGCATCACAGGCTCACTGCTGAAGACCAAAAGGTATTGGCTAAGGCCCTAGTGAGTTTAGCTATCCGCCATAACATCGTTTGCGATCTAGACCGGGCGAAGTTTGAGTCAACCCTGTACGCCGCAGCCAAGAAAGTATCCAACGGCGCGAGTGTCGGCACCGCTTTGGACGAGCTTCGCACAATTTCGCCAACGGATGAGCGCTTTAGGGAAGACTTTGGTAAGTTGAAATTTTCGTACCCGAAAATGGATTAGGCGTGATATCAGTGTGGCGCTCGTTGGAAGCGAGGCTAGCGGAAACCGAGGAGGTAACCGTGGCGGGGCCAAGTAAAGTACACGTCGAGCACATTTACCCTCAAACGCCTCCTCAGGAGCAAAGGTGGGCGAACCACGGTCCGCAGGTTAATCGTTTCGGCAATCTGAACACTTTTGGACACCGTCTTAATACAGGCATCAAAAATGCCGACTTCGCAACGAAGAAGCACCAGGCATATGGCGCATCAAGACTTGAAATTACTTCGACGCTGCTCGACTACCCGGATGAGTGGTCGCCCGAGCAGAAACCCGCCTCGACCATCGCCTCGACACCGACAGTCGTTTGACTGGTTTCGTAACCAGGTGGAAAAAGCGGGCGGCGGCAACTATCAAAGCCTCATGAATCTCGCGCTGCGCGATTTCGTGAGCCGTAGCTGCGAACCGCTAGAGAACACGCTAAGACGCGTCATCCGCGAAGAAATACGGCGCGCAGGATGAAATCAGCATAGCGCCCAAGTGCATTCACAACCCCCCGCCCACCCCCATCCCCCACCCCCTCAACCACATCCCACTCCCAACTCCCCGCCGCCCGCCCCACCCCCACGCACAATCCAATCAGTAGTAGGCTTGGCCAAGCCGGTCGTTGTTGTTTAGTGGAATCCGCGCCCGCGGATCCTGGGGGTTCGTCCTCAGGCGAAGCGGGCTAGCCGCCCCGAAGACATTGAAGGAAGGGCGGGACAGGATAAGAATCGCGATTCTTGGTTCATACGAGCGCCCCCGAAAGCGGCGCAAGGTAACCGCGAAGGAAATAGGAGAGAGCAATTACCGGTTGATTCGGAACTTCTTTAAGACAGGTAGCCGCCCATTTCCATCACCACTCCGGTGGGCTGTATGCAAGACCAGCCCACCGCGAGACGATTTTTGAAATCCGAATGTCCGCGCGTCCTATCTGCGTCCACGGAACGTCCGCAATCGGATCGGTTCCCATCTGCGAGCCAATATTCCTTCAGCCGAAGTGTCTCCCGCCGCCCCGTTATTCAGGTCCTTGGCTGCCGCAGCTCCCCGTCACGGAGATCCCCTCTTGGGTGCTGAAGAAGAACGTCGCTCCAGTCACGGAATCACTGGCCAGCGCACCGGGCACGTTAATCAAAAAGGTTGCTTGCCCCTGTGTGAACGGATTGTGAGGCTTGTTGCCCGCAATCGAACCATTGGCCGATGAATACTTCCCCGAAGATGCCCGGTCACCGATGAGCAAGTGCTTGGGGCCCACCGCTCCCAGGTCGGTGCACAGGACGCAAAGAAACAATCCGCCGTTGTAGTTTGTATTCAGCGCCCAGCCCGTCGAAGCAGGTCCCAGATCGGTAAAGGAGCCGCCTGTGGAAATACTTCGCAGATTCGCCGACGTCGGGCCAAGCGTCCCGGCTGTCAATCCGGAGCTAAGATTGAATGCCAGCCCGCTCAAAAGCTGCCCGGCACTTTTCGGATCAACCAGATCATTCGAGAGCGTCACCGTCACAAATCCATTTCCGACAGTGAAGTTGGCGCTCGCACTGACGCTGCCGTCCGGCACAGTCGCACCGGGTACCGTTGAACACAACTGCGCCGAAAGCGTAATAGCCCCGGCGATCATGGGAACCAAAAGCAATGTTATTGATCGCATGCCAGTAACATCGTCCTGCCCGAGCGACGCTCTACTAGGAAAAGGACGGCGCAAGAAAGGCATTTCTATTTAGGACTACTAAGGTCCAGGCACCAATCACATCGCGCTTCGAACTTCCCGCCACCCGCGCCCTATCTGCGTCCACGGAACGTCCGCAATCGGATCGGTCCCCATCTGCGAGCCAAAATGCGTTCAGACGAAGTGTCTCCCAACTCCCCGTTGTACGATAGCCCTATGCGACACCTAGCCCTAGCAACATTGTTCGCCCTAACCGCCGCAGCCCAGACCCGCGTGTCCCCCGAAAAAGCCGCCAGCATGAAAGCCGATCTCACCGGCCAGATCGACTCCATGAAAAAGCAAGCCCAAGTAATGGTCGACAACGTCTTCAGCTTCGGCGAGCTAGGCTTCCAGGAATTCGAAACCTCCAAATACCTAACCACCCTCCTCGAGAAAGAAGGCTTCAAAATCGAGCGCGGCGTAGCCGGCATCCCCACCGCGTTCGTCGCCACCTGGGGGCAGGGAAAGCCCGTGATCGCACTAGGCTCCGACATCGATGACATCCCGCAGGCCTCGCAGAAACCCGGCATCCCCTATCACTCGCCCATGATCGAAGGAGCCCCCGGCCATGGCGAAGGCCACAACTCCGGCATGCCGCTCAACATCGTAGCCGCGCTGGCCGTGAAGAAGGTGATGGAGCGCGAACACCTCTCCGGCACCCTGAAACTGTGGCCCGGCGTAGCCGAAGAACAACTCGGAACCAAAGCGTTCTACGTCCGCGCCGGCCTCTTCAAGGATGTCGACATCGTCCTCTTCGCCCACGTCAGCGACAACTTCCGCGTGCAAGCCGGCCCCGGAAATCAAACCGGTTTAGTCTCCATCGAATACACGTTCAAAGGCGAGACCGCCCACGCCGCCGGAGCCCCCTGGCGCGGCCGCAGCGCCCTAGATGCGGTGGAACTCATGGACGTAGGCTGGAATTTCCGCCGCGAACACATCCGCATCGGCAGCCGAGTGCATTACGTAATCACCAACGGCGGTGACCAGCCGAATGTGGTCCCCGCCAACGCCTCCGTCTGGTATTACTACCGCGAAGCCGATTACCAGCACGTAATGGACTTGTGGAAGATCGGCGACGACATGGCAAAAGCGGCAGCCCTGATGACCAGCACAACCGTAACCTCGCGCCTCCTAGGTTCCGCCTGGCCCGGCCACTTCAGCGTCCCCATCGCCGAAGACATGTACGAGAACATGACGAAAGTGGGCCTCCCGCAATGGTCCGAGCAAGATCAACTCGTAGCGAAAGCCCTGCAGAAGGATCTAAAAGTCCCCGAGCGCGGCCTAGCCGTAAAAATCCCCGAGTTGAAAAAACCGCAACCCAAAACCGACGATGACGACGCCGGCCCCGGCCCCTCCGGCGGCGGCTCCGACGACATCGGCGACGTCTCCTGGGTCGTTCCCACCGTCACTTTGAACTACCCCTCCAACATCCCCGGAGGCCCCGGTCACAACTGGGCCAACGGAGTCTCCATGGCCACACCGATAGCCCACAAAGGCGTGATCGCCGGCGCCAAAGTGCAAGCCATGACGATCCTCGACATTCTGACGCGCCCCGAGTTAGTCGATAAAGCCTGGGATTATTTCCGCAACGTGCAAACGAAGGAAACTCACTACCAGAGTTTTCTACGTCCGGATGATCAGCCCGCCACCTGGCTCAATCAGAAAATAATGGAAGTATACCGCCCGCAAATGAAGCCGTTATATTACGATGAGTCCAGGTTTAATACATACCTGGATCAGCTAGGAATCAAATACGGCGAATGGAAGTAATTACTTTTCCGCTTCAGCTTCAGTTTCGTGATGCTGCACGAAGCTGAGAATGTCGAAATGTTTGACTTCGCGCCCCGGGAAAAAGCTGTTCACCGCGTCGGTCTCTTCCGCGCACACCTCAAAAATCGTATGCAGCCGCGTCAGCGCCAGCAGTTCGACATTGCGCTTGTTCAGGTTCAGCAGTTTCAGCGCCCCGCCGGCCTTTTTGACCTGCGTATAACTGATCACCAAGTTCCCCAGGCCCGTGGAATCGATGTAATCCACGTGTTGCAGATCCAGCACGATCTGCGTCTTGCCCGCCGCCACGAGCGCGGTGATCTTATCCCGCACCGGTGACACTTCACCCACCGTAATGCGTCCCTTCAGAGCGAGAATAATAACTCCCTCGCGTTCGTGCTCAGCGAACTCCAAAGCCATAGAGTTAGTTTAACTTAAATGGACGTTGTCGCCGGTTCTGGCACCGTTTCCTGCGAGGCCATAGCCGCCGGCAGCCGAATAATGAATTTGCTGCCTTCCCCCGGTTTGCTTTCCACGTGAATCGTCCCATCGTGGGCCGAAACAATCCACGCCACGAAACTCAAACCCAATCCCAATCCTTGCGTGTAATTGGTCTGAGCGTTCCGCACCCGGTAAAAGCGGTCGAAAATGTGCGGCAGATTTTCGGCCGGAATCCCCACGCCGTTATCTTCCACTTCGAGGCGAATCCACCCTTCTTCGCGATCCCGCCCCACGCGAACATGCACCTTGCCGCCTTTGGGCGTGTACTTCACCGCGTTCGACAGCAAATTCGAAATCATGCGCTCCACCTGCGTGCGGTCGGCGTTGGTCACCCAGCCGGGCTCCAGCGTAGCCGTCAGATTGACGTTCTTTTCCTCCGCCGGAATCTGAAATTGATCGACCACATCCGCCACTACTTCGCCCAAATCGAGCGGCGCCTTTTGTAGCGTCAGTTGTCCCGATTCCGCCTGCGACAGCAGCAGGAGCGCGCGCACGATGCTGGACAGTTTCTCCACGTCTTCGAGCGCGTTCACCATGGCATCGCGAAATTGCTCCGGCTTCTCCGCCGTGAACAGAGCGACCTCCAACTGCCCGCGGATGGCCGTAAGCGGCGTCCGCAGCTCATGCGATACATCCGTCGAGAACTGCTTCATTTGATCGAAGGATTGGCTCAGCCGCGCCGTCATGCGATTGAAACTATCGATCAGATTATCCAGTTCGTCATTAGCGTTCCGCCGCGGAATACTCAGCGAAAATTCGAGCCCGTAATCTCTTGCGCCGTCGCCGCGACAAGATTCAGGGGCCGTATCGCGCGCCCCGCCAGCGCCCACCCCAGCAGCCCGGTGATAAAGATCATCCCCGGCAGCATCAGAAAGTAGCGCCGCATGAAGTTCGCGACGGTACGCTCGTTACTGTCAATGGCGCGCCCCACCGCAAAAAAGTACAAGCGCCCTTTATCGCCGCGTATGGAGCCGGCCTTGATCATATAGGGGATGCCGTCGGCGTCGCGCCGCACATGAATCTCCGGCTGCGGCAAACGCAGAATGCGAAAAATCTCCTGCGGCGAATCGATACCGATCGAATCGTAAGTCTGCGAATGCTCCAGCACCTTGCCGTTCGAATCGGTAAGGATGTAAACGTGACGCAGGCGCTCGACAATGTAAGCTTCTTCAGGATCGGTAGCGTCCGCAATCCACACCGGCTTGCCGCCTTCAATGTGCAGATAGCCCTTAGCCGCGCCCCATTCCTCTTCCAGCGTGGCCCGTGAATCGTCGTCCATTTCGAGCTGCAATGTCTTCTCAAACAACAACCCGATGGCGACCAGCAGCACCGTAAAGAACAGAACGTAGCTCAGAGTAAGGCGGAAGCGCAGGCCGCGATAGAAACTCGACCGGTGCTTGGGAATCCGCAACTCCGGCGCGATCCGCCGCATGCCTAAATGCCTTTCTCCACCGGGCGCTCCTGCGAATCCAGCATGTAGCCGATGCCGCGTACCGTCGAGATCATTTTGTCGGACCACTTCTCGTCAATCTTGCTGCGCAGGTGCCGAATGTAGACGTCCACGATATTCGTGAGCCCGTCGTAATCCATATCCCAAACATGTTCGACAATCATGGTGCGGCTGAGCGGACGCCCACGGTTGCGCATCAAGTATTCCAGGATGCTAAATTCCTTGGGTGCGAGCTCGATATTCTCGCCCGCACGCGTGACTTTACGGCGAATGCAATCGAGCGAGAGATCGCCCACCTGCAAGCGCTCCGGCGTAGGCTGGCCGCGGCGCAGCAGCACTCGCACGCGCGCCAACAGCTCGACGAAAGCAAACGGCTTCACCAGGTAATCATCAGCGCCGCCTTCCAGGCCCTTCACGCGATCGTCCACCGCATCGCGCGCACTCAGGATCAAAACCGGAGGGCTGGTCTTGCGCGTGCGAATCTTTTTCAGCACCGCCATGCCGTCCATATCGGGCAACCCCAGATCGAGAATGATTAAATCGTACTCAGTCGCATGCACCATTTCGACGGCCGCGGCGCCGTCGCCGGCCACGTCCACCGCGTAGCCGCCGCTCTCGAGGCCGCGCGACAAAAAGTCGGCAATACGTTTTTCGTCCTCGACGACCAGAATTCTCATGCTTAAAGTTTACCGCGCTCTGCTATACTTTTTCGACAGATCGAAGCGGAATCCGGCATGTCCATTTTGAAGAGCGCGAGTGCGTTGATGGCGGCTTCCATCGCAGCCGCTGGCCTGTTTCTTACCGCGCGCGCCCAGCCCGGCAGCGACGAAATCGAAGTGCTGCGCCTCCGCCCGAATTTCTACATGCTCGCCGGCGCCGGCGGCAATATTGCGGTGCAGACCGGACCCGATGGCGCGGTCCTGGTCGACGCCGGAACGCTGGCCGCATCCGACCGCGTAATCGCCGCGATCAGGAAACTGACCGATCAGCCCATCCGCTTCATCATCAACACCGGTGCCGACGCCGATCACGTGGGCGGCAACGGACGGCTCGCGAAAGCCGGACGCAGCATCTTCGCCATGGGAACTGTTCCCGTCGGTGGAGAGTTCGCCAGAGAAATGACCAACGGCTACGCGGCGTCGATTCTCGCCGCCGAAAATGTTTTGCTGCGCGTGAGCGCGCCTACCGGCAAAGCGTCGCCGCTGCCCAGCGAAACCTGGCCCACTGAAACCTTTTCAGAATCGCGCCGCTCGATTTATTTCAATCAGGAAGGCATTCAGATCGTGCGCGTGCCCGCCGCCCACAGCGATGCCGACAGCATTGTGTTCTTCCGCGCCTCCGACGTGATCGCCACCGGCGACATTATAGATACGACCCGCTTCCCGGTGATCGACATCGAAAAAGGCGGCAGCATTCAAGGCGAAATCGCCGCCTTGAATCAGGTGGTGGAAATGGCGGTGCGGCCCGTGCCATTGGTTTTCGCGGAAGGCGGAACCTATGTATTGCCCGGCCACGGCCGCGTCTTCGGACAACCCGATGTCGTCGAATACCGCGACATGCTAGTGATCATCCGCGACATCATTCAGGATCTGATCCAGCGCGGAATGACGCTCGAACAAATCCAAGCCGCGGCCCCGGCAAAAGGCTATGCATCGCAGTACGGCCCGGCAGACGCTTTTGTCACAGCCATCTATCAAGGGTTGACGAAAAAATGATTTGCCGCGTCATCGCAGGATTTCTGCTGTTGCAGCTTTACGCGCACGCCCAAACCGCGCCGCCGGTCGACATGACGGGATACTGGGTTTCCGTCATCACGCAGGACTGGCGCTTGCGCATGGTCACGCCGGCGAGAGGTGATTACCTCGGCATCCCACTCACGGCGGAAGCGAAGAAAGTCGCCGACACTTGGGACCCGGCGAAGGACGAAGCCACTGGCAATCAATGCAAATCCTACGGCGCCGCCGGCATTATGAATCTGCCGGAGCGCCTGCACATCACTTGGCAGGACGCAAACACACTGCGCATGGATATCGACTCCGGGACGCAGACGCGCCTGTTTCACTTCGGCAACTGGACACCTGCGGGCAATGCCACGCTTGCAAGGAGATTCCGTCGCATCGTGGGTTGCGCGACGCGGTCCGGAGATTCCGCCCAGCACTCCGAAAGCGAAATATTTGAAGGCCACTACGACTCACATGCTGCCGGGATATTTGCGTAAAAATGGAATCCCCTACAGCGCGAACGCAGTGTTGACGGAATACTACGATGTGTTTCAGGAAGCCAACGGCGACGCCTGGATGATCGTCACGACTACTGTTGAAGATCCGCTGTACTTGCAGAATCCCTTGATCCTGACTGCTCAATTCAAGAAGCAATCCGACGCTTCCGGATGGGAGCCGACGCCTTGTTCGGCGAAGTGGTGATGCCATGAAAAGCGCTCTATTACTGCTCGCAATAGCAATCAGCGTTCCGGTGTACGCGCAATTCGATCTCTCCGGGATGTGGTCGGCGCGAAACTACGCGGATGCCGTCAGCAACCGGCCTGGCCCGGGACCGGCGCCGGTCGATTACGTAGGAATTCCTCTTAATGATAATGCCCGTGCGCGCGCGTTGACGTACTCGCCTTCGCTGATTTCCATGCCTGACCGCGTGTGCACGCCCTACGTGCCCAGCTACATCATGCTCGGTCCGTTTGGGCTGCGGATCTGGAGCGAGACCGAGCCCCGCAATGGCACTATCGTCGCCTGGAAGCTGGGCGGTTGGGAGGACATGGCGCCGATCACGATCTGGATGGACGGGCGTCCGCATCCCTCAAAGAACGCGCCGCACGAGAACAGCGGCTTCACCACCGGCGTGTGGGAAGACGATGTTTTGATCGCTCACACCACTCACATGAAGGTTGGCTTCGTGCGCCGCAACGGCGTAGCGAGCAGCGACGAAGCGGAGATGACGCTGCGCTTTTTACGTCACGGCGATCTGCTCACCCTGAGCGCTCGCATTGACGATCCCATCTATTTGACGGAGCCTTTTTACACTACCAGAACATTTCAATTGAGCACCGTGCCGCCCATGCGAACCGTGGGCCAGCCTTGCGTGCAGGGCAATGAAGGCGTGCCCGAGGGTGTGGTGCCGCATTACGTTGCGGACAAGAATCCGTTCCTGGGCGAAGTGACTAAGAACTACAATATTCCCCTCGAAGCCGTGTTGGGCGGGGCTGAAACGATGTATCCCGACTATCGCAAGAAGCTGAAAGACAAGTACACGATTCCCGATCACTGCACCCGCTATTGCGGCGGTCCTGGGACTTTTCCGTTGCGCACAGATTAACCGACATGACAAACCTAAAGCCCGTTGACGTTGCCATTATCGGCGGAGGCTGGAGCGGCCTCGCCATGGCCAAAGAGCTCACGACGCGTACCGCACAGAACGTGCTGGTGCTGGAGCGCGGCATTCCTCGCAAGACGCTGGATTACGCGATGGACATGGATGAGCTCGACTACGCCGTGCGCTTGCGGATGATGCAGAATATCGCGGATGAAACTATCACGCACCGCCACTCGCCGCGCGACACCGCTGCGCCGGTGCGGCAATACGGATCGTTCCTGCCAGGCTCGGGCGTCGGTGGTGCGGGCGAGCATTGGAACGGAGCGGCGTGGCGTTTTCTTCCAGACGTGTTCACGCTGCGGTCGCACCTGAATCAAAAACACGGAGCAGGGAAGTTGCCTGCCGATCTGGCGGTGCAGGATTGGGGCGTCACTTACGATCAGCTCGAACCGCATTACTGGTACGGCGAACAGATGCTGGGCGTCAGCGGCAAAGCTGGCAATTTGCGCGGCAAGATCATCGAAGGCGGAAATCCTTTCGAAGGGCCGCGGCAGAATGAGTATCCGACGCCGCCTCTGAGGGACCCCTATTATTTGACATTGTTCGCCGAAGCAACCAAGAAGTTGGGTTATCATCCGCACACGCAGCCGGCTTGTAATTTGAGCCAGACGTATAAAAATCCCGACGGCGTGACGCGGCCCGCGTGCGCATACTGCGGTTATTGCGAGCGCTTCGGCTGCATGATCGGCGCAAAGGCCCAGCCCTCGAACACGTTAATGCCGGTGCTCGCGCAGCGCAAGAATTTCGAACTGCGCACAGGAGCTTGGGTGCGGAGAATTGTACATAAGGATGGCCAGGCGACTGGCGTCCAATATGTCGGCGCTAACGGGGAAGAATTCTTTCAGCCTGCTGGGATCGTCGTGGTCGCTACGTTCACGCTGAACAACACGCGGCTGCTGTATTTGTCGAAGATCGGTACGCCTTACAATTTTTCGACGGGCAAAGGTACCCTCGGCCGCAACCTTACGCATCAGGCGGAAGGCAACACTCGCCTCTATTTCGACAAGCCGCTGAATGCTTTCATGGGCACCGGAGCGGTCAGCATGCGGGTCTCAGATTTCGACGGCGACCATGGATTGACAGGATCGGAAGGCTTGCTGCGCATGGGAATGATTTGCGCGAATGCGTTCGGCAACCGGCCAATTCAGAGTTTTGAAGCCGCGCCGCGCGGGGCTTCGAAGAGCAATTGGGGAGCGGAGTGGAAGGCCGCGAACCTTAAGGTCCGCGATCACGTTGCCGGCATCAGTCTTTCGGGTGAACATCTTTCCTACCGTCAGAACTTCATTGATCTGGATCCGACTTATACCGATAAGTTCGGCGACCCGCTGTTGCGCTTCACGCTCGATTGGACGGAGCACGAGCACCGCCAGCGTGCCTTCTCCGATGAGATCGCCCGCAAGATTGCGCGGGCCATGGGCGCGACGGTCGATGATGCGCCGCCGGCGCGTGGGAAGTACAACGTGATCAATTATCAGACCACGCATATTCAAGGCGGCGCCATTATGGGGGCATCGCCGGAGACGAGTGTCGTCAATCCGCACCTGCAGCATTGGAATGTGCCGAACTTGTGGGTGATCGGCGCCTCGGCGTTTCCGCAAAACGCTTCGCATAATCCGACGCTCACGGTGCTCGCGCTTACCTACTGGGCGGCGGATGCGATGATTAACCGGTATTTGAAGAAGCCCGGGAAGTTGGTCTAAAGATTGTACAGATTGTTGTACACTTAGAGCATGGCACAAGCACTGGCTAAGAAGCGCGCGCGGACTGCGGTGGGCCGGGCGCCGATCGCGATGGCGGAAGCTCGCAAGCAACTGCCTAAACTGGCGGATGCGCTCGAGAAGCATCCGGAGATCGGGGCCGTGAAGATCACGCGGCATGGGAAACCTGTGCTGGCGGTGCTGTCGTGGGATTTGTACGAATCGGTGGTCGAGACCATGGAAATCATGTCCGATCCGGAGTTGATGGCGGCGTTCCGGCAGGGCGTGAAGGAGATGGAAGAAGGCAAGGGTATCCCTTGGGAGCAGGTTAAGAAAGAGCTAGGTCTTTGATCTACCGCCTGATAATCACGCCGCGAGCGCGCGGGATGCTCAAGGCGATCACGGATCGGCGCATTCGTGAGAAGTTGGCAAGTGTCATTGATAGCTTGGAAACCGACCCGGAGTTGCGCGGGAAGCCGCTTGACGAAGATCTTGCGGGTTATCGCAGCGTGCGCGCAGTGGGGCAGCGCTACCGGATTATTTATCGCGTGGAACGCGTCGATCGTGACGGTGGTCGTGGTGGCCGCTGGAATTCGCAAAGAAGGAAGCCGCGAGGACATCTACCGAGTGGCGGAAAGGCTCATCCGGCTTGGCTTGCTGTGATCCGCGAGAAGTGGCAGTATGGACTCTCATGACCAATCTAAAACCTGTTGATGTCGCGATCATCGGTGGTGGTTGGACCGGCCTGCTGATGGCCAAGGAGATCACGGCGAAGACGTCGCAGACGGTTGCTGTCTTCGAGCGCGGCATCCCGCGTAAGATCGACGACTACGCCGTGACCATGGATGAGCTCGACTACAACATTCGTCTGCGCATGATGCAGAACACGGCCGAGGAAACCATCACGCATAGGCACTCGTTGAAGGACACGGCGGTGCCGGTGCGCCAGCACGGGTCGTTTCATCCGGGCACGGGCGTGGGCGGCGCTGGCGAACATTGGGGTGGGGCGTCGTTCCGCTTTCTGCCGGATGTGTTCACGCTGCGCACTCATCTGACGGAGAGGCACGGCGCGGCGAAGTTGCCGGCGGACCTGGCGGTCGAGGATTGGGGCGTCACTTACGATGAGCTCGAACCGCTGTACTGGAAATCAGAACAGTTGATGGGCATCAGCGGTAAGGCTGGGAATCTACGCGGCAAGAAAATCGACGGCGGCAATGTTTTCGAAGGCGCGCGGCAGCAGGAGTATCCCACGCCTCCGCTGAAGCACTCTTACGCTTCGAGCATGTTTGAAGAGGCCGTGCGCAGGATGGGCTATCATCCGTATCCGACTCCCGCGGCGAACTTGAGCGAGACTTACAAGAACCCGGACGGTATCACGCGCGCAGCATGCGCTTATTGCGGGCATTGCCAGCGCTACGGATGCATGATCGGCGCCAAGGCGCAGCCGACAAACACGTTGATGCCGGTGCTGGCTACGCGCAAGAATTTCACGCTGCGCACAGGGAGCTGGGTGCGGCGCATTGTACATAAAGACGGGCGGGCTACCGGTATTCAGTTCACGGACGCTAGCGGCGAGGAATTCTTTCAGCCCGCGGCCACTGTGGTGCTGGCGTCGTTCACGTTGAACAACACACGGCTGCTGGCGCTGTCGAAAATCGGCACGCCTTACGATCCGGTGGCGCGCACGGGCACGCTGGGACGCAACCTCACGCATCAGGTGCAGGTGGCGACGCGCGTATTTTTCGACAAGCCGCTCAACGCTTTCATGGGAGCGGGCGAGCTCGGCCAGCGCATCTCGGATTTCGACGGCGACATCGGACTCACCGGCTCCGAAGATGGGCTGTTGCGCGTGGGGATGATCGCTGTGAGCAGCAATGGCGACGGGCCGATCGGGTCGTTCGGCATCATGCCGCGCGGTGCGAGTGAAACCAATTGGGGTTCGGAGTGGAAGAAAGCTTCGCTCAAATGGAAGGATCACACGGCCGCGATCAGCATGGCGGGCGAGCACCTGTCGTATCGCCAGAACTATATGGATCTGGATCCGACTTACACCGATAAGTTCGGCGATCCGCTGCTGCGCTTCACCTTGAATTGGACCGATCACGAGTACAAGCAACGCGAGTTCGCGGCGCGGATTCAAGCCAAGATCGCGCGCGAGATGGGCGCGAAGTTTGACGAGGGACCGCCGAACCGCGCGCCGTATAACGTGATCAATTACCAGTCGACGCACATTCAGGGTGGCGCGATCATGGGGACTTCGCCGGAGACGAGCGTCGTCAATCGTTACTCGCAGCATTGGGACGTTCCCAATTTGTTTGTGGTGGGAGCGTCGGCATTTCCCCAGAATGCGGCGCCGAATCCGACGTTGACGGTGCTGGCGCTGACCTATCTGTCGGTCGACGCCATGATCAACCGATACTTCAAGCATCCGGAGAAACTGATATGAAACGCCGAGAATTCTTGACTGTGCCTGCGGCCGCTATCGGCGGTACGCTGCTCTACACGCTGGCGGGCGAGCCGTATCGTTTGCAGGCTCAAAACGGCAACGTAAAAGTGCCGCTGCGGTTCTTCACCGCTGACGAGGCGCGCGTGGTCACGGCGGCTTGCGAGCGCATTTTCCCTAGCGACGCTTCCGGGCCGGGCGCTACTGAAGCGGGCGTGGTGATTTTTATCGACCGGCAGCTCGCCGGGCCATACGGGCGCGATAAGTATCGTTATACGAAAGGCCCGTGGGTTGAGTCGGTGCCGGAACATGGGTATCAGGGGAAAGAGAACCCGCAGGAGATTTACCGCAAGGGGATCAAGGATCTCGGCAACTTCGCTAGTTTGCCAGTCGATGAGCAGATTAAAAAGCTGACGGCGATCGAGAAGACGCGCTTTTTCCAACTGCTGCGCACGCACACGATCGAAGGCATGTTTAGCGACCCGATGCATGGCGGGAATGCCGGGCTGATCGGGTGGCAACTGGTGGGTTATCCGGGGCCGCAGATGAGTTACCGCAACGACATCGACAAGCATTTCGGACAACCTTGGCGGCCTAAACCGGCCAGTCTGGAACAGGTCATGGGGCGACCCGGAAAGCCGTGGGAAGACGAGAAGGGCTAGCATCCGTTAAGCAAGTATGGTAATCTCTATAGGGAAGGAGGCCTATGGCGATTGCCGAGGTATTTTCCGAGCAGCAACTCATTGAGCAGGAATACGATAGGGTGGTCCGCGAGGACATTGAGTTGTTCCGGTCCCAGGCCGCTTTGCGGACCGCGGGACAGATGACGGACGACGAGTTGCGGCCGCAGCGCCTCCGCCGCGGGGTTTATAGCCAGCGCCAGCCGGACGTGCATATGATCCGCACCAAGGTGCCGGGTGGGCTGCTGACTTCCGAGCAGATGCGCCAGATGGGTCGCGTCGCCGATGAGTTCGCGGGCGGCAAAGGGCACCTGACCACTCGCCAGAATATTCAATATCATTTTGTGCCGCTGCCCAAGGTGGCGGATCTGCTGCACATGTTGGCCGATGCCCGGCTGACGACGCGCGAGGCTTGCTACAACACTGTGCGCAACGTGACGGCTTGTCCGCTGGCGGGGATTCATCCCGAAGAGCCGTTCGACGTGCAACCTTATGCGCGGCGCGTGGCGTTCGCGTTTCTGCACAAGGAGCTCACGGACAGTTTGCCGCGTAAATTCAAGATTGCATTTGCGGGCTGCCCAGAGGATTGCATCGCGACGGCGATCAATGACGTCGGATTGCGTGCGGTGATTCGCGATGGCGTGAAGGGGTTCCGCATGACGGTGGCCGGAGGGTTGGGGCCGCTGCCTACGGAATCGAAAGTGCTGCACGAGTTTATTCCGGCGGACGATTTGGTACGGCGCATCGAGGCCGTGATCCGCGTGTTCAGCGTGCATGGGAATCGCAAGAACAAGAATAAAGCGCGGTTGAAATTCGTCCTGCGCGAGCGCGGGTTTGAGTGGCTGCGCGACACTATCGAAGAACAGTATCAGGACATTTTGAAAAACGGCGGGATTGCGATGCCGGATCAGGTGCCGGAGAATTTCGGCGGCTTCAAAGCGCTGCGGCCTCCGCTGGCGTCGGGCGAGTTGCTGCCGGTGTGGGAGCCTGCTTCGACAGCGTTCGCCGAGTGGCGCAAGACCAACGTGCGTGCGCAGAAGCAGAAGGGGTATTCGATCGTTACGGTGACGACGCCGCAGGGAAACCTGACGGGCGATCAGATGCGCGGGCTGGCGGATATCGCCGATCAAGCGGGCGACGGGTTCCTGCGCTTCTCGATGATCCAGAATGTGATCTTCGGGTGGGTTCCGGATGGGGCGTTGAAGCGCGTCTATGGAGCGCTAGCGAAACTCAATTTGGCTGATGGCGGCGCGGACGAAATTACTGACGTGATCACGTGTCCCGGCGCGTATAGCTGCAATTTAGGTCTCACTAAGACCATGGGATTGGGCGAGGGGCTGCAAAGCGTGCTCGCGAAGCAAACCGATCCGCAGATCCGCAAGTTGCGCATCAACGCGAGCGGCTGCCCGAATTCGTGCGGCCAGCATTGGGTGGGTGACATCGGTTTCTACGGCAACGCGCGCAAGCTGGATGCACCCGGTGGCGGCAAGAAGGAAGTGCCGTATTACCAGATGCTGCTCGGCGGCACTTACGAGCAGTTTGGCGTCGCGGTGCAGAGCCTTCCGGCCAAGCTGGTTCCGGTGGCCGTAGGGCGGGTGCTGGAACACTTCAAGCAGAATCGGGAGGAAGGCGAAAGCTTCCGCGCGTATGTGCTGCGCCACAAGGTGGAGACTTTCCGCCAGCTCACGGCGGATCTGACCAAGCCACCGTTGGATGTCCCCGAGATGTTCCGCGACTGGGGCGATGACATCGAGTACAGCCTGCAGCTCGGCCGCGGCGAGTGCGCTGCGTAGCGAGTGGCAGCCAACAAGACCCTTCAGCGCATCCTGAGCGGGACCGCGGATGCGGCTGTTCGGTTCGATGAGTAAATACGAGGTCATCATCTATTGGAGTGACGAAGACCAAGTGTTCGTCGCTGAAGTGCCTGAACTCGCCGGCTGCTCAGCGCACGGCGCTACGCAGGAAGCTGCGCTTTCCAATGCGCAGGAAGCAATTCGCCTTTGGATCGACTCCGCGAAAGAATTTGGCGATCCGATTCCGGAACCCAAAGGTAGGAGATTGATTCTAGCCTGAGCACAAACACTTTTTGTCCTTTCCCATTTGCTAACCCGCACTGCTGAATCTTCGCCCCGTGCGCTGGAATCACATATTGACCCGCTTATAGAAAAAGCCCCGGAATCCTTTGGGATCCCGGGGCTACGTTCGTCCAGTCTATTTTGTCTTAACTTCTCTTGGAACTGCGTGCGGTTTGGATGCGCACGGGTTCAGCGGAGGCGCCACTGGCGGCGGCCATTTCCGGCATGCTTACGGACGTGTCCACCAGGCGTGCCATTTCCTGTACCGGCAGGCCTTCGCATTCGCGTGCGAAGCGCAGGATGTTGGCGCCGGGATCGTAGTCGACGCGAATCCAATCGCCGCCACGAATTTGCTCGGTCGCGATGAGGTTCGATACCGGCTGCACCAGCAAGCGCTCGATGGCGCGCTTCAGATGACGAGCGCCGTATTTGAGATCCGTGCCCTGTTCCAGCAGGTAATCTTTACTGGCATCGGAGACAGTAAATACAAACGCGCGGTCGGCTGACGTGTTGAAGATGCGTTGCTGAACTAAATTTAATTCGATGTCCAGCACCTTCTTTAACTGCTCGGTGCCGAGCGGCTGGAAGGTCACAATCTTATCTAATCGATTAATAAACTCCGGAGTGAACTTACGCCTAGCGGCTTCGAGGCCAGAGCGCGCGAGTTTCTCGCTCATGCCGTCTTCCACTTCACCGGTGGCCATTTTGGCACGAGCGGCGCCGGCTCCGAATCCCAATTTGGGGGAAAGCAGGTTGCCCATTTCGGCGGCGCCCAGGTTGCTGGTCATGAAGATCATGGCGCGCGAGAAATCGACTTTGCGGTTGTCGCCCAGCGTCAGCGTGGCTTTGTCGAGGATACCTAACAATAGGTTCCACAGGGCGTCCGACGCTTTCTCGATTTCGTCGAAGAGCACGAAGCTGAGCTTCATGCTATCGGTGTGATATTGATTCAGAACTTCTTGTGACAACAATGGATGCGTCTCGCGGTGTCCCAGGTATCCCGGAGGCGAGCCGATCAGCTTTGCGATCTCGTGGCTGTGTTGAAACTCGGCGCAATCGATCTTGATGACGGCGCGCGGATTTTTGAGCAGTGCTTCGGCAGTGGCTTCGACAATGCGGGTCTTGCCCGAGCCGGTGGGCCCCAGGAACAGGAAGTTCCCGATAGGACGACCGGGCGCGCTCATGCCCGTCAAGTTCATTTGATAGATGTTGACGATCTGTTGAATCGCTTCATCCTGACCGACAATCATTCGCCGCAAACTGTTCTCGAGAGACACTGCCTCCCGCCCAGTTTTTCCGGGATCCAAAGGGATGTTTAGCCGTACCATATCAGCCACCTTCCTGGCACTTCTCAGGGGCCTTATTGCGCCCCCCTTCCACAGATCATCAGGCAATCCAAGTGCCATTTCTTTAGATGCTCCTACTATCGACAGGATTCGTGCTCTAACATTAACTACGCTTAGGCTTAGCCGGCCGGATCTCGACCTGGCTTACGGTGGTTCTTTCCGGCATTGCCAGCAGCGTCCGCACTACCGCTGCAACGTCTTCGGGATGGACTTTCCAATCCTGCCCCAAATCGGCACTACCTTCGTTGCTGCCAAACTCAGTGGCGACACTGCCCGGCAGGACGGTGCTGACCCGGACGTTGTCGTACCTTGTATCCAATAGCAGCGCTTCACTAAAACCGTTCAACCCGAACTTCGAGGCATTGTAGGCGGCTCCGCCAGCGAAGGCGTTTTTCCCGGCCAAACTGCTGATGTTAACGATGTAGCCGGCGCCGCGGCTTTCAAATCTTGATAAAGCTTCACGCGAGCAATAGAATGCCCCGTTGAGATTGGTCTGTATCATTTTGTCCCACTCTTGAAGGCTGATCCGGGACACTTTGGCGAAGATTCCCACGCCGGCGTTGTTGACCAGGACGTCGAGACCGCCGGCTTCGCGATCGACGAACTCGAACAACGCGCGAACTTGTTCATGCTCACTTACATCGGCAGCTTTTCCCTTGACTTTACCTGGCCAATTGGCTTCCATTTCTGAAACCGCGCGGGTGACCGAATCCGGCCAGCGGCCGCAAACCACCACCAGGGCTCCTTCGGCGAGCAACATTTCGGCGATCGCGCGGCCGATGCCGCGGGTTCCACCGGTGACCAGACAGACTTTGTTTTTCATGCTTTCAGGATACGGGTCACTTCTTGATGAGTGCAGCCGGGGCAAGGCCGGGGGACGTAGAATGGTAGACGACGTGACCATGGCGGATTCCAGCATCTTTTGGCTGCGGCTTGGCGGCGCTGCTCTACGCCGTTGGGACTATTGCATTCGCTGCTGGCTATCCTGCGGCGCGCTCACGGGTTTTACGCATTTGCCTTGAGCGCATTTCGCGTGGGCGTGGTGCTGCACGGCGTGGCGATCGTCGAACTCGCGATGGCGGAAGGCCGCCTGCCGGTGGAGAATTTTTACGGCACCATCAATTTGTGCGCTTTTCTGATTGCGCTCGCGTTTTTGTTTGTGGACTGGCGGTATCACTTCGCCAGCACGTCCTTGGCTTTGTTCCCCCTGGTCTTTTTAATGACGTTAGTCGCGGGGATGCGGCAGCCGGTGCCGGCTTGGTCGGATGTGCGGGTGCGCGACGCCTGGTTGATCGTCCACATCGTATTGGTGCTGGCGGGTTATGCGGCGTTGCTGCTGACGGCGGTTTCGTCGGTGTTTTATTTGATCCAGGAGCGAAGGCTGAAAACCAAGAAGAGCCAGACGCTGCTGGAGAAGTTGCCGCCGCTGGGAACGCTGGATGACTTGATCAGCAGCTCGATGGGATTTGGATTCGTGTTCATCACGCTGGGCGTGGTGTTCGGGGTGATGTGGGCTTATATCGAGTTGGGCACCAAGTGGGTGGGCAACGCTAGCATCTCACTTTCGTTCCTGACTTGGGGACTGTGCCTGGCGATGATTTTCATGCGCGCGTCGGCGGGATGGCGCGGGCGCAAGGCGGCCGTGATGGCGCTGGTGGTGCTGGGGTGCGGCGCGCTCACCTGGGTGGCGCACGCGGGGTTGAGGCCCACGCTGATCCCATGAAGCTGCTGATCACAGGGTTGAGTCATCACACGGCTCCCGTGGAGGTACGGGAGAAGCTGGCGTTTGAGGAGAAGACGCTGCCCGAAGCGCTCGACCGGCTGTGCCAGCGGCCGGGGATGGTGGAGGGAATGATTCTTTCGACCTGCAACCGCGTGGAAGTGGCGGTTACGGCGGAGGAGCAGTGCGACCCTGCTGAATCGGTCGACCGGTTTTTGGCGGAGGCGCGCAGCGTGGAGCCGGCTTGGGTTTCACCTTACTTGTATCACTACGACGGGCCGGATGCGATCCGCCATGTGTTCCGCGTGGCCTCTAGCTTGGACTCGATGATTGTGGGCGAGCCGCAGATTTTGGGGCAGCTGAAAAGCGCTTACGCGTTGGCCAAAGAGCGCGGGTCAGTCAACGGATACCTGGACTTGGTGATGACCAGGGCTTTCAACGTCGCGAAGCGCGTGCGGACGGAGACGGAGATTGGTTCGAGCGCGGTGTCGGTGAGTTACGCGGCGGTGGAACTGGCGCGCGATATTTTTGGATCGCTCACGGGCAAGCGAGTGTTGTTGGTGGGGGCGGGGAAGATGGCGGAGTCCGCTGCACGGCACTTGCGGAGGGCGGGGGTTCCGGAAATATTGGTTACGAACCGGACTCGGGCTAGGGCGGAGTCGCTGGCCGAGGAATTTCATGGGCGCGTGATCGAGTACGAAGACATGACGCATGCGCTGCCGGATGTCGACATTGTGATTGCGTCCAGCGGGGCGCCGCATTACATCCTGACCAAAGACATCATGCGCAGCGTGATTAACCGGCGCCGCAACCGTCCGATGTTTCTGATCGACATTGCGGTGCCGCGCAACGTCGAGCCTACGGTGAATACGCTCGACGGAGTTTTCGTTTACGACATCGACGATCTGGATCGCGTCGTCAAGACCAATTTGGCGGAGCGGGTGAATGTGGCGCAGGAGGCCGAGGACATCATCACCGAAGAAGTAGAGCGGATGATGCTGCGGCTGAAGACTCGCGAGGTCACGCCTACGATTGTTAGTTTGCAGGAACAACTCGAACAAGTACGGATGGCGGAGATCGAGCGGGTGCGCGCGAAGTTGGGAGTGCTGACGGCGCAGCAGCAAGAGGCGATCGAAGCGATGACGCGTGGGATCATTAACAAGATTGCGCACGCGCCGATTACGGAGATGCGGCGGAAGGCGAACGATCCTGAGGGGATTCAGTTGATTCATACGATACGGAAGCTGTTTAGGTTGGGGGAAGGTTAGGTCCGCTTGCTGCGCGCGCGGTTCGGTGCCAGGGCTAGTGGCCGCTGCGAGAGGCTAGTGGCCGCTGCGCGAGGCTAGTGGCTGGTGCGAGAGGCTAGTGGCTGGTGCGAGGGGCTGGTGGCAGGTGCGAGGGCTGGTGGCATGTCCGGTGGGTGCCACGGAACCGCGACCAGAGGGAGCGGACGGCGCGGGAATGGAGATTAGGTGATCGTGATTGGATCGCGCGGGTCGCAACTCGCGCTGTGGCAGGCGAACCACATTGCTGCGTGCCTACGGAAGCTGGGCGTTGAGACGCGCCTCGAAATCATCAAGACTACTGGGGACAAGATCACGGACGTGCCGCTGGCACAAGTCGGCGGCAAGGGACTGTTCACTAAAGAGATTGAAGAGGCGCTGCTGGCGGGGACGATCGATCTGGCGGTGCATAGCTTGAAGGACATGCCTACGGGGCTGCCGGCGGGTTTGACGCTGGCGGCGATTCCGGAGCGCGAAGATCCGCGGGATGCTCTGATCGGCCGGCCGCTGGCGGAGTTGGGTGCGGGCGCGAGAGTGGGGACGAGTTCGCTGCGGCGGGCGGCGCAACTGCATGCGCTGGGGCGTGGGTTGGTGACGGAAAATCTACGGGGGAATGTCGACACCCGGTTGCGCAAGCTCGACGAGGGACATTACGACGCGATTGTTCTGGCGGCGGCTGGATTGCGCAGGTTGGGCTGGGCGGAGCGGATTCGCGAGCTGATCGACGTCGAAGTCATGTGTCCGGCCGCAGGGCAAGGGGCGTTGGCGATTGAGACTCGTGACGACGGCGGGGCGGGGCACACGATCGCCCGCAAGTTGGATCACGCACCTACCAATGCGGCGGTGACGGCGGAGCGGTCGTTGCTGGCGACGCTCGAGGGCGGATGCCAGGTGCCGATCGGTGCGCACGCGCGCGTTGATGGCGACGTGTTGCATTTGATGGCAGTGGTGGCTTCACCGGACGGGGCACGCGTGATACGGGCCCGCGCGACGGGTCGCGATGCGGTGGCACTGGGCAGGGAACTGGGCGAGCGCATGCTGGCTTCGGGCGCGCGCGACATCTTAGGGTCATGAAGGTCTATCTGGTCGGCGCGGGGCCGGGGGATCCTGGGCTCATCACTGTCAAGGGCCGCAAGATTCTGGAACGCGCGGATTCGATTCTGTACGATCACCTGGCGAGCGAACGTTTACTGGACTTGGCGCCGGCCGGAGCGGAGCGGATTTACGTCGGCAAGAAGCGCGCCGCGCATGAAGCCACGCAGGAAGAGATCACTGCGCATGCTGATCGAGCGGGCGCGGCGCGGCGAAACGGTGGTGCGGCTCAAGGGCGGCGATCCTTTCATCTTTGGGCGCGGCGGCGAGGAAGTGGAAGCGCTGACGGCCGCGGGGATTCCTTTCGAGATCGTGCCGGGCGTGACGACGGCACTGGGATTGGCGGCTTATAGCGGAGTGCCCTTGACGCATCGCGAGCATACCTCGGCGGTGACGTTCGTCACAGGCCATAGCGTCGCGGCGATTGATTGGAGCAAAGTCGGGGCATCGGAGACCATCGTGCTTTTTATGGGGCTGGTGAACTTCCCGGAGATTGCGCGGGAGTTGATCGTGCATGGGCGGCCGGCTGCGACGCCGGCGATGGCGGTGCGGTGGGCTACTCGTCCGGATCAGCAGACTGTGGTGGGGACACTCGGCGATTTGGCGGGGCGGATTGAAGCCGTGGGGATGAAGCCACCGGCGACGATTGTCATCGGCGAAGTGGTGGCGCTGCGCGAGCGCTTCAATTGGTTTGAGAAGCTGCCGTTGTTTGGACAGCGGATTGTGATTACGCGCGACCGCAGGCAATCGTCGATGCTGGCGGAGCCGCTGGAGGCGCTGGGCGCGGAGACGTTGTTCGTGCCGGTGATCGAGATTGCGGATGCGGCGGAGGCTAGTTCGCTGGAAGTTGCGATTCGGAATCTGGGTTCTTATGACTGGCTGATTTTTACCAGCGTGAACGGCGTGCGTCACTTCATTGAAGCCCTGGACCGCTCTCCATGCGATCTGCGGGATTTGAAAGCGAAGATTTGTGCGATTGGGCCGGCTACGCGGGCAGCTATCGAGGCTTTGCATCTGCGTGTGGATGTGATGCCGGAGGAATACGTCGCGGAGAGCTTGGTCGCGGCGCTCGCGGGAGAAGATTTGAAGGGCAAACGGGTGCTGCTGCCGCGGGCGGCTGTGGCTCGGGATTTGGTGCCGGAGACGCTGCGCGAACGGGGCGCTGTAGTGGATGTCGTCGAGGCATACCGCACTATCATTCCGGCGGATGCGGCGTCGCGGGCGAAAGAGGCGCTGGCGCACAAGCCGGACTGGATCACGTTCACTAGTTCATCCACAGTTACGAATTTTTTGGCGGTGGCGGGCAGGGAAGCGCTGGCTGGAATCAAAGTCGCTTCGATTGGGCCGGTGACTTCGGCCACGGCTCGGGCGGCGGGGCTTCACGTCGATGTGGAAGCAACCCCGCACACGATTGAGGGGCTGGTCGAGGCTATCGTGCGTACACGCGCTGTCCGCTGAGCCAGGTTTCGAGGATTTCGACGCGGCCGGCTGCGAGGCGGAAGCGAACCAGGTCGGCGCGGGAGCCGGGTTGAAGGGCGCGCAGGCGTCCGGGAACTCGTCCTACGCGCGCTGGGTTGGTCGAGGCCATGGTTACGGCTTGAGCCAGGCCGATCCGGCGCGCGACATTACGTTGGCGATGGCGCGATCCATGCGGAGACTTGATCCTGCGAGGCGGTTCCCGCCGCGGAGAGTGACGCGGTCGTCCTCTCTGCAGTTCGACTGGTACGCTGCCTAACATGTACGGGCCGGGCTCACACATGGCAGGGGCTACGGCATCGGTGACCAGGATGCTGCGGTCGACTCCTTTTAGATCGAGCGCCCGGCGCAGGAAGTCGTCCGGCAGATGGTGGTAGTCGACGATGAACGACGCGGCCAAGCGCGGCTCGTTCAGTTGATATGTGATGAAGTCTTCGTTGCGGGTTTGGCTGCCGGCGCCGTTTCCTAGATGGGTGGAAAGAGTTGCTCCGGCGGACACGGCGTCGCGGAGTTGCGCTGGAGTTGCTCGGGTGTGGCCGATGGCGGCTACCGTGCCTAGTTCGGTGATCTGCTCGATGTAGCGGGAGGCTCCGGGCCATTCGGGGGAGAGCGTGACTAAACGTACAAGGCCTTGGGCGGCGTCTTGCCAGCGTTGGAATTCGGTGAAGTCGGGAGGGCGCACCCACTCTTTGGGATGGGCGCCGCGAGGGCCGTCTTCGGGCGAGATGTGGGGGCCTTCGACGTGGATGGCTTCGATGGCTTGGCCGCGGGGGAGCGACTCGCGGGCTCCGGCCAGGTTGCGGAGTGCGGCTAGCATCGCATCGGGGGCACCGGTGATCACGGTCGGGAACACGCGGGTTACGCCGGTGGAGAAGATGACTGCTAGGGCGCGGTCGATTTCGTCGTGGCTGGCGGTGGGCGAATTGAAGTCTACGCCTGCGAAGCCGTTGACTTGAAGATCGACGAAGCCGGGGGCTAGGAAGACTGCATCGTCTGCGTCCGAGGTCAGCAGGGGATCGACATTTTTGATGGTCGTGTCGAATTCGATCTCGATGCGCTCGCCTGAAACGGCGCTGTGTCCGCTACATTTCATGGTCAAAGTGGTTTATACACAGCATACCCACAGTAACGCTACTGTAACTCGGTCAAAGCATGTGGGAAACAACTGTTGAAAACGGCGTGATCGCTATGGCTAATCCGCGCGGGCCTTGGTACAAACGATAACAGATTTCTGCGCGGAACTGGTGAGTGTGTCAGTCTCGGGGGAGGTGGCCGCTGGCTGGTTCCCGCGCGGAAGTTTTCCTCCGATTCCAACTTCAAAAGGCGGGTCGCAGACAGATTCGCTTCCCGCCTTTTTTTGCGTCCGCTTCCTGCGGGCGCGGTTCTGTGTTGGCGCTGTAGCGGAAACTGAGATTAATGGGCCGCTACGGGCTGCGGCACGGGCGTGAGCCAGCCGTGCTGATCGGGGCGCTTGCCCTCGACGATGCCGAAGAATTCACTCTGAATCTTTTCCGTGATGGGGCCGCGGCGGCCGATGCCGATCTTGATGCGATCGATGGAGCGAATGGGCGTGACTTCGGCGGCGGTGCCGCTGAAGAATACCTCATCGGCAATGTACAGCATTTCGCGCGGGATCAAAGTTTCTATCACCGGGATGCCCATGGATTGCGCTAACTGGATCACGGTGTCGCGGGTGATGCCGGGGAGGACGCTCGAGCCCAGCGGCGGCGTGTGGATCTTGCCGTCGCGCACTACGAACACGTTTTCGCCGGAGCCTTCGCTGATGTATCCGGCGGCGTCGAGCGCGATGCCTTCGGAGTAACCGTTGATATTGGCTTCCATGCGGATCAACTGCGAGTTCATGTAATTCGCGCCGGCCTTCGACATCACGGGCAGCGTGTTGGGCGCGAGACGGGTCCAACTGGAAATGCACACGTCGACGCCTTCGGCGACGGCTTCGGCGCCCAGGTAGCGGCCCCATTCCCAGCAGGCGATGTAAGTTTCGATGGGCGTATCTTTGGTGGGCAACACGCCGAGGTCGCCGTAGCCGCGGATGACCAGCGGGCGGATGTAGCAGGAATCGAGCTTGTTCACGCGCACGATGTCGACCATGGCGGCGCACAGCTGGTCAATGGAGAAGGGAATCTCCATGCGGTAAATCTTGGCGGAATCGTGCAGGCGGCGCGCGTGTTCGCGGATGCGGAAGATGCGCGGGCCGGCGTCGGTCGCATAGCAGCGGACGCCTTCAAACACCGAACTGCCGTAGCTGGTTACGTGCGCAAGGACGTGGATTTTGGCGTCAGTCCAGTCAATCATGCGTCCGTTGTGCCAGATTTTTTCGGTGGCTTTAATCATGTTTCATTATATATCGGTGCGGCGCAGAAGGAGCCGCAGGTAATTCGCTAAGTGTTGCTGTATTTCGCGTGCTGTCCGTGCGAGGCGTGCACGGCGTGGCGGAAGCGCACCACGCCGCGCAGCTGATCAGCTAGTAGTCGATGTTGGCTTTGTCCATCTCCTCTCTCGAAGCCGGGTATTTTCCGCACTTAGGACAGGTGGCCCGGTGCTCCTCAGTTTCGTGGTTAGTCTCCTGGTAGCTGGCGAGGTTCCCGCAGCCTTTCAGGCATAGGCCCGTGATGGGCCGGCGCGCATCAATGTTAGTCATTTTGGTAATGCTCCTTTCGTGGCCGAGTTGCGGCGCACACTTGCTAGTTGCCGTCTCGTGAGTCAAACCGAATCGGTCAGTCGGGGTAGCGGTCGCCGGCGATGGTCTCGAAGCTGGCGAAGTCCAGGGCGCGGACGGCGCCGACGAGCTTACAGCGTCTGGAGCGGCTGCGTTTGATGGCGTCCGCGATCTCGCGGGAGCTCGCGCGCACGCTGGTCTGGCCCTTGGCGAGTGCGGCGGAAGTGAGGTAAATAGGGTCCGCAGCTCGGCTTCCTTGAGTGTGGGAGCGAGTTGGGCGACCTGCTGGACGACTTCCGATAACAGATATTATGTCTACTTTAATTAAAGTGGGTAACCCATTCTAGCTATGGGCCGTAAATTTGGTTACGGCTTGTGTTTGGTCGGTGCCCTGCTGCTGGGACTGGAGCTTTGCTTCCTCGCGGGGCCTGGGATTCAGGAGGACGAGGCGCTGTTTGTAGCGCCGTTTCTGCGCGGGGCTTCGGCGCTTTATGAATGGCACTGGGGTGGGCTCCACATTCCGGTGATGTCGATGGATTACCTGGGCGCGCTGAAGTCGTGGGTGTATTGGCCGGTCTTCAGTGTATGGCAACCGGGAGTTTGGTCCATGCGGGTGCCAGTATGTGTGTTGAGCTTGTTTACGCTGGTGCTGTTCGTGGATGTGGCTCGGCGTGTGGCTGGGCGGCGGGTGGCGCTGGCGGCGGCGCTTCTTCTGGCTACCGACGCCGTGTTTGTGCTGGTCAATGTCTTCGACATGACGGTGTGTTTGTTGCTGCTGGCTACCGTGGCATTTTTGAATTTGCTGCAGCGGCGGCTTGTGGGGGCGGCGTTTTTGGTGGCGGGGTTGGCGCTGTGGTACAAGGCGATTTTTCTGTTTCCACTGTTGGCTATGTTGCTGGCTTTCGCGATTGCGTATCCCATTGATGTAAGACGCATGCTGACACGGAGAAACATTGCAGTCGCGGTGCTGGGGATGGTGGTGGGATGCGCTCCTTTAATCGTTTTCAATTTGGCGCGGCGGGGGGCTACGTTTCAGGCTTCGCAGGATTTGCCCGGCGTGCCGGCTGGCGAAAAGCTGGTGATGCTGGAACACACGCTGGATGGACGCGCGTTTGAGCATTACATGTTCCGCAGTTCTCTGGACGAGAAGATTGCGCTCGCGGGCTCGTCGATGGCGGATGTGGTGGTGGGGTGGTATCGAGAATCGCATTTCGGGCCGGGGAGCGCGTTGCTGCCGGTGCTGGCGCTAGCGCTGCTGGCGCTGCCGTTCTTAAGAGGGTCGAGGCTCTTCCCTGCTCTGGTGTTCAGTTGGGTTGCGGCGGGCGCGGCTTATGCGGCCATGCTGGTGTTCCGCGATGCGGGCGCGGGGCCGCATCATACGGTGCTGCTGGATCCGGCTCCGCAATTCATCGTGGCGGCGAGCGTAGCGGCGTTGGCGGAGCGTCGGCGTGGCTGGCGGAGCGCGGCGTTGATCTTGCTATGCGTGGTGGTGGCGGGATCGAATCTGTGGCTGCTCGGCCGCTACTGGCAGGCGGGGCGCGCTAACGGGTTTAGCGTTTATTGGACGGATGGCGTCCAGAATCTGGCGAACGTGGTGCGGGCGCAGAAGCTGCCGGTGGCTTCGCTCGAATGGGGGACGCATAATGGCGTGCAGATTGAAGCCGGCGATGCTGTGAACTTTGTTGCCGATACATCGCCTCGTGAAAATGTTCTATATGTGACGCACTGCGAGGGGTATGTAATCGACCAAAACCGCGCGGCGCAATTTGAGCAGAGCGCGGCGGCGGCGGGGTTGCATCAGACGGCGAATCGGGTGGTGGCGGACAAGAAGGGCCACTTGGTCTATTGTCTGTTTCAACTGACTAAAGATTGACCGCTACTTGATATCTTTGCCGCTCTTCCAACCATCGGAGGGGCGCGCGATGCCGCGCATGAAGAGGCGGTGGTCCAGATTATCGCGGCTGGGATAGCCTTCGACGATGACGTGATCGCCGGGCTTGATGGCGTCTTTGGCGACGCCGCGGGCTTCCAGGCGGCGGACGGAGGCCCATTCGATTTCCCATTTGGCGGGCTGGCCGGTTTTCGGGTCCTTGGCTTCCAGGCGGACGAAGGAGTGCGGGTTGCTGTAGGAGAACTCCAGCACTTCGCCTTCGAGGTGGATATTTTGATCCATGAAGTAGTGCGCTGAGATGGAGTGGTGCGCGAACAGGGGGGCGGCGGCTAACAGCAGAGTCGCAAGGAATGGTTTAGTGGACATAAAAAAATAGGCCCGATAGAAATCATACTCTACCGGGCCGAGGGAAGATCGTTGTAGGGCTAGTGGTGAGGGCCGCCGCCGTGGGATCCACCACCACCGCGGGGTCCGCCGCCGCCGCGGGGTCCACCACCTCCGCCGGGATTGCCGCGTTGGCCTCCGCCTCCACCACCGGATGGCGGGGCGTTGCGATAGGCACCCTCTCCGCCATAACCGCGGGGTCCGGAGGGAGCTGACTGCTGCGGGGGAGGCGCACCGAAACCGCGTCCGCCGTTGGCGCGTGGTCCACCAAAACCGTCCTGGGAGCGACTGGGGCTACGGAAACTCGCTGGCGATTCGTAGCGGTTATTCACAATCGGCGGGCTGATGCGCACGGGTTGCGGGGTGGCGCGCTGCGACGAAAAACCGCGTACGTCGGAGCGGTTGCCGCCTATTCCAGGCGCGCCGGGTTGTGAATCGAGACGGCGCCAGCCGCCTGAGTTGCTATTGGGAGCACCGCTGCCCAGCCTGCCTATGTTGGGCGATCTGGAATTGTTGAAGCTGCGCGCGGGGGCTAACGGCATTCCGCTGCTGACCATGCCGGCTCGCGCGAGTTGACCGGAACCGGGGCGCACGAAAGAACTGCGGCCGGCGCCGCTGCGTCCGAAGTCGCCGGCGCGGAGGCCGGTGACGGCTCCGGTAAAGCGCGCGTTGCGGTAGACGTTGGTGATGTTCGTGTTGTTGACAACGGCCAAGTTGCGTCCGGCGTATCCGCGGCCGTACCAGGGGCGGAAGCGCTCGAAAGGCGCGAGCGGAACCCAACCGATGTTGCCGTATCCGAAGCCCAGGCTGACGCCGAAGCCGGGGTCGCCGAAACCGAAGAAGCCAACCATGGCGGGTCTCCAATAATGGCGCGAGCCGATGGCCCCCGGATACCAAGCCCATCCAAATGAACCGCGATACCAGTTGCCATAATGATACGGGGCCCAGCCCCAGGGATCGTAACTGGTCCAGCTCCATCCGTAGTAATCGAGATAATCCCAGCGGCCGTTTTGATACGGGGCCCAATCGGCAGGTTGGTTATTGGGAGTCCAGACATACCCATAGGACGGATCCCAAACCCAGCGGCCGTAGCCGGCGAGTTCCTGGGTTCCGTCGATGTCGGGGGCGGCGTAGCGCGAGGCGTCGGGGGCGCGTTCGAAGGTGCGGTCGCGATCGGCGTTCCAGCGGTCCCAATCATCGTAGGGGATGGCGGCGGTGTTCATGAATTCGGCGTCGTTGGCGGAGCCGCGCGATAGCATGGTCTGACCGGGGGCTAGGCGTTCGGTGCCGGACGACGAGACCAGGTCGGCTTCGCCCGCGCGGACGGTGATTTCGCTGGAGCCGTCGGGGCGCACGCTGACGCGGTAAATCCCTTGGCGCAGCGGGGCGACGGAGGCGCTGGGGGTGCTGATTTCGACTTGCGCGTCGGTGTCGCGCAGGACACGGAAGAGCGTGGTGCCTTGGTTGATCTGGACGAGATAGCGATGGTATTGGAGGTCGCCGATGCGCACGCTGGTGTTGGCGCCGAGACGGATGATGTTAGCGGAATCGAACTGGATTTCGGCGCGGGAGTTTTCAAAGGTGGAGACGCGGTCGGCGGCTTCTAGTGGCGAGTTTACGGTGGAGGGGATGGACTCGCCGGAATCGCGGGTGACCGTTACGGAGCCGTTTACGAGGCTGAGGCGGGCTACACCGTGGTCGGCGGCGTCGGGAGGATCGTCTTGCGATTGAGGTTGACCTTGGGGTGGGTAGCCTTGCGGGTTCTGGGGATAGGGAGGCTGCGCCCAGGCCAGTAGGGCCAAGGTCAGAAGAGCGGCCGGAAATATGAAGCGCTTCATAGCAACCACGTTTCGACTGTTTTAGGGCATGCGGGGTTCCAAACGAATCTTACTGATTTTGCACCGGTTAGTGGGGAGGATCGATGCAACGATTGGTTGAAAACCACCACGGATGCTTGGGATGGGCCGGTAGCTCGCCTGCCTCGGTCTCTTCGCTTGTGAAGCATAGCCGGATGCCGATCTTTCGATTTTTGGGCTAAGGTGTACCTGCATCATAGCTTTACGTTCCCAGAGTGTATCTCCGCGCTGGATTCTGCCCTTGCTGCCCTGATCCCCAAACTAAAACCGGAACAAACTCTCCGAACTTCGGGCCGTCATGCTAGCGAATAATGACGGGTGATGAAGGAAATGCAGAAGGGGGGGCGTCAGCGGAAGGCTAATGCGAGAGCAAGGGCAACGAAAAAATCGCTGGCCCCCAACTGAGCCACTACCTAATAATTGACGCTGAGCCCTAACCCGCTTGACTCGACCGCCAGTTCCCGATAGACTCGCCACCATGCAAATGTTCCCGAGACCCCTTGCACTTCTCCTCTTGGCTCTGCCGCTGACAGCCGCCACGGTTCGCATCATCCAGACCAACAGCGCCGGGGACGACGTCTCCATCATCGATCCCGCCACCAACAAAGTGGTCGGGACGATCCACGGAATTGAGGTCAACCACGGCGCCGCGTTGGCCCCCGATGGCAGCCGCTACTACATCAGCAACGAAGGTCAAAGCACGCTGGACGTAGTGGACGCCAAGACCCTGAAGATCATCAAGAACATCCCGCTCAGCGATCACCCCAACAACATCTCGATCAGTAAGGACGGCAAGCGCGTCTATGTCTCGATCGCGCGCTCGCCTGGCGCCGTCGATGTCATTGATACCGTCGCCTTGAAAGACGTGAAAAGCATTCCCGTCAAAGGCGCCGTGCACAATACCTACGTCACGCCCGACGGCAAGTACGTCGTCAGCGGCTCCATCCAATCGAAGACCATCAGCGTGATCGACCAGCAGACCGAAACCACCGCGTGGACCCTGGAGCGCGACCTCGGCATCCGCTGCATGGCGTTCACCACCAATCCCGACGGCTCCACCAAATGGATTCTGTTCCAGCTCTCCGGCTTCAACGGATTCGCCATCGTAGATTTCGCCACCCGCGAGGAAATCAAGCGCATCAAGCTGCCGGAGCTCGCCGTCCGGGAAAGAAGCCCTTCCTCTGGCGGAGGCAACGAATCCCACGGCCTGGCCGTCACGCCGGACGGAAAAACGTTGGTAGTCGATAGCCGCCTCAACAGCTGCCGTCTACTTTTACTCGCTCCCCGACTTGAAGCTGCTGGGCAGCACGGAAGTGGGACGCTCGCCCGATTGGGTGACCATCACGCCCGATAGCAAAATGGCTTACGTCGCAGACGCCGCTTCCAACGCCGTGTCTGTAGTGGACATCAAGGCGATGAAGGAAGTCAGCGCGCATTCCCGTGGGAGAAGTGCCCAAGCGGAACATCACTGCGGTACTTCCTTAGGGATTCCTACAGCCCCAGCCGTTTGTCGAGCTCCGCGGATATCACCGCCAGCCGCTCCGGATTGCGCATCAGGTTGCGCACGCCGTCGTTGCCGAAGTTGTCGTAAAGCGCGTCCACCGCTTCAAGCGCCAGCGAATAAGCCAGCCGCGCGTGTTGCGCGTCCATCCCGGACCAGCCTTGCCGCAGGTTTTCCAACTTCGGCAGTTGCCCGGCCTTAGCCAGTTCCACTAATCGCGCATGAGTCTCAGGAGCCAGCGTCTCACCCGAAAGCTTCTGCGCCATCCCCTCATGCAGCCAGGACGGCCACTCGCCCAACATCGCCAGACAAGCGTGCGTGGTCTCATGCGCCAGCACCTGTTCCTGCTGCGCATCCATCTGCTGCCCGCTCATCACCGGTACGCGGATACGCCCGTCGTACTGCCCGCCGCTCCACTCCGCCGCGTCAGTCGCTTTCTTATACGCGTCGCGGCTCTGAATGATGGTCACGATCTTCTCTTCCGCGTAGCAACCCAATTGCTGCGACACCCGCGCAAAAGTGCTGTCCACCGCATTGACCATCTCTCTGGCGGTATCGGTGGGAACCGTCGCCGAGTCATAGCGCAGAACCACGCGCATGCCATACAGCTTGTTGCCGCTCTGGTCGTTGGAGCGCTCTTTTTCCACGCGCTTAACCAATTTTTCCAGATTCGGATTGGGCGCTAGCTCCAGTGACTCCTGCCAGTACTCCAGCGCGCGCTTCGCTTCATCCGCCCGCCACGCCGCCACGCCCGCCATCGCCAACAGCGCCGGGTCTTTGCGTTTTTGCATCTCCGGCTCCAACATGGCCAGGGCTTTCCCCGGCTGATTGGCTTCGATCAGCTGCTCGGCTTGCGCCAGCACCACTCTTGCCGACGCCGGCAGCGGTGTCCGTGCACCGTCCGGCGCTTTCAGCGCATCGAGCGACGCCGCATTGCGGACCGCGCTCAGCGCCTCGCTGGTCGTGACCCACGCCGCATCGCGCCGCCCTTTATCGAACGAATCCAAACCCTCGATCGCGGCTGCCGGCAGATAACCATCTATCTGCCGCCCTCCCACTTCGGCCGCGATCTTGTAGCAGGGAACACTCTCACCCGAAAGCGCGTAGCGCAATTTCAAAGGTGTCCCCGCCGGCAGCGTCGCTACCCGCGGCGCATCCCCCGAACACCCGGAGCGCAAAGCAGTGTTGTCGTCCTTTACACTCACCGCCAGCAGCAGCGCGAGTAGAAGTCCCATGCTTTGAGCATACGAGCGCTCTTCGCCCAAAGCCCTCCAGCAAATACCTTATATGGGGTTAGGGTGAAACTTGATGCGAACGTAAAGGTCTGGTTCGATGCCGTCGATTGGAGGGGGCTGTGAGGAACCAGACACTCGACGTTCTCCGTGCCGTGGCTGTCCTGCTCGTCTTCAGCCGGCATTCCGAGGGCGCGCCTATCGTGTCCCACCTCGGATGGGTTGGCGTGGATCTCTTTTTCGTGCTCAGTGGGTTTCTCGTTTCCGGATTGCTCTTCCGCGAATACCAGCAGGCAGGGCAGGTCTCTTCGGGGCACTTCTTGATCCGCCGCGGCTTCAAGATTTATCCGCAGTTCTACCTGCTAACCGCCGTCACCGTCGTGGGCATCTTTTGGGGAAGCGAAAGACTCATGACCCTGGCCGTCATTGCCGAGAGCGCCTTCTTTCAAAATTACGTCCCCGGACTGTGGGCCCACACCTGGTCTCTGGCGGTCGAAGAGCACTTTTATCTTCTGCTCACTTTTGGTCTGGCCTTTCTGGCGCGGCGCGGCGGGTCCGATCCATTTCGTAACCTCCCGCAGTGGATTCTGGGGACCTGTACCCTGATCCTCGGTCTGCGTATCGCCACCTGGTATTGGCACCCGCAAACCTCCGATTATGTCCACATCTTTCCGTCGCATTTGCGCATGGACTCGCTATTGTGGGGCGTCCTGCTGTCCTACTTCTCCGCGTTTCGCCCGGCCGAAATTACCCGCTTGATCGACCGCTTCGGAAAATGGCTTCCGCAGTTGAGCATTTTGCTCCTTGCCCCAGTCGCGTTCCTGGACCAATCCCATCCCTTCATTTACACGTTTGGTTTTTCGATGATCGCGATGAGCTTCGCTCTGCTGCTGCTTAGCTTGCTCTATCCGCGCAAGCCGCCGGCGAAAGGCGGCGCGATGCTGCGTGGGCTAGCGCGTTTAGGACAAGCGTCTTATGCGTTCTATTTATGGCACGGCCCGGTTCTCTTTGTCGATGACAGGCTAACTCCGTACTGGGCAACGCTCAACATCCGCATCCCGGCGATTGCTCATTTCGCGCTGACATTTGTCGTGACCCTGGCGATTGCTTTCTTAACCACCTGGTTCCTCGAACAGCCTTTCTTAGAGTTGCGTGACAGGTGGTTCCCGTCACGCGTGCGAAGTCGAAAGGAACGGCCGGTAGCGCCCCGCGTCGCTATCTATTCGACAGCCGAGTGAACCCGGTAGACCGTGCCAATTCCAGCAGTGTACAGCGGCGTCAGCGCAGAGCTCGACCGCACCAGTTGCTCGATCGCCTTGCGGTCGTCCTCGCCGCTTTCACGCGACATGTCCTCAGTTGTGAAATACACGTATCCCAACCCACGGCTCTTGCAATATGTCCCCAGATAGCGGTAGGCGTTTACGATCTTGGCGTGATCCTCGGCGTACCACCAACGCGGCTGCATCGGCAAATAGTTGCCGCGATGCCCGCTATACAAATAGAGCAATGGATCGTCGTAAGACAGCACCGAACTCCCCGGCGGCAAGTTTGCAGACATCCATAAATACGCCGCGCGCCGGTCCGCCAGCGCCGTGCGCTGCAGCTCCGCGGTCCGCGGCATCATGACGAAGCACATATATACCTGCAGCCCAATCACAGCCGCAAAGAACAACGCGATACCCGCCGCGAACACCACTGCCACCGCGCGCTGGCCGGTGTCTCTATGGTGCAGGGCTTTTCTCAACATGTCCCAAAAGTGTTCCAATTCGCTAACCAGCCCCACCAACAGCAGCGGAAACAAAGGCAGCACGAAACGTTCGTTCGGTGGATAATGCCAGACCGCCAGAATGCCCAGCGACAGCAGCCCGAATACGGCGTAGTCCACCGCGATTCCGCGCCGCACCAGCCGTACCAGGCCCGCTAGCATCGCCACCGCAATGACCTGCGTCAATATCTTCAATGGCAGAAAATCGATTATCTTAGGCACCACCAGCGATCCGATGCCGTACAAAATCTGATCGACGTTCTTCCACAAAATCACCGTCAGATTATCCAGCCCAAAGTTCGCCGCCCGAAATCCCATGTAGTCGACGTAATACAACAGCGTCATATCCTGCGAATGCGGCAAGTGCGCCGCCGTCCACCAAGTCCACGCTCCCACTGCCGGCAGAGAAGTGGCCAGGAACAGCGCTGCCCTCCGCCAATCCCGCTTCCACACAAGCAGCGCCGGGATCGAGATCAGCAATGCGATCCCCGCCGTTCGCGCCAGATAGGCGCACGCCACCGCCAACCCGGCCAAAGCAATCGCGCCATTCCCGGGCCGCCGCGCCAGAATCAACGCCGCCAGCACGAAGCAGGTGAAGAAGACCTCGGTCAGCATCATACTGCCGAACAGCGCCATATAAGGACTCAGCCCCAGCGCCGCGGTCAACAGCAACGAGCGTTCTGCTGATAACCCATACTGCTGGTACAGCCAGCAGGAAAGTCCCAGACAAACCGCCAGCCAAGGCCAAGTAAACAGGGTGGCCGTCGCCAAATTCTCCGGAAACTTAGGATTCAAATGCCACACCAGCGCCAGATACGCCGGGAACAGCGGAGGATACTTGGTCTGATACGGATTCTCCGGCAGACTCCCAATCCGGTAGCCATGCCCCTGCGCAATCCCCTGCGCCGACACAAACATCAAAGCGTCGTCGTGGAGCCGCCCAAAGTCCGGCATATCGCGGTTCCGCCAGGCGAATTGCGCCGAAGGGATCAGCAACAAAAGGAAAGCGATCACCATCCAAGCGCGGCGCGGCATTCTATAGGGATATCGGACCCCCACCGATGAAAGGTTAGTACTGCTGTTCTGCGCCTGTGTTTACCCTTGTTTAGCGGCGGAGTACTGGAACTAAGGCAGCGCAACTCCTTCAAAAGAAGAATTTCTGAGATGATTTCTTAGTCCACCTTAGGCCTAATGCCTGATTCTTCCAAAAGCGGTCCGATGATAACTTTGATTCAGCGATGGACACCTGTCGCGATCAGTTAGGGAGAGGAACTTAGGAGACTACATGAAAAACTTTCTTTTGAAATTGAAGGCGATCAAGGACACCCGCGGTCAGGACCTTATTGAATACGCTCTGATGGCCGGCTTCGTTGCCGTCGCCGCTGGCGCTGTCATGCCGGGCGTTGCGTCCAGCATCAGCACGATCTTCTCGAAGGTCGGCTCGGTGATGGCGATCGCGTCTACCCAGGGTAGCTAATATCAACCATTTACCGAATGGAGGAGCGGGTGACCGCTCCTCTATTCGTTTTTCTGCCAGCTTCTTCCCCCGCCAGTCTTTCCCGTCCCTTTAGTGCCCCCACAGAACCGCGCGCGACAGCAAGCGGACAGTCAACGCCCTAACGAACCCGGTAGAGCACTCCGCCCGCTTCCTCGTGCACTAATTCCAGCCCCGGATCCGCCGCCGCTACCCTCAACACTTCTGCATTCCGCCGCAGCCCGACTTTGGCCAGCAGAACATAGCCCAAGTGCTGCTCACGCGCGTAGCGATCGATTCCCCGGAACCGCAAGGCCTCTCCAGCATCCCCGCCCGTAGCCTCGAACTCCCGCGGAGGCACCACATAACTAACGCTATGCCGGCCCGTCGCCAGATACAACGCCGTATCGTCCTGCCACAAAACATTGGCGTCGGCCGGCAAGTTGTGAGCGATCCACGCGTACATGCTCTGGTACGCGCGCGCATTCGAGCGATCGTTGCGAGCCAACTGCGGAACCACGCCCACATCCATGCAGATCTGCAATACCAGCCCGCCCGTGAGGACCATAACCAAGACCATCGCGAATCCGCGAACCGCCAACCCGCGGTTGTGCTGCTGAAACCAGCGCGCCAGTCGCGCCATTTCAAAACAAAATCCCGCCAGCAGCAGGGGAGCCAAAGGAAGAATAAACCTCTGGTTCGCCTGATAATGCCACACCAGCAGCATCGCCACCGAAACCAGCCCAAACAGCGCATACAAGCGCGCATAACCTTGCCGCGCCATGCGCACGCAGCCCACCATCATCGCCACAGCCAGAGGCCACAAAATCACTTTGGCGAGCCAGCCGTCCATCATCTGCGGAAACACCAGCGAGCCCATCGCTTCGAGCAACGTCCCTGTATTCCGCGCCAACACGTGGCCGATGTTATCCCACCCTACGTTGAATAACTGATACCCAAGATAGTTCGTGTAGCTCAACGTAACCACATCATGGCTAGGAGCCGCATGCAGACGGCTCCACACCGCCCATCCCACCACCGCCGGCAGCATGCCTAAGGTAAAGCAGAGGGCTTCGCGTGCTTGTTTCTTTGAGCAATAGTAAGCAATTGCCGCCGGCAAAAGCGCGATGCCCGAGGTCCGCGTCAAATACGCCGTTCCCGCGATCAACCCCGCCAGCAGCGCCCCACGCCACCCGCTACGCTCGGCCACCAGCAGCGCGCCCAGCAAGAACACCATGAACATCATTTCCGAGCCCAGGTTCGACACGAAAAAGAGCACATAAGGATTCAGAGCGAACAACCCCACCGTCAGCCAAGCGATTGGGATCGGAAAACCGCTGCCGCACGCACCACCAATAGCCCAGCAGCAACACCACCGGCAAACACAGCCACGACAGCATCACCGCCACCGCCAGATTCGACGGATACGAAGGCGCCGCGCGCCATGCCAGCGACAGGTACAACGGATACAACGGCGGATACCGCGTGTCGTAAGGCTGCGCCGGCAAGCTCAGGATGCGATAACCGGCGCCCTCGGCGAGCGCCTTGCCGTCGATCAAATATATCCCGTCGTCCTGCAACACTCCGAAATGCGGCACGTCGCGATGGTTCCAAACGAACAGCAGTGTAGGCAGGCACAGAGCAAGCAAGGCGAGAGCCGGAGCAAGACGGCGCAAGGATGCCCCGGAGGTGTCCGTAACAGACGGTGTGTGTTCAATCAGCATCGCGCAGCGGCTCTATCTTTCAAATCGGCCGCCGGCGAGGCCCACTTTAGCGTGTAACTATTTAACTCCCAAGGCCTTCCGCAGCGCCAGGAACTCGGGATAAAGCAACGATTGCAACAACGGGTCGACTGCGGATTCCGGCAAAGGCCACGTTTTCAGCAACGCCCGCGCCTCGTCCGTCTTCCCGGCCTTCGCCAGCGCCGCCGCATAAAGCGTGCGCGGCAACCCATCCACCGCCGGATTCGTGCCCTCAAAGATCTTCTTCAGTTGCTCCAGATCTTCCGGCGGATGCACCTCGCCGCGCCATACAGACCGTTGGCGCTCCATAACGGCCGCCTGTTCCGGAGGCGTTTTGTCCAACAAGGCCAGGGCCTGATCCCGCCGTCCCGTGGCGAACAGCCAGGTAGCGTGCCGCCAGACGATTTGTCTGTCGTTCTGGTTTTCGAGCAACGCCAGATACTTTTGCATCAACGTGTCCGCGCCCGCCAGATCTCCACCCAGCCAATGCGCATACGCCGCTTTCATCAGCGGCGCCCCACCCAGGAAATTTGCCTGCCGCGCGCTCGCTTGCGTAAAATATTTCTCCGCGTCCGCGAACCGCCCATTCATGAAGTGGACCTCGCCCAGTGAATCCAGCGCATTCACCGCCTGCTCCGGCTTCTGCCCGTATTGTTCGAGGATTTTCTTCGCGCCGTCCACATCGCCGTCTTCACCCAACGCGTACCCCAACCCGTTCAACGCAGTGCCGTTCCCAGGGTCGATCGCAAGAGCCCGCCGGTACCACTCCGCCGCCGCCGCAAATCTGCGGTGCCGCTGTTCGAGTTCAGCCAATCCCAACACAGCGCCGCCGTCGTTGGGAGCCAGCCGTACCAGTTCGGTAAGCGCCGCGATGCGCGCCGTCTCATCTCTTGCGCAGCAGCGCCGAGCTCAATTGAATCTGCGCTCTGTTCAACGAGGTCCGCAGTGAAGGACGCGCCAACGCCCGCTCCGCGATCGCCACCGCGTCTTCCGTTTTACCCAACTGCTGGTTTTGCTGAACCCACGATTCCCAGGCCGTCCCGAAATCGGGGTCGAGCGTCACTGCGCGTTCGAATTCCCCGCGCCCCCAAGCCGCCGCCGCTTCCGCATTCGGTGTCGAGAACGGCTGCGCTCCTGCGTCGAGTGTACGCGCCAGCGTGCTCACCGCGAACAGCATGGCGCCCGACGCCGAACCGGTCGAGACCATGCGGTGCCGTTCGACGTCTTCCAGCGCGAAGTGGATTTCCAGCGCTCCGCCGCGCTGCGTGAAAGTGCAGTGCAATAGTTCAGTAGCGCCCTGCAACGCGGCCATCCCGGCGCCGGTTTCCCGCACCGCCAACACATGCGGGGCGCCGGCCAGTTCTTCCGCCAGCATCATGGGGCCCGCCGTGCTTACCCAATCGAGCGCGGCGTCGCCAGTCAAATTGTCGAAAGGGAGAATCGCGATCCGCTCCACCGCACGTTGCGGAGTTCGCGAACAAGCCGCCAGCGCCAGCAGCGCCGGCACGGTCAAGAGGAAGCGCTTCAGAGGACCTTCGGCTCCATCGCCATGATCTTCTGGAACTCGGGATCTTTCTGCAGCCCCGCGAACTCCGGCTCATCCATAAACTTCTGGCGTTCTTTAAAACCTTCTTCAACCGACTTGCGGATGTAATTCAGCGCCTGCTCCAGCATCCCCGCTTTGGCGTAACTCTTGGCCAAATAGTAGAAGAATGTCGGCCGGTCGCCCACCGTGCGGTCCCGCACCACCGATCCCACTCCGCTGCGGCTTTCAAAAACGTTGGGATCGATGGCCAGCGCCTTCTGATAATTCTCCGACGCCAGTTCGTACTGCTTCCGCGCGAAATAAGCCGACCCCAGGTTCGCTAGTGTCGACGCCGAATCCGGCTTGATCCGCAAAACTTTCTTGTATTGATTGATGGCCCGCCGGTAGGATGCCCGCGAGTAGTAAATGGTCCCCAGGTTATTCATCGCCTCGGCGTACTTGGAGTCCAGCTTCACCGCGCGCGCATAATAGTTCGCCGCGGCCCCCAGATCCGTGAGCTGATGATACGCAATCCCGATCTTGTTCATCAGAATCGCCGATTCCGGAGCTTCTTTGTAGGTATCGATAGCCTCGCGATACATCTTGCGCGCCATGAATATATCGCCGCGCTCTTGTGCCGAAAGCGGCGCACGCGCGGGTGCCGTCGATGACGGCGCTGGAGTGTTGGACGCGTTCTGCGCCGGCACCCCCTGCCAGGCCAATAACAGGATGAAGGAGAAATACGACATAATTGGCTCCTCCCGTTCTTGCTCTCTACTTTACCACCGTTCCCATTTCGCGCAGCAGCCATGCTTTTGCCAACTTCCAATCGCGCATCACGCTTTGCGGCGAGAGGTGCAAGGCCTCCGCCGTCTCCTCCACGCTCAGTCCACCGAAGAATCGCAATTCAATGACGCGAGCCTTGCGCGGGTCCATTTCAGCCAAAGCGTTCAACGCGTCATCCAGCGCAATCAACTCCGCGCCCCGATTCCCACGGAAATCCGGAAGCTCATCGAAGTTGACCGCCGTCGAATGGTTGACGCGCTGCAACTGCCCTCCGCGTTTGCCGGACGCCCGCGCCCGCGCCGCGTCCACCAAAATCCGCCGCATCATCTGCGCCGACACCGCGAAAAAATGAACCCTATCCTGCCAGCCAACATTCTGGACATCCACGAGCCGCAAGTATGCCTCGTTCACCAGCGCCGTGGTCTGAATCGTGTTCCCGGCCCGTTCCCGCCGCATGTAGCCCCGCGCCAGGCGGTGCAGTTCTCGATAAACCAGCGGCGTCAGCCGATCCAGCGCCGCCGCGTCACCCCCGCCCCAAGCCTTTAATAAGACAGTAATTTGCGGGGATTCCGACGGCGTCATAAAAAATCGTTAGCCCCATTGTAGTTCTTCGCCCCCACTTTCGCTTACCCAGGCGAAAGGCAGGACTCGGGCGATGAAAACTACGGTACTGGTGGCGCTAGCGGCAGTGATGGAAACCATGGCCTGGGCAGGTTCGGGGGAGCGGAAAGCGATCGTTTGTTTCGATAAGATCGCTGCCGAAGAAGTAGCCGACCAGGCCGAGACCATCGCCTCTAAAATGTTCCGGGACATCGCAGTGAAGCTCGAGTGGCATGAAGCAGGGCATTTCTGCCAGGCGCACCGGAACCAAGTCATCGCCATCAGCCTTTCGACCCACACTCCGCGCACGCTGCTCCCAGGTGCCCTAGCCTACGCGCGGCCGTACGAAGGAGTCCACATCGCAGTGTTCTACGACCGGCTGACTGGTCCGAATGGTGTCGAGCCCGCGCTACTAGCCCATGTCTTGGTTCACGAGATCACGCATATCCTGCAAGGCACCAACCGCCATTCCGAGAGCGGGATCATGATGGCGCGCTGGGATCATGATCACTACTCGCGCATGAAAACCAAGCCCCTGACTTTCACTAGTGAAGACGTCGACCTGATCTACAAAGGCTTGGACGCCCGGGCATCCGCTGCAGAGTTGGTTGCGGCGCGGTAAGATGATCGGAATACCGGTAGCAGGAGGCGGAGAAATGACGCCCGAGCGGTGGAAGCAAGTCGAGGAGATCTATCATGCAGTTCTTGAGCGTGACTCGGACCAACGTGCCTCCTTCCTGACGAAAATTTGCGCCGGCGACGAAAACCTGCGGCGCGAGGTCGAATCCCTGCTGGCGCAGAAGACTGGAGATGAGTTGCTCGGCCATCCCGCCTGGGAAGGCGCGGAGTCGCTGCTCCAACCCACCGTCACACGCATGTCTAGAGGCGCGCAGTTAGGACCTTATCGGATCGAAACACCCCTCGGCAAAGGCGGCATGGGCGAAGTATTCCGCGCCACCGATACTCGCTTGCATCGCACTGTCGCCATTAAGATCCTGCCCCGCGATAAGGTCGCCGATCCGGAGCGCAAGAAACGCTTCTTGCAAGAAGCTCGCGCCGCCTCCGCGCTCAATCATCCCAACATTGTTACGCTGCATGACATCGCCAGCGACGGGGGGGTCGACTACCTGGTGATGGAGTGCGTGCCCGGCACGGCGCTCGACAAATTGATTCCGCCGAAAGGCCTGCCGCTGGCTGACGCCCTCAACTACGCCCAGCAGATCGCCAGCGGACTTGCGGCGGCACATGCAGCGGGCGTCGTGCATCGCGACATGAAGCCCGGTAATGTGATGGTGACAGCGGATGCGGAGGTCAAGATCCTGGACTTCGGCCTCGCCAAGCTCGCCGAGCGCGCCCCCGGCATGGATGGGGAAACGCAAACTCAGGATGCGCCCATGACTGCTACCGGAGCTGTCATGGGAACCGTCGCCTACATGTCGCCGGAGCAAGCTGGCGGAAGACCGCTCGATCATCGAACCGACATCTTCTCGCTCGGGATCATCCTCTATGAAATGCTCGCGGGTGCACGACCCTTCCACGGCAAATCGCAAGTCGAGACCTTGCACGCTATCATGCACGATCCGCCGCCGGCCCTCCCGAAAGCGCCTCCGCGAGTGCAGGAAATTCTAGACAAGACCCTCGAAAAAGATCCCAAGGAACGCTACCAGAGCGCCGCCGATCTGGCGGTTGACCTACGGCGTTGCCAAAAGAGCGGGTCGGCTACGCCCGTACGTCCCCCTGCGCCCCGAGGGACACCGTGGCCGTGGATAGCCGCGGCAGCGCTAGTGCTTGTCGTGGGAGCCGCGGGCTGGGTGGCTATCCGGCCCCCAGAGGTAGCCGACAACCCTCTGGCCAACGCGCAGTACATGCGCTTCACGGATTTCCCCGGCGATGAAACCGATGCCGCCATATCGCGCGACGGGAAATTTGTCGCGTTCCGTTCAGACCGCGACGGAACCGTCGACACTTGGGTGAGCCAAGTCGGGTCCGGGAGTTTCCTCAACCTGACTCACGGTACCCAAAACACGGTTCTCATTCGGAACGCGGGATTCACTCCCGACGGTTCCGAGGTCTGGTTGTCCGGCGTGATTGCCGGAACGCGTCTGCGCCTCCTCCCGCTCAGCGGTGGAAATCCCCGCGCGTTCCTCAGCGAACACGCCATGAATCTTGCCTGGTCGCCCGACGGATCGAAGATCGTGTTCCACACTTACGATGAAGGCGACCCCATGTTTGTGGCCGATAGTAGCGGCGCCAACATGCAGCCGCTCTTCACCGCCGGCGGCGGCCGGCATAGTCACTTTCCAACCTGGTCGACTGACGGCCAGTGGATCTATTTCATTACCGGCTTGTGGGACACCCGGGAAATGGATCTCTGGCGGATCCGCCCCTCCGGAGGTACGCCGGAGCGCCTGACCCATCAGAATAGCGATTTACGTTCCGTGGCTCCGCTCGACAATCGTACGATTTTGTACGTTGCGCCCGATCAAAACGGAGCGGGACCCTGGCTCTGGGCGCTGGACACGGAGCGCAAAGTGAGCCGCCGCGTCAGCTCCGGTCTGGAGACCTACCAATCTATTGAGGCCAGCGCGGATGGCCGCCGCCTGGCAGCCACCGTTTCCAACCCCACGGCCGGCTTGTGGCGAATTCCGCTTCTCGATCACCCTGCGGAAGAGCGGGACATCAAGCCAGTCACCGTCCCCACGGTCCGCGCACTAGCGCCGCGCTACGGCGGCACGTCGCTGTTTTACCTATCCTCGCGCGGTGGTGGAGACGGCCTATGGCGTTACGATCACGGCCAGGCCATCGAGATTTGGAAGGGCTCCGATCGCCCGCTATTCGAACCGCCGGCCGTCTCCTTCGACGGCAAACGCGTGGCCATCATTTTGCGCAAAGAAGGAAGGCACACCTTGCATATACTTTCCGCGGACGGCGGCGACCTTCGCCCTCTGGCCGAGGGAATCGATGTGTCCAGCGCCGCCGGCTGGTCTCCGGATGGGAAGTGGATCGCGGCTGGCGGTAAGGATAAAGACGGACCATCTTTATTCAAGATTCCCGTCGAAGGCGGGGCGCCGGTGAAGCTGGCCAAGGGCGTAGCGCTCAACCCGGTTTGGTCTCCGGACGGTTCCGTCATTGCTTACGCGGGCCCCGCGGTAGGTGTGACCGGCCCGTTGCTGATGATTCGCCCCGACGGATCTCCCGTGGAGGCGCCGCCGATCCAAGTGCGAATCGGAGGCGCTCGCTACCGCTTCGTGCCTGGCCGGCGGGAGCTGGTGTACGTGCCCGGATCACAGCTTTCGCCGGAGGAATTTTGGCTTCTCGATCTGACCACCAGCAAGACTCGCCGGCTTTCCAATTTCGAGAATCACGCCACCAGAACCTTCGACATTTCTCCCGACGGAAAAGAAATTGTGTTCGACCGGCTGCGCGAAAACTCGGATATTGTGCTGATCGATCGGCCTGAAAACTCCAAATAACCCCGGCCCGGGCTTACTTGAAGATGTCCTTCAGCCGCCCAAAAAATCCCCGTGACTTCTTGGGCTGCTCCGCCTGCGGAGGCGTTGCCGGCGTAATCGAAATACTCGTCACAGGCGCGGCCGCCGGTTTGCTAGTCTGCGCCACCACCGGATTCCGTTGCTCCGCCGCCGGAGCCACCGGATCCCATCCCGCCACCTGCGTGCGTCCGCCGCCATGCAGCCGGCACGCTTCGACCGGTTGCGTCCCCGCGATAAAAACTTCACTGCGGACTTTAGGACATCCCGGCGTAGCCAGCAGCCCGTTGTCAGCGTCAATGTCCGCCGTCACCACGCCCTCGGGAGGCTCAAACTCATGCACGTTGCGATACTCGCGATGCTGATGCGCCCGCTTCATGAACTCGGTCCAAATCGGCAGCGCACTGCGCGCGCCTTCGAGCTTGAAGTCGCGATTATCGTCAAACCCCACCCACACCACGCAAATCAATTTGGAAGTGAACCCCGCAAACCAGCCATCGCGCGAGGTCCCCGTTTTCCCCGCCGCCGGCAGCACGAACCCACGCCCGCGCACCCCCGCCGCCGTGCCCGTCCGCAGGACTTCCTCCATCATGTTCGTCATTAAGTAAGCCACCCGCGGATCGATCGCCTGTTTCTCCTGCGGCTGACTCTGAAACACCACGCGCCCGTCCTGACTGCGAATGGTGTCGATATACCCCGGCTTCTTCAGAACCCCGCCGTTCGCGAACACGGTATACGCGCCCGCGATCTCAATCGGCATCACCTCATAAGCGCCCAGCGCAATCGACGGCGTGGGCCGGATATCCAGATTCAACCCCACCGCACGCGCCGTAGCCGCCACTTTGTCGTAGCCCACCATCTCGGCCACTTTCACCGCCGGGATGTTCAGCGAATGCGCCAGCGCCCGCCGCAGCGTAACCGTCCCCGCGTACTCATCGCCGAAATCCGCCGGCTCATAAGGCTTGTCGTCGTACATGAAGGTGGTGGGTTCATCCTCCACCGTGGTAGCTGGCGTGATCACTTGCCCGCCATCCGTCAGCGCCGCGCTAAACGCCGCCGTGTACACAAACGGTTTGAACGACGACCCCGGCTGCCGCTTCGCCGTAGCATGATTCAACTGGCTGTTCGCATAACTGCGCCCGCCCACCAGCGCCTTTACTTTGCCGGTCTCGGTATCCAGCACCACCATCGCCACCTGCGCCAGCGGCATTTCATCCGTGCCGTATTTCTTACTGCGATGCTTCCACTGGTTGTCCGTTTCCTGAATGCCGATGCGCACCGCCTCGACAGCATCGCGCTGCAGCGTCATGTCGAGCGTCGTATAAACCCGGAACGAATTGTTCTGGAAATCGTAATCCTGAAAGCGGTTCTGCAGCGTCTCATCCACCAGATCCACGAAGAACGGAGCATCCGTCGATTCCGCCGCCCCCTGCACCACATGCAGCGCCGAGGCCGCCGCGTCCTGATATTCTTGCTCGCTCAAATACCCGTTCTCGCGCATGGCCTTGAGCACCAGATTCCGCCGCACCCGCGCCCGGTCCGGATAACGAAACGGATTGCGCCCGATGGGCGATTGCACCAGCCCTGCCAGCAGCGCCGCATCCGCCGGCGTGACTTGGCTCAAATCCTTAGCCAGATAAACCGAAGCCGCCTCGCCAAACCCGTGGATACTGAAGCTCCCCTGATGCCCCAGATAAATAGCGTTCGCGTAATCTTCAAAAATCTGCTGTTTGGTTAACTGCTGTTCCAGATGCAGCGTGATCAGGGTCTCCGGAATTTTCCGGCGCCATCCGCGCTCGGGACCCAGCCACAACGTCCGCGCCAGTTGCTGCGTGAGCGTCGAAGCCCCCTGCGATCCGCGCCGGTCTTTAATGTCGATCAAAACCGCGCGTGCAATCCCCACCGGATCGAAACCCGCGTGCTGGAAAAAGTGCTTATCCTCAGCCGACAGCACCGCATCCACCATCACTTTGGGAATGTCCGCGAAGCGCACTAGCCGCCGCTTTTCGCGTTTTTGATCGAACAGATTGGTGATCGGCTCCGGCTCCAAATCATATTGAGTCCGCTCACTCTGGTCGCGCAGAGAAATGATGTGGCTGACACGCCCGCCCTCGATCTTGATCACCGCGCCTTCGCCATCGTACGCCTCCGGCCCCGGATTAATCTCCACCGCATCCGGACGCACGTGATACCACCCCAGCCGGTTGCGATTCGATTCCGTATACCCCGCGCGCTGCAAATAGTCGGTGATCTCGCTAGTCTGTGTTTGGTCGCCCACCATCACCGGCTGCGGCGCCGCGTACAGCATCGACGTATTGGCGAACGGCCCGTTGCGCAGCTTATCTTCGATGATGCGCGCGTACTTGCCGTAATAGTACGTGAACACGCCCACCGACAGCGCTCCCAGCACCAGGAACGAGATGAGAAACGCTCGCCCCCACGGACTTGTGACAAAGCGGACCAGCAGGGCCCGGCGCGGACTTGGAGGCTTAGCAGCCACGGAGACCCCTGATCATTTCTTGGTTTCTTCTAAAGAGTACAGTTCTTTCCAGATGTCCTGGTTGGGAGACCAGTCCGGGTTCTGATGCCCCGTAATCTGCAACTCGTCCACCTTCAGCGTACCGTGCCCGTAAAGGCAGATGTACTCGGTCTTGGGCGCACCAAATAGCACGTGCGTCCACGACCCCGTGTGCACCGGCATGCGCAGCCGCCGCAAACAAGCCCGGCACCGATACCGCTGATCGAGCACAATCAGCCACAGCAATCCCGCCCCAAACAGCCAGAACACCAGCATCAGAAAGGTGTAATTCAGATCGGTGACGAACGGATCCCGAAACCGCATGTGCATGAAAGTTTCCGGAGGAGGCATCACCGCGGCCATCACCCAACGCACGCCCCAGAGGATTCCCGCGGCAGCTACCAGCTTCGCAATCAAATAGGACCAATAGCGCATGCGCGTCCTCTTTAAGTGTGGCACATTCGTGAGTAAGGAACAGCGTCAAGCTATAAGACGCAAACCAGACCGAATTGTTCCATCAGCTGCGAGCGCTGCCGATGCTTTTCCGATGCAAGCTGGAGGGAGGACCGAGTGGCCTACTGTCGGCCATCCTCAAGACGGGTGATGCGGTTCTCGTGCATGTGCGATTCGCGCCAAGCTGTCGACGCTTTCAATCACGTGCCCCAGTAGAATTTCATTCTTCTGCCGCATGTGAGCTACCAGTTCTACGCTCTGTGTCAGCGCCTCTTGGCGTTCGGTCAGCTTTTCAAGACGTTGATCGATATCCATCTCATTACTGGTATATCCGAGGCCGGATTCTTCTCAGGAAATCTAGTGGTGATGCTTGTGGTTTTCGCTTACGCTAAAACCATGGAAGTACTTAACGCCATGGTCTTTATCAGTTAGGGCTCCGGAGTGCCAGGACCGCGCGCGGGACCGCCGCGGCCTGCGCCACCGCGGCCGCCTCTCCCCGGCGCGGGCGGAACTGCCTCGGGACTGTAATGATCGGCGAGTTGGTTGGGGTGGAACCCGTAGGTGGAGGCGGCGGGGTCGAGCGGCAACATGGTGGTTTGCCACTCGTCATAATCCTGGACCAACTTCTTGTAGACGTCTGGCTGATGATCCTTCAGATTCGCGCGCTCCAGAGGATCGTCCACTACGTTAAACAGAAATGTGTTGTCGTTGATCTTCAGATATTTCATGTCGCCGTCGCGAACCGCCTGCTGCGCGTTCAAGCGGTAGCGCCAATAGACCCGGCGCGGGACTGGCTTCGCGTCCTGCGTCAACACAGGCAGCAGGTTGATGCCGTCTGATGGGTACGCGGGGTCGGGCTGGGTTCCTGCGGCTGCGACAAGCGTGGGCAGCCAATCCATGGTCATCGACACCTGCTCCGTGGTGCTCCTGGGCTTGATGTGGCCGGGCCAGCGCACGATGGCGGGGATGCGTAAGCCGCCTTCGAGGAGTTCCGTTTTCTTTCCGTTGAAGGGCCAGGTGTCGGAGAAGCGTTCGCCGCCATTATCGCTGGTGAATACGACAATGGTGTTGCGTGCGGCTCCAGCGCCGTCGAGCGCTTTCAAGATCCGGCCCACTTGCAGATCCATCTCGACCACCATGCGGCCATAGGTCTTGATGGTGCCGGCATCGAAACTGCCGAGACTGGTTAATTTCTGCGCGATCGCCTCGTCGTCCGGGCCCTCCCAGGGCCAGTGTGGCGCGTTGAAATGCAGGCTGATGAAGAACGGCTTGCGCTCTTTGACGTAACCGTTGATGGACTTGATGGCTTGCTCGGCCAGCAGGTCGGTTAGATAACCGTTCTCGTGAATTTTGACATCGTTGTCCCACAGGTCGTCGGTATTGGATTGAGCGCCGCCGGATTTGTGCGTGAAGTAATCCAAACCGCCGCCGCGGAAACCCCAGAAACGATCGTAGCCGCTCTTGAGCGGCCCGAAATCGGGAAAGGGGCCGAGGTGCCATTTGCCCAGGAGCGTGGTCCCATACCCGGCTTTTTTGAGCAGCGACGGAATCGTGGGATGTCCGGGCGGGACACCGACATTGCGTCCGGCGAGCGGTTCCTCCAGACCTACAGGCAAGCGGTATTGATAACGGCCGGTGATGAGCGCGACGCGGCTTGCGGTGCACACGGCGGAATTGGCGTAGGCCTGCAGAAACCTCATACCTTCGCTAGCCAGGCGGTCGATGTTCGGCGTTTTGTAATCCGGACGGCCGTAGCAGGAGAGGTCGGCGTAACCGAAATCGTCGGCCAGGATAAAGAGAATATTGGGCGGAGAACCCGCGGCCTGAACCGCCTTGGACGCCGCCAGAAGCGCCAAGGGAGTTGCAACGGTGGTCGCGAGCGCCTGGCGGCGAGTGGTTCTGAATGATGTCTTCAACTCTGTGGTACCTTCCACTGCATATTAAATCAGAAGATAACCTTCAGAGCGAGTTGCAGAATTCTGGGATCCTGCGCGCCGGTGATCGTACCGAAGATAGCGGGAGCGCTCAAAGTTATATTGGTGGTGCTGGCGGCGCCGAGATTGCTGACGTTTAGAGCGTTAAACCGCGTGTTATTCAACACATTGAACCCTTCGGCGCGAACCTGCAGGGTGGCGCGCTCGCGCACGCGGAACTCTCTCACCAGCGAAACATCGAACTGGAAGTAATGCGGGCCCAGAACGTTGGACGCGCCCATATTCCCGAATGCGCCGAGTGCAGGCTGGGCAAACGCCGCCGCATTCAACCAGGAGACGCACGGCGCGCGGTTCAAGCACGCGCCCGCGCCGGGGCTAGTTGCCATGGTGTCGGCCAGGATCTGATTCGGACGTTCGTTGGTGCCGAAGCCTACCAGCGCCTGGTCCAGACCGGACAGGATGGTGACAGGCGCTCCCGACTGGAAGCGGTAAATTGCCGATAACGACCAGCCGGAGGCCAGCAGATTCATGGCTCTTGCCGAGAACTTCGGCGTACGGGCGAGAACCGTCAGGTTGAACACATTTCGCCGGTCCTGCGCGCACTCCCCGGCATCCAGCACACGATTGTTCTGATGCACGTAATTCTGGCCGGCTCCGGGCACCAGGGCTCCATTGGTCGCGTTACCGATGCAGTGCGACCAGGTATAGTTCGCGTTGACGTCCACGTTGTTGGTGGCGCGCCACACCGTTCCCAGGAGCAGACCGTGGTAGTGCGAGGTCGCACCGTCATCGTAGGAAGACACGTTGCCGATCGCTTTCGCGGCCACAGGGTTCGCCAGACTAAGAGCGCGGCGCGCCCCGAGATTGGACACGCAATTCACGGCCAGCGTGGTCGCCGTGCATCGCGAGTCGCCCGGGGCAACGCTGGGAACGTTCAGCAGCACGCCGGGGTTCAATTCGACTTGGGTGGGCAAATGGATCGCGTGGTTTCCTAAATAGCTGGCCGAGGCGAACAGGCGCTGCGTAAACTGCCTCTGCACGGCGAGGTTCCAGCTATAAACTTTGGTCGTCTTGAAATTCGCCGGAACGGGTATGAAGGTTGAGCCCGGCGGGAACTTGCCAATCGGCGGAGTGGAAAAGTACGGAAACGGGTTGCCGCCCGCCGTGGTGCTCCAGGGATCGGCGAGCGGGATCTTCCCGTTGACAGTGGTACTGCCGCCGAAGGGAGCTACCGAGTCCGCGTTTTGGTAAGACGACTCATTCATGAAGTCATAGGCGATTCCCGCTCCTGCCCGTATGGATGTCTTACCGTCACCGAAGGGATCGAACGCCAGACCGATGCGGGGCTGGAAATTCGTCCAGCTTCCATTGATCCCCGACTGACCGTTAAAACCAGGATCGCCCGGATAATAGAATCCCGGCGGCGCATTGGTCCAGATCTTGCTGACGGTACCGGCATTGAAACGAGCCAGATCGAAGGTATAGACTTCGCTATTCTTGACGTTCATGGGGAAGAACGGTTCCCAGCGAACGCCATAGTTCACGGTCAGGCGCGGCGTCACCTTCCAGGTATCCTGCGCGTAGGATCCAAAGAACCACTGATACATACGCAGGTCGTTGGGAACCTGCTGCTGGATTTGTGACAGATATCCCGCGTAGAGATCCGCCAACCCCAGGCCGGTGGTCTGGCCATTGATGGTGTATCTGCCTGCCGAAGCAAAATTGGCAAGGCTGCTCACCAAGCCATGCATCATGCTCACGCCGAAGGAGAACTGATGCGAGCCATGGATCAGATTGAAATCATCGTTACCCGAAAGGTAAGTATAGAAGGCCCGTTTGTGCAGGCCGGTGCCGTTACCGATGGTTGGTCCGCCGGTAATCATCAGCACCATGGCGTCGGGAACATAGGTGAAGGCCTTGATGCCGAGGTCGTTGACGTCAAAATAGGCGTCCTGATCGTGGTCCAGACTGACACGGTTTGCGGAGAGGCGGAAAGAATTTACCATGGTGTTGCTGAGCAGCCAGGTATGGCCTAGAGTAACCGACGTTGCCAGGTCGTTGGTGCCGTTGTTCCCGATGTTGACGACATTGTCCTTGGCCAGCTCATGGGGAATCACTTGATTCTGCTTGGTGGCGAGATAACGGAAGAAAATCGTTTGCTTGTCGTTCAGCTGATAGTCGATGCGGACAGGGAGCTGCCAATAATACTGGGATATCGGGCTGTAAGACAGATACTGCCCGCACGCATTGGACGGCGTCGGAAGGAAATTAGCGAGTTTTTGCGCTACCGGACTAATTGCGGACTGAGGGAGCTGGTTGGGTTTGCCGTTGAGGGTCGTAAAGGGCGCTCCGAGCGTCACGTTCTTGCCCTGGCAGGCCGCGGACGCAAAGACGCTGAAGTCTCCCGCTTCCATCGCCGCCGTGGGAACAAATGTGGTGGTGGGCGCCGGCGATTGACGAACGGTGGTGCCTTGGTAGCCGGCGAAGAAAAACAGTTTGTTCTTTTTGATGGGTCCGCCGATCACTCCTCCGAACTGATTCCGTTTCAGGTTGTCGGGGATGGTCGAGAAAAAATTGCGCGCGTTCACCGCGCCATTGCGGATGAACTCGAAGGCGTCGCCATGAAAAGCATTGGTGCCTGACTTGGTGACCGAATTTACCTGCGCTCCCGAATGGGTTCCGCTCTGCGCGTCCTGGGCGCTGGTGTCCACCTTGAATTCCTGCAGTGCATCGGGAAAGGGTAGCGGCATGTTGGTGCTGTCATAAAGATTCAGGTGAGGCGCGCCGTCGAGCGCGTAGTAGACTCCGAAGTCCACCCCGCCGGCAACCGAGATGGTAACCCCCGTGTTCATACTGTAGGTGGGGGAGGTGCCGGTCTGCACGGCGGCGCCGGTGAGGGCGATCAGGTCGGTTGGCGTGCGGCCGTTCAGCGGCAGATCGAGAATGCGCTGGGTCTCCATCACCGTGCCCACTCCCAATTTCTGCGTCTCGACCAAAGATGCGTTGGCTTCCACCTGCACGGTCTGCCCGACTTCACCGATGCCCAAGGAAATGGGAATGACTGGATTGGTATTCACCTGCAACTGGATTCCGGTTTGCACGTAAGTCCGGAAACCCGCTTTCGAAGCTTCCAGGCGGTAGGGGCCAATCTGCAGGTTGGGCAGAATGTACTCGCCCATGGCCGTTGGTGACCGCCATACGTTTAATCCCGGTATCAGTTTGGGTGGCGGTTACCTCGACACCCGGTACCACGGCGCCGGACGCGTCCGTCACTGTTCCGCTGATTTGCGAAACCGCCTGGGCAAATGCGATCCCGCCCGTCAAAACCGTGAGTGCTAGCAATCTGGTCCAGCTCGATTGTGCTGACATCGTAATTCCCCCTAACGAAAACGCTCGGCGTTTCAGCTAGCGAGAGACTATCAGGTTGGTCGGCACGAAAACAATGGGGGTGGCTCAGCCGCCGCGGCATTGGTTATCCTGAAGGTAATGCCGTTTGCGACCATTCCCGAGGCCATTGAGGAGCTGCGCGCGGGGCGCATGCTGGTGGTGGTGGATGACGAGGATCGCGAAAATGAAGGCGATCTTACCATGGCCGCGGAGTGCATTACGCCTGAGGCGATCAACTTCATGGCCACGCATGGGCGCGGACTGATCTGCCTGGCACTGACGCCGGAGCGCTGCGATGCCCTGCATTTGCCGCTGGTGTCGCCCAAGAACACGTCACGTTTCGGGACGCCGTTTTGCGAATCGATCGACGCGACCGATGGCGTCACCACGGGGATTTCCGCGGCGGACCGGGCCCATACCATTCTGGTGGCGATGGCGCCGGACGCTAAACCTGCCGATTTGGCGCGGCCGGGGCACGTTTTTCCGCTGCGCTCGCGCCAAGGCGGGGTGCTGGTGCGCGCGGGGCAGACGGAGGCGTCGGTGGATCTGGCGCGCATGGCGGGGTTCGAGCCGGGCGGCGTGATTTGCGAAATCATGAACGCCGATGGGTCCATGGCGCGGGTGCCGCAGTTGACGGAGTTCTGCAGGCTGCATGGGCTCAAGATGATTTCTGTGGCGAGTCTGATTCGCTATCGCCTGGAGACGGAACATCTGGTCGAACGGCGCGGCGAAGGGTGCATCGACACGGAGTTTGGATCGTTCAAGACTGTTTCTTACGTCAGTCCGATTAATGGCGAGGCGCATCTGGCGCTAGTTCGCGGGGACGTGGCGCGTAAATCCAATGTGCTGGTACGCATGCATGCGCGTTGCTTGCTGGGCGATGTGTTTGGCTCGGCGCAATGCGATTGCCGGCAGACGCTGCGGGGATCGCTCGAGAAGATCGCCGAAGAAGGCGCGGGCGTGCTGGTGTACCTGCATCAGACCGGGCTCGGCGCACGCAAGCATTATCAGCCGATGGACAGCCACGCTCCCCCGCAGGACGAGACCGGCATCGGCGCGCAGATTCTGGCTGACTTGGGACTGACTACCATCCGCTGTTGACGAATCATCCGCGCAAGGTGATTGGCGTGGATGCGTTCGGCATCGAGATCGTCGAGCAGGTACCGATCGTCACTTTAACGGATAGATCAGCGGATTAGATCAGCGGAATAGGCTGCGCGCGACAAACAACACATTCGCGGGGCGCTCCGAGAGCCGCCGCATAAAATACGGATACCAGGCGGTGCCGTAGGGCACGTAGAGGCGCAGGCGGAAGCCTTGGTCGACCACCTGGCGCTGCAGGTCGCGGCGGATGCCGTAGAGCATTTGGAATTCGAAGCGGTCTGGCGCGATTCCCTGCTCCCGCGTGTAGCGTATGGCTTCTTGAATCATGCGCGGGTCATGGCCGGCGATGGCGGGGTCGGTCCCGTGGTCGAACAGGCGGTGCATCAGGTTTACGTAGGCGCGGTCTACGTCGGCTTTGTGGGGGAACGCTAAGTTGGCGGGCTCGTTGTACGCGCCCTTGGCCAGGCGCACGCGGATGCCTTGCTGGTTCAAGTTGTCGATGTCGGCGTGGCTGCGGTAGAGATACGCCTGGATGCAGATGCGGATGTCTCCCACCTTTTGAGCGACGGCGGATACTAGCGCGATGGTGCGTTCGGTATAACGAGTGTCTTCCATGTCGATTTCGACGCGGCTGCCGATTTCTTTGGCGCGGGCGGCGACTTGAAGGACGTTGTCGTAGCAGGCGGACTCGGAGACATCCATGCCGAACTGGGTGGCTTTGATCGAAACCGATGCGGGCAAAGCGCGGGCGGCGATTCGATCCAGCGCATCGAGATAGGCTGCGGCGGAGGCGCTGGCTTCTTCTAGCGTGGTTACGTTTTCGCCCAGATGATCGAGCGCGGTTGCGATTCCTTGCGACTGTAATTGCGCGGCAACTTCTAATTCGGCGGCCAGGGTCTCGCCGGCGATGAAGCGCGCGGTAAGCTTGCGCGCGGTGGGCGAGGTTTCCATCCAACGGCGCAAACGCTGTTGCTGGGAAAGGTACAGGAAAAAGTTTCGCGTCATGCTTCGGGCAGGCGCGTTTCGGGGCCGGTGGATTGGGGAGTGCGAGCGGCGCCGTCGACAGGGAGAATCTGCGGAGGTTCTTTACCGCCCCCGGAGCCTAGTTCGCTCATGCGGCGCAGCGACGGCAGCACGCGCGCATCCCAGGTGCCGGCGGAACGGTTGTAGGAATCGAGAGCGCGCGCCAGATGGCGTCCGGAATCCGCGTACACTTCTGCGAAGGCGCGAAGGCGGTCGTAGAATTCGGCGCCGATGCGGCGCAGTTCTTCGGCGTTCTTCGCCAGCTTTTCCTGGCGCCATCCGTAGGCGATGCCTTTGAGCACGCTGATGAGAGTTACCGGCGTCGCGATCAGGATCTTTTTCGTGAGGGCACGGTCTAAGAGGTCGGGATCGCGTTCAAGCGCTGCTGCCAGGAAGTGGTCGCCTGCGAGGAACAGCACTACCATTTCGGGTGCGGGCTGGAACTGGGTCCAATACTCGCGGGCGCCCAATTGGGTGACATGGCGATTGAGTTGCTGCGCGTGGCGGGCGAGAGCGGCGTCGCGGGCGGGCGCGTCGGCGGCCGCTTCGGCGTCGAGATACGCGGCTAGCGGGACCTTGGCGTCGACGGCTAGCGTGCGGCCGCCGGGCAGGCGCACCAGCATGTCGGGTCGCTGGCTGGCGCCGGATTCCTGCTCGTAGAAATCGCAATAGGGAACCATGCCGGCTAGTTCGGCTACGCGGCGCAGCGTCAGCTCGCCCCAGCGTCCGCGGGCGTTGGGAACGCGCAGGGCCTGGGAGAGCGCTACGGTTTCCTTGCTGAGCGCGCCGAGTTGTTGTTCGATGCCGCCCATCATATGCTGGCGCTGAGATTCGATGTCGCGGATGTGGGTTTCGATGCGGGCTAGGGTGTCGGCGATGGGGCGGGTGGAGTCAGTGGCTTCCTGGGCTGCGGCGGTTGCCGAGCGGGCGCGGGACCACAGTGCGGCCAGCGCGGCGCCTAGGGCTAGGGCCACGACAATTCCGGCCACAAATGTTCCAGCCGTGATCGGCATCTTCCATCAGTGTGGCACAGGACTGGGCTCCGCATGCTGCGCATGGCGATTACTGCGTACTGTCTCGGCGTGGTTGACGACGGCTGCCGATAAGGCGCATTATAATGTCCAGGAGCACCGCCATGGTTAACGCCCGTGCGATTGTTTGCGCCGTTCTTGGCACTTTCGTTTTCGCTGGCGGAGCCTGGGCGCAGTCGGTGATCTCGGCGCATTCCGGAGTGATCCAATACGTCGAGGGCGACGTCACCATCGACGGCGCTGCGGTACATCCCAAGTTCGCGCAATTCCCCGACGTGAAATCCGGTCAGGTGCTCGCCACCGAAGAAGGCCGCACGGAAGTGCTGCTGACTCCGGGAGTGTTTCTGCGCGTGATGGAGAACAGCTCGGTTCGAATGCTTTCGAATGCGCTGGCCGACACGCGGATGGAAGTGGTTTCTGGCTCCGTGCTGGTAGAAGTGGGCGAACTGCTGGAGAACAACGCCATCGCTTTCGACGTGGCGGGCGCGCACATGGCGCTGGCCAAGAAAGGGCTGTATCGCATCGATGCCGGCCCGGCGCGGCTGCGGGTTTACGACGGCCAAGCGGTAGTGGCTGCGGGTTCGGAGAATCTCACTGCGAAGAAGGGCCATCAGATCGATCTCGATACCGCCAAATTAGTGGACACGCGGTTCGACATCAAAGACACCGATGCGTTTTACCGCTGGGGCGCGCGGCGCGCGGAATACGTGGCGGCGGCGAACGTGGTTTCGGCACGCGTGGCGTCGAACTCGGACCATAGCTCCGGCTTTGCCAGCAGCCCCAGCGGTTGGGCTTGGAATCCGTACTTTGGGATGTATACGTTCCTGCCAGCGAGTGGGGTTTACTACAGTCCTTTTGGGGCGGCGTTTTATAGTCCGGTCGCGGTGAATTATTTTTATTTTCCGCAGCGCACTGGTTGGTACTCGAGTCCGCTGGCAGGCATGCCCTCGAACTTAGGAACATCCTCAGGGACATCGGCCGCACCTCGATCGGCAACCCCCGGCTTCGGTGTATCCCCAGGCGGCTCCCGCATGGGTGCGCCGGCCCCTACCATTAGCCACGGACCTGCGCGCGCCGGAAAGTAACGGTGTAACATAGGCGCTGGGTGCACCTATGTACACGCGCGTCACGAAAACGGTTTGCGTCTTGAGCTTGCTGATCGCGGGCTTTGCGATGGCGCAGAACTCCACGCCCGCGTATCCCAAGATCGACAACACGATCGGCTACAAAGTGGATGCGAGCTGGCCTAGCGAGCGCGTTCCCGGCGGGGAATGGGGTGCGATGTCGAGCGTCGCGGTGGGGCCCGATGGCAATGTGTGGACCTTCAATCGCGGCAAAATTCCGCTGCAGGTGTTTTCGCAGGACGGCAAGCTGGTGAAGTTCTGGGATCAGGAGGGGCTGTTCAAAAATCCGCACACCATTCGGTTTGACCGCGCCGGGAACTTGTGGATCGTCGACCGCGATCTGCACACTGTTCGCCACTTCACGATGGACGGGAAGGTACTGCTGACAGTGGGGACTCCGGGGGTTCCGGGCGAAGATGAGACTCACATGAATCAGCCTAACGACGTGGCGATCGCGGCCAATGGCGATTTATATGTCAGCGACGGCTACGGCAACAATCGCGTGGTGGTGTTCGATAAGAACGGGAAGTTCGTGCGTGCGTGGGGAAAGCTGGGGACGGCTCCCGGTGAATTCAGCCAGCCGCATTCGATTGTGCTCGATTCCAGGGGGCGCGTATATGTGGCGGACCGCAACAACGTGCGCATTCAGGTTTTCGACTCCCGGGGAAAGTTTCTGACGGAGTGGAAGAACATCATCACGCCTTGGGCGATGGAGGTCACCAAGAATGACGAGATCTGGGTGTGCGGAAGTTCGCCGATGTTGTGGTCTGAGGTGAGCCCGCGGGCGGCTGCGCTGGCGACGCCTCCCAAGGATCAGGTGGTGATGAAGCTCGATACCGAGGGCCGGCTGAAGCAGATGTGGGTGGTTCCGAAGGGTGAGAACGGCAAGGAAAAACCGGGCGACTTGAACTGGGTGCACAGCATGTCGGTGGGCCCGGACGGCAGTTTATATTTCGCCGATGTGCAGGGCAAGCGGGCGCAGAAATTTGTACCCGCGGGATCGGCAGCGGCGCAAACTCTTAGTTCGGCGAGGTGAACATGCGACAGGCACTTTCTCTGGTGCTGGTATGGCTTTTGATGATGCGCTTGGGCCCAGCGGCGTTCGGTGCGGAGAGCGTTGCCGGTCAGATTTCGGGAATGCCTGCGGGTACTAGCATCGAAGTTCGACTTAAGGACAAGCAGGCGCTGCGGGGGGCTAGAGGCGATGTGTCTGGTTCTAACTTCACTCTCTTGAATCCAAGCGCCGGCGACCGCCAGATTGCCTTCGACGACATCACCTCAGTGAAACAGTTAAACAAGAAATCGCATACTACCCGTAACGTGCTCATCGCCGTGGGAATCGGAGTGGTGGTAGTGGTGGCTGTGCTGGCGATTCATATCAAAAATCATCCGCTTGGAGGCGGCACCTTCTAGCGAGTGCGAGGATGTCACTCCGTCGTGAATGCTAGCAGGACGTTGCCGGGCATGCCCGCTTGGCGCGAGTAGCCGGAATTCACGAACACCATCCCTTTTACGACTACCGGGCCGGGGCCATCGATCGACCCGCCGTTACCTTTGACGCCGTTGACGGTTTGGAATTCGCGGGCTGTGTCGAAGTCCCACAGGACCTTGCCGTCTTCCGACGAATAGGCGCGCAGGTGGCCGTCGACGGAACCGGAGAATACTACTCCGGGAATTGCCGTTACCGCGGAGGGCTGCGCGGGACTGCAACCGGGCTTGGGCGTTTCGCAGGGGTGGCCGGGGGCGTACCACAGCTTGCTGCCGTCGGTCAGGCGAATGGCAGTAAGACCGCCGCCGGCGTTGGGGTCAACGTCACGGTCACGCAGATCGGCTAGGTCGGTGCGCTTGCGGGCGACGCGGGCGATGTCGGATACGGCGGCGTAGACGTTCTGTCCATCGGTTGCCATGCCCCATTGGACGCCGCCGTTGGTGCTTCCCTTCCCTACGCGGAGCTGCCATAATGTTTCGCCGTTGTGGTCGGGGTCGAGGCCGTAGACCATGCCGGATTTCTGTCCTGCCACTAAAACGGGTTTGGGGCCGGACTCGACTAGCATGGCGGAGGAGCCGAAGTCGAAGTCGGGTCCGCAGTCGGGCGTGCCGGTGCAGGCGCCGCTGAAGGTGTCGCCGGAGGTGAATTGGCGCGACCATTTTACGGCGCCGGTGCGCAGGTCGAGAGCCACGATGGCGTCGCTCAGTTCCGTGGCGGGCGGCGAATAGTTATCGCCGGTGGCTACGTAGAGAACGCCGCGCTTGCGGTCTAGCGTGGGAGCGGACCATATGGGCGCGCCTGACGGTCCATACTTGGGGACGCCGGCTTTGTTGGTCCCGGTCTGCTTGGGTTCGCCTACCATGTAGGACTTCCACACTTGCGAGCCGTCGCGGATGCGCAGAGCCGCTACGCTGCCGCGCATCGTGCAGCAGGCGTACTTCGGATCGGACGCGCGATTCTCTTCCCAACTCGCGACGGGAACGTAGACCGTCCCTTCGTAAGCCACCGCCGCGCCGGTCAGGCGGGAGGCGTCGTGGTCGTCGATGCGCTTCTTCCAGAGGAGCTTGCCGTTCGCAGCGTCAAGGGCGTAGAAGGTGCCAATCTGATCGCCGAACAGGAGCACGTAGCGGCCGCCTTCGCGCACAGCGAGGATCGACGTCCGCACGGGGCCAGAGGCTTCGTACTGCCAGCGGACGCAGCCGGTTTCGCGGTCCAGCGCATGGATCACGCCGCCGGCGCTGCCCACGAACAACTGGTTATCCAGGATGGTGGGCTGTGCGAAAGCGGTGAGGTCGCCATCGAAGGCGAAGGCCCACTTGAGTTTCAGGTTCTTCACTCCGTCAAGCGACAAACCGGCGGCATCGGCAGGTTGGTAGCGCCAGTTGTCGGTACCGGGGCTCCATCCATTCCATTGGATCTTGGGATTCGCGGCGATCTTCACGCTGCGATCGCGGCAAAACGCGGTCGCGGGGGGTGGGGGTTCGGCCCCTGCCGTGCCAATGTATTTCGCCACGGCTTCGCGTTCGGCGAGAGTCATGGTGTAAGCCACCTGCATCATCGCGCCATGATTCAGCGTTCGCAGAATGCGCGTGGCCGGAAGTTTTTCCAGGGACTCGCGCGCAGGGATGCGGGGATTATTGGCTTCGTGGCAGCCGGAGCAGCGCTGCTTGAATACAGCTTCGCCGGAAGGAGTCTGCGCCGCCAGCGCCGCTGCGCCTAGAAAAAAACAAAGCTTTAGATTCACCCGGCCAGTATACGGGGATTCGGCGGCGAATTTAAAGGGGGACGGTGAATGATCACCGCCGGTCCGGTGGCCCGTCTGAACAGGGTCGAGAGGACCGCGAATTATCGGAGGAGGAATTCGCCCCCTGTACCTGAATAGACGCGCGGACGTGCTCGAAGTTTCAGAAGGTGGGCTGCAGGAAAATTACTTCTCGAACCCCTTGCGCGAGCGCAGCTTCTTTGGTGCAGATCCAATATTCGGGCTGCCAATGCTCTTCGCGGTCATAAGGGGGCCGGTAGACGTAGAAATCCGCGCTGCGGCGGGTTATGCGCGGCTCAGCGCGGGTTTCCTTGCCCAGATAGCGAGCTTCCTGGAGCGCTTCTTCGTAGGTTTCAAAGGGACCGTCGATGTAGTCCCGATTGTTGATAATGTGCCACTTCATATAGGCTTACGAGAGCACGCGCCCCCGTCTAACTGTTAGATGAACGAAATCGCAAAACGGTTGCAACTAGGACTACTAATGTTGCGCCTTCTTTTGAGCTTCGGCCCATACTCTCAAGAAGTTACCGCCCCATAGCTTAGCGATTTCCTTTTCGGAATAGCCTTGGCGGAGCAGTTCGGCGGTGACATTCTGGCATTCGCCTTCGCTGTCCCAGCCGAGGACTCCGCCGCCGTGGTTGAAGTCGGAAGCAATACCGACGTGGTCAATCCCTATCTTCTTTACCGCGTAAGTAATCGACTCGACCAACTGAGCGACGGTGCCGCGCGGGGCCGAGGCCGCCGGTGTGTCTTTGGGCAGCGGCCGCACATAGTTGGAGAAGGCAACGATTTGGACGACGCCGCCGTTCTTTTGGAGCAGCCCGAGTTCTTCGTCACTCAGGTTGCGGGAATTGTCGACGATGCCTTTTACTCCGGAGTGTGTGGCGACCACGGGCGCTTTGGTCAGGCTCAACACCTGTTGAAAGGCGGGGGAAGAGAGCTGCGAGACGTCGATCAGCATGCCAAGTTGGTTGAGGCGGGCAACGCCTTTTTTGCCTAGCTCGGAGAGTCCGCCGTGTTCCTGCGGGCCGTTGCCGAGCGCTTGGCTGGGGCGGGAGGAGTCCGCCCAATCGTTGTGACCGGCATGCACGAAGCCAAAGATGCGGACACCGCGTTTGTACCATTCGTCGATCTGCGCGAGATCGGAGCCGAGCGGATAAGCGTTCAGCAGGCTGATGGCGACAGCGAATTTTCCTTGCGCGGCGATGTGGCGCACGTCAGCGGGCGAATACGCCAGCGCGGCGCGGTCGGGATTTTGTTCGGCGATGCCTTTGATCAGCGCGATCTTCTTATCGGCGTCCTGGCGGGCTTTGGCGTAGCCTTCCGGAGTTCGCGGTCCCATGGGGACGAAGACGGCTACCGCGGCGCCCTTCAGTTGGCCGCGTTGCACTTTCGGCAGATCGAGTTGGGTTTTTCCGTCGGCGGCGGCTCCGGGGTAGTCGAAGGGAAGGTCGACGTGGCTGTCGAAGACAATGATGCGTTTGTCGATCTCCCGGGCCTTCTGCAGGAGCTTGGCGTCGGCGGATTCCTGGGCTCGCACGGAGATCAGGGATGAAGCAAACGAAAGGGATGAGCAAGGAGAGGCGCATGGGAATTCTCCAGTATCAGGAATTCTACTTGATTTGGCGGCTAAGCGTGCGCGGACTTTCGCCTTGCGCGGCGCGGACAGCTTTGTGCTTCGCGAGGACGCGCTCGAGTTTTGGAGTCATGCGTTCCATGACGCTGCGGCAACTGGGCGAGCCGCACGCGCACGAGGTTCGGTCGCCGACATATTCGAAGTTGTAATCGACGGTGAGTTCTTCGCCCGGTTTAATCACCCGCAGACTCATGTAGATGATGTGGCCTTTCATGATGCGCGCGACGACGTTCGGCTCGCAACTGTGGTTGATGATTTCGGCGCCGCTGCCGCCGAAGGCGCCATCGAGGGTCCAGTATTTATTGAGCGTGAACAGATAGGTGTACTCGCCTTCGCCGCGCTTCTTGGTTTCGCGGCGGTTGAGGCGCTCACCGGTGTACTCGATCACCTTGCGGTTGGCCGGGATGCGCTCTTCGGCGTAGACGCCATAGCGGTGAATCTTGGATTTGCGAATCGCGAGTTTGAATCCGGCGTACTTGGGATCAATGCGGGGACGGCGAACAGGAGTATCCATGCGTGGGTGACTCTTGCATTGTAGCGAAGCAGCGTAGGCGCGGGCGCGTACTCCCGGCCAAGTATAATAGCTCGATTGATGGCTACTGCTAGCGATACACCTTCGGCGACCGGGATTCCGCAGCACGCGACGCGAGACACCAAGCGCTTCCTGCCGCTGTTGCTCTTGCTGTTTGTGGGCAGCGGCTGCTCGGCGCTGATCTATGAGATCGTCTGGTACCAATTGCTCCAGTTGGCGATCGGCTCAACGTCGGTGTCGCTGGGAATTTTGCTCGCTACCTTCATGGGCGGGTTGTGCATCGGCAGCATCGGACTGCCGCGTTTGCGCGGAAGGTTTGCCGGGCAGCATCCGTTGCGGGTTTATGCGTGGCTCGAAGTAGGGATCGCCGTTTGCGGGTTGCTGGTGCTGGCGGGCATTCCCTTGGTGAGCGGTGTGTATTTCGCGGGCGCGTCGAGCGGACTCTCTGGTATGTTGCTGCGCGGACTGGTCGCAGCCGTTTGCATGCTGGTGCCGACAGCGCTGATGGGCGCGTCGCTTCCGGCCATCGTGCGCTGGGTGGAATCGACGCCGCGCGGGGTCGAGTGGTGGGGCTTGCTGTACGGCGGCAACACCGTAGGAGCGGTATTCGGTTGCCTGTTCGCCGGGTTCTATTTGCTGCGGATTTACGACACGGCCGTCGCTACTTACGCGGCGGTGGCGATCAATATGGTCGTCGCGGCACTCAGCTTCTGGCTGGCGGCGCAAACGCCGGCGCGGGCTTCGCTCGAGAATGCGGAACCTCGCGACTACTCGCCGGGGAACCGCTGGCCCGTGTACGCGACCATCGCGGTTTCGGGAGCGTGCGCCCTCGGTGCGGAAGTGGTGTGGACTCGTCTGCTCGGCATGCTGCTCGGCGCAACGGTGTATGTGTTCGCCATCATCCTCGCGGTGTTTTTGATCGGCTTAGCGCTGGGCAGCGGCAGCGTGGCTTTGCTTTTGCCAAAGCTGCGTCCGCGGGAGGCGCTGGGATGGTGCCAAATCCTATTGACGCTGGGGATCGCTTGGACCGCATACATGATCGCCGATTCCCTGCCCTACTGGCCCATCGACACCATGCTCACCCGCGATCCCTGGCAATTGTTTCAGCTCGACATGGCGCGCTGTCTGTGGGCCATTCTGCCGGCGGCGTTGCTGTGGGGAGCGAGCATGCCGTTGGCGCTCGCGGCGGTGACTACGGGCGGTGAAGATCCTGGGCGCGTGGTCGGCGGAGTGTACGCGGCCAATACGCTCGGTGCCATCGTGGGGGCGCTGGGCGTGAGTCTGCTGCTGGTGCCGTGGATTGGTACGCAGAACACGCAGCGGCTGCTGCTGGTGGTTTCGGCGCTGGGCGCTGTGTTTGTGTTGCTGCCGCGCGCGCGTGAGGTCGTAGTTGGATCGCTGATCGTCGCGGGATTGCTGGCGTGGGGGATCGATCCGGTGCCCGGTGCGCTGATCGCTTACGGGCGGCGCATGCCTAGCTACATGAATAATTCGCGGATCATCTACACGGCTGAGGGACGTAATTCGTCGGTGGCGATCGGGCGGCTGAACGACGGCTCGACTGAGATCGACGTCAACGGGCACGTCGAAGCCACCACTCTGCCCTTCGACATGAAGCTCCAGCGCATGGTGGGGCACCTGCCGGCGCTGTTGCATCCCGATCCCAAGTCAGTGCTCGGCATCGGCTTCGGAGCGGGGGTCTCGGCTGGTACTTTCACTCGCTATCCGGGCATTCAGAAGATCACGATCTGCGAGATCGAGCCGATCATTCCGCCGATCTCGACGAAGTATTTCGCGGCGCAGAACTATGAGGTCTTTAAGAACCCGAAGACCCACATGCATTACGACGATGCCCGGCATTACCTGATGACGACCAACGAGAAGTTCGACATCATTGCTTCGGACCCGCTGGATGTTTTCGTCAAGGGCACCGCGGCTTTGTATTCCAAAGAATATTTCGAGGCCGTGAAGCGCCACCTGAACCCGGGCGGCATGTTCACGCTGTACGTGCCCTTGTACGAGAGCGACGAGGCCACGGTGAAAAGCGAGCTCGCGACCTTCTTTGACGCGTTTCCATATGCCACCGTGTGGGCCAACAATCAAAGCGGACAGGGCTACGACACGGTGTTCATGGGGCAAGTGGAGCCGCTCGAGATCGACGTCGCGGAAATCGAAAAGCGCTTGCGCCGGCCGGATTATGCGCCGGTGGCGCAGTCGCTAGCCGATCTCGATGTGTATTCGGCGGCCAATTTGTTCTCGGTCTATATGGGGCGGAATACGGACTTGGGCGAGTGGACCAAGGGGGCTCCGCTCAATCGCGACCGCGACCTCAGGCTAATGTATCTGGCCGGCTGGGGCATCAATTCCTCGATGGCGAACGACATCTACCTGAAGATGATGACCTACCGCAAAATGGACAAAGCCCCATTCAAGAATTAGTACCAAGAGGGACAGTACACTCAATCCCCGACAGCCGATTACGGGGACTTCGCATCGGTCGGCCGGGGATTGAGTGTACTGTCCCTCTTGGCACCACAATTGCTTAGCAATAGGCGTGATCGTCGGAGCCGTCATCGCCGGGTTTGTTATCGTTTCCCTACTGCTGGAAACGATTTCGTCGTCCCCCAAGCCCGAAGAAGTCGAGCAACCTGACGCTACCATTGCGCCGCAATGACCCCCACCTGGGTCAAAATGGCCCACCCTGGTCCGCTCTGGTAATTCCACCGGTTGTTGCTACCATAAGAGATTCCATGCTTCGCTTTGAAACCGCAGGAGAATCTCACGGGGAGTGCCTTGTCGCCACTCTGACTGGACTGCCCGCTGGAGTCCCTGTCTCCGTTGCGGCCATCGACCGGGAACTGTGGCGGCGCCAGCAGGGGTTCGGCCGCGGCGGGCGCATGAAAATCGAGACAGATCACGCCCACATAGTCAGCGGAATTCGACACTCGCACACCATCGGTTCGCCCATCGCCATCCTGATCGAGAACAAGGATTGGAAGAACTGGACCGAAGCTCTGCCCGTCGAAGACATCGACGGCGCCGAGGATCACAAGAAACCGGTCACGCGTCCGCGCCCCGGACATGCGGATCTGGCAGGCGCGATCAAGTACAATTTTCACGACGCGCGGTATATTTTGGAGCGTGCCAGCGCGCGTGAAACCGCCGGACGAGTCGCGGTGGGAGCACTGGCTAAGGCGTTTCTCGTAGAGTTCGGGATAGGTGTACTGAGCCATGTGATTGCCGTCGGCGAAGCGAAGCTCGATCGCCAGGCGACTTGGGAAGAGTTGGTCGCACTCAGCCAGCGCGCTGAAGTTCTGCTGGGTTGCGTCGACGCCGAAGCCGAGCAGCGCATGAAGGCCGTGGTCGATCAAGCCTATAAAACCGGCGACACCGTGGGCGGCGTTTTCGAAGTGGTCGCGCGCGGCGTGCCGCCAGGATTGGGATCGCACATCGCCTGGGACACGCGCCTGGACGGCAGACTCGCGCAGGCCATCGTTTCCATGCAGGCGGTGAAGGGCGTCGAAGTCGGCTACGCGGCGGAAGGCGCGGCGGCTTTCGGTTCCAAGGTGCAGGATACGATTCACTACAGTCGTGAAAAGCTCGAATTCACGCGCGGCGCCAATCGCGCAGGGGGCCTCGAAGGCGGCATGACCAACGGCCAGGACGTCTTGGTGCGCGGAATGTTGAAGCCGATCTCCACGCTGCGGCGGCCGCTCGAAAGCGTCGATCTCGAAACGCGGGATGCGGCGCTGGCGGCTTACGAGCGCAGCGATATCGCGGTGGTCCCGGCCGCCGGAGTTATCGGCGAGTCCATGGTGGCGCTGGTGCTGGCGTCGGCCATGATCGAAAAGTTCGGCGGCGATTCGCTGGCCGAGACCCGCCGCAACTACCAAGGATATTTGGAACAGGTGAAGAACTTCTAAAGCATGATTTATCCCATCGTGAAGTACGGCAATCCCGTACTCGAAAAACGCGGCGAAGACATCACGGAATTCGACACGCCCGAGCTGCATAAGCTGGTCGAGGACATGTTCGAATCGATGTACGCGGCCAAAGGTGTCGGACTCGCCGCACCCCAGATCGGGGTTGGCAAGCGGCTGGCCGTGATCGATATTTCTACCGGCGAAGACCCCAAGCAGAAAATCGTGCTGATCAACCCGGAGATCGTCAAAACCGAAGGCTCGCACAAAAGCGAAGAGGGCTGCCTGAGCCTTCCGACCTTCCGTGAACAGGTGGTGCGGCCTCTGAAAGTGACCGTGCGCGCCCGCGATGCGCACGGCAAGGAATTCGAGATGGTAGGCGACGAACTGCTCGCCCGCGCGTTCCTGCACGAGACCGATCACCTTAATGGGAAACTTTACATTAACCACATCAGCGCCCTGAAAAGAGACCTGATCCGGCGCAAGGTCCGCAAGCTGCAAAAAGCCGGCGAGTGGGAATAGGAACGCCGTGAAGTTGGTGTTTATGGGCACGCCCGTGTTTGCCGTCCCCAGCCTGGAGCGCACCGTCGAAGCGGGTCACGACGTGGTCGCCGTCTTCACGCAACCGGATCGCCCCAAGGGCCGCGGGCACAAGGACGCCATGCCTCCCGTGAAAGAAGCGGCGCTGCGCCTGGGGTTGGTGGTGCATCAGCCGGAACGCGTGCGGCGTCCGGAAATCGTCGAACAACTGCGCGCCATGGCGCCGGAGGCGATGGTGGTGGTCGGCTACGGCCAGATCATCCCGAAAGCGATTCTCGACATTCCGCCGCAGGGCATCATCAACGTGCACGCATCCCTGTTGCCCAAATACCGGGGCGCGGCTCCGATTCAGTGGGCCATCGCGCGCGGCGAGACCCGCACCGGCGTCACCACCATGCGCATCAACGAAGGTCTCGATACCGGCGACATGCTGCTGAAGTGGGAAACTGCCATCGACGCTGAGGAAAACGCCGTCGAACTGGGCCAGCGTCTAGCGGTGGCGGGGGCGGATTTGCTGGTGCGCACGCTCGCAGATCTCCCGTCCATCCGGCCCGAGCCGCAGGATGATTCGCAGGCTACCTATGCGCCAATTCTCAAAAAGGAAGACGGCAAGATCGACTGGCAGCTTTCGGCGCGGGAAATCTTGAACCGGATTCGTGGATTCGAGCCCTGGCCCGGCGGTTACGGATTCCTGCGCGGACAGCGCTTGCAGATCTGGAGCGCCTCCATCGCTGAATTGAAGTTGACTCCGGGGATTTTAAAAGCCACGCATCACACGCTATACGCGGGGTGCGGGCACGGCGAATCGATCGAGTTGCGGGAGGTCCAGTTGGAGGGAAAGAAGAGAATGCCGGTGGCCGCGTTTTTGAATGGGTTCCCGCTGAGCGGTGACGAGGTGCTGGCGTGAGTCTTCCGCAAGGGTTTCGTTACGCGGCGGTCTACGCTGGGCTTCGCAAGGTCAAGAAAGACGACCTCGCGCTGATTGTGTCGGATACGCCGGCCGTGGCCGCTGCGGTGTTCACACAGAATCGCGTGGTAGCGGCGCCGGTGGTGCTGGCGCGCAAGAATCTGGCGGCATCCCGCGGGAAAGCGTGCGCGATTTTGGTCAATGCCGGGAAATGCAAATTGCGCTACACGGACCGGCGATCAAGTCGCATCGGCCACCGTTCGCGCGACTGCGAAGGCGCTGGGCGTTAAGCCCGAATACATTCTACCTGCGTCCACCGGCGTCATCGGCGTCGAGATGGACGGGGGCAAGATCGTCAATGCGCTTCCGGAACTGGTGGCGAAACTCGACCCGGCGTACTTCGATACCGTGGCCGCCGCCATCATGACAACCGACACGGTTCCCAAGACTGCGTACGCCGAGATGAAGAGCGGACGCAAAATCGCGCGCGTCGCCGGCATGACCAAAGGCTCCGGCATGATCCAGCCTAATATGGCGACGACTCTGGGGTTCGTGATGACCGATGCGGTGGTCGCGCCCGCGCTGCTGCGCTCGGCGCTGAAGCGTGCGGTGGCGCGCAGCTATAACCGGATCTCCGTCGATGGCGACACCTCGACCAACGACACCGTGGCGGTCCTAGCGAATGGCGCCTCCGGTGTGAAGCCGACGGCCAGGGCCTTCGAGGCGGCGCTCACGGCGGTGCTCGAATCGCTGGCGCAACAAATCGCCCGTGACGGCGAGGGAGCGCGGAAACTGGTGACCATCGACGTCGAAGGCGCAAGCAACGAAAAAGCCGCTGAACAGATCGCACGATCCATCGCGAACTCCCCGCTGGTCAAAACCGCGATTGCCGGCTCCGATCCCAACTGGGGCCGCATTCTCTGCGCCGCCGGCTACGCGGGAGTCGCGTTCGATCCCCGTAAAGTAGATATCGATATGCAGAGTATCCCGGTGTGCCGCCGCGGACTCGCCGCCGATTTTTCGGAAGACGAGTTGAAGAGCAAACTCGACCTGCCCGATTGTTCCATCCGCTTCGCCATTCGTGGGACGGGCCGCGGACGCGCGCGCTTTTGGACTTGCGATTTCACCAAAGAATACATTGACATCAACGCCAGTTACCGGACCTAACATGCGCACCGCGCTGCTGCTGCTTATTTCGACGGTCGCTCTGGCGGATTCCGCCGCCGATGTCGTGAACGTCTTTACTGCCGCGGCCGAAGCCTTGACCAACGACGACTCCGCCGCGTTCCTCGATCAGTTCGATCGCAACATGCCGGAATACGCCACGCTACGCAGCAACATCGAAGGCTTGCTAGCAGCTTACGAAGTCGGCTCGACGATCGAAGTGGTCACCGACGAAGGCGACGACGAAAAACGAATCGTCCAGTTGGACTGGCTCCTAGTCGCCTCCGAGAAGAACGCAGTGAACGGTGGCCAACAGACGTGGAGGCGCATCGTAAAGTGCCGCCTGGAGCATCGCGGTAAGCAATGGAAAATCACCGCGTTAGACCCCCTCGACTTCTTCAAAAATAAATAGGGACGGAGCCTGATTATTGTTCCAAGTTGGGAATGTGCCGATTTGAACCGGTCTAGTTAGAGCGATGCCTCCATCGGCATCGCCAGCGGCGGTTCGATGAAGAAATCGAGTCGTTCCATGCGCGCGAGCGCCGCCCGAATCGACGCTTCGCTCGTCGGCTCCACCGTAATCACGAAGGGCAAATTCTCGGCATTTTCATCCGGCAGTTGCAACACGGCCTCGATCGAAATCTTCTCCGCCGCGAGGGCCGCGGCGAGCTGCGCGATGATGCCGGGCCGGTCCTTCACGCGGAATCGCAGATAATAAGCGGCGCGATTTAACGTAATCGGGATGGGGCAATATTCGCCCAAGCGCGCGTGCGCGAAAGGAGAAACCCGCTCCGGACTGCCCGACCGAATCTCGCGCGCCACCCGCATCAGATCGCTCACCACCGCAACACCCGTCGGATGCGCGCCGGCCCCCCGCCCGTAGTAAAAAGTATCCGCGCCATATTTCCCGCGCACCCACACCGCGTTGTAGGCGCCGCGAACGCTCGCCAGAATCGTCGATTGCGGAATCAGCGATGGACGCACCGACAGCAGCAACCCAGCCGGCGTCTGCCGCGCCGTGCACACCAACGGATGGTGTGATGCAGCATATGCGCATACCCAAAATCGATGGGAGCGATGCGCCGGATGCCCTCGGTGTAAATATCCGACGGCACGATGCGCTCGCCGAAAGCCAGCGCGGATAGAATCGCCAGTTTGGAACGAGCGTCGAAACCATCCACGTCTGCCGATGGATCGGCCTCCGCGTAACCCGCGGCCTGCGCCTCCGCCAGCACCTGTGCGAAATCCGCGCCGCGCTGCTCGATTTCAGTGAGGATGTAATTACACGTCCCGTTCAAAATTCCGTAAAGGGTATTGATGCGGTCGCCCGAGATCCCCTCGCGCAGCACGGCGTGGATCGGAATGCCGCCGGCCACGCTCGCCTCCATCGCCAGATTGATGTTGGACGCGATAGCCCGGTCCCACAACTCGGCGCCGCAGAGCGCCATCAATTCCTTGTTGGCAGTCACCACCGATTTGCCCTTGGCGGCGGCGGCTTCGATCACCTCGCGCGCCACGGTGGTGCCTCCAATAAGCTCCGCGACGATCTGAATGCCGGGATGGTCCACCACTTCCCGCCAATTGGTGGTCTGCAGCGGAGACCCTAACGCCGCGGGAATCTTCTTGCTCCCGACGCTCCGGCTGCACACGGCAGCCACGCGCAGCGGGAAGCCCAACTTGAGCGCGATTTGATCGGCGTTTTCCGCAAGGATGTCGAGCGTACCGGAGCCGACGTTGCCGAGTCCGATGACTCCAAGATTCACTGGCTGCATAAGGGGGTTCTTTCTATTTGACCACTAAGCGGAAATCCATCACCAGTACCACGGCATCCGGACTGGACCCTCACGTCGCGCAGATCGAAGCTGGCGAGCTCTTCCTGATACAGCGGTTTCGACGGAACCGGCGCTGGCGCCTGCTCTACCAGATGACGCGCCTGGTCGCGAACTTCAATCTTGAAGTCGCGCGAAAAACTGGCGGTTAACGCCTGGCGCACGCGGCGGATATAGAAGGAGTCGCGCGGCGTCGAAACATTCACTTCGTTGAATGCCAGCGCCCCATTCTTGACGACCGGCACTGCAATCAACGTGAAATCGAAGGAGTCACCCAGCCCTACACAGCCGCCAAACATATCCAGCGCCGTGCGGCCACTGAAACGCGCCGTGACCCGCAAGCGCCCATCCATGGCGCCCACGTGCGGCGATTCCAGATAGGCGAACTTACACTTAGTTGCTTTGCTGCCGCGCACGTAGAGTCGGCCCTCCTGCGAAAACAGTTGATCGGCAATTACACGTTCAATTGCGGCATAGCGCAGTTCTAACTCTGCGCAGACTGCGGGTATCGTGAGGAGCAGCAAGAGTGTGGCACAAATGATGGGCTGGGTCATATGGGGTGCATCATCGCCCGACTGAAGAGGGGTTTTTCTCATTGTAGATGATGAAACGCGGCGACGCCCGCTTAGCACGTGGCTAGCCTTCAATCCTCCGGCGCAGCGGTGTATCATGGGTGGAACTAATTAGCAGACTTGTGGGCCGGGATTTAACGCGGGCAATTGGCGCGATTTCTTCATTTCCTGCCCGGTTTAGGATGGTAATTTATGCCCTCACGCAAGAAATCGCCGCAACCTGTTATCGCGGCTGCACTTGAAACGAAGCGTACGCCCACCGAGAATCCACTTGTTTTTATAAGCCATGATAGCCGAGATGCGGATTTGGCTGAAGCTTTCGGGAATCTGCTCACAGACGCAAGTGGGGGCATCCTTAAATCCTTCCGTTCCTCGGACAGAAAGGGAAACGCCGGTATCGAATACGGGCAAGAATGGTATCGCGCCATCATGCAAAAGTTGGATGATGCGACAGATGTGGTTGCCCTACTCACTGGAAGAAGTATCAACCGCCCTTGGATTCTCTATGAGACGGGCGTCGCGAAGGGCAAGCTATCCGCCAGTGACCGGGTGTTCGGAATAGCTCTGGGCGTTACGCTTGACGAAGCGGCAACGGGTCCCTTCGCTCAATTCCAGAACTCCCCGGATGAGGAAGATGCCATAACAGGCCTCGTGCTGCAACTTATCCGACGCCATCCCCAAGCCGCGCCGCGCGAAGAAGCAGTTCGTCGCCAAGTTCAGGCATTTCGCGAATCCGTTGCAACTCTTCTTAAAGATCGAAAGAAAGAAACTCCCCCGCACGCAGCTAAAGCAGACGACACCTCCGTAGCTAAATTTTTCGAGGAAATCAAGGTCCTGGTGCGAGATGTCCCCGATCGCGTAGCACGCGAAATGGGCAATGGCCCACGAAGCGGGCGCGGCCGGAGGAGGGGCCGGTTCCATCCGATGATGCTTGAAGAGTTGCTTCACCACCCAGGATTGCGAGAGTCAGACAATCCGGGGGTTCCCCTTCTGATGGCGTTTAGCCTATTTCGGGATGATTTCCCGTGGCTGTATGAACTTGGAACTCAATTGTACCGTGCCATCGAAAGTGGAAATCAACAGAGCATAAACCGTGCGACCAGAAGCATCATGAATACCATCGAGATGATGCATCACGGGCCGCTTGGAGACATGTTGGGGGAGTCGATTGTAGATGATGAAGCAATGATGTTCCTGCACACTCTTCCGCGAATGGTTGATCGGCTAATGCTTGAGACTAGGCCGCGGCGAAAGACTGAAGCAGTGTCCGCCGTGAAAGAGAAGTAGATCGTATTTAATAAGCGTTTCAGTTGGCTCCGGATCGCCGAGTATATTCTTCAAAAATCCCAACTCGAAGCGCAATCGGCAGGCGGTGTGCTAATCTGGAGCGTTTACCCCCACTATGGCTGTTACCCGCGAAAAATCCCAACTGATGAGCGCGTCAGAAATTGACCGCACCCTCGTGCGGCTGGCGCATGAGATTCTGGAGCGCACCGAAGATCTGAACAAGTTGGCCTTCATCGGCATCCGCCGCCGCGGTGTGCCCCTGGCCCAGCGCCTGGCCGAAAAGATCGAGGCTCTGGAGCACCGCAAAGTTCCGGTGGGAATCCTCGACATCAATTTATACCGTGACGATCTGTCGACGGTTTCGCAACAGCCGGTCTTGAACTCCACCGACATTCCGTTTTCCGTCACCGGCATGGACGTGATCCTGGTGGACGATGTGCTCTACACGGGCCGCACGGTGCGTGCCGCGCTCGACGCCTTGTTCGACCAGGGACGGCCCTCACGGGTTCAACTCCTGGCGCTGATCGATCGCGGCTGGCGCGAACTGCCGATCGAGGCGCGCTACGTTGGCCGCACCGTGCAGACATCGGCCAACGAAATCATCGAAGTGAAATTTAACGAAATCGACGGGATGGAAAAGGTTTTGCTGGTGGAGAGAGTAGATTAGAGGGCCATGAAAGGGCTCTTGGGAATTGAAGATTTGACGCGCGACGAGGTGCAAGCAATCCTCGACCGGGCGCGCCATTTCCAAGTGGGTCCGGGGCAGCGCTTCCGCAAATTCGATTTACTGAAGGGGCGCATGGTGGTGAACTTGTTCTTTGAGAACTCCACCCGTACGCGCACCAGTTTCGAACTGGCGGCGAAAGGTCTCGGTGCTGACGCGATTTCAATCACGGCGCAAGCGTCCAGCGTGGCCAAGGGCGAATCGCTAGTGGATACTCTGAACACCTTGGGAGCGATGCGGCCGGACGCCATCATCATGCGGCACTCGGCCTCGGGCGCACCGCACTTTTTGCAACGGCATCTAGGGATTCCCATCATTAATGCTGGTGACGGCACACACGAGCATCCGACCCAGGCGCTGCTCGACGCGCGCACCATTCTCGACCGCGGCAAGCAACTCGAAGGCTTGCGCGTCGCCATCATCGGCGACATCGCGCACAGCCGTGTCGCGCGGTCGAATGTATTCCTTTTAGCCAAGTACGGCGCCGACATCGTGCTTTGCGGGCCAGCGTCGCTCCTGCCTCCGGAACTGAAGCAACTCGCGCCTGGCGTCACACTGACAACCGATATGGATGAGGCGATTCGCGACGCTGACGTGATCATGATGCTGCGCGTTCAACTGGAGCGCCAGCATGAAGCCGCGTTCCCGGCGGGCGAATACTTTCCCTTCTACGGGCTACGCCTGGAGCATCTGAAACTAGCCAAGCCGGACGCAATCGTGATGCATCCCGGACCCATCAATCGGGGGCGCGAGATCTCATCCGAGGTGGCTGATTCCCAGCGCTCAGCGATTCTAAATCAAGTGGAGAACGGAATTTCGGTGCGCATGGCCGTCCTCGAACGAGTCTTAGGTGGAGAACAGAATGCCGGCGCTGCTCATTAAGAACGGCCGCGTGATTGACCCGGCGTCCGGGCACGATGCCGTGGCCGACGTCTGGATCGAAGACGGCGTCATCAAAGGCGTAGGCCCGAAGTTATCGCCCACCGGCGCGGAAGTGTTCGACGCCACAGGTTTGATCGTCGCGCCCGGCTTCATCGATATGCACGTGCATCTGCGCGAACCCGGCTTTGAACACTCGGAGACCATCGAAAGCGGTGCGCGCGCTGCAGCCGCCGGTGGCTTCACTTCCATCTGCCCCATGCCCAACACCGCGCCCGTGAACGACAGCCCCACCGTCACCACGTACATCATCGAGAAAGCGCGGCGGCATGCAGTGGTCAACGTGTTCCCGATCGGCGCCATCACGCGCGGCAGTAAAGGCGAAGAGCTCGCCGCCATCGGATCCATGCGGCAAGCAGGCGCGGTCGCCATCTCCGACGATGGACGGCCAGTGATGAACGCGCAGTTGATGCGCCGCGCCATGGAGTTCGCGCGCAGTTTCCACATGCCGGTGATCAATCACTGCGAAGATCTTCATCTCAGCGCCGGCGGCGACATGCACGAAGGCGCCGAATCCGTGCGCCTGGGCTTGCGCGGCATTCCCGGCTCGTCCGAAGACGTGATGGTGGCGCGCGATATTCTACTGGCGGAAGTGACCGGCGCACGCTATCATGTGGCGCACATTTCCTCGCGCCATTCGGTGGAAATGGTGGCCTACGCGAAGCTCAAGGGACTCCCTGTCACGTCGGAGGCGACACCGCATCATCTAACGCTGACCGATGCCGGCATGATTCCCTACGATAGCAATTACAAAATGAAACCTCCGCTGCGGTCATCGAGCGATGTGAACGCCGTCGTCGCGGGCGTCGTCAACGGAGCCATCGACGCGATCGCCACCGATCATGCGCCGCACGCGGGCAGCGAGAAGATGCAGGAATTTGAGAAGTGTCCGTTCGGCATCATCGGCCTCGAAACAGCGCTGGGCATTGCGCTCGACCGCCTGCTGCACAGCGGCAAGATCGATATCAATAGGTTCGTGGAATTATTCACCATCAACCCGGCACGCATCTTGGGGTTGGAGCGTGGGACTCTTGCTACCGGGAGCTACCGGCGATGTCACTATCTTCTCGACAGAGCAGCAGTGGACATATGACGTCAACAAATCGTTCTCCAAGAGCCGCAACACGCCGTTCGATGGCGCCACCTTCCGCGGCGGCCCAGTGGCAACCGTGGTCGCGGGACAAATCGTCTGGAAGGCGTAAGCTGCCCTCCCGTAAATATGGGACCATGGACTCATGAAGACTACGCTGGAGATTCCGGATCCGATCCTGCGAAAGGCTAAGGTGCAGGCTGCCCAGCGTGGGATCCCTCTGCGCCAGTTCGTCACCGAAGCCGTGCAAGAGAAACTTGCTGCGGGAAAGCCCACAGACAAACCATGGATGAAGGCTGTCGGAGGATTGCGGCATCTGCATGACGAGAACGTGCGAATCCAAAAGATGATCGACGAGGAGTTTGAACAGATCGAGCCGGAGGACTGGGATTGATCGTCGATACAAACGCACTCTCGGCAATCGCCGATGAGCGCCTGGTATACGTGCTGTGTTGCAGCGAGCTATTTTGGTCGCGATTCCGGTGATCGTTTTGGGTGAATATGTGTTATGGGATCTCGCAATCTGCCCGTCGCAGCCACTATCGGAAATGGCTGCGCGAGAACCTGCCGGGATTCCGTATCCTCAACATCACTGAAGAGACGCGCCGAACACTACGCCGGGCTGCGCCTGGAACTAAGGCATGCCGGAACACCGATACCATCGAATGACCTCTGGATCGCCGCGCTGGGCCGCGAGCACAACTTTCCGGTGTTGAGCCGCGACCGCCATTTCGATCGCGTTGAGAGGCTTCGCCGCCTAGAGTGGTGACTCTTCAGCCACGCGCGGCGCGGCATTCATCGCAGGGACAAATCTTGCGGAAGTGATCGAAGGAATAAATGCCGGTGTTGTGGCCGTCTGACCAGTCAATGCGAATCGCGTAACCGCCCACCGCCTCCACTTCATTCATGCGCAGCTTGGGCTTGTACATCGGAAACAGTTCCTCGTTCCCGTAGTTGGATTTCTGCGGCGGCGTGCCGTGCGCTCCCGTGCAGGTGGCGCACGGACATTCGTCGCGCAGGTAGGCCAAGCCGTATTCGCTGTGATGGTTGTCCTTCCAGTCGATCTTGATGCCTTTGGATTTGGAAATGGCGATGTGTTCGGGTTCTTGGGACGGGTGACTCACTGATTTACTCTCTCAATATCGCGCACGCCTGAAATCCGGCGGACCGCGGAAACGATGCGCTCCAGTTGCTTCTTATCGCGGACCTCGACGGTGACGTCGATGATGGCGCCGTCAGTGGCGCGTTCGTCGTCGCCGCGCGCTTCCAGGCTGCGGATGTTGATCTGCTCGCCGAACAACGCCGTGGTGAGCTGGTTCAGGATGCCCGGCCTATCCTCGGTGTGGATCAGCAGCTTCACTTCAAAGGTCTCGGAAGCCGCGCGCGCCCATTCGACGTCGATCTTGCGTTCCACTTCGTACATCAGATTCTGTACGTTGGTGCAGTTGAGCGAATGCACCGCCACGCCCTTGCCGCGCGTCACATACCCCACAATGGCTTCGCCGCGGATAGGGTTGCAGCATTTGGCGCGATAGACCAGCAGGTCGTCGATGCCCTTGACCTTTATGATCAGGTCCTGATCGCCAGGCGCTAACCGCTGCGCCGGAGCGGTTCCAGCCGGTTGCTCGGGAGCCGGCACGGCCACGGGCGTCTCCGGCGTCACCTGATCCGGCGCAAGTTTCTGCAGCACCTGGCGGGCGGAATACTTGCCGTAGCCGAGCGCGGCGTGCAGATCTTCGATCTTGCTCACGCCGTAATCCGACGCCACGGCTTCCATCTGCGCGTCCGTGATCCGGCTCAGCGCCACGCCAAACCGGCGGGCTTCCCGCTCCAGATATTTCTCGCCGATCTCGATGGCCTTGACGCGCTCGGTGGTGTTGATGACGTGCTTGATCTTATTGCGGGCGCGCGAGGTTTTGACCAGCGCCAGCCAGTCCTTGCTGGGCAAGTGGCCGGACTGCGTCAGGATCTCCACCACATCGCCATTCCGTAGTGCGTACTTCAATTGCACGATGCGCCCGTTCACTTTGGCGCCGGTACAGGTGTTGCCGACGTCGGAGTGGATGGCGTACGCGAAGTCGATAGGAGTGGCGTCACGAGGCAAAGTGATGACACGACCCTTGGGGGTAAAGGTATATACTTCTTCTGGATACAGGTCAACCTTCAAGGTCGACATGAACTCGCCGGGGTCATGCATCTCACGCTGCCACTCGACCAGTTGCCGCAGCCAGGTAATTCGCTGGTCATCCTGAGCCGCCCCGCGCCGGCCCTCTTTGTACTTCCAATGCGCCGCGATTCCCTCCTCCGCCACGCGGTGCATTTCTTCGGTGCGGATCTGGACTTCGAAGTGGCGTCCGCCGGGTCCCATCACGCTGGTGTGCAGGGACTGGTACAAATTCGGCCGCGGGATGGCGATGAAATCCTTAATGCGTCCGGGGATGGGATGCCATTCGTTGTGGATCACGCCCAGCGCGGCGTAACAGTTCTTGACGGAATCGGTGATGATGCGCACGGCCAGGAGATCGTACACCTGGTCCAGACTAATCTTCTGGCGCTTCAGCTTCTGGAATACCGAGTAAGCGCGCTTCACGCGGCCATCGACGCGCGCTGGAATTCCTTCACGCGCCAGCAGTTGTTCCACGGTGTGCTTGATCTCTTTGAGGAACTCTTCGTTGGCGGCGTGGGCGGATTCGAATTCTTTGAGCAGGCCGGTGGACGCTTCGGGTTCGAGAATTCGGAACGCCAAGTCTTCCAACTCAGCACGAATTTTGCCCATTCCGAGACGGTGCGCGATGGGCGCATAAATCTCCATGGTCTCGGCTGCGATGCGCTCTTGCCGTTCGGGCGATAGCGACGACAGGGTACGCATGTTGTGCAGGCGGTCGGCCAGCTTGACCATGATGACGCGGATATCGTTCACCATGGCGAGTAGCATTTTGCGGACGCTCTCCGCCTGGCGCTCTTCGCGCGAGGCCAAGTTCAGCTTGCTTAGTTTGGTGACGCCGTCGACTACACGGGCTACGTCGTCGCCGAATTCTTTTTTGATCTCCGCGATGGTGGCGGTGGTATCTTCCACTACGTCGTGGAGCAGACCGGTTTCCAGGCAAACCAGGTCCATGTTCATGTCGGCCAGTTGACGGGCGACCAGCAGGGGGTGCACCATGTAGGGCTCGCCGGAGACACGCTTTTGGCCTTGGTGGCGGGCGGAGGCGAAGTCAAAGGCTTTGCGAAGCGATGCCAGGTCTTCGGTGGGGCGCAGTTCATGCACGCGGGTTTCCAATTCCCCGTATAGCCGCCCCACTTCATCGGGCGGCACGGCGATGGCCGGTGCGGCCGGGATCTCGACGGCCTGGGTCGAATCGGGCATGCTTAACACTAGTGTAACGGACACCGTCAGGCCCGCATGCTTCGCATGGCGGTTTCCGTATGGGTTGTCCACAGAACCCCGAGCGCAGCGAGGGGACTAAAGAAAAGCGCCGCTCCCATTGCAGGGAGCGGCGCGACTATCCAACAACTCGCGGCAACTATTCCTGGACGATACCGCCGCCGCCCTTCTTCTCGGCGCGTTCCTGCTTGATCTTCTTGGTATCGAGCGCCTTCTGCAACCAGGAATCAGCCTCGTCGACCTGTTTCTTGTACGAATCCTTGTCGTCCGCCAGATCCGCGCGCTCGCGAATCAGCAGGTTCATGTAAGCCATGGCGTCGTCGCTTTCCTTGTCGATATCGAGCGCCTTCTGCAGGTTCTTGATCCCGTCGTCGATCACCGGCATGTACTTCGCCGACAACTCAGCCTTGGCTTTCTTGTCCTTCAGCGGTCCCGGCTCATCCGGTTTCATGCTGGCGTTCACACGCGCCGTCATCAACGCGGGATAGAATTTCTTCTGCGCGATTGCGCCCAGGCTGTAGTAGCCGTCGCGATTCTTGGGGTCCGCCGTCACCAGCTTGGTGTACCAACTGGCCGCTTCGTCCAGCTTCGCCATCTTCTGGTCCAAGGGAAGCGGATCGGCTTCGTTAAAAGCCAAGGAAGCGAGCGACGCCAGCGCCACGGAATTGTTGGCGTCCTGCGTGAGCACCTTGCCGAACTCATCCTTTGCCTTAGTGGCAAATTGAATGTTTTCCGGAGAATCGGCACCCGGAATCCACTGCATCATGTAGGCGGTGGCCAGGTAGACACGAGCATTCGGATTGTCCGGGTCCAGGCTGATGGCTTCCTGAAAGAAGCTCACCGCGTCGGAATACTTGGCGTTCTTGTAGGCTGCCACGCCTTTATTCAAGTCGTCGCGCGACTTCAGTTTATTGCACCCGGTGCCCAGCAGCGTCAATGCGCCCACCAGTAGTGCGGTGCCCAGGAGACTTGCTTTCCGTAACATTGGCTTCATTCTCCTCTTGGCTTACTGGCCGGCCTCGGCCTTAGGCGTCATCAAACCGACCTTGTCGATCGCCGCGCCTTTGGCGATGTCGATGGCGTGGGCCACGGTCGCGAAATCCAGATCCGGATCGCCCTTCACGAACACCACGCGCTCCGCGCGAGTCTTGAAAACCTCGGTCAGCCGGTCTCCCAGTTGGCTCTCCAGAATCGGGTCCTGGTTGAGCTTCATCGACTTGTCTTTATCGATGACGATCACCACGGTGCGGTCCTGTCCCGGCGGCGGCGGCGGCGCGTTGGGCGGCGGCGGCTGCGGCGCCAAGGCTTCCAAGCCGTGCGGCGTCAGCGGCGTAATCACCATGAAAATAATCAGCAGCACCAACAGCACGTCGATCAGCGGCGTCATGTTGATTTCAGATTTCGGACCACCACCGGGTCCGCCAACTCCCATCGCCATAAAGAGATCTCCTTAAAATTGCGAATCTAAACCTATTGGCCCGCCGGGGCTCCCGGTTTCTTGCCCTGAATCTGCTCAGTCAGCAGACCCAATTGATCCACGCCCGCCGCACGAAGGTTATCGACCACTTCTTCCACCTTCTCGTACTTGGCGCGCAAATCCGCCTTCACATAAACCGTTTTATCGAGCTTGTTGGTCTGCAGATCGCGGACCTTGCCGGGAAGCTCATCCGACGTCACACGCTTGTTTCCTGGACTCAGAAAGACCTCGCCGTTGCGAGTGATTCCAATCAGAATCGCGTCTTCCTTGTCGGCATCTTTCATGGCGATCGGGTTCTTGGCCTTCACCATGTCGACCGCGACGCCCTTGGTCAACATAGGCGTGATCACCATGAAGATGATCAGCAGAACCAGCATGACGTCCACCATCGGGGTGACGTTGATATCGGAGGTGACTGTCGGTGCCTTCGGCGGTTTCATAAAATGCTCCTGTCACGCGCCCCCAACCCATAAGGGTTGGAGGCACGCGCAATTTCAACTCGCGAACAATTCAGCCCGTTGCCGGGCTGCTTACTTTCCGGGGCTTACTTTCCGGCGCTGGCTTTTTGCGTGCGCTTGAGGAAGTAATCCACCAGCTCGGAGCTGGAGTTCCCCATCTCGACGTCAAAGGCTTCAATGCGGCCCGAGAAGTAGTTGTACATCCACACCGCGGGAATAGCGACGAACAGACCCACGGCGGTGGTCACCAGCGCTTCCGAAATACCGCCGGCCACGGCGCCCAGACCAGTCGACTTTTCAGACGAAATGCCCTTGAACGCGTTGATGATGCCGACGACGGTTCCGAACAGACCGACGAACGGGCCCGTCGAACCGATAGTCGCGAGGCTCGAAATGCCGCGCTTGAGTTCGGCGTGGACAATCGCTTCGGCGCGTTCCAGAGCGCGCTTCGACGCTTCGATTTCCTCGCCCGAAATATCCGAGTTCATCTGATGAGCGCGGAATTCCTGCAACCCGGCCACGACAACTTTGGCCAGATGGCTTTTCGGATAGCGATCGGCGATCTTGATGGCTTCATCCAACTTGCCTTCACGCAACGCACCGGCCACCGCGGGAGCGAACTGCCGGGACTGGCCGCGCGCGCCGCTGTACGCGATCACACGGTCGATCATGACACCAATCGACCACGCCGACATGATGAACAGCGTAATCACGACGAGCTTGGCGAGCAAGCCCATCTGATTCCACATCGAGCGGGGATCAAAACCGACGCCGCCGCCTTCTTGTAGCAGCATCATTGCCCAAACTTGCACCTGTAATACCATGATTTTCTCCTGCGAGTTGAAATTGAAAGCGGGCACCCGAGGATGCCCGCTTCGGACTTATTGGCTCAGAGTGAAATTGACGTCAATCTGAGTGATCACTTCCACCGGCTCGCCGTTAAGCAAGGTCGGTTTGTAAACCCACTGCTTTACCGCCTCGGTCGCCGACTGAACCAACATCGGATGACCGCTTACCAACTGAAGATTTTGGATGGTGCCATCCTTGCCGATGATGGCAGTGAAGCGCACCGTTCCTTGAATACGAGCCGACTTGGCCAACGCCGGATACTGGGGCGTTATTTTCTTGAGCAGATTGGCCGCTTGCACTTGGCCGCCAACCTTGAGAGGACCGGAACGCGTTTCGACGGCTTTCACCGGAGGCGGCGGAGGCGGAGGCGGAGGCGCTGCGCCCAGGCCACCCAATCCACCAATGCCGCTTGGAAGACCGCCGGGAATGCCTTGAACCTGCGCTGCGCTGGGCAGAGCGGCGTTGGGATCCTCGACGATGATCGCGACATTTTTCGGAACTTCACGCGGCGCCATCAGGCGTCCGGCGTCGAACTGGCGCGGGGCCACTTTGATTTTTACGACCGGTGTGGGAGGCGGAGGCGGCGGGGGCGGAGGCGGCGGAGGGGGGGCGGTCAACATGCTGGTCAACTGGGCTTGCGGCAGCACGTCGGTATAAATCAGGGGGATCAGAATCAAGACCGCGACGATCAGGAACTGCATCCCGAACGACACCACCACGGTCCAGCCTTTATTAGTCTTCCCTACGCCGTCAACGAAGGTTTGCTCGAACATTGCCATAAATGAATCCCTATTCCCTTTCCGCGTCCCCGCTCATCCGCGTACCGCCTTACGAGTTCCCGCTGGCCGCTGCGGAACTTCTTTCACCGGCGGAGCCGGCGGCGTCTTCGATCCTCTCGAATCGACGAAGTTCTGCCAGAATACCAGGATTGGGCTCGCGATGAAAATCGACGAGTACGTGCCCACGATAATTCCCACCACCAGGGCGAAAGCGAAGCTATGCAGCACTTGGCCCCCGAACAAAAACAGCGAGATCGCCGTCAAAAACGTTAATCCACTGGTCAGAATGGTCCGGCTCAGCGTCTGATTCACGCTCAGATTGATGATATTGGTGAGCGACTCGCGCCGCACCAGCTTCAGGTTTTCGCGGATGCGGTCGAACACCACAATGGTGTCGTTCATCGAATAACCAACCAGCGTCAAGCAGCGCCGCCACCACGGTGAGCGAGATCTGATAGTTGAACAGGGAGAACAATCCGATGGTGATGATAGTGTCATGAAACACCGCGATCACCGCCGCCACGCCGTAGATCCATTCGAAGCGGAAGGCGATATACACCAGCATCCCGCCCAGCGCGTATAAAGTCGCCAAAATCGCCTGCCGCTGCAAATCCTTGCCGATCTTAGGCCCCACCACATCCGCCGACAAAATCGTAAATGGACCCAGCGCGCACTGTTGCTTGATCGCCTGCAGGATCTGCGGGGAAACGCCGGTTACTCCGTTCAGCTGGTCGAACGAATTCAGAAGTCCGCCCTTGGACGCGCGGAACGCCTCTACGTTCTTGACCACATCCTGCAACTCTTCCTCGGAGAGCGCCACACTGGCCTGTAGCAGCGGTTCGCGGAGCTTATCAGCCAGTTCCCCGGCGGCCGAGTTATTCAAATCCAACTTTCCATCCTGCGACGCCGAAGGTAGCCCGCAAGGTGTCTTCGATGATCTGACGGTTGGCGTTCAACTCTTTTTCGTTGCTGATCTCGGTGCCGACCAGAACTTCGGGCTGCCCGGTGATTTGCTGCACCGAGATCTCGCCGCGAACCTTGCTCTCGAGCGCGGTACGAATCCTCTGGACTGGCGGTTCCTGGTTGAAGCGCAAATACAGGACCGCTCCGCCCTTGAAATCGATACCGTAGTTCGGCCCGCCCCGCACCGCCAGACTGGCGAGTCCGGCAACCGTCAGCACCAGCGACGCGATGATGAAGGGCCACTTCTTCCCCAGGAAGTCGAAATTGGTGTTTTTAAATAATTCCATCGAGCCCGTTACCGGCAGATATTACTTCGCTCGTCCTTCATAGACACCGTGCGCGCGCAGAAAGTTCCCTCACCACCCGCAACGGCTTTCCAAGTTACCATAAAACCTTAAAACTTCAAAGCGTACTAGATGCTCAAGGCAACGGCATGCTTCTGCCGTCCCAATTCCCAATCGAAAATCGTTCTGGAAACGAATACCGCGGTGAAAATGTTGGCGATCAGGCCGATCACCAGCGTCACCGCGAAGCCCTTTACCGGGCCGGTGCCGAACAAGAACAGAAACGCGCAGGACACCACCGTGGTCACGTGGGTATCGATGATGGTGAGAAAGGCTTTGTTGAACCCCGCGTCCACCGCCGCGATGACGGCCTTGCCGGTGCGCAGCTCTTCCCGAATACGTTCGAAAATCAGCACGTTGGAGTCAACCGCCATACCGATGGTCAGAATCACGCCCGCAATCCCCGGCAGCGTCAGCACGGCGTCGAAATAGCTCAAAGCCGCGATCAAAATCACCGCGTTCAGGATCAGCGCCAGGGTGGCGTTGATTCCACTCTTCTTGTAGTACACCAGCATCACCAACACCACTGCGATCACGCCGGCAATACCCGCATACAGTCCAGCCCGTATAGAATCCGCCCCCAGCGATGGGCCAACGGTGCGCTCCTCCAGATACTCAATCCCGGCCGGCAGCGAGCCCGCGCGCAGGTTCAGCGCCAAGTCGGCCGCGTCGTCATGCGTGCCGATGCCCGTGATCACACCGTTATCGCTGATTTTGTCGCGAATCGTCGGCGCGCTCAGCACGTTTTTATCAAGTACAATGGCCAGCGGCTTCCCGATATTGGCGGCCGTAAAGCGCTCGAAACGCTTGGCTGCGTCCTGGGTGAGCACGAAACGCGTTTCCCAGCGGCCGTTCTGATCTTGCTGCGGGCTGGCATCGCGCAGATCGCGCCCGGTCACCACCGGCGTACGCGACATAATATAAACTTCCGCCGGAGCACCGCCGCGCGCCGGACTCCCTAGAATCTGGCTGTTGAGCGGCAACACGCCGCCCTTTTGCGATAGCGCATCTTCGCGCGAAGAATACGGTCCGCCGATGACTTCATACAGCTCGAGAATCGCCGCCGTCTTCAGGATCTGCTTCACGCGGGCCGGATCGTCGACGCCCGGCAGTTGGACTAACAATTCGGATTCGGTAGTGCTCCCGCCGCGCTGCTGCACGCTCGATTCCGCCAGACCCAGTGCGTTGATCTTCTTCTCGATCGTGTTCATGCTCTGGGTGAGCGTGTCCTGGCGCAGCTTGATGGCTTCGCTGGTTTTCATGTTCAGGCGGTAATCGGTCTGATTCACCGGCGTCAGATTCCAGATGCCGCTGAAATTATCGTTGACCAGTGCGCGGAAATCGCCCGCGCTGGTGGCCGGGACGCCCTTCACATCGATCTGAATGGTATCGGCCGATTGAATGGTAGGCGGCTCGTTGCGGCTCATCTCCACATACGCGATCCGCTTGCCGGCCAACTGATCCTTCAGGCGCTGAATCACGGTGTCGGCTTCGGCCTTGAACGCGTCCTGGATCTGCACCTGCAGCACCAACTGGCTCCCGCCCTTGAGGTCGAGGCCCAGGTGGATGTTCTTCTGCCAGTTCGCCACCAACTGCTCTTTAGAGGTGGGCAGCCCGATGATGCCGTAGATACACGCCAGAATGACGACGACGATCACCAGGATTTTGATTCTAAGATTGCTTGTCATATTGGAGGCCTACTTCTTTTCTTCGACGCTCGACTCCTGCTTGACCAGGCTGGCCACGGAGGCGCGCGAAACCTGCAACTTGATGTTATCAGGCTTCACCCGGAGGATCAGCATATCGCCGGCAATGCTGACGATGGTGCCCATGATTCCCGCCCGTGGTGAGAATTTCCGCCCCGGCCTGCAGTTCCGCGAGCATCTGCGCCTGCGCCTTCTTCTGCTTCTGCATGGGCATGAACACCAGAAAGTAGAAAATCGCCACGATGGCGATCAACGGCAGGAAACTGGCCACCGGATTCGAGGCAGCCTGCAACATCATCATGAAGGCGGTAATCTGCATTTGGAATTTACAACGATCTTGGAACCTAGCCGGGCGACCCCACTTGGTTCTGCCGCACGGCCCTCAGGTACTCAGGGACCTTCCCGAATAGTATAGCCTGCCTGATCTCCCGCATGATGTCAAGGTAGCGTTGCAAATTATGCAAAGTCGCCAGGGTGGAAAAGGAGATCTCGCCCGCCAGGAACAAGGTGCCGCAGATACGCCCGCGAAAAGTTCCGGCAAGTGTAACAAGGACAAGCCTCATCGACCGGCCGCGGGTCATCCTTATATTGCGCTTGCTTGATCACCACCCGACCGAAAGTAGTGAACAAGTACCCGTTACGAGCATTACGCGACGGTAGTACGCAATCCATCATGTCGACGCCGCGCGCCACGTATTCCGGCAAATCGTCGGGCATCCCGACCCCCATCACGTAGCGCGGCCGGTCCGGCGGGCAGAAGCGGCGTAGTGGCTTCGGTCATGTCGAGGCTCAACGCCAGCGGCTCGCCCACCGACAACCCGCCGATCGCATAGCCGTCGGCATCGAGTTCCAAAAGCTGCTCCGCACAATCGCGACGGAGGTCCGGATACATCGATCCCTGCACAATCGGGAAACAAGCGCGCAGCCCGTCATCCCCATGGTGCCCGGTAATGCGCATACGCCGCCCGAGCCCAGCGCACCGTCCGCTGCATCGAAGCCCGCGAAGCCTCGTGCGTAGCCGGAAACTCCAGGCATTCATCGAGCACCATCATGATGTCGCTGCCCAGCGCCAACTGTACATCGATAGTCGACTCCGGCGTAAACATATGCCGGTCCCCGTTAAGATGCGACTGGAACATCACCCCTTCTTCCGTGATCTTGCGCAGCCCGCTCAAACTGAAAACCTGAAACCCGCCCGAATCCGTAAGGATCGCCCGCGGCCAATTCATAAACTTATGCAGCCCGCCAAGCCGCCGAATCGTCTCATGCCCCGGCCGCAGATACAAGATGATAGGTGTTCCCCAGAATGATCTTCGCGTCCAGATCGTTGATGAGATCCCGCGGCAGCAGGCCCTTGACGGTAGCCTGCGTCCCCACCGGCATGAACACCGGAGTCTCAACGTCGCCATGCGCCGTATGCAATATCCCCGCCCGCGCCCCGGTATGCGGACAAGTGGCCTGGATTTCAAAACTGAGCACTGTGATCTATTGTAAGATCGACTGCGTGTGGGTACTGCTTTTTCTCCTGGCCGCCCTTGCCTGGGCTCAGCCCGCCGGCGCGCCCAAGCCAGTGTTCCCGGACGACACGCAAGACCCCAAGCAAGCAGGCGGAGCCGAATTGTTGGAAGTGGTGTGTCCGGGCGACGTGATTGGTCGGGAAACCTGAGTGTAGAATGTGCCCGGAATTCACTGCATTTCAGGACGAGTGTCTAGATTGGACTCTCGTCCGCATGATTCGAGGGCATTTCTTATCGCCCACGAGCGATGATGCTGTGCTCGCAATGGATGGATGCGAACCGCACGGGTTACAACTTCGGTGGCACGATCCTTCTCACCAGGCAGTCCGGGAAATGGACCATGCTTTGGTACAAGGGCGGAGATCCCGACCAACAATTGCCATCGAGTGAAACTTCGAAAGTGGACGCGAGATTCTTATATGCCTCGGCGAGTGGGGAGGGCAAGGCAATGTCTGGACGGATCTCTACATTGAGGATCTTACTGCGCCAACGTCCGCCCTAATGTCGGGAAAGGATGGAACCATTTTCGAAGTACTTCGATAGCACGCTCACTTGTGGCTGGAATCCTCGCGACGAGGACTCGAAACCGTTCCGATTCCGGCGGCACTACATAGAAGCGAGTCCGAGTTCCAGAAGCGCCGATGGGACTTTTCGCGGGATGACTGTGTTCGCGCAACACGGTGAACGCGACCATGACGCCTGCACAGGTTAAAGCCTGCACCGATCAGCAAATCTCCCGGTCTCGTACGGGAATCAATTTCAATCCTCCGACAAAACCCTATCGCGTCGATTTCAAATTCGACGGCAAGCGGATAGTACGCGTGGGCGAGAGCCCCGGTGCACCCAAGTAGTCCTCAATGCCGATAGACCTGCCCACGAGTGTCAACCGCCGCTACTTGGAGCAACCGCCTTTGTTGATCAACGGTAAACAGAATACGCCAACCTCCGACGCGCGACTTACGCACGCCAGCGCGTCCGGTCAAAGGTGACGAGAGCCGCGAATCGTAAGGATCTTCAGCAAGCTCGCGGATGCGATTCTGCAGCCGTGCACGCAGCTTCGCATCCGCCCTACGAATCGTCTTCGCAGCCTCGTCGGAAAGAAGCGGCGTGTAGTTCACTGTGGATGTTCGCGCTCGAAATCTTCGAGCGAGATCATCCGATTCGAAGCGATATCGGCGAGACCACGGTCCAGCGAGGTCAGCGCCTCTTGATCGAGCGGCGGACCGTCTATATCGGCGGCGTCGCGAAGATCCTCCAGTAGATCGCGGGCCTGCTCATCGGCAAGTCGGTCGATCAACTGATGAAGCTCTTCCTTAACAGTCACGATCTAATTGTAACGCTCTAGCCGAACGCGAGCTACGGCAGACGGAAGTTCACCACGGCCATCGAGATTCCAACGGTGGCCGCGACTCCATCCTTCATACCGGGACGGTAACGCCACTGGCCAACCGCTTCGATGGCCTTCTCATCCAGTCCATGCCCCAATCCCTCTGATTACCGTTCACGTTCAGGGGCTTGCCGCTCGAATCGACCGCGAGCGATACCAGCACCATTCCCGAAACTCGCGCCTGACGCGCGTCTTCCGTGTAGGACGGCTCAACCTTGTAAGCCAGTATCGGTCCGGATACGCGAGGGCCCATGCGGTAAACTCCACCTTCCGGGATGGGATCGTCACCGCCCCCCTGCGGGCCTTCATCCTCGACAGTTCCCGTAGGAACCGTGAACTCAAATACATCCATGGGAAGCTCGGATGCACGTTCGATCGTACTGTACGTAATCGTTATGATCGAGCGCCCGCCTGAAGCCGTCCTTTCGCTACTCTCGCGGAGGACCAGCGCACGCGCCGTGTCGATGCACATCGTACGCACGAGACCGCGAACACGCGTCGTCGCCCGGCGGTGCAGGAACCTTATATTCGGCGCGCACGACGTCGCATTCAACGGGCGCACCATTAACTTGGATTCGGTCGCGGCCGGTTACAACTGCCGCCGTCAAGTCGTCCGTCAGCTGAGAAAAATCGCCCAAGGAGGGCTTACAGGGACTGACGCTCTCCGCAGTGTGGTAAAAACTGAGCCCATGCTGGTAATACGTCCAATGGTCGGTGCCATCGCAGACCATCAGCGTGTCATCGTCGCCGCTCGTCTCCCACCGCATTTTTGACGGGCCTTGCATGGCCACCTTAAAATGAACCTCACTGTGTAGCTGAAGACCGGTGCCCGTCAACTCACTCACCTCGACCCCCTCGGCTCTCCAACTGCTTGGCGGCGCGAGCGGAAGACGCAGATCTCCTCGAGTAACAGCGCGCGCGTCGCTGGTTTGAGCCGAAGCCAACGCGGCCAGAAAAAGAACTACCGCGAGGATCATGAGCGTAGGATAACAGATGTTCCCAACCCGAACCCTCGCCACAGGCTGCTAGCATAGAAGAATCCTCTCGCTATGGCCCTGCGTTTCTACAACACCCTCACCCAAAAGGTGGAGCCCTTCGCCCCCCTGCACGACAACGTCGTGCGCATGTACACGTGCGGGCCGACGGTCTACAACTACGTCCACATCGGCAACCTGCGGACCTTCACTTTTCAGGACATCCTGCGCCGCTGGCTCGCTGCGCGCGGCTTCGAGCTCGATCACGTGATGAACATCACCGACATCGAAGACAAAATCATCCGCCACGCCGCTGCCGCGAAACAGACTATCTACGAGTACACCGCCCAGTACACGGCGGCGTTCCTTGAAGACACGGCGACTCTGCGCCTGCAGCGGCCGGAACACATCGTCAAGGCCACCGATCATATTCACGACATGGTCACCGCCATCCAGAAACTCGAAGAGGGCGGCTACACCTATTTGAGCGACGGCTCGGTCTACTACCGCATCGCCAAGTTTCCCGAGTACGGCAAGCTCTCGCACAACGACTTCAGCGGCATCCGCTCCGGCGCGCGCGTCGACATGGACGAATACGATAAGGCCGACGCCCGCGACTTCGTTCTGTGGAAAGCTAAGAAGGACGAAGAGCCCGCCTGGCAGACTCCGCTCGGCGAAGGGCGCCCCGGCTGGCATATCGAGTGCTCCGTGATGGCGATGAAGTATCTGGGCGAGACGCTCGACATCCACACCGGCGGGGTCGACCTCACCTTCCCGCATCACGAAAACGAAATCGCGCAATCGGAAGCCATCACCGGCAAGCCCTTCGCACGCTTCTGGCTGCACGCCGAACACCTGAGCATCGACGCGCAGAAGATGTCGAAGTCGCTCGGAAACTTCCATACCCTGCGCGATCTGCTTGAAGGAAGGCTACACGCCGGAAGCCATCCGCTACCTATTGGCCTCGGTTCCCTATCGCAAAAAGTTGAACTTCACTTTCGATGGACTGAAGGCCGCCGCGACTTCGATCGACCGTCTGCGCAATTACAAACTGCGTCTGGAATCGGCGAAATTCCCGAACGGTACTGACCAAACCTTAGAAGCGCGCACACTCGCCGCTCACCGCGCTTTCGACGAAGCGCTCGACGACGATCTCAATACCGCAGAAGCCCTGGCCGCCGTCTTCGAATTCATCCGCGATACCAACAGCGCCATGGACGCGGGTCAGTTCTTGGCTGGCAACGCCATCGCGGCGCTGGAATTCCTGCGGCACTTCGATTCCATCTTCGACGTGCTCAACCCCTCGGCGAAAGAAAGCGGCCTCTCCGACCACGATATAGACGCCCTGATCGCCGAGCGCGTCGCCGCCAAAAAAGCCCGCGACTTCTCGCGCGCCGACCAGATCCGCGCCAGCCTGGCTGACCAAGGCGTGATTCTCGAAGACACTAAGGAAGGAGTCCGCTGGAAACGCGCATGAAATTCGAAAGCAAAACCGTCCACATCGGCGACCGCAAGAAGGCGGGCAATTTCGTTCCCGTGACGACGCCTATATACACTGCGTCCAGCTACGCCTACGACTCGATGGACCAACTCGACCGCGTCTTCGGCCGCGAAGAGCAAGGCCCGTCTTACGCGCGTTACGACAATCCAACAGTCAGTGCGCTACAGGATCTGGTCAACGAATTAGAAGGTGGCCACGCCACTCTAGCGTGTTCTTCCGGCATGATGGCGCTGCATCTTTCCGTGCTGGCGGCGCTGGTCGACCGCCCCAAGCGTGTGGTCGCCGGCCACGTTCTCTACGGCGCCACCACGCATATGCTGATGACCGTCTTCGGAGCCCTCGGCGTCGAAACAACTTTCGCCGACGCCAGCGATCTCCCCGCGTTCGAAGCCGCCATCGCCGAAACCAAACCGGGAGCCGTAGTGGTTGAGTCCATCACCAATCCCCTGCTCCGCGTCTGCGCGCTCGATAAGATCGCCGCCGCGGCGCGCAAAGCCAACGCCCCGTTGATCGTCGACAACACGTTCGCGACTCCGATGCTGATGCGTCCTCTGGAACTAGGAGCCAGTATCGTCATCCACAGCGCGACGAAGTATTTAGCCGGACACGGCGACGTCCTAGGCGGCGTAGTCATCTCCGACGCCGAAAACTTTGAGGTGCTCACAACCTTGCTGCGCACCATCGGCCCCAACCTAGGACCCTTCGAAGCTTACCTGACGATGCGCGGCATCAAAACGCTAGCCCTGCGCATGGAGAGGCAATGTGCGAACGCCTGCAAGCTGGCGACGTGGCTCGCTACCCATCCACGAATCGCGAAAGTGCACTTCCCCGGCGACCCCACGCATCCCGACGCCGCCAACGTGAAACGTCTGCTGCCGCCTGGCCTCTTCGGGGCCATGGTTGCCTTCGAGCTGAAAGACGCCGCGAAGCCTGAAGTCTTCGCGCTCATGGAGAAACTGAAAATGATCGTGTGCGCCACGTCGCTCGGCGACGTCCACACCATGATGCTCTACCCCGCCATGGCCTCGCACCGCGATCTCTCGCCCAAGCACCGCGAACGCCTGGGCATCCGCGATAACCTGATTCGCATCTCAACCGGCATCGAAGCCATCGACGACATCATCGCCGACCTCGACCAGGCGCTCAGCCCCTAGCCAAGTTGGGACACACTATTGAAATCGCCGAGTTCCTGCTTTTAGTCGCCGCCGTAGTCGCAGTGCTCGCTAGCCGCCTGCGCGTCCCTTACAGCGTCGGCCTGGTCCTGGCCGGAATCGCCCTGGCGTTCGTCCCGTTCTCCGCCGACGTCCCGCTCACCAAGGACCTGATCTTCACCACGCTGCTGCCGCCGCTGGTCTTCGAAGCCGCCTTCCAACTCCCCTGGAAACCGCTGCGCCGCGACCTGCCCGTCATCCTGCTCCTAGCGACTCTCGGCGTTATTCTAGCCGCCGCGCTGACTGCCGCGGGGATGCATTACATCGCCGGCTGGACCTGGATGGCCGCGCTCGTCTTCGGAGTCCTGATCGCCGCCACAGACCCCGTCTCCGTCATCGCCACCTTCAAAGAATCCGGAGTCCGCGGCCGCCTTCGCCTGCTGGTCGAAGCTGAGAGCCTGTTCAACGACGGCACCGCCGCGGTCGCCTTTGGAATCGTCGTCGCCGTCGCCCTAGGCCAGCACTTCACACCATTCGATCTCACGCGCACGCTCGTCATCACCGCCGGAGGCGGCATCCTCTGCGGAGCTGCCGTCGCCGGAGCCGTCTTATTGCTAGCCGGGCGCTCCACCGATCACTTGGTCGAACTCGCCTTCACCACCGTCGCTGCCTATGGATCGTTCCTATTAGCCGAACACTTCCACCTCTCCGGCATCCTCGCGACTGTCACCACCGGAATCATGCTAGGCAACCTGGGCCATCTCGGAGCGATTACCGACAAAGGCCGCGAAGCCGTCGAAGCCTTCTGGGAATTTGCCGCCTTCGTGGCTAACTCGCTAGTGTTTCTGTTGCTGGGACTCCACCTCGCGCAACAACACTTCGCATCCGTCTGGCGTCCCGCCGCAGCCGCGATTGTAATCGTCCTTCTCGGACGCGCTGTAGCCGTCTACCCGTGCTGCCTGCTATTCGCGCGCTCCGCCCTGCGAGTCGAGTCCAAACACCAACACTTATTATTTTGGGGTGGATTGCGCGGGGCATTAGCGTTAGCTCTAGCCCTAGGTCTCCCCGCCGAACTCCCCGGCCGCGAAGACATCATCAGCGTCAGCTTCGCCGTAGTCGCGGCGTCAATCTTCATGCAAGGACTGAGCATGCCGCCGCTGCTGCACAAACTGGGCGAGCTTACTTCGCCGCGGCTGGATAAACCGGCAGCGTAACGTGCTCGCCGAAGGTCGCCTTCAGACCTTCTATCGCGCAATTCTCATCGCCGCCGCCCGCGCCGCCGCCGACCCCAATAGCGCCGATCATTTGCCCGTCGACAACAATCGGGATGCCGCCCGCGTTCGTAAATAGGTTGAAGTAAGTAGTGGACCGCGGGATGCCGCCGGGGTTGTTCTTGAGTTGCGCCCCATTGACAGACGTAGGCTGGCGCGTCCTGAGCGAAGTTTGCGCCTTCAGCATCGCCGTGCGAATGTTGTTGAAGATCTGGCCGTCCATGCGCTCCATGTGCACGAATTCGCCCGCGTTATCGAGGATGTAGAGCGACATCGTGCCGCCCTTCGAGGCCGCCCAGTCGCGGCAGACGCGCGCAATCTTTTTCGCCGTCGCGAGCGAAATCTGATTGCCGTCAAAAACGTTGCCCGCGCCCTTGCCGCCGACGACGAACTCCGCCGGCAGACTCGACTTGGGCGGCGTCGCGGTAGCGAAACGCGGCACCGGCGCAGTTGCCGGGATTCGGATTCGGGCGCGGCGGCAGGTCTTCCAGCAGCGGAGGCACCGATGCCCCGATCACTTCGGTCAGTGCTTTGTGCGCGCAAATCTCATCGCTCCAAACCGGCGGATGCGGCGCGGAACCACCCACGCCTACGGCACCGATCATCTGTTTATTAACTACGATCGGCAACCCGCCGGAATTCGCAAACTCGCCAAGCTGGATATACTGCAGCTCGCGCGTCGGATCCTGGATCGCGCTATTCATCAGATTCTTGCTGGGAGAGCGCAGCAGCAGCGCGGTGCGCGCCTTCATATCGGCCGTGATGATGTTCAGATAGCCCTGTCCGTCCATGCGATCCATGTAGACATGGTTGCCGTCGTTGTCGAGCACCATGATGCTGATCTGCACTCCCTGGGCGGCGGCGGCTTTCTCGCAAACATCGGCGATGCGCTCCGCCGTGGCCAGATTGATGGTTGTGAAATCCTGAATCTTTTCCGCGGCCTTGCCGCTCACCACGAATTGCTCGGGCACGTTCTGAGCCAGCGCCACGCTTGCTAGCGCCACAAATCCCAAGCCTGTAATAACGTGTTTCATTTTCTGCCCTCCTGCCGGCTCAGATTATATTACATCCGCTCCCGCTCGCTCTCCTGTGCTATATTGGTGTTTCATGTTCGTCACCCGGAGCCATCATCACGGACCCCATCATCACCACGGGCATCCCATGCCGCGCCGGGCTCACTCTTAATCACACACCGATTCAGATCGTTTTCGAGAGCCCGCCCGGTTGATCCTGGCGGGCTTTCTTTTTGAGGCTAAAACTATGCAACTCGATTTCAAAAAACTCGATGGACTCCTTCCGGCCGTGATCCAGGATGACGCAACCGGCCGCGTCCTGATGGTGGGCTTCATGAATGAGGAAGCCTTCCGCAAGACGGTTGAGACCGGCTTCGCAACCTTTTATAGCCGGTCGCGCAACAAGCTGTGGCTCAAGGGCGAGAGTTCCGGCCATCGCCTGGTGGTCAAGGATATTTCGACGGACTGCGACCTCGATACGGTGCTGGTCAAGGTCGAAGCGCAGGGCCCCGGCGTGTGCCACGAGGGCTATCAGAGCTGCTTCTTCCGCCGCCTGGAAAATGGCGAATGGAAGATCAGCGAGGAGAAGACCTACGATCCGGGCGCGGTCTACAAATCATGAAACTCAAATTAGGAATTCCCAAAGGTAGTCTGGAGAACGCCACGGTCGATCTGTTCCGCCGCGCTGGATTCCAGATCACTACCAGCAGCCGTTCGTATTTTCCGGCGATTGACGATCCGGAAATCGAGTGCATGCTAATCCGCGCGCAGGAAATGGCGCGTTACGTCGAAGACGGAGTGCTGGACGCCGGCCTGACCGGCCGCGACTGGGTGGAAGAGAACGAAGCCAAAGTCGAGAACGTGGCCGACCTCATCTACGCCAAGCAGAGCTTCGGCAAAGTGCGCTGGGTGCTCGCGGTGCCCGAAGCATCGCCCTACAAAACTGTGAAGGACTTGCAAGGCAAAATCATCGCGACGGAGTTGGTCGCTGCGACCAAGCGCTACCTCGAACGCAACGGCGTCACCGCGAAAGTCGAATTCAGTTGGGGCGCGACCGAGGTCAAGCCTCCGGAACTCGCCGACGCCATCGTCGAAGTCACTGAGACTGGCTCCTCGCTGCGCGCCAACAAACTGCGCATTATCGAGACGGTGCTCGAGTCCAATACGCAGTTGATCGCCAACGTTGCTTCGTGGAAAGATCCCGCGAAGCGCCAGAAACTGGAAGACATGAAGATGTTGCTGCAAGGCGCCATCAATGCCTTGGGTAAAGTTGGTTTGATGCTGAACGTGGAGAAGATCAACCTGGATGCAGTGCTGGCGGTGTTGCCCGCGCTCAAGCGCCCGACGATCTCGACGCTGAGCGAAGACGGCTGGCTGGCGGTCAACACGATTCTCGAAGAGTCTACTGTGCGGACCATCATCCCTCGTCTTAAAGCGGCGGGAGCACAAGGAATCGTCGAGTATCCGCTCAACAAAATCATAATGTAATGATCCGGATACTCACAGCCAAAGACGCGCGTTCGCTCATCGAGCGTAAGGCCGTGCGTCTCGAAGAAGCCGAACGCATCGTCGCGCCGATCCTTGCCGCCGTTCGTGACCGTGGTGATGCCGCGTTGTTAGAATACGCACGCAAGTTCGACGGCTTCGAGGGCGCGAGTGTCCGCATAGACATCCGCGGAACTCTGCAGCCTGCGTTCGCCCAAGCCGTCGAGATCGCCGCGAAAAATATCCGCGAGTACGCCCAAGCTCAACTGCCACGCGAATGGTTCACCGATTTCCCCGACGGGCGGAGGCTGGGCCAGATCGTGCGCCCGCTCGATGCGATGGGCGCTTATGTTCCGGCGGGCCGCTATCCGCTGCCCTCCACGCTATTGATGACCGTGATTCCAGCGCAGGTCGCCGGTGTGCCAGTCACGTGTGTAGCGTGCCCCAATCCCAGCCCTGAAATCATGGGCATCGCGCAATGGCTCGGAGTCACGCACATGTTCCGCATGGGTGGCGCGCAGGCCATCGCTGCGCTGGCCTATGGAACCGAGACCGTGCCCAAAGTGGACCGCATCGTCGGACCCGGCAATATATATGTTGCCGCCGCCAAGAAATTGATCGCGGGCGAAACCGGCATCGACTTCGTCGCCGGTCCCACCGAAATCGTCATCATCGCCGCCGACGGCAATCCGCGCTGGATCGCTGCCGATCTACTCGCACAAGCCGAACACGATGTTGACGCCTCGGCCATTTTGCTCACCACATCGCGCAGTCTGGCGGATGCGGTAGCCAAAGAAGTGGAAGCGCAACTCGCGACTCTGCCGACCGCCGGGGTGGCAAGGCCATCCATCGAAACGAACGGCGCCATCGTGGTGCTCGACAGCTCTAGATCAAGCCGTCGAGATGTCTAACGCTCTCGCGCCGGAACACTTGGCCCTGCACGACGGCAGTCTGCTCGCGAAGATCCGCCACGCCGGAGCGGTGTTCGTGGGTGCGGCGAGTCCGGAATCCGCCGGTGATTACGCCTCCGGTCCCAATCACGTGTTGCCGACTTCTGGAGCGGCCCGCCAGCGTGGTGGACTCTCCGCCGCCGACTTCGTCAAAGTGATCGCCGTGCAAGAACTGAGCCGCGAAGGCCTCGCGAAATTGACGCCCGCCATCGCGGCGCTCGCCCGGGCGGAGGGCCTGGAAGCGCATGCGCGCTCGGCCGAGGTGCGCGGTGAGTAAAGGACCCACGCCACGCGCCGCCGTCCAGAACATGGCGCCGTATCATCCGCCCACCGGTGGACGCCAAGGAAAGCTGCGCCTGGATTTCAACGAGAACACCGTCGGCTGCTCGCCGAGGGTGATTGAGTACCTGAAGGACAAGCTGACGGCGGACGCATTGACGGTGTACCCGGAGTACGTCGACGCCATGCGCGAACTCGCAGCCTACTTCGCGGTGGCGCCCGGGGAACTGCTGCTATCTAACGGCACCGACGAAGCGATTCAAGTTCTCATCAACACTTTTGTCGATGACGGCGATGACGTTCTGCTGCTGAAGCCGTCATACGCGATGTACCGCTTCTACGCCGAACTCGCTGGCGCGAGCGTCCGTGAAATCGATTACGCTGCCGGAGGATCTTATCGTTTCCGCTCGACGAATTCATCGCGTCGATCCGCCCGGCCACGCGAGCGATTCTGATTGCGAATCCCAACAACCCCACGGGCACCGGAATTAATGTGGACGCCATCCGCCGTATTCTCGACGCCGCGCCTGAAGCCGCCGTTTTGATCGACGAAGCCTACTTCGAATTCTGCGGAGTCACTGCCCTGCCGCTGGTTCGCCAGTACCCGAATCTGTTTGTCAGCCGGACGTTTTCGAAAGTTTTCGGCATGGCAGCCATGCGCTGCGGATGCTTGTTCTCGAGCGTCGAAAATGTTCGCTGGATGCATAAGGCGCAGTCCCCTTACAGCGTGAACATGCTGGCGGCGCTGGCGGCGCGCGCGGCGATTCAGGATCGCGAGTTTATCGCGAACTTACGTAAAAGAAGTGCTGGCGGCGCGCGAGATGGTCTACGAAGTACTGCGTAAACTGGGCATCCCGTTCTATCCCAGCCAGGCGAATTTCGTGTTGTTCCGTGCCGGCGATCGCGCAATCCGATTCGCGACGCGCTGCGCGACCGCGGCGTGCTGATCCGCGATCGCAGTTACGAAATTCCAGGCTGCGTGAGAGTCACCATCGGCAATCGTACGCAAATCCAGCGCTTCCTCAGCGAATTGGAGGCACTGTGGACACGATAATCGTCTTCGACATGGACGGAGTGCTGGCAGAAGTGACCGAGTCGTATCGAGAATCCATCGTTCAGACGGTCCGGTACTTTACTGGGAAAACGGTTACGCGCGACGCCATTCAGGATTACAAGAACCAGGGCGGCTGGAATAACGACTGGGCCTTGTCGCAGAAGATCGCTGCGGATTTCGGAACACAGAGTTGATTACGATACCGTCATCGAGAAATTCAACGAGTTCTTTCTGGGCGAGGACGGCAACGGTCTGGTCACGCGCGAAAGTTGGTTTCCCAAGGCGGGCTTGCTGGAACGTTTGGGCAAGAGCCACGGGCTCTCGCTCTTCACGGGCCGCCTTCGCTATGAAGCCGACATCACGCTGCGGCGCTTCGCTCCCTGCGTAACGTTCGATCCAATGATTTGCGCCGACGATGTGACCGCTGCGAAGCCCGCTCCGGAGGGGCTGCTGGCGATTCAGCAACAGAAGCCGGGACACAAGCTTTGGTATGTCGGCGACACCGTCGACGATGCGCGCTGTGCACGCGCGGCCGGGGTGCCGTTTATCGGAATCGCCGCGCATACGCATACCAAGCGCGATGAATTGATTCGCCTGTTTCAACAGGAGAACGCCATGGCGATTCTTGAAAACGTCAACGAGATTGAGGGAGCGCTATGAAAATCCGCAAGGCGTCGGTCGAGCGCGTCACGAAGGAGACGCAAATCCGCGGCAGCCTGGTGATCGACGGTCAAGGCACGTATCAGGTCTCGACGGGGATTCGCTTCTTCGATCACATGCTGGAGTTGTTTGCCAAACACGGCGGGTTTGATCTGAAGCTGAAGGCTACCGGGGATCTGGATGTAGACCAGCACCACACCGTTGAAGACGTCGGCATTGCGTTGGGGCAATTGTTTGCAAAGGCGCTGGGAGACCGCAAAGGGATCAACCGGGCGGGCTACTTCGTATTGCCCATGGATGAAACACTGGCGGTGGTGGCGGTGGATCTGGGCGGACGCCCGGCGTTGGTGTACCAGGATCGGGTGCGAGTGCGGCTGGTGGGCGATCTGCAAACGGAACTCGTGGAAGACTTTCTTCGGTGGGTTCGTGAATCATGCGGGCGCTAACCTCCATGCGAAGGTGTTGTACGGACGTTCGAATCATCACAAGATCGAAGCCATCTTCAAGTGTTTTGCGCGGGCGATGCGGTATGCCTGCTCGACGGATGCGCGATTGAAGGACCAGTTGCCGTCGACCAAGGGGTTGTTGTGATTTCGATTTTCGATTACGGCGCGGGCAATTTGCGCTCGGTGCAGAATACTCTGGGGGCGATTGGGGCGGAATACGAATTGATCCGCGATGCGGCCGGCATTCGCAAGGCTACCAAGCTGATTCTGCCGGGTGTGGGACATTTTGGGCAGATGATGCGGGCGCTTGACGAACTTGACGTGCGCGGGGCGTTGGTCGAGTCGATTCGCAGGGGTGTTCCCTTCCTGGGGATTTGTTTGGGGATGCAGGCGCTGTTCACGTCCGGTGAGGAAGCTCCGGAAGAACGCGGTCTGGGGATCTATCCGGGCGAGGTCAAGCGCTTCCAGGGCGACATGCGCATTCCGCACATGGGTTGGAATCAACTGGAGCGCTTGCGCGACTCGATGTTGTTGCGCGATACCGGGGACAAACCCTACGTCTATTTCGCTCACAGTTACTATGCGCCGGTGGTTCCCCAGACTGCGGCGATTTGTGAGTATTCCCTGCCCTACACGGCGGTGTTGGAACAAGACAACGTCTGCGGCGTGCAGTTTCATCCGGAGAAGTCGGGCGATTTGGGGCTGAAGATCGTGCGCAATTTCGTGGAGAGTTAGGTGCTGGCAAAAAGAATCATCCCGTGTCTGGATGTCACTGGCGGGCGCGTGGTGAAAGGCGTCAACTTCGTGAATCTGCGCGATGCCGGCGATCCGGTGGAGTTGGCTGCGCGTTATAACCAACAGGGGGCCGACGAATTGGTGTTCCTGGATATTACGGCGTCGAGCGACGGCCGCGACACTATGGTGGACGTGGTGGCTCGGACGGCGCGTGAGGTTTTTATTCCGCTGACGGTGGGGGGCGGGATCCGGTCGGTCGACGATGCGCGCAAGATTTTGCACGCGGGGGCGGACAAGGTCAGCGTCAACACTGCGGCGGTGCATCGGCCGGAACTGATTAGTGAGTTGTCGCAGGAGTTTGGGGCGCAGGCGGTGGTGCTGGCGATCGACGCCCGTAGGCGCTCGGACGGCGGGTGGAATGTTTTTACCAAAGGCGGACGGTTTGACGAAGGGATCGATGCCGTCGAGTGGGCGGCGCGCGGCGAGGCGCTGGGCGCGGGGGAAATCCTGCTCACGTCCATGGATACCGATGGGGTGCAGACGGGGTTTGATTGCGCGCTCACAACTGCAGTGCGCAACGCGACGCACATTCCGGTGATTGCATCGGGAGGCGCGGGCAAGCCGGAGGATTTCGCTGAGGTGCTGAAGGGCGCGGACGCGGCGCTGGCGGCGTCCATCTTTCATTACGGCACTTACACTGTGGGTGATCTTAAAACATTTTTGGCAGAGCACGGAGTCGAGGTCCGGCGGTGATTCTGCCTTGCATCGATTTGATGGACGGCAAGGTCGTCCAACTGGTCCAAGGGCGCGATAAGGCGCTGGAGGGCGATGCTCCGCTGGAGATGCTGCGCAAGTTCGCGGCGTTTCCGGAGATTCAGGTGATCGATCTGGACGCGGCGATGGGTCGCGGAGAGAATTCGGCGCTGGTCGAGTTGCTGGCGTCGCGGGCGAAATGCAGGATTGGCGGGGGAGTGCGGACACCGGAGCGGGCTCGGCGGTTGCTGGAGCAGGGGGCGCACCGGATTGTGGTGGGCACGGCGGCGTTCACGCCGGTCATGGAAGACATTGCGGCTGCTGTGGGGGCGGAGCGGATCATCATTGCGCTCGATTCTAAGAACGGGAAGATCGTGGTGAAGGGGTGGCAGGAGTCCACTGACTTCACGGCGGAAGAAGTGATCACGCGGCTGGAGCCCTACTGCGGCGGGTTTTTGTGCACTTACGTCGACAAAGAGGGCATGCTGCAGGGGACGGACCTCGACTGGTTCCGGCGTTTGCGCGCGGCTACGCGGCACGAGATTACGGCGGCGGGGGGTGTCACGACCATGGATGACGTTCGCGCACTACTGGCGATGGACGTCCATGCCGCGCTGGGTATGGCGATTTATACGGGGCGGCTGGATCTCGCCGAACTCGCTGCGTTGACGCCGTAGCGAGTGCCCGACCGCTTGCTGCGCGCGCGGTTCAGTGTCGAGTTCGTGTTTGTCGATTCGCTTTCTCTACCTCAAAATACTAGTGGGCGCGCCCTTAGCCGGCATTAACCCCTGAGACCACATCCCGTGATCCACGGCCACGTACGACCGCTACCGAGGGGGGCCGAGTTGCGGTGACTCGGCGACCTCCCACTGATTTCTGCGACGGCAGGTGTTGCTCGAGACTTCTACCACTCGCGGCCGGGTTACCCAGTGATCGGACCCGACTCTCACGCCCACAACTTACTACGTGAGTGTCAGGAGAGGCGCCGAGGGAAAACGCTATGTGATGGGAGGGCGGGAGTTCGGGGACGCGACTTACATGTGTTCGTCAAGCATGGCGGCAAAACTCTTCCAGGATTTCTTGAGCGCGTGGACGCTATTGCCGGCGGGCCACCATTGGACGCTGCCGCGGCCCATGACTAGAGTGCCCAGCAGCAAATCGCCAGTACGAATTTCCAGGGTCATGGAATTTTTGCTGTTGCGCTTAGTCAATTCCACGGAGTTGGGAAGATTCGCGATCACTTGAGTTTTCATCACGCGGCGACGTCGGGGCATGCCGGAATCGTATCACGTGTTCGCAAATGGCGGGGACGTCGGCGTCGGAATAGAAGGTGAAGCCGTCGTAGTCGGGATAAAGGTCGCCGGTTTCATCGTCGGTGGACGCTAGCATCCAGGCCAGATCGCCGGCGCCGTCCTGTTGCTGGATCGCACGGAGCCATGCGCGGTAGACGCGGTTGCGGTCGCTCTTGGAGGTGATGCCGTATTCTTCGAGGAGCATGGGCTTGCCGGCGGTGCGTCCGGCTGTCAGGTGCTGCTCGATCCAGCGGAGTCCGAAGGCGAAGGGATCGCGGTGTTTCCAGGCTTCGGGATACAGGTGGAAGGTGCCGAAGTCGATTTCGGGGACTTCGAGAAAGTGCTTCGTCAAATATCCTTCGTCGCCTACTGCCAGCAGATGGTTGGGATCGTTTTGCTTGATCCATTGGCTCATCTCTTGCACCCATTCGACGAGAACCAGGGCGGTGGCGCAGCGGGGCTCATTTGCTAGCTCCCAGGCTAGGATCGAGGGTTCATCTTTATAGAGGCGGCCGGTTACGGTGTTTTCGCGATTGAGGATTTGGCTCACGTAGGATTTGTAGGCTTCGCGAATGGCGGGGTCGCGATAGAAGTCGTCGCGCGATGTTGCGCGGAACCAGGAGACGTATTGGTCCATGCCGCCGAAGTCGGGCCAGTGGTTGACTAGGGGAAGAATGAGACGCATTCCGGCTTGTTCGGCGTCGGCGATTAGGTGGTCGAGACGCTGGAGTCCATTTTCGCCGGTGTTGACTTCGGGGCGGTTGGTGGCGGGATTCCAGGATTGGAAATACGCGCCGCGCCACGGGGCATCGAGGAACGCGGGGGAGCGTAGGACATTCAGGCCGATGCGTTGGGCGGCGGCGATTACGGCTGCGCGCATGGCGGGGGTGGTGAACGCCATATAGTAGTTATTGGCGCCGACGATTTTGAAGACGGAACCATGGTCTTCAAAGCGTCCGTTGCTCACCGTGATCAGGTTCATTGCGCATTATGTCAGGGGAACATCATCGCTCACAACATGCCGGTTGGCTCCGCGCGGCGGTATTGGGCGCGAACGACGGGATTGTTTCGACGGCGAGTCTGGTGCTGGGCGTGGCGGCGGCGCATGGGACTCACGCGAACATCGTGGTGGCGGGAGTCGCGGGCCTGGTCGCGGGAGCGATGTCGATGGCGGCGGGCGAGTATGTGTCGGTGCACTCGCAAGCGGACACGGAGGAAGCGGACCTCACGCGCGAGCGCAAGGAACTCGCGGCCGACAATAAAGGCGAACACAAAGAGCTGGCGTCGATCTACGTCTCGCGCGGGCTGGACCCGGCGCTGGCCAAACAAGTAGCGGAGCAGTTGATGGCGCATGACGCTCTGGAGGCGCATGCCCGCGATGAACTTGGGATCACGCCGCAGCAGACGGCCCGGCCGATTCAGGCTGCGCTGGCGTCGGCCGCTAGTTTCGCCGTCGGCGCGGCACTGCCTCTGGCGGTCGCCGCCATCGGGCCGGTAGCGGCTCTGATTTATCTGGTCTCCGGCACCTCGCTATTTTTTCTGGCGCTGCTGGGCGGCGTGGCGGCGAGGGTCGGGGGCGCTAGCGTGGCTGTGGGCGCGATGCGGGTGACCTTTTGGGGCGCGCTGGCGATGGCGATCACATCCGGCGTGGGGGCGCTGTTCGGAACGGCGGTCTAATAATCGGGCAGGAGTTGGTGAGGGGCGTCGATCCAGAAATCAGGGTGATGGTGCGCGAGATCTTCCGTCTCCCCATAGCCCCAGGTGACGGCGCAGGTTGCGATACCGGCGCGGCGGCCGGCTGCCATGTCGGCGGCGGAGTCTCCGATGAAGAGGCAATCTCGTGGGGCGGACGCCGAAGGTTTCCAGAGTGCGGAGCAAGACGTCGGGTTCGGGTTTGGCGGGAAAGCCGTCGGTGCCTTGCACGTGATCGAAATGATGGATCAGGGCGAACTGCTCGAGCACCAGGCGCGTGGTGGGAGTGCCTTTGGTGGTGGCGGTGGATTTTCTTCCGCCTAAGCGGGCGAGGGCGGCGGCGACTCCGGGGTAGACCGATAGTCGAGGCGTGTTTGCGGGCGGGATAGATGGCGCGGTATTCGATGAGCATCTGCTCGGCTTCGGGGAGTGCGAAGCCGAAGTCCATGAACTCTTCGATGAGATGGCGTCCGATGTAGCGGTGGAGGACTGCGCGGGGGATACCGGTGCGGCCGTGCGCGGCTAGAACGTCTTCGACGGCACCACAGATGTCGGCTTCGGAGTCGACCAGGGTGCCGTCGAGGTCAAAGATGTAGACCGGGAACGCTGGAATCACTGTCTCGCAAGGCCGCGGCGCTACGCAGGCTGCGGGCCGCCTTCGAGCATGCCGGGGAGACGCCGCGGCGGCTCCGGCTTAATTACTTGCTGCGCGCCGTCGCCAGTGGAACTGGGGGGCGGCGGAGTGGGCATGGCTTCGAGAGTCTCGCCGTCGATCAATTGGCGGACTTCGCTGCCATCGAGAACTTCGCGTTCCAGCAGCGCACGGGCGATGCGGTCTAGTGCATCGGAACGCTCTTCGATGATTTTGCGGGCGCGGTCGTAGCCTTCCTGCACCAGCTTCTTCACCTGCTCGTCGATGCGGATGGCGGTGGCTTCGCTGTAATCGCGATGCTGGGCGATTTCGCGGCCCAGGAATATCTGCTCTTCGCGCTTGCCGAAGCTGAGCGGGCCGAGCTCGCTCATGCCCCACTCGCACACCATTTTGCGAGCCATGTCGGTGGCGCGTTCGATGTCGTTGCCGGCGCCGGTGGTTACGTGGTGCATGAAAATCTCTTCGGCGATGCGGCCGCCCATGAGGATGGCCATCTGCGCTTCGAGATAATCCTTGTCGTAGCTGTGCTTGTCGTCGAGCGGCAACTGCATGGTGAGGCCTAGTGCCATGCCGCGCGGGATGATGGTTACTTTGTGCAGCGGATCGGCGTTGGGGGTGAGTGCTGCTACCAACGCGTGTCCGGCTTCGTGATAGGCGGTGTTTTTCTTCTCGTCGTCGCTGAGGATCAGGCTGCGGCGTTCGACGCCCATGATGACTTTGTCTTTGGCGAGTTCGAAATCGAACTGCATGACGACTTTGCGATTCTGGCGGGCGGCTACCAGGGCGGCCTCGTTGACCAGGTTGGCCAAGTCGGCGCCGACGAATCCGGGGGTGCCGCGGGCGATGGTCATCAGGTTGACGTCGTCGCCCAAGGGAACTTTCTTGGTGTGGACTTTGAGGATCTGCTCGCGGCCTTTGAGGTCGGGACGGCCCACGACTACGCGGCGGTCGAAACGGCCGGGGCGCAGCAAGGCGGGATCGAGAACGTCGGGGCGGTTGGTGGCGGCTACCAGGATGACGCCTTCGTTGGATTCAAAACCATCCATCTCGACCAGCAACTGGTTGAGGGTTTGTTCACGTTCATCGTGTCCGCCGCCCAAGCCTGCTCCACGATGGCGGCCGACGGCGTCGATTTCATCGATGAAGATGATGCAGGGGGCGTTCTTCTTACCTTGCTCGAAAAGATCGCGGACGCGGCTGGCGCCGACGCCGACGAACATTTCGACGAAATCCGAACCGGAGATGGAGAAGAACGGGACGTTGGCTTCGCCGGCGATGGCGCGGGCTAGCAGGGTCTTGCCGGTACCGGGGGAGCCGACCAGCAGGACGCCTTTCGGGATGCGTCCGCCGAATTTCTGAAACTTTTGCGGCTCACGCAGGAATTCGATGATCTCTTGCAGCTCTTCCTTGGCTTCCTCGACGCCGGCGACATCTTTAAACGTGACCTTCTTCTGTTGAGAAGAGTGCAGACGCGCGCGCGATTTGCCGAAGCTGAGGGCCTTGTTGCCGCCGCTCTGCATCTGGCGCATCATGAACACCCAGAAGCCGACCAGCAGGACGAAGGGGATGGCGTTCATCAGGAGCGAAACCCAGTTGCCACCCGCGTCTTTCTCGACGTTGATGGTGACGCCCTTGTCGATCAGCAGGGTGGTGAAGTCGTTATAGGTGTGGGGAACGGTGGAGGTGAACTCGTCGCCGTTCTTGTATTTGCCATGGACGTCGCCAGTGACGCTATTGAGCGTGATCTTTTCGACCTTGCCGTCCTTGACATCGCGGACCAGAACCGAAAAGTCCGGGTGCGCGCCGGTCGGCTTGGTGTTCTTGATTACCGCAAAGACCAAGCCCACCAGGCCCAGCACGACGACCCACAACACCAGATTTCTTACGCTAGAGTTCATGCGTTCTCCCCAAAAGATCCCGGCAACAAATTGCCTCTACTATACAGACGAAGAAACCGGCTCGAAAGATTCATCTGTTCGGCGGTTCTCCTTCCCAAACCCTTAATACCGGGCCGGGTTCGCGGCTCGCGGCAAACTCCGCGGCGGCTCCGAAGGTTCTGGACCATACGATCTGGTCTCCACTACTGACAATCGGCCACGACGACCTTAGCCAGGAGGGCACGCGCTCCATTTGGAACATTTCCTTGATCTTTTGATCGCGGGCTTGCCCCTCGGGACGGTAGTGATCGCCTGGTTTCCACCCCCGCAATTCTAAAACAGGGGGGAGTCGCCGCAGACTTAACTCAGCTGCTTTTAGCGTAGCATCCTTTGGCGAGGTGGAAGGGTGCGACGCGACTTCCAAATGGAGTGCGGTGTTGGGAGGCACGGCGTAGATTCCGGGGATGGCCAACAGGGTAGTGGCAAAATCTTGACGCGGGGCGGCGGAGGCTAGGCGGATCCAGTCGAAGGAGCGGCGGATGTCGAGTCCGGGGAGGCGTAGGCGGCCATCGCCTTCTGGCTGCGCGGCCAGTTCGAGAACGCGGTCGATGTGGGGGTATTCGACACGCCGGAGGTCGCCTTTCACTTGGGTGATGGCGCGGCGGATGAGGCGGCGTGCGACGGCGGGCGGGAGTTGGGCTAGGGCGGACGCTTGGACTTCGATTCCGCCTGCGCGGGGGATCACGATGGCGGGAGCGATTTGGTCGAGGTGGGTCTGCCACCAGAGTTCTTCGTCGTGGGCCAGGTGGGCGAGGTGCGCTAGGGATTCGGAGATGCGGGGGTTCCAGTCACGGGCCAGTTGGGGGAGGAGCGAGGTGCGGATGCGGTTGCGGGCAAAGCGGGGGTCGAGGTTGCTGGAGTCTTCGCGATGGGGGATGTTGCGGGTGCGAAGGAAAGCGAGGACTTCGGCGCGGGTGGTGTCGATTAGGGGACGGATGTAGAGGGGATGGCGGGTGTCCGCTCCTTGCAGTCGCGGTTCTGTGCCGGTGGTGGGTGGTGCAAGGCCGTTTGGCGCGCGGCGGCAAGCGGCTCCGATACCGGGTGAATGCCGGCGAGGCCGCGCAGGCCGGAGCCGCGCAGCAGGCGGAACAGCACGGTTTCGGCTTGGTCGTCGCGGGTGTGGCCTAGCGCGATGCGGTCGGCGGGTAGCAGTGCAAAGAAGGCGCGGCGGGCGTTGCGTCCGGCTTGTTCCAGATTTTCGTGGGCGGGAAGGTTGGCGGCGGCGCGATGGAACGGGAGGCCGAGAGTTGCGGCTAACTCGCGGACGAACTTTTCATCTTCATCGGATTCGGCGCCGCGGAGTTGGTGGTTTAGGTGCGCGACGGAGAGAGTGATCTCAAGCGAGGGTGCGAGTTCTACCAGGGTGTGCAGGAGACAGATGGAATCGGGACCTCCGGAAACGGCCACCGCGACGCGGCTAGCGCGAGGCAGCATGTTATAACGAGTAATGGTTTTTCTAACCTGCTCCAGCACGGCGCACTCTTTCCTTATTGTAGTGGCGGCTGCTTAAATGATGGATCCAAAGATTCAGGAACGCGCGGCGAAAATTCGTCTGCTGCTTATGGATGTGGATGGCGTGTTGACGGACGGCCTGTTGTACAACATTCCGGGGCCGGGGGGCGACTACATCGAGACCAAGGGATTCAACGCGCAGGACGGAATCGCGCTGCAGTGGCTGGTGTGGAACGGTATCCAAACAGGCGTGATCAGCGGCCGGGTTTCGAAGGCGCTGGACGTGCGCGCGGCGCAGGTGGGCATGACCTATATCTATCAGGGGCACATTGAGAAGGTGCCGATCCTGGAGGAGATCATGAAGCGGAGTGGGTTGGATTTGAGTGAAGTCGCGTATGCGGGAGACGACCTGACGGACGTTCCGATCCTGCGGCGGGTGGGGCTGGCGTTTGCTCCGGCGGACGCGCGGGCGGAGGTGAAGCGGCGCGCGCACCATATAACCACGGCGGGCGGCGGTGCGGGGGCGGTGCGCGAGATGGCGGAGATTTTGCTGCGGGCGCGCGGTTTTTGGGACGGACTGCTCAAGAAATACGAGGTGGAGTGAGTGGCTATCGGGAAGATCGGCATCGAAATTCTTTGCGATACGGGTCCGGGGATTCTGCATGCGACCACGGGCGTGATTGCACGGCATCAGGGGAACATCACCAGCGTCGAAATCATTGAAGGACGTGACACTAACACCGATCACGTGTATTTCGAAATCGAGGCGCCGGGCGACGCGGGGCCGATGGTGGAGGATCTGCGGCAGCTTCCGATGGTGCGGCAGGCGGCGCAGGTGGCCACCATGGAAAAAATCTATGGGAAGCGGATCATCATCGTGGGCGGTGGGGCGCAGGTAGGGCAAGTGGCGCTGGGGGCGATTCTCGAAGCTGACCGGCACAATATTCGCGGCGAGCACATCTCGATCGATACCATTCCGCTGGTGGGCGAGGAACCTTTAGCTGCCGCCGTCCGCGCCGCGGGACGATTGCCGCGCGTGAAGGCCATCGTGATGGCAGGATCATTGATGGGCGGTGACATTGAAAACGCGGTGCGGGAAGTACGGGCGCTGGGGCTGCTGGTGGTGAGCCTCAATATGGCGGGGAGCGTGCCGGAGGCTGCCGATCTGGTGGTTACCGATCCGGTGCAGGCGGGCGTGATGACGGTGATGGCGGTGGCGGATACGGCGAAGTTCACTGTGGATCGTTTGAAGCGGCGGGTCTTTTGACAGGCTGCCGCTTGCTGCGCGCGCGGTTCTGTGCTGGGCTGGGGTAACGCTTGGTGTGCGGTGGGCCGGGGTAACGCGCGGTGTGCTGTGCTGGGGTAACGCGCGGTGTGCGCCGGTGCGTGGGGCGGCGGTTGCACAGAACCGCGACTGGAAGGAGCGGAGTCTAGACCAGTGCAGACAGCTCTTGGATCTCGCGCCGCAGCGTGGTCAATTCCTCAGCAGCCCTAGCGAAGTTGCGACTCGCCGCGGCGAGTTCGATGCGTTGTGCGCAATCGGCTACGGCGCGCGACGCGAACTGGTCGGCGGCCTCGGCGATTTTGCGGGCTTCGACGGCCAGGGTGCTGCCATCGCCTGCGGTGGCGGCGGTGTTCATTTGCTGCAGGCGTTCGGGCGCGAGTTGCAGGAACACTTCTAGCAGATCGTTGGCCATGTCGGAGTGTTCCAGCAGCAGGCTTTGGTTCACGGGCACGGGAGGCGGAGGGGAGGCAGCCCATTCCTGCAGGAGCTTCTCGATCACCGACACCAGGTGCGCGGGCTGCACTGGCTTCGACACATAAGAATTCATGCCCGCCTGCAGGCAACGTTCGCGATCGCCATTCATGGCATGGGCGGTCATAGCGACGATAGGCAGGCGGTCCCAACGCTGGTTCTTGCGGATGATGCGGGTGGTTTCAAGACCGTCGAGCACGGGCATCTGCACGTCCATCAGTACGATGTCGTAGGGGTCGGCTGCGGCTTCGAGTTTGGAGAGCGCCTCACGGCCGTCATTGGCGACATCAATCTGGAAGCCTTTCTTGCGCAGAATCGCCAGCACCACTTTCTGATTGACCAGATTGTCTTCGACCAGGAGTACGCGCGTTTGCGCGGGGACCACTTCGGCTAGTTGTTCGGCGGCGCGGGGGGCAGAATCCGGCGCGGCGGCTTCGATCACCGGCTCCCACGGCAACGTCATGGTAAAGGTGCTGCCTTTGCCTACCTTGCTTTCGACCAGCACTTGGCCGCCTTGCATTTCTACCAGGCGTTTGGTGATGGCCAGGCCCAATCCGGTGCCACCGTACTTGCGCGTGATACTGCCGTCGGCTTGCGTGAACTTTTCGAAGATCGCCGTGAGTTTATCGGCTTCGATTCCGGCGCCAGTATCGCTGACAGCGATGCACATCTGAGCTTGACCAGCCGCCGGACTCGATTCCGGACAGGCGCAGGCATACCCAGCCCTTTTCCGTGAACTTGAGCGCGTTGGACAGCAGGTTCGCGGCGATCTGGCGGACGCGCAGCGGGTCGCCAATGACCTTGGTGGGGGCCGCCGGGTCGACTTCAAAGTGCAGGGCTATCTTCTTCTGCACGGCGCGCGCGTGGAAGGACTTCACGCAGTCGTCGAGAACCGTGCGCACGTCGTACGGAATGTTCTCGATCATCATCTTGCCGGCTTCTATCTTCGAGAGATCCAGGATGTCGTTGAGCAGAGCCAGCAGGGCGTAGGCCGAACGCTGAGCGATCTCGAGCTCATCGCGCTGATCGCTATTGAGCGGACTGTCGAGCACCACTTCGAGCATGCCCAGGAGGCCGTTCATGGGCGTGCGCAGTTCGTGCGACATGTTGGCCAGGAATTCGCTTTTGGCTTGGCTCGCGGCGAGCGCGGTGCGCATGGCTTTTTCGAGGTCTTCGGTGCGCTGACGGATGCGCTCTTCGAGCAAGTCGCGGTGTTGGCGGATCTCTTTCTGGGAGGCATTGATTTCCGCGATCATCTGGTTGAAGCTTTCACCCAGATATTCGATTTCATCGTTGGTGGAGCTGACCTGGATGGGTTCGAACTTTCCTTCGCGGACGGACGTGATACCTTGCTGCAAAAGCGACAGGGGACGGCCCAGGGCCCGCATGGTGAAACGGGAGATCAATCCCGCGATGAACACCAGTACGCAAACCATCAACACGGCTTGCAAAGTGTCAAAGGTGTGGCGGCGGACATCCCACAGGATGATCAGCATCACCATCCACACGAACAGCAAAACGATGAAGCGCGAGAACTTGGACGACAACGAACGGAAATTGGCCGGCTTGGACTCGCCCACGTATCCATGGTGCCCTTTTCGCCGCCTAAGCACTATCGGAGATACACCTTAGTACCCCTAGGGTTCCCTCGTAGGAGGCTGGAGTCCCTGCTTCGACTTGTAGGCGCTGCTATGCTGTACAAAAGTGTCCTCGCGCCTGGCGACTTCGTTGTGCGGAATCCCTCTGCGGACCCCGGTTTTGGCGGCGTCCGGCACCTTTGCTTATGGCAGTGAGCTGGCGGAGGTGGTGGACCTGGGGAAGCTGGGCGGCATCATTACTAAAGGGTTATCGCGGGAGCCGATGGAGGGCAACGCGGCGCCGAGGCTGTTTGAGACCGAATCCGGGATGATGAATTCGGTGGGCTTGCAGAATATCGGGGTGCGGGCTTTTGTGAGCGAAAAACTGCCGGCGCTACGAGCGATTGCGACGCCGGTGTTCGCCAATGTCTTCGGCTATGCGGTGGAAGATTACGTGGAAGTACTGCGGGTGCTCGAAGACGCCGAGGGAGTGGCGGGCTACGAGTTGAACGTTTCCTGCCCCAATACCAAGCACGGCGGGATGGTGTTTGCGAGCGATCCGGGGCTGCTCGGCGAAGTGGTTTCGGCGGCGCGGACGGCGATTTCGCGGGGGAACGGGCGGCCGCTGGTAGTGAAATTGTCACCCAACGTCGCGCGGATTCAGGAGATGGCGCAGGCCGCGGTGGAGGCCGGGGCGGACGCGCTGTCGCTGGTGAATACTTTTGTGGCGCTGGCGATCGATGCGCGCACGCGGCGGCCGCGGTTGGGGAATGGCTTTGGGGGGCTGTCGGGTCCAGCGATCAAGCCGATTGCGCTGCGCATGGTTTACGAGACTGCACAGGCGGTGAAGGTTCCGATTATCGGGCTGGGCGGGATTGCGACGGGGATCGATGCGGCGGAGTACATGATCGCGGGGGCTACGGCGGTGGAAGTCGGCACCGCGAATTTCTGGGATCCGCAGGCTCCGCTGCGCATCGCGCGCGAGCTGGAGGAATTTCTGCAAGAGGAGAATATCGCGAACGCCGCCGAGCTGAGGGGGACACTGAGGTTCAAAGAAAACTTATGAAAACTATCATTTCGACAGAGCGGGCGCCGAAGGCTATTGGGCCCTATTCGCAGGCGGTGGTCTCGAACGGCTGGGCGTTTTTGAGCGGGCAGATTCCGCTGGACCCGTCGACCAACCAGATCGTCACGGGCGACATCGCGGCGCAGACGGAGCGGGTGCTGGAAAATCTCAAGAGCGTGCTGGAGGCCGCGGGGTCTTCACTCGAGCGGGTGGTCAAGACTACCGTGTACTTAAAGGATATGGGCGAGTTCGCGAAGATGAACGAGGTCTATGGGCGTTATTTCGCGAACAACGCGCCGGCGCGGGCTACGGTGGAGGCGGCGCGGCTGCCCAGGGACGTGTCCGTCGAGATCGATTGCATCGCCAGCGTGGATTAAAGTTTCTTCAATTTTTCTCAAACCTTTTGTACTGCGACCGCGTCTACTCGAACAAGAATGCGGAAGCTGTCGAAAAACTCGAAGGCTGTTCTGGGCGCGGCGACGTTCCTCCTCTTCGCGTTCGCGGGTGCCCAAGCCGGCGCACTTCACTTGCAACTCGAGCGCCTTGACAGCTCCGCGTTGCGAGCTCAAGGACTTAGCACGCCAGCGGCGCTGCATCGTCTGCCGGCGAAACGGTCCCAATTCAAGCTGCTTAAAGATCGACGTGCGGCGGGCCATGGCATCGCCGATACCACCCTTATTTCGTTGGCGCAGGGCCTTCATTATGCCGGGTTTAGGTCCGGCGAAGTGGCATCCGCGAACGAACCGCTGTGCCGCGCTGCTGCATTACCCCGCGCGCCGCCTCTCTCCTAAAGACCCGAACACTCAAGACCTGGCACGGAGCGCGCTTTGCGCGTTTCCGGAAGTGGTTTGTATTCAAAAAACAGTCTTTAAGGAGATCCAGTATGAAATCGAGAAGTGTAACTAAAATTATGTGTCTGATTACGGCCGGAGTGATGGCGATGGGATCGCTCTCCGCGGCTCCACGAGAACCCCGCGTGGCGACGGGCCAAGTGGACGATTGGAACTTCCATGCCGAAGCTGCGAGGCTTCTGAAGGAGGTCCAGTCCACTGCAACGGTGTTAACCCGCGACGCTGATCTATTGCATTCCTACACGCGCGGCAGCCTGAGTTGGGAGAGTCATGTCAACCAGGTGAACCTGGTGAAGAGTCACATCAACACCATGGGCAAGCACCTCGACCGGCTGCAGGCGATTCGCCATCTAGCGACGCCGCAGCAACAGCAGGCCATCCAGTCCGTGGTGCCTGCCGCCTTGATTCTGGCGACGCACACAGAGTCGGCCATCGAGCATTTGAATGACCGGGACAAGCCGCTGTGGGACCAGGAGTACAAGAACCATGTGCGGGGGATCGCCGGCCGGTCCGGTCAAGTGAAGCAAGTGGTAGACCTGCATTTGGACATAGCCGATACGCAGGACAGACTCGAGCGGCTGCAGGAGCAGAGCCGCACGCTGGGATCGTAAAACCCAAACACAAACCCGGGGTCAGCTCCAGGGCTGGCCCCGGGAAGTTCAAAACCAAAAATAGAAAGGATACACCTCTATATCTATGTTCGGACGCCTCAACGAACTCTGGATTCTTTTTGGCATTGCGACCGCGGCAACCTCGGTCTGGGGAGCAGAATTCTTTCCCCTTCGCGAAGGGAACAGTTGGACCTACCGCAACGCCGCGAACGGGCAAGCGTTCACAGTCACGGTCGGCAGCCCTTACATTTTGAACGACCGGATTTATTACAGCGTGCGCGGCTACACGAATCAACCTGTCTTGGTCCGGCTGGATGAACAAAGCGAGCTGCTGGTGGTGGATCAGGAAACCTACAGCGAACAAAAACTGATTTCCTTCCAGCCGTCCAATGGTTCGTGGGAGGCGCCCTTCCGCATCTGCTCGCAGCAGGGTCAAACCGCAGAACAACGGGGAGTTCATGAAGGCCCTGCGGGACCGATTCGAGATGTTCTGGATGTTCACTACCAGTCGTTGGCGTGCGCGGATGCGGGCACGGAAGCGGAGCAGTTCGCAGAGAACATCGGCATGCTGCGGCGCGTGAGCACTTCGTTTGCAGGGCCGCAGGTCTTCGATCTGGTGGAGGCGAAAGTGAACAAGCTTCAAATCACAGCGCGCCCGCACGGGAAATTTACCATCTCGACAGCAAACGCGGATCTGTCTACTAGCGATGTGACCGTGTATCTGGAGCTGCGCAGCGACGGGGAAACGCCGTTGGATCTTAATTTTCCAAGTGCGCAGGAGTTTGACGTACTGGTTCGCGACGAAGCGGGATCACCTATTTGGACGTGGTCCGTGGGACAGTTCTTTGCGGCCGGGGAGCACTCCCGGTCGATTCCGGGTCTCTGGTCCCGTTCCGTGAAAATCCCGCGGTGGGTATTTTCTTCACCGGGTCCGGGGATATATACGGTCGAAGGCTGGCTGACGACTGCGCATCGCGATCAGTTCGCGGCGATGGTTCCGGTGACCATGGCAGGCTACGAAGAACCGCCGCAGAACGCGAATGCCCGGACAGCAACGGGTGTGCAGCGCGGCGCAGGCCGGGTTGATCCATAAGCATTGGACAGGCATTGGACGGGCCGAGCGTTGCGGACGCGCACGGTATAATATGTTTGGGAGCACCATGACTATCGCCCGATTCCTTCGGATGTCCGCGCACTTGCAGTTAATGCCGGTGTTAGAGAGCGGCGAAGAAACGCTTGTCGGCGGGCAGGCCGTCATGGAAGGCGTAATGATGCGCGCGCCGCATAGTTATTGCGTGGCGGTGCGGAAACCTTCGGGCGAAATCGTGACCGAAGAACAGGCCATCGAGCGAGTCTCGGAAAAATATCCCTGGTTCAAGCTGCCGGTGCTGCGTGGGTTGGGAATGCTGGGACAGGCCATGACGCTGGGCTATCGCGCGCTCAAGTTTTCGGCTAACGCGGCGCTTGATGACGGGACGGAAAAAGACGGGCAGAAAATCGAGGTCTCGTCGTGGCTGATGACGGCGAACCTGGTGTTCTCTCTGTGCTTCTTCATCTTCTTGTATAAGTTCGTGCCGCTCTTTTTGGCCACTAGCCTGGGGCATGCTGTTCCTTCGCTTTCGGGGCGCTTCGCCACCAACATGACGGACGGCGTCATCCGCATGGCGATTTTCCTGGCGTTCCTGTTCCTGATCTCGCGCATGAAAGAAATCCGGCGGGTGTTTGAATATCACGGTGCGGAACATAAGGTGGTTTTTAACTTCGAATCGCGCAAGCCGTTGAGCGTGGATAACGCGCAGAAGTTCGTCACTTTTCATCCGCGCTGCGGCACCAGTTTTCTGCTGGTGGTGATGGTGATCTCGATGATCGTCTACGCGCTGCTGCCGTTCGATACTTTCACCGCGAAGTTTCTGGGACGGATTGCGCTGCTGCCGGTGATCACAGGGCTTAGCTATGAGCTGATCCGCTTTGCCGCTAAGCGCCAGGGGACGGCGATGGGACTGCTGACGGCGCCCGGCCTGTGGCTACAGCGCATCACTACACAGCCGCCCGACGATACGGAAGTGGCTGTGGCTATTCATGCTCTGGAAGGCGCGATGACGCTCGAGGCCAAGCAGGGCGGAGAGCTGGTGATTGCGTAATGCAATATCAGCAAAAACTCGACGATATTGAGCGGAAGTTCGACGATCTCAACCGGCAGATGGCGGACCCGGCGGTGATCAGCGACTCCGCGCAATATCGCAAGGTGAGCAAGGCGCACAACGAACTGGCGGAGATCGTGGCCAAGTACCGGGACTGGAAAACGGCGTCGCGGAATCTGGCGGAAGCCCGGCCGATGCTGACGGAATCCGATCCGGAATTGCGCGGCATGGCGGAAGAGGAAGTGGCGCGACTGGAGCCGGAGATTGCGCGCATCGAAGACGACTTGAAGGTGCTGCTGCTGCCGAAAGACCCGCTGGACGAGAAAGACGTGGTGCTGGAAATCCGCGCCGGCACAGGCGGGGACGAAGCTACGCTATTCGCGGATGAAATTTTCCGTATGTATTCGCGTTTCGCGGAAACGCGCGGGTGGAAGGTGGAGGTGACTTCGACCAGCGAATCGGCTGTCGGCGGACTGAAAGAAGTCACGGCGCTCATCAGCGGGACCAAGGTTTATAGCCAGTTGAAGTATGAAGCCGGGGTGCATCGGGTGCAGCGTGTGCCGGCAACTGAGACGCAGGGGCGGGTGCATACTTCGGCGGTGACGGTGGCGGTGCTGCCCGAGGCCGACGAGGTAGAAATCAACGTGGAGGCGAAGGACATTCGCATCGACACGTTCTGCTCCTCGGGGCCGGGGGGACAGAGCGTGAATACTACCAAGTCAGCGGTGCGGCTCACGCACTTGCCGACCGGGACCATCGTTTCCTGCCAGGACGAAAAATCGCAAATCAAGAATCGCGCGCAAGCGATGCGCGTGCTGCGCTCGCGGCTCTACGAGATGGAACTGGAAAAGCAGCACGAAAAGATCGGCGCGGAGCGGCGCAGCATGGTGGGATCGGGCGACCGCAGTGAGAAGATCCGGACCTACAACTTTCCGCAGAACCGGGTGACGGATCACCGCATTGGATTCACGCTGCATCAATTGGACCAGGTGATGGAAGGCAAGCTTGAGCCGTTTGTTGAGGCGCTGACTACGCACTTCCAGGCCGAAAAACTCAAAGAACAAGGCGCAGAGCAGGCCGCCTGACGGGCAATGACCGTCCGCACGGCGCTTCTGCAAGGCCAGCAACTTCTCGAACAAGCTCATGTTGGTGAATCGCGTCTGACTGCAGAGGTGCTGCTGATGCGGGCAACGGGTCACGACCGGGCTTGGCTGTATGCGCATGGCAACGACGAGTTGATCGAGGTCTGGTGGATCCACTACGGGCGCTATCTGCATCAGCGGATTAAGGGCGAACCGACGCAGTACATCACGGGGCGCCAGGAGTTTTACGGGCGCGAGTTCCGGGTGACGCCGGATGTGCTAATTCCCCGCCCCGAGACGGAACATCTTATCGAAGCGGCGCTAGCTGGCGGCGCGGAGACGATCCTGGACATCGGAACCGGATCGGGAGCGATTGCGGTGACGCTTGCGCTAGAAACCAAGGCGCGCGTGACGGCCACCGACCTCTCGTCGGCGGCGCTGCGGATTGCGCGGCAGAATGCACAGGCTCTGGGGGCGCGGGTCGATTTCGTTGCCTGCGATTTAGGCGCTGCGCTCGCCGACGGGTCGTTTGCTCTGGTGGTTTCGAATCCGCCGTACATCGCTGGCCGTGATCGCGTTTCGCTACAGCCTGAGGTTCGCGATTACGAGCCTGCGCTGGCGCTCTTCGGAGGCGAGGATGGGCTCGCGGTCTATCGGCGGCTGGTTCCAGAAGCCGCACGCCTGCTGCGGCCCGGTGGCTGGCTTATGATGGAACTCGGCGACGCGCGCGCGGTGCGGGAAATGTGCGCTTCTTGGACTGGCGTCGAAATCGTGAACGACTTGGCGGGGATACCGCGGGTGTTGGTTGCTCGAAAGCCATGAGAAGTTACTTTCACCTCGACATGGACGCGTTCTTCGTCTCGGTGGAAGAGCTTTTCGATCCTTCGCTAAAAGGTAAGCCGGTAGTGGTGGGCGGTAAGTCCAACGAGCGCGGCGTGGTTTCGGCGGCGTCCTATGCGGCGCGCAAGTTCGGGGTGCACTCGGCTATGCCGCTGCGGACGGCTTACAAATTGTGTCCGCAGGCGATTTTCGTCGAGGGGCACCGTGAGCGGTACGTCGAATACTCCGGCAAAGTCTACGAGGTGCTGCAGAAGTTTTCGCCGCGCGTGGAGATGGCGTCGATCGACGAAGCTTATCTGGACCTGACGGGCACGGAGCGGCTAATGGGTCCTCCGCTGGCCGCGGCGCACGCGCTGCACAATGCGGTGCGCGGAGCCACCAACTTGAACTGCTCCATCGGCGCGGCATCTTCACGATTGGTGGCTAAGATTGCTTCGGACCAGGCAAAGCCGCACGGCATTTTGTGGATTCCACCGGGAAATGAGGCGCGGTTTCTGGCTCCGCTGGATGTGCGCAAGATTCCGGGAGTGGGCAAAGTCACGGAGCGTCATCTGCACGAATGCGGCATCCGCAAGATCGGCGATCTGGCGCGGCTGGAGCAAACGTTTCTCGAAGAACGGTTTGGGAAATGGGGACTCGCTCTGGCGGGCAAGGCGCGCGGGGAGGACGCGGGCGGATGGTTCGACGGCGAGATCGGCGAGGGCGACGATCCGAAATCCATCAGCCACGAACACACTTTTTCGGTGGACACGGCGGACGCTACGGCGCTCGACGCGATGCTGGTGCGGCTTTCCGAGATGGTATCGCGACGGCTGCGCGATCATCATTTGCACGCGCGGACGGTGCAGGTGAAGTTGCGCTACTCGGACTTCTCCACGTTCACGCGCGCGCGGACGCTGGATCACGCTACGCAGATCGATACCGAATTTGCAGGGGCGGTGCGCGATCTGTTTCGCAAGAACTGGACTGGCAAGTCCATCCGGCTGCTGGGTGTTTACGCGCAATCGCTCGAAAGCGGCGAGGGGCAGACCAGCTTGCTCGACGAAGCGAAGACGGAGCGCTGGCGCAAGACGCTGGAGGCAGTGGATAAACTCCGTGGGAAGTATGGCGACACTACGGTTTCACTCGCAGCCGGCTTGAAAGCGGCGTTTCGTGCTAGAGTGCATGAAAATCCGGAAAATCTCCCGGGGAAAGATCCGCGCAGAAAGGAGCCGGAACATGACTGAGGACTTACGCTATCCTGTCGGTCTTTGCGAGTGGCCGGCTGAAGTATCCGCGGAGGAAAAGCGCCGGCATCTTCGCGACATCGCCGAATTGCCCGGGAAGCTACGCGAGGCCGTGGCGGGGCTGGCGCCGCAGCATCTCGACATTCCTTATCGCGAAGGCGGCTGGAGCGATCCGCCAGATCGTGCATCACATACCCGACAGCCACATGAACAGCTACATACGCTTCAAGCTGGCGTTGACCGAAGACCAGCCCACCATCAAGCCATACGATGAGAAGTTGTGGGCGGAGATTCCCGAGGCGCGCACAGCGCCCATCGAGATATCGCTGGATATGGTGGACGCACTGCACGGGCGCTGGTCACTCATGCTGAACAACATGACGGACGCGGACTTCGAGCGTTCGATCTTCCACCCCGAAATCGGGGCGCTCAAGCTGAAGAGTCTGGTGGCGGGCTACGGCTGGCATTGCCGCCACCATGTGGCGCAGATTGTGGCGACGCGGCGGCGGATGGGCTGGTAGACTGAAACCAAGTGCAGCTATCTATCGTCATCCCTATCCATAACGAGGAGCCGTCGATCCTGCCGCTCTACGACCGGCTGACGCTGGTGCTGGAAAAGCTGCGTAAGCCGTACGAGATTATTTTTGTCGATGACGCTTCGACGGACCGGAGTTTCGACCTGCTGGCAAACCTGGTTGAAACCGACGGCCGCCTGAAGGTCATTCGCCTGCGGCGGAACTTCGGACAGACTGCCGCGCTGGCTGCGGGATTCGACGAGGCGCAGGGCAGCGTCATCATTTCGCTCGATGGAGATTTGCAGCACGCACCGGAAGACATCCCGGCGTTACTCGAAAAAATCGAAGAAGGCTACGATATCGCGAGCGGCTGGCGTAAGAATCGCGTGGACAATGCGGTTACTCGTAAGATTCCATCGCGCATTGCGAATTGGCTCATGGCCAAGGCTTCGCACGTCGAGCTGCGCGATTTCGGCACTACGTTCAAGGCTTACCGCGCCGAAATTATCAAAGACGTCAATCTTTACGGCGAACTGCACCGTTTTATTCCGGCGCTGGCGTCGCTGTATGGCGCGCGCATTGCCGAAGTTCCCATTAAGAACATTCCGCGGCCGGCGGGCGGCTCGCATTACGGTCTGAGCCGGACGTTCCGCGTGATGTTCGACATCTTCACCATTTGGTTCCTGCTGAAGTATTTCACGCGGCCGATGCATTTCTTCGGTAAATGGGGTGTGATGTCGGCGGGGCTAGGCGGCGCGGTTCTGGCGTTTCTCGCTGGCAAAAAACTGATCATCGGCGGCGATATTATTGAGCAGCACGGGCCGCTGATGGTGGCTGGCGCGCTGGCGTTGATTACGGGTGTCATTCTTTTTTGCACGGGGCTACTGGGCGAAGTCCTCACGCGAACCTATTACGAGAGCCAGGGCCGCCGTATTTACGCGGTTCGGGAAATCCGCAGTAAGCGCGAGGCGCAGGCGCCCGACGGCGCGCAGGGAGCACACGGCAGTCGCGGATGAAGTTGCGCGCGGTCATCTTTGACTACGGTAACGTCATCTGCCGCCCGCCTAGCGAACAGCAACTGAGCGAAGCCGCAGCACTTTGCGGGTTCACGGTCGAAGAATTCGTACAGTCTTTCTGGCGCAAGCGGCGGGAGTACGATCGCGGGTCGGACGCACGGGCTTACTGGCAGGACGTCGCGGCGTCTAGCGGGCGGGTGTTCGACGAAACTCTGATTGTCGAGATGATGCGCCGCGAGGTCGATTTCTGGGGCCGCTTGGACGACCGCGTGTTGAAATGGACGCAGGATCTGCGCCGCGCGGGCCTGCGGACTAGCATTCTTTCGAATCTTCCGCGGACGCTGGGGGAGAAGCTGCGTACGGAGCCAGGTTTTCTGGAGCACTTCGATCAGGTTACGTTCTCTTACGAGTTGGGTTTTATTAAACCCGAGGCTCCGATTTATCAGCATGCGATCGAAGGGCTTGGGGTGGAGCCTACGGAGGCGTTGTTTTTGGACGATCGTCCGGAGAACGTGGCGGGGGCGCGGGCGGTGGGGATTCACGCTGAGGTTTTCAGTAGTTGGGAGGCGTTTTTGGAGCGGGATTGTCTGCGGTATGGTTTGCCGCGTCCGGAAAAGAGTTGAATTGCGTGTGATGAAAAGTGGCGATTTTCTGCGGGTGGGTTTGGTGCGTCTGGAAAAGAGGGACGGAGACTGATTTCGCGGGCCGCTGGGTGGGTGGTATTGAGATGCTTGGGGTGAAAATCAGGCTCCGTCCCTCTTTTCCCTGATACAATCCGGGTAGGACCCAGCATGACTTCTCCTTCCGGTCTTCCTCATACTCTCGGCAGTCTTCGTGCCTCAGACAAATATCAGCATGTGCGCGGCGTCAAGGACGAGCTGCGCGAGAATCTGATCTGCAAGCTTGAAAAGAAAGAAACGCTGTTCCCGGGCATCGTGGGCTACGAAGATACGGTGGCGCCGCAGGTGGTGAATGCGGTGCTCTCGAAGCACAACTTCATCTTGCTGGGGCTGCGCGGGCAGGCTAAGACCCGGCTGATCCGCATGCTGACGTCGCTGCTCGACGAATACGTGCCTTATATCGCGGGCTGCGAGATTCACGATCATCCTTTCGCGCCTATCTGCAAACCTTGCCGCGATCTGCTGCGCGAAAAAGGCGACTCGACGCCTATCGCGTGGCTGGGACGCGAGGAGCGCTATGTGGAGAAGCTGGCGACGCCGGACGTGACCATCGCCGACATGATCGGCGACATCGATCCGATCAAGGCGGCGCGCACCGGCGAAACCATGGGGAGCGAGTTGACGGTCCATTACGGACTGCTGCCGCGCGCCAATCGCGGGATTTTCGCGATCAATGAACTGCCGGATCTGGCGGGCAAGATTCAGGTCGGCCTGTTCAACATCATGCAGGAAGGCGATGTGCAGATTAAAGGCTATCCGGTGCGTTTGCCGCTCGACATTATGCTGGCGTTCACGGCCAACCCGGAAGATTACACGGCACGCGGGAAGATCATCACGCCGCTTAAGGACCGCATCGGCAGCGAGATTCGCACGCACTATCCGGCGACGCTGGAGCATGGCATCGAGATCACGGAGCAAGAGTCGTGGACGGAGCGGAAGTCGCCGGCGGAGTTGCGGATTCCGAATTACATTCGCGAGGTGATCGAGCAGATTGCGTTCTCGGCTCGCGAGGATAAGCGCGTGGATAAACGGTCTGGGGTGAGCCAGCGGCTGCCGATCTCGGTGCTTGAAAACGTGACGTCGAATGCGGAGCGGCGGGCGCTGATGGCCGGTGAATCGGTTCGCCGTGCCGCGGGTGCTTGGATGTCTATGCGGGATTGCCGTCGATCACGGGAAAATTGGAACTCGAATACGAGGGCGAACTCAAGGGCGGCGATGCGGTCGCGCGCGAGTTGATCCGGCTGGCTGTCGGCAAAGTGTTCACCAACTACTTCGAGGGCGAGAACCTGAACAACGTCGTGCAGTGGTTTGAGCTAGGCGGGACTTTGAAGCTGGATGAAGGCGTGTCGTCGAAGACAGATGGTCCAGCAATTGACGGGAATTCAAGGGTTGATGGAGAAGACCAAGCGCTTGGGGTTGAGCGCTAGCGAACCTGACGCCGTGCGGGCCGGGGCGGGTGAATTTATTTTGGAAGGTCTGTATGCGCACAAGCGCATCAGCCGCAACGAAGAGGCTGGGTTCACCGCGGGAGAGCGGCGCCGCGAGGCTCCTGAAGAGGGTAAGCAGAAACCGAAGAGGCAATATCAGTGAAGTCCATTCGCTATGGGCGCTATACGGGGGAGGACTTCGGTCTCAGCACTGAAGACTTGCTCAAGGCCCTGGCGGATTTCTTTTTGAACAGCGGGTTCGATAACCCGTACATGCGTTTCAGTGAATTCAATCAGCACACGCTCGAAGATCTGAAGCGCGCGCTCGAAGACGCGATTTTGAATGGTGAAATGTTCGATCCGGAGCGCGCCGAGCAGATGCGCCAGCAACTGGAAAGCATGTCGGGCGAGGAGATCGATCAGCTTTTGAATCGGCTGGTGCAGAAACTGGTGGACGAGGGCTACATCAATACCGAGCCGCAAAATGGCGGACGCGGCGGGGAAGGTGACGGGCAGGTTGAGGTCCAGATCACCGACAAGAGCGTTGATTTTCTGGGCTACAAGACGCTGAAGGATTTGCTGGGGTCGCTGGGGCGCTCGAGTTTCGGGGCGCACGATACGCGCGACATGGCTACGGGCGTCGAGGCTAGCGGGGCGTCGAAGATTTACGAGTTCGGCGATTCGATGAATCTGGACGTCAACACCACGCTCTTCTCGGCACTGAGCCGCGAGGGGTTGAAGCTGCCGATCAATCTTGAGTATCGCGATCTGCACGTGCATCAGTCGGAATATCAAAGCTCCTGCGCGACGGTTTTGATGCTGGATTGCAGCCACAGCATGATCCTTTACGGCGAGGATCGCTTCACGCCGGCCAAGAAGGTGGCGATGGCGCTGGCGCATCTGATCCGCACACAGTATCCGGGCGATTCGCTGCGTTGCGTGCTGTTCCACGATTCGGCGGAGGAGCTGCGGATCGAGGATCTGGCGCGGGTGCAGGTGGGTCCGTATTACACGAACACGCGCGAGGGCCTGATTCTGGCGCAGCGGCTGCTGGCGCAAGAGAAGAAGGACATGAAGCAGATCATCATGATCACGGACGGCAAGCCCAGCGCGCTGACGCTGGAGGACGGGCGCATTTATAAAAACGCGTTCGGGCTGGACCCGCTGGTGATCAGCCGCACGCTTGAGGAAGTGAGCCGGTGCAAGCGGCAGGGGATCCTGATCAACACCTTCATGCTGGCTAGCGATTACGGGCTGGTGAACTTCATCCAGAAGGTTACGGAGCTGTGCCGGGGCAAGGCGTATTTCACTACGCCTTATACGCTTGGGCAGTATTTGCTGATGGATTACATGAATCGGAAGACGCGGACGATTCACTGACCAGCACTCCGCCTTTCCCGCTCGACTTCCATGCCTCCAATCCTACCCTTGGCTGCGAATCAATCACCAAGGAGATCAAAATAGCGTTCGCGCGACATACGTGCCGATCGCAGATTGTTCTTGATAATGAAGATCGGGACGGCGGCGTATTTGGGAATGACCACCGGCCGGATCACGCCGAGCTTGGTCAGTACCATGTGGTCGCCCTCTATTCGGACGCATACGAATACCTTCTGCCTCGAAAATCTTTGCGAGCTGTTTATAGGAGACGGGGCTCAGCCTAGGCATGCGTCAGCGGGAGCAGGAGAGACATACGCTGCACGCTGATGAACTTTGGAGGGGCGAGCTTTTGTTTGTCCTTGCTGTAGCCTGCTTCTTGCAGGATCTGATCCAGGGTGCCTAGTTTTTCGGCTTCTTCCAGGAAGAGCCTCACGGCCTGTTTCAGATTCTTGATCGCCTTTTCCTTAGTGCCGGCGCAGGAGGAAACGTCGAGCTCAAAAGCATGAGCTACGTAGGTGCGTCCCTCCTTGAAAATACGAGTCGTAAATTGAATTTCCATGGCGAGGGGCCTCTCGTTCAAGCGTAGCACTGCCTATGCCGGTACTGGCTCGCGCTGGGTACGCAGCGCCCGGCTCCACTCTCGCAGACCCATCACGCACAGGAGGAAGAACACAAAGTACAAGGCTGACGTCAGGCGCAGGTGCTTATATATGTAGAGCGGCACGTAAATGATGTCGACGGCGATCCAGATCCACCAGGATTCCAGGTATTTCTTGGTCTGGCCGTAGATCGCGGCTAGCGATAGCGCGGTGGTGAAGCCGTCCCAGACGGGCACGGTCGAATCGGTAAAGCGGCGGAGAAAAAACGCTAGGGCGATGGCGGCGGCGACGGTCACGGGGGTCAGCCAGATCCAGGTGCTGCGCGGGGTGCGGGTGACTTGCAGTTCGACGCGGGCGCCGGGATGGGACCAGGTCCACCAGCCGTAGATTCCTAGCGTGATGTAGACCAACTGTAATCCGGCATCGCCATAGAGACCGGCGGAGAGGAACACAGCGACGTAGAGCGCGTTGTTGGCTAGGCCGATGGGCCAGTTCCAGATGTTCTGCCGAGCCAGCAGCCATACGTTGACGGCGCCGGTGAGGAACCCCAGAATTTCGACGAGGGACATCTGCCCTCAGGATCGCAGATCAGCGGCCGAACACGCCCTCTACAGCGCCGACCAAGGTGCAGACGACGATGTGCGCGAACAGCCCGTAGTGAATCCAGCGGCGGGTATAGCGGAAGAGGAGGGTGACGTCGTTCGCGGAAAAGCTCCGCCGTGCGGCGCGAATGGACCTCCGGAGTAATACGCGAATACGGCGCTTCGGGAAGTAGATCCAGCCGAGGGTGTAGCGGATAGGGAGAGTGAGGTCGCTCATGAGTAACGTCCACTCTGACTCATGAATAGGCCTTAGTACCAATAGGCTAAGGTGCCGCTTTTAGGTAGTACTCAAGGGGAAAGTTTTGGTACGAGGGATAGTGCAACCAGGGGCTATAAAACAAAAAACCCCTCTGTTGCAACTTGCTCAAACGATCAAACAAGCGGCGGAAACTTTCGGACACTACTTCCCGCAAGCACAACTACAAAACCCGCTCATTCTCTCGTCCGCGCCCGTTGCAAGCAGAGGGCAGGTGTTCAAGAGTTTACTGCATCAATTCGTTAGTAGGATAGCACGCGCCCAGCCACGTTCGTGGCCTCTATTTTCAGATAGATGGGATGTGGGAACGGCTGAAAGGTGAGTGCGCCTGCCCCGGGGGTGTGTCGCTGTGACACAATTGGGCTCAGGTGTGGAGTTCCCTGGCGATCCTGTTGTTATTGGCTGCCCCCTTGTTCGGGCAAAGCGACGAGTTCCGGGTGTATTCCGACGCTCCGCGACTGCTGCTCACCCCCCAGCGCCTGCGGCTGTTGCAACGCGAGCGGGAGCGGGACTCGCTACGCTGGCAACCCTTTAGTACTCTGGTCGCGGGCGGGGCCGCCATGCCGGAACCGGGTTTTGCCTGGGCCTTATACTACCGGGCGAGTGGTCAGATGGCGTGGGGCCAGAAAGCGGTGGATTGGGCGCTGAGCGACGATGCCAAGGATCTGCGGCAGCTCGCGCTGGTTTTCGATTGGTGCGGTCCGGCGATGACCGACGCGCAGGCCGACCGGCTGGCCGCGAAACTGCAACGCGCGCTGGCGGCGGCGACTGCAAATAACGTTCGCCAGCAGAGTGCGCGGGCGTTCGCAGCGATCGCGCTGGCGGACCGCTTGCCCGATCACGGCGAGTCCGTGCTGAAGCCGATGATAGAGCAGTGGTGGCGCGGCGAGATCGTCAAGAAGCTCGACGTGGGCGCGCCGGCGATTCCGCGCGATCAAGTGTATGCGCTGCTGGAACTGCTGCACGCCGTGCGCGACAACCTGAAGATCGATCTGCGCGAAGATGCGCCGGATTATTTCAAGGCGCTGCCGACGGATCATCTGGTGAGCCACTACCCTGCCCCGTATCCGGCCGCCGAGAACGAATACCGCGTTCCTATTTATGTGCGCGACGGCGAGCCCGACCTCAACGACGCGGCGCTTTCGCGCGCGGCCGAACTGGCCATCGTGGCCTACGATTCGAACGCCGCCGAAAACCAATTTCTGCAAGGGTGGCTGATGCAGGACCGCTTCTTGATGCGCGGCGGCTTCGGCATCCCTTATGAATTTCTGTGGGCCAATCCTTATCAGCCTGGTCTGAGCTATTTTCAAATGCCGCTGGTGTATCACGATTCGCTCTCCGGCCATTTGTTCGCGCGCACCAGCTGGGATGAGAACGCAACCTGGCTCGGTTACTTCGACGGACAGCTACAGATGTTTCGCGACGGCAAAGTGGAAACGCTCAAAGCGGGCGCGGCTAGCGAGCCGGTGCACGTCGGGGAGGCCATCATATTAAGCGCTCGCGAAAAGGACGCCACCCGCTTCAAGGCCGATGCCGAGGCTGTGTTCGTGCTGAACCTAACGCCGCGCGCCCACTACGATGTCGAGATCGACGATCAAGAATTGCGCGAAGAGGAAACCGACACTGGCGGGACGCTGGTGATCGCTCTGCCCGAGGGGATCGCGACCGGGATCAGGGTGAAGCGGCGGGCTGAGTAGGTCGGCCGACCGTGCCCCTTTCCCTCTATTGGCGACTGCTGCGCGGTAATCGTAATTTCCGTCTGCTGTGGTTCGCGCAGATCGTGAGCGAACTGGGGGATTGGTTCTACTCGGTCGCCATCTTCAGCTTCCTGCTGCAACTCACGGGCAGCGCGCAATTGGTGGCCTACGCCTTCCTGATGCAAGTGCTGCCGCAGACGTTGATTGCGCCGGCTGCGGGTGTGATCAACGACCGCCTCAGCCGCAAACAAGTGATGATCTTCGCGGATGTGGCGCGCGCGGCGATTGTGCTCGCCATGCTGCTGGTTCGTTCGCGGGGCACGCTGTGGCTATTGTTCGCGCTGCTGTTCTGCGAAACCGTGTGCTGGGGATTGTTCGAGCCGGGACGCTCCGCTGTGATCCCGAACATCACTGCGCCCGAGGAAATCCCCGCGGCCAACGCGTTGTCGTCGACCACCTGGTCCATCAATTTCGCGATCGGCGCGGCGGTGGGCGGCTTGGCCCTGGTGACGCTGGGGCGCGAGACGGTGTTCGTGCTGAATTCGTTATCGTTCCTGGGATCGGCGTGGCTGATCCGCAGCATGCGCTTTGCCGAGCCGCACGCTGAAAACCGTCCGCCCTTGCGCGTGCGCGAGCTGTTCGATTTTTCCGAGATCGCCGAGGGCGCGCGCTACCTGGCTCGGGATCGGCGGCTGCTGGCAACCGTTCTGGTAAAAGGCGGCATTGGATTGATGGGCGCGAACTGGGTGATTCTCCCGGTACTGGGCGAGAGAGTGTTTCCCCTAAAGCTGGGAAACATCAGCGCGCAACAAGCCGGCACGCTGGGGATGAGCACGCTGTTCGCTTCGCGTGGACTAGGCGCGATGGCGGGAGCATTCGCCGCGGCGGGATTCGCGAAGAGCAATCCCGCGCGCTTGCGTTGGACCATCCTGAGCGGATTCCTACTGGCGGGCGCCGGCTACGTGGCGTTGGGCACGGTGGCTTCGTCACTCGCGATCGCGGCATTGACGCTGATGCTGGCGCACTCGGGCGGCTCGGCATGTTGGACATCGTCTACTACGCTGCTTCAGCAGCAGACTGAGGACCGTTTCCGCGGACGCGTGTTTTCCGCCGAGGCTGCGGGCATGACGCTGGCGCTTTCGGCGTCGAGCTTCATCGCTGGGCGGATGGTGGATGCGGGTGTCGATCCACGCACGGTTGCCATCGGCGCGGGAGTGGTTACGCTAATCCCGGCCGCACTGTGGCTGGCGGGCACTCGCCGTTAACGTTGATAATCGGTATCCGGGGCGGGATGGCCTAGCAGGCGGCACATGGCAACCACCTGGCCCTTGTGATGAAAAGCATGCGTCAGCACGTGATGCAAAATGAATGCTGGGCTGCGTGGTGGACCCACCCAACCCTCCGGCACGCGCTGGAGATCCTGATTGAGGTCATGTTCGCTGAGCCGGTCTAGATATTCAAGCGTCTCCGCCAGCGCACGGCGCTTGAGTTCGGCGAGCGCTTCGACGGTACTGTAATCGTCGGCGCTCAGGTGAGGCGGGGGCAGGAGTTGAAGGCCGTGCACCCAGAAGATCTCGTTCGCGATGGTGTGGAACATTTGATCGCGGATATTCGGGCGTGCGAAGCCCGGAAGCCCGGCTAGTAAGAGGTCGGCGTGCATGGTCCGCAAATGCGCCAACAGTACATCCAGAGAGGAGTGCGTTCGCGCATGAAAGGATTTTATGCCGGCCATGGTGAACATGCGATTACGGTACCGCAAACCCAGCCGCCCAGTTTGACCAGCCCCCGCCCGGTGCGGTACTCTTAAGAATCGAATGGCAAATACTGTATCAGCGCTGAAACGTGTGCGCGTCACCGAACACCGTACGGCGGTTAACCGTACTCGCAAGACCCGCTTGCGCCATGGCATCCGTGCGATGCGGCGCTTGCTCGAAACCAAGGACGTCAAAGGCGCTACCGAACTGGTCCCCAAAACTTATTCTTTGATCGATCGCGCCGCCAAATGGGGCATCATCAAGAAGAATACGGCGGCGCGCTATAAAAGCCGCCTCACCATCCGGCTTCGCAAAATCGCTTCCGCGTAAACGCCTAGCCGTTTCTTCCCCGTAATTGCATCAACCACGAGGACTCCCTCTCCTTCCGGCACACCAGCAAATAAATTGACACTGCGGGCCGCCTTTGTTGTAATAGGTGAGGCCCACCTGTTGCTCCTCAGTAGCTCAATGGTAGAGCATTCGGCTGTTAACCGAAGGGTTGTAGGTTCGAATCCTACCTGAGGAGCCAAACTTCCAAATCCCGCCCTGACCCGGCGTTCTCATCACTTGCCCCCAAACGCCGATGATTGCGGAGCCACTCTCTCCGCCAACATCGCCTTACGCCCTGGAGGGCAGTTCCCGCGACTGGATCAGGGGCGAAGACACTATTTTTCGACGATGCGGGATTCCCCATCGCCTCACAATGCTATTCAGCGAGGTTACGCACAGCACTTTTCAGCGCCCGGCTCTTCTTAAAGGGCTTCTCTTAACGCACCACGGCCATCACGCCCACGTTGACACCCTCCGGTTGGGCGTTCCCATTCACGTCGATGCTGCGCGTCCGGTCCGGGTTTTCCGCGTACAGGTCCCAGCTCTTGCCGTTGGCACCACTCTTCCCAATGACAGTAAAGCCAGCGCTTTTCAGGTTGCTCTCGTAGAATTTCCGCACCTTGGCGCTTTCGTCCTTCACTTGAAAGTGGTAACCGTAACCACGCTGATCACGGTTCTGTACGGTGCGAATATTCTCAAGCCGTGCCCCCGGATATGCCGGCACCCACGCAAAACGATTCGAGCTCACCGACGGCGCGCGCGCCGTCCCTTCTGGCGTGCCGTGATCCACCCACGTCACGAGGGTTTCAATCTCGGTTTGTGTCAGTCCCTCGCCTCGCGTAAGGACGGTGTAATGGGGGCTGCCCACCAAGGGAGGCATCTTTTTACCCGCGACCAGGGCCTTGATCTGTGTCGCCCACGGCCGTGTGGTCTCGTACGTGAGGAAAGGCATGGCCGCAACTTGCCCTGGGCGGTGACAGTTTTGGCAATACTTGGCGAGTATCGGCAGTACGTCGTGCTGGAACGTGACCGCCTCCTCGGCTGCGTCCGCCGCTCTGGGGATGCCTGTGAACAAAGCGACGCCCGCCAGTATGGTCCCGGTGATGGTGAGGCGCAGCACGATAACAACTCTATATTAAGCGAACGGAGTTCCCACCCAAGGAGGCTACGCGCGGGGGAGATCCCGCGAAGAAGAATTAGCGTGCAGCTGGCTTTACGAATTCAAGATCGCCGCGCACGGGCAAATTGTTATCCTCGTATCGTCCGAACGAATGTCGTGGCGCCTATAACTATCATGGCTCATGGCTGAACGCCATGGAATTATGGAACAGGCCAACCACTCGGGACCGCAAGTGCAGGTTTTGGCTCGCCACTGAAATCACCACTTAGCGATACTACGGTCACGCGCATGCCTTCACGCATCTCCTGATTGGATCGTGCCTCCAAGGGGCCGTAGAGAGAATGTCTGGGAGCCTCAAGGCATTCGATTGAACCTCACGCGAGTCTCGTCTAGCGGAGGCCCCGCAGTATTCCACACTGTTATGATTACGGAGCAATGTGGCTTCGGCATTTTCGATCCCTTTTCGTTTTTACGCTCGCATGCGCTCCGTTGGTTGTTCGGGCCATTGCGCAGGATCGGGTGTCCTTAGAGGCGGTTGATTTGGACACGACTCTCGCGCTGGACAGGCTTGCCGCTCAGCTCGCAAGCAAGCGCGTGGTTTTCGTTGCCGAGAGTCATTACCGTTACGACCACCATCTAAACCAGCTTGAGATCATCAGGCGGCTCCACCAGCTTGATCCCAACCTGGCGATCGGAGTGGAATATTTTCAGCAGCCCTTCCAGCCACAGGTGGACGATTACATAGCCGGACGTACCACGGAAAAGGAATTCCTTCGAGCCACCGAATATTACCAAGGCTGGGGGTGGGATTATCGTCTGTATGCGCCGATTTTTCGGTTCGCACGCGAGCGGCGGATTCCTGTGCGTGCTCTCAACGTGCCCCCGGCGTTGCCTTCGGCCGTAGCTAAGGTTGGCATTGCTGGGCTTTCCGAACAGCAGCGTGCGTACTTGCCTAAGGAAATCGGCCCCGCTGATGAGGCTTATCGGCGCCGCCTCCGCGAAGTGTTCGAAATACACGGGGCGACGAAACCCGACGTCTTCGAACACTTTGTCGAGGCACAACTCATGTGGGACGAGGGCATGGCCGAAAGCGCCGCCGCGTATCTGAATGCAAACCAGGGTCGCCGGATGGTAATCCTCGCCGGTTCCGGACATCTCGCATTCGGTGCCGGTATTCCAAAACGTCTGGAGCGCCGAACGAACGCAACGTACGCAATCGTGCTCAACGCCGGCGACGAAGTCGAGCCCCATATGGCGGACTATCTGCTGCTCAGCAACAGACAGAAACTTCCGGCAGCCGGAGTTCTCGGTATCAGCCTGGACGAAGATGGGGAATGCCGCATCCGTTCCCTGAGTCCCGGCGGCGCCGGGGAGAAGGCCGGACTGAAAAGAGGAGACGTATTGATTGAGATCGATGGTCAAACGATCAAGAGAATCGCCGACATGCGCTTGGCTCTTTGGGACAGAAAACCAGGAGACCGCGTGCGGGTCAGCGTGCGCCGGAAACGCCGTTTCGGAGCGGTAACCATGCGCAACTTCGAGATCGAACTGGCACCCGGCTAACCCGTCGGGAAGTCGAAGTCACCGCAGCGAAGAGTTGACTAGACTCTCCTGATATCAAACAATAACGGAAGTGTCCGCTACTCCAGCTCGGTACTTACGCCGGTTCGCCCGTTGAACCAAATGGCTCAGCGAAACTCAGGACCCAGACGCAGGCCGCCCAGCCCTCTTGCGAGGTTGTATACTTGCTCCGATATAAGCGCAATTCATTATCGGGAGGGTTACTATGCACCGTGAAAATTGGAAATCGCCGAGTGTGACGGTCCTTGCACGTCTATTTTCAATCGCTCTCTTCTTGGCGACGGGCTGCCTAGCGCCAGTAGTGGTCGTGGCGCAGCAGCCGGCATCCGTGACGGTGTTCGAAGGGGCAAGGCTCATTGTCGGAGACGGCAGCGCACCGGTCGCGGACGCCGCATTCATTGTTGAAAACGGCCGGTTCACGGCGGTCGGCCGCAAAGGACAGCTCAAGGTTCCGGCGGGCGCGGCTCGTGTGGATCTGACTGGCAAGACAGTCATGCCCGCTATCGTTGACATGCACAAGCACCTGGCGGTGACCCGCGACTCTCTCGTCGATCAGCTACAGCACCTGGCGTATTACGGCATCGGCGTTGCGATGAGCCTCGGCCAAGATACAGGCGATGTCGCGTTTCAGGTGCGGGCGGAAACGATCCCTAATGCCGCGCGATTCCGCACCGCAGGTCGCGGCCTCACAGGACCGGAGCCAGGGCGCACGGAGGCTCCGTACTGGGTCAAAACCGAGGCCGAGGCACGCAAGGACGTTCAGGAGTTGGCCGCCAAAAAAGTCGACCTCGTCAAGATCTGGGTTGACGACCGGGATCACACGGTCGCCAAGTTGAGCCCCGCCCTGTATGGCGCCGCCATCGACGAGGCCCACAAGCACGGCCTAAAGACGATCGCTCATATCTATACGCTGGAGGATGCGAAGGGGGTTCTCCGGGCGGGCATCGACTACTTCGCGCATAGCGTCCGCGACAGGGACATCGACGATGAGTTCTTAAACATGATGAGGGCCCGGCCGAATATGATCGTGGATCCTAACCTTCCCGATCGGGGTGTGAAAGTGGACCGGAGCTGGCTCCGCGAGGGCGTCACCCCGGCGGAATTTGAGAAACTTCAGGCCGAGAGCAAGGACGATCCCAAAGCCCAGCAATTCTTCGGAATCCAGTCCCGCAATCTGGCAAAGCTTAATGCGGCGGGTATAAAAATCGCCCTAGGCACGGACGGACCCATTCCTTGGGCGGCGCACGAAGAGATGGCCGACATGGTGGCGTCCGGGATGACGCCGGCCCAAGTCATCGTCGCAGCTACCCGCAACGCGGCAGAGCTCTTGAAAGTAAATGACGCCGGCACCGTCGCGGCGCGCAAGAGCGCAGACTTCATTGTGCTCGACGCCAATCCGCTCGACGACATCACAAATACGCGGCGAATCGCGGCCGTCTATCTTCGCGGGTCGCAAGTCGATCGCGCCGGCTTGAGGGCACGATGGACGGGCGGTAAATCCCAGTAATTCGATGGGATCGGACCCACTGATCCCGGAATCTACTGCATTGGTTTTGGTTATGGACTTAGATTTGCCACTCCGTGGCTTGGCTGCGGGGTTTATCATCGCAGCACCCGTCGGTCCGGTCAACGTGCTCTGCATTCAACGCACGCTGGAAAAGGGTTGGAAAACGGGTATCGTGTCCGGTTTAGGGGCGGCGCTCGGAGACAGCCTATATGGTGGGATCGCGGGTTTTAGTATCAGCGTCATCATTCAGTTTCTGATTGACGAGGAGTTCTGGTTTCGCCTGATTGGTGGCATCCTCTTAGTGGGGATAGGCGCAGCGTATTACTTCAAGCCGCCTCTGTCGATCGAAGCAAGCAAGAACGAGGCCTCCGCCAATTCGGACTTCGTCTCTGCGTTTTTTCTGACCATTGCCAATCCCACTACGGTTCTTTCTTTTCTGACGGTGCTAGCGACGCTCGGACTCGGTAGGCATCGGCCTCTGTGGCAGACCTCGCTTCTGATTGCAGGAATATTCTGCGGGTCGATGACCTGGTGGATCATTTTGGCAAACATTGCTAATCTGCTGCGCAGCAAATTTACGGACCGTACCATGGGCTGGATGAACCGCCTGGCAGGCATCGCGATCGGCGGCTTCGGGCTGGTGAACGTTGTGCTCAGTCGCGGACGCAGACATTAGAACGCTGGATGTACGAGTGTTCCGCCGCACGCGCGGTGTGGTGTGCCGAGTGACCCGAAAGCTTGCATATGTCTGTAAAAGCCCGTTAAGCAGCCTTAACGGCTGTTGTTCCACCGCGTCTCTTCTAGCAGGCTGCTGAAAAGTAGCCTTGGGATTTCCCGGACACCATTTTTGAAGGCTCACGAGCAGGGTTGGCGCGAGGAGTGAAGCGTCGGCGAGTGCATTCGCGGCCGCGAAGTGGCCGTGAATCCGCTGCCGACGGTAATTTAGGCAGGCTGCGCCATGAGATTGCGCATTCGAACCAGGTTGTAGGCGGCCGCCGCGAAGGTGAACATCCATCCGACTTTGTCCGGGCCCCGGAACCGCGTCTTGCGTTGCAAGGCGATGGTTTTCATCCAGCCGAAGACTTCCTCGACCCGTTTTCGTTTTCGTTGGCTGATCGCATATCCCGGCTGACTCGTGGTCCGCCCATCGATGGCGCTACGCCGGTTGGTGTCGTTCTGCGCCACATGCGGTGTGACCCGGAACTCTTTCATCTGCTCCACGAAGTGCGCGGTGTCGTAAGCTCGATCCGCGCCCAGCGTCACGCGCTTACTCCCGCCGGGAATCTCTTCCGCCATCTCGATCGCCGCAGCGCGCTCGGCCGTGCCCGTGGCCAGCGTCACGCGCGTGTTCACTACCAGTCCGTTGCGATTCTCTGTAAGGATATGTCCCAGATACGCCAGCTTTGCTTCCGCGCCTTTGGCCTTCTTGTACAGACGCGCCAGCGGATCGGTCTTGGATTGATGGGTGTCGTTGGAACGCTTCTGCTTGCAGTAATCGATGGCCGGATTGCTGCTCGGGCCCGGCGGAGGCGGCGGCTTCAAGATGTCGTCATCATCTTTAAGCTGGAAACTCTTCTGCCCCGCCCAAGCTTCGATCAGCGTCCCGTCCACCGTGAAGTGCTCGTCCGATAACAACTTCTTGCGCCGCGCTTGCCGCAGCACCACGCGGAAGAACTCCTCGGCGATCTCGCCTTCCAGCAGCCGGTCCCGGTTCTTGGTGAACACCGTCGGATGCCACACTTCCTCGTTCATCGACAATCCCACGAACCACCGGTACAGCAGGTTGTACTCCATCTGCTCCATCAGCATCCGCTCGCTGCGAATCGAGTACAGCATCTGCAACAGCAAGGCACGCAGCAATCGCTCCGGCGGAATCGACTTCCTACCGTCTTCCGGATAAATCTCCTCCAAGCGCCCGTCCATGGCCCTCAATGCTTCATCCACCATCGCCCGGATCGGGCGCAGCGGATGGTCTTGTGGCACCCGCTCCTCCAACGTTCCGTACCCGAATAGCTCGTGCTGTTGCTGGTCTTCTCCGCGCATAGGGAAAAGACGATTTTCCTCGCTTTTTGGGTACTTCCGGGAGGAGATTTTCAGCAGCCTGCTAGGTCGTCGTTTGTGATCCGCTTCTTCTCGCGTTCCCGCCTGGTGCGTGCCGAAGAGCCGTACGCCACGCCATAAGGCGGATCGCAAAAGACCATGTCTGCCAAACTGCCATCCATGACTTTTTGGATCGCCTCCAGCTGGGTCGCATCGCCGCAGTAGATGCGGTGATCGCCGAGTAACCAGAGGTCGCCAGGAGCGCTAACTGCAGTCTCCGGCGTTTCCGGCACTGCGTCCTCGTCAGCGTGGCCGGCGTAGTCCCCGTCGTTCGCTAGCAGCTCGGCCAGTTCCAGTTCGCCAAACCCTACCAGGTCGAGATCGAAATCTTCCGCTTGCAAGGCTCGCAGTTCGACGCGAAGCAGATCCTCATCCCAGCCGGCATTGAGAGCCAGTTGGTTATCTGCGATTACGAGCGCCCGTCTCTGCGCTTCCGTAAGGTGACCGAGCACGATGACGGGAACTTCCGTAATCCGAAGCTTCTTTGCTGCAGCCAACCGAGCGTGACCAGCAATCACGATGTAATCGGTGCCTATTAAGATGGGGTTCGTCCAGCCGAACTCCTGGATCGAGGCGGCAATCTGTGCGATCTGTTCTTCAGAGTGCGTGCGGGCGTTCTTCTGGTAAGGCACCAACTGATCGATTGGGCATAAGCGTACCTGTAGCTCGTTCATAATCCTCAAACCTAATCAGATATTGGAGGGTTCTTTCGGAGGGTGCGCTTTGCGCTGGCCTGTCGAACCGTGGCCCTGCTTTCTTTATACGCCATCCCGACGGGTTTGTACAGCGTCATAAATCACGACCGCCGGTCTACGTTTCGTGTGCAATCAGGCACTTGATAACCCTCGAAACGTGATCAATGCTGTGACCTTGGTGACTATTGGCTATGTTCGTGTTTCCACAGACCGGCAGGCTGAACAAGGTGTTTCGCTCGAAGCCCAGGAAGCCAAGATCCGCGCGATGGCCACTGTGCAGGGCTCCGAATTGCTTGACGTAATCGTGGACGGTGGCGAATCCGCCAAGAGCATGAACCGACCTGGTCTGCAAAAACTGATGGGGTTGGTTAACAGCGGTAAAGTTCAGGCCGTCATCGTCGCGAAGCTGGACCGATTGACACGCAGTGTTAAGGATCTCTGCGGCCTTCTGGAACTGTTTGAAAAGCGCAAAGTCGCGCTTATTTCCGTGGCTGAGGCGCTCGATACGGGCTCCGCCGCCGGGCGCCTGGTGATCACCATCATGGGCGCTGTCAGCCAACGGGAGCGCGAGGCTATCGGCGAACGAACCCGCGACGCATTGCAGCACAAGCGCAACAGCGGGGAGCGCGTGGGCAACATCGAGTTCGGCTATCGGCTGTCTCCGGACGGGCGACATCTAGAACCTGACCCTGCCGAGCAGGCTGCGCTGGTGGAGATTCGGAGTCTGCGGCGTCAGGGCCACACACTTCGAGGCATTGCGGTTGCGCTGAACCGCCGTGGGCACCACACGCGCCGCGGTACTGAGTGGCGACTGGAATCGGTCGCCAGAGTGGTCAAGCAGAACAAGCTGCCGCCGCACGCGAAGACCGCCTAAAACTTCTTATCATGCGGCCTGAGGCTAGTGAGACTCAAAGAAGATTTGCAGATCTGTATAATGTTCAATTGTCCTCCGGTCGAATGAAGGAGCAATATGCGCCTGATTCTTCTTTGGCTGCTTGTCTGCATCAGCGTCGCTGAGGGGGAGACTGCCGCGAATTGGAGTTCGAACTATTCTCCCTGCAATCGGCACACCGAACTGCTGAGGCAGGGACACTTAGATCTCGGGGTCCGAGTGGCTACCGCGAACCCGTCTCTCGCCGAGCAGTTTCGGCGCGCCATGGATTCCTGGGCCAGTATTCTCGACCTGGATTGGCACGAGGACGACACTGAGAATTGTTCGATCGAACTTGTCGATGGAAAGCGCGAGCTTTTCCAACCTGCTGCAATTGCGGCGAGGGCCCAATTGCCTGACCGGCTCGATTTCCAAGGCTGGATTGCGTTTAATCCGGCGCTGACGCTGAGTGAGCCCGAGTTGTACCGTATAGCTGTACACGAAATCGGTCACATACTCGGATTGCAGCATAGCTCGAATGCAATGTCCGTGATGTACGGCTTCGATGTGGAGGGCCTAGAGTGGCTCGACCCCACCGATCTGGCGGCGTTAGCAAGACATCACAAGCTGCGTGTCGCGTCTCTTGACAAGCCGGTCAAGTTGACTCAACGACGCTGAGCCCTGCCCCTACCTCGCTGAGACCTTGGTCGAAACGAGTGACGCCCGCCTTACGCCACGGGTCGGCGCGGAACCGTGTGTGACGTTACCGAGCGGTCACATCACAAGCCATTGGTCGAGGCTGACGCAACGCGGGGACAACCTCAGTCGGCTCGCTGATCAACTTCCGGACGGCTCGTCCGTGGTCCGCCCACATCGGTTCAGCACGCGCCACGGCGCTAAGCCACCGCCACGGGAATGGGCGGCCAGTGAGACGGTGCCACAGAGGCCCTCGCCGACTTGTGAACCCGATGTTCGCTCACCGCCATCATCGTGTCCATCACTTCTTCAGAAGTCACGGCTCCGTGGTTATGCTCGGCCGCGAGAATGATGTCGTTTAGCGCGAGAATCCCGGCGAGTTTCCCACCTTCAGCCACAGGTAGCCGCCGGACTCGTGCACGACGCATGATCGCCATGGCAGTAGACAGATCGTCGTCTGGTTCACAGGTCCGCACCTCGCGAGTTGCAACATCTTTAACCGCCGTTTCCGCAGCCCGGCAGTTCCGAGTACCAAGCGCCATGCAGATGTCACGGTCGGTGACAATGCCGGCTAATTTGCCATCTTCCACGACTGGTAGCATCCCGCAGTCATTGGCCCACATCAACTCGGTCGCCGCAGCGAGATTTGTGTCAGGCCCGCAGAATTTAGGTTCATCTGTCATAACGTCTCGAACTTTCATATATTTGCTCCTGTGGATCCATAGATTACCGACTCTTAGTGACCTGCATCCTGTCGCCTGTCTGTGCACGCCTAGTACCGAATTGCATACGTGCGTTTAATACTGAGCGGATGGACATTGCGCCAAGCAATTCGGCGTACGTGCTGCTTCAGCAGACGATAACTCTATCAGCTTCTCGAGTCCAAACCGCAAGCTCCGTAAATACTGCTCTGCCGAGCGCCTTCCATAAGGGCCTCCGACCTGATGCCACTGCCGTCGATACAGATCCGCAGACGCCAATCTTTGCCCTCTTGGAGGCCAAGACCTTCCGCGTGAGCCCGCGCCTTATCTAGACAGCGACCAATTCCCTGAGTGTTAAAGTGTGTCACAGGCAGAGAAGCAGGTTAGAGGCCACTTTTAACCCTGAGTGGGGTGCTAAACTGCGCCTCGCCGCCCACGGTGGGAATCGCGTCAGTGCAATCATTCCGCTCGGTCCGGGTGCAATAGCGTCCTTTCTTGAGCTCGCCAAGCTCCCGGCTAGTCCGAGCCAGGAAAAGAGACGGCGTGAGGACGTATTGAGCGCCTCCGCCAAACGGTAGAGTGCTGAGCTTGGTAGCTCTACTCTACGCGGATCAGGGCAAGATAGCATTGCAGCGAAATCAGTGACCAACTAGGGTCAAGCGACTGCGCGCTGCCTTGAGAAGTACACGAGGAAGACAAAGTAATGTCTGTGGCCTGTCCGGACATTGGATCATGAATTGCTTCTCCATTCCACGAGGAGCAAATATGCCTTTGATCAACATTGTAATCGCATTGATCGTGGTCGGCATGGCATTGTACCTGATCAATCGCTTTATCCCAATGGCCTCCAGCATCAAGACGATCTTGAACGTGGTCGTAGTGGTCGCCGTAGTGGTTTGGGTATTGCAGGCAACCGGACTCTGGGGGCCGATTAGCAACTATCGGCTCACTCGATGATGTTCACGAAGTTAGGTTCAACGCTACTTCTGGCGGAGACGGCGGACCACGCACAATGAGCGGTTCAGCGTGAGCGTGGTGGCCGGCTCGACCATACCCGCGCTGACGCGGAGGCCGACCAAAGAAACACTTCGGCGGCAAACGACCGAATAGAGAGCCGACTGGGACGTTGAGCGCAACTGATCGGTATGCCTACCGGCGGATGTTCCCGCACAACTCCGCGATTTGGCAGGTCTGGCTTCGTTCCGGCCAGCACGAAGGATTATGGGTCGCAACGAGCCAACAGTTTTTCAGCTGCGCACGCGAAGTGGCGAATCAGGTATCGGAGGCAAACAAACACGAGCTATGGAAGCTCGGCTGGCGCCTCAAGACAAGATCACTACAGAACTGCCGAAGGGCGAGCCGGAAGGTGGTCGATCTCGAAGTATTATTTGAAAAGACCCGTTAAGTTGCCGGTTCCAGTCGCCACGGTTGGCGTTAATTGGACATTGACTTTTTCGATACGGTCACTCTCATTGAATGTCCTTGCCCTACTGTAATGCTCCTCCGGCTCTGTAGCCGGCCCGGGTACGCACCGATAGTTTCCCGTTTCCCTCCATCCGCGCGGTGACCCGAACCTTGTGGTAGGTCCCATCCCGCTTGTCGTTCAGGGACGAGTAGCCGATCGTGTATTGGTCCCGGATGTCCCGGGCAATGCGCTCACAAATTTCTACCGTTTCACTGAGCCGGGTGGGAAAGATGGCTTCGCCACCGGTCTCCTGAGCGAGGCGCTGGAGTACCTTCGGATTCCGGTCGGGATCCTCCGGATCGAAGATGCCAATCGCATAAATCATGGCACTCGATTGTTCCGCCATCTTCACCACTTGGTCCAAGCCGGCCTTGCTCGCGTTATCGCCGCCATCGCTGATAACAATCAGAACTTTCTTGTCGCTGGTGCCTTGCTGCAGGCGCTTCAATGCCTCTATGATCCCGTCGTAAAGAGCCGTCGTGCCATTCGCCGGCGCTCCCCAGATCGCGGCTCCCAGTTTTCCGGCGTTATCGCTGAAGCGCATTCCTATCGGTAGGCCCAACGAAACAGTCTCGTTGAAATTCACGACAAACATCTGATCGTTGGGGTTACTGGAACGGACAAATGCCTGGGCCGCAGCCGTCACATCCGCAAGTTTCTCGCGCATGCTACCGCTGTGATCGATGACCAATCCGACCGTGACAGGAGTGTCTTCGTGGCGGAACAGGCGGATTGGTTGCGGCCGACCATCTTCAAAGACTTCGAAATTCCGTTGACCGAGTTCCATAACCGTGTGACCTTCGCGGTCGCGCACTGTCGCCTGTAACACGACCAGGTCGACTTCTACCGAAATGCGGAAGTTTTCCTGATCGCGGCCGTTGCCGGGCGGCGCGATTTGGCAGACCGCAAAGCCGCTGAGAACAAAAAAAAGGACCGGGAGCACCACCGCTTTCGCGGCGTTGTGCTCTCGGTCTGAGGTTGGTTTCCCCTTCATGGTGATCGCCCTTCTGGCTTTCGCTCGCGGCCTATTCTGTGTCAGGCTCTAACGCTGGCGTACCGACTAGAAGACGGGAGTACCTTTACCGCACGCGCACTTGCACGGCACGGAGGGTCAATCCCCCTCCCAACGCCAACAACCCGAAGAGCGCGATCAACGGCAGCGGGCTTGCAGTCTTCGGTAGCTCTGGCGCTGGAGTGCTTTGCGCGACCAGCGTCTCGGCAGCCGGCGGAGGAGTCACTACCTGGGCGATTTCTACTTCCTTTCCCGACGGCTCGACCGCCGTGACAGGCGCCTCCTTCAGTTCCGCGATAACCTTCGGTTCTTCTGGTTTCGCAGCCTCAACTGTTACAGTAGCCGGCATTTCGAGAACGGGTGTACTTGTCGATTTGGCCAGTTCGATTGCCTGCGCCTTGGGGTAGACGAATTCCTCGCCCCACTCCTTACCGGGATAAAACCATGCATGCAGCGCTTCGGGCTGACCCGCCGGTCTCTCACGGAAAGTGATGACAGTCTTATCGGTGGCTTTCATACGAAGATTCGGGATAGCCAAGATGGTGGCGTATACCGTCAATTCGTCCTTGCTGAAGATCTGGACGATGTGACGGTTGGACCCCGAGTCCACCACTTTGAACACGTATGTACCCGCCGGCAACACGCCCCAACCCGGCTGATGAACCCCCGGAATCTGTACCGGTCCGCTGAATGTGATTGTGGTCTTCTTGTCCCAAGCGTCCGCCCTGGCACTCGGTGAGAATGTTGCGCCCATGAGCGCAAGGCAAAATAGCGTTGGCACTGTTCTAGAGAATTTCATTTGCTTTTCCTCCTTTGCTGCTTTTACTAGTGACCCGTTGGAGACCGGGCTTGGCGCTTACTCGCAAAATCTCGGCCCGCACGTTTCACGCTTGGTACAAGCATTTCTCGGTCCGTAACGCGCAGCCGCTCGAAACTTAATGATGTCCCGCCACTTCGCCCCGGTCTTGCGTACGGTTCCATCCGGGTGGTTGCTTCAAATGGCTCCGTTTCTGGCATTCATCACGTTGTGGCCCGCCGTAAAGGCAACCCGCAAATGGATTAGCAGAACATCAATCGCGCGCTACGCGAATGTTGGGGGAAATAGCGCATCTTTGATCGCGGGTCGCGCGTGACGCCCCTACTTCACCCACCGAATGCTTTGAAAAAGCCAGGATCGCTTGGGCATGTGTTGTCCAGGAAGACTTGGCATAGCTCGTGCAAGGACGAAGCTAGTCGCCTGTAAAATGTTCAGTCGATTGAAAGAGGTGAAAAATGAGATTCATTATCGTGGCTGGATTGGCTCTTACGCCATTGCTGGCCAAAGACAACGAGCCTGCAAAGCGGCTCGACGAGGCAGCGGTTGTGTTTTCAGAGATCATGGGAGCGCCGGATAAGGGCATTCCTCAGGAACTGCTGGAGAAGGCTCACTGCATAGTGATTGTACCGGACCTCAAGACCGGCGCCTTCATCGTTGGCGGTAAATATGGGAAAGGCTACATGTCGTGTCGGAACAAGCGCGGCACGGGTTGGTCCGCGCCGGCGACGGTCCGCATCGAGGGTGGGAGTTTTGGCTTCCAGATCGGCGGCTCTTCAACGGACTTAATCATGTTGGTGATGAGTGAGCGGGGAGCGGACAAACTGCTGGAGAGCAAGTTCACTCTAGGCGCGGAAGGCTCGGTTGCAGCAGGCCCCGTGGGACGCACGGCAACGGCTCAAACCGACGCCCAAATGCATGCGGATATTTTGTCGTGGTCGCGATCGCAGGGACTGTTCGCCGGTATTGCGCTGGAAGGCGCGACATTGCGGCAGGACCTGGACGATAACGCCACGCTATACGGCAAAAAACTGGAGAACAGAGATATCGTGAACAAGGGAGTTCGCGCGCCCAAGGCGGCCGCGAAACTGATGGCTCTCTTGAACCGGTATTCATTCCGGGAACGCTAGGGCTGATCGGTCTGGGCTGGGGAGGTTTTACCTACACGACCCAATAAACGGTTGTGAACGTCGGGCCGTTGCTTATCTCTTGGGAGAGTTCCGCTAAGGCAGCCCCGGTTCACTGACCCGCCATCGCCACTGGGAACACGGTCTTTTGCAAGTGCCGTTAAAGAGGAGACACTTATGCCGCACAACCATGGTGTTGAATATCAGATCAAAGTGATTCACGAGAACGGAACAGAGGTGCTGAGCGAGTGGATCGAGTCCGGAAATGTTGCGCAGACGGTGGGGGCCCTTCGAAAGCCACAAGCCAGAGCTTACTGGCTGAGGGAACGAAACGTTACAGTCGCGACCTGTCCGCTCTGCCGAGACGAAAAAACGGCCATCGCCGAATATCCCCTGACGGATTGTTTGTCCCCCCGGAGCCGCCCGCACGACTCCAGTTATCTGGTGTTAACGGGCTCGAAGGACCCATTCGATTTGCAGGTGATTCGCAGTAAGCCCCTCGGCCGCTAAGCAGCCTCTGCCGCGATCAACTATTTATGGTCGAAACCAGAACCACCGGGCCCGGTTCGATCAGAGGGTAACTTCAGACAAGGGTAAGGTTCGTTTCGCCACGGACTCTATTTCCAGTAAAGAATTTCCGGCGGCTTGCGGGGTACGGGCGGTGTTTCGCCAGCAGGCAATCCCACGATAATCGGGGCGATGGCTGTCATTTCAGCGGGGACGCCAAGCTGCCTCTTCCACTGCGGCGTATTCAACGCTGCAACCGCAAGGCCGATCGGGCAAGTGCCAAGCCCATGCGCGCAGGCGGCCAGCATGAGGTTCTCCGCCGCTAGCCAGCAATCGGCAACCACGAATGGCCCGAGCGGCTTCCCGTAGATAACCACCAGCGTTCCGGCATTATAGAAAGCATTGAACTCGGGGCTTGTGAAACGACCGGCCCCATGGGCCTTGAGCAGTGGATGAATGGGGTCAGCCCCGCTTACCAGCAGTTCCTTAACGTTGTCCGACAGGCGCTTCAGCAGGGCCCTGTCCTGAATAATCGCAAAGGCCCACGGCTCCTCATGTATGGCCGTCGGGGCATGGACGGCGGCATCCAACAGTTTACGGATGACGGCCTCGTCGATTTTCTCGGGCGTGTAGTCCCGCACGGCGCGGCGATGATAGATGGCGTCCATCGCGCTGATGGAAGCTTCAGACTTGGCGATTTTCTGCGAGGTAGTCATAAGTTTTCTCTGTTGAAGAGGGTGACCATGTCAAAGGCCGTCATTTTTCTTGATCTTCGTCATCTCAAGGCTATACGCCTTCGGATTGGATTGGTACCGGGTAACTCGGGATGCTCCGCAGCAATGCTTTTTAGTGTGGCTCAGAGGTCGGGTTGTGTCCCGCAGCGGCAGATATTCGCTCGATCTGTTCGTCTACGTCTTGCAACTCAAGTTCGAGAAGTTCGCGCCAGACGATCCGCTCCTCGATCGACTTTCCAAAAAGCGGATCTTGCCGATGGTTACGGACTAGTTGAATGTCTTGTAAGCGGGAGAACCCCCGATTGAGGCGTTCGTCAGTCGCGCAATTGCGAGCTCGAACGCGCGTTTCGTCAACCCAGAGATTTAGCGTGCAGATTTGATTCTTCCGGTTCATGCTGCCAATCTGTGCAATTGGTATTCCAACTATTGCGGCTCTGTACGACGGCTAGACTAACAGCTTTCCTTCGAAACGAGTGTCCGGAATCAGTCTTCGTTATGTAGCTGTGAGTGACATTCCCCAACACTTGGAGCCGGGTTGCGCACTATCGTCGAATGGAGAGCTTCGGTAATCACCTAGGCAACCATTCCTGTTGCGCGAACACCGGCGGACTCCCGAGTCTGATCGCTAACGGCCTGCTTGGGGTTGTGACGGACCTGCCGTGAGAATGCCGCGGAATGGCATCTGGCTGCCCAGACGAACCCCAGAGTCTGCCGGGCTTCACGCAAGTCTAAAGGAAATCGGAGAGAATGAAAGGCTCCGGCTTCAGCCAATTGTGGCCAGTCAACCACTTCCGAAAACCGATGGCATAGAATCGGAAGCGCGCCTGGGGCGGCCTCCAGAATGACGCGCAATGCGCGCTCCTGCGGAAGTGACAAATTCTTCGGGTCGAACAGTACCGCTATCAAGTTGTTATCGTTCGCCAAAGTTAGTTCACAAATGGTCCGAAACTGTTTCACCGACCAATGAAACTCCGCGGCTATCAGGTCGAGTGCTTGGCGGTCAATGTGAAGATCACCAACTAAAGCTACGATTCCAGAGGGCATTCGTGACACTTGGAAGCGATTCGCCATGTAGTGATCAGGCCGCATCCGCGAAGTGTCCCGAATCGATTTGCGTTGCTTCCTGGCGGGCTTGGCAAGATACACAGAGAGGAGCCCATGGTACGGCATCCAATCGTTTGGGTGCGATCGGACTCTCACAGCTCTCACAAAGCCCGTATGAGCCATCGTCGATTCTGGTGAGGGCGGACCGTACTTGCGCTACCAGGCGGGAATTTCGGTCCACTAGATGAATCGCTAGTTCGCGCGTAGTCGCAGAACTGAGTTGGTCAAGTGGATCGGCGAAGGTCTCCACCTTAATCTCCTCGCGCTCTGGCGACGGCTGTAGAAGCTCATAGAGCTTGGCCTGGAGCGCTTTCTTTCTCGAGCTAACAACGGGCTTCGTTTGCATCCTCGTTTCCCTCCACGAATCACCCTATTCAGCACGTTAGGCACCAAAGTCGGTTCCCGTCAGAACATTGCAATGATGATAGTTAGCTCGCGTGCTGATCAGTCCTGAGAAATATCCCCCAGGAGTTGTGGATTGTCGTGGCCCGAATATGTGCGTATTCCTCATCCGATAATGTTCATTAACGGTCGCTTGACTGGCTTCGCAGAGCGCACCATGACCCCAAGTCCGTTCTCAGCGTCATAATGGATGTGATATCATTCTGCCGCCGGCTGCCCTTCCTGGAGGATTGCGAAGCCGACCGCGTTTCGAGAGGAAGATCCTTATGCCTAAGGCCAGGGCAAAACGATCTGTGGCTTCTGAACAACTGCACGAAGCCCAAGCCCGAGCTTCTGCGGAGAAGCTTTTTCATGACCTCCTGGATGCCGCACCGGATGCCATTCTCGAAGTGGACTCCGGGGGCAGGATTGTGCGGGCCAATGCCACTGTTGAAGATCTCTTTGGATATAGTTCTTCCGAGTTGTTAAATCAGCCGGTGGAACGACTGATTCCAGAAGAAGCACGAGCGAGTTCATTCAAAGCATCGCGCGGCGTATGCCGCGCACCCAACCAAGCGTCCCATGGGCTCAAATGTGGATCTCTACGGTCTCCGTAAAGACGGAAGCCGGTTCCCGGTAGACATCGTCTTAAGCCCGTTTCAGACCGAAGGAGGCAAAGTCCATACTGCCGCCATCGTGCGCGACGTTACGTATCGCAAAGAAGCCGAATCCGCCTTAAAGGAAGCCCGGCATCTCGCCGAAGCCGCCAACGCGGCCAAGAGTGAATTTCTTGCTTCCATGAGCCATGAGCTTCGTTCGCCGCTCAACACGATCATGGGTTACACGCAGCTTTTGGCGGAGGAAACCGTTGGGCAACTAAACGAGAAGCAGAGGCGCTTCGTCGGCCACATCGGCAAAGACTCTCAGCACCTTCTCAATCTTATTAACGACATTCTGGACCTCAGCAAGATTGAAGCGGGCCATCTTGAGTTACACAAAGAGTCCTGTGATCTGCAGAGCTTGCTTACTGACGCGCTGGGAATGGCTCGGCCTCTTGCAGACGAGAGAGGCGTCCAACTGGATAATGAGGCGCAACGAGAGATCATGGTCTGGGGCGACCCACTGAGGACCAAGCAGATCTTGCTCAATTTGCTTTCGAACGCCGTGAAGTTTACGCCGGCGGGCGGCAAGGTTATAGTGCGTACCGGCGAGCACGCTAATCAAGTGGCCATCACGGTTGCTGACAACGGGATCGGCATTCCGGCCGAACAACACGAGGCCATCTTCAGCCGGTTCCACCAGGTGGCTTCCACAACCAGAGGCGTCAGAGAAGGGACCGGTCTCGGTCTTGCCATTACGAAGACGCTGGTGGAACAGATGGGGGGCCGAATTTGGGTGGAAAGTGAAGTAGGCCAAGGAAGCCATTTCACGTTCACGCTGGATGGACGCATGCCGCGCTCTTCCAGAAATATTAAAGTGTTGGTGGTGGAAGACGACAGCTCCTCTGCCCAGTTAATGGAAGATTATCTCAAGCCCGAAGGCTATGAGGTGACAATCAGCGACAGCGTGGAATCCGCCCTCACCGCTCTGGCGTTCCAAAGACCTGACGTGGTCATCCTCGATCTCCGAATGCCGGGTAGTCCGAAAGAAGGACTGCACCTTCTGAAGCGATTGAAGGAGCGCAATGAAACGAAAGACATCCCGGTTGTGATCGCATCGGTACTGGAGCCCAGCGCGTCTTCTGCGAACCGGATGGGCGCGGCGGCCTACCTGATGAAACCGATCCAGAAACAGCGTCTGTTAGAGGTGCTGCGAAACGTGGTATCAGCAAAATGACAATCCTGGTTGCAGATGACAACGCTGGAAACCGGGAGGTGGCCCGGCTGGCTCTGGAAGCGGCCGGCTACGAGGTGATCGAGGCAGCGGATGGCGGGGAGGCCCTGCAAATGGCTCGAAGCGCATTACCCAGGTTGCTGATTCTCGATATTCAGATGCCAGTTTTGGACGGCTACGGCGTGATTGGCGAGCTTCGCCGCGATGCCCAGTTTGCCGATACCCCGGCGATCGCTATGACGGCCTACGCCATGCATGGCGACCAGGAAAAAGCACTCGCTGCCGGTTTCACATGTCATATCTCGAAACCGGTGAACCTTTCGCATCTGCGTCAAATAGTAGGAGAGTTGTTAGGGTGAGCGCAGCATCGCCTCCGGTCACAGCTCGATTCCTATGCTCAGACACCAAACCAAAACTAACCTTACAGGACGAGACCCATGCCCCCGACAGTGAGACTTGTTGCAATTGACGATACTCCCTCAAACCTTGAGCTTCTCTCGGAGTCGCTTCGACAAGAGGGGCTTGCGATCTTCACCGAGACGGATGCGGAAGAGGGGCTGGAATTGGTTTATCGGGAGCATCCGCAGATTGTACTTCTGGACCTGATGATGCCCAAGATGACTGGTTTGGAGGTACTGGAACGGATCGTCGAGTTCGATCCTACCATCGAAGTGATTCTGATGACCGCACACTACGGGTCTGAAACTGCAGTGGAAGCGATCCAGAAGGGCGCCAGCGATTATCTGAATAAGCCGGTTCCATCCCGCTATTGCGTAGTCGGGTGGAAAGGCTGCTAGCTGACGCGCGCCAGCGTCAGCGTGCAATGCAGCTAGATAGCGCGCTGCTCGACACGTGCCAATTCGAGGGCATGATCGGGCGCAGTCCGCTGATGTGGGATCTTTTCGCGCGTATCCGCCGCGTGGCTCCCCACTACCGCTCCGCTCTCATCACCGGTCCGACCGGAACCGGGAAGGACCTTGTGGCCAAGGCACTGCACAATCTGAGCCCAGCGAGTTCCGGTCGCCTGGTCATCTGCAACTGTTCCGCAGTGGTTGAAACGCTGTTCGAAAGTGAACTATTCGGCTATGTGAAGGGAGCTTTCACCGGAGCCACCAGCGATAAAATGGGTCTGGTCGAGTTCGCCCATGGCGGTACTCTCTTTCTCGATGAGATCGGCGACATGCCGCTCAGCACGCAGGCCAAGCTTCTACGGGTGCTGCAGAATCAGGAAGTGACGCGCGTCGGATCGGTGACGCCCCGCAAAGTTGATGTGCGCGTATTGGCCGCTACCAACCGTGACGTGCCTGAATTAATCGCGCAAAAGCAGTTCCGTGAAGACTTGTATTACCGGTTGGCGATGGTCGAATTGAAAACGCCCGCGCTAGCCGAACGGAAAGAAGACTTGCCCCTGCTAGAGGCATTCCTATTGAAGCGGTTTTCCGAACAATTCAACAAGGAAGTCAAGGGAATCACCCGCCGCGGCCAGATCCTGCTTGCGCGGCACTCCTGGCCTGGCAATATTCGCGAACTCGAAAACGCGCTCGGTCACGCTTGCATGATGACAATGAGCGATATGATCGATGTCGAGGACCTGCCGATCTACAAGGCTGAGGGACGGGCACAAGCCGCGGCCGCGTCGTCGGGCGGAACCGTAAAGGCTCTTGACTCTTCCGGATCGTTCGAGGAGCGCGAAAAGTGGTTACTAGCGGACGCTCTGGAACAAGCTGGCGGAAATCAGTCCGATGCGGCGCGAATTTTGCGTATCAGCCGGGATCGCATGCGCTACAAGATGGCCAAATACAATCTGAGTTAACCTACATCGGGTAGCGACAAAGCACATCATGGTATCGTACTCAGCGGTGTGCCTAGGGTGAATTCAGTCTTCATTTATGCTGTCTTCTTGATTCTGACGAATCTCCCCTTCGGCCTGGAGCCAGTCCTCAAGCTCCGAGCCCGATTGATTGCCTCGTTGGACATAGAGTTCGTACGCTCGTCGCTCGATGCGTTCTTGGATTGAGACGGTTTCGGTCTCGGGAGCCTTTGCACGTGCAGCCACTGGCATGAGAGCACCTCCGGGCCATCACGGTACCACAGACGGCGCCCCACCGGAAGCGTTGCGCCTTATCGATACCTACCGCTAATGCCGCTCAATGGGACTTTTGTGATCGTGGAGGAGCCGGCCTTCAGGCGGACTAGGATGGCTCCCCATCTAACAGGCTGCTGAAAAGTAGCCTTGGGATTTCCCGGAGACCATTTTTGAAGGCTCACGAGCAGGGTTGGCGCGAGGAGTGAAGCGTCGGCGAGTGCATTCGCGGCCGCGAAGTGGCCGTGAATCCGCTGCCGACGGTAATTTAGGCAGGCTGCGCCATGAGATTGCGCATCCGAACCAGATTGTAAGCCGTCGCGGCGAAGGTGAACATCCATCCGACTTTGTCCGGGCCCCGGAACCGCGTCTTGCGTTGCAAGGCGATGGTTTTCATCCAGCCAAAGACCTCCTCGACCCGTTTTCGTTTTCGTTGGCTGATCGCATATCCCGGCTGACTCGTGGTCCGCCCATCGATGGCGCTACGCCGGTTGGTGTCGTTCTGCGCCACATGCGGTGTGACCCGGAACTCTTTCATCTGCTCCACGAAGTGCGCGGTGTCGTAAGCTCGATCCGCGCCCAGCGTCACGCGCTTACTCCCGCCGGGAATCTCTTCCGCCATCTCGATCGCCGCAGCGCGCTCGGCCGTGCCCGTGGCCAGCGTCACGCGCGTGTTCACTACCAGTCCGTTGCGATTCTCTGTAAGGATATGTCCCAGATACGCCAGCTTTGCTTCCGCGCCTTTGGCCTTCTTGTACAGACGCGCCAGCGGATCGGTCTTGGATCGATGGGTGTCGTTGGAACGCTTCTGCTTGCGGTAATCGATGGCCGGATTGCTGCCTGGGTCCGGCGGAGGCGGCGGCTTCAAGATGTCGTCATCATCTTTGAGCTGGAAACTCTTCTGCCCCGCCCAAGCTTCGATCAGCGTCCCGTCCACCGTGAAGTGCTCGTCCGATAACAACTTCTTGCGCCGCGCTTGCCGCAGCACCACGCGGAAGAACTCCTCGGCGATCTCGCCTTCCAGCAGCCGGTCCCGGTTCTTGGTGAACACCGTCGGATGCCACACTTCTTCGTTCATCGACAACCCAACAAACCACCGGTACAGCAGGTTGTACTCCATCTGCTCCATCAGCATCCGCTCGCTGCGAATCGAATACAGCATCTGCAACAGCAAGGCACGCAACAACCGCTCCGGCGGAATCGACTTCCTACCGTCTTCCGGATAAATCTCCTCCAAGCGCCCGTCCATGGCCCTCAATGCTTCATCCACCATCGCCCGGATCGGGCGCAGCGGATGGTCTTGCGGCACCCGCTCCTCCAACGTTCCGTACCCAAATAGCTCGTGCTGTTGCTGGTCTTCTCCGCGCATATACAAAAGACGATTTTATTCGCCTTTTGGATACTTCCGGGAGGAGATTTTCAGCAGCCTGCTAGAGCCGCGCGCGATTGACACCTGCACTCCTCTCATGTATTCTCGCGATTGGTTCTATGAACCGGTATGCAGCAAATGGGGTTGCGCATGCGGGTTTCGGGAATTCGAAATGGAATAGGGGGACGGGGATGACTCGATTAGGAATTGGTCTTTCGTTTGCCGCAATGCTATTAGCGTCGATGTTCTCGGCAAGTAAGCTCCATGGGCAAGCTGCCACTGCGTCGGTCTCTGGAACCATTACCGATGTATCCGGCGCGGCGGTTCCAGCGGCCGAGATCCGCGTCACGAATACCGGAACGGCGCTAATGCGTACCATCATGAGCGATTCTCAGGGGCGCTATCTGGTTCCCGATCTCGGCATCGGCGATTATGAACTTCAAGCCACCAAAACCGGCTTTCAGACTGTCATCCGCAAGAGCATTACGCTCGATGTCGGGAGCGCGCCGGTCATTGATTTCCAATTGCCGGTAGGCCGTTCGGAACAGACCGTCAACGTCGAAAGCCAGATTTCGCAAGTGGAAACCACCACCTCCGCGGTATCTTCCCTGGTGAACCAAAATCAAATCCGCGAGTTACCCTTAAACGGCCGTAACTTCGAGCAACTCGTTCTCCTGGCTCCGGGCGCCGTGGCCTATACCGCTGGCCCAATCAGTAATTTGATCGGACGCAACGCCACGTTTTCAGTGGCGGGCGGACGCCCCGAAGGCGCCGCGATCCTACTCGACGGCGAAAATTTGCAGAACTGGTGGCAGCGCGGTTCCGGCGCCGGCGTGACGGGAACGTCGCTGGGCATCGAGGCCATCGCGGAATTCCAAACGCTCACCAATACCTACGGAGCAGAATTCGGCGGCAATGGCGCGGTGATTAACGCCGCCACGAAATCCGGTTCTAATGCGGTTCACGGCTCCATCTACGATTTCCTCCGCAATAGCAAACTGGACGCGCGCAATTTTTTCGAAAGCTTCGTCGCTCCCGGCGACACCGTAGCGCACGTAGCTCCTTTCCGCAAAAATCAGTTCGGCGCCAGCATTGGTGGTCCCATCAAGAAGGACAAGCTGTTCTTCTTCGGAAACTACGAGGGCATCCGCCAATTACTGGGCGTCACCAACAAGAACTTTGTACCGACCGCTGCCAGCCGCAGCGCCGCTACGGCGACCATGGCTCCAGTGGCTGCGTTGTACCCGTTGCCCACCGTGGATTTGGGCAACGGGACGGGCTATTTGTTTCAAACCGCCAATCAAACCGCGCAGGAAGACTATTTTCTGGGCCGCATAGATTACGTGATCTCCGACAAAGACACCGTTTTCGCCCGCTACCTTTCCGATCGGGGTTACTTGACCAACCCTTACCAAATTCCCCTGTGGACGACGTACGACAATAGCAAGAATCAGTTTGCCACTCTCCAGGAGCGGCATGTTTTCTCGGCCAACCTGGTCAACTCGTTCAGCACTTCGTTTTCGCGTCCGACCAGCGCCGAAATTGAACCTCCCACGTCAGCCACATCCGCGTTGCAGGTTTTCCCAGGGCAAAATCGCCAGGACACTTTCATCGCCGTGCCGGGCCTGACCGCCATTGGAGCCGGCATCGTTTCCAATTTCCAATACATCCAAAACAAATTCACCCAAAGCGACGACTTGATTTGGACAAAGGGCAGCCACACTATTAAGATTGGCGCTAAGCTTCGCAACCAGCGAATGACTTACGTGACGACGAATCAGTACAACGGCAACTGGGCTTTTAATAGTCTGGCGCTGTTCCTGGCCGGCAACGCGCAGAGCGTCACGTACGTTCCTATCGGCGGCGCCAACGGCACGCGCCATTTCCGTGATACGGCGCTGGCTCCGTATATTCAGGACGATTGGAAAGTATCGCGCCGCCTCACTGTGAACGTGGGTTTGCGCTATGAATGGCAGTCTAACCCGACTGAGGCCGACCAACTGCTGCACAATGTCATCACCCCCCCATTCGGCGGGTTTGCCCCCGTGCCAAACGCCTTCGTCACCAATCCCGCTAAGAACAACTGGGACCCGCGCTTCGGGTTCGCCTACGACGTGTTTGGCGATCACAAGACCTCCCTCCGCGGCGGCTTCAGTATCATGCACGACCCTTATCAGACCTATGTGTTCTCCTCCGCCTACGGGATCGCCGCCCCCTACCAGCTTTTTACCGCGACCACCTCAGCCGCCAAACCCCTCACGTTCCCCGCGGGAGTCCAGGCCAGCAGCGGGGGATTAGTCGGAACGACAAACGGGACCGATTACAACATCACCACGACTCCTTATCAGATTCAGTGGAATTTGAACGTTCAGCGCGAGTTGTTAGCGGGTTCTGTCTTGACCGTGGGTTACATCGGATCTCGTGGCGTGCATCTGCTCGCCTTCCACGATTACAATCCTCCGATTGCCACCATCGATTCGAGTGGCGCCTACCACCTTGGAACCGCCGCCGGAGCGAATCCTCGTATCAATCCGTCGCTCTCGACTCTCGATGAGTTGGACCCGGTCAGCTCCTCCAAGTTTCATGGCTTGCAGACCAGCTTCAATCAACGCTTCGGTAACAGCTTTCAGGGCAGCGTCTCTTATATGTTCTCCAAGTGCATCGATCAGGGTTACACATACGCCGGCTTGGGAGGCAACGCCGGATCGTCTTCGCTTACCAACCCCTATAACTTCAACGTCGACAAGGGCCTGTGCGTAACCAACATCCAACACAACCTAGTCGTGAACGCGCTCTATCGCCTTCCCTTCCATGGCAATCGTTTGAAAGACGGCTGGCAGATTACCGGTATCGAAACTGCCCGCACCGGTTTGCCGTACACCATCACCACCGGCTTTGACCGCACTCTGACCGGAAACTCCTTCGATCAAACCCGGCCCAATTACGTGGCCGGCTGCGACATCACCGCCAACCAAAGCGCCGCTCACTGGTTCAATCCGGCGTGCTTCACGTTGCAGGACGTGGGTACCTTCGGCAACGCAGGGAGATCAATTGGAACTTCTCCGGGCTTCGTTACCACCGATTTTTCGGTGCTCAAGGACACCGTGATCCGCGAGCAAATCAAACTTCAGTTTCGCGCGGAGTTCTTCAATATTTTCAATCACACCAATCTAGGACTTCCCGCGGCGGGGGCGTTGACTGCGACCGGTGCGCCAGCGGCGAACGCCGGCGCGATCACTACGATCATCGGAACTTCGCGCCAGATTCAGTTTGGCTTGAAGATTCTCTTCTAGCCCCGTTGCATCAGAGGTTCGTCAAGTCACTGATCGAGACGATCAGCTCGGCCTCTACTGGCATAGCCACCTGCAAGGAAACAGTCCTAGAATGCAAAATAGATCCTCGCAAACGCGCTGTGCTCAACCCACTTGGACGAAAAGTCGCCAAACCGTCGAAGTGACCGGCCGCATTCACAGCCTGATGTCAGCCATTATCGGAAGCTTGCGAAATGGCACTTCTTCGGTTTGCGGGTTACCAGTCAAAGTGGAATAACTGTCGCGGTAGGGACGACCATCGCTGATCGCCCCCCGCACAGATCCGTGCGAGTTTACGCACACGGCTCTTACCGAGGATGAGTGGCGGCGAAGCGAACATGGGGATAGGGATGCAGAACGCGGGGTTGAGGAATCCACCGGTACAGGATGGGGAACAGACGTCCCCAACGCACCTGGGCGCGTTGACTGCGACGAACTAAAACATTCCGCCAGAGCCTGCAAGCGCGCCGCCAGAAGACGCGCAACTGAGCCGAGTTCCCTGGGACAGCGTGATATCGGTAATAACCCAGCACCACCGTCCGAAGCCATGCGCCAGTCTCGCGGGTAGGGTCATGCTTCCGGCGTTGAAGTTCCACCTTGAGGGCTTTCAACTTCGCAACCATCCGCTTCTTGGCCGTAATCCGCCAGACGGTGAAAACTCCGGCGTGAGTGGTCCGCCCACAGAAGTGGGTGAAACCCAGAAACGTAAAGGTCTCCGGCTTTCCCTCGCCACGCAGCATTCGGTTTTCGGCGGCGAACCGCCCGAACTCGATCAATCGTGTCTTCTCTGCATGTAATCCCAAACCGAACTTAGCCAGCCGCTCCCGAAACTCTTCCAGGAACCGCTCGGCGTCAGCTCGGTGTTGAAAGCCCACCACAAGATCATCGGCGTAGCGGACGACAATCACATCGCCCCGTGCCACTTTCCTGCGCCAGGTTTCCACCCATAGATCGAAGACGTAATGGAGATACACGTTGGCGAGCAATGGAGAAACCACGGCTCCCTGCGGCGTGCCCACGTCCGTCTCCGACCACTGACCGTCTTCCGATACTCCCGCCTTCAGCCATTTCTGGATCAGACGAAGCATCCGGCGATCGGCCACGCGATGCTCGATGAACTGCAAGGCCCAATCGTGCGATACATTGTCGAAAAAGCCCTGAATGTCGGCATCGAGCACCCAGTTCACTCGCTTCCGTTGGATGCCCACATACAGCGCGTCCAGCGCTTGATGCGGGCTGCGACCGGGCCGGAACCCATACGAAAAGCCTTTGAAGTCCACCTCGTAAATCTGGTTGAGAATGGTCACCGCGGCCTGTTGAACAAGTTTGTCCTCCAGCGTCGCGATGCCTAACGGGCGTTGCCGCCCGTCCGGCTTCGGTATATAGACTCTCCGCGAGGGCTTGGCCCGATACGCTCCCCGGTGCACCCGGCTGTGCAGATCGACAAGTCGATCCTCCAATCCGGTTTCATACTCCTGCCACGTCACGCCATCCACTCCCGGTGCAGCTTGCCGCTTTAATGCGAAAAAGCTATCCCGCAGCAGATCAACGCTCATATGGTGGAGCAGAGCGGTGAACCGTTCCTGCTTCCTCTCTTTTGCTGCTTGCCGCACACCGTTCAACCCCTGGGACATGCGCTTCCCGCTCTGTGTCGGGTGCATGTGTGATGGAACGATGTTCTCCTCGGTCTGCGTCCTTCCCTCCCCAGCCTCCGCCGAAGGTGGCCCTTCTTTGTTCGGCTGGTTCACGGGTACTACGACGCAGTCCGACTGCTCCTGAACGTTCACGTCCGCCGTTCGGTTTATGGCCTTCGCGGACCGGTCTTGCTGTGGAAGCCAAGACGTACAGGAGCCCTCTCGGTTCTCGTGCATGTTGTTTCTCAGCGTGCGCGGGTTCTAAGACTACGCAGGACCAACAGGCCACTCGCGAGTTAACGTGGCTGTCGTGTTGCCTTCCTCCTCTCGGAATGGAGTCGGCATCCTGTACCAACGGCTTTTCGAAGCTCAATAGCCCCGCCCACTGATGCCTCTGTCTACGCTTCGACCGACACCTCACGATGCCGCTCGCAAGACTCGAGGCCAGGATGGATTCGCTGTTCTCCTTTCCTGTAGGGCTCTTTCATCCCCTACAACATGCCGGTTTATCCCGACGCTCTCCGAGTGCGCCGTAATACAGGCACAATCGCTTTCTGATCGGCTAAACTTAGCTCTGACAAACAAATGCCGCTCTCTCCCGGCGACAAACTCGGCCCGCATGAAATTATTGCGCCCATCGGCAAAGGTGGGATGGGTGAGGTATGTCACCTAAAGATCGATCTATCGAGGGGGTAGGCTATGAATCCTGTTAAGGCGGCGGAGCTTACGCGTTCTCACGAACATTTCCCTTGCTCAGACGGATTCTCAATGCCGGCTTACGTGAGCCGCCCGAGCAGTCCGGCCCGCGTTCCCGGTCTGCTGTTCATCTACGAGATCTTCGGCATGAATGACGAAATGACGCGGGTCGCCGATGATCTGGCGTCTGAAGGGTACGCCGTGATGCTGCCGGATATATTTAGCCGGGGATCGTGGTTTGCTTGTGTCCGCAAAGTCATGAGCGAATTAAAGACCGGCAAAGGGCAGGGCGTTCAAGACCTGATCGACGCGCGGAATTGGCTGGCGAAGCAGAGCTATGTAGATTCGGAGCGCGTGGCTGTGATGGGCTTGTGTATGGGCGGCGGTTTTGCACTCCTGCTGGGCAAGACAGGACTGTTCCGAGTAAGCGCACCGTTTTATGGTCAGGTGCCGCTCTCGATGGAAGGTAGTTGCCCGGTGGTAGCAAGCTACGGCGCTAAGGATTGGCTGGCGGCGGATGCGGAACGGCTGAAGAGTGAGCTCGAAGTCCACCGCATACCGCATGACATGAAAGTTTATCCGGAGGCTGGGCACGGCTTTATGAACCAGCCAGCCAACGGATTCGTGAAGATCGTCGGGAGGCTCACAGGTAAGAGCGGATATCAGCCAGATGCTGCCGCCGATGCAAAACAACGCCTCATGAACTTCCTAAGAGAACACCTCTAGCGCAACGTGAACCAGAGACCTTTCAGAGCCGCCAATTTGCAAGGTTCTGTCCGGGTGCGCCGTGATTCAGGCGCAATCCGTTTTCTGATCCGGTAAACTGAGCGGGTGAAGTCTTTATCTTCGCGACGAGAGGAGTTTTCATGAGCACAACTCGACGTGGTTTCCTGGCGACTGCCGGAGTGGCGGCAGCGCAAGACTTTGCTCACGCTCAAGAAAACGATCATGGCCACGACCACCAAGTGGTTCCCTCCGACCCAGCACTTCGAGTCAAGGCGCTCGAATCGCTGCTGGTCGAGAAAGGCCTGGTGGACCGGGCCGCACTCGACGTCCTGGTGGATACTTTCGAGCACAAGGTTGGCCCCCGCAATGGCGCCCGTGTCGTCGCACGCGCCTGGACCGATCCAGCGTATAAGAAGCGACTTCTCGCCGACGGCGGTCCTGCCATAGCCGAGCTCGGATATAAAGGCGAGACTGGTGAGCACCTGATCGTCGTCGAAAATACTCCCAAGATTCACAACCTCGTTGTGTGTACGCTGTGCTCCTGTTATCCCTGGCCAGTGCTAGGCTTGCCGCCCGTGTGGTACAAGTCCGCTCCTTATCGTTCGCGAGCCGTGATCGATCCGCGCGGCGTAATGCGCGAGTTCGGACTGGACGTTCCCGAAGACGTGGAAGTCCGCGTATGGGACAGCACGGCCGAGATCCGGTACCTGGTTTTGCCGGAGAGACCGGCGGGCACCGAGAAGCTGACCGAGGAAGAACTTGCTGCTGTCGTGACGCGTGACTCCATGATCGGCGTGGCGAAAGTATCCGCGCCCAAGGGAGGTGCGGCATGAACGGGATTCACGATATGGGCGGCATGCACGGCATGGGACCGATTCAGATTGAGAAAAACGAACCCGTGTTTCACGCCGAGTGGGAGGGCCGAATTTACGCGATTACACGGGCTCTCCGGGATGCGCGCTTCAACATCGATGTAAGTCGTCACGGGGTTGAACTGATTCCGCCGGTCGATTACCTTCGCATGAGTTATTACGAGCGCTGGCTCTCCAGCAGAGTGGAGTCACTTGTTCGTTCAGGGATCGTCACGCGGGAAGAGATCGAGTCCGGCCACGCAGCGCCAGACTCGAAGAAGGCGACTCCGGCTCTGAGTGCCGCCCGCGCGGCGGAAACGGCCCTGATCAGGGGGAACTTTTCACGGCCCGAGTCGAAGGCCGTAGCTCGCTTTAAAGTCGGCCAGAGGGTACGCGCGCGCAACATAAACCCAGTCGGCCACACCCGCCTGCCCCGCTACGCACGGAGTAAAACTGGCGTTGTAGCCCGGCATCATGGCATCTTTGTCTTCCCTGACACCAATGCCCAGTTGCAGGGAGAGCAGCCCCAGCATCTCTATTCGATCCGCTTCGCCGCACGAGATCTTTGGGGCGAAACGGCGTCAAGTCACGATTCGGTTTACATCGACATGTGGGACAGCTATCTTGAACACGTCTAACTCCGTGCCCGATCCTGCGACCTTCGACGCGTTGTCTTCGCTGCCTCGCGACGAAGGCGGACCGGTTTTCGCCGAGCCCTGGGAAGCCCAAGCCTTCGCGATGGCCGTACGCCTCTCCGCGCAGGGTCATTTCACATGGAAGGAATGGGCGGCGGCGTTGGCAGCGGAGCTCAAGGCGGCAGCCGACCGCGGCCAACCGGACGACGGCTCGCGCTACTACCACCACTGGCTGGCCGCACTCGAAAAGCTGGTGACAGAGAAGGGCCTGTCGAACTCGGCTGAGTTGCTGGATCGAAAGGAAGCCTGGGCGGACGCTTATCGCCATACGCCGCACGGCAAGCCCGTCGAGCTAGGCGGCTCGGGCGTCGAACGTTCGTAGCTGCACACATTCCCCTTGCTACACTCGCTGGGTAGCGGCGCGTGCCCGCAGCCAAAAGAACGTCACTTGCCCGAAGCGGGCAGGGATCTCCCATAAAAGTCTCATTGGAAATGTGTTGGTCGGATAGGGAATGGATGGTCGCCCACTCGGAAGTTATCCACTTGGACATGCAGTCGGCATCTCCGATAAGTGACAGCTTAAGCGCCCGATAATTGCCATTATCGGTAACTACTTTAGCAGGCTGCTGAAAAGTGGCCTTGGAATTTCGCGGAGACCATTTTTGAAGGCTCACGAGCAGGGTTGGCGCAAGGAGGGAAGTGTCCGCGGGTGCATTCGAGGCCCCGCAGCGGTCGTGAATCCGCTGCCGCGGGTGATTTAGGCGGGCTGCGCCATGAGATTGCGCATTCGAACCAGGTTGTAGGCGGCCGCCGCGAAGGTGAACATCCATCCGACTTTGTCCGGTCCCCGGAAGCGCGTCTTGCGTTGCAAGGCGATGGTCTTCATCCAGCCAAAGACCTCCTCGACCCGTTTTCGTTTTCGCTGACTGATCGCATACCCAGGCTGGCCGGTGGTCCGCGCATCGATCGCACTGCGCCGGTTGGTGTCGTTCTGCGCCACATGCGGTGTGACCCGGAACTCTTTCATCTGCTCCACGAAATCCGCCGTGTCGTAAGCTCGATCCGCGCCCAGCGTCACGCGCTTACTCCCGCCGGGAATCTCTTCGGCCATCTCGATTGCCGCAGCGCGCTCGGCCGTGCCCGTGGCCAGCGTCACGCGCGTGTTCACTACCAGTCCGTTGCGATTCTCCGTAAGGATATGTCCCAGATACGCCAGCTTTGCTTCCGCGCCTTTGGCCTTCTTGTACAGACGCGCCAGCGGATCGGTCTTGGATCGATGGGTGTCGTTGGAACGCTTCTGCTTGCGGTAATCGATGGCCGGATTGCTGCCCGGGTCCGGCGGAGGCGGCGGCTTCAAGATGTCGTCATCATCTTTGAGCTGGAAACTCTTCTGCCCCGCCCAAGCTTCGATCAGCGTCCCGTCCACCGTGAAGTGCTCGTCCGATAACAACTTCTTGCGCCGGGCTTGCCTCAGCACCACGCGGAAGAACTCCTCGGCGATCTCGCCTTCCAGCAGCCGGTCCCGGTTCTTGGTGAACACCGTCGGATGCCACACTTCTTCGTTCATCGACAATCCCACGAACCACCGGTACAGCAGGTTGTACTCCATCTGCTCCATCAGCATCCGCTCGCTGCGAATCGAATACAGCATCTGCAACAGCAAGGCACGCAACAACCGCTCCGGCGGAATCGACTTCCTACCGTCTTCCGGATAAATCTCCTCCAAGCGCCCGTCCATGGCCCTCAATGCTTCATCCACCATCGCCCGGATCGGGCGCAGCGGATGGTCTTGTGGCACCCGCTCCTCCAACGTTCCGTACCCGAATAGCTCGTGCTGCTGCTGGTCTTCTCCGCGCATATGGAAAAGACGATTTTATTCGCCTTTTGGATACTTCCGGGAGGAGATTTTCAGCAGCCTGCTAGGTCGTTAAACCGTTTGTGACGTCGAATGAAACTGCCACCGGGGGGACGATCAAGTTCGTGAGGGCTCTCTTGCTACACGCGGTAGCAGTCCGTTCAATTGAAAGGAGAGTATATGCGACAGGCACTATCTCTTGCCCTAGTGTTGCTGATGGTGACGCAGTTGGGCCCAGCGGCATTCGGCGCGGATAACGTGATAAGCCAGATTGCCGGAATACCAACGGGAACCAACATCGAGGTTCGCCTCAAGAACAAACAGATACTGCGAGGAGCAAGAGGAGAGGTGTCAGATTCCGGCTTCACTCTAACAAATCTAGGCGCCGGAGACCGCCAGATTGCGTTCGACGAAGTGACCTCCGTGAAACAGCTGACGAAAAAATCTCACCCCACACGCAATGTTCTAATTGGTGTGGGAATAGGTATCGCAGTTTTCGCAGTGGTGTTGGGGATTCTGTTCAGGTGTGGGTCCTACGGGTGCAAGTGACGGCGCAAGGCGATTGCTCGAACATCTCTCGCCGCGTGGATGACGCAGCGTTAACTCTCGAGAAGTCAGGTAAAGAAAGGGAGCACTTCCTTTTCCAACCAGTGATGTGACGGACCGGTCACGTCACAACGACTTCGTTCACGGATGTTTCCAGCCTGCGGTTCCAGTCCAGATGGCCGGGCGAGTAAAGAAACGGGGGCGCCATCAGATGAAACAAAGTCGAAGCCAGCGGTCACCCGCCGCAGATGCACAATCATAGAAAAAGTGGTCCATAAATTGCTGCTATGGAGTTATCTCCGCTTCGATAGCCTCGATCTCCCGCCGGCAGCGTTCCATTCATGCCGGTGCTCCTGCGCGTGCCAGTGCGACCTCATCGAATGTTCGGCCTTCGCTGTCGAGTAAGGCCTGCTTGCCGGTGTATTCCTGATATCGCCGAACGATACAGTCGGCGTATTTCGGGTCGATCTCCATCAGTCGAGCGTGACGCCGGCGCCGCTCGCAGCCGATCAGCGTTGAACCCGAGCCACCGAACAGGTCGGCTACAACATCGCCCGCCTTGCTGCTATTCAAGAGCGCGCGCTCCACTAGCTCAACCGGCTTAGCCGTTGGGTGAATTCGATTCGCCGCGGGCTTCTTTTCTTGCCACAGCGTCGATTGGGACTTGTCCCCATACCAGGGATCCTTCTGAGCGGCCACATGCGCGTAGAAGATCGGCTCGTGCTGGAACTTGTAGCGGCCGAAGCCCCAGGCGAAGGTGTTCTTAGCCCAGATGATTTGGCAGCGAACCTCGAAGCCAGCCCCCTCCAGAGCGTTCTGAAATTCACGCTGCCAGGACGACGAGTGACAGACGTACATGGAGGCGCCGGGCTTCACCAGGTTCCGGTACGAGCGAAACACGGCCTCCAGGAACTTCTTGAAGTCGGCGTCCGACATTCGGTCGCCTTTGATCTTCAGACGCTCCTCCGTGTAGCCTTCATAATCGACGTTGTAGGGCGGATCGGTGAAAACCAGATCGGCTGGGGCGCCGGCCATCAGCTTCGCGACAGCATGAGCATCGGTTGCGTCCCCCACAAAAAGCCTGTGGTCTCCAAGGATCCAGAGGTCGCCGGCCGTCGAGATTGGCGTTTCCGGAAGTTCAGGGACGGCGTCCTCATCCGTCAGCCCCTCGGCGGCGTCTTGTGCAGCGAGCAACCGCGCCAGTTCTCCATCCTCAAAGCCGATTAGATTGACGTTGAAGTTGTCCTCCTGCAAAGCCGCAAGCTCGACGCGAAGCAACTCTTCATCCCAGCCGGCGTTCAGCGCCAGCTGGTTGTCCGCGATGATGTACGCGCGCTTCTGCGCATCCGTGAGGTGATCGAGGACGATCACCGGCACGTGGGTGAGGCCAAGCTTGCGCGCGGCGAGAAGGCGACCGTGGCCAGCGATGATACCGTCCTTGGTGTCCACCAAAATCGGTACGTTGAAGCCGAACTCCGCGATGCTGGCTGCGATCTGCGCAACCTGCGCTTCGGAGTGGGTCCGCGGATTCCGAGCGAACGGAATTAATCGGTCAACCGCCCAAAGCTCGATGCGCTGCGCCATGGGATGCGTGAACATACCTCTCCTTCCAAAAGTGATCTGCTTGGGATCCTCCGGAAGGAGCGCCCTTGGCGCCAGCCTCGCGAACTGAGCCTATGAAAATGATTGTACGCCAACATCAAGGGCTTGTAAATCTTTTCGATCCTCATTGGGCCAGGTAGAACAAGCTCAGCCGCGGCAGCCCTGAAGTTTTGAGTAGATGCCGCTCCAGCAAGTGTTTCTCTAACATGGCGATCTGGTCGGCGCCCATTTTCCCCCTAAACGGCTTTAGCTGCGGCTCTAGGCTATGACGTGCGTCCGAGAGCGATTCTTCACTCGCTAGGCTGCGCTCTCGCGCAATGAGCTTCTCTTCGATCGTGGTCACCTTTTGTTCCAGTTGCTCAAGATCCGAATGCAAAACATCGATATCTAGCGCTTCGAGGGATCGGGCAAGATCCTGATGCCCAGACTCGCGCAGCGCGTCCGCACTGCGTCGGATGAATTCGTGAATTGCTTCGATCGTGAATGGAGCCTTGATTTCATTGCTTCCGGATGGTGCCGCGTAAGCGAGCGCCTGAGCTTCCTCCGCGATTGCCTGAGAGCAGTAGGCTAACGAGTTCACGTTCCCGATTTGTACTCTCGGCGACGACTTACGCCGGTTCTCGAAAGTGCGCTCGATACCGCGCAACACCGCCAGGAGGGGAATGCCAGCATCATGCCATGCTTTGGCCAGAGCATAATCACGGGGCGACATCAGAAACAAACCCGTGCCACGGGCGCACTGAAAATGTTCCTCGATCTCGGTGAAGTAGTTGACGTTGACGTCGGTGTTGATCATTGAGTTCCCCGCTACCATCCCCGGGCTTCGATTTTCGTTACGGCCCCTCAAAAGTGAAAATGCTTCGGAGGGAGGGAGCCGAACAGACGGGACCTTTAGCCTTCGGTCCCGCGTCGGTGAAATGCCCCATCGGTCGGTCGCATTCACGGGCACCTTCGCGCTTCGGTATGGTGCCAACCTGTACGGATTCTGCCTCGCCTGGATTAACGACCTTCACGGGCCGCCGGTCCTAACGAACCGAAGCAATCCCCAACGCGCGCGGTTTCCAGGTATTCCCTTCGGCTGGCGTCCTTCCGAACACTGCCATTCCCACGCGTCCCGCTGATGGCCCGCAACCTCCAAGGCTGCCGTCTATTTCAACCACCCAGCGACGCACTGGATCTTTAGATCCGGCCTGCCTCGCGGCAAGCGACTTCTAACTCTTCGTGCTCCGTACGTTGGGCCGGACCCAAGCATCCCGAAACCGATCTTTCGACCACGGCCTCTCGCGGCAGTCCCGCGCGGATCTCTATTCTTGGGATCTTCCCTTCTCCTATCTGGTCAAGGAGCAACATCAGCCGCACGAGTTCGGTGCTGAGGACAAAATCAAAGAGAGCGGCTTCAGGGCGGGGTTCGTCGTCCGCATCAAGCTTCACATCAGCGAGAACCAACGGCAGCGAATCTGTCAAGACTGGTTCCCTGCTCCGGACTGTCAGGTCCTCGATGGAACCGTAATTCGTTGATTGGCAAAGCCTGATCAACGCTTGCCGCGGCGGCGAGAGCTCGGAAAATCGAGGTGGCCTATCCATGGAGGGCCTCCAGGTCAGGCACTTTCGCGGCGCACAACAAGCTCGTTAGCGCAGGGTAGTTAGGGTTGGAATCAGCGAGAAAAGTTCGAAACGTGTCCAGACTGGGGAGCCAAATCTTAGCTTGGACGGAACGGGGCGGCTTGACGTCGGTGGGAATATCCCAGTGGTGGTTTGCGATGACGCGGAGTGCGCAAATTAGTGTGTTAGGGAATTCGCGTTCCCGTCGCCTACACCTTCACTACACTCCCCTCGCATGCGAAGTAATATCACGGCCTTCCTCGACCTGAGATTATCGGCAGCTAATTTCCTTGCCGGAATAAGCTGATTGTTAGGTAATACAGTCCAGGCAGGATGTAGTAGACTCGCAGCCTCGCGAATTTTTGCGGGTGTAATTAGCCGGTTCAAAGCACACCGGCTTGTGTCGAAAGGACACAATGCCGAGGTGGCGTAGATAGTAGATCGATGGTTTTAGAACTAGCTACAGAATTGCACCGCTCCGTTTATGTCTTTCGGTCAACTCCGAAATTATATTGCGGTTTTACTGGTTCCTCCCGGCTGCAACGCGCAGACTCAAGTGAGCCGCTGGTCCGCTCGACTTTTTCGATCGTTGCTGGTGCTGCTTGGAGCCGGCACCGCCTATGCGCAGTTGACGGTTCAAGAATTTCCGATTCCGACGCCCAACAGCACTCCCGCGCATATTGCGGCTGGGCCGGATGGGGCCCTGTGGTTTACGGAACACGCTAGCGGACAAGTTGGCCGAGTCACCGTTAACGGCTCATTCACAGAATTCTCAGTTGCCGCAGTCGGGACTCAGCCGAACGCGATCGTTGGCGGTTCCGATGGTGCGCTCTGGTTCACGGATTCCATTGCCGCCGCGGTCGGACGAATCACGACGAGCGGAGCCGTTACGAAATTCCCGATCAGCGGATCTGCAGGAATCCCGCTATTCGACAGCTTTGGCAGCATCGGCGGCATCGTGGCTGGACCGGATGGCGCGATTTGGACCTTTGTCAATTCCAATCCCCCGAGTACTCCAGCAGTGTTTCCTCCCGAGCTCATCCGAATCACTTCCGAAGCCACCACCGTTTATCAGCTGCCCGCAGTAAGCGGTGTTCAATATTTTAGTATTAGAGATATTACCGCCGCTTCCGATGGCGCTATCTGGTTCACGCTCTCGGGGAACACGCTCGACACGCCCGCAAAGTCGGCCCCGGCCGTCGGACAGATTACGGCAAGCGGCGTCATCACGATCTTTCCGCTCCCTGTTGGAGAGGGCGTCGACAACATCATCGCGGGCCCGGACGGCACGATATGGTTTGATATCGGTACGCAAATAGGCCGAATCACCACGACTGGCGTGATTAATGAGTTCCCCGGTGGATTCGGCCCATTTAAAGCCGTTGCCCAGAGTGCAGTTTGGACCCTAAGCCCGGAAATTCTTGAGTTCGGTTTGCAGGAAACGCTTACCAGGATCGACACTCTGGGGGACCTTACCACTTACCCGCTTTCGGGCCTGTCCGCTCACGAATTTCGCGACATTACTCTTGGACCGGATGGGGCGCTGTGGCTTACCGACCTGAATAATAGGATTGGCCGAGCCGGCTTTCCGTCCCAAGCGCTCATCATCTCCGCGTTTTCATTTCCACTCGCGCACTTTGGCGTTCCTTTCTCCGCGACGTTCAGTGCTACTGGGGGCACGACGGCGACATGTCTGCGGAGAACGAACCCGCGCGGCTGATCGCGAGGTTCAAGCCCATCGCCAAGGCTATGTTGCGGCCGGTGAAATACTGCGCGATCGCCGCGAGCGTAGAAATGTTGAAGGTCTCGGCGCCAATGCCAAATAGCAGGCGGCCGGCGGCCATCCCGGCGAAGCCAGGACTCAATGCGGTGAGCGCAGCTCCGGCGAGGCACACCGCTGTGGTCCAAAGCATCGCGCGTGCCGCGCCGAAGCGATCGACGAGCACGCCACCCAGCAGGACGAGCACAACGTTCGGCAGGCTGTAAATCGCGTTGAGCATGCCGATCTGCGTGTCGCTGAAATCGCGCTGGCGATGGAGCAAGTCGGCTATCGGACCGATCGAGTCGTAGACGTAGAAATTCCCGTACGATGCGGCGGTAACGAGCGCGAATACCAGCCAAGCCAAGCTTCGGCCTGGGGAGCCTTTAGAGGACGGAAAAACCATGGGCCGAGTCTAGCACCCTAGGCAAGTCGCTTCTGCAGTGCTCCATTACTTGGGCCGTATGACTACGGAGAATGAGTATTAACGGCCAGCCTTTTGGGTCGGTCGAAGTTGCTGTCTATCACATCTGCGGGCTTATAGTTCTCGATACCCCCGCCCTGGCGGTTCCATTCGACAAACCACCGGGCCGGCGACCGCTCCAGAAGCTCCCGAATTTGTCCGGTCGGGTTGTGGACCATTGTTGATGCCTGCCTGCTCGT
>CAVXEM010000061.1:0-14246 GCA_963760575.1 Bryobacterales bacterium
CGGGATCATCCGTCGTAATTCCTGCGACGGTGTATCACAGCACTCGGTACGGCGCGGGAACCGTGGTCCAAGTCAGCGGAATCGGCCCGTTTGAAAGCATCTACGTGGACCTTGATACTCTGGAGGCATGAGGCCTCGTTTCGCACTGTTCCTGCTGGTCCCGGCAATGCTCGCGGCGCAATCGGTTGCCGAGCTACAGAAGTCTTTCGAAAAAAGAGTAACCGAATTCACGCTCGCCAACGGCCTGCACTTCATCGTCATTGAACGCCACGATGCTCCAGTGGTCTCGTTCCACACCTATATGAACGTGGGCTCGGTGGACGATCCCGGCGGTGAAACCGGCCTCGCACACATGTTCGAACACATGGCCTTCAAGGGTACACCCACCATCGGCACCAAAAACTGGCCGGCTGAAAAGGCCGCGATGGATGCGGTGGAGGTGGTCTACGACCGCCTGGACGCCGAGCGCAACAAGGGACCGCGCGCGGACCCCAAGAAAATCGCGGCGATTCAGATGGAGCTCGAAGCGGCCATGGAGAAGGCCGATAGCTATGTCGAGCCCAACGAATATGATCGCGTCGTTGAATCGAATGGCGGCCTGGATATGAATGCGGGCACGGGCGAGGACTCGACCAACTACTACTACAGCTTCCCGTCAAACCGAATCGAGCTGTGGTTCCTGCTGGAGTCCGAGCGCTTCTATCATCCGGTGTTCCGCGAGTTCTACAAAGAACGCGACGTGGTGCGCGAAGAGCGCCGCATGCGCGTCGAATCGAGCTCGCAAGGGAAATTAGTGGAAGCGCTTGCGGCCACTGCCTATGCCGCGCATCCGTATCGCAACATGCCGGGGGGATGGGCCAGCGACATCGAGCACTTTCGCCGCCCCGATGCAGAGAGATTTTACAAGCAATACTACGTACCGGCGAACATGACCCTGGGTATCGCAGGAGACGTCAATCCGGCCGAAGCGCGGCGGCTCGCCGAAAAGTATTTTGGACGGCTAACGGCGCGGCCTTTGCCCTCGCAGTACCGCACCGTAGAACCGGTGCAGGAAGGCGAAAAGCGCGTGGCGGTTTCCTCCCCGGCGCAGCCGTTCATGATCCTGGCTTACAAGCGCCCCGACCGGCATTCGGCGGACGACGCCGCGCTGGCCGTGCTGGATTCGGTGCTGTCAGACGGCCGCACCGGAATGATCTACAAAGATATGGTGCGGGATAAACAAATGGCTCTGGGAGCCGGCAGCCAACCTGAGTTCCCGGGGGGGAAATATCCATCGCTCTTCATTTTTTATGTCGCGCCGTCAACCGGCCACTCCGCCGAAGAGAACGAAAAGGAGCTGTATCAGATCATCGAGCAAGTGAAGACCACCAAGGTGGATGATGAAACCTTGCAGCGCGTTAAAACCAAATTACGCGCGGAGCTGATTCGCAAGCTGGCGAGCAATACCGGGCTGGCTGTCGAGTTGTGCAGCTACTACGTGAATTACGGGGACTGGCGCAAGCTGTTTACCGAGCTCGAAGACTATAACAAGGTGACAGCGGAGGACGTGCAGCGCGTTGCCAAAACCTACTTGGTTCCGGAGCACCGGACGGTCGCGTACACCTTGGCTCTGGAAGGCGGGGCGAAATGACGCGGCGCCTTCTGCTCGGCGCATTGCTCGCGACGGCGGCGCTGGCGCAGTCAGTTCCCTCCTATCAGCAGTTGGTTTATCCGCCGCTGAAGCAGGTGAAGATTCCCGAGCCCGTATCCTTCACCCTTAGAAACGGCATGCGGGTGTTCTTGCTCGAAGATCACGAACTGCCGGTGATCAACGGACTGGCGCTGGTGCGCACCGGCAACCTGTTCGATCCGCCGGATAAGCGCGGACTTTCGAGCGTGATGGCGGACGTTCTTCGCTCCGGTGGCACACGCGCTAAAACCGGCGATCAGATCGACGAGGAACTGGAAAACATCGCGGCGTCGGTCGAGTCCAACATGGGCGAGACCAATGCCAGTATCAGTTTTTCCGGCCTCAAGGAAACCGCCGGCACCGTGCTGCGCGTCTTTAAGGAAGTGATCACCGATCCGGAGTTCCGGCAGGACAAGATCGATCTGTCGATCTCGCAGATGAATAGCGGGATCGACCGCCGCAACGACGATCCGCAGGGCATCGCGGAACGGGAAATCGCCGATATCGTGTACGGCCGCGATACGCCGTATGGGTGGTCGATCGAACATGCGGACATGGCGCGCATCGGGCGGGCCGACTTGCAGGAGTTTTACCGCCGCTATTATTTCCCGAAGAACGTCATACTGGCGGTGTACGGCGATTTTTCCTCGGCGGAGATGCGCAGCCAAATCGAAGCGCTATTCGCTGATTGGACGGTCGAGCAACCTCCTGTGCCCGCCTTTCCAGCGGTCACGGCTAAGCCGGCTCCGGGCGTTTTTCTGGCCGAAAAGTCGGACGTCACGCAGACTTTCTTTACAATGGGCGAGCTCAGCGGCACGCTGCGCGATCCGGACTACCCTGCCCTCGAAGTCGCGGTGAATATTCTGGGCAGTGGATTCACCAGCCGCCTGATGTCGCAGATCCGCACCAAGATGGGCCTGGCGTATTCGATTGGCGCGGGCTGGGGAGCGAATTATGACCATCCAGGAACGTTTCGTATCGTCGGCAGCACCAAGTCGGCCAGCACCACGGAAGCCATCCTGGCGGCGCGCGCGGAACTGGAAAAGATGCGCGCGGCGGAAGTGACCGAGCAGGAGCTCAAGACCGCCAAAGATTCCGTGCTCAATAGTTTCGTCTTCTTTTTCGACAGTCCGGCCAAGACGCTCAACCGGGTGATGATGTATGAATATTTCGGCTACCCCAAGGATTTCTTGTTCGAGTATCAGAAGAAAGTCACCGCCGTGACGCGCGCCGATGTGCTGCGGGTGATGCAGGAACACACTAACGCTGGTAATCTCAGCATCGTGGCGGTGGGAAATCCGAAGGACTTCGGCAAGCCATTGAGCGCCGCCGGCAAAGTGGAGAAGATCGACTTGAGCATTCCGCCGGCGCCGGCAAAGTAAATGCTGACACGCGCTCTTATCCTTTTGGGTTTGCTGGCGGCCATGGCGGCCGCTGAAACTCCCGCGGGAGCCAAGGGGAAGAAAGTTGTCGACGACGCCATCGCGGCGCTGGGCGGCGACAATTTTCTGCAAATGCAGGATCGCATTGAAACCGGGCGCGCCTATTCGTTCTATCGCGACGATCTCTCGGGCCTGTCGATCGCGAAAATCTATACGCGGTACATCACCGTCAATCCCACCAAGTCCGCTCACGAATTGGGGGTGCGCGAGCGGCAGTCCTTCGGCAAGAACGAGGACTCGGCGGTGGTCCTGCGCGAGGATGGCGGCGCGAATATCACATACCGCGGACCGAAGGCGCTTCCCATGGAAGAATTCGAGCGCTATCGCGAGACCACGTTGCACAACATCTTCTACATTCTGCGGCAGCGCTTGCACGAGGCGGGGATGGAGTTTGAATCGCGCGGCTCCGACGTCGTAGACCGCATGCCCGTCGAAATCGTGGATATTATCGACGCCGAAAACTTCGTGGTGCGCGTGTATTTTCACCAGGTCACGAAGCTCCCGGTGATGCAATCCTTCTCACGGTTGGATCCCAAGACCAAGGATCGCGACCAGGAACTCACGCGTTTTGACCGCTATCGCGACAACCACGGCATCCAATGGCCGCAGCAGATCACGCGCGAACGCAACGGCGAAAAAATCTACCAGATTTTCGCGGAGACGGTGACTTTCAACCAGGATCTGACGGACGATCTGTTCTCGATCGCTAGCCCGTCGCGGAAAAAGTGAGCGGCGGATCGAGCAGCGCTCGAACCTGCTCCAAAATCTGTTGCTCGGTGTAGGTCGGCGCCAGGCGCAGAACTTGTACGGCCTCGCGCTCGACGGTGCCCCCGATCACCAGGTCCACTTCATGGAGATCCAGCAGCGTGTCCGCTTGCGTGTCGTCGTCGGCTTCGAGCAAATTGAAGCCGCTGGCTTCGAACACGTTGTGCAAGCGTGCGCGGAGGCGCTCGCGCGGCTCGATCAGCAGTAGCGTGGGGGGCGCTCCCGCAGCCGGCTCAGGCTCGGTCCATTGCAGGAAAAACGCTTCCAGGCGGCTGCCGTCCGGCGCCAGGTAACGCATCAAAGACAGGTCCACGTTTTCAAAATCGGTCAGGGCCCCGCTGGGCGTGAGGGAAAGCGATGCGTGTTCGCCCGCCGCCGAGGTTTCAATGTCCAACTGCCCGCCGCCTGCCAGCGACTTCACGGCGTGCAGCACCAATTTCGTGATCAACTCTTCGGTGTGCGCCGCGTCCGCATATATCTTTCCCACGTTGGCGCCGGGGCGGATGCTGACGGCGATCGATCCGCCGGCGATCGATCGTATAAATTTCGACATCCGCCGCAGGATGCTGTTGAGGCTCAGAACCTGCAGATGGCCGGGTGGCCGCGCGCTCAAATCCGTCAAGCTTCGAGTGATTTTCTCAGCCGCGGAAGCGGCTTGCTGGATTTCCTGAATCGCCGTTTGCACTGGCGTGTAGTCCGCAAACTGCCGTAAGAGCTGGTCGGAATGCTTCCGTATCACGGCGACCAGATTGGCGAAATCGTCGGCCACCCCGGCCGCCAAACGCGCCGCCGTATCGGCCTTTTCGAGTTGCCGCATGCGCTGCTCCTCGCGCCGGCGCGCGGTGACATTGCGCAGCGTGAGCACCCCGCCGATCACCGCTCCGCAGGCCTTGAGCGGCGTCGCGTACCCTTCCACCCACTGCTCGGCGAGCTGCGCGTGGATCGGCACCGGCGCATCCTGCAAAATAGCCAACGGCACCGGGTCTTCCGGAAGAATCTGCGAAACCTCGGTAGCGCCGCGCGCCACCAGCGCTTCCGCCGCGGGATTGAGAAAGCGAATCTGGCCCTGCGGATCGGTGACGATCACCGCGTCCGCCGCCGAAGCGAGCGTGGCCCGCAGCCAGGCTTCGCTTTCTTCCAAGCGAACCTCCATCTCGTGCTTATACATGGCGATTTCAATACTCGGGTGCAACGCCGCGGGCGCCAGCGGTTTAACGATGTAGCCGAAGGGCGCCGCCAGCTTGGCGCGTTCGAGCGTGGAAGGGTCGGCTTGGGCAGTCAGAAACACGACCGGGAGACGATATCTTTCCCGGATCTTACTGGCGGCCTCAATGCCGTCGACCGGCCCATCCAAGCGGATGTCCATCAGCACCACCTGCGCGTTCGGCGCCTGCTCGATAGCTTCCGCGGCCGTGCTCACCGTGCCGACGACGGTATGGCCCAGTGCTTCCAGATGAGCCGCGATATCCATGGCGATTAAACCTTCGTCCTCTGCAATCAGGACCTTATATGTATTCATGCACGATTTTCAGGTAACTCCTGAAAAATTGTAGCGGAACAGGGCAGATTTTCTCAGATTATTCCGCAGCGGAATTCTTTGTGGGCTCCCGCAGGTCGCGGAAAGGCATTTTGAGCTTGTGCGCAATCTCCGGCCAAAACTCTCGCAACACGTCCCAACCAACGTCTTGCAGGACCGCGTAACCAATCTGCCGCGCCTCGGGAGCGAAGCCACGCGGGCCCCCGGCGTAATAGGTGTTGCTCAACCACACTGCGCTCGAGGTCCCCAGCCATTCCGAAATGTTAAACATGGGCTTCCCGTTATCCCGGTGCGCCACGAACGCATGCTCGACTGCGTGGAGGAGCCGGCTTTTTGCGCTGCCATGGCCCAGCCGGTAGTAACGCGGGTCCTCCGAGAAGATCGCCGGATAGGCGAACTCCGTGAAGAAGGTATGGGAGGTCTGGGTGAGGAAGTTGGCGCCGAAACGCTTGCCATACCCGGCCGCGCCCTGCCCGAAACTAGGATATCTGTTCCCCGCCTGATCCAGGCCCGCATTGAAGCCGGCGGAGAGAAAAGAGAAGGGATCCACCGAGTCGCGTGCAAACAAAGTGAATTTGTCCCCTAGTTCGAGCGAGCACAGCACGGTGCCCGGTTTACGGTGCGCTGACGGCACTGCTTTGCGTTCCAGTTTTCCCGTCAAGGCGGCCACGACTTTAGGGAAGGGACCCTGATAGTCCTCCCAGCGGATCATCCGCGGTGGCTCCAGGCAGGGGGAAGCTACATTGGTTGGCGTTGCCGGCTCCTGACCATTCGCGGGATAACTCACGAGCAGGACCGCCAAGATAGTGGCTACAATCGCGACGCAACTCCGTCCATTGGTCCGCATTCTTTCCACAGGGATCTTACGCAATCCCATCACCAAGTACAACCGTTTGATAAATCAAGGTTTAACAGCGGTACTGAGCGATATGCCGGCCCGCATTGCGGAGGATTCCCCAAATCGCCGGGAGCAATCCAGCGGATCTGCTAGCATAGGAAGTTGTCAGGCTCCGGGCTTCGTGCAACGGGCGGCTGCAAACCCCGCCAGGTCCGGAAGGAAGCAACGGTAGCGGTTAAACCCGTGTGCCGCGGATCACCCGGGGTCTGGCATATCCGCAACCGCTTCCCATGTACCAAGTCATCGCGCGCAAGTACCGGCCGCAGGCATTTGACGAGCTCATCAGCCAGGAACACGTCAAGACCACTTTAGAAAACGCCATCACCCAGCAGCGCATCGCCCACGGCTACATTTTTTCCGGCCAGCGCGGGACCGGCAAGACCACCGTCGCGCGCATCTTCGCCCGCTGCCTGAACTGCGAACAGGGCCCCACGCCCCATCCCTGTGGCAAGTGCGCCAGTTGTCTGGAAATCGCCGCCGGCTCGTCCATGGACGTGATCGAGATCGACGCCGCGTCCAACCGCGGCATCAACGAAATGCGCGAGCTGCGCGAGAGCGTCCGCTTCCGTCCCGCGCGCGACCGCTACAAAGTCTTCATCGTCGACGAAGCCCACCAGATCACCAGCGAAGCCTTCAACGCGCTCTTGAAGACCCTGGAGGAGCCGCCTGAGTGGGTGGTGTTCCTGCTGTGCACCACCGAATCCCACAAGATTCCCTCGACTATTGTGTCGCGCTGCCAGCAGTTCAGTTTCCGCTCCGTCGATTTCGCCGAGTTGGTCAAGCGCATGGAGTGGATCATGCAGCAGGAAGGCATCACCGCCGACGCCGACGCCGTAGCCGTTCTGGCGCGCGCCGGCGAAGGCAGCGTGCGCGACTCGCTCTCCGCGCTCGACCAAGCCATCGCGTGCTGCGGCGAAAAATTAGACGCCGCCGAAGTGCGCGCGCTGCTCGGCATGTTCTCGCTGGAATCGCTGGGGCGCGTGACCAGCGCTCTGGCTGAGGGCGACTCGCAAAAGATGTTCGATGTGGTGGCCGAGCTCGAAGCCAACGGCCGCAGCCTGCAGCATTTCGCGCGCGAGCTGGCGCGGCACTTCCGCAACTTAGTGGTGGTGAAAATCACCGGGAGTGACACCCGCTTAGTGGCGGCATCGCCCGCCGAGCAGCAGAAATTAGCGGAAGCAGCACAACCATTTAGCGAGGAAGACCTAACCCGTTACTTGCAGTTGTCGCTGGACCTGTTCCGCGACCTGCAGAGTTCCCTCCAACCTCGCCTACACCTCGAAATGGGCTTACTGCGGATGGTCCAGGCGGGCCGCTTGCAGCCGATCGAGGAAGCGCTGGCGAACCTGGGTGGCACCCCGCCTCCACGCGCCGCAGCCCCGCCGAAACCGCCGCCAGTAACTGCAACACCGGTAGCCGCCGCGCCCGTGCGTTCGATCGAAGGCGGCGACCTGCGCTCCCGCCTGCACGCCGCGCTGCTCGAAGCCAAGCTCACGCACGTCGCCGATGCACTGGAACATTCCGAACTCGCCGAGTCTCCGAACGAACTCGTATTCACCACGCCGAAAATGTACCAGCTGTATCTAAAACAATCGGAGTTCGAAGCCGCGGCCAAGCGCATCGCCGGGAGGCCAGTGCGCGTCACCATTAAAGTGGGTGAGCCGGTGCGCGCCGCCGCGCCAGCCGCGGCCCCCGCGAAGGCCGAGGACGAAGCCACCACCCGCGCCCTAGCGCATCCCGAAGTAAAACGGTTCCAAGAGGTTTTCCCCGGAGCGCAAGTGCGCACCGTTAGAAATTTAAAAGACAACTGAGTTGGAGAATGCCATGAAGATGCCCGGTAACATGCAAGCCATGATGCAGCAAGCCCAGAAGATGCAGCAGAAGATGCAGGAAGAAGTCGCGCTGATCCGCGTCGAAGGGTCGTCGGGCGGCGGCATGGTGACCATCAAGATGGATGGCCACAAGAACGTGACTGGCGTCAAGATCGATCCCGAAGTGATGGGCGACGTCGAGATGCTACAAGACCTGGTGCAAGCCGCCTGCAACGAAGCCACCAAAAAGGTGGACGAAGAAAGCCAGAAGAAAATGAGCGGGATGCTCGGCGGCCTGGGCCTGCCTCCCGGCCTGCTCTAACCTCCATGCCCGACTTCGCCGCGCCCTTGCAGCGCCTGATTGACGAGTTCCGCCGCTTGCCCGGCGTGGGCCAAAAGTCCGCGCAGAGGCTGGCGTTTCATGTGTTGCGCTCCGCCCGCGACGACGCCGCGCGCTTAGCCACCGCGCTCCTCGACGTTAAAGATAACCTGGGCATCTGCGCCGAATGCAATAACATCAGCGATTCGGAGCTGTGCCCCTACTGCCGCGACCCCCATCGCGACCGCACCCAGATCTGCGTAGTCGAAGAGCCCCACAACATCCTGCCGTTTGAAACCACCCGCACCTTCCCCGGCATCTACCACGTGCTCAACGGAGCCATCTCCCCCCTCCGCGGCATCGGCCCCGAGCAACTAAAAATCAAAGGCCTGCTAGACCGCGTCGCCCGCGGCGAAGCCCAGGAAATCATCCTGGCCACCAACCCCACCGTCGAAGGCGAAGCCACCGCAGTCTATCTTTCGCGCTTATTGAAGCCGCTGGGGATGAAGGTAACCCGCATCGCCATGGGCATTCCCGTAGGCAGCGATATCGAGTTTTCGGACGAAGTCACCATCTCGAAATCCCTAGAGAATCGCCGGGAAATGTAGGCACAATGACTTGGATAGAAGAGATTGAACAAATAGGAGCAAACCTAGTTGCCGAGTTCCGGCGAATCGCTGACGATAGTGAGGCCCGGCTGCAAGCAACCGAGAAAGCGCGCTCACAAAATTCGCAGACAGGCGTCGAAGCCCGCATCCCGCCTTCAGCGCTCTAGCGTTATCAGAATACGGGCAGCGAACCTCGTTCGCAAACGCCGTCCTTGGTCAGCCCGCCGATCCTAATTTCGTCGATACCATTGGCGGCACGCGGCGCAGCCAGCGCAACCTTCAAATAGTTATCACTGAGCGCGCCGCCATTATCCAGGGTTACAACGGAGAGAGCCTTCCCCACCATCGACCGCCGGAACTCCAGGTTCTTGCGTGCCGCCAGATCCCGCAGTGCACGCGTGCGCTCCTTGCGCACTGGGATCGGAACCTGCGCCGCCGATTCCGCCGCCGGCGTTCCCGGCCGTTCCGAGTATGTGAACACGTGCAGATATGTGAACGGCAGACTCTCGATAAAGTCGTAGCTCTGCGCAAACTCATCATCCGTCTCGCCGGGGAAGCCCGTCATCACGTCCGCGCCAACCGCGCACTCCGGCATCAGCGCCCGCGCCTTCCAAATGCGATCGGCGTAATGCCGCGGACGGTACTTGCGATGCATCCGCCGCAGCACCGTGTCGGAACCCGATTGCAGCGGCGCGTGCACGTGCTTGGCGATGCGCGGCGAGCCCGCCATGAGCTCCAGCAAGTCGTCTGAGAAATCCATGGGCTCGACCGAACTCAACCGCAACCGCTCGATCGGAGTCTCGTCCAGCAACCGCCGCACCAGATCCGCCAGCCGCGTCCTTCCGTCGAAATCACGCCCCCAACGACCGAGGTTGATCCCGCTCAGCACCACCTCGCGATATTTCTCCGCCAGCGTCCGCACCTGCTCCACGACGCTCTCTGGCGTCGCGCTGCGACTGCGCCCGCGAACGTAAGGAATGATGCAGAACGAACAGCGGTTATTGCAGCCGTCCTGGATCTTCAGATTAGGACGCGTGCGATCCCCCGCCGCATCCTCCACCGGAGCCGACAGAAAATCCGTCTGCGCAAAAATATCGCCGATCTCAATCTGCCCGTGATAATCCGCAGTCGTAACCAAATAGCACGAACTCCGGAATGCGCGTCTTGTGCGAATTCCCCACCACCAGGCTCACGCCTTCAAGCGCCGCCAGTTCCTCCGGCGCACGCTGCGCATAGCAGCCGGTGATTAGAATGCGCGCGCCCGGTTTCTCGCGATGAATGCGCCGGACCACTTGGCGGACTTCATCGTCTGCAGTGGCCGTCACGGTGCAAGTGTTCAACACCACCAAGTCGGCGTCCTGCACATCGCCTGTCGACGCGAGGCCCTTCGCAGCCAGGCCAGCTTCAATCGCCGCGCCATCGGCCTGCGAGGCCCTGCACCCGAAATTCTTGACCAGAAAACGCTCCACTGAACTCAAGTGTAACTTGGCCGCAAACGGTATACTGATCCAGGAACCCGTATGACGAAAACCTTATTCGGAATCGCACTCGGATTGTGTGCGTTCGCCCTCTTCGGCCAGACCAAACGCGCGGAAGCCCCGGCCTGGGATGCCAACCGCATGGACATGCAGACGCCTCCGCCGCAGGGAGTCGCGGTGCGCGCCGGACGCATGTTCGATCCCAAGTCCGGCACTAATCTCGCGAACCAAGTCATCCTGATCAAAGGCGACCGCATCATCGACGTCGGCCCCGCCGATAAAATCCAGATCCCCGCCGGAGTGCCCGTGATCGATCTCAGCCGCGCCACCGTGCTGCCCGGCTTGATCGACCGCCACGTGCACCTGATCCAGGGCCCCGATCCCAACGACTCCCACGCGTCCTTCATCGGACTCCACCACGCCCTGAAAGATCTCAACGCCGGCTTCACCACGATTCAGGACATGAACTCGCCCTACACTTACGCCACCGTCGAACTGCGTGACGCCATCAATAAAGGATTGGTCCCCGGCCCCCGCATGCAAGTCGCCGGGCCCGCGTTGAACCCCCGCGGCGCCGCGTATTATCCGTCGCCCAACACCGTCACGCCCTTCGGCTTCGCTCCCGGCAACCCCTCGTGGCAGAATGCGCAGGGCATCAACGGACCCTGGGCCGCGCGCGCCGCCGTTCGCGATCACGCGCATTACGGCGTCGATTGGATCAAGGTTTACGAAACCGAAGACTACGAAGGCAGCGGCTACCCGCAACCCTCCGGCGCCGGCGCCTTCACGCCCGACGGCAAGATGATCGACGTGCCGTCGCTGACACTCGAAGAGAATCAAGCCATCGTCGACGAAGCGCACCGCCACGGCTTGAAAGTCGCCTGCCACGCTTATGGCGGCGAAGGCTTGCGCAATTGCCTGGAAGCCGGCGTCGACATCCCCATGCACGTGATCGTCGGCGTCACCGGCGCCGCCGGACTCGACGACGAAACCATTCGTCTGTTCAAAAAGCCGCTCGCCGACGGCACCATGCGCCCCGTGATGCAGACCCTCTGGGATCTCATGGAGGACCTCGAAGTGAAGGACCTCAAAGCCACTAACGGCAAGATCACCCGTTTCGCCCTGCAGGAGATGAGTTTCAAGCGCCTGCTGAAAGAAGGCATCAAGGAAGTCTTCGGCAGCGGAGCGTACTTCCAAGGGCACGGCGTGCAAGCCTCGCAGTTCGCCTGGTTCGTAAAATGGGGCATGAAGCCCGCCGACGCGCTGCGCATGGCCACCACCAACGCCGCCGAAAGTCTGAACTTCAATATGGGCAAAGACCTCGGCACCATCGAGAAAGGCAAGTTCGCTGACTTAGTCGCCGTCTCCGGTGACCCTCTCGCCGACATCACCGAAATGGAGCGCGTCAAGTTCGTAATGAAGGGTGGCGTCACCTTCAAGAATGAGATGAAGTAAAGGAATCAATCATGCAGACCACCACGACGAACTCTCTTGAAAACCGCCGCGGCTGCGTTACCGGCGTGACGCTTCCTCTGCGCTTCGCCCGAGCCGCGAATCCGCCCAGCCCCGTAATCATCAAGCTCGGCAACTATATGTCCGAAGCCGCCGCCCGCGCGCTTCCCGATGAGGTGATCGAGAAAACCAAGCACCACATCCTGGACACGTTAGCCGCGATGGTATCGGGCACCGAACTTCCTCCCGGCAAAGTGGCGCAAGCCATGGCGAAAGCCCATACCGGGGAAAAAACCGCGACCGTCGTCGGCACTAACATCCTCTGCGGACCCATCGAAGCCGCCATGGTGCAACGGCATGCTGGCGCATTCCGATGAGACCGACGATTCGCACGCCCCCTCGCAATCGCATCCCGGCTGCTCCATCGTCCCCGCGACGCTCGCGGCCAGCGAGCAGTTCGGCACCGACGGCACGCGCATGTTGCGCGCCGTAGCGCTCGGCTACGACATCGGCACCCGCGTCACCATGACCCTCGGCGCGCTCGACTTCCAGTTGGAGACCCACCACAGTTCGCACAGCATCGCCGGCGATTTCGGCTCCTCTGCCGCAGCCGGATGCGTCGCGGGTTTAAATCCGCAACAGATGCGCTGGATTCTGGATTATGCCGGCCAGCAAGCCGCCGGCGTCGCCGCGTGGCAGCGCGACACCGATCACATCGAGAAGTCGCTGGTGTTCGCCGGCTGGCCCGCCCGCAACGGCGTCAGCGCCGCCCTGCTCATCCAAATCGGAGGCACCGGCGTCGATGACATCATGGCCGGCGCGGACAACTTCCTGCTGGCGTTCAACCCCAAGGCCGACCCCCAAGGCCTGATCGACAAGCTCGGCGAGCGCTACGAAATCACCCGCACCAACATCAAGAAGTGGACCGTCGGTTCCCCCATCCAAGCCCCGCTCGATGCTCTAGAAGCCATGCGCAAGAAGCATCCCTTCGAGGCGGATCAGGTGCAGAAAGTGGTGGTTCGCGAGGCCACCGGTGATGCCAGAACCGTGAACAACCGCGAAATGCCCGACATCTGCCTGCAACACATGGTGGCGGTGATGCTGCTCGATAAAACCGCCTCCTTCGCCGCCGCCCACGACAAACCCCGCATGCAGGACCCCGCCATCCTGCGCCAGCGCGCCAAAGTGGAATTAGTCGCCGACGTCGAACTCGATAAACTCCACCCCGCGCGAGTCTCCATCGTCGAAGTAACGCTAGCCGACGGCACCAAGCTGACCGAACGCGTAGAAGCCGTCCGCGGCACCGCCGAAAATCCCATGACCCGCGAAGAAGTGGTCGCCAAGGCGCGCGAGCTGACAACGCCGCTGCTAGGCGCCGACAAATCCGCGAAGCTGATCCAGAAGATTCTGGAGTTAGAAACGGTGAAGGATGTCCGCGAACTGCGGCCGCTATTACAACGCGCCTGACCCGGGCAGCACAGAACCCGCGCGCGCAGCAAGCGGACGGCCCGCGCCTCTAGTCTCCCGTAATCAACCGCGCGCCGCGATCGAAGGTGAGGTACTGAAAGCCCCACCGTATAAACACCAGCAAGCGGTTCCGAAACTGCGCCAGGTACATCAGGTGCACGAACAGCCACAGCAGCCACGCCGGCCAGCCATGGAAATGCAGACGCCCGAAGTCGGCCACGCCCGCCGCGCGTCCGATCACCGCCAGACTTCCCTTGTCGTGATAGCGAAACGGCGCAACCGTGCGCCCCTCCGCCTGCGCGCGGATCAACCCCGCGACGTAACGGCCTTCTTGCATCGCCGCAGGAGCCACTCCCGGCACCATTTTGCCATTCTGTTCGACAACCGCTAAATCGCCAACCACAAAGATCTCAGCGTGCCCCGGAATCGACAGATCCGACGCCACCATCACGCGTCCCTGACGATCCAGCTTCGCACCAGCGTGTTCCGCCAACACCCGTCCGAAAGCCGACGGCTGCACGCCCGCCGCCCACAGCACCGTGCGCGACGCCAACCGCTCCTCGCCATCGGGAGTCCGCAGCGTGAGGCCCTCAGCGTCCATCGCGGTCACCTGCACGCGCGTCCGCGGACGCACGCCCAGACGAATCAGCAGACGCGCCGCTTCCTCCGACAAGTCTTCCGGATACGTGGGCAGCACGTGCGGCGAGCCGTCCAGCAGCAGAATCTGCGCGTCCTCCGAACGAAAGTTGCGGAAATCCCGCCGCAGCGTATCGCGCGCGATCTCCGCCAGCGCCCCCGCC
>CAVXEM010000062.1:0-35710 GCA_963760575.1 Bryobacterales bacterium
TCATGCTAGCTTAACCTTTGTCGTGTCTTATTGGCCCCCACATCTGCCCCGTACTCTTCCTCCCGCGAACATAACTCTGCCTCAATGCCTGGATGCCTCCGCTGCACTCTATCCGGATCACACGGCAATCGCTTTCTTCGGCCGCGACATCACCTATCGCCGCCTGCAACAAGAAGTCGAAGCTCTGGCCGGCTGGCTGCGCAATCGCGCTGGAGTCAAGCCCGGAGACCGCGTCGTGATCTACATGCAGAACTCCCCGCAATGGGTCATCGCTTACTACGCAGTGCTGCGCGCCGGCGCCATCGTAGTCCCCGTGAATCCAATGAATCGCGCCGCCGAGCTGCAGCGCTACATCGACGACAGCGGCGCCCAAGTAGCCGTCTGCTCTCAGGAACTGTTCGAGTTCGCCAGCACCCGCTTCCGCGAAATCATAGTCGTGACCTACGCCGACTACCTCCCCGCCCAGCCCGCCTTCGATTTGCCCGCTTGGATCACCGCCCCGCCGCGCGCCGCCAACGGGGCCCATGCTGGTCCGCTGTTCTAGCGGCAAACGAGTCCTCACCCGCATACACCGCCAGCCCCGCCGACCACGCCATCCTCAACTACACCTCAGGATCGGCCGGCGAACCTAAAGGCTGCCGCCACACCCACCGCAGCTTCCTGCACTCCACCGCCGGACTCTCGCTCTGGCACGGCCACTCCCCCGCCACCGTTTTCTTGGGCGTCGCACCCATGTACCAAATCGCGGGATTAGTGAACAGCCTGAACTGCGCCATTTACTCCGGCGGCACTCTCGTCCCCCTGCCCCGCTGGGACCGCACCCTCGCCGCGCAACTGATCGATCGCTATCGCATCACCTTCGCGGGCATCGCCCCCGCGGCCATTGCAGACTTCCTGGATAACCCCGCCCTCTCGCAATACGACCTGTCCAGCCTCACCCGCATCAGCTCCGGGGGCTCCACCATGCCCCGTGCCCTGTGGGACCGCATCCAATCCACTCTGCACCTGCCCTTCATCGAAGTCTACGGAATGACCGAAGCCGGCACCATTGCGATCAACCCCATCGAGCGTCCGAAGCCGCAATGCCTAGGCGTGCCCTTCTTCAACGCCGACGTCCGCATTCTAGACAGCGGTGAAATTGCGGTCCGCGGCCCGCAGCTCTTCGACGGCTATTGGAACCGCCCCGCAGCCGACGCCGAAGCCTTCATCGACATCGACGGCCAGCGCTACTTTCGCACCGGCGACATCGGTTATGCCGACGACGAAGGCTACCTCTTCATGACCGACCGCCTCAAGCGCATGATCAACGCCGCGGGCTTCAAAATCTGGCCCGCCGAAGTCGAGGCCATCCTGACGCAACACCCCGATGTGCAAGAAGCCTGCGTTATCGCCGCCCGCGACCCGCGCCGCGGCGAGACCGTGAAAGCCCTCGTAGTCCTGCGCCCCGGCGTCCTCGCCCCGGAATCGTCCACCCTCATCGAGTGGTCCCGCCAGCGCATGGCAGCCTTCAAATATCCGCGCATCGTGGAGTTCGTGCCCGCGCTTCCCAAATCCCCCGCCGGCAAAATCTTATGGCGTGAATTGCAAGACCGTGAAACGCTCCGTTCGCCGCTCCGTTCGCCGGGCCCCCGCTCGCCGGGCCTGTGATACGCTTACCCAGAAAGGGATTTCCACATATGAAAATAATGCTCAGTACTTTCACTCTACTCGCGATCGGCTCCTCGCTCGCGCTCGCTCAGGCGCCGCAAGGCAAGCAGCCGCCGCAGCCCATGAGTTTCTTCATCACCAGCTCCGGCAGCGGTAAAGGAGCCGATCTCGGCGGAATCGCCGGCGCCGATGCGCGCTGCCAGCAGTTGGCCTCCGCAGCCGGCAGCACCTTCACCTGGCACGCCTACCTCAGCACGCAAGCCAAAGGCGGACAGCCCGCTGTCAACGCGCGTGACCGCATCGGTGATGGCCCCTGGTTCGGCGCGAAAGGTAATCGCATTGCGGCCAACGTGGCCGATCTTCACGGCGACACTCTGGATCAAGCCCGCGTCGGCAACGCCCTGACCAAAGCGTCAGCCTTTACCGAAAAGGGTGACAAAGTGAATGGCGTCGGCGACATGCCCAACCAGCACGACATGCTCACCGGTTCGATGCCGGACGGCCGCGCCTTCACCGACGCCGCCGATCACACCTGCAACAACTGGACCAGCAGCGGCGAAGGCACCGCCATGCTCGGACACTTTGACCGCACCGGCGGCCCCAACACTTCCTGGAACGCTGCGCATCCCAGCGCCGGCTGCAGCCAGGAAGCCTTAGTGCGCACCGGCGGCGCCGGCTTGTTCTATTGCTTCGCGATCAACAACCCCAAGCCGTAACCAAAACCAAAACCAAAACCCCGCGGGGGACACTTCGTGAAGTGTTCCCCTCTTTCAATTCGCCATCCTCTCGAACACATTATCGGTAGCCGGATTCCCCGGCACCGTCATCGTCAGCGTCGTATCCGTTAACTTGTAAACCCTCTCGATCGTAGTCCCACTCAACGCCGGATTCGCCGCCGCCTCAATGTGGATAATCAGCTTTTGATTCGCCTCGTCCACCTCATAGCTCCCGAAATAAGCCATCAGCCCAGCGTTCATGGCCTTATATTCTTCAAGCGTGATATTGCGCGCATCCTGCGGCTTCGGACGCCCCGCCGGAGCCAACAACACCCAAACGCGCCCCGCGCTGTCATAAGAAATTCGCCCCGTGGGATTCGCGTTGGTAACAGTCTCCTGCCCATCCGCCGTCCGTCGCACTACCCGCGCCAGCCGGTATAGTCCCACGATTTTTTCTTTAGCGCTGCGCACGCGCAGGCCCTGACTCCTGCCGGTCACGCCCGCCGCCGCCGTGGCCGTTGCCAAATGCAAAACCTGCCTGCGATTTACCATGGCATTTTTATACCATGCCGGACCGCAGGCTAGCATGCCAATGAGCTCCTCCGCGCTGACCTTTGTTCATCTAGGTTTATCGGGATCGGAATGTTTGGCGTCCTCCCATCCAGCCTTCACCTCGCGCCCGGCTTTGCGCAAGTCCTCAGCCGCCTCCGCCGCCGCTTCCTTGGTCTTCTGCGCCGCCTTATAGGCTTCGGCACCCGCCTTGTGAGCCGCCTGATCCACCTTTTCTTCCCGAGCCCGCCGGTCCTCGGCACTATCCGGCCGGTCGCAAGCCGCAGATCCCAGAATCAAACCGCCGAGCAGCACGTAACTAGGAAAAAAACGCATAGTTCACCTCGTTCCAAGTTGTGAGGATGCAATCCGCTTGCCAGCTTGCTGCATGGCCTTCCAGCCAACGCCCATGTTTGTTTGCCAGCTTGTGGACCGGCAAACGGTAAGGGACTGTTCGGACCAAATGGCCGCAGGGCGTCAGTTTAGACTTGGTGGTCGCGCCGCAATCCTGGCCAGTGGTCAAAATCTGCATCGAAGCTCAGGATCGAACGCACGCCCCAGCGCTCCATAATCGCGATGTGGAGCGCGTCGCGCGCCGAAAGAACCGGCCGGCTCTGCGCGATTTCGCCAGCGCGCAGTACATCGCTCTTTTCCACTGGATACACGTCGTCGACAACCTGGAGGGTTGCTTGAAGGGCAGGATCGATCGCATCCCGCCGCCGGATCGCGGTGTATCGGTGAAGGATTTCTTGCAGCACCTCGGCGTCAGTCACCAGGCGTTCACCTCTGGCGATAAGGCGTTCCAACAGGATCTGTGCAGCCGTCTTGTTAGGATGCGGTGCTCCCACCAAGTACATCGGAATGTTGGAATCGACAAATGTCACCCTTGATAGCCTCGCTCGATTTCCGCCAGCATCTGTTCAATCTCTGCCGTGGGGAACGAGTATTCCGCGGCTTTCCGTACTGCCTTCAATTTGGCTTGAGGTTCCTGCAAGGGCCGCTGTGACCGAGCTTCGCGCAGTACCCGGCGCACCCATTCCCCAACGGCCACCTGCTCCCGTTGAGCTAGCCGCCGGATCTCCTCCATTTCGGAATCAGGCAAAAGCACTTGGAGTCGTTTACTCACATTATGAGTATAACAGACTCTGCAAGAACTCATCGTTCTGCGGGCCAGCCGTTTGCCAGGATCAGTCTCCGCCGCATCGTTAGTCAATCCGTTCTATACTAAATACGACCAGTGCATCACGTAAGGCACCCTCTGGGGCGCAACGTGGTGCGCGGTTAAGTAAGAAAGTGGAATGCACCTTCTTTGCCCCTGTGTGGCTTTGCGGCGCGTTCCGCTCGTTCCCTAATTTATGGATTCTAGAATCCGTGTGCTGGTGGCAAAACCCGGCCTGGATGGACATGATCGCGGCGCCAAGGTAATCGCCCGGGCGCTCCGCGACGCTGGCATGGAGGTGGTCTATACCGGACTCCGCCAAACGCCAGACATGATCGTCAACGCCGCGCTCCAGGAAGACGTGCAGGTCATCGGCCTGTCCATTCTTTCCGGCGCGCACAACGCCATCGTCCCGCGAGTGCTGGAATTGCTCAAGGAAAAAGGGATGACCGATGTAGTGGTCATCGTCGGAGGCATCGTTCCGGATGAAGATGCCGCTGAGCTCAAACGCCTGGGCGTAGGCGCCGTGTTTCAACCCGGCTCCTCGCTCGCAGCGATTGTCGAATTCATCCGCGGCTCGGTGAAGCAGCCGGCTTCGCTCACCTGAAGTTAGAAAAATACGCGCCGCATGGAGCGGTGCAGGAGTAAGAATGCAAGAAAAATTGAATATCGCGGTGTTTGTCGATTACGACAACATCGAGATTGGATTGAAATCCACGTTGCGGCGCGAATTTGACGTCTCGCTCGCCTTGGATGCGCTCAAGGAGCGCGGCGACATCGTCGCCAAATTCGCTTATGCCAACTGGGGACGCCAGGATGGCGCCACCCGGCAGATGGCCGAAAACGCCGTGCAAATGGTCCAGCGAATTCCCTCGCCGCGCGGCGACAAGAACGGAGCCGACATCAACCTCGCGCTCGACGCCCTGGAGATGGCCTTCACGCACACGCATGTGAACGCCTTCGCCATCGTCAGCGGCGATAGCGACTTCATCCCGCTGGTGAACAAGCTCAAGGAATACGGCAAGACCGTGTTCGTGGTCGGCGGCAAGGCTTTTACCTCGACGATTCTGCAGCAGAATTGCCACGAGTTCATCAGCTTTGAATCGCTGCTGTCCGATACCTCGATTCCGCCCAGCGTGGCGGCTGTCGAAGTTCGCGCCGTTCTGCACCAGCAGCGCCCGCGCAATGACCGTGACCGTCAGGATCGCCCCGACCGCAGTGACCGCGGCGACCGTCCACCGCAACAGCAAGGCGACCGTCCGCCACAACAACAAGGTGGAGGCGGCGGTGGACGCCGCGAACGTCCCGCGCCCCTCGAACTGACGCAGGCCATGCCGCTAGTCGAGCGCGCCCTGCAAGTACTCGAACGCCGCGGCGTGCAGCCGCAGTTGGGACTCCTGAAGTCCACCATGCTGCAGCTCGATTCCGCGTTCAACGAACGCGCCTACGGTGGATCGAGCTTTTCCGATTTCGTCGAGAAGCTGAAACGCGCCGATCTGGTGAACGTCTCCGGTACCGGCGGCCGTTACATTATCGAGCGCAAAGGATCGGCTGCGGCCGAGCATCCTTCGCTTAAACACGAAGACCTGTTGCCGCCGCTCCGCGACGTGCTCGAGAACCATCGCCTGGAAATCGAGAACGGCTGCCCTGTCGAAGACCTGGCCGGCTGGTTCAAAACCGAGCAGCCCAGCTTCGACGTGGCCGCCTACGGCTTCCAGCAGTTCACCGAGTTCCTGAACTACGCGCAAGACAAAACCGTAGTTCGCCTGGAACCCCACGAAGACGAAGGCACCCTGCTGGTGTATCTCGGCGCGGAATTCTATCCGCCGGCCGAGCCGCCGCAGCCCGAGCCCGAAGTCGCCGTCGAGGAAGAGATCGAAGAGGACGAGCCGCAGCCTTACGTCGAAGGCCAGCCAACCATCTTCGAGCCCAATCCGCCCCCGGCCAAGCCCAAGCGCGCCCCGGCTCGCAAGCGCATTTCGAAACCGGCTGGCGGTGGTGGCAGCGGCGGCGGCCAGCGCCGTCCCCCGCGCCGCAAGAAGACCGACAAGTAGTTACCCGTGAGCATCGAGCGTATCCTGCACCAGGGAGCTCCCACGCCGCGCGGACCGTACTCATCAGCGGTCCGCGCCGGCGATTTCATTTTCGTCAGCGGTCTCGGCCCTGTCGATGACAACGATCAATACGCCTTCGGCGACATCCAGCAGCAAACCCGCCAGACTCTGCTAAACCTCACCAAGGTCCTGACGACTTGCGGCGCGCGCCTGGAAGACGTTGTCAAATGTTCCATCTTCCTGCGCGACGCCAGCGAGTTTCACAAAATGAATGAGGTTTACACCGAATTCTTCGGCTCGATCAAGCCCGCCCGTACCACCATCGAAGCCCGCTTCTTCCAGGGCGACATGCGCGTCGAGATCGACTGTGTGGCGTATCAGCCGCGCCTCTAACCCAATGCACCGCACGCCGGTCAGCGCTCAACTCACACAGAACCGCGACTGAAAGGAGCGGAAGCCGCATGCTCTCCCCCGCCGAGTTCGACCTGATCGTCGAGGAAGCGCTCCGCCGCATCCCCAAACGCTTTCGCCAGAAAATCGAGAACGTCGCCATCGTGGTCGAAGCCGAGCCGCGCCAACCTGGTTTGCTGGGTACGTATCAAGGCCGCCCGCTGACCGAGCGCTCCGTCTACGACGGCTTCGGTATGCCCGATAAGATCACCATTTACCAGGGTCCGCATGAGCGCTTGTCCCACAGCCCTGAAGAATTGCAGCAGATGGTGGCCGATACTGTGTGGCACGAGATCGCTCACTACTTCGGCATGGACGAAAAGCGTGTACGGCGAGCAGAGCGCAAGCGCGGGTCAGGATCCTACGACGACGCCTCGCTGAGCAGCGCGTGGCTGCCCACGCGGTCGACATTCAGAATCATATCCCCCGCTGCATTGATCTCGAAAGCCGGTTGAAACTTCGCCTGCCAGCGGACTTCATCGTAGCGATAGGAATAGCGCGAGTGCACAACCTGGCTGAAGGTGTCATCGAAGCCTTTGATCAGAACCACGAACTCCGCCTGCCAGCGCTCCAGGTCCGCGTAACTCTTGCCATACAGCGGGCTGGTTTCATCAATGGGATGCACGATGGTCCACGTCAGCGGCAAGAAATAAACCCTCTCGCGTTCCAGCTTCAAGGTCTGAAACTGCCGTTTCATTTGGCCCGGGGGTCCTTCCACTGTCATCAGCACCATGTTGGCCTCCAGTTCCATCAAGACGTTGGGCCGCAGATTGACGATGCGGAATTGCAGGCTGTTCTGTTCCTGATAAGGCGCCAGCAGAATGCGCTCGCTGAAGGCGATTCTCGCGGAAGGCCGCGAAAAGCGTCCGAACATTAATCCCGTGCCGAGCGCAACCGCCATTAAACCCGCGATGGCTTCGAGTGACGCGACGACGTTCGTGATCACAGTCACCGGCACCATATTTCCGTAGCCCACGGTAGTCAACGTGTGCGTGCTGAAGAAAAAGTCGTTGAGGAAGCGGTCTGTTTCGTTCGCGCCATCGGCGCCCTGCAAATGGCCGGGGCCCAGCGCGAAATACGCCAGCGCAAACAGCAGATTCATCAGCAGGTAGCCGCCCAGAATGGTTGCGAAGAACCGCGGCCAGCTCATGTTGAGCATGTGCAAATAGGGATGGAAATTGCGCCAGCTCCCGCCGCGCCGGTAAACGTTAAAACTACCGTCCTTATTGATGCTGCGCCGCAGGACGCCGGTGAATTGCTGGGTTAAGCCAGGATCGAAAGTGGGCTTCTGCATATCACGATGTTAGGTTATGCACGCCCCCAGAACGCAAACGCCACCGCCGCGAACAGGCACACGAAAGACAGCGCATAATTCCAGCGCAGGTCTTCGCCTAAATAGAAATACGCGAACACCACAAACACCACCACCGTGATGGCTTCCTGTATGATTTTCAACTGGTATCCGGTGAAGCGCCCGTAGCCGAAGCGATTGGCTGGAACTTGAAAGCAATATTCGCCCAAAGCGATCAGCCAACTGAAGAGCACCGCCTGCACCAGGCTCCACGAGCGGTGCTTCAGATGGCCGTACCAGGCGAAGGTCATGAAGGTGTTGGAAATGAAGAGCAGGACGACCGTAAGCATTTAGCGCCATCCTAGCAAAGACGCCGTGTTGTTCAATAGATTGAACGACCGGTTTTGCCCGGGCTCCGGATGCAGTAGACTTCAAAGTCGAGGTACACACATGCTGAAACGATTCTGGGCGGCGCTCCTGCTGGCGGCGCTCCCGGCCCTGGCGCACCACTCCTTTGGCGCCGAATACGACGTCAACAAACCCATCACGCTCAGCGGCGTGGTCACCAAAGTCGAGTGGACGAATCCGCACAGCCATTTCTATCTCGACGTGAAGGACGCGAACGGCGCCGTCGTCAACTGGAAGTTCGAAGGCTATCCGCCCAATGTGCTCTACCGCACCGGCTGGAAGAAGGAAGTGACGCTGAAGCCCGGCGACACCATCACGGTCTTCGCCTGGCGCGCGCGCGATGGCACCGCTTGGGCGCACTCGCGCGAGGTCACTTTCCAGGACGGCAAGAAGTTGTTCTTCGGACCACCGGCGGGCACCGGCGACGGCGGCGATACGCCTCCCGTTGAGGTGAAATGATGTGCCGAGGTCAAGTAATGCGGCCCCGCGTGTTCGCGGTGGCGCTCCTGTTACCAACATTTTTGGTCGCGCAGACGCCCGCCAAATCGGCGGTGCCGCGCGCGGCCGACGGCAAGCCCGACCTCACCGGAGTCTGGCAAGGCGGCAGCACCCGTCGCGGCAGTTGGGAAGAAGCCAACTCCGGTAACGGCGTCGGCGGAACCGGTAAAGATCTCAACGCTCCCGCCACGCTGCCTTCCAACTCCCGTCCGCCGGGACGCGAGCCGCCTCCTTACCAACCCTGGGCCGCCAAGAAGGTTTTGGAGTCCTATAACAACCGCGCCGTCGACGACCCCACCGCGTTCTGCCTGCCGCCGGGAATTCCGCGCACCACTCTCATCGGATTGTTTCCCATGCAGATTATCCAGACGCCGCAGCGGATCGTGATGCTCTACGAATACATGAATGTCTACCGCGTGATTCCGCTGAGCGCGAAGCATCCTGACGACATGGAATCTTCCTATATGGGTGATTCGGTCGGGCATTGGGAAGGCGACACCCTGGTGGTCGACGTCACCGGCTTCAACGACAAGACCTGGCTCGTCGGTACCGGCACTTTCCACACCGAAGCGCTGCACGTCACCGAGCGTTACACGCGCGTCGACAAGGACCAGATCAACTACGACGTCGTGATGGAAGATCCCAACGTGCTCACCAAGCCGTGGCCCTTCCATTCGACCCTCATGTTGCGCGAAAGCACGCGCCTGCGCGAGTACCCGTGCGCCGAAAACAACCTCGACCCCGGGCGTTATGAGAAACTGCTGAAGGATGGAGTTAACTTTCGCAGGCAGCAGTAAATGGCTGTTTCTGGTGCCGGTGCTATTGGCGGCGCAGTCGACGATCCCGCGCACGCCCGACGGCAAACCTGATCTCACCGGCGTGTGGCAGGGCGCCAGCACCCGCCGCGGAAGTTGGGAAGAGGCTAACTCCGGCTTCGGTGTGGGCGGCAGCGGCAAGGATGCCAACGCACCGGCCAATCCCTCCACCAGCGTATCGACGGCGGCGGAGCCTCCACCCTATCAGCCGTGGGCCGCGAAGAAAGTGCTGGAGTCCTTCAACCGGCGCGGGATCGACAATCCTACGGCGCTGTGTCTCCCGCCAGGCGTCCCGCGCAGCGGCATTACGGCTCTGTTTGCGACACAAATCGTACAGACGCCGCAACAGGTAGTCATCATTTACGAGTACATGAGCGTATTTCGCGTGATCCCGCTGAACGCCAAGCATCCCGACGATATCGAGTCCAGCTACATGGGCGATTCCGTAGGCCATTGGGAAGGCGACACGCTGGTGGTGGATGTGACCGGCTTCAACGATAAAACCTGGCTGGGGCCCGTCGGGACGTTTCACTCCGAAGCGTTGCACGTGACCGAACGCTACACGCGGGTCGACAAAGATCGCATCAACTATGACGTCACCATGGAAGATCCCAACGTGTTCACCAAGCCCTGGACCATCCATTCGTCCATGATGTTGCGCGAGGGCACGCGTTTGTACGAATATCCCTGCGCGGAGAACAATATCGATCCCGCGCGCTACGAAAAGCTGCTGAAAGACGGAATCGACATCACGCGGCACTAGCGGTGACGAACTCACTGGAACGTGCGCTGGCGCTCCTGGAATTGCTGGAGCAAACCCCCGGCGGATTGCGCAACGCCGACATCAGCCGTGAGCTGAAGATCCCGCGCAGCACCTGTTCCTACATTGCCGCGCGCCTGGAACAGAAAGGCTACCTGAGCCGCGAGGCCAATACGCTGCGCTATCAGATCGGCTTGAAAACCGTGGCGCTGGCCCATGGCGCTCTGCGCGAACTCGGCTTCCGCACGATGGCGGAGCCGGTGCTCTACCGGCTGGCGAGCGATACCGGCATGTCGGCAGGCATCGGCGTTTTGCAACAAGGTCGCGTGCTGCTGGTGGACCGCGTCGAGGGCCCCGCTTTCGTGAAGGAAGTCGTCCGCCGCCAGATCCCGCGCGGACGCACCCGCGAGCAGCGCGACATTGGACGCGAACTGAACGTGCACACCACCGCGCTCGGAAAGGTGCTGCTGGCGTTTCTACCGGAGCGGCAGCGCACGGACCTGCTTCGCGAGCTAGTGCTCACGCGCCGGACGTCGAAGACGATCGTGTCCAAAGCCAAACTCTTAGGCGAGCTGGCGGAAGTGCGCCGCCAGGGATACGCCGCAGCCGAGGAAGAAGAATATAGCGGCGTGAGGAGCCTGGGAGCACCGATTTACGACAGCGCCCGCGAGGTGCGCGCGGCGGTGGCGCTCAACGGCAGCGTGACCGAGCCCGCCTGGAACGACACACCGGCGCTGGTGAAATCGATCCAGGAAGCCGCGGCGGAAATCTCCAAGCGGTCGCGCTTCGCCTAGAGCTTGCCCTTCCGCGAGTCTTCCATCAGCGATTGCATCGACACGCACAGCGCCTGCCGCGAAGTGCGTTGACACACCCAGCCCAGGCTCTTGATGCGATCCGTGTTCAAGCGGACCACCGGCACGTCGCCCTTCCAGCCGCGATCGCCTCCCGTGTAGTCGAAGCGCACGCTCTCCGGCTGCTAACCCAACCACCTCAACCGCCAGCCGTGCGATTTCGCCGACAGTGATGTAGTCTCCGGTGGCGACGTTAAATACGTTGAACGGCTTGCTACTCTTCTGGTGAGCCAGCAACACCGCGCTCACCACATCCTCGACATGAACATAGGATTTGCTCTGCGAACCATCGCCCAGTATGCGCAGTTGCGATGGGTCCGCCAGCAGCCGCCGCACGAAATCGAACCCCACGCCATGAGTCTGCCGCGGACCGACTACGTTGCCGAAGCGGAAAGCGCACGCCGTCAAGCCGAACATCCAGCAGTAGGAGTTGATCAACGCCTCGCCCGCCAGCTTGCTGGCGCCATAGGTTGAAACCGGCAGCAGCGGCCCGTGATCTTCGGCGATCTCCAATTCACCCAGGTCGCCATAGACTCCACTGCCCGACGCGTACAGCAGACGTGGCGTTCCCGTAACCCGCATGGCTTCGACCACTTGCTGCGTAAGGAACGTGCCCTCGCGAAAATCGATGTCGGGTTCGGTGGCCGCGCGCGCGATATCCGGATTCGAAGCCAGGTGGATCACCGCCTGGTGACCCCGCATGGCCTGCTCTAACGCCGCAAAATCCTTCACGTCGCCGCGTACCACGCGCAAGCGCGAATCGTTCCGATGGTGTGCGTAATGCCACTCCCGCCCGGAAGAAAAGTTGTCGTAGAGCGTGACTCCGGCGGCGCCGCCTGCCAGCAAGCGGTCTGTGAAATGGCTGCCGATGAATCCGGCGCCCCCCACGATGAAAAAGCGCGAATCTGTCATAAGTTTCCGTCACCCGGCCAGCGCGCGGTGGCAACCGTCTGCCATCCTAGCGAAGAGCCCAAAATATTCAAGGAAAAGAGCGGGCGAAACGCGCTCATCACCGCCCGCGCCAACCCGCTCGACCCTGTGCTCGCGTCGCTGCGCACGTCGGTGATCAGGCGCTCACCGCGCAGAATGACCGCCAAGCGGTACAGGTTGAAAAACGGAAAGCCCGCAGTGGTTGCGATTTGAACGCTGAAGCCGCTCTCTTCGAGCAGCGCACGCAGCATCGGCGGAGTGAAATGCTGGCGGTGCCCAATGTGGCGGTCAAATGCCGACTGTGGACCTCCCGGAACCGTAACCACCAGAGTGCAGCCAGGCGCCAGGTAGCGCGACGCGTGCTTCAAGAACAACGCCGGGTCGTCGAGATGCTCCAGCACTTCCGCGCACACCGCATATTGCGCCCATGCGCGCAGCGGCCCCGGCTCCCCGTCGGGGTCCAGGAGATCGCGCTGCAGGAAACGCGCGGCTGGAATTTTTCGCGTGGCCTCCGTAACCCCCGCGGCGCTCAACTCTACGCCCGCGATTTCCGCCTGCGGGAACGCCTGCTGCAAGTCGCAAGCGAGATCGCCTTGACCGCTGCCAATATCGAGGATGCGTGCCGTGCCCGAACACTGGCTGCGCCGCAGCAAGTCGCTCACGATCTGCCGTCGGTAACGTTGAGCCGGATTGTGCCCGGCGGTTTCAGAATAGCTACGCCAGTGCTGATCCCAATCGTCCTGCGCCGCTCTAGTGTGGGTGCTCATCAGGGATTCCTACAAACGGCGAAGGTATTCATACCGAACTTATGTGGGAAGCAGCGGATGTCGGAAGGCCGGAAACCGCCGCGCACCAGCAGGGGCCATAAATCCCTGACATCGTAATAATTCTTATGATCGTTCATTTCATCGGCAGGGCTCAGCCCTAACTTGAACGCCGAATATTCCAAGTAGCGCTTGCCGCGCCACGACGGCACGTTCAACAGGCAAACTCCGCCGGGTGCCAGCAGCCTGCGGAATTCGGCGATCGCTTTCTCCGGCTCCCACAGATGTTCCAGAACCGAGATACAAAGAATCACGTCGAGCGACGCGGACGGCAAATCGGCCAACACATCCGGCATCGGTCCCGTGAGTGCCTTTACTTTTGGATGCGCCCGCAGATCCGGCGCCAGCGAAACGTCCGCCAGCGTCGACGATGCCACCCTATCCAGCACTGTACGAGCGAACCCCGCATGATAGCCGCAGCCGAAATCGCCCATTCGTTTGCCTTCAAACCCGAGCACGTGACGGTGAATCTGGCGGGCCGAAAGCCATACGCCCAAGCGGTCGATGAACGTCGGATTGTATCCCTCACCGAAGGACTTGTCGCGCAGCGCCTCTATCATGGCCGTCCCACGCTAGGATAAGGGCTGAGCTTGGGGGGCGATTGATCCGGCTCCCACAGCCAAACCCGCCAGTCGTGAAAATATTCGAGGAAGTCGCGATCCTGCCGCAGACCCATTTCACGAGCCCAGACGATCGGAGACGCATCGATATCGGCGCGATTGTAGACCCACTCATTCTGCGGATCGTGTTCCGGCGCATAGCGCACCAGAATCAGATGACGGCCCGATTGTTTTTGCAAACTTTGCAATTTCAAAGAATTCAAATGCTGCCAAAACGGATGCGGCGGATTTGCCAGCCGCCCGTGCGCATACGTATCGGCGGCCAACAGGTAGCTGAATTCATCGTGGATCACCGGTTGCGGAACCGGATACCAAGGAAGCAACGCCGCCCGTAGCCCCAGCGTCAGCGCCAGGATCGCGGTGCACGCGAGCATTTCCCGTCTAGCCAGCCATTGGTAGCGGCAAACCAGCGCCTCCCCAAAACGCGGCGTGTCCGTTGCGGCGCCGAACCCGGCTGTCTCTGTCGTCGGAGTCGTCACGTGGAGAAGCTACCTAGCGCTGCGCCCTCTGAGTGGCTTCATGGAGAATACGGCCCCGTGAAGCACCAGAGTGAAGACAAAGTTTGCGAAGCTAGTGATCAGGAACAGCAGTCCCAGAATCGCCAGGTGTTCGGGACGGCCGGGCATTCCCGGCAGCGTGAAGCCGTAGCTGAAGTAATTCCGCACGAGCGGAGCCAAACATCCCAGGCCCGCGGCGGCCAGGCCGGCGCTGAACACGACCGAACGGTTATAGCTGAAAACCCGCAGCCAGCGCGCGCGCGCCCGCCCGGTGTAGTCGTGGAACAGTTGCGACAGGCACCCCAGATAAAAGCTCTGCAACCCCGCGATGCTCAAAGTGATGCCCAGCAGCATCCAATAAAGCGAAAACGTGTGCCCCCTAACGCTCAGTGGTCCCTGGCTCAAGGCGAAAGTAATTAGGAGCCCCACGCCCAATAGCCAGAGTCCCGGACGGAACGCGAAGAACTCCGCGCCGTGAATCAGCATACTGCGTAGATTGATCCAACCCGCTTTCCACGGAGACAACCACCCGGCCCGCTTGTGATGGCTCAAGCGCCCCTCGCGGTCTTTGAGGAATCGCACGGGAACTTCTGCGCGCCCCAAGTTCATCTGCACGGATTTCAGCACCATCTCCGAAGCGTATTCCCAGGATTGAGACTGAATGTCCATCGCGACCAGAGCTTCCCGGGTGATGCCGCGCATGCCGCAGTGGATATCCGAAAAATCCGCGGAATAGAGCAGGTTCAGAATCCAATTCGTGAGCGGCGTGCCGAAATAGCGATGCAGCCCGGGCATCGCGCCGTCTTCAATGTGGCCCTTGAACCGAGACCCCATGATGAAGTCGTAGCCCTGCCGGAATTTTTCGACGAAGGGTGCGGTCTCGCGGAAATCGTAGGTCAGATCGGCGTCGCCCAGCAGCACATATTTCCCGCGTATGAACGGGATCGCATCGATATAGGCTCGGCCGAGTCCCCGTTTCGGCGTGACTAACACACGCGCGCCACCCGCCAGCGCCCTCTGGGCTGTGGAGTCCGTGGAACTATCCACAATAACAATTTCCCCGCGAACTTGCGCCTTGGCCAAGCCCGCCTGGCACCAGGCCACAAATTCCTCGATGGTCAACTCCTCATTCAGAGCGGGAATGACGATCGACACTTCCGGGTCGTCTACGTCCGTTTCCGGAAGCAGCAGGTGCACGTCGTGGTCAGCAAACGCGGCTAGGCGGGCCAGCGCGGCGGGCACCGCTTCGGTGGAGGTCCAGTTTTCAGTTGTCGAAGCGAGGTTCGAGCGAAGAGATTCCACAGGATTACTCTCCCTTGATATCGGCCGGGCGGCGCTAAGACGCTAGATCCAATCTGTCGTACCCTAAGAAAACACCCCCAACTATGGCTGAGTCTCCCATCACTGCCCGCGCCCAGGATTTCGCCGCCTGGTATCAAGATGTCGTCCTGGCCGGCGATATGGCGGAGCCCGCCGAAATCGTCAAGGGCTGCATGGTCATCAAGGCCAACGGCTGGGCCGTGTGGGAAGTCCTGCAACGCGAGCTGGATACCCGTTTCAAGCAAACCGGGCACCAGAACATGTACTTCCCTTTGCTGATTCCACAGAGCTTTCTGCAGAAAGAAGCCGAGCACGTGGAGGGATTCTCGCCGGAGCTGGCAGTCGTCACCGTCGCCGGCGGCAAGACGCTCGAAGAGCCCTACGTCATCCGGCCTACGTCGGAAACTATCATCGGCCACTTCTTCGCCAAATGGATCCAAAGCTGGCGCGATCTGCCCATGCTGGTGAATCAGTGGGCTAACGTCATCCGCTGGGAGCTGCGCACGCGGCTGTTCCTCCGCACTACCGAATTCCTGTGGCAGGAAGGCCACACCGCGCATTCGACCCACGAAGAGGCGCTCGAAGAAGTGCTGCGCATGCTGGATGTCTACGCCGACGTCGCCGAAAACGTGATGGCCATGCCGGTTATTAAGGGACTGAAGACTAAGTCTGAAAAATTCGCCGGGGCGCTGTGCACCTATGGAATCGAAGCCATGATGCAGAACGGCTTGGCCTTGCAAGCCGGCACCAGTCACGACCTCGGCCAGAACTTCGGCAAAGCCTTCGACGTGAAATTCCAGAGCAAAGAAGGCACGCTCGATTACGTCTGGCAAACCAGTTGGGGCGTCAGCACGCGCCTGATCGGCGGACTGATCATGAGCCATTCCGACGACAAAGGCCTGGTGCTGCCTCCCAAACTAGCGCCAAATAAGGCAGTGCTGGTGCCCATCTATCGCAAGGACGAAGAGCGCGCCAGCGTTCTCGAAGCGGCCCACAAAATCGCGGCGGATATCGGCGCCAAAGTGGACAGCCGCGAAGGCCAAACCCCCGGCGCCAAGTTCTATCACTGGGAACGCCGCGGCGTGCCGTTAGTCCTCGAACTCGGCCCGCGCGACTTGGCTTCCGGCAATATCGTGCTGAAACGGCGCGATACCGGAAGCAAAGAGATCCTGCCCCAGTCCGAAATTGCGGCAAAAGTACCGGCTGTACTGGAGCAAATGCAAACCGAGCTTTACGCCGCCGCCCGCAAGCGCCTTGCCGACAACACCGTCCTCGCCAATTCCATCAGCGAAGTGGAAGACGTCCTGCGCCCCGTCACCGCCGAAAAGGGAGGCGGAAAGTTCGTGATGGCCCACATGAAAGACGACCCCCGCTGCGATGCCCGGGTTAAGGAATTCAAGGCCACCATCCGCTGCATTCCAATAGAAGATCACTACGACGGTCCCGGAAAGTGTATCGTAACCGGCGAACCCGTCGATCGCCGCGTGGTCATCGCAAAATCCTATTAGATACGGGTGAGTCGTTGCGTTTAGTTGGTGGCGTGGGCTGTGGCCTGGGATAGCGTCGCCGGAACCAAGCCGGCGCAATGGACCTGGCACTTTAGTTGCGGATGGGGATCGTCTCCCTCCAGCGACCAGATTCGCCGGTCATGAAAGTAGTCGATCACGCTGCGGTCCGCCTCCGCTCCCATGGCGCGCGCCCACAGAATCCGCGCCTGGTCAAAATCCGCGCCGTTCACCACAAAATCCATATAAGGATTGTGCAAGGCCGAGTAATGAACCAGCACTAGTTGCTTTCCCGGAGCCGCGTTCAGTTGCGCGATCAAACTCCGCCGTAGCCCCTTGAACTCCGCGGGGCCAGAAGTGTAGGAAACGGGCCGTTGGATTACATTCTGGATAAAGATCGCAACCATCGCCGCCATCGCGACGCGGGCGAGCAGGCTCCCCAGCGGCTTGCCTTGCGGATTCCAGTAACGCAGCCAATGTAATCCGCCCACCTCAAACACCAGCAACAGTCCCACCGCCGGAGCCGCGTAATGCGGCAAGAGTCCCGCCATCATAAACAGCCCAACCGAGAACCCCGCCAGCATAATTCCCGCCCAACGGAAACGCCGGTTCTTGCAGGCGAACGGTGCGCACGCCAAAGCCAGAACCAGAGGCCAGTTGTTGAAAAAGAATCCCCACACCAAATCGAATTTGGTCAGGGGGTGCGCCCGGTATACCGCTGCGTCCCTCACCACCCAATCGGCGAACAGCGTGCGAAATTCGGGGTGGCGGTAGACGGGCAGGACGGTTTTGGGATGTAGAAAGATAAAATTCGCGATCGCCGCATACTGCTGCTCATGGAGCACATAGGGGAGCAGCCAGGGGCTGCCAGTAACCTTGAAGTTGTAATACAGGAGTGCGGCGAGTCCCGCGGCCACCACAGGCGCGGCCCCCAGGATCCATCGCCATCCACGCGGGTTGACCAACAGAAGCGAGCCGCACGCTACCACGCACAACACTAGCCCTTCATACATCCGGCTGGTGGCGAGCACCACGATTCCTAAGCCCAGCAGACTGGAGTCCTTTAGCGTGACTGCTTTCCGCAATCGAGGCCAAGCGCCGGTCACCAGAATCCCCCCCAGCGCCGGAACCAGGCCGCCCCAATAGCTGTTCATCCAGTAGGTGGACGGCCCCCATGAAACCAGCGCAATCACCCATCCGAGTAGCGCATAGCTAGGCGGCAGCCAACCATAGAGCATCCACAAGGCAGCCGAAAACGCGACTGCGGCGCTGATCAGCACCCCATAGTAAGGGCTGCCCAGCTTTTGCCCCACCGCGAGAAAGGCCGCTGGCAGCGGCGGATATTTGGAAGCAAAGATCGGCTGCGAGATCACGTGGAACTGTTCGAAGTGTTCCCACAGCGGACGCGCAGGATTCGCCCAGCGTCCATGTGCATAGGTATCTGCTTGCAACAGGTACGCAAATTCATCTGCCTGCGACGGCTCCGGCCGCGGATAGAATGCCAGATGCAGCAGCACCGGAATTACTCCCGCCAGCAGGATACAGGCGATTCGCCGTTGCGCCAGATGCCGCCACGTGAACTTCAAGCGCTGTAAAGGGCCCGCGAGGTATTTCAGGATCAACATGATCCCGAAAATCTCCGCGAAATTGATCACAACACTTTCCATATGTCTGCTGAGGGGTCCCTCCGTGTGTATTATCGGCAAAAGTAGGGCGGGCCTCCAGGCCCGCGGCCGGCGTCCCAGCCGGTCGCCGGTCTCCTTGGGCGCAGCCGCTGCCGGAACAGAGGCCCGGACGCGGAATTTGGTTCTAAAGAATACCTCGAATTCTGGCGATTAAACTTCTGGAAGTCTTTTAAGAGGAATCCCTTATGATCATCACTCGGACACCGCTCCGCATCTCCATCGGCGGGGGCGGAACGGATCTGCCCTCGTATTACGAGCAGCACGGCGGCTTCGTGGTGTCCGCGGCGATTTCACAGTACGTTTTTGTCAGCATCAACCGCATGTTCACCGAGGGATACGCACTCAAGTATTCCAGCATGGAAAAGGTGAAGACGGTAGACGAGATAAGCCATCCGATTCTGCGTGAAGTCTTGCGGCGGCATGATGAGGACGGCTTCCTGGAGATCGCCAGCCTTGCGGATGTTCCGGCCGGCACCGGGCTCGGCTCCTCCGGCACGTTCACGGTTGGACTGTTGAAAGCTCTCTACGCCTATCGGAGGGAACATGTGTCCGCGGCGGATTTGGCGGAGGAAGCCTGCGACGTCGAAATCAATATCCTGCACCGCTCCGTGGGCAAGCAGGATCAATACATCGCCGCCTTTGGCGGCCTTACGTCCTTCGACTTCCGTCCCGATGGTTCGGTGACTGCGAGGCCGCTCGCCATTTCGAATGATACGCTGCTCGATCTGGAACACAATCTGCTAATGTTCTTCACTGGATATTCCAGAAATTCCATCGGTGTTTTGAACGATCAAGACAAGCGGTCGCTGGAAGGCGATTCAGCCATGATCGACAATTTACATTTCGTCAAGCAGCTCGGTATATCCTCCAAGGACGCGCTCGAATCCGGCAAAACCCATTGCTATGCGGAATTGATGCGTGAACATTGGGAGCACAAACGCGCGCGCTCGCAAGGCATGAGTAACGAACAGATCAATCATTGGCATTGCGTCGGCATGAAGAACGGCGCTCTCGGTGGAAAACTGGTGGGCGCGGGCGGCGGCGGATATTTGTTGTTCTACGCCGACGACCCCATGCGCCTTCGCCGCGCCATGAGCCAGGAGGGCCTCAATGAACTCCGCTTCCGCTTCGATCACGACGGTTCCACCGTGCTGGTGAGGGATTAGTTGTATCCGCGCAGACAGTGTGTCGTGCTCGCCGGGGGCTTGGGAACGCGCATGCGTCCCTTCACCGAGACGCTTGCCAAATCCATGCTGCCGGCCGCCGGCAAGCCGTTCGTCCACTATCAATTGAATTGGCTCGCGGCAGAAGGCGTCACCGACGTGGTCTACTCCATCGGCTATCGCGGCGGCACCATTCGCGACTACGTGGGCGATGGCAGCCGCTGGGGAATCCACGCCGTCTTTGTCGATGAAGGTGATCGTTTGCTGGGTACGGCGGGAGCGCTGCGCTTGGCCTTCGATCAAGGTGTTCTCGACCCCACCTTCGCGGTTCTCTACGGCGATTCCTACCTGCGCGTTTCGCTCCCCGCGATGTGGGACAGTTTCCTGGAAAGCGGTCATCCCGCATTGATGACCGTGCTGCGCAACGAAGGCCGCTGGGACCGCAGTAATGTCATTTACCGCGATGGCCAAGTGATGCTCTACGACAAGAATGCTGTTGAGCCACGCCCCCAGTCCATGCAATACATTGACTATGGGATCTCAATTCTGCGCCGCGCTCTAATCGAACAGCAAGTCCCCCCCGGCGAGCGCAGCGACTTGGCCCCGCTGCTCAACCGCTTGAGCAGCGAAGGCCGTCTATCCGGTTTTGAAGCTATCGAACGCTTTTACGAGATCGGATCTCCCCAAGGCCTCCAAGACTTCGAGCACTACATTCTCTCTACTCGCGTCGCAGGCCCCGCGCCCGGCCGCTGACCCGCAGCCGGTCGAAGCCTAAGATGACCGGGGGTGGCTGCCCCGGCCGTTTCCCTCGCGCGACTCACTTCCCCTCGCCCGGTGTAAAATAAGCATGCTCGGCAGATGAGGTGCAGCGCATGAAATACATCGTCGTTTTGGTTTTCGCAGTCACCCTCACGGCGCAGGATCACAATCACGCGCGCATGGTGCACGGGGTTCCCGGCGGCGTGCCGGATTTCTGTGCGAACCCCACTGTTACGAGTGCCGCCAGCGGTGCGTGGTCCGATGCGGCCACCTGGTCGTCGAAGAAAGTGCCCGGCGCGAACGATCGCGTGGCCATCGCCGCCGGTCACAACGTAGTCTACGATGCGTCGAGCCAAGTGAGGTGTATCGACGTACGCGGCCACCTGAGCTTCGCAACCGCCGCCAGCACGCGGTTGAAGACCAACAATCTGATGGTCGAAGACCAGGGCTATCTCGAAATCGGCAGCTCGGCTCAGCCCATCGCCGCCAACGCAACCGCCGAGATCGTCATAGCCGATCAAACCATCGACCGTACGTTGGACCCCGCGGAACTAGGCGCAGGCATCGAAAGCCTCGGCAAAATCACCATGCACGGCGCGGTGAAAACGCCCACTTTCGTGCGTCTCGCCGCCGAGCCCCTAGCCGGACAGAAGACGCTCACCGTCGAACAACCAGTCGAGTCCTGGAAACCCGGCGACCGCATCGTGATCCCCGACACCCGCCAGTTGCGCGATAACCAGCGCGGCGAGAACTATCAGCCGCAAGACGAGAAGCTCGAAATCGCTGCCGTGAACGGCAAGCAGATCACGCTGACCGCGCCGCTCAAGTTCGACCACAAAGGCGCGCGCAGCGGTGACGACAAACTCGAATTCCTGCCGCACATCGGCAACCTGACCCGCAACGTCGTGGTGCGCTCCGAGAACCCCGCCGGCACGCGCGGCCACATGATTTTCATGTCGCGCGCCGACATCGACCTGCGCTACGTCGAAGTGCGCGACATGGGCCGTACTAAATTGGGTGTCCTCGACAACACCGAGTTCGATAACGACGGCAAGCTCACCAAGCTCGGCACCAACCAAATCGGCCGCTACGCCATTCACTTCCATCACGACTTCGGACCCCAGCAAACCCCCGCCAACGGCTATCAATTCACGCTGGTCGGCAACGCCGTCGACAGCGCTCCCAAGTGGGGCGTGACCGTGCACAACAGCCACTACGGCCTCATCGAAAATAACGTGGTCTACAACACCCACGGCGCCGGCATTGTCACCGAAGACGGCACCGAAAGTTTCAACGTGTTCGATCACAATTTCGCCATGCGCTCCGGCGGCTCCGGAGATTTCGCGCCCCGCAGTGGTTACAGCGGAGCTGGCGCGGACCCCGGCGGCGAAGGCGCGGGCTTCTGGTTCCGCGGCCCCAACAATTACATCCGCAACAATGTGGCCGCCAACGCCGATACCTTCGGCTTCGGCCTCGCCGCGGGCGCGCTCGGCGACGTTCGCATCCCCTCGTTCAAAGGCGCGGACATGAGCAACGATAAAGAAACCAAGCTGATCGACACCACCGATGCCGCGGTGCTCGAGTTCACCGGCAACGAGGCGTACGGCGCCATCCAGACTGGTGTCGCACTGGGATGGAACGGCACCGTCACCAACTTCCGCGTCTGGAATCCCTCGCGCCACGGCCTGACCGCAACTCCCACCGACAAGCTGCTCGTCGACACCATTACCGTCCGCGGCGACAAGTCTATCCTGAAAGACGAGTTCGAAAGCCCCTCCGGAGTATGGGTCGGCAACTATCTGTCGAAGAGCATCGCCATCCGCAATGCCGACGTGCAAGGCATGCGCACCGGCATCAGCAGCCCCTTCTTCAACGCCAATCAAAAACCCGAGCCCGGCCGCGGCGACGGCTCCATGACCATCGAGAACGGTTACTTCCGCGATTACGTCGGCGTAGTGGTAGCCACCGCCTACCGCGCCAACTCCACCAACGACAAGCCCAGCAAAATGGCGGTGGTGCGCAACTCCGTATTCGAGCCGTTAAGTAACGTGGCGGCAAGCCAGTCGAATCCCCCCGCCGCCGTGTCGATGAACTACCGCATGGCCCCCGGCGACGCCGCCCCGCGCGATCCCATTTTTATTTACGACTTCAACAAAAAAGCGGGCGACACCTTCAAGGTGTACTACTCGCTAGAAGCCCCGCAATCCGTCGCCCCCTGCAATCAGAACCGCGCAGGGATCGACGGCTGGGCGTGTAAATAGGACTTCGCTAGGCCTGCGGTTTCAGAAATCCCTTTTTTTCGAGCCACCCGCGAGAGCGTCGAACCAGCGCATGATCGGTCCCCAGAATCGCCACGCCGGCGACGATCAACGGGATGCCTGGAATAATCGGCAGCAAGCAGCCGGCAACGCCCACGGCGACCAGAGCCAATCCGGAAATCTCGCGCAATCGAGCGGTCATAGACGTCTGCCCGCCTTCACTATACCGCCGCGCGGCCGTACGGCTACCCAACGCTTGGCCCGGCTCGCTAAGGCAGCTCCTCGGGAGGGCGTTTTGCACGATTCTGAAACTGTTCCGCCAGCAGAGTGCGTTGCGCTTTTCCGTTCACAGACCGCGGAATGATATCCAGAAATACGAAGCGGCGCGGGACCTTGAAAGCGGCCAGCCGCAGCGCCGCGAACTGGCGAAGATCGAGAACCGATGCCGCGGCTCCATCGCGCAGCACGACGGCGGCAGCGATGTCCTCCCCCAGCGTGGGATGGCTCACCGCGAAGACCACCGCGTCCGCCACCGCAGGATGGGCCATGAGCACATCCTCCACTTCCGCCGGGGCGATTTTTTCACCCGCCCGGTTGATCATTTCTTTCATGCGGCCGGTGAGGAACAAAAAACCTTCGCTATCCAGGCGGCCAAGGTCGCCCGTGTGGAACCAGCCGCCGCGAAATGCGGCCTGATTGGCGTCCGCTTCGTCCAGATATCCGGAGGTCACCGAGGCACCACGGATGACCACTTCGCCTTCCAATCCCGCGGCCAGCAAATTACCGCTGGAGTCCTGGATGGCCACCTCCAGGCCACTGCTTCGCCCTACCGATCCAGGTTTGTGGGCCGCGGGCGTGCTTCGGGTCACGCCACCCATTTCGGTCAAGCCATAGCCGGTGAGCACCGGAACGCCAGCGGCGTTCTCCAGCTCCGTCAGAACTCCGGGTGTTGCCTCCAGGGTGCGAATCATGCGCAGGGACGAACACTGAAAGGCTTCGCGGTTGTCCCGCGCCAGCGTAAGGAGCGCGCGGTTGATGGGAGACACCGACGCGAACCAGGTTGGCCGGAATTGTTCGAGCCAGGCCAGAAACATCCTAGGGTCGAAACCGGGAGTGCTCCATACCGCGCCTCCGCAGGACAACTGCGCCAACACCGCCGAGAGTCCATACATGTGAAACAGCGGCAGCATGCTCAGAAAGCGGTCCGCCGCGGTCAACCGCAGGACGCTGGTGTCATAGTCGGTCATCGCGCGCAAGTTTTCGCGAGTCAGCGGCACCAGTTTAGGACTGCCTGAGGTCGCGGAAGTGCATAAGAGCAGCGCCGCATCGGTCCGCCGAGCGGAAAGCGCCGCAGCGGCATTCGCTTCGGAGGCGAGAGAGAAGCAGCCCGCCGCAGCGTGCTCGCTGGAACGAATTCGCAACACCCGAATGCCCAGAGCCTGGGCCGCGGCCACCGCCGGCAATGCCACGCCGTCCGCGGCCAGCAGCGTGCTCGCGCCCAAGCGCTTGAGAAAGAACCGAAACTCAGATTCCGTAAACGCCGGGTTGAGAGGCGCGGCCGCTCCGATTCCAGAAATCGCCAGGAATGCCGTGATCAATTCGGGGCCACTGGGCAGCGCCAGCGCGGCCACTTCGCCGGAGCCAAAACCGGCGTCCGTCAACTCGCGCCGGATTTCCCGAAGACGGTCCGCGAGTTCTCCATAGGTGGTGGCCTTGCGCCCGGGAGCCGCCAAAGCGACGGCAGAGGGCATCCCCTCGGCGTGGGCAAGGAGCCCCAGGAAGTCATCAGATGCGAGTGCGCTCGAAGTGTTAGTCACTGGGGTCTACGACGGCTGGTCGGCGCCGGCCTCCAGATAGGAGGCCAATGCCGGAAGATTGCTCAAGAAATCAAATTCCAAAAACTTCGGCTCGATCGAGACTCCGAACTCCGCTTCCAAAGCCGCCACAAATTCCAGCACCGCTATGGAATCGAGAATGGCGGTTTCTTCCAACCATTGTTCATAGCTTAGGTCCTCCGCGGAAACCCCCAAGCCCATCGACTCTACAAAGACTTTGCGGATTCGCGCCATGGCAGAAGCCGATGGGCCTGCTGGGATGCGCGGAGTTTCGCCGCCCTTCAAAAACTCAGCCATTGCTCCCACTCCTCCGGGTGATGGCTAATCTGCCGTTCGATGGCTTGCACAAAAAGCGGCAAATTCGGGCGGATGAACTCGTCGCGTTCGTCAGCTTCGACGATTTCCAGAATGGGATCGAAAATAATGCGGAAGCCCGAGCTGCTGCCGAGACAGAGCATAGGCACCACCGCGCAACCGGAAAGGCGAACCACGTCCAGCATCCCCGTCGAGAACTGACGCGAAACCCCGAGAAAGGGCCAAGCAGCGTTTCTTGTCCCGGAGCGGCCGTCGAAATGAATATCGACTAGTCCACCAGACCGCAGAGCATGCAAAATCTTCAGCGTGCATCCGCGGTCGCGGACGTAGATGCCTTCTGGCGTGATGCGGTTCAGGAGTTGCATTCTACGCGGCGCCAGGAAACGCCGGCCCAGCCGTCCCCACCAGTCGCCTGCCTCGAATTGGTCGCGCACCGTGAGTATCGAGTATCCGCACGAAGCCAGATAGCGCTTGGCCACCCGGCTTGCGCAAAAGTGGGCCGTGAGGAGGATAACGCCCTTACCGGCGGAGCGCGCCCGCTCGAGGTGCTCGACGCCCTGGATTTCCCTGCATTTCAGTCTGCGCGGGAAGGAAGGCCAACTCAGCACCAGGTCGTCCCACATGCGCACTGCGGAGTTAGCCAGGAACTTGGTGGCGATCCGCCGCGCTCGTCCCGGCGAAATCGCAGGGCAGCGTGCGGAGAGTATCCGTTGCTCCGCCTGATCCCTTCGCCGCGGCGCATAAAGCGGGACCAGGTTTCCCATCGGATAAATCAGACGTTGCGGGATAATTGCTGACAAAACCCGCAGCGGATAGAGGTACAAAAACCAAAGTACATCTTTGAAGGTCAAAAGAGGCGCCGGATCCGGCGTTTCCTGAGGACCGCGTGTAGTGTCGGCAGGGGGCAGCATAGGCGCGTTTCACCTGGTTCAAGCAATCTTGCTACAACCCGTTCTTCGCCTCGTTGTACATGATCCCGTACCACGCATCGGTCGAAATAATCTCGTTATGCCCCACCGTCTCCAGCGAAAACCGCTGATCGAATTCTTTAGTGGGCCGCGCAGCCTTCACCTGCTCTAGCGTCATTCCATCCTTCACCATCTTGTGAAACCGCTCGCGAATGGTGATGGTGGCGTCACGTAGCGCGATCAAATCGCCGCGGGTGGAAATCTGCCCGTGCCCCGGCACGATTTTCGTATTCGGCCCAATATAGTGATCCAGCGCATAATTCCAATCGTCAATCACGTTCTGCGAAGTCCCGCCGTTCCCAGGATTGATCGCCGGGAAGTCAGTGGTATAAACATCCCCCATCGCCAGCACATCGGAATTCTTGAAGTAGATGAAGCAATCGCCATCGGTGTGCGAAGGCTTGGGCGAAGGAATAATCGTGATCTCCTCCCCGTTAAGATGCAGGTTGACGACGTCTTTGTAAGTCACCACCGGCAGGGCCGCCGCCGGAGTGGCAGCTTGTGCCGGACCGCCTGGAGCCGCCCCCGCCGGCAGTCCACCCATCAGCCGAATCCGCACGTTGTCATGCGCGAAGATCACCGCACCCAGTTTCGCCAGTGCCTCGTTGCCACCCACGTGATCCGGATGCATGTGCGTGTTAATCACGAAGCGAATCGGCTTATCGGAAATGGTCTTGATCGCCGCCAGCAGCTTCTCGCTCATCTGCCGGTATTGATCGTCGACAATCAGCAGCCCTTCGTCGCCCGCCAGCACGCTCACTTGGCTGCCCGCGCCCGCCACCACCATGATCTTGCCCTGCACCAGCCGAGTCACTTCCGGATACTTCGCCGGGTCCACGGTGCGCACGCGGTTATCGGGCAGCGGCGGCAAACTAGTCTGGCTCAGCAGTGCAATCCCACTGAACAACGCGACGCCCGTCAACGCAAGCGCCATCTTGATACGGCTGGTCATGATTTCGCTATGGTGCCACATCCGCGGCGGTTATTGTGGGGCGGGCCTCCGGCCCGCGTTCGGCCTCCGGCCGAACAACTTCACCCCATCCTCTGTTCCAACTCCGCCCAGCGCGCATAGATCGCATCCACCGCCGCCTGCGCTTCTTCCACTTCCCGATAGGCCCGCTCCAGCAGCCGCCCATCTTTAGTGATCGCCGGGTCCTGCAGTGCGGCCCGCTTTTGCTCCAAGACCTGCTCAGCCTCATGGACCCGCCGCTCGATCGACTCATATTCCCGAGCCTCCAAATATGAGGCCTTCTTCTTCCCCACCGCCGCCGCAGGCGCCCGCGCCTCCTTCTCCACTTTGACCTTCAGCACCCCCCCGCTCCCCCCGCCAAACATCCCACTGGCTGTAATCCGCAAACCGCTCCGCGCCACCCCGCCCATCCAGCCCCAGCACCAACGTCGAAACCCGATCCAGCAAATACCGGTCATGCGTAACCAGCACCAACGCCCCCGAAAATTCCAGCAGACTCTCCTCCAGAATCTCCAGCGTCGGAATATCCAAATCGTTAGTAGGCTCGTCCAGCAACAGCACGTCCGCCGGCTCCAGCATCAAATTCGCAATCAGCACCCGCGCCCGCTCCCCGCCCGACAACCTTCCCACCGGCTGATTCAGTTGCTCGGCAGTGAACAGAAACCGAGCCGCCCACGAAGCCACATGAATCACCCGCTCGCGATAAATCACCGAGTCGCTATCCGGCGCCAGCGCCCGCCGCAGCGTCAACTCAGGATCAAGTTGCCGGTTCTGATCGAAGTAAACCATCCGCAGCCCGTCGGCCCGCTCCACCTTGCCGTGCAGCGGAGCCATCTCCCCACGTAGCAACCGCAGCAGCGTGGTCTTCCCGCTGCCATTCGATCCCACCAGCCCCACGCGCATCCCTGCCGTAATCGTAAAATCCAAATTCTCAAACAGCGCCCGTCCGTCATACCCGTAAGAAACACCTTCCAGATGAATCAGCCGCTTGGTCTTGCGCTCCGTCCCAGCAAAATCGATGTCGGTAGCGCTGGTCCGGCTGCGAGCCCGCAAATCCGCCAGCTCGCCAATCATTTCATGCGCCGTGTCGATGCGAGCCTTGGCCTTAGTAGCGCGCGCCTTCGGCCCCCGCCGCAGCCATTCCATTTCCGTGCGCACCCGATTCTCCAACGCATCCTGCCGCTTAGCCTGCGCATGCAAAAACTCGGCTTTCTTCTCCAGAAACGCACTGTAATTCCCCGCCACATACAACAGTCCATCCGGATAAGCGCGGTTCAGCTCCGCGATCGCCGTAGGCACGTTCTCCAAGAAATACCGGTCGTGACTAACGATCACACTAGCGAACGGAGCGTTCTGCAATAACTTTTCCAGCCACTCAATCCCGCCCAGATCCAAATGATTGGTAGGCTCATCCAGCAACACAATCGCCGGATTCTGCACCAGCACTTCCGCGATCCCCAACCGCTTCCGCCACCCGCCCGACAACGCCGCCGCGTCGGCATCGAAGTCCTCAAACCCCGCCCGCCCCAGCGTTTCGCCTTCCCGCGCCTGCCACTCCGCTTCCGGAACGCCCGCCCGCTGCAGCGCCCGCCGAATCACCCCCCGCACAGTATCTCCCGGAGCGAATTGCGATTCCTGCGGAAGATAAGCCAGCCGCGTCCCCTTGCGCACGGAGACTTCACCCGCGTCCGCCTCCCGCCGCTGCGCCAGAATTTCCAGCAGCGTAGATTTCCCCGACCCGTTAGGCCCGATCAACCCCACCCGGTCTCCCTCCTGAATACTCAACGAAACGTTGCGAAACAAAAACGCCGCGCCATACGACTTCGCCAGCCCTTGAGTATTTAAAAGGAGCGCCACAGGAAGGTTCACCTCAAGAATATCAGGTGCAATCCCAACCCCCTCAGCCACTTCGAGCTTTGCCTTTACTCCCACCCACACCACCGAGATGCATACTGAACCCGTAGTAAAAGCCTGCGCAGGCTAATCGTTGTTGTTTAGTGGAATCCGTGCCTCGTCGTAAGACGGGCTAGCCGCCCAGGGGACATTGTGAAGAAGGGCGGGACAGGAGAAGAATCGCGATTCTTTTGGAGATACGAACGTCGTAACAACGGCGCCAGGTTCCAGTTAGAGGATATAGGAGAGAGCCGTGAACGGTTGACTCAACACTTTTTCAAAGACCGCTAGCCGCCTATTTCTAAAACACCCCGGAGGGCTGCATTCGAATGCAGCCCTCCGCGAAACGATTTCGTTCGAATGTGGGGCGGACCTCCGGTCCGCGTTCGGCCTCCGGCCGAACAGCCGAAGTGTGCCCCGAAATACCCAGTACCCCCGTTTCCCCCGCGTTACATCATAATAAGGTAGAGGAATTTCACCCCATGAGAACCTGGCTGATGGTTGCTGCCGCCGTTGTCGTCTTACAAGGCGCCGAACTCACCCCACCCAAAGCCGGCAAACCCGAAATCCTCCCGCTCAAAGACGTGAAGCCCGGCATGCACGCCATCGCCTGGACCGTCTTCAGCGGCATGACCCCCGAACCCGTCCCCGTGGAAATCATCGGCGTCTGGCAGAACGCCATGGGCCCGCGCCAGCACGTCATCATGGCGAAAATGGGCGGCAAAGCCGAACGCACCGGCGTAGCCGGCGGCATGAGCGGCAGCCCGGTTTACGTCGACGGCAAATTGATCGGCGCCGTAGCCCTCCGCCTAAGCCAGTTTTCCCCCGACGCCATCTGCGGCATCACACCCATCGAATCGATGCTCGAAATTCAAGATCTCGACATGTCGCGCCCCAGCGACGCCCGCACGCCCGATAAACTTCCCTCCGCGCAGCCGGTCGCCGCCTACGAAATGCCCAGCGAATTGGTTTCGCAATTAGTAGCCGCCGGCGGCACCGCCCCGCTCCCCTCGCGCGTCCCCTTGATGACGCCCATCGAAACGCCGCTGGTCTTCTCCGGCTTCACCGCCGAAACTTTGAACACTTACGAACCCCTGTTCCGCCAAATGGGCATCGCCCCCGTGCAAGGCGGAGCCGCCGCCGGAACCCTAACCGCGAAACCCGCCGCCGGATGGGAGCACGCCCTCAACCCCGGCGAAGCCGTCAGCGGCATTCTGGTTTCCGGCGACATGTCCACCACCGGCATGGGAACCGTAACCTATAACGATGGCAAACGCATTCTAGCCTTCGGCCACCAGTTCTTCGACCTCGGCCCCGTCGACATGCCCATCGCGAAAAGCGAAATCCTAACCGTGCTCAGCTCGGCGTATCAACCTAACAAAGTAGGCAACGCCACCGAAGTAGTCGGAGCCCTCCGCCAGGACCGCTTCACCGGCATCATGGGCGAGTTAGGCGCTGAAGCCCCCGTGATCCCCGTCCACGTCCGCGTCCGCGCACACGGCGAAAACGACGCCGTCGTGAAAGAAAAAGATCTCAACTTCAACGTCTTCGTGCATCAGAAATGGACCCCCTTCCTGATGTCCGCCACGCTTAGCAATTCGCTCCAGCAAATGAATCTTTACGCCGATGAAATGACCTACCGCATGACCGCCGACGTGATGATGGATGGCTCCGACAACATCCACGTCTCGACCATGCTCGCACCCGGCGAATTCCCCGTTCCCATGCCCACGGTGCTAGCCGGCTGGTGGGGCGACAAATTCAACCGCCTGTTCCTGAACAACGTAGCGACGCCGAAACTCAAGAGCGTGAACGCGACCATCGACCTGCTGCCCGCCCGCCGCGTAGCCGTAATCGAAACCGTGTGGACGCCCACGACTGAAGTAGAAGCCGGCACCGAGATCCCCGTGAAAGTTTTCCTGCGCCCCTATCGCGGCGAAAGAATCGAGCGCTCGCTCACCGTGAAGATCCCGGCCGGCATGCCGAAAGGCGAACACCGCCTGCTCTTCAGCGACGCCGATACGCTCGACCGCTCGCAGGACGGCGCCACCCAAAACAATAAAAATATGGACATCGCCTCCACCGTTTCCCTGCTGAATCAGGAGCGCGACAACAACCGCCTCTACGTGTCGCTGGTGCAGAGCCGGGCCACCTTCTACGCTGCCGACAAAACGCTGCCGAACCTGCCAGCGTCGGTGGTGAACGTCATGCAGACCGAGCGCAACGCCAGCCGGACGTTGGTAGGCACGCCCGACAGCACCCAAGTGCAGCAGTCGATTCCCTTCGATCAAGTGGTGAGCGGCAATTACTCGCTGCGCATCAAAGTTAAATAAGGAAAAAGGTCACGTTCATGCGATTTTTGCGCGTTCTAGCGCCGGTGCTGTGCGTTTTCCTGCCGCTATGGGCAGTCGAGACGCAAGTCTGGGAACACTCCGAATCAGCGGACTTCGAAAAAGGCACGCTGCACAAACTTTCGCTCTCGAGCGAAGGCCGCCTAATGCCCGCTCCCGTAGTGCGCGATATTTACGACCCGTCAGTTTCTTTCCTGTGGACCGTAGCGCGCGATTCCAAAGGCAACGTCTACGCCGGAGGCGGCGGCGTAGGCAGCTCCAAATCCAAACTCATCGTAGTGAACGCCGCCGGACAAGCCAAGACCCTAGCCGAACTCGACGGCATGGCCATCCAGTCCATCGCCATCGATAAACAGGACCGCGTTTACGCCGCCACCTCGCCCGACGGCAAAGTCTTCCGCGTCGACGCCGCCGGAACCGCCGAAGTCTTCTACGATCCGCACGCGAAATACATCTGGGCCCTGGCCTTTTCAAGCAAAGGCGATTTGTTCGTCGCGACAGGCGACCAAGGCGAAATCCACCGCGTGACCCCCAACGGCGCAGGCTCCGTGTTTTATCGCACCGAAGAAGCCCACGTCCGTTCGCTAGCCATCGATTCTCACGACAACCTGATCGCCGGCACCGATCCCAGCGGCCTGATCCTGCGCATCTCCCCCGCGGGCGATGGGTTCGTTTTGTACGAAGCCGACAAACGTGAAATCACCACGGTAGCCGTCGCGCCGAATGGCAACGTGTACGCCGCCGGAACCGGAACCAAGGCCCCCGCGACTGCCCCCGCTCCCACGCCCCAGCGCCAGGTACAAACCAGTCAAGGAACGATTACGCTGGCAGTCCCCACCGGCGGCCCCGCGCGTGGCGGCGCAGCCGCTCCGCCCACCGGCACCGGCGCTCCCATCGGAGTGCAAGGCGGCTCCGAAATTTATCGCATTCAACCCGACGGCTACGCCCGCCGCGTCTGGACCCATCCGCAAGACGTCGTCTACGCACTAGCCTTCGACGCGCAAGGCAGCGTCATCGCCGGCACCGGCAATCGCGGCAACGTCTACCGCCTGGATTCCGATCACGCCTACACGCGCCTCTTGAACCTCGCCGCCGCGCAAGTCACCGGGTTCGCCCAAGGCGCCAACGGACGCTTGTACGCAGTCACCGGCAACATCGGCGAAATCTTTTCCATCGGTCCCGAGCGCGAACCCTCGGGCACGCTCGAAAGCGACGTCCTCGATGCCGGAGCCTTCGCCTATTGGGGCCGCATGACCTCGCTCTACGCCGGCTCGGGAGCCGTGACCTTCGAAACCCGCAGCGGCAACGTCAGCCGCGCGCAAAAAGACTGGAGCCCGTGGGCTAAGTTGTCGAACGATCGCGTGACCTCACCCGCCGCCCGCTTCCTGCAATACCGCGCCACCGTCACAGGCTCCGCCGAACTCTACGACGTAACCACCGCCTACGAAATGAAGAACGTCGCGCCCGTAATCGAAACCGTCGAAAGCACCCCGCCCAATTACAAATTCCCAGCCCCAGCCGCCGCAACCCCTCCCAATCCTGCGACGTTGACGCTACCCGCATTGGGCCGTAGCAATCCGACGCCCGCAGCAGCCCGCGCGACGCCCGACACCGGATCCTCGCCCGCCCTCACCTACGCTAAAGGTTTCATCGGAGCCCGCTGGCTAGCCAACGACGACAACGGCGACACACTGCTTTTCAAAATCGAAATCCGTGGCGAGAACGAAACCACCTGGAAACCCCTGCGTGAGAACCTGCGCGAGCGCTTCTACAGTTGGGATTCCACCGCCTACCCCGACGGCAAATATCGCGTCCGCGTTACCGCCAGCGACGCCCCGTCGAATACTCCGGAACAAACGCTCACCACTTCGCGGGAAAGCGACCGCTTCCTGATCGACAACACCGCGCCCGAAATCACCGCACTCACCGCCACCGCGCAAGGTGCGAAAATCGATGTCCGCTTCCACGCCAGGGACGCGCTTGAACGTGCTCGCCAAAGCCGAATACTCCGTGAACGGCGGCGAGTGGAAAGTAGTCGAGCCCACCACCCGCCTCACCGATTCCGAAGAACACGATTACCGTTTCGAAGCCGACCGTGGCGCCGGCGAAGCCACCATTGCCGTGCGCGTTTCCGACGCCTACGAGAACGAAGCCGTCGCGAAGACGGTAGTGAAATAGGGGCGCGCCCTGCAACCACCCGGCGGCGTGGCTCTGCACCTCGAAGGCGTGCGCAAAGCCTTCGACAATCTGGTCGTAATCGCCGGCATGGATCTAGAAATCGCCGCCGGCGAGTTCGTAGCGATTCTAGGCCCCTCCGGATGCGGCAAGTCCACGCTCCTGCGCATGATCGCCAGGCTGATCGAGCCCACCGCCGGACACCTCACCATCCACCCCGAAGACCGCTTCCAAACCGCCTTCGTGTTTCAAGACGCGCACCTGCTGCCCTGGCGCACGGTGCTAGATAACGCCGCGCTGCCGCTGGAGTTGATGGGCGTCCCCCAAGAAGAGCGTTATGCAACGGCGCGAGCCGCGCTTGAGCAAGTAAGTTTGTTCGAAGCCGAGGGCCGCTATCCCGCGCAGCTCTCCGGCGGCATGCGCATGCGCGTCTCGCTAGCCCGCGCCCTAGTAACGCAGCCGCGCCTCTTGCTCCTCGACGAACCCTTCGCCGCGCTCGACGAAATCACGCGCTTCCGTTTGGATATCCAACTCCGCGAACTATGGCGGACGCGCGGAATTACCGTCGTCTTCGTCACGCATTCGATTTCCGAAGCCGCCTTCCTGGCCAACCGCGCCGTAGTCCTGACCAAACGCGGCGGCGGGATCAAACTCGACCGCCGCCTCGACCTCCCCGCCGAACGCAACGACGCATTACGCATGGACCCCCGCCTAGGCCGAGAAATGCAGACTCTTCTGGGAGCGATGGAGGAAGAATCGTGATCCGCCGCGTGATCCCAGCGCTGATCCCGTTAGTAGTGGTGACCGCCGCCGCCGAGCTAGCGGTTCGCTACGGCCTAGTGAAGTCGTATCTCCTCCCCGCCCCGAGTTCCGTCCTCCGCGCCATGATCGAAAGCCACTCGGAGCTCCTAGGCGCGCTCCTGACCACTTCGGCGAGCGCACTGCTTGGGTTCCTCTTAAGCACAGCGTTAGGAATCGCCATCGCCGTCTTCCTCTCCTCCTCCCGCGCGATTCAACGGGCATTTTACCCCTACGCCGTGTTCTTCCAAACCGTGCCCATCATCGCTATCGCCCCGCTGTTAGTGATCTGGTTCGGCTACGGCACGCGCACCGTAGTGGCCTCCGCATTCGTCGTGTCAATTTTCCCGGTGATCGCCAACACTCTCAGTGGCATTCTCTCGACCGAACCCGCGCTACGCGATCTGTTCCGCTTGTACGGCGCCTCCACTTTCGTCACGCTATGGAAATTGCGTTTCCCCGCAGCGTTACCGCAAATACTCACGGGCCTGCGCGTAGCCTCCGGACTAGCCGTCATCGGCGCCATCGTAGGCGAGTTCATCGGCGGCCAAGGCCTGGGATCGGTAGTCGACGTCGCCCGTACCCAGCAGCGCGTCGATAAAGTTTTCGCCGCCGTGCTGCTCGCATCGGTGCTCGGCTTAGCCCTCTTCGGACTGATCAACCTGGTCAGTTATGTTACGCTGCGACGATGGCACGCGTCGGAACAATAAAGCGCAGACAATTCATATTCGCAGGCAGCGCCGCGCTGCTGGCCGCGTGCGGCAAAGCGCCCGGCAAGATCCGGCTCGCGCTCAACTGGAAGCCCGACCCGCAATTCGGCGGATTCTACGCCGCGCCCTACCAAGCCCACAGTCTGGACGTCGACCTCTTACCGGGAGGCGCAGGCACGCCCACTATTCAGATGGTAGGCGCGGGCTCGGCCGAATTCGGCGTTGTTTCCGCCGATGAGTTGGTGGTGGCGCGCTCACAGGGAAACGATGTCGTGGCGCTATTCGCCGTATTCCAGAACAATCCGCAAGGCATCATGGTACACGCGTCGCGCAAGTTGAGCAGCTTGGCCGGTTTACTGAAGAGCGGAGGAACGCTAGCGCTGCAGCGCGGCCTTCCCTACGCGCGTTTGCTCGAAAAGAAGTACGGCTTCGGCAAAGTGAAAATCGTGCCCTCGCCCGGCGGTGACATCAGCGCGTTCTTGGCCGACAAAAATTTCGCCCAGCAATGCTTCATCGTCTCCGAACCCTTAACCGCCAAACATCAAGGCGCCGACGTGCAAGTGTTTCCCGTGTCGGATACCGGCTACAATCCCTACACCACCGTGCTCACCGCCTCCGGCGATTACCTACGCCAAAATCCAGATCGCGCGAAAGCCATGGTGGCGGCGGTGCGCGAAGGTTGGCGCGCTTACCTCGACGACCCCAAGCCCACCAACCAGCGCATGAATCAATTGAGTCCCTCGATGGCGCCGGAGGTCTTCGCGGAAGTCGCCGAAGCCCAAAAGCCACTGATCGAAATCCCAGGGACGCCGCTCGGCAGCATGACCAAGGAGCGTTGGGAAATGCTGATCGCGCAGTTGAAGGAGCTCGGCGACATCCAGAAAGCGCCGTCCGCCGACGACTGTTTCCGGACGCTTTAGTTCACCTGGGTCAGCT
>CAVXEM010000063.1:0-38791 GCA_963760575.1 Bryobacterales bacterium
CGGGAATCTGTCATAAGTTTCGATTGTATCTGGCGGCCAGAAAGCCACCCACCAATCCGGCCAGCGCGTGTGGGATTGAACTCCTCGCCGAAGGACCTACAGCGGGCTCGTTCGCTTGCAGGCTTTAGTTCTATCACCGCTGTTTCTTGCTCCCTCCGCCGGTAAGGGCTCAGCTTCGGCGGCGAAAAGTCGGGTTCCAGCAGCCAAGCCCTGCGGTCGCCAAAATATTCGAGGAAGGGGCGGTCCTGCGAAGGACCCATCTCACGCGCCCAGATAACCCGGGAGCCGCCAATATCGGCGCCATTGTAGACCCACTCATTGAACGGATCGTCAGACGGCGAGTAACGAACCAAGATCGAGTGCTGCCCCGGCTGTTTTTCTAAAGCTTGTATCATTGAATGACGCGCGGACCCAAGCTGAGATCCGCGTTGGGCGAAACCCCGGCTGAATATATCGCGGCCCGAGGTTAGCCCGAGGCCGTCGCCCACCAGCAAGACGGCCAGCACGATAGCTAGACTCCGGCCTAAGGGCTTACCCCAAAGCCGCCACGACCACAATCGGGGAAGGCTCTGCAGATACCGCAAATAAAATACCCCGGCAAATATCGCCGCATAATGCGGCTGGGCGCCGACCATCGGCGTGATCATTAATACAAAGGCTACCAACAGAAGACCATTGCGCGCTCCCTTACGGTCGCGAGATGGTAGGGCCACAAGAACACTGGAATAACAAGACCCAGGATGGGGAAAAGAAGTCGGCAAAGGTATAAAGTTTGGCTAACGTGATCTCAACGGGGTTTGCGCGTGCGTAGGCCCACACCCCGACTTGCCTGTCAGCCCAGTATTTGCGCAGGACCGGGTGACGATACTCAGGTTCATGACCAGGGGGAATCATGGCGAAAACCGATACCACGGCGTATTGCCTTTCGTTGGCTTGATAGGGGAGAGTCAAAGCGTGACCGGTCACGCGATAGTCGTTGTAAGCCATGCCGCCGGCGCACATCGTCAAAACCACCAGCGCCGGTGAGGCCACCCGCAGGCAAATGGTACTCAACGGGGTATGGGATTTGAGCAAGTACCAGATGAGCAGCGCGGCGGTTGAACATCCGAGTACCGCGGCGTCGTACGGACGCGACAGCACGGCCACGGCGAGACCCAGGGCCCAGGTGATCGAGTGGTGGAATTGCCGCCTCCACAAGATGCGGGCTACCGCACCGAATGCCAGTGCTCCGCCCAGTGCCGGAATAGATCCCGCCAGGTACGAATTCATCCAGTAACTAAGGACCCCCACGCGCAACACGCCAAAGAGAGCGCCCAGCAACGCCCACTCCGGGGCGATCCATCCCTGAAGCATCCAGCAAATCGCCGCACACATTAGGGCCGTGCTGAGGAAGACGCCTATCCAAGGCTCCCCGAAGAACTTTTGCCCGAAGGCCAGCACCAGTCCGGGAAGGGGTTGATACTTCGAAGCGTAAGTGGGTTGCTGCAATACATGGAACGTTTCGAAGTGCTGCCAGAAGGGGTTGGGCGGATTTGTCAGCCGGCCGTGGGTATACGTGTCTGCCGCCAGCAGATAGCTGAATTCGTCGTGGATCACAGGTTGCGGAATGGGAAACCACGGAAGCAGCGCGGCGCGGAGACCGAGAGTTAAGACGAATATGACAGCGCAGGCCAGCAGTTCCCGTTTCGCCAGCCACTGATAACTGCGCACCGTCCACGCCAGCGGGAGTTGTGTGCGCGCCTGATGGCTGGCCTCGATCCCGGGGCTTTGGGCGATCACCAAACGAGGTTACCTTCCAGGGTCGAAGTTTTGTTCGCGTGACAAGATTTCGAAAGCATCGTTCTAGCTCAATATCGGTTGGGCGGCAGCAAGCCGCTAGGTTCCACCAAAGACTGTTACCTGGGAGGCCATTCGGTTACGCGGCAATCTGTCGTACCCTAAGAGTCTCCACACAATTTATGGCTGAGTCTCCCATCACCGCCCGCGCCCAGGATTTTGCCGCCTGGTATCAAGATGTCGTCCTGGCCGGCGATATGGCGGAGCCCGCCGAAATCGTCAAGGGCTGCATGGTCATCAAGGCCAACGGCTGGGCCGTGTGGGAAGTCCTGCAACGCGAGCTGGATACCCGTTTCAAGCAAACCGGGCACCAGAACATGTACTTCCCTTTGCTGATTCCACAGAGCTTTCTGCAGAAGGAAGCCGAGCACGTGGAGGGATTCTCGCCGGAACTGGCGGTCGTCACCGTCGCCGGCGGCAAGACGCTCGAAGAGCCCTACGTCATCCGGCCTACGTCGGAAACTATCATCGGCCACTTCTTCGCCAAATGGATCCAAAGCTGGCGCGATCTGCCCATGCTAGTGAATCAGTGGGCTAACGTCATCCGCTGGGAGCTGCGCACGCGGCTGTTCCTCCGCACTACCGAATTCCTGTGGCAGGAAGGCCACACCGCGCATTCGACCCACGAAGAGGCGCTCGAAGAAGTGCTGCGCATGCTGGATGTCTATGCCGACGTCGCCGAAAACGTGATGGCCATGCCGGTTATTAAGGGACTGAAGACTAAGTCTGAAAAATTCGCCGGGGCGCTGTGCACCTATGGAATCGAAGCCATGATGCAGAACGGCTTGGCCTTGCAAGCCGGCACCAGTCACGACCTCGGCCAGAACTTCGGCAAAGCCTTCGACGTGAAATTCCAGAGCAAAGAAGGCACGCTCGATTACGTCTGGCAAACCAGTTGGGGCGTCAGCACGCGCCTGATCGGCGGACTGATCATGAGCCATTCCGACGACAAGGGCCTGGTGCTGCCTCCCAAACTAGCGCCAAATAAGGCAATGCTGGTGCCCATCTATCGCAAGGACGAAGAGCGCGCCAGCGTTCTCGAAGCCGGCCCACAAAATCGCGGTGGATATCGGCGCCAAAGTGGACAGCCGCGAAGGCCAAACCCCCGGCGCCAAGTTCTATCACTGGGAACGCCGCGGCGTGCCGTTAGTCCTCGAACTCGGCCCGCGCGACTTAGCCTCCGGCAACATCGTGCTGAAACGGCGCGATACCGGAAGCAAAGAGATCCTTCCCCAGTCCGAAATTGTGGCAAAAGTACCGGCTGTATTGGAGCAAATACAAACCGAGCTTTACGCCGCCGCCCGCAAGCGCCTTGCCGACAACACCGTCCTCGCCAATTCCATCAGCGAAGTGGAAGACGTCTTGCGCCCCGTCACCGCCGAAAAGGGAGGCGGAAAGTTCGTGATGGCCCACATGAAAGACGACCCCCGCTGCGATGCCCGGGTTAAGGAATTCAAGGCCACCATCCGCTGTATTCCAATAGAAGATCACTACGACGGTCCCGGAAAGTGTATCGTAACCGGCGAACCCGTCGATCGCCGCGTGGTCATCGCAAAATCCTATTAGGTACGGGTGCGTCGTTGCGTTTAGTTGGTGGCTTGGGCTGTGGCGTGGGATAGCGTCGCCGGAACCAAGCCGGCGCAATGGACCTGGCACTTTAGTTGCGGATGGGGATCGTCTCCCTCCAGCGACCAGATTCGCCGGTCGGGAAAGTAGTCGATCACGCTGCGGTCCGCCTCCGCTCCCATGGCGCGCGCCCACAGAATCCGCGCTTGGTCAAAATCCGCGCCGTTCACCACAAAATCCATATAAGGATTGTGCAAGGCCGAGTAATGAACCAGCACCAGTTGCTTTCCCGGAGCCGCGTTCAGTTGCGCGATCAAACTCCGCCGCAGCGCCTTGAACTCCGCAGGACCCGAAGTGTAGGACACCGGCCGCTGGATGACATTCTGGATAAAGATCGCAACCATCGCCGCCATCGCGACGCGGGCGAGCAGGCTCCCCAGCGGCTTGCCTTGCGGATTCCAGTAGCGCAGCCAATGTAGTCCACCCACCTCAAACACCAGCAACAGTCCCACCGCCGGAGCCGCGTAATGTGGCAAGAGTCCCGTAAGCATAAACAGCCCAACCAAGAACCCCGCCAGCATAATGGCCGCCGAACGGAGGCATTTGTTTGTGCAAGCGAACGGCGCGCACACGAAAGCCAGAACGAGAGGCCAATTGTTGAAAAAGAATCCCCAAACTAAATTAAATTTGGTCACAGGGTGATTTCTATATAAGGCTGACTCGCTCACAAACCACTCGGCGAAGAGCCTTCGGAACTCGGGGTGCCGGTAAACCGGCAAGACAACCTTGGGACGCTGGAAGATAAAGCTCCCGATCGCCGCATATTGTTCATCGTGGACAAAATAGGGAAACAGCCACGGACTGCCGGAAACTCTGAAGTTGTAATACAGCAGCGCAGCTAATCCGGCCGCCACCACCGGTGCTGCCCCCAGCATCCATCGCCACCCGTTGGGGTTGACCCACGGCGGATTGACCCACAATAGAGAACCGCAGGCCAGCGCACACAACACCAGCCCCTCATACGGCCGGCTGGCGGCCAAAACGATAATCCCCAACCCCAACAGGATGGAGTTCCGCAGTGTCGCCGCCTTCCGCAAGCGAGGCCACGCGCCCGTTACCAGAATTCCGCCCAATGCCGGGACTAAGCCGCCCCAATAACTGTTCATCCAATAGGTAGAAGGTCCCCATGTGACCAGCGCGATCACCCACCCCAGAAGCGCGTAGCTAGGCGGCAGCCAGCCATACAGCATCCACAGCACAGCCGAAAACGTGAACGCCGCGCTGATCAGGACCCCGTAGTATGGGCTGCCAATTTTTTGTCCCACCGCCAGGAAGGCCGCGGGCAGAGGCTGATACTTGGAGGCGAACACCGGCTGCGAGATTACGTGGAATTGTTCGAAATGCTCCCATAGAGGACGCGGAGGATTCGCCAGCCGCCCATGTGAAAACGTATCCGCCTGCATCAAGTAAGCGAACTCGTCAGCCTGCGAAGGCTCCGGCCGCGGATAGAAAGCCAGATGGAGCAGCACGGGAATTACTCCCGCCAGAAGGACGCAGGCGACCCGCCGCTGCGCCAGATGCCACCAAGCGAATTTCAAGCGCTGTAAAGGCCGTGCGAGATACTTCAAGATCAACATGATCCCGAAGATCTCCGCGAAATTGATCAGTACACCTTCCATATTGGATGGACGCAAGTATCCCCCTAGGTTCATCGGCCAAAGTGAGGCGGGTCTCCAGACCCGCGGCCAGCGTCCTGGTCTCTTGCTTCGCACCCCCAGCCTGCCCGGTCGCGCAAGTGCAGAAATTGGTTCTAAAGAAAACCTCCGATTATGGCGATTTAACTCCTGGAAGTCTTTTGAGGGAAACTCTTTATGATCATCACCCGGACGCCGCTCCGCATCTCCATCGGTGGGGGCGGAACGGACCTGCCGTCGTATTACGAACAGTTCGGCGGCTTCGTGTTGTCCGCAGCCATTTCGCAGTACATTTTTGTCAGCATCAACCGCATGTTCGGCTCGGGCTATACGCTCAAATATTCGAGCCTCGAAAACGTTCAGACTGTGGACGAAATCCGCCACCCGATTTTGCGTGAAGTTCTGCGCCGCCATAACGGCGAAGGCTATATCGAGATCGCCAGTATCGCGGACGTTCCGGCGGGCACCGGTCTCGGCTCCTCCGGCACCTTCACGGTGGGGTTGCTGAAAGCGCTTCTGGCCCACAAGCGCAAACACATCTCTGCGGCGGATTTGGCGGGCGAGGCCTGCGACATCGAAATGAACATCCTGCACCGGGCCGTCGGCAAGCAGGATCAATACATCGCGGCCTTTGGAGGCCTTACGTCCTTCGAATTCCGACCCGATGGTTCGGTGACCGCCACTCCACTCGCCATTTCGAACGATACGTTGCTCGATCTGGAACACAACCTGTTAATGTTCTTCACCGGCTATTCCCGAAGTTCGATCGGCGTTTTGGACGATCAAAAAAAACGCTCGCTCGAAGGCGATTCGACCATGATCGACAATTTGCATTTCGTCAAGCAGCTCGGTATATCCTCCAAGGAAGCGCTGGAATCCGGCAAAACCCACTGCTACGCCGAGTTGATGCGCGAACACTGGGAGCACAAACGCGTGCGCTCACGGGGCATGAGTAACGATCAAATCAATCACTGGCATTGCGTCGGCATGAAGAACGGCGCTCTCGGTGGAAAACTGGTGGGCGCGGGCGGCGGCGGATATTTGTTGTTCTACGCCGACGACCCCATGCGCCTGCGCCGCGCCATGAGCCAGGAGGGCCTCAATGAACTCCGCTTCCGCTTCGATCACGACGGTTCCACCGTGCTAGTGAGGGATTAATTGCATCCGCGCAGACAGTGTGTCGTGCTCGCCGGGGGCTTGGGAACGCGCATGCGTCCCTCCACCGAGACGCTTGCCAAATCCATGCTGCCGGCCGCCGGCAAGCCGTTCGTCCACTATCAATTGAATTGGCTCGCGGCAGAAGGCGTCACCGACGTGGTCTACTCCATCGGATATCGAGGCGGCACCATTCGCGACTACGTGGGCGATGGCAGCCGCTGGGGAATCCACGCCGTCTTTGTCGATGAAGGTGATCGTTTGCTGGGTACGGCGGGAGCGCTGCGCTTGGCCTTCGATCAAGGTGTTCTCGACCCCACCTTCGCGGTTCTCTACGGCGATTCCTACCTGCGTGTTTCGCTTGCCGCGATGTGGCAGCGTTTTGCAGAAAGCGGCAACCCCGCATTGATGACCGTGCTGCGCAACCAAGGCCGCTGGGATCGCAGCAACGTGATTTACCGCGACGGTCAAGTGATCCTCTACGATAAGCATGCTGCCGATCCGCTTCCGCCAGCGATGCAGTTTATCGACTACGGAATTTCCATCCTGAGCCGCGATTTGGTCGAGCAGGTTCCGCCCGCGATGCGCAGCGACCTGGCTCCCCTGCTCAACCGCCTGAGCATCGAAGGCAGCCTTACAGGCTTTGCAGCGACGGAACGCTTTTACGAGATCGGTTCTCCCCAAGGCTTGCACGATTTCGAGCGATACATCCTCTCCACGCGTCCCGAGACTCCCGCACTGAGGAGCAACCCCGCCGCGGGCCGAGTCGGTATCCTCGGTGGCGGACTCGCCGGCCTCACTGTCGCCGCCCATCTCGATCAGGAATGCGAAGTGCTCGAAGGCGGAGACCGTCCCGGCGGCCACTGCCAGAGCGTGTGTGAAGAAGGCTTCACCTACGATGCCGGCGGCCCCCACATCATGTTTTCTCGAAATCAGGAGACGCTCGATTTCATGATTTCGCTGCTAGGCGACAATGTCTATCGCGGCCGCCGCAATAACAAAATTTTCTTCAAAGGCCGCTACGTCAAATACCCCTTTGAGAACGGCCTCTACGACCTCGAACCGCAGGACCGCTTCGAGTGCCTGCGCGATTACCTCAAGAACGATCACCCCGCGCCCACTAATTTCAAAGAGTGGATCTATCACACCTTCGGCACCGGCTTGGCCGAAAAGTATCTGCTCCCCTATAACGAAAAAATCTGGAACGTCCCCGCTAGCGAAATGAGCCTGGATTGGGTGGAAGGCCGCGTTCCCAAGCCGCCCCTCGAAGACGTCATCAAAGCCGCCGTGGGAGTGGAAACCGAAGGCTACACGCATCAACTCCATTTCTTTTACCCGTCGATCGGCGGCGTGGAATCGATACCCACGGGGATGGCCCAGCGCGTCCGCCATATTACGACTGAGTTTCCCGTCCGCAACGTGCGCCGCGCGAAAGACGGCTGGCTGGTCAGCGACGGACAGCGTGAACAAATCTACGAGCGCCTGGTCTCGACCGTTCCCATCGTCGAAATGGCCGACATGTTCGAGGGCGTCCCGCGAGACATCAAGGATTGCGTGCGCGCGCTGCGCTACAACTCGCTATTCACAGTCACCATCGGACTCTCCACCGCCCGCCTGCCCGATTACACCGCCATCTACGTTCCCGAGCCCAGCCTGCTGTTCCACCGCCTCTCTTTTCCCGAGCAGTTCAGCCCCAACAACGTTCCGAAAGGCCAGTCCCTCATCCAGGCTGAAATCACCTCGAACCCCGGCGACGGCATCTGGGAACTCGACGACTCCGAAATCCTCAAACGCGTAATCGCCGGACTCGAATCCATGGATTTAATAAAGTCGAACCAGATCTGCTACACGAAGGTGATTCGCACGCAATACGGCTATGTGGTGCAGGATTTCACGTACCGCAAGTATCTCGACCGAGCCAAAAGTTATTTCGAGGGCGAAGGGGTCGCGCTCTGCGGCCGCAATGCCGAATTCGAGTACATCAACATGGATCAGTGCATCGAGCGCGGCATCAAAGTCGCCGGCCGCCTGAATCAGCAGCAGTACGCGAGCGTCTAGGAGACCACATGCCTTCGATCACTGTCGCCATGATCTCAATGAACGAGGAAAACGCCGTCCGCAAAGTGATCGAGGACATCAAGGCCGTTACCGCCGGGTTGGATGCCGAAATCCTGGTGGTGGATAGCAGCACGGATCGCACCCCCGAGATCGCGGCGGCCGCCGGAGCCCGCGTGGTTCGCCAGTTTCCCCCACAAGGCTACGGACGCGCCATGGGCCGTGCATTATCCGAAGGCCGCGGCGACGTCGTGATCACGCTCGATTGCGATGACACTTATCCAGCGGATCGCATTCCGGAGCTGGCCCGTATGGTGCTCGATGGAAAAACCGATCTAGTAAACGCCTCGCGTCTGGGATCGAGGCCGGCCTCCATGCCGTATGCCAACTACCTGGCCAACTGGCTGTTCGCGTTTGTGTCCTGGATTCTGCTGGGTGTCAAAACCACCGACGTTCACTCCGGCATGCGAGCGTACCGGCGGACCATGCTCGAAAGAATCAGCTTCGACCCCAACGGCCCCGCGCTGCCCGTGGACCTGTTGTTGAAACCGGCACTGCTCGGCTACCGCATCAGCGAAGTGTTTATTCCCTATGGCGAACGCATCGGCGAAACCACGCTGCAGCGCTGGACTTCTACCTGGTGGACCTTCCGCCGCATTTTCCGTCTTTTCCCGCTGCGCTTTTCCGCAGCCGCGCACCATCTTGGGCCGGAGCAAAACGAATCGTCCCGATGAATCTGACGGCGCCACCACTTACCGCGACCCCCTCTGTCCCTCCAACGCAGGAGAGCCGCCCCTATTTTGAGATCGCGAATCTCGAGATTCCCATCATTATGGAGGGCCTGCCCAAAGGCCTGGACGTGCTCGACGTCGGTTGCGGCTCCGGCGTGCATGGCGCAGAGTTGAAGCGAATTCATCAACACCGCGTCACCGGCGTCGATCTCTCGGAAGAATCCATCCGCCGCGCCAGCACCCGTTTGGCCGCCGCGCATGTCGCCGATATCACGCGTCCCGAAGACTATCCCTTCGCCTCCGGACCCGGATTCGATGTCATCTTGTTTTCAGACATTCTGGAACACATTTATGACCCCGTCACCGTCCTGCGCTCCCACCTGAAATTGCTGAAGCCCGGCGGCCATGTGCTGATCTCACTTCCGAACGTCGCCATCTGGAATGTACGCTTGGAACTGCTGTTCGGACGCTTCCGCTATCAAGACACCGGCACGCTCGACCGCACGCACATCCGCTTTTTCAACCAGAGAAGCTTTCGCGAGCTGCTGTCCAACTGCGGTCTACAGATTGAAGAAAGCAGAATCACACCCGGGATTCTCCGCCCCTTCGTGCCTTGGATCAAACGCGTGTACGGCAGCTCTTCCGGGCCGGGTCCGCAAGCCAACTCGTCTTCGATCATGGATTCGCGCCCCTATCGGCTCTATTGCCGGCGATTCTATCCGCTGGAACGGCTGGTCTGCCAGCTCCGTCCCAATCTACTCGCCTTCCAATTCGTAGCATTGTGCCGGCCCGAGCCTCGCCCGGTGTAAAATAAGCATGCTCGGCAGATGAGGTGCAGCGCATGAAATACATCGTCGTTTTGATTTTCGCAGTCACCCTCACGGCGCAGGATCACAATCACGCGCGCATGGTGCACGGGGTTCCCGGCGGCGTGCCGGATTTCTGTGCGAACCCCACTGTTACCAGTGCCGCCAGCGGTGCGTGGTCCGATGCGGCCACCTGGTCGTCGAAGAAAGTGCCCGGCGCGAACGATCGCGTGGCCATCGCCGCCGGTAACAACGTAGTCTATGATGCGTCGAGCCAAGTGAGGTGTATCGACGTACGCGGCCACCTGAGCTTCGCAACCGCCGCCAGCACGCGTTTGAAGACCAACAATCTGATGGTCGAAGACCAGGGCTATCTCGAAATCGGCAGCGCGGCCCAGCCCATCGCCGCCAATGCAACCGCCGAGATCGTCATAGCCGATCAAACCATCGACCGTACGTTGGACCCCGCGGAACTAGGCGCAGGCATCGAAAGCCTGGGCAAAATCACCATGCACGGCGCGGTGAAAACGCCCACTTTCGTGCGCCTTGCCGCCGAGCCCCTAGCCGGACAGAAGACGCTCACCGTCGAGCAACCAGTCGAGTCCTGGAAACCCGGTGACCGCATCGTGATCCCCGACACCCGCCAGTTGCGCGACAACCAGCGCGGCGAGAACTATCAGGCGCAAGACGAGAAGCTCGAAATCGCTGCCGTGAACGGCAAGCAGATCACGCTGACCGCGCCGCTCAAGTTCGACCACAAAGGCGCGCGCAGCGGTGACGACAAACTCGAATTCCTGCCGCACATCGGCAACCTGACCCGCAACGTAGTGGTGCGTTCCGAGAACCCCACCGGCACGCGCGGCCACATGATCTTCATGTCGCGCGCCGACATCGACCTGCGTTACGTCGAAGTGCGCGAAATGGGCCGTACCAAATTGGGTGTCCTCGACAACACCGAGTTCGATAACGACGGCAAGCTCACTAAGCTCGGCACCAACCAAATCGGGCGCTACGCCATTCACTTCCATCACGACTTCGGTCCCCAGCAAGCCCCCGCCAACGGCTATCAATTCACGCTGGTCGGCAACGCCGTCGACAGCGCTCCCAAGTGGGGCGTCACCGTGCACAACAGCCACTACGGACTGATCGAAAATAACGTGGTCTACAACACCCACGGCGCCGGCATTGTCACCGAAGACGGCACCGAAAGTTTCAACGTGTTCAATCACAATTTCGCCATGCGCTCCGGCGGCTCCGGAGATTTCGCGCCCCGCAGTGGTTACAGCGGAGCTGGCGCGGACCCCGGCGGCGAAGGCGCGGGCTTCTGGTTCCGCGGCCCCAACAATTACATCCGCAACAATGTGGCCGCCAACGCCGACACCTTCGGCTTCGGCCTCGCCGCGGGCGCGCTGGGAGACGTCCGCATCCCCTCCTTCAAAGGCGCCGACATGAGCAACGATAAAGAAACCAAGCTGATCGACACCACCGATGCCGCAGTGCTCGAGTTCACCGGCAACGAGGCGTACGGCGCCATCCAGACCGGTGTCGCACTGGGATGGAACGGAACCGTCACCAACTTCCGCGCCTGGAATCCCTCGCGCCACGGCCTGACAGCAACGCCCACGGACAAACTGATCGTCGACACCATTACCGTCCGCGGCGACAAGTCTATCCTGAAAGACGAGTTCGAAAGCCCCTCCGGAGTATGGGTCGGCAACTATCTGTCGAAGAGCATCGCCATCCGCAATGCCGACGTGCAAGGCATGCGCACCGGCATCAGCAGCCCCTTCTTCAACGCCAATCAAAAACCCGAGCCCGGCCGCGGCGACGGCTCCATGACCATCGAGAACGGTTACTTCCGCGATTACGTCGGCGTAGTGGTAGCCACCGCCTACCGCGCCAACTCCACCAACGACAAGCCCAGCAAAATGGCGGTGGTGCGCAACTCCGTGTTCGAGCCGTTAAGTAACGTGGCGGCAAGCCAGTCGAATCCCCCCGCGGCCGTGTCGATGAACTACCGCATGGCCCCCGGCGACGCCGCCCCGCGCGATCCCATTTTTATTTACGACTTCAACAAAAAAGCGGGCGACACCTTCAAGGTGTACTACTCGCTAGAAGCCCCGCAATCCGTCGCCCCCTGCAATCAGAACCGCGCAGAGATCGACGGCTGGGCGTGTAAATAGGACTTCGCTAGGCCTGCGGTTTCAGAAATCCCTTTTTTTCGAGCCACCCGCGAGAGCGTCGAACCAGCGCATGATCGGTCCCCAGAATCGCCACGCCGGCGACGATCAACGGGATGCCTGGAATAATCGGCAGCAAGCAGCCGGCAACGCCCACGGCGACCAGAGCCAATCCGGAAATCTCGCGCAATCGAGCGGTCATAGACGTCTGCCCGCCTTCACTATACCGCCGCGCGGCCGTACGGCTACCCAACGCTTGGCCCGGCTCGCTAAGGCAGCTCCTCGGGAGGGCGTTTTGCACGATTCTGAAACTGTTCCGCCAGCAGAGTGCGTTGCGCTTTTCCGTTCACAGACCGCGGAATGATATCCAGAAATACGAAGCGGCGCGGGACCTTGAAAGCGGCCAGCCGCAGCGCCGCGAACTGGCGAAGATCGAGAACCGATGCCGCGGCTCCATCGCGCAGCACGACGGCGGCAGCGATGTCCTCCCCCAGCGTGGGATGGCTCACCGCGAAGACCACCGCGTCCGCCACCGCAGGATGGGCCATGAGCACATCCTCCACTTCCGCCGGGGCGATTTTTTCACCCGCCCGGTTGATCATTTCTTTCATGCGGCCGGTGAGGAACAAAAAACCTTCGCTATCCAGGCGGCCAAGGTCGCCCGTGTGGAACCAGCCGCCGCGAAATGCGGCCTGATTGGTGTCCGCTTCGTCCAGATATCCGGAGGTCACCGAGGCACCACGGATGACCACTTCGCCTTCCAATCCAGCGGCCAGCAAATTACCGCTGGAGTCCTGGATGGCCACCTCCAGGCCACTGCTTCGTCCTACCGATCCAGGCTTGCGGGCCGCGGGCGTGCTTCGGGTCACGCCACCCATTTCGGTCAAGCCATAGCCGGTGAGCACCGGAACGCCAGCGGCGTTCTCCAGCTCCGTCAGAACTCCGGGTGTTGCCTCCAGGGTGCGAATCATGCGCAGGGACGAACACTGAAAGGCTTCGCGGTTGTCCCGCGCCAGCGTAAGGAGCGCGCGGTTGATGGGAGACACCGACGCGAACCAGGTTGGCCGGAATTGTTCGAGCCAGGCCAGAAACATCCTAGGGTCGAAACCGGGAGTGCTCCATACCGCGCCTCCGCAGGACAACTGCGCCAACACCGCCGAGAGTCCATACATGTGAAACAGCGGCAGCATGCTCAGAAAGCGGTCCGCCGCGGTCAACCGCAGGACGCTGGTGTCATAGTCGGTCATCGCGCGCAAGTTTTCGCGAGTCAGCGGCACCAGTTTAGGACTGCCTGAGGTTGCGGAAGTGCATAAGAGCAGCGCCGCATCGGTCCGCCGAGCGGAGAGCGCTGCAGCGGCGGTCGCTTCGGAGGCGAGAGAGAAGCAGCCCGCCGCAGCGTGCTCGCTGGAACGAATTCGCAACACCCGAATGCCCAGAGCCTGGGCCGCGGCCACCGCCGGCAATGCCACGCCGTCCGCGGCCAGCAGCGTGCTCGCGCCCAAGCGCTTGAGAAAGAACCGAAACTCAGATTCCGTAAACGCCGGGTTGAGAGGCGCGGCCGCTCCGATTCCAGAAATCGCCAGGAATGCCGTGATCAATTCGGGGCCACTGGGCAGCGCCAGCGCGGCCACTTCGCCGGAGCCAAAACCGGCGTCCGTCAACTCGCGCCGGATTTCTCGAAGACGGTCCGCGAGTTCTCCATAGGTGGTGGCCTTGCGCCCGGGAGCCGCTAAAGCGACGGCAGAGGGCATCCGCTCGGCGTGGGCAAGGAGCCCCAGGAAATCGTCAGATGCGAACGCGCTGGAAGTGTAAGTCACTGGGGTCTACGAAGGCTGGTCGGCGCCGGCCTCCAGATAGGAGGCCAATGCCGGAAGATTGCTCAAGAAATCAAACTCCAAAAACTTCGGCTCGATCGAGACTCCGAACTCCGCTTCCAGAGCCGCCACAAATTCCAGCACCGCGATGGAATCGAGAATGGCGGTTTCTTCCAACCATTGTTCATAGCTTAGGTCCTCCGCGGAAACGCCCAAGCCCGTCGACTCTACAAAGACCTTGCGGATTCGCGCCATGGCAGACGCCGATGGGCCTGCTGGAATGCGCGGAGTTTCGCCGCCCTTCAAAAACTCATCCATTGTTCCCACTCCTCCGGGTGATGGCTAATCTGCCGTTCGATGGCTTGCACAAAAAGCGGCAAATTCGGGCGGATGAACTCGTCGCGTTCGTCAGCTTCGACGATTTCCAGAATGGGATCGAAAATAATGCGGAAGCCCGAGCTGCTGCCGAGACAGAGCATAGGCACCACCGCGCAACCGGAAAGGCGAACCACGTCCAGCATCCCCGTCGAGAACTGACGCGAAACCCCGAGAAAGGGCCAAGCAGCGTTTCTTGTCCCGGAGCGGCCGTCGAAATGAATATCGACTAGTCCACCAGACCGCAGAGCATGCAAAATCTTCAGCGTGCATCCGCGGTCGCGGACGTAGATGCCTTCTGGCGTGATGCGGTTCAGGAGTTGCATTCTACGCGGCGCCAGGAAACGCCGGCCCAGCCGTCCCCACCAGTCGCCTGCCTCGAATTGGTCGCGCACCGTGAGTATCGAGTATCCGGACGAAGCCAGATAGCGCTTGGCCACCCGGCTTGCGCAAAAGTGGGCCGTGAGGAGGATAACGCCCTTACCGGCGGAGCGCGCCCGCTCGAGGTGCTCGACGCCCTGGATTTCCCTGCATTTCAGTCTGCGCGGGAAGGAAGGCCAACTCAGCACCAGGTCGTCCCACATGCGCACTGCGGAGTTAGCCAGGAACTTGGTAGCGATCCGCCGCGCTCGTCCCGGCGAAATCGCAGGGCAGCGTGCGGAGAGTATCCGTTGCTCCGCCTGATCCCTTCGCCGCGGCGTATAAAGCGGGACCAGGTTTCCCATCGGATAAATCAGACGTTGCGGGATAATTGCTGACAAAACCCGCAGCGGATAGAGGTACAAAAACCAAAGTACATCTTTGAAGGTCAAAAGAGGCGCCGGATCCGGCGTTTCCTGAGGACCGCGTGTAGTGTCGGCAGGGAGCAGCATAGGCGCGTTTCACCTGGTTCAAGCAATCTTGCTACAACCCGTTCTTCGCCTCGTTGTACATAATCCCGTACCACGCATCCGTGGAAATAATCTCGTTATGCCCCACCGTCTCCAGCGAAAACCGCTGATCGAATTCCTTAGTGGGCCGCGCAGCCTTCACCTGCTCTAGCGTCATTCCATCCTTCACCATCTTGTGAAACCGCTCGCGAATGGTGATGGTGGCGTCACGTAGCGCGATCAAATCGCCGCGGGTGGAAATCTGCCCGTGCCCCGGCACGATTTTCGTATTCGGCCCAATATAGTGATCCAGCGCATAATTCCAATCGTCAATCACGTTCTGCGAAGTCCCGCCGTTCCCAGGATTGATCGCCGGGAAGTCAGTCGTATAAACATCCCCCATCGCCAGCACATCGGAATTCTTGAAGTAGATGAAGCAATCGCCATCGGTGTGCGAAGGCTTGGGCGAAGGAATAATCGTGATCTCCTCCCCGTTAATATGCAGGTTGACGACGTCTTTGTAAGTCACCACCGGCAGCGCCGCCGCCGGAGTGGCAGCTTGTGCCGGACCGCCTGGAGCCGCCCCCGCCGGCAGTCCACCCATCAGCCGAATCCGCACGTTGTCATGCGCGAAGATCACCGCACCCAGTTTCGCCAGTGCCTCGTTGCCACCCACGTGATCCGGATGCATGTGAGTATTGATCACGAAGCGAATCGGCTTATCGGAAATGGTCTTGATCGCCGCCAGCAGCTTCTCGCTCATCTGCCGGTATTGATCGTCGACAATCAGCAGCCCTTCGTCGCCCGCCAGCACGCTCACCTGGCTGCCCGCGCCCGCCACCACCATGATCTTGCCCTGCACCAGCCGAGTCACTTCCGGATACTTCGCCGGGTCCACGGTGCGCACGCGGTTATCGGGCAGCGGCGGCAAACTAGTCTGGCTCAGCAGTGCAATCCCACTGAACAACGCGACGCCCGTCAACGCAAGCGCCATCTTGATACGGCTGGTCATGATTTCGCTATGGTGGCACATCCGCGGCGGTTATTGTGGGGCGGGCCTCCGGCCCGCGTTCGGCCTCCGGCCGAACAACTTCACCCCATCCTCTGCTCCAACTCCGCCCAGCGTTCATAAACCGCGTCCACCGCCGCCTGCGCCTCCTCGACGTCCCTGTACGCCTTTTCCAACAACCGCCCGTCTTTGGTGATAGCAGGATTCTGCAACGCCCCCCGCCTCTCCTCCAAAATCCGCTCGGCCTCGTGAACGCGCTCCTCAATCCCCTCATATTCCCGAGCCTCCAAATATGAGGCCTTCTTCTTCCCCACCGCCGCCGCAGGCGCCCGCGCCTCCTTCTCCACTTTGACCTTCAGCACCCCCCGCTCCCCCCGCCAAACATCCCACTGGCTGTAATCCGCAAACCGCTCCGCGCCACCCCGCCCATCCAGCCCCAGCACCAACGTCGATACCCGGTCCAGCAAATACCGGTCATGCGTAACCAGCACCAACGCCCCCGAAAATTCCAGCAGACTCTCCTCCAGAATCTCCAGCGTAGGAATATCCAAATCGTTAGTAGGCTCGTCCAGCAACAGCACGTCCGCCGGCTCCAGCATCAAATTCGCAATCAGCACCCGCGCCCGCTCCCCGCCCGACAACCTTCCCACCGGCTGATTCAGTTGCTCGGCAGTGAACAGAAACCGAGCCGCCCACGAAGCCACATGAATCACCCGCTCGCGATAAATCACCGAGTCGCTATCCGGCGCCAGCGCCCGCCGCAGCGTCAACTCAGGATCAAGTTGCCGGTTCTGATCGAAGTAAACCATCCGCAGCCCGTCGGCCCGCTCCACCTTGCCGTGCAGCGGAGCCATCTCCCCACGTAGCAACCGCAGCAGCGTGGTCTTCCCGCTGCCATTCGATCCCACCAGCCCCACGCGCATCCCTGCCGTAATCGTAAAATCCAAATTCTCAAACAGCGCCCGTCCGTCATACCCGTAAGAAACACCTTCCAGATGAATCAGCCGCTTGGTCTTGCGCTCCGTCCCAGCAAAATCGATGTCGGTAGCGCTGGTCCGGCTGCGAGCCCGCAAATCCGCCAGCTCGCCAATCATTTCATGCGCCGTGTCGATGCGAGCCTTGGCCTTAGTAGCGCGCGCCTTCGGCCCCCGCCGCAGCCATTCCATTTCCGTGCGCACCCGATTCTCCAACGCATCCTGCCGCTTAGCCTGCGCATGCAAAAACTCGGCTTTCTTCTCCAGAAACGCACTGTAATTCCCCGCCACATACAACAGTCCATCCGGATAAGCGCGGTTCAGCTCCGCGATCGCCGTAGGCACGTTCTCCAAGAAATACCGGTCGTGACTAACGATCACACTAGCGAACGGAGCGTTCTGCAATAACTTTTCCAGCCACTCAATCCCGCCCAGATCCAAATGATTGGTAGGCTCATCCAGCAACACAATCGCCGGATTCTGCACCAGCACTTCCGCGATCCCCAACCGCTTCCGCCACCCGCCCGACAACGCCGCCGCGTCGGCATCGAAGTCCTCAAACCCCGCCCGCCCCAGCGTTTCGCCTTCCCGCGCCTGCCACTCCGCTTCCGGAACGCCCGCCCGCTGCAGCGCCCGCCGAATCACCCCCCGCACAGTATCTCCCGGAGCGAATTGCGATTCCTGCGGAAGATAAGCCAGCCGCGTCCCCTTGCGCACGGAGACTTCACCCGCGTCCGCCTCCCGCCGCTGCGCCAGAATTTCCAGCAGCGTAGATTTCCCCGACCCGTTAGGCCCGATCAACCCCACCCGGTCTCCCTCCTGAATACTCAACGAAACGTTGCGAAACAAAAACGCCGCGCCATACGACTTCGCCAGCCCTTGAGTATTTAAAAGGAGCGCCACAGGAAGGTTCACCTCAAGAATATCAGGTGCAATCCCAACCCCCTCAGCCACTTCGAGCTTTGCCTTTACTCCCACCCACACCACCGAGATGCATACTGAACCCGTAGTAAAAGCCTGCGCAGGCTAATCGTTGTTGTTTAGTGGAATCCGTGCCTCGTCGTAAGACGGGCTAGCCGCCCAGGGGACATTGTGAAGAAGGGCGGGACAGGAGAAGAATCGCGATTCTTTTGGAGATACGAACGTCGTAACAACGGCGCCAGGTTCCAGTTAGAGGATATAGGAGAGAGCCGTGAACGGTTGACTCAACACTTTTTCAAAGACCGCTAGCCGCCTATTTCTAAAACACCCCGGAGGGCTGCATTCGAATGCAGCCCTCCGCGAAACGATTTCGTTCGAATGTGGGGCGGACCTCCGGTCCGCGTTCGGCCTCCGGCCGAAACAGCCGAAGTGTGCCCCGAAATACCCAGTACCCCCGTTTCCCCCGCGTTACATCATAATAAGGTAGAGGAATTTCACCCCATGAGAACCTGGCTGATGGTTGCTGCCGCCGTTGTCGTCCTACAAGGCGCCGAACTCACCCCACCCAAAGCCGGCAAACCCGAAATCCTCCCACTCAAAGACGTGAAGCCCGGCATGCACGCCATCGCCTGGACCGTCTTCAGCGGCATGACGCCCGAGCCCGTCCCCGTGGAAATCATCGGCGTCTGGCAGAACGCCATGGGCCCGCGCCAGCACGTCATCATGGCGAAAATGGGCGGCAAAGCCGAACGCACCGGCGTAGCCGGCGGCATGAGCGGCAGCCCGGTTTACGTCGACGGCAAATTGATCGGCGCCGTAGCTCTGCGCCTAAGCCAGTTCTCGCCCGACGCCATCTGCGGCATCACACCCATCGAATCGATGCTGGAAATTCAAGACCTCGACATGTCGCGCCCCAGCGACGCCCGCACGCCCGATAAAGTTACCCTCCGCGCAACCTGTAGCCGCCTACGAAATGCCCAGCGAACTGGTTTCGCAATTAGTAGCCGCCGGCGGCACCGCCCCGCTCCCCTCGCGCGTCCCCTTGATGACGCCCATCGAAACGCCGCTAGTCTTCTCCGGCTTCACCGCTGAAACTTTGAACACTTACGAACCCCTGTTCCGCCAAATGGGCATCGCCCCCGTGCAAGGCGGAGCCTCCGCCGGAACCCTAACCGCGAAACCCGCCGCCGGATGGGAGCACGCCCTCAACCCCGGCGAAGCCGTCAGCGGCATTCTGGTTTCCGGCGACATGTCCACCACCGGCATGGGAACCGTAACCTATAACGATGGCAAACGCATTCTAGCCTTCGGCCACCAGTTCTTCGACCTCGGCCCCGTCGACATGCCCATCGCGAAAAGCGAAATCCTAACCGTGCTCAGTTCGGCGTATCAACCTAACAAAGTAGGCAACGCCACCGAAGTAGTCGGAGCCCTCCGCCAGGACCGCTTCACCGGCATCATGGGCGAGTTAGGCGCTGAAGCCCCCGTGATCCCCGTCCACGTCCGCGTCCGCGCACACGGCGAAAACGACGCCGTCGTGAAAGAAAAAGATCTCAACTTCAACGTCTTCGTGCATCAGAAATGGACCCCCTTCCTGATGTCAGCCACGCTTAGCAATTCGCTCCAGCAAATGAATTTGTACGCCGATGAAATGACCTACCGCATGACCGCCGATGTCATGATGGATGGCTCCGACAACATCCACGTCTCGACCATGCTGGCCCCCGGCGAATTCCCCGTTCCCATGCCCACGGTGCTAGCCGGCTGGTGGGGCGACAAATTCAACCGCCTGTTCCTGAACAACGTAGCGACGCCGAAACTCAAGAGCGTGAACGCGACCATCGACCTGCTGCCCGCCCGACGCGTAGCCGTAATCGAAACCGTGTGGACGCCCACGACTGAAGTAGAAGCCGGGACCGAGATCCCCGTGAAAGTTTTCCTGCGCCCCTATCGCGGCGAAAGAATCGAACGATCGCTCACGGTGAAGATCCCGGCCGGCATGCCGAAAGGCGAACACCGCCTGCTCTTCAGCGACGCCGATACGCTCGACCGCTCGCAGGACGGCGCCACCCAAAACAATAAAAATATGGACATCGCCTCCACCGTTTCCCTGCTGAATCAGGAGCGCGACAACAACCGCCTCTACGTGTCGCTGGTGCAGAGCCGGGCCACCTTCTACGCCGCCGACAAAACGCTGCCGAACCTGCCAGCGTCGGTGGTGAACGTCATGCAGACCGAGCGCAACGCCAGCCGGACGTTGGTAGGCACGCCCGACAGCACCCAAGTGCAGCAGTCGATTCCCTTCGATCAAGTGGTGAGCGGCAATTACTCGCTGCGCATCAAAGTTAAATAAGGAAAAAGGTCACGTTCATGCGATTTTTGCGCGTTCTAGCGCCGGTGCTGTGCGTTTTCCTGCCGCTATGGGCAGTCGAGACGCAAGTCTGGGAACACTCCGAATCAGCCGACTTCGAAAAAGGCACGCTGCACAAACTTTCGCTCTCGAGCGAAGGCCGCCTAATGCCCGCTCCCGTAGTGCGCGATATTTACGACCCGTCAGTTTCTTTCCTGTGGACCGTCGCGCGCGATTCCAAAGGCAACGTCTACGCCGGAGGCGGCGGTGTAGGCAGCTCCAAATCCAAACTCATCGTAGTGAACGCCGCCGGACAAGCCAAGACGTTAGCCGAACTCGACGGCATGGCCATCCAGTCCATCGCCATCGATAAACAGGACCGCGTTTACGCCGCCACCTCGCCTGACGGCAAAGTCTTCCGCGTCGACGCCGCCGGAACCGCCGAAGTCTTTTACGATCCCGCACGCGAAATACATCTGGGCCTTAGCGTTTTCCAGCAAAGGCGATTTGTTCGTCGCCACCGGCGATCAAGGCGAAATCCACCGCGTGACGCCCAACGGCGCCGGCTCCGTTTTTTATCGCACCGAAGAAGCCCACGTCCGTTCGCTAGCCATCGATTCACACGACAACCTGATCGCCGGCACCGATCCCAGCGGCCTGATCCTGCGCATCTCCCCCGCGGGCGAGGGCTTCGTATTGTACGAAACCGACAAGCGCGAAATCACCAGCGTGGCCGTCGCGCCTAATGGCACCGTTTACGCCGCCGGCACTGGAACCAAGGCCCCCGCGACTGCCCCCGCTCCCACGCCCCAGCGCCAGGTACAAACCAGCCAAGGAACGATCACGCTTGCCGTCCCCACCGGCGGCCCCGCACGCGGCGGCGCAGCCGCTCCGCCCACCGGCACCGGCGCGCCCATCGGCGTGCAAGGCGGCTCCGAAATATATCGCATCCAGCCCGACGGCTACGCCCGCCGCGTCTGGACCCATCCACAAGACGTCGTCTACGCGCTAGCCTTCGACGCGCAAGGCAGCGTCATCGCCGGCACCGGCAATCGCGGCAACGTCTACCGCCTGGATTCCGATCACACCTACACGCGCCTGTTGAACCTGGCCGCCGCGCAAGTCACCGGCTTTGCCCAAGGCGCCAACGGACGCTTGTACGCAGTCACCGGCAACATCGGCGAAATCTTTTCCATCGGTCCCGAGCGCGAACCCTCGGGCACGCTCGAAAGCGACGTCCTCGATGCCGGAGCCTTCGCCTATTGGGGCCGCATGACCTCGCTCTACGCCGGCTCGGGAGCCGTGACCTTCGAAACCCGCAGCGGTAACGTTAGCCGCGCGCAAAAAGACTGGAGCCCGTGGGCCAAACTCTCGGGCGATCGCGTGACCTCCCCCGCCGCCCGCTTCCTGCAATACCGCGCCACCGTCACAGGCTCCGCCGAACTCTACGACGTAACCGCCGCCTACGAGATGAAGAACGTCGCGCCCGTGATCGAGGCCGTCGAAAGCACCCCGCCCAATTACAAATTCCCAGCCCCAGCCGCCGCAACCCCTCCCAATGCTGCGACGTTGACACTCCCCGCATTGGGCCGTAGCAATCCGACGCCCGCACCAGCCCGCGCGACGCTCGACACCGGATCCTCGCCCGCCCTCACCTACGCTAAAGGTTTCATCGGAGCCCGCTGGCTAGCCAACGACGACAACGGCGACACACTGCTTTTCAAAATCGAAATCCGTGGCGAGAACGAAACCACCTGGAAGCCGCTGCGTGAGAACCTGCGCGAGCGCTTCTACAGTTGGGATTCCACCGCCTATCCCGACGGCAAATATCGCGTTCGCGTCACCGCGAGCGATGCGCCCTCGAATACACCCGAACAAACGCTCACCACTTCGCGCGAAAGCGGCCGCTTCTTGATCGACAACACCGCGCCCGAAATCACCGCACTTACCGCCACCGCGCAAGGTGCGAAAATCGATGTCCGCTTCCATGCCAAAGACGCACTGAACGTGCTTTCCAAAGCTGAATACTCCGTAAATGGCGGCGAGTGGAAAGTAGTCGAGCCCACCACTCGCCTCACCGATTCCGAAGAACACGACTACCGTTTCGAAGCCGACCGCGGCGCTGGCGAAGCCACTGTTGCCGTACGCGTTTCCGACGCCTACGAGAACCAAGCCGTCGCTAAGACAGTGGTGAAATAGGAGCGCGCCCTGCAACCACCAGGCGGCGTGGCCCTGCACCTCGAAGGCGTGCGCAAAGCCTTCGACAATCTGGTCGTAATCGCCGGCATGGATCTAGAAATCGCCGCCGGCGAGTTCGTAGCGATTCTAGGCCCCTCCGGATGCGGCAAGTCCACGCTCCTGCGCATGATCGCGCGACTCATCGAGCCCACCGCCGGACACATCGCCATTCAACCTGAGGAGCGCTTCCAAACTGCATTCGTGTTTCAAGACGCGCACCTGCTGCCCTGGCGTACCGTGTTGGACAACGCCGCGCTGCCGCTGGAACTGATGGGCGTGTCGCCAAGCGGAACGCCACGCGACAGCCCGCGCCGCCCTGCAGCAAGTGAGTCTGTTCGAAGCCGAGGATCGCTATCCCGCGCAACTCTCCGGCGGCATGCGCATGCGCGTCTCGCTAGCCCGCGCCCTAGTAACGCAGCCGCGCCTCTTGCTCCTCGACGAACCTTTCGCCGCGCTCGACGAAATCACGCGCTTCCGTTTGGATATCCAACTCCGCGAACTATGGCGGACGCGCGGGATTACCGTCGTCTTCGTCACGCATTCGATTTCCGAAGCCGCCTTCCTGGCCAACCGCGCCGTAGTCCTGACCAAACGCGGCGGCGGGATCAAACTCGACCGCCGCCTCGACCTCCCCGCCGAACGCAACGACGCATTACGCATGGACCCCCGCCTAGGCCATGAAATGCAGACTCTTCTGGGAGCGATGGAGGAAGAATCGTGATCCGCCGCGTGATCCCAGCGCTGATCCCGTTAGTAGTGGTGACCGCCGCCGCCGAGCTAGCGGTTCGCTACGGCCTAGTGAAGTCGTATCTCCTCCCCGCCCCGAGTTCCGTCCTCCGCGCCATGATCGAAAGCCACTCGGAGCTCCTAGGCGCGCTCCTGACCACTTCGGCGAGCGCACTGCTTGGGTTCCTCTTAAGCACAGCGTTAGGAATCGCCATCGCCGTCTTCCTCTCCTCCTCCCGCGCGATTCAACGGGCATTTTACCCCTACGCCGTGTTCTTCCAAACCGTGCCCATCATCGCTATCGCCCCGCTGTTAGTGATCTGGTTCGGCTACGGCACGCGCACCGTAGTGGCCTCCGCATTCGTAGTGTCAATTTTCCCGGTGATCGCCAACACTCTCAGTGGCATTCTCTCCACCGAACCCGCGCTGCGCGATCTGTTCCGCTTGTACGGCGCCTCCACTTTCGTCACGCTATGGAAATTGCGTTTCCCCGCAGCGTTACCGCAAATACTCACGGGCCTGCGCGTAGCCTCCGGCCTGGCAGTCATCGGCGCCATCGTAGGCGAGTTCATCGGCGGCCAAGGCCTGGGATCGGTAGTCGACGTCGCCCGTACCCAGCAGCGCGTCGATAAAGTTTTCGCCGCCGTGCTGCTCGCATCGGTGCTCGGCTTAGCTCTCTTCGGACTGATCAACCTGGTCAGTTATGTTACGCTGCGACGATGGCACGCGTCGGAACAATGAACCGCAGACAATTCATATTCGCAGGCAGCGCCGCGTTGCTGGCCGCGTGCGGCAAAGCCCCCGGCAAGATCCGGCTGGCGCTCAACTGGAAGCCCGACCCGCAATTCGGCGGATTCTACGCCGCGCCCTACCAAGCCCACAGTCTGGACGTCGACCTCTTACCGGGAGGCGCAGGCACGCCCACTATTCAGATGGTAGGCGCGGGCTCGGCCGAATTCGGTGTTGTTTCCGCCGATGAGTTGGTGGTGGCGCGCTCACAAGGAAACGATGTCGTGGCGCTATTCGCCGTGTTCCAGAACAATCCGCAAGGCATCATGGTACACGCGTCGCGCAAGTTGAGCAGCTTGGCCGATTTACTGAAGAGCGGAGGAACGCTAGCGCTGCAGCGCGGCCTTCCCTATGCGCGTTTGCTCGAAAAGAAGTACGGCTTCGGCAAAGTGAAAATCGTGCCCTCGCCCGGCGGCGACATTAGCGCGTTCCTGGCCGACAAAAATTTCGCCCAGCAGTGTTTCATCGTGTCCGAACCCTTAACCGCCAAACATCAAGGCGCCGACGTGCAAGTGTTTCCCGTGTCGGACACCGGCTACAATCCCTACACCACCGTGCTCACCGCCTCCGGCGATTACCTGCGTCAAAATCCAGACCGCGCGAAAGCTATGGTCGCGGCCGTGCGCGAAGGCTGGCGCGCTTACCTCGACGACCCCAAGCCTACCAACCAGCGCATGAACCAACTGAATCCGTCGATGGCGCCGGAGGTTTTCGCGGAAGTCGCCGAAGCCCAGAAGCCGCTGATCGAAACCTCCGGGACGCCGCTCGGCAGCATGACCAAGGAGCGCTGGGAAATGCTGATCGCGCAGTTGAAGGAGCTCGGCGACATCCAGAAAGTCCCGTCCGCGGAAGAGTGTTTCCGGACGCTCTAATTAACTTTGGTTAGCTGCTGCAGCAGCTTGACCGTCTCCGGATTCACCGTCGGAGGCACCACCAGTCCGCCGCCCTGCGGCGCGGGCTTGTAATTCCCAGTAGCGTAATCAAGCGGCGTCTTACCATCGCGATCCTTGATATCGATCTTCCGCGCCATGCTCAGCCAGCAACGGATCGTCGCCGTCCACCCCTTCATCGCGGCGCTGTGCACGGCATTCATTCCGTTGGCCGCGCGGCGATGAATGTCGGCACCGGCATCGAGCAGAATACCCACCGCTAGCGCGGCGTCTTCGTCGCCCTGATAGCGGCCGCGGCTCGGATTGATACCGTGCCCCATGCCCGCCGCAATCATCAGCGGCGTCACGCCATCCGCATTCGGCAAATCGACCAGCGCGTGATGCTCCAGCAACAGACGCATCGCCGCGGGATTATCGCCGGCCTTCGAAGCACGCAGCAGTGGCGTGGCTCCCGTCGAGAGCACCTGATCGCCGCCGCGGTCGAAAGGAACATTGCGATACGGCGGACGCAGTTTCAATTGCAGATTTGGATTCGCGCCGGCTTTCAGCAGCATGTCGATCACCTGCAAAGCCGTGGTCTTGTCAGTGGACGGCGTGTCGGGTCGCCCGCCGGTCGGCAGCGTCGCCAGATCGCAGGCAGCGTACAATGGCGAACGTCCATATAAATCCCAACGATCCACATCCGCGCCTGCCGAAATCAAATACGCGGCGAAATCGAAACGCTGATCGAGCAGCGCCAGCACCAGCGGCGAGATGCGGTCCGGATCGGAAAGATTAATGTCCGCGCCGCCTTCAATCAGCGCCCGCGCGCAATCGATGCAGCCTTCGCGAGCGGCGTAGAGCAACGGAGTGAACCCGCCGCGGTGGCGATCCTTAGGACGCGGTTCAGCCGTGATGCGCGTCTGCCAATCGCGAATCGCACCGCGCGCGTTGACCTTCGCGCCATATTCCAGCAGCAGGCGGATCATCGCCGGCTGGCTCTGCGCCGCCGCCCACATCAAAGCGGATTGGCCTCCGAATTTTTCGGTAGCGTTCACATCGGCGCCGGCGACCAGCAGCATCTTCGCCGCTTCCAAGTTGCCGGTGCGCGCAACCGCCATCAGCGCCGTCTGCCCTTCCGCATTGGCCGATTCGACGTTCGCCCCAGCGTCGAGCAACATGCGGATCACGGCAGCGTTGCCTGTGATCGCAGCCTCCTGCATAGGCGACGAACCAAAATCGTTGACCGCCGCAACCTTCGCGCCCGCCGCGAGCAGTCGCTTCACCAACGCCACGTCCTGGTGATAAACCGCCCAGTGCAGCGCCGTCGTCCCGTTGGCCTCGTGCGCGTTGACATCGGCGCCTTGCTGGATCATGGCCACCGCCGCGTTACCGTCGCCGCTATGAACGGCACGCAAAAACTCGTCCCGATTGACAGACGCAGCCGTGCACACACCTGCAAGGACCACGAGAGCGGCAAGCTTGCGCGTCACTAGACCTCCGACATGACAGCGTTGCTGTCACCGATCTTGTCCACCGGAACACTGGCGCGATCGAGCAGCGTCAGCATCAAATTCGCCAGCGGCGTGCTCTGCGGATACGACAAATGCTGCCCGCCCTTGATCTTTCCATAGCCGCGCCCGATCACCGCCGACGGCAGCGGATCATGATTGTGGCGATTGCTGTCACTCATGTTGCCGCCATAAAGAATGATCGAATGATCGAGCAGCGATCCATCGCCATCCGGCGTCTCCGACAGCTTTTTGACGAAGCGCGCCAGAACTGTCGTGTGATACTCGAACACCTTCGACAGCCGGTCGAGATTCGCCGGATTATTGCCGTGATGCGAGAGCGGGTGAAACGCATCCGGCACGCCGACATTGTTAAAGGTCCGCATGCTCACTTCTTTGCCCATCATGAATGTGAAGATCCGAGTGAGGTTCGCCTGATAAGACACCGCCAGCAGATCGAACATCAAGTTCAAATGCTCGTTGAAATCGTTGGGCACGCCGATCGGCGCGTCCGGCAGATCGATCTTCGCAAGGTTACTCTTCTCCGTGTTCTGAATGCGCCGTTCGATCTCGCGCAGCGAATCCAGATACGCGCTCACCATCGCGCGATCGCTCGCGCCCAGTTGGCTTTGCAAAGCAGCGGCGTCGCCCAGCACGGCGTCCAGAATACTCTTGGTCTCGCCCACAATCGCCGTCCGCTCTTGTGCGTTGTCGCCCTGACCGAACAACTGGTAGAAAACTTTGCGCGGATTGTATTCCATCGGCAGCGCCTGCGTCGGCGTGCGGAACGCGATGGTGTGGCCGTAGCTGCAACCGAAGGTCGGATCGCAAGTGGTGCCCGGCTCTGTAGAAAGTTCGAGCGAAGGGAACGGCGTGTTCTGACCGATATACGGTACTGCGAGTTGATCGACGCTAGTCCCCGCGAGCGTTGCCTGCTGCGGCGCCGGCGCGACGCAACCGAGCCAAGTACCGGCCGTGATAGCATGCGGCGTGGGACTTTCCGCCGCCTTGTTGCGCAGCCCGCTCACCACCGTCAGATGACTTTTAAACGGCGCCAGCGGCTTGAGAATCTGCGGCAGTTCGAAATCGGTCCCGGTGGTCTTCGGAGACCAGCGGTCGAGCACCGATCCGTGCGGCACGTAGATGAAGCCCATGCGCGGCACCGGCTTGGCCGCGGTCTTCGATTGCGCCGTCGCCGCCGGCACCATCGCATCGAGCAGCGGAAGACTGACCGCCGCGCCCAGCCCTCGCAGCACAGTTCTGCGCGACAGATGCTTTTTCGAAATGAACATTGCTGCCTCTTTCTAGACTCCGCCCGCTTCCCTCGGTCGCGGTTCTGAGCAAACGGCGCATGCCACGAAACCGCGGGCGCCAGCAAGCGGATTCAAACTAATTCCTTGCCGTCGTCTTCACTTCTTCGGCCGCTACTTTCTTAAGTTGAAACGCATCGCTCGAAACGATTCCCATGACGAGCGATGAAAACCGGTAATGCTCCGTGGCGGCCGACCGCACGATCGCCCGCACCGCCGGCATATCGTAATATTCGAGCTTCCTGCCGAGCGCGTACATCATCAGCTTTTCCGTGAACGTCTGTACAAACTGTTCCGGTTTCCGCATCAGCGCCTCGCGTAAATCATTGGGACCGGCCAGCGGTGTTCCATCCGCCAGCTTCCCAGTCGCGTCAATCGGAGTGCCCGCGAACAGTTCCACGTTGCGCCAGCGCCCCACCGCGTCGAAATTTTCCAGCGCAAAACCCAGCGGATCCATAATGCCGTGGCAAGCATTACAACTAGCCTTGGTGCGATGCTCCGCCAGCCGTTCGCGCACGGACTTAAAAACTTTCGCGCCCACCTTATTGTCTTTGAGCAGCGCTTCGACATCCGGAGGCGGCGGCGCCGGCGGTGTTCCCGTGATGTTCTCCAGAATCCAGGCCCCGCGCCGCACCGGCGACGTGCGGTCGGGATACGACGAAACCATCAGGACCGCGCCCTTGCCGAGCAGGCCGCGACGCACCGGATCATCCATTTGCACTTTGCGGAACAGATCGCCCTTCACGTTGTGAATCCCGTAATGCACCGCCAGCCGCTCGTTCAAATAGGTGTAATCCGCCGTCATTAGATCCACCACGCTGCGGTCTTCGCGGAACACGCTATCGACGAACCACTCGACCTCGCGCACCATATCGTCGCGCACGTCGGCGGAACGGAAAAACTTTGGGATCGGGCACGATCTCATCGAGCGCGCTCAACTGCAGCCACTGGTAAGCGAAATTACTGGCCAAGGTGCGCGAGCGCCCGTCGTTCAACATCCGCATCACCTGGCGCTGCAGTACCGCATGATCCTTCAAGCGCCCCGCCTCAGCCACTTCCAGCAGTTGGTCGTCCGGCACGCTGCTCCACAAAAAGAATGACAAACGCGACGCCAGTTCCAGATCGTGCAGCCGGTAGGTCGATTCAGCGATCTTGTTGGCAGGATCGGCGACAGTCGCGCGATACAGAAAATGCGGACTCGCCAGAATGCGCGTCAGCCCGCTGCGGATACCCTCGTCGAAATCGCCGCGCTTGCGCCCAGCTTCATAGAACGCCATCAAGCCGGTCAAATCATTTTCGGGCACTGGGCGTCGATAAGCCCGGCGCGCAACCGTCGAAAGAATGCGCCGCGCACACGCCTGCTCCTCCGCAGGCGCTTTCGGATAACAAGTGAAAATGCGTTCGCGGCTAGGCGTCTCGCTCAGCCCCGTCGGCTTGAACGGCCCGCGGATTTCGAAACTATTGACACGCGCCATGCGGTCGAACCCCACGCTGTCGCCCAAACTCGGCAGGCGGTCATCGGATTCCGACAACGTCCGCGCCACGAAAGTCGCGGCGATCTGATGCGGACCGGCCTTCGCCTGGAACCGAATATTCTTAAAGCGCGCGTCGATCTTCTCCTGCGCCGGCGATTGATCGATGTCCAGCGCACGGTCGTCCTCGGGCCCTCCAATGCTGGTTTCGTAAATCTTGGCGCCGTCGAGCGTGATGATGAACGTCGATTGATGTTCGATTCCCACGAACCAGATGTTGCGCAGCGGGCTCGGCAGATTAATCTCGTACTCGCCGTCGGAGGGAAACGTGTGCTCGACAGCGAAGCCGCCGCGCGTGCCTAGCGGAAGCCCGTCAACGTGGAAGGCCTGCGCTCCCTTGGTGGGATTGACATAGGTTTTGCTGCCCGGCCGCGCATCGGGACGCCCCACCGCCTGCACCGCTACCGAACGCGCGGCGGCCATGTATTGATTGAAAAATGCCGGAGACGCCTGCAGCACGTTGGCAATGTTGTCGAACCCGTCGGCCTGCGCGTCCTGCGGCAACAGTTCGGAAGCGTCCACTTTCAGGCCAAGAATGTCGTAGATCGCATTCGCGTATTCTTTCCGATTGAGCCGGTGCAGCGCCACTTCCCCAGGATTGGGATCGAGCGCCGCGGACGCATCCAGATAACCTTCCATCCACGAAACGAAAGCATCCGACTGGCGTTTATCGGGACGCGGCATCCCCGGAGGCGGCATCATCCCGCCGCGCAGCTTGCGAACTACCTTCTCCCACACCTGCGCTTTGCCGGGAACACCGGCCGCGTCGAGTTCATCGAATGCCAGCCCGCCCGTGCGCAATTTGGAATTGTGGCAAGCGACGCAATAGGTCTTGAGCATGCCCCAATGCTGGTCTGCTTGCGCCAAAAATGTAGCCGGAGAAGGCGCGCCCCAGCACATGGCGGTCGCCACCAAAACGCTGATAGGCCACAATTTAGGCATGCTCTTCCGATTACTAGTATTGTCCTTCAGGCGTCTGGAGTAAAGTGGCCCCACATGCTCTGGAACGCCAGCCGGAGAAACTGTTTCGGATCGCCCATGCGCGCGTCGAACTCCTTGGTGGGCTGAGCGGCCAACACGTCGTCGATGTTCTTGCCCCCGAACAGCATGGTGCGCAGCCGCTGCGCAATCGCGCTGAACATTTTGAATTGCGCTTCAAGATCGGCGCGCGTCATCACACGCCCCTGGCCGGCGACGATGCGCGTGTCAGCATTCGCAATTTTGAGCAGCGTGTCGAGGCCGCTGACGACGCCGTTGATCCAGCCCCCCGTCCACCAGTCGATGAACGGCCAGCCGTCTCCGGCAATCACGTCGCCGATGCAGAGGACGTTCGCTTTCGGAAAGTACACATACAGATCGCCGTCCGTGTGCGCCTGCAACAGATATCCATATTCAATGCGTTCCCCGTCGACCGTGATCGAGTCCTTGTCGTAGAACGTCTTGGTGGGCAGCGCTTCCTTCGGCGCTGGCGGAAACGTGCGATTCTCCCAAGGACGCGTGATATCCGTGGTCATCCACAGCCGCGTGTTCTCGTGCGCGATGATGGTAGCTCCCGCGCGCCGCAGCAGCAAATTCGAACCCGTCTGCTCGGGATGCCAGTGCGTGTTGAACAGCGTCCGCACCGGGTTCCCTCCGGGCAACGCCGCAACGGTTTTGGCAAGGTCGGCGGCGTGTTCCGCTAATCCGCCATCCACCAGCAGCACGCCATCGGACCCGGTTCTCGCCACCACATTCGCGCCCGCGCCCGTGATCAAAAAAAGATTGTCAGCGAGCGGCGTAGACGCGATCGTCGACTGTGCATTCGCGCCCCGTGCACACAACAGCGCGCCGCCCAACGTCGACTTCAGAAAATCACGGCGAATCATGGAAGCACAAAGGTTAACAACTTCGGCTGCGCGGGAGCCGGCGCATCCGCGGGCGGCGGAGGCGCAAGCCCGTCCGCACGCCGCTTCACCAGCCCCGTTCCGCCCATGAGCGAGACGTACTGCTTGCCGTCGAGCTCGTACGTGATCGGCGGCCCCATCCCGCCGCGGAGCTCGGTTTTGATGTCCAGAAGCTTTTCTCCGGTGTCGGCGCGGTACGCAACCAACCGTCCGTCGGGAATCACTTGGAATACCAGATTGCCCGCCGTCGTGACGGTTCCGCCACCGATGCCACCGCCGCCGGGCGCGCGCCAGCGCTCTTTTTGAGTAGCCGGGTCCCACGCCATCAAGATCCCCCGCTGACCGGGCGGCGGAGGTTCCGGCCCAATCGATGGCGGCGATGGCAACTTCGTCGTGTTCTTCGGAGCGACCGCGGCCGCCGGCCGTATCCGGAGTCGCCGCCTGCGTACCGGGCCGCACCACGCCCATATTTTGGCCCTCTGGCTTGTAAACAAAGTTTTCATCCAGCGTATAATCGTAGGCGCTGGCCGTAGAGGTTGGAATGTATACCAATCCCGTGGCCGGGTTGAACGACATGGGCGCCCAGTTATGCGCGCCGCCCGGCCCCGGCGAAAGCGAAATCGTCTGCGCGCCGTAATGCGCCGCTTCGTTGACAATCGGACGCCCGGTTTCCTCGTTGAGTCCACGCGCCCAATTCACCTGCGCGAATGGCTGTCCTGAAATAAACTGTCCCGGTGACGCGGTCGAGCACATAATAAAACCCGTTCTTGTTCGCCTGCATAAGCACCTTGCGCGAACGCCCTTTCACAGTGATATCGGCCAGCAGCAATTGCTGCACGCTGTCGTAATCCCAGGAGTCCCCGGGAACCATTTGGAAATACCATTTCAACTCGCCGGTGTCAGGCCGCACCGCCAGCACCGAACACGCATAAAGATTGTCCTTGCCTTTGGAGTGCCGCAGCTCTTCCGGCCATGGCCCCGCGTTGCCGGTGCCGACGTAAACCAGATCCGCCTCCGGATCGTAAGCCAGCCCGTCCCAAACCGTGCCGCCGCCGCCCATCTTCCACGCTGTCGAATCCCAAGTCGCCGCCGCCGCTTTCATCGCCGCGTTCTCGAACGGCTTCGACGGATCGCCTGGAACCGTGTAAAACTTCCACGCGAAATGCCCAGTTGCTGCGTCGAAGGCCGCGAAGAATCCGCGCACCGGGTATTCCGATCCGCTCACTCCGACAATCACTTTTCCTTTGGCAATCCGCGGCGCCATCGTCACCGTGTAGTTTTCCTGCGGATACGCCACGCGCGCTTCCCACACCACTTTCCCGGTATCCGCGTCGAGGGCCTGCAGCCGCCCGTCAATGATGGGCGCGATGATCAGGTTCTGAAAACTCGCCAGCCCGCGATGCACCACGCCGCAACAAATCTTGGGGAAGACGGCGGCCTGATTCACTTCCGGATCCCAACGCCAGCGCTCTTTGCCAGTGCGCGCATCGACGGCGAAGACCACGCTCCAATTGGTGATCCCGTAAATGACGCCGTTGCGCACCAGCGGCGTCGCTTCCTGATTGCCACCGCCCGCGCCTAGCTCGTAGGACCAGGCCAAACCTAAGCGGCTCACGTTGCTCGGGTTGAGCTGACTCAACGGGCTGTAGCGCGTCTCGCCCGGATCGCGCCCGTAGGTCAGCCATTCTTTGCCGGAATTGGACGAATTTTGTGTTTGGCCCAGCGCGGCTCCCAACAGGAAAGTGAGTCCGGAAGTAATAGCCGCTATGCGCACAAGCATTTTGAGACATCCTCAATGTATACAATAAAACAGCTATGCCCAGCACAACGACGGTTGTCACTCCCGCGCGCTTCGCGCAAGGGCTTCCCTATGCCGATTTTCTGGCGCAAGCCGCCGTGAATCGCGATAAGTTCGAGGCGAATTACAAAGACGCTCCGCTCACCGATGACGATATCGCGTTCTTCAAAAACGCCGCAGCCGAGCCGAACGGACCGGTGAAAGTGCTGGCGCTCGCGGAGGCTTGGTGCGGCGATGTTTACCGCGAGCTTCCCACTATGGCGCGCATCGCCGAAGCCGCCGGCATGACGCTGCGCGTTTTCCTGCGCGATCAAAATGCCGATATCATGGATGAATTTTTGCTAGACGGCAAAAAGCGCGCCATTCCAGTATTCGTTTTCTACACCGATGACCTGCGCTACATCGCGCATTTCACGGAGCGCTCGGCGAGCGCGCACGCGGAACTGGCGGCGATTGCCGATGAGGTCAAGGCGCATCTGAAACTTCCGCCGGACGCCGCGTTCGGAATCCTTCCCGAAGCCGGCCGCCAGGCGTTCCTCAAAGAGCTGATCCCCCGGCTGCAGCCGCGCTCCGATCAATGGCGCAAAGATGCGATTCAGGAAATGCGCCAGCTTCTGTCGGCGGCGCTGAAATAATGCTCCCGATCGTCTACACGATTCGAGGCTGCGATGCCTGCGTGAAGCTGCTCCACAAATGGGATGCGCAAGGCGTGGCTTACGAAGAACGCCGCGTCGAACTCGATCAAGCGACGCTCGATGAAGCCCGCCGCTACGGCATGATGGTTCCCATCGTCGTCTGGCCCGACGGCCGCGTGGAACAAGGGTTCGAGGGAAGTCTCGGGTGCTTCATCTGATGGCTGCTTCATTCGTGGGCGTGTGGAAATTGACCGCGTGGGATTTTACAGATCAGGCCTCCGGCCAAGTATCGCTTCCCTGGGACGGCCGCGCCTCTGGTGAGTTCCGCTTCGACGAAAACGGCGGCGTTGCGGTACAGATGATGCGCACAGACCGGCCGCTCGAATCCGCGCAAGGTGGACCGAGTTGGGCCGCCAGCCTTACGCCGGAGCAGAGGCTCGAAGCACTGGACGGCTACCTGGCTTATTGGGGAACCTATTCAGCCGACTTTGCAACGAAGACACTGCATCTGCATCTGGACGGTTCTTTGCGTCCCGGCTGGGTGAACGGCAAGCAGCAGCGCCGCTTTCAGTTTTCAGACGATGGGCGGCAACTCACGCTGGACTACGTTGTCGAGCAGGGAACGCATCGCCTGACGTGGCGGAAGGCGCCTTAGGCGGCCGCCTGCAGCGCGCTGAATTCCCGTTTGAACTTCTCAATGAAGTCTACGGGAGCCGGTATGGCGAGCGCGTCCAGCAGTTCAATGGCCCGCTCGCTGTCCTCGCCGGCGTCAAAGGTGGAGATGCCGTACGCGTCCGCCAACAGGCTGGCCGTCTTGACAATCGCTCCTAGCATCGGCGGGTGTTCATTAGCGGCCTCCGCGCTTTCGCAGGACCACACAGCTTCCTGAACCATCTGCGGACAATTCCAGCGAGCCAGCAATTCCGCTCCCAGATCGAAGTGTGTGAAGCCCAGCAGCTCGCGCTCACGCTCGACAATTTCCGCATCGTTCGCGACGTTCGCGGTAATGGTTCGAAACTCCTCGGGGAGGCCCACCGCCAGCAAAGGGAGACCGATGTCATGCAGCAAACCAGCCGTGAACGCCCATTCCGGATTGCCGGACGGCACACTCTGCACCAACAGGTCGCTCAAAGTTGCCACGGCGAGCGAGTGCGCGTTGAAGCGCGCCAATGACCAGGGACCAAGAATCCGCACCGAGTTAAAACACTTGCTGACCGTCAATCCCAGCAGCACGTTTCTGGTCTTATTCACTCCCAAGCGGGCCATGGCGAGGCGCACGGACGCCACGCTGCTGTTTCTGGAATAAAGCACCGAGTTGGCAATCGACAGCAAGCTGCCGGTGATGACAGCGTCTTCTTCAACTACGGCGCCCAGTTCGCTGATGGAGACATCATCGCCCTGTGACAACAAGCGAATGGAGCGATGAAGCACGGACGACAATAGCGGCAGACGATCCGCGGCCCGAATCGCGGAAGCGCGCAAAGCATTGTGAGTACGGGCTATCATGTCCGTACTTACATCGTCAAAACTTGCAATATGCTTTAGTGCGGCTTGCTTCGCAACCCGCGCCCAGACTTCGCGCCCGCAATCCCAATACCTGTCATTGATCGACGGGCTGGATCTGGATTGTCACATCTTTGACGTAACCGGTCAAACTGACAAAGCTCGCGGTAAGCGCAGGTCAATATTGCAGGGAAGCGCAAATTGTGCGCACCGCGCGCGGTGCCTGCGTTGATGCGAGGGGATTTAAAACAGCGGCAAAACAATTGCTATAGATAATATTAAGGAGATTTCCGACATGCGTAAGACCCTTGGATTTTTGACCATGACGGCATGCCTCTTCGCTGCCTCTGCTGAAAAGGAACGAAGAGAAGCCGCCGAGCGCCTGACTGAGGCATCGAGTGTTTTTTCTGAAATCATGAATGCGGGCGATAAAGGCATTCCGCGCGATCTGGTGGAGAAGGCGGAATGTGCGGTGATTGTTCCGGGTCTCAAAAAAGGAGCCTTCGTGGTAGGCGGGCAGTTCGGTAAGGGCTTCATCACCTGCCGGGAGAATAAGGCGAGAGGCTGGTCCGCACCGGCCGCCATCCGCGTAGAGGGAGGCAGTGTGGGCTTCCAAATCGGTGGTTCTGAAACCGATGTCGTTATGCTGGTCATGAACCGGCGAGGCGCTGAGCGGCTGATGGGGGACAAGTTCACCCTGGGAGCCGAAGGCGAAGTCGCCGCGGGTCCAGTGGGGCGCGACGCTTCGGCGCAGACGGACGCGAAACTTTCGGCGGAGATGTTGTCCTGGTCGCGCTCGCGCGGCGTGTTTGCGGGAGTCGCGCTGAAGGGCAGCACGCTGCGTCCGGACCGGGAAGAGAACGAAGCTCTGTACGGCATGCCCATGAGTACGCGGGACGTGGTGAACGGGAACGTCCACCCGACGGCGGAAGGCCGGGCGCTGATTTCGGCTTTGAATACCGTGCCTGCCGACAGACACTAGGAAGCGAACTCTAGCCACTCCATCCAACGCCGGCGCGCCGGGCAACCGTGCGCGCCGGCGAAACTTTTGCTGCGGTTGGCGCTGAGCGAACCATAATATGGACATGCTCTATCGCGCGTTAGGCCGTACTGGCGTTCAGGTCTCTGCTTTGGGTTTAGGAGGCTTCCATTTGGGGAGCCCTCAGCTTTCTAGCGCTGAATCGGTCCGGCTGCTGCGGACGGCGCTCGATGGCGGGCTGACGTTCATGGATAATTCCTGGGATTACCGGGACGGTGAGAGCGAAAGGCGGATGGGCAAGGCGCTGCGGGAGGGCTACCGGTCACGGGCGTTCGTCATGACGAAAGTGGACGGGCGCACGAAGAAAGAGGCCGCGCGGCAATTGGATGAGTCACTCAAGCGCTTGCGCTTGGACGAAATCGACCTGTTGCAGCATCATGAGGTGATCCGCTACGACGACGTCGATCGCATCTTCTCGAAGGGCGGGGCGATGGAGGCCTTCGTCGCGGCGCGCCAGGCGGGGAAGATCCGCTTCATCGGATTCACCGGGCACAAAGATCCCGGCGTTCACTTATATATGCTGGAGACGGCCAAGCGGCACGGCTTTCGTTTCGACGCGGTGCAAATGCCTTTGAATCTGATGGACACTCATTTCCGCAGTTTCGAAAAGAAGGTGCTGCCGGAGTTGGTGGCGGCGGGCATTGGCGTCCTGGGCATGAAGAGCATGGGAAACGGCGTGATTCTGAAGAGCGGCGCGGTGACTCCGGCGGAGTGCCTGCACTACGCGTTGAGCTTGCCGACGTCGGTGGTGATCACGGGCATCGACAGCATGAAGATCCTGAAGCAGGCATTTAAGGCCGCCGCTACTTTCACGCCGCTCACGAAGCCGCAGGCAGCGCGGCTGCGCGCAAAGACCGCCAAGCTGGCGCTGGACGGCGCGTATGAGCTGTTTAAGACGACTTCTATTTTTGACGCGACGGCGGCGCACCCCGAATGGCTGGGGGAGGAGCCGGCGCGCACCCTGCGGTTGGCAGGGCTTTAGAGCCGAAGAGGGACAGTACACTCAATCCCCAAAACTACACTGGGGATTGAGTGTACTGTCCCTCTTCGTAGGCGTTCTTAAAGCAGTTTAGGCTGATTTTTAGGGCGATTCATGGCGGTTCAAGGGACTGCATGCAGTGATATTCTGCGGCCATGAAGAGCACACTTTTCCTGTTGGCGCTGGCCGCGGGCGCGGTTTACGGGCAGCAATCGACGACGTCGGGCCAGGCCGCGGTCATCTCTCAAGTGGCCGATGGCGACGGTTGGCAGACGCTAATTTCGCTGAACAATATCGATGCCTCACCGTCGTTGTACAAGCTCAGTTTCTTCGACGACAACGGGGCGCCGCTGTCGCTGCAGACCAATATCTTGACTGGACCGGTGATTTACGGAGCGATCCCGGCGCACGGCAGTGTGACCATTCAGACCGCAGGCTCGCAACTTTCGCTCGCACAGGGCTGGGCTTTGATGGAGACCATTTTCGCCGAGCCGCTCACCAACGCGATCGCACCCGGCGCCACCACCGCGGGAACCGTGATTTTCCGGCGGCCGCCGACGGTGCCGCGTCCGAGCGAAGCGTCCGAGCCCCTGGATTTCTCCGCGAGATCGCAATGGGTGCTGCCGTTCGATCACACCAACGGCTACACTTCCGGCATCGCGCTGGTGAATCCGTCGGCGTCGCAGGATATCTCGGTATTCCTAACGTTTTTCGACAACAGCGGAGCCATACTGCTGCAGCCTTCGTTCACGCTGCCGCACGGCCAGCATAAGGCGATCACGCTCACGCAGCAGTATCCGCAAATCATTGGGCGCCTGGGAACGTTGAAAATCGCAACTTCCGGGCCACCGGTTAATGTGCTGGGATTCCACGTCAGCTCGACCGGCGTGTTTACCAGCACGTCGCCGACGTCCTGGTAGGACGACTTGGTCCGCAAGGCGCTAAACATCTCCTACGCCTATTCAGCGACGCAGAACAACGGCAAGATCACCTCGGAAACCGACGCGCTTTCGGTGGAGCAGGTGCTCTACACCTACGACTCTTTGAACCGGCTGGCATCGGCTCAAACCGCTGGTGCCGGTGGCTGGGGCCAGAGTTATACTTACGATGGGTTTGGGAACTTGACGGACCAGACGCTCATCAAAGGCACGGCGCCGGATGTGCACGTGGCGTACAACTATCTGACCAACCGCCAGACCGGCGATACGGCGGACGCCAACGGCAACATCGGTTCGACAAACGTCTACGACATGGATAATCGCTTGATTCAGCCGTATAGCGGGGTTGTCGCCCCTATGCTTACGATACGAACAATAAGCGGGTATGGCGCTCGACAACTAGCGGTACCGTCGATGAACTGGTATTTTGGGCCGGGCAGAAACTGGCGACATATCAGATTTCGGTCGATGGAGGGGGCGTCTGGTTCACGCTGACCTCGACCAATGCGTACTTCGGGGGAAAGCTAGTTTCCAAGGGGACCTACAATTCCTCCGGGACAGGTGACAAGGTGAACTTGACACCGGTGGCCGCCGACCGCCTGGGTTCCATCGGCAAATTCTATCCGTATGGTGTCGAGCGCCCCTCGGCCACCCAACGATAAGGAAAAGTTCACCGGCTACTTCCGCGATGCCTCCACCGGCCTCG
>CAVXEM010000064.1:0-29018 GCA_963760575.1 Bryobacterales bacterium
ACATGACAGCGTTGCTGTCACCGATCTTGTCCACCGGAACACTGGCGCGATCGAGCAGCGTCAGCATCAAATTCGCCAGCGGCGTGCTCTGCGGATACGACAAATGCTGCCCGCCCTTGATCTTTCCATAGCCGCGCCCGATCACCGCCGACGGCAGCGGATCATGATTGTGGCGATTGCTGTCACTCATGTTGCCGCCATAAAGAATGATCGAATGATCGAGCAGCGATCCATCGCCATCCGGCGTCTCCGACAGCTTTTTGACGAAGCGCGCCAGAACTGTCGTGTGATACTCGAACACCTTCGACAGCCGGTCGAGATTCGCCGGATTATTGCCGTGATGCGAGAGCGGGTGAAACGCATCCGGCACGCCGACATTGTTAAAGGTCCGCATGCTCACTTCTTTGCCCATCATGAATGTGAAGATCCGAGTGAGGTTCGCCTGATAAGACACCGCCAGCAGATCGAACATCAAGTTCAAATGCTCGTTGAAATCGTTGGGCACGCCGATCGGCGCGTCCGGCAGATCGATCTTCGCAAGGTTACTCTTCTCCGTGTTCTGAATGCGCCGTTCGATCTCGCGCAGCGAATCCAGATACGCGCTCACCATCGCGCGATCGCTCGCGCCCAGTTGGCTTTGCAAAGCAGCGGCGTCGCCCAGCACGGCGTCCAGAATACTCTTGGTCTCGCCCACAATCGCCGTCCGCTCTTGTGCGTTGTCGCCCTGACCGAACAACTGGTAGAAAACTTTGCGCGGATTGTATTCCATCGGCAGCGCCTGCGTCGGCGTGCGGAACGCGATGGTGTGGCCGTAGCTGCAACCGAAGGTCGGATCGCAAGTGGTGCCCGGCTCTGTAGAAAGTTCGAGCGAAGGGAACGGCGTGTTCTGACCGATATACGGTACTGCGAGTTGATCGACGCTAGTCCCCGCGAGCGTTGCCTGCTGCGGCGCCGGCGCGACGCAACCGAGCCAAGTACCGGCCGTGATAGCATGCGGCGTGGGACTTTCCGCCGCCTTGTTGCGCAGCCCGCTCACCACCGTCAGATGACTTTTAAACGGCGCCAGCGGCTTGAGAATCTGCGGCAGTTCGAAATCGGTCCCGGTGGTCTTCGGAGACCAGCGGTCGAGCACCGATCCGTGCGGCACGTAGATGAAGCCCATGCGCGGCACCGGCTTGGCCGCGGTCTTCGATTGCGCCGTCGCCGCCGGCACCATCGCATCGAGCAGCGGAAGACTGACCGCCGCGCCCAGCCCTCGCAGCACAGTTCTGCGCGACAGATGCTTTTTCGAAATGAACATTGCTGCCTCTTTCTAGACTCCGCCCGCTTCCCTCGGTCGCGGTTCTGAGCAAACGGCGCATGCCACGAAACCGCGGGCGCCAGCAAGCGGATTCAAACTAATTCCTTGCCGTCGTCTTCACTTCTTCGGCCGCTACTTTCTTAAGTTGAAACGCATCGCTCGAAACGATTCCCATGACGAGCGATGAAAACCGGTAATGCTCCGTGGCGGCCGACCGCACGATCGCCCGCACCGCCGGCATATCGTAATATTCGAGCTTCCTGCCGAGCGCGTACATCATCAGCTTTTCCGTGAACGTCTGTACAAACTGTTCCGGTTTCCGCATCAGCGCCTCGCGTAAATCATTGGGACCGGCCAGCGGTGTTCCATCCGCCAGCTTCCCAGTCGCGTCAATAGGCGTGCCCGCGAACATTTCCACGTTGCGCCAGCGCCCCACCGCGTCGAAATTTTCCAGCGCGAAACCCAGCGGGTCCATGATGCCGTGGCAGGCATTACAACTCGCCTTGGTGCGATGCTCCGCCAGCCGTTCGCGCACGGACTTAAAAACTTTCGCGCCCACCTTATTGTCTTTGAGCAGCGCTTCGACATCCGGAGGCGGCGGCGCCGGCGGTGTTCCCGTGATGTTCTCCAGAATCCAGGCCCCGCGCCGCACCGGCGACGTGCGGTCGGGATACGACGAAACCATCAGGACCGCGCCCTTGCCGAGCAGCCCGCGGCGCACCGGATCATCCATTTGCACCTTACGGAACAGGTCGCCCTTCACGTTGTGAATGCCGTAATGCACCGCCAGCCGCTCGTTCAAATAACTGTAATCGGCAGTCATCAGATCCACCACGCTGCGGTCTTCGCGGAACACGCTGTCGACGAACCACTCGACCTCGCGCACCATATCGTCGCGCACGTCAGCCAGCGGAAAAACTTTTGGATCGGGCACGATCTCATCGAGAGCGCTCAACTGCAGCCATTGGTAAGCGAAATTGCTCGCCAAGGTGCGCGAGCGCCCGTCGTTCAACATCCGCATCACCTGGCGCTGCAGCACCGCATGATCCTTCAAGCGCCCCGCCTCGGCCACTTCCAGCAGTTGGTCGTCCGGCACGCTGCTCCACAAAAAGAATGACAAACGCGATGCCAGTTCCAGATCGTGCAGCCGGTAGGTCGATTCAGCGATCTTGTTGGCAGGATCGGCGACAGTCGCGCGATACAGGAAATGCGGACTCGCCAAAATGCGCGTCAGCCCGCTGCGGATACCCTCGTCGAAATCGCCGCGCTTGCGCCCAGCTTCATAGAACGCCATCAAGCCGGTCAAATCATTTTCGGGCACTGGGCGTCGATAAGCCCGGCGCGCGACCGTCGAAAGAATGCGCCGCGCACACGCCTGCTCCTCCGCAGGCGCCTTCGGATAGCAGGTGAAGATACGCTCGCGGCTAGGCGTCTCACTCAACCCCGTCGGCTTGAACGGCCCGCGGATCTCGAAACTGTTGACGCGCGCCATGCGGTCGAACCCCACGCTGTCGCCCAAACTCGGCAGGCGGTCATCGGATTCCGACAGCGTCCGCGCCACGAAAGTCGCGGCGATCTGATGCGGACCGGCCTTCGCCTGGAACCGGATGTTCTTAAAGCGCGCGTCGATCTTCTCCTGCGCCGGCGATTGATCGATGTCCAGCGCGCGGTCGTCCTCGGGCCCTCCAATGCTGGTTTGGTAAATCTTGGCGCCGTCGAGCGTGATGATGAACGTCGATTGATGTTCGATTCCCACGAACCAGATGTTGCGCAGCGGGCTCGGCAGATTAATCTCGTACTCGCCGTCGGAGGGAAACGTGTGCTCGACAGCGAAGCCGCCGCGCGTGCCTAGCGGAAGCCCGTCAACGTGGAAGGCCTGCGCTCCCTTGGTGGGATTGACATAGGTTTTGCTGCCCGGCCGCGCATCGGGACGCCCCACCGCCTGCACCGCTACCGAACGCGCGGCGGCCATGTATTGATTGAAAAATGCCGGAGACGCCTGCAGCACGTTGGCAATGTTGTCGAACCCGTCGGCCTGCGCGTCCTGCGGCAACAGTTCGGAAGCGTCCACTTTCAGGCCAAGAATGTCGTAGATCGCATTCGCGTATTCTTTGCGATTGAGCCGGTGCAGTGCGACTTCCCCAGGATTGGGATCGAGCGCCGCGGACGCATCCAGATAACCTTCCATCCACGATACGAAAGCATCCGTCTGCCGCTTATCGGGACGCGGCATCCCCGGAGGCGGCATCATCCCGCCGCGCAGTTTGCGAACTACCTTTTCCCACACCTGCGCTTTGCCGGGAACGCCGGCCGCGTCGAGTTCATCGAATGCCAGCCCGCCCGTGCGCAATTTGGAATTGTGGCAAGCGACGCAATAGGTCTTGAGCATGCCCCAATGCTGGTCTGCTTGCGCCAAAAATGTAGCCGGAGAAGGCGCGCCCCAGCACATGGCGGTCGCCACCAAAACGCTGATTGGCCGTAATTTAGGCATATTCTTCCGGCTACTAGTATTGTCCTTCAGGCGTCCGGAGTAAAGTGGCCCCACATGCTCTGGAACGCCAGCCGGAGGAACTGATTCGGATCGCCCGTGCGCGCGTCGAATTCCTTGGTGGGCTGAGCGGCCAACACGTCGTCGATGTTCTTGCCCCCGAACAGCATGGTGCGCAGCCGCTGCGCAATCGCGCTGAACATTTTGAATTGCGTTTCGAGATCCGCACGCGTCAGCACGGGACCTTGGCCGGCGACGATGCGCGTGTCAGCATTCGCAATTTTGAGCAGCGTGTCGAGCCCGCTGACGACGCCGTTGATCCAGCCCCCCGTCCACCAGTCGATGAACGGCCAGCCGTCTCCGGCAATCACGTCGCCGATGCTGAGGACGTTCGCCTTCGGAAAGTACACGTACAGATCGCCGTCCGTGTGCGCCTGCAACAGATATCCATATTCAATCCGCTCGCCGTCGAGCATGAGGGAGTCTTTGTCGTAGAACGTCTTGGTCGGCAGCGCTTCCTTCGGCGCGGGAGGAAACGTGCGATTCTCCCAGGGACGCGTTATATCCGTGGTCATCCACAGCCGCGTATTTTCGTGCGCAATGATAGTGGCCCCGGCGCGGCGGAGCGACAAATTCGAACCAGTCTGTTCGGGATGCCAGTGCGTATTGAACAGCGTACGCACCGGCTTCGCTCCGGGCAATGCCGCCACGGTTTTAGCGAGGCCGGCCGCGTGTTCCGCCAATCCGCCATCCACTAACAGGACGCCATCGGACCCGGTTCTCGCCACCACATTCGCGCCCGCGCCCGTGATCAAAAAAAGTTTGTCAGTGAGCGGCGTAGACGCGATCGTCGACTGTGCATTCGCGCCCCGTGCACACAACAGCGCGCCGCCCAACGTCGACTTCAGAAAATCACGGCGAATCATGGAAGCACAAAGGTTAACAACTTCGGCTGCGCGGGAGCCGGTGCATCCGCTGGCGGCGGAGGCGCAAGCCCGTCCGCACGCCGCTTCACCAGCCCCGTTCCGCCCATGAGCGAGACGTACTGCTTGCCGTCGAGCTCATACGTGATCGGCGGCCCCATCCCGCCGCGCAACTCCGTCTTGATGTCCAACAGCTTTTCTCCCGTGTCGGCGCGGTACGCCACCAAACGGCCGTCGGGAATCACCTGGAACACCAAATTACCCGCCGTCGTAACGGTTCCGCCGCCGATCCCGCCGCCGCCCGGCGCGCGCCAGCGCTCTTTCTGAGTGGCCGGATCCCACGCCATCAAAATCCCACGCTGCCCCGGCGGCGGTGGCTCCGGTCCAATCGAAGGCGGCGATGGTAACTTCGTTGTGTTCTTCGGAGCGACCGCGGCCCCGGCCGTATCCGGAGTCGCCGCTTGCGTACCGGGCCGCACCACGCCCATATTTTGGCTCTCTGGCTTGTAAACAAAGTTTTCATCCAGCGTATAATCGTAGGCGCTGGCCGTAGAGGTTGGAATGTATACCAATCCCGTGGCCGGGTTGAACGACATGGGCGCCCAGTTATGCGCGCCTCCCGGCCCCGGCGAAAGCGAAATCGTCTGCGCGCCGTAATGCGCCGCTTCATTCACGATCGGACGCCCAGTTTCCTCGTTCAGCCCACGCGCCCAATTCACCTGCGCGAACGGCTGTCCTGAAATAAACTGTCCCGTGACGCGGTCGAGCACATAATAAAACCCGTTCTTGTTCGCCTGCATAAGCACCTTGCGCGAACGCCCTTTCACAGTGATATCGGCCAGCAGCAATTGCTGCACGCTGTCGTAATCCCAGGAGTCCCCGGGAACCATTTGGAAATACCATTTCAACTCGCCGGTGTCAGGCCGCACCGCCAGCACCGAACACGCATAAAGATTGTCCTTGCCTTTGGAGTGCCGCAGCTCTTCCGGCCATGGCCCCGCGTTGCCGGTGCCGACGTAAACCAGATCTGCCTCCGGATCGTAAGCCAGCCCGTCCCAAACCGTGCCGCCGCCGCCCATCTTCCACGCTGTCGAATCCCAAGTCGCCGCCGCCGCTTTCATAGCCGCGTTCTCGAACGGCTTCGACGGATCGCCCGGAACCGTGTAAAACTTCCACGCGAAATGCCCAGTTGCTGCGTCGAAGGCCGCGAAGAATCCGCGCACCGGGTATTCCGAACCGCTGACGCCGACAATCACTTTTCCTTTGGCAATCCGCGGCGCCATCGTCACCGTGTAGTTTTCCTGCGGATACGCCACGCGCGCTTCCCACACCACTTTCCCGGTATCCGCGTCGAGGGCCTGCAGCCGCCCGTCAATGATGGGCGCGATGATCAGGTTCTGAAAACTCGCCAGCCCGCGATGCACCACGCCGCAACAAATCTTGGGGAAGACGGCGGCCTGGTTCACTTCTGGATCCCAACGCCAGCGCTCTTTGCCAGTGCGCGCATCGACGGCGAAGACCACGCTCCAATTGGTGATCCCGTAAATGACGCCGTTGCGCACCAGCGGCGTCGCTTCCTGGTTGCCACCGCCCGCGCCTAGCTCGTAGGACCAAGCCAAACCTAAGCGGCTCACGTTGCTCGGGTTGAGCTGACTCAACGGGCTGTAGCGCGTCTCGCCCGGATCGCGCCCGTAGGTCAGCCATTCTCTGCCGGAATTGGACGGATTTTGTACTTGGCCCAGCGCTACCCCTAACAGGAAAGTGAATCCGGCCGTGGTGGCCGCTATGCGCAAAAGCATTTTGGACATCCTCAATGTATACAATAAAACAGCTATGCCCAGCACAACGACGGTTGTCACTCCCGCGCGCTTCGCGCAAGGGCTTCCCTATGCCGATTTTCTGGCGCAAGCCGCCGTGAATCGCGATAAATTCGAGGCGAATTACAAAGACGCTCCGGTCACCGATGACGATATCGCGTTCTTCAAAAACGCCGCGGCCGCGCCGGACGGACCGGTGAAAGTGCTGGCTCTCGCGGAGGCTTGGTGCGGAGATGTCTACCGCGAGCTTCCCACTATGGCGCGCATAGCCGAAGCCGCCGGCATGACGCTGCGCGTTTTCCTGCGCGATCAAAATGCCGATATCATGGATGAATTTTTGCTAGACGGCAAAAAGCGCGCCATTCCAGTATTCGTTTTCTACACCGATGACCTGCGCTACATCGCGCATTTCACGGAGCGCTCGGCGAGCGCGCACGCGGAACTGGCGGCGATTGCCGATGAGGTCAAGGCGCATCTGAAACTTCCGCCGGACGCCGCGTTCGGAACCCTTCCCGAAGCCGGCCGCCAGGCGTTCCTCAAAGAGCTGATCCCCCGGCTGCAGCCGCGCTCCGATCAATGGCGCAAAGATGCGATTCAGGAAATGCGCCAGCTTCTGTCAGCGGCGCTGAAATAATGCTCCCGATCGTCTACACGATTCGAGGCTGCGATGCCTGCGTGAAGCTGCTTCACAAATGGGATGCGCAAGGCGTGGCTTACGAAGAACGCCGCGTCGAACTCGATCAAGCCACGCTCGATGAAGCCCGCCGCTACGGCATGATGGTTCCCATCGTCGTCTGGCCCGACGGCCGCGTGGAACAAGGGTTCGAGGGGAATCTCGGGTGCTTCATCTGATGGCTGCTTCATTCGTGGGCGTGTGGAAATTGACCGCGTGGGATTTTACAGATCAGGCCTCCGGCCAAGTATCGCTTCCCTGGGACGGCCGCGCCTCTGGTGAGTTCCGCTTCGACGAAAACGGCGGCGTTGCGGTACAGATGATGCGCACAGACCGGCCGCTCGAATCCGCGCAAGGTGGACCGAGTTGGGCCGCCAGCCTTACGCCGGAGCAGAGGCTCGAAGCACTGGACGGCTACCTGGCTTATTGGGGAACCTATTCAGCCGACTTTGCAACGAGGACCCTGCATCTGCATCTGGACGGTTCTTTGCGTCCCGGCTGGGTGAACGGCAAGCAGCAGCGCCGCTTTCAGTTTTCAGACGATGGGCGGCAACTCACGCTGGACTACGTTGTCGAGCAGGGAACCCATCGCCTGACGTGGCGGAAGGCGCCTTAGGCGGCCGCCTGCAGCGCGCTGAATTCCCGTTTGAACTTCTCAATGAAGTCTACGGGAGCCGGTATGGCGAGCGCGTCCAGCAGTTCAATGGCCCGCTCGCTGTCCTCGCCGGCGTCAAAGGTGGAGATGCCGTACGCGTCCGCCAACAGGCTGGCCGTCTTGACAATCGCTCCTAGCATCGGCGGGTGTTCATTAGCGGCCTCCGCGCTTTCGCAGGACCACACAGCTTCCTGAACCATCTGCGGACAATTCCAGCGAGCCAGCAATTCCGCTCCCAGATCGAAGTGTGTGAAGCCCAGCAGCTCGCGCTCACGCTCGACAATTTCCGCATCGTTCGCGACGTTCGCGGTAATGGTTCGAAACTCCTCGGGGAGGCCCACCGCCAGCAAAGGGAGACCGATGTCATGCAGCAAACCAGCCGTGAACGCCCATTCCGGATTGCCGGACGGCACACTCTGCACCAACAGGTCGCTCAAAGTTGCCACGGCGAGCGAGTGCGCGTTGAAGCGCGCCAATGACCAGGGACCAAGAATCCGCACCGAGTTAAAACACTTGCTGACCGTCAATCCCAGCAGCACGTTTCTGGTCTTATTCACTCCCAAGCGGGCCATGGCGAGGCGCACGGACGCCACGCTGCTGTTTCTGGAATAAAGCACCGAGTTGGCAATCGACAGCAAGCTGCCGGTGATGACAGCGTCTTCTTCAACTACAGCGCCCAGTTCGCTGATGGAGACATCATCGCCCTGTGACAACAAGCGAATGGAGCGATGGAGCACGGACGACAATAGCGGCAGACGATCCGCGGCCCGAATCGCGGAAGCGCGCAAAGCATTGTGAGTACGGGCTATCATGTCCGTACTTACATCGTCAAAACTTGCAATATGCTTTAGTGCGGCTTGATTCACAACCCGCGCCCAGACTTCGCGCCCGCAATCCCAATACCTGTCATTGATCGACGGGCTGGATCTGGATTGTCACATCTTTGACGTAACCGGTCAAACTGACAAAGCTCGCGGTAAGCGCAGGTCAATATTGCAGGGAAGCGCAAATTGTGCGCACCGCGCGCCGTGCCTTCGTTGATGCGAGGGGATTTAAAACAGCGGCAAAACAATTGCTATAGATAATATTAAGGAGATTTTCCGACATGCGTAAGACCCTTGGATTTTTGACCATGACGGCATGCCTCTTCGCTGCCTCTGCTGAAAAGGAACGAAGAGAAGCCGCCGAGCGCCTGACTGAGGCATCGAGTGTTTTTTCTGAAATCATGAATGCGGGCGATAAAGGCATTCCGCGCGATCTGGTGGAGAAGGCGGAATGTGCGGTGATTGTTCCGGGCCTCAAAAAAGGAGCCTTCGTGGTAGGCGGGCAGTTCGGTAAGGGCTTCATCACCTGCCGGGAGAATAAGGCGAGAGGCTGGTCCGCACCGGCCGCCATCCGCGTAGAGGGAGGCAGTGTGGGCTTCCAAATCGGTGGTTCTGAAACCGATGTCGTTATGCTGGTCATGAACCGGCGAGGCGCTGAGCGGTTGATGGGGGACAAGTTCACCCTGGGAGCCGAAGGCGAAGTCGCCGCGGGTCCAGTGGGGCGCGACGCTTCGGCGCAGACGGACGCGAAACTTTCGGCGGAGATGTTGTCCTGGTCGCGCTCGCGCGGCGTGTTTGCGGGAGTCGCGCTGAAGGGCAGCACGCTGCGTCCGGACCGGGAAGAGAACGAAGCTCTGTACGGCATGCCCATGAGTACGCGGGACGTGGTGAACGGGAACGTCCACCCGACGGCGGAAGGCCGGGCGCTGATTTCGGCTTTGAATACCGTGCCTGCCGACAGACACTAGGAAGCGAACTCTAGCTACTCCATCCAACGCCGGCGCGCCGGGCAACCGTGCGCGCCGGCGAAACTTTTGCTGCGGTCGGCGCTGAGCGAACCATAATATGGACATGCTCTATCGCGCGTTAGGCCGTACTGGCGTTCAGGTCTCTGCTTTGGGTTTAGGAGGCTTCCATTTGGGGAGCCCTCAGCTTTCTAGCGCTGAATCGGTCCGGCTGCTGCGGAGGGCGCTCGATGGCGGGCTGACGTTCATGGATAATTCCTGGGATTACCGGGATGGTGAGAGCGAAAGGCGGATGGGCAAGGCGCTGCGGGAGGGCTACCGGTCACGGGCGTTCGTCATGACGAAAGTGGACGGGCGCACGAAGAAAGAGGCCGCGCGGCAATTGGATGAGTCACTCAAGCGCTTGCGCTTGGATGAAATCGACCTGTTGCAGCATCATGAGGTGATCCGCTACGACGACGTCGATCGCATCTTCTCGAAGGGCGGGGCGATGGAGGCCTTCGTCGCGGCGCGCCAGGCGGGGAAGATCCGCTTCATCGGATTCACCGGGCACAAAGATCCCGGCGTTCACTTATATATGCTGGAGGCGGCCAAGCGGCACGGCTTTCGTTTCGACGCGGTGCAAATGCCTTTGAATCTGATGGACACTCATTTCCGCAGTTTCGAAAAGAAGGTGCTGCCGGAGTTGGTGGCGGCGGGCATTGGCGTCCTGGGCATGAAGAGCATGGGAAACGGCGTGATTCTGAAGAGCGGCGCGGTGACTCCGGCGGAGTGCCTGCACTACGCGTTGAGCTTGCCGACGTCGGTGGTGATCACGGGCATCGACAGCATGAAGATCCTGAAGCAGGCATTCAAGGCCGCCGCTACTTTCACGCCGCTCACGAAGCCGCAGGCGGCGCGGCTGCGTGCAAAGACCGCCAAGCTGGCGCTGGACGGCGCGTATGAGCTGTTTAAGACGACTTCTATTTTTGACGCGACGGCGGCGCACCCCGAATGGCTGGGGGAGGAGCCGGCGCGCACCCTGCGGTTGGCAGGGCTTTAGAGCCGAAGAGGGACAGTACACTCAATCCCCAAAACTACACTGGGGATTGAGTGTACTGTCCCTCTTCGTAGGCGTTCTTAAAGCAGTTTAGGCTGATTTTTAGGGCGATTCATGGCGGTCCAAGGGACTGCATGCAGTGATATTCTGCGGCCATGAAGAGCACACTTTTCCTGTTGGCGCTGGCTGCGGGCGCGGTTTACGGGCAGCAATCGACCACGTCGGGCCAGGCCGCGGTCATCTCTCAAGTGGCCGATGGCGACGGTTGGCAGACATTAATTTCGCTGAACAATATCGATGCCTCACCGTCGTTGTACAAGCTCAGTTTCTTCGACGACAACGGGGCGCCGCTGTCGCTGCAGACCAATATCTTGACTGGACCGGTGATTTACGGAGCGATCCCGGCGCACGGCAGTGTGACCATTCAGACCGCAGGCTCGCAACTCTCGCTGGCACAGGGCTGGGCTTTGATGGAGACCATTTTCGCCGAGCCGCTCACCAACGCGATCGCACCCGGCGCCACCACCGCGGGAACCGTGATTTTCCGGCGGCCGCCGACGGTGCCGCGTCCGAGCGAAGCGTCCGAGCCCCTGGATTTCTCCGCGAGATCGCAATGGGTGCTGCCGTTCGATCACACCAACGGCTACACTTCCGGCATCGCGCTGGTGAATCCGTCGACGTCGCAGGATATCTCGGTATTCCTAACGTTTTTCGACAACAGCGGAGCCATACTGCTGCAGCCTTCGTTCACGCTGCCGCACGGCCAGCATAAGGCGATCACGCTCACGCAGCAGTATCCGCAAATCATTGGGCGCCTGGGAACGTTGAAAATCGCAACTTCCGGGCCACCGGTTAATGTGCTGGGATTCCACGTCAGCTCGACCGGCGTGTTTACCAGCACGTCTCCGACATCCTGGTAGGACGACTTGGTCCGCAAGGCGCTAAACATCTCCTACGCCTATTCAGCGACGCAGAACAACGGCAAGATCACCTCAGAAACCGACGCGCTCTCGATGGAGCAGGTGCTCTACATCTACGACTCTTTGAACCGGCTAGCGTCGGCTCAAACGGCTGGTGCCGGTGGCTGGGGGCAGAGTTATACTTACGATGGGTTTGGGAACTTGACGGACCAGACGCTCATCAAAGGCACGGCGCCGGATGTGCACGTGGCGTACAACTATCTGACCAACCGCCAGACCGGCGATACGGCGGACGCAAACGGCAACATCGGGTCGACAAACGTCTACGACATCGATAATCGCTTGGTTCAGCCATCCAGCGGAGCCGCTGGCCTCTATGCTTACGATCCCAGCAATAAGCGGGTATGGCGGTGGAACGCTAGCGGTCTCGATGAGCTTACATTTTGGGCCGGGCAGAAACTGGCGACGTATCAGATTTCGGTCGATGGAGGGGGCGTCTGGTTCACGCTGACCTCGACCAATGTGAACTTCGGGGGAAAGCTAGTTTCCAAGGGCACCTACAATTCCTCCGGGACAGGTGACAAGGTGAGTTTGACACCGGTGGTCGCCGACCGCCTGGGTTCCATCGGCAAATTCTATCCCTACGGCGTCGAGCGTCCGTCGGCCACCCAAAACGATAAGGAAAAATTCACCGGCTATTTCCGCGACGCCTCCACCGGCCTCGACTACGCCGATCAACGCTACGAGCAACCGGGAGTGGGCAGGTTTATGAGCCCGGATTCGGCTGGCAAACCCCGCCTGAGTAACCCCGGTAGTTGGAATCGATATGCCTATGCTGGCGGGGATCCCATTAATAATGCCGACCCAACTGGGCAGGATTACTTCAGCGTCTCCGTCTCCAGTTGGTACTACGGCGGTGATTACTATGACCCTTGGACAAGCTATTATCTCTCCTATGCTTACGCCGCCATCAATCAGTTTTTGATGCCATTCGAGACCCGATACAACGACGAAGTCAGTCAGCTATCTGGGTTGCAGAACGATGGAGTGATCGACGGGTACAGCGTCGATTTCTGGAGCGGAACCGCTGCCTTATCTTTTTTGAACGGTAACACGATTGGTTGGGGATTAGGCATCTGCGCTGCGGCACCAGAAGCCTGCCCAGCGATAGTTATTGGCGGGGGCGTTTTGATTACGATCTATGTGACAGCAACTTATCTGCCGAAACTGATCGAAGCCATTCAAAGCAGCAAAATTACGTCAAGAGATAAAGCACCTGTTTCCTATTCAAAAGAAGATGTGGGCAGGAACTCCAACGGGGATTGTAACGACCCTGACCCGAACAAATTCGTTAAATGGAAAGGATCCGCAGATTACTATCACTATATCGATTGGAACGTCAACGAAGATTGTGAGGCGTATCCTACCTACAAGACCGGTCCAGATCCCGGCAGTCGCTGGAGGACGCTTTTCCCAAGATGAAGCGAGATTGCACACAGTTGTTTCTTCATTACCGTGAAATCGTTAGGGTCGTTTGGAATCTTGGGTTCTGGCCAAATCCCGAACTTCGAGAGTGGGACTCAGTCGAGGTGTTCCAAGAGGCCATAGCGAGGTTGTTTGAAGGGATCATCCTCCTGGCCATCGGTTATCAAGGACGGATCGAGGACAAATTCTCCCCGGGAGAAATCGTCAATTTTACAGTCATCTCCAATGTTCCTGAGATGAAACTCCTAGTGGATAAAAATCTTCCGGCTGATCCTGGTCATGTATGGGGAGTTCCCGTTTTGCACGTGGGTTCGAAATCTTATCAATTGAGATTCGTGCGTTTCTTCGACTGGGAACAACTTGCCCCACGAGATTTTCGATGGCTGGAAGTACTCGTCGAACGCCTAGACAATCGACCTGATCTCGTGGGTCACCATGCGTTGGTAGAACTGGATCATTGCTCCATATGGTTCATTCCCGAAGAGGACCATCAGAACGATAATCCGACGGACACGAAATCATTAACGGCCCGATAGTCGGAGGCAAGGAAGGGAAGGTCAAATTTCCGGGATCGCCACTATTCCTTCCCCGAGTCCGACCATCTGCGGGCTTCGTGTTTGAGGATCATGCCGTCGAGCAGGGAGCGGACGACGCGTTTTTCTTCGGGGTCGAACAGGGAGACGGCCTCGAACTGGAGCTTGAGGTCGTCGTCGGGGCCGCGCTGATTTTCGCCGAACAGTAACAGATCCGCACTCACCTGGAGAGCGACGGCGAGGCGGCGGATGACGTCGAGGGTGGGCTGCGAGGAGCCGGCTTCGTAGCGGCGGAGCTGCACCACGCTGGGTAAGGCTGCGCTCTTTGCGCAGCCGGGGGGGAGGGGTGCAGTTCCGAAGTCCTCTATCTCCTAACCCCCCCCACCCCTTTGACACCCTCCCCACGCCCGGCTACACTGTTCATCGCTTAGTGATGTGCAGAAGGAGCGCGTTATGATGCCTGCTAAATCCCCGGTAGCCTTAGCAACTACACTCGCCTTCAGTGCTTTCCTGACGCTGTCCGTGTCGCTCTACGCCGCCGATGCGGCTGCAACGAGCACGAGCCCGGCGCCGGCTGCTAAAACCGTGACCTTCGCCAAGGATGTTGCCCCTATTTTGCAGGCGCGCTGCCAGGAGTGCCATCACAAAGGCGCCATGGCTCCCATGTCGCTGGTCTCCTACGAAGAGACGCGGCCCTGGGCCAAGGCCATCAAGCAGCGCGTGGTCACGCGCCAGATGCCGCCCTGGCACATCGATAAAACCGTGGGCGTGCAGAAATTCAAGAACGATATTTCGCTGACGGACGAGCAGATCGCCACCATCGCCAATTGGGTGGACGCCGGCGCGCCCATGGGCGACGCCAAGGACATGCCCGCTCCCGTGCAGTGGCCCGCCGAGAACGAGTGGAAAGCCGCCAAGGAATTAGGCGCACCCGATCTGGTCGTCAAGTCCGAGCCGTATACGATGCCCGCCCATCATCAGGATGTCTGGTGGCGGCCCACTTCGAATATTCCCATCACCGAGCCGCGCTGGGTCCGCGCCGTAGAGGTCCGCCCCGGCACCGCGGCGGGACGCAAAATCACGCATCACGCGGTGGCGTACCTGGTGCAGGACGATCCGTCGAGCCTGGCTCCGAATTCCGGCGATTCCGACTTTGGCGCGCGCGCGTTCTTCATGGAATGGGCCATCGGCAAAGGTTATGACCTGTACCGTCCCGACAGCGGCAAATTGATTCTGCCCGGTTCCCAAATCTCCTGGGACGTGCACATTCACGCCGTGGGCGAAGAGATTCGCGACAATGTCGAGATCGGAATCTGGCTCTATCCCAAAGGGCAGGAGCCCGCGCACCGCAGCTACCTGACGTCGTTCCAAGCATTGCGCAGTTTCCAATCGAACGGCAGTTCCCGCACCCGCTCCGGAAGAAACATCGACATCGCGCCCAACACCGTCTCGCAGAGCGACAATTTCACGGTGTTGACGCGCCCGGCGATGCTCGAGAATTTCCAGCCGCACATGCATCTGCGCGGCAAGGCCATGACGGTGGAAGCCATTCTGCCGGACGGCAGTACGCAGTTGATCAGCCACGTCGGTAATTTCAACTTCAATTGGATGACCAACTATATTTATGCCGATGATGCGGCTCCGGTGCTGCCCAAGGGCACGATGATCCACGTCACCGCGTGGTATGACAACACGCGCGCCAATCCCAACAACCCCGATCCCGATCAATGGGTGGGCTACGGAGACCGCACGGTGGACGAAATGGGACACGCCTGGATGAACGTCACCTATTTAAGCGATGACGAATACAACGCGTACGTAACGAAACGCAAAGGGAATTTGCAAGCGTCGGATGCTCGCAAGTAGGTTCATCGGCACATTTTTACTGGCAAGCTCTAGCTTGATGTGGGCGCAATCGCTGCCCATCGAGCCCGCGCGCGAATCCGGCAATACGGTTACCGGGGCTTTCGAGGGCTGGTTCAAGAATCCCGACGGGACTTTTAGTCTTCTGCTGGGGTACTACAACCGCAATCAGAAACAGGAGATCGATCTGCCGATCGGCCCTAACAATCGCATCGAGCCGGGCGGTCCGGATCGCGGCCAGCCTACGCATTTCCTGCCAGGGCGCGCCTGGGGCGTGTTCACGGTGAAAGTGCCCGCGGACTTCGGAGAAAACAAAATCACCTGGACGTTGGTTGCCAATGGGAAAACCACGGTGATCCCGGCGAGCCTCCATAGGGATTACGAGATATCGCCGTTTATGGAGGCCTCTGTCGGCAACACGCCGCCGTCGATCAGTTTCGATGACGGGGGCGCGTCCGCGCAAGGCCCACCAGGCATCACCACGTCGACCACGGCAAAGGTTGGAGTTCCGTTGACGTTGAGTGTATGGGTTTCGGACGACGCCAAGTTCACTTCGTCCTCCGGCGCGCGCCCCAGCACGCTCGGCGCTCCCGTGACCGTGAAATGGATCCCCTACCGCGCGCCCGGCGCCGTGACGTTTAGCAATGAGCGTCCGCCCGCTGTGAAAATGCAGCGGTCCGGCTCCGCCGCTGCATTTAGCGGCAAAGCTACCACCACCGTAACCTTCGGCGCGCCGGGCGATTACATATTGAACGTCACTGCCAACGATTACTCCGGCGAAGGCGGCGCCGGTTTCCAGTGCTGCTGGACCACCGGCAAAGTGAAAGTGTCCGTCCAGCCGTAGCTACTTCGCCGGCGCTTGCAGCAACTCCAGCATCAGATTGTTAGGATCGCGCACGATCGCGATCTTCAGCCCTGGACCTACGTCGACTGGATCTCCGCCTGCGGTGACTACGGGAACACCTGCGTTCTTCAGCTTCTTCGTGAGCGCCGCCACATCGTGCACGCGCAATTGCAGGATGGCTGTGCCGGGATCTTGCACGCGCCCTTTGAGGGGCTTGCGATCGATGTCTTTGAACTCAATTAGAGTCATCGAAACGGACGTGCCCGGAATCGTCGCGCGGCTCTGCCGGAAGCTGGCGCCCGGCGCGCCCGCCGTCTCCGCCATCACCTTATTGGTGTTGAATTCCGCTCCCAACTTCATGTTGAAACCCAGCAGATCGTTGTAGAACTTCACGCTCTCTTCGCTGTTCACCACCGACAATTCGAACGAGCCGCCGAAGACGTTGCTCGACGCGGGCACTTTCGAATCCGCGGGCGGCGTGCCTTGCCCTAACTCCACTACGAAGCCATCCGGGTCCTGCACGAACACGACGTGGATGGTGTTGTTGATGGTCACCGGCTTCCCGGCAGCGGTGATCACCTTCGCGCCGAATTTCTGGAGCTTGGCGAACACCGCGTCCAGATCGCGCACGCGTAAAGCCATATTGGCCGCGCCGGGATCGTAAAAACGCGGATGCTGCGGCTTGCGCTCGATGTCTTTGTATTCGATCAGCTCGATGCCAATCTCCGACCCGGGGACCTTCAGGGCCGTGTAGCGCGATTGCCCTCCCAGCGTGTTGCCCAGTTTCGCGATCGCCGCGTTGGGAGCGAACGGCTGACTGACGGCCACTTCCAAGCCCAGGACATCGCGATAAAATTCCAGGGACTTGTCGAGATTCTGTACAATGTGCGCGAAGTTGCCCACGCCAACGATGTCGCCTGCGGGCGCCTGCGCCCACAGTATGGCGGACGCAAGAATTCCCATCAAAAATATTCTCATCGCTCTCCTCTATTCTTTCGGACTCGCTGGAGGCGCCGTCAACTGCTGAATCACTGGTTCCAGATAAGCGGAAACCAAACTCTGGTTGCCGTCGCGATCGACGGCCTTCACTCCGATCACAATATCATCGACGGACACATCCGGCATGGTGTAATTGGTCACGTTGCCGACCCAAATTTCACGCTCCCAATCCGGGGCGGTGGTTGCGCGGATTACCACCGCGTATCCCGCCAAGTCCGGCGCCGTGCTGGGTTGCCAGCGCAGTGCAGCATCGTAGCCGGATTTGCCGCGGCTCAACATGGGCGACCGGTCGCCCTTCCGTTCGCCCGATCGATAGGTGTAATTTACTACCGGCGGCGGCGGCGCCAGCGCCAAACTCGCTAGTGCGGCTGCATTCATGCGGGTGACGCGCGTGGTGTACGGGGCCGACGTGTTCGCGAAGGTGTCTGTTGCGGTGTGCTGATTTTCATAGTTCTCATTGGGCGTGGTCAGGCGCACGGCGGCGTAACCTTGGGTGACGAAACTGGTGTGATCGCCGCCGCGATTAAAGCGGTCTCCGTGGAACACCATCTCGACGTGCATCGAGGGCATGTAGCGCTCCGCCATCAGTTTGGTGTAGCGCAGCAGCGCGCGTCCCGGCGAATCCTCGGGCCCGTCGGAGAACACGCGCAGCGTGGAATTGTTGATGCGTCCGTTGCCCGCGGTATCGCTGCCGATGATGTCATTGTTCAACACCGCTTCAATCTGCATGCCTTTCTGCTTGGCCATGGCGGCGTAAGCCTTGCTGCCTTCGAGACCGATTTCCTCGCCCGCGAAGGCCATGAACACCAGCGTCTTCTTGAACTGGTATTGCGACAGCACGCGCGCCAGCTCCATGACCGCCGCCGTGCCGCTGCCATCATCGGTGACGCCCGGCGAAATGGTCTCCGCCGCGGTGGCTTCGTTGTCGACGTCGCCGACGGTGTCGATGGTGGGGAACAACCGGATCACGCGCTGGGCTTCGGCTTCCTCCATGCCGTGCTTCACCAGGTCGGCCACGCGCTCGGCATCGGTGAACTGCGGCTTACGATGCAAATTGACCGTATCGTAATGTGCCGTGACCAGCACGTAACGGTCGCGATCGACCGTGCCCGGCAACATCGCAACGACGTTCGCCAGTTCTACCTCGTGCAGCACCTGCCCGCGCCGGGCGCCTTTGCGCACGCGAAAGGTCTGATAGCTCACTTCGAGTTTGGGACTATAGCTCTTGAACTCACCGTAAATCCAGCGCTTCGCTGCGCCGATGCCGTGCACTGGATCGTCATCGCTCGACATGATGTAGCGCGTGCCGAAGCCTTCGAATTTCTTGAGATTTGCCGCGATGCGCTCCTGCGAAATTTCGTCGACGATTCGCTTGACCAGCGGATTGACGGCGCTTGACGGCGTTTGCGCCAGCAACAGCGCGACGCTGCCGAGGACCAGCGCCCACAATTTCGTGAATCGCAACATGGGAGTATTATTTCACGCGGGGAATGTTGGCGTGTGCTCGCGCGCATTTTTGCATATACTGTGTGGGCATATGAGCACGATCTCGCGGATCTTTATTATGCTTGTCGCCGTGGCGGCCTGTGCGCCCGCGCAGTGGCTGAACTATCCAACAGCCGGCCTCCCACGAACTCGCGACGGGAAACCTGATCTCGCGGCGCCCACCCCGAAAACGGGGGACGGGAAGCCGGATCTTTCAGGAATTTGGATACCACCGAGCGGTGGCAAGAATCATTTCTTGAACCTCGCGGTCGACCTCAAACCGGAAGACGTGCCTTACCAGCCCTGGGCAAAAGCCCTCGCCGAACAGAGGGAGGACCGCGTGCATAAAGACGATCCGCTGGCGCAGTGCATGCCGCCTGGAGTTCCGCGCGTTGACACGCACGGCGACCACCCCTATAAGATTGTTCAGTTGCCGCGCGAGTTGATCATCCTTTACGAGACCTCGACCAACGACGTCTTCCGCGAAGTCTTCACCGACGGCCGCCCGCTGCCAAAAGACCCGCAGCCTTCCTGGAAAGGCTACTCGGTGGGTAAGTGGGAGGGCGACACGATGGTAATCGATACCCTCGGATTCAACGACCGCGGCTGGATCGATACCGAGAAGGGCCGTCCGCAGACGCAAGCTCTGCATGTGACGGAACGCTTCCGCCGGCTGAATGTGGGGACTATGGAACTCGGCATCACGATTGACGACCCGAAGGCTTACACCAAGCCGTGGACGGTGAAGTTCAATCTGAAGCTGGTTCCGGACACGGAGCTCATCGAAACCGTGTGCGAAAATTCACGCAACGTCGAACATATGGTTGGTAAGTAGGGTCACGCTACTTCACCGCGAATACGACTAGCGATTCCGTGCCGCGGTTGTCGGGATCCGTGACGCCGGCGCCGCCGTTGCCTGCTACCACTGCCACGTATTGCTTGCCGTCCTTGCCCTGATACGTCATAGGCACGGAGATCGCGCTGTATTCTAACTTGGTTTCCCACAGCATTTTGCCGGTCCGGGAGTCGAAGGCGCGGAAGCGTTTGTCGTTGGTTGCGCCGATGAAGACTAATCCGCCGGCGGTCACGATGGGTCCGCCGAAGCCGATGCGGCCGGTGTTGCGCTTGCCTTCGGGGAGCTCGTCGGTTACGCCCAGGCGGACTTGCCAGGCGAACTCGCCGGTCTTGGCGTTCACGGCGGTCAGGCGGCCCCATGGCGGTTTCTGGCAGGGCCAACTGCTGGCACCCATAACGCGGCCGGACGCGTCGGTTTTCTTGGCCCAGAATTTCGAATTGAACGGATTCCCTTCGACGCTGGCTTGATCGTAGGGTACGTTTGAGCCCTCGGGCTTCTTCTCGATCCAGCCAATGCTGCCGTATTCGTTGGTGAAGGTGAATACGTAGCCGAGCTTGGGGTCGGACGCGGTGCCGCCCCAATTAGTGCCGCCGATGGCGCCGGGGAAAATCACGCTCGAAACCGGGGGCGCGCCTGGCGCGCGATAAACCCAGGTGGTGAAGGGGCCGTCATTATGCAGACCGCCGCTGCGCTCCATCAAATCTTTGCAAGCGGCTGCGTGTTCTGCATTGGTGTCGTCGGCAGTGACCAGATCTTCCGGCTTGAAACTCATGCGGCCGAACGGCGGAGGCTTCACGGGAATGGGCTGCGTGGGCGAAGAAAATTCGCCCGGCACGTTGCTCTGCGGCACCGGTTTCTCATCGATACCGAAGATGGGCTTGCCGGTTTCGCGATTCAGAATATACATGTATCCGACCTTGCCGGTCTGCGCCAGAATCGGCGTCTTCTTGCCGTTGATCACCAGATCCATCAGGCCGGGCGCGGGCGGGAGGTCGAAGTCCCACATGTCGTGATGGACGGCTTGGAAATACCATTTCATCTTTCCGGTTACGGCGTCGAGAGCGACCACGGAATTGCCGAACAAGTCGTTACCCTTGCGATCGCCGCCGTAGAAATCGCTGGCTGGGCTGCCGTACGTGGTGTACAAAATTCCGCGCGCTTCGTCGACGGTCATCGAGAAGCCCCAGTTGTTGGCGCCGGTGCGATCCTTCCAGGCGTCGGCGGGCCAGGTCTCGTTGCCGGTTTCGCCCGCGCGCGGCACGGAATGAAACTCCCACATCTTCGCGCCGGTGCGGGCGTCGTAGGCGCGCGTGTCGCCGGGAGGGCCGGTGGCCGGCTGCTCGGGAACGTTGGCTCCGATGAACAACATGTTTTTATAAACCGTCGGTGCGGACTGGTAGGGCACCACCGTATCCACGGAACCTTCGTTGCCGAAGCCGGGATCGATCTTGCCGGTGGAGGCATTCAGGCCAACCAGCTTGCGTCCGGTCGTGAAAAAGATACGCGCCGGATTGTTCGCATCGCCAGGCCAATAGGTGACGCCACGGCGCTGCGGTACGCCTTCGGCTATCACGTATTGCCAGACCATCTCGCCGGTTTCCGGTTTCAGCGCGACGATGCGATTTCCAGCGGGAAGATACATCACGCCGTTGACCATGATGGGTGTGGCTTCCGATTGCGGGCCGGGTTTGGTGGCGTCGGCTTTCAATTGGAAGGACCACACTTGTTTCAAGCCCGCCACGTTCTTGGTGTTGATTTGCGTTAGCGGCGAATAGCGCGTGCCGGCGAGGTCGCGGTTGTACATGGGCCATTCGGAGGCCTTCGATTGAGCGTGGGCCAGTGCGGTGCTGAGCAAGATCAGGGTTAAATAGATTCGCATCACGTCTGTTTAGTTTACTGGAGAGCGGCTCAAAATAGCGGCCAAACGGCGTCAAATTGTACGGGTGAGATATCCTGGAAGCGGAACAGAAACCATGAGGCTTAGGATTCTTTGGGTGCTGGCGGCGATTTTCGCTGCGTATGCCGCAGCGCAGGTCTCTGCTAGCACGGCCCAACGCAAACTGCTGGATCAATATTGCGTGGTGTGCCATAACCAGCGGCTCAAAACCGCGAATCTGACGCTCGACAAAATGGATCTGGACCGTATCGGCGATGGCGCCGAGGTGTGGGAAAAAGTAGTCCGCAAAATTCATGGCGGGACCATGCCGCCGGCGGGGATGCCGAGGCCCGATAAAGATACGTTGCAAGGGTTGGCGTCGTGGCTCGAGACTTCGCTCGACCGCGCGGCGGCGGGCAACGTGAATCCGGGGCGGGCGGCGCTGCATCGCTTGAATCGCACCGAATACGCCAACGCGGTCCGCGATCTGCTGGCGCTCGACATCGATGTCGCCGAGTTGCTGCCGGGCGACGACGAGAGCAACGGGTTCGACAACATCGCGGACGTTCTGAAAGTTTCACCACTGCTGCTGGAGCAATACCTGGCGGCTTCGCGCAAAGTCGCGAGCTTGGCGGTGGGCGATCCGAACACGCCACCGGTGGCGCAGACTTATCGCATTCCTCCGGATCTGGCGCAGGAGGGCCACATCAACGGATTGCCGCTGGGGACGCGTGGCGGCGCGCTGATCCACCACAATTTTCCGCTGGATGGCGATTACGATTTCAGTATTTCGCTGCTGCGCAACATTGTGGGCTACATGACGGGGCTGGAGTTTCCGCATCGCATCGACATCACGATCGATGGCGCGCGCGTGTTTTCGACGCGTGTGGGGGGGCCGGACGACAACCTCATGATGGATACCAATCTCGGTGTCGCGGGCGAGGCGATTGATGCGCGCCTGAAGGCGCGGATTCCAGTAAAGGCGGGTCCACACGCTGTGGGCGTGACGTTTGCGCAAAAGAATCTGGCGGAGTCGGATGAGCCGCTCGAGCCCTTCACGCGCGATTTGGACTTGCAGAACATGAACGGACTGCCGCTGATCGACCGGGTGGCGATTGCGGGACCATTTTCTGCAAAGGGGCCGGGTGACACGCCTAGCAGGCGGAAGATTTTCGTGTGCCGGCCGGCGGCGGGCAAAGACGAGGTTGCGTGCGCGAAGCAGATTTTGACGACACTGGCGCGGCGGGCGTACCGCAGGCCGGTTACGGATGCGGATCTGGAAAGTCTGTTGAACTTTTATCAAGCCGGACTGAATAAAGGGAACTTCGACAGCGGCATCGAGAACGCGCTGCGCCTGATTCTGGCGAATCCGAAATTTATTTTCCGCGCGGAGTCGGACACTGGCGTGGCGGCGGGGGCGACGCATCGCATTAATGACCTGGAATTGGCGTCGCGGTTGTCGTTCTTCTTGTGGAGCAGCATTCCGGATGAGGCGTTGATCAATCTGGCGGCGCAGGGAAAGTTGAAAGATCCGGCGGTACTGGAGCAACAGGTCAAGCGCATGCTAGCGGATCCAAAGTCGGAATCGCTAGTGAAGAATTTCGCGAGCCAGTGGCTGTTTTTGCGCAATCTGCAAAGCGCGGCTCCGGATGTGGCGACGTTCCCCAACTTCGACGATAACCTGCGGCAAGCGATGCGACGCGAAACGGAATTGTTCTTTGAAAGCGTGCTTCGCGAGGATCGCGGCGTGCTGGATCTGCTCACCGCGAATTACACGTTCGTGAACGAGCGCCTGGCCAGGCATTACGGAATTCCCAACGTTTACGGGAGCCAGTTCCGGCGCGTGACGCTGGCGGACGAAAATCGCCGGGGCCTGCTAGGTCAGGGGAGCGTGCTGACGGTGACGTCCTATCCCAATCGCACTTCGGCGGTGCTACGGGGCAAATGGATTCTGGAAAATATTCTCGGGACGCCGCCGCCTTCGCCGCCTCCGAATGTGCCGGCGCTCAAGGAAAACGGCGACGGCAAGCAGCTATCGCTGCGCCAGTTGATGGAGCAGCATCGCGCGAATCCGAGCTGCGCAACCTGCCATAAAGTGATGGACCCGCTGGGGCTGTCGCTGGAAAACTTCGATGCGATTGGGCAATGGCGGACGAAGGAGCCGGCGGGGCCGATCGATGCGTCGGGACAGCTGGCGGACGGGACGCCGGTGACGGGCGTGGTGGATTTGCGTAAGGCGCTGCTGGAGCATCCGCAGCAATTCGTGGGCACGGTCACGGAAAAGATGATGACGTATGCGCTGGGGCGCGGGCTCGATTATTATGACATGCCCGTGGTGCGCGGGATCGTGCGCGACGCTGCTAAGAGCGATTACCGTTTTTCGGCGGTGATTTTGGGCATCGTCAAGAGCGCTCCGTTTCAGATGCGCAAAGTTCCCGCGGGCGACGGGCAGGCGGTGGCGGCTGTCCGCTGACGATGCCGGTGGATCTGCAGGCCTACGCCGCTCGGATCGAATACGACGGGGACTTCACGCCGACGCTAGCCACGCTGCGCGATGTGCATTTGGCGCATGCGACCCACATTCCGTTTGAGAATCTGGACATTTTGCTGGGGCGGCCGATCCGGCTGGATCGCGAAAGCATCGCTCAGAAGTTGATTGCTGCTCGGCGCGGCGGATACTGCTTCGAGCAGAACGCGCTGTTAGCTGCGGTGCTCGAAATGATTGGCTTTCGCGTGACACGGCTGGCGGCGCGGGTGCGGATGGGAGCGACGGAAGTCCGTCCGCGCAGCCATATGTTGTTGGCGGTCGATGTCGATGGGGAGAAGTGGCTGGCGGATGTCGGGTTCGGCGGCGATGGATTGCTGTTACCAGTACGGCTGAAGGCGGACGAGGTGCAACGGCATTTTGGCTGGCAATATCGCGTGACCGCCGGTGACGGATTGTACGTTTTGCAATCGCTGCGGCCCGAGGGCTGGCTCGACCTTTACAGTTTTACCCTTGAAGAGCAGCACGCCGCGGATTACGAGGTTTCCAATTACTTCACTTCGACCCATCCGCAATCTCCTTTTGTGAACAAGCTTCTGGCGCAGCGTCCGGGCAAGGATGTGCGGCTGACGCTGGTGAACCGGCAGTTGACGGAGCAGCGGCCGGATGGGGTTTCGGAAACTACGCTAGCGGATGACGATGCGCTGCTCGAAACGCTGGCCGAGCGGTTCGGGTTGCGATTCCCGGCGGGGACCCGGTTCGCTTATATGTGAGAAAAACGAACCTGCACGTGGGGGATTGCGTCTAATTTGGTGTGGGAGATTTAGCCGCGTTTGCGTTCCGTCATGCGCCTGAATTTTGGCGTCGTGTTTCCAAGGACATGAAGCGTGAGGTGGAGGCGGCGCCGCGGCGTCCGCGGATCGATGCTTGGCCGCAGCACGGGCTGCACGCGGCGTGGATTGGCCACAGCACTGTCGTGATCGGCATTGACGGTTTTGTGGTGGTCACCGATCCGGTTTTTAGCAATCGTATCGGCATTGGGCTGGGGCCGGTTACGCTGGGGCTGAAGCGGTTGGTGGAGCCGGCGGCGACTCTTGCGGAGATTCCGCGTCCCGATTTGATTCTGTTATCGCACGCGCATATGGATCACTTCGACCTTCCGAGTTTGAGAAACCTGGAGTCCCGGAAAGCAGCGGTGATCACGGCGGTGAACACCAGCGATCTGCTGCGCGTGCAACGCTACGGCGCTGTCCACGAATTGGGCTGGGGGCAAAGCATTCGCGTGGGCCCCGCGACGGTTCGCGCGTTTGAGGTGAATCACTGGGGGGCGCGCATGCAGAACGACACGCAGCGGTCCTACAACGGATACGTCATCGAAGTGGGGCGGTATCGCGTGGTCTTCGGTGGGGACACGGCTTACACCGATCTGTTCAAAAAAGTGCGGGCGTCAAAGGCGGTGGATCTGGCAATTATGCCGATTGGGGCTTACAATCCGTGGATTCGGGCGCACTGCACTCCGGAGCAGGCGGTGCAGATGGCTGACGACGCCGGGGCGGATTTCATATTGCCGGTTCATCATCGGACGTTTGCGCTGAGCAGCGAACCGGTCGCTGAGCCGATGGAGCGGTTGCTCGGCGCGGCGGGCGTCGACCGGGTGGGTCTGCGCGAGATTGGCGGAGAGTTTCACTGGGCTAAGAACTTCAGCGCGGCGGGGATGCCGGTCCGGTAGCTGGGATAGAGCAACGTGATGCCGAGAGCGCGGCGGATTGCGGAGCCGTCGACACGGCGGTTGGAGGTTGTGCGAGGCTGTGTTCCGGGTGCGGGCCGGGGCACGTTCGGGAGATTCAGCAGGCTCGCGCAGAACTCGGCGATTTCGCGCGTCGTGCAGGGTTCTTCGTCGGCTACGGGGTAGGTGCCTTCTAGATCGGAGAGCAGAGCGGCCTCGGCGTGCGCGGCGAGGTCGTCGACGTGAATGCGGCTGACGTAGTTATCGCCGAAGTGATAGGCGCCGCGCGGGAGGGATTCTTGCACTCCGCGGCCGGGGCCGTAGATGGCGGCGGGGCGGAGGATGAGCGACGACCAGGAGCCGGCGGCTACGCTGTGTTCGGCTGCCAGGCGTGGGCGGGCGCGGTCGGAGTGCTCGTCAACTGGGGTGGTCGAGTCGACGTGGGTTGCTGCTCCGTAAACGGCGGTGGTGGATAGGTACACGACACGAGCTGGGGCAGCGCCTAGGGCAGCGAGCAGATCGGGCGGTCCGCTGGGCGGGATGGAGTGAAGGACGCGGACTCCTGGGCGGAGGTTCGCGGCCAGATCCGCTAGGGTGACTACGCGCGCACCGAGATCGGCTAGCGGTGTTAGGCGCGCGGGGTTGCGGGTGGTCACGGTGACGCTCGCGCCACGAGTTAGGAAGCGGCGGGCGACTCGTTGGCCGGTGAAGCCGCAGCCTAGGATCAGGACGTGGGTCATGCTTACTCGGCAGTATACTCGGGAATGTGCGGTGGGCTTGGATTTTAGCTGCTATGCCAGTGGTGGGGGCGGCGGCTCCTACGTTTTATCGCGACGTCCTTCCGATCTTGCAAAATCGCTGCCAGGAGTGTCATCGCGCGGGGGAGATGGCTCCGATGGCGCTGGTCACTTATCGCGACGCGCGGCCTTGGGCGAAGGCGATTCGCGAGGCCACGCGGGTGCGCAAGATGCCTCCCTGGTTTGCTGATCCTTGTTGTGGCGTGTTCGCGAATGACCGCTCGCTGACTGCAGCGGAGATCGCGACTCTCGATGCCTGGGCCTCTACCGGGGCGGCGGAGGGGGATCCGAAGGATGCTCCTAAACCGCGCGAGTGGGCGAACGGGTGGAATTTGGGAACGCCGGATCAGGTGATCGAGATGCCGCGCTCTTTCGAAGTCCCGGCGCGGGGGGCGGTGGAGTATCAATATTTCGCGGCTCCGACGGGGTTTCGCGAGGACCGCTGGATTCAAGGTGTCGAGGCGCGGCCGGGGAATCGCGCGGTGGTGCATCATGTGGTGGTGTATATTCGCGAGCCGGGCTCGACGTGGACAGGCGGGCCGACGAAATCCGACATTTTGACGGTGTGGGCGCCGGGGAGCGCGCCGGAGGTGTGGCCGCAAGGGATGGCCAAGCGCGTGAAGGCCGGGTCCGATTTAATGTTTGAGATCCATTACACGCCCAACGGGAAGCGGGCGGTGGATCGGACCAGCGTGGGGCTGGTGTTTGCAAAGGCGCCTCCGGAAAAGGCAGTGCTGACGCTGCAGATGGATAACGAGCGCTTCGTGATCCCGCCGGGCGAGCGGGAGTATCGCGTGACGGCGTGGGGCACGCTGCCCAACGATGCGCTGCTGCTGGGATTTTTTCCGCACATGCATTTACGCGGGAAGGCGTTTGAGTATACGCGCATCCGCGACAACGGGCAGCCGGAGACGCTGCTGAAGGTTAGCAACTACAACTTTTATTGGCAGCTTTCCTACCGGCTGGCGCAGCCGCTCGAGTTGAAGAAGGGGACACGGCTCGAATGGGTGGCCTGGTTCGATAATTCGACGAATAATCCGCGGAATCCGGACCCGGCGGCAGAGGTGCGCTACGGGCAGCAGAGCTGGGAAGAAATGATGATCGGGTTTTTCGACGTGGCGGTGCCGGCGGCGATGGGGAAGGTGGATTACTTTGTCCGCTGACGCCGAGGATATCCCGCTCCATCTCTACGACCCACGGAACGGCGATCTCTCTTTGAAGATCGAGCCGTTCAGCCTGTCCAGCGGGGATTCGGAAATGTCGCGCTCGAATTACTTCACGATTTATTGGGTTCAAGAGGGCAGCGGTCTTTTCTGGGCAGACTTCGGCCGCTACACGTTCGCGCCGAATTCGCTGCTGTTTCTGGTTCCTTACCAATTCGCGCGGATCGTATCCCAGGAGACGGTGCGCGGCGTGTCGGTGCAGTTTCACGCCAACTTTTTCTGCATCGAAACCCATCATGAGGAAGTCGGCTGCAATGGAATCCTCTTCAACGACCTCTATGGATTCCCGGTGGTGCGTCTGGATGACGACAACGCGCGGGAATTTGCGCGTTTGCTCGAAGATATGGGGCGCGAGTTGCGCGGCGGCGCGCTGGCGCACTCGGAAGTCCTGGTGTCCTACCTGAAGATCTTTCTGGTTCAGGCCACGCGCTTAAAGCTGCAGCAGCAGGATATTACGCATCGTTCGGCTGGACGGGTGCCTCAGGAACTCAGCTATCTGCAGGAGCTGATAGAAACGCACTTTCGTAGTAAGCATGCGCCGCCGAATACGCGGAACTCCTGCACATGGCACCCAAATCTCTGGCGCGCTTGGTAAAGACACACCTCCACAAGACGCTGACCGAGTTGATCCGGGAACGAATCACCAGGGAGGCTAAATGGGAGCTGTTGCATACCGTGAAACCGATCAAACAGATTGCCGCAGAGCTTGGGTTCGACGATATTTTCTACTTCAGCCGGCTCTTCAAGCGGGTAACCGGTTGCTCCCCCAGCTTCTTTCGCGACTTTGAAACGGAGATTCGGAGCGGAAGAAATCTGTCCATGCGGTAGCGCACTGCGTCCATTCCTTCTCGCCGGACTCGACCGTAACATGGACTGCAGAAGGAGATCAATCGTGAACCGAGTATTCAAGTTGTTTGAGGCAATGGCGCGTATGGATCAATGGGGGATGGCGCTTACCCGGCTGGGGCTGATCGTTGTTTTAGTGTGGATTGGTTCCCTTAAGTCCGCCCGCTATGAGGCGGATGGCATCGTACCGTTTGTGGCGAATAGCCCATTTATGAGTTTCTTTTATACCCATCCGGCGCCCGAGTACCGGCAGCACATGAATAAAGAAGGCGAACTTGCGCCCGCGAACCACGCGTGGAATGAAAGCAACCACACCTACGCGTTTGCATACGGCCTGGGTTCGGTCATTGTGGGGTTGGGCTTGATGCTATCGCTGCATCGCTGGCTCCCGCAGGT
>CAVXEM010000065.1:0-23024 GCA_963760575.1 Bryobacterales bacterium
GGTGGTGACGTACTCCACCCCCGGGGTCTTCATCATGATATCTTCGATCTGGCGGCAGACTTCACTGGTGCGTTGCAGGGAGGAGGCGTCGGGCAACTGGACCCCGGCATACATATATCCCTGGTCCTCTTCCGGGAGGAAGCCGCCGGGGAGTCTCCCTCCCAAAAGGCCGGCGAGTCCCGCCACCAGAGCCAGAAAGAGGAGGCTCATTCCCGCCTTCCTGATAAAAGTCCCGCACCAACTGACATAGCCGTTGGTGGTGCGGCCGAAGACGTCATTGAACCAGCGGTAGAAGCGGCTCAGCGGGCCCCGGGATTCCTTTTTAGGCTTGAGGAGCAGGGCCGACAGGGCTGGGGTCAGAGTCAGGGCGTTGAAGGAGGAAATGATGACGGAGACGGCGATGGTGATGGCAAACTGCTGATAAAGCTGGCCGGTGATGCCGGGAATGAAGATGGTGGGGACGAAGACCGCGGCCAAAGAGAGGGTCGTGGCCACCACCGGCCCGGTGACCTCCTCCATGGCCTTCAGGGTGGCCTCTTTGGGCGTCATGCCCTGGCCAATGTGGTGCTCCACGGCCTCCACCACCACGATGGCGTCGTCCACCACGATGCCGATGGCCAGAACCAACCCCATGAGGGCAATGGTATTGAGGGAGAAACCCAGGAGGGGGAAAAAAGCGAAGGTGCCGATCAGGGAGACGGGCACTGCCAGGGCCGGGATGAGGGTGGACCGCCAGCCCTGGAGGAAGATGAAGACCACGAGGATGACGAGAATGAGGGCTTCATAGAGGGTCTTGACGATCTCTTTCAGGCCCTCCCGCACCGCCTGGGTGGTGTCCAGGGCAATGACGTAGTCCATGTCCGGCGGAAAGGACTTCTTGGCCTGCTCCATGAGCTTTTTCACCCCATCCACCGCCTGGATGGCATTGGTGCCCGGGAGCTGGTAGAGGGCCAGGACCGCGCCAGCCTTGCCATTCAAACGCCCTTGGAGGGCATAATTCTGGGACCCCAGTTCGATGCGGGCCACGTCTTTCAGGCGGACGAGCGACCCGTCGGGATTGGCCCGGAGCACTATCTTTTCAAACTCCTCCGGATTTTCCAGCCGGCCCTGGGAGCGGATGGCGTAGGTGTATTCCTGGCCTTTGGGGGCCGGCTCCGCCCCCACCTGGCCGGAGGGGTTGACGGTGTTCTGTTTCTGAATGGCGTCGACAATCTCCGGGAATGGTGATATTGAGCTTGGCCAGCTGGTCGGGCTTGACCCAGAAGCGCATGGCATATTGGCCGGCCCCAAAGACGGTGACACTGGCGATGCCGGCCACCCGGGTCATCTGGTCGTTCAAGTTGATATAGGCGTAATTGGCCAGGAAGGTGGCGTCGTAGGTGCCCTGGGGAGAAATGAGGTCCACCACCATCAGGGGCGCGGCCGTGGACTTCTTGACGGTGACGCCGTAATTGCGCACGTCGGCCGGGAACTTGGCTTCGGCCTGGCTCTCCCGCATCTGGGTCAGCACCTGGTCGATGTTGGGGTCGGTTTTGACATCGAAGTTCACGTACATCTTCAACTCGCCGTTGTTGGCATTCAAAGAGTACATGTAGTTCATGTTGTCCACGCCGCTCATCTCCTGCTCGATGGGCGTGGCCACGGACTGCTCCACCGTCTGGGCGTCGGCGCCCACATAGGTGGTGTTGATGAAGATTTCCGGCGGGACGATGTTGGGGTATTGGGAAATGGGCAGGCCCAGGAGCGCCACCACCCCGACGATCACCATGACGATGGCGATGACGATGGCCACGATGGGGCGGTTAATGAAGAATCGCGCCATGACCCATTACCTCGGCTGTTTCTCAGCGGTTGGAGTTGGCCCAGCGCCGGCTGGGGGTGCTTCCTGAAACGGCTTAGGGGTGACGGGCATTCCGGCTTTGACCTTTTGGATGCCTTCCACAATCACGCGCTCCCCCGGCTTAAGGCCCTCGTCGATCACCCACAAGGAGCCGGTGCGTTCGCCCACCTTGACCCAGCGGAGGTCCACCTTGTTGTCCGGACCTACCACGGCCACCTGGAACCGGCCCTGCAACTCATTAACGGCCCGCTGGGGGACCAGCAACGCCCCTTTCTGCGTCTCGATCAAGGCCCGGATTTTGGCAAACTGCCCGGGGCGCAGGAGATTGCCGGGATTGGGAAAGAGGGTGGCCATCTTGATGGTGCCGGTGCGCTCGTCCACCTGGCGGTCGGCAAAGTAAACCTGCCTTTATGGGGAAAGACCCTGCCGTCGGCCAGGATGAGCTCCAGGTTAGGCCCTTTGGACTCGAGGCATGGTTCATCCTGCATCGGTTGCGGGAAGTGATGCAGGACGAAACCGCGCCGAAGTTGTCCGGCGAAATCGAAGCCGATGAAACTTTCGTCGGCGGCTTGGTTAAGAATATGCATCGTCGGTCGAAGCGCGTCAAGAACGCGAAGGGAAGCAACAACTGGGGCAAGTCTGTTGTACTGGGGCTGTTAGAACGCGACGGACGGGCACGCGCTGCCGTTGCGCCGAACCGCCACAAACACGTGGTCCACGAAAATGTGATCGCCAACGTAGAAGCTGGATCGAAGCTGTACACCGACGAGCATGTGTCCTACGAAAACTTGCCTTACGCGCGGGAGATCATCAATCACGCGCAAATCTACGTCCAGGGCCATGTTCACACGAACGGAATCGAGAATTTTTGGTCACTTCTGAAGCGCACCCTGAAGGGCACGTATGTTAGCGTCGATCCGGCTCACCTTCAGGCGTACTTGAATGAACAGGTTTTCCGCTTCAACAATCGCGAGGAAATGAACGACGCGGATCGCTTCGATCTGGCCGTCCGGCAAGCAACGGGCAAGCGTCTAACCTGGAACACCCTCATCAATAAGCAACCCGTAGAAAGGCCGTAAACGGCAGGGACGGGGCAAGCGGTTGGCTTGATGCTAAAGTAGTAGTTGCGTGCCGCCGATGTGATTGGATAGACTCTTTCGGCAGATGAGAGCGCAAAAGTGGCCACAATGACTACCCCTCCGTCCCTCAACCCTAAATTGATAGCCAAGCTTGGAGAAGATATCTACAAGCAAAAATATCAAGCCGAATACGAAAAAACCCAGCAAGGAAAATTTGTTGCGATCAACGTCAGAAGCGGCACAGCGACGCTGGGGGATACGTCTGATGCAGCGCTAGAGCAGGCGAAAACTGCCGATCCGCATGGACTGTTTCATCTTATCCGTGTCGGTTTCCCTAGCGCTTTTCAGGTGAGTTACGCATTCGATCAGTTGGAACAAGACAACAATGGCAAACCCGGTTCTGACTGGATCTTTGGATAACTCCGGTCATCCGGTAGTTAAAATCACGGTGTATGGGTTGTCGCCCCAATTCAAAAAAGAATTTGAGGCTATGATCGACACTGGGTTTACGGGCTTCCTTATGATGCCGTTAACAGAGTCGTTCGAGTTAGCGCTCACGCTCTACGGCACAAGCAGCTGGACCTTAGCCGATGGCAGTTCGCAACCAAAATTGCTCGGATTTGGGACGGTAATTTTAGATGAGTCCACACTAACGGCGTGATAGTCCTAGAGCCGAATGCTGCGCGACCCCGCTCGGCATGGAGTTCCTTCGCAAGAGCAAACGCGCGTTGATAGTGGCCAGCCAGGGATGCGTTCTGCTCGACGAAGAACACTTAAAACAACAATTAGCGGAAGCCGAAGCGAAAGCGAAAGCTGCCGCTGAGTCTATTCCGGCTGAAGCTAAATCTGAATCAAACCAAGAACCCCCACCAGCCCAAAAAGCATAGCAACGGCGCCCGGCCAGCGAAGTAACGGGACGTAACAGGGCCCCGCCACCGACCCACGGTGGGGATTCCGGGGCAAGATGAACGCGATTCGGGATGATTGAACGGTGTTCCGGGATGACTTCGAACAGGATTCCGGGATGAAGGTGAACACCGGTTCTGGGATGAAGCCGAGGGAACAGTTTCAGGCCGATCCCGGAATCGTGTTCGGCTTCGCCGGAATCCCCACCCACGGACAGCGCCAGGGCCACGGGACCATGAGTGCGATCCGTCGTAGCTATAGTGGGCGAACAACCGGAATAATCTCAGTCTTTAACTTGGCCGCTTGGCTGTTTTTTTTTGGGCTTTAGGGTCTTCGGCGGCTTCGGCTTGGTGAGCACGATCCTCACGAACCTATCGAAGTTCTCAAACTCAGACGCCGATGGATTCGGGATCGTGATTTTTGTGCGCGGCCTCATGTCTACAACCTTAGCAGCTATAGTATTTTGGGAAAAGCCTGTGGCATCGGTCTAACCAAACGACGTAGAAAGTATCGTCTTGCAGTATGCCATGAACCCTCCATATGCATTCAGGATTCGGCATGACTGCAAACTGCCAAGCTTCTTCTAGATCTAGGTCCTCTTGATCTATTCCAAAACCGTTAGGCTCCGAGGTATCTGGGCCAAATCACATGCCTATGGTGATGGTCATTATTCTGTTCCCTAAAGTCCTCGACAGCCCACCCCGTATATGATTTTATTGCCCTGAGTAGTTCCACCCAAAAATCCTGTGGGCATTCATGCATCGCGAATTTTGGATGATCACAATCCAAATATTTGAAGGAGAATTTAAGAGTGGGACTAGCTGGGAGTTCGGGACGACGAACGCGACGGGTCATCCTCTTTTTTTGGCTTAGAGATCCCGACTGAAGTACGCCTTCATTGCTTCGTGCGAAATCTCAATCTTAGACGAGATATCAGGAGGTAGCGATCCCCGCGCATCCTGCCAAGGAGCTTCACTGTGCGTAAGCCGCTCAAGATCCCATGAACTGAAATCGGCATAGGCCCACATAATTTCATCGATGTGCGCTTTTACCTTTGGGGCCGGTTCATAGGAGCCAGTCGCCTTGAGTGGTGACCAGCGGAACGACTTGTATTCCTGAAACACACTAGGGACTACTGGGCCATGAACCCATGCCTCTATCCGATCCCAAAACAAGGGTTTGCCATGGAGAGCTAGATGCCAGCCTTGCACATAATACAGAAGCTTCTGCAACTTGACGTTGTTGATTCCTTGATCGTTGGCAGCGAAATAGCCAATGATATACTTTGCTATGTTGGACGCAGTTTCGTTCATCGCAGAGCCTCCTCCCTGGAAGTGAGATCCAAACAACAGAACTCGCAAACCAAACACTGTGATCCCCAATAGTATGACGTGCGAACAGCAACAAATCATAGAAAAAAATGAATGTTTTCTTTAACTTCTGGCGTCATGCAAACGTATGACAAATGTGTATAAGTTGTGGATTCATTGGCTTAGACGATACCCCCTCAAATGTGGGTATTGGAAAATAAGCCAAAATAGCCATCCGACCTGTCACGTCAGTCCTAATCTTGCTCGTTTTGGCATGGAGTTGTCAAGTCAGTTATTGCCCAAATTTCCTCCTGGGTCTCCTCCTCCAGGTAGAAGCGGGTCAGGATCTCCCGGTCCCGGCTGGTCAATTCGGAGAGAACTTTGCGAATCAGGTCCTCTTTCTGATGGAAAATAGCGGCTTCTTCCGGGTTTCCATGCGGATCGGCGACGCGGGAGCTGGCGTCAAGGTCCAGTTGTTCGCGCCGCGTCTGTACCGCCTTGTCAATGTGAGAAGCTACTTGGCGGCGAACGATGGTGCGCACAAATCCCATCAGCCTTTCGGGTTCGCGCAGCTCACCGCGGCGGATCGCCTGCACCACCACCACGAAGGTGTCATGAACCCGGTCGTCCAAATCCTGCACCCCCAACTGGCGGCACAAGTAAAAGCGGACGCCTTTTGAAAATAGGTGATATAACTCAGCCATGCCATCAGTCTGGCTGGTGCGGATTCGCCCCACCAGCTTTGCCCAACCGGCGTAGACGTCGGAGTTCTCAGAGAGCCGTCTGACAAGGTCGGGGGTTAGGTTTCGAGCTCCGGCGCGGGCCGCTGCGCTTAACGAGAGTTCAGTTTCTAGCGGTGATTCTTCCGCAGGCGGCGGGCGATTGCTTCCGGTGGGATCTGGAGAGAGCATGTTAGTGAGTTCCTCCCGTGACTTGATAGGAAGCCCAGGAGACTGGCGCTGCGCGCCCAGTTCTGGAGTGGGCCACTTCCCTCTGGCTGAGTTGCAGCGCTTCGGCTGCCGAATGATTCTGCAAATAGAAATAAAACCGCGCAAACATCGCGCCCGAATTGTCTTCGACGGGCCACGCGGTGGAAATCACGGTGCTGGCGCCCGCCATCAGCCAGGCGCGGGTCAATCCGAGTAGTCCGGCGCCGGCGCGCGCTTCTCCGGCATTGGCGGCGCAGCCGGTCATTACCACTAGGGCGCCCGGAGTTCGCAATCGGGCCACCTCAGAAGTGGTGAGGAATTCGGGCTGGACCGCACTGGCTCCCACGCCGAAAGCGATCAGGCCCTGTTCGCGGTTCGCAGTAGGAAAGAGGACGTGCGTCGCCAGATGAATGACTGCGGGCCGCGCCTCTAGGCCTCGCAAAAAACTGGCGCGGCGTGCCTGAGTGCCCTCCAGTAGAAGCGACGTGCCGCCGCTACGGTTCCAAATCGCGGCGCTGGATTCGATTTCGTCCCTGCTCCCCACCAGTCGTTGTAACTGTCCCTGGGCTTGGATCTTCGAAGCCAGTCCACGCCAGCGAGGATCGGCCTGGTTGTAAATGGGATCGCCCACCCCCAAAAATTCGCCGCGTTGATGACCATCCTGAATTTCAGGGTCCGCGAACGCGCTCAACAGCAGCGCCCCCGGAACGGTTTGCAAAGAATGCCGCTCCACTAGATACTCCGTGTTGCCGCCCCGCTGCTCAGTCACTAGCGCAGCGAAAGGGATGTCAAAGAGCGCACCGTCCAGCGACAGTAGCCACGCTGGCTTTCGGGTTTCCAGCGGACTCAGTTGCCCGAACAATTCCCGGTACAACTGGTGTCCTCGCCGGGCCGCTTCCAGGCCCCCGGCGGGAAACGCCTCGCGAAAGAGCTGCACGGCTTTCGCGATATCCTGCTCGGCGGCCAGCCGGTACAACCGCAGCGAACTCCGGCTGACTGCCCACAGGTAAGACTCCTTTTTCCCTAACTCAAAGCTGAGGAGTAATTCGGAATCTCTTAATCCTTCCTGAAAATGAATAAGTGAATTCCGGCTGAGAATATTCTCCACTTTCTTCGGTTGCAGACCTAATCCTGCTTGCGCTTCCATTTCGGTAAGTCTCGAAAGGAGACGGTTTTCGCTAGCGGCCGAAGGTCCCCGCGAGCCCAACTTGGCCAGTGTTTCCCAGTATTCCGGCGGCAGCTTCTCTCGCCAAACGCCCGCCAATCCTAGACTTTCGCGCAGGCTCGACGCGCGATTCAACTCGAGGGCCTCGAAGGCTTTTGTGGCCCAAACGGGATTCCCATGTTGGAACGCCTGTTCCGCGGCGAGTTGAACGAACGAATGAAAAATCTGTTGTTCGAGCGCGACATTGGTGCTGGTCAGCGTGGATTGCGCCGGGAGCACCTCTAAACGCCACTTCGCCGTGGCATCCAAGGCTAGGGAAAAGTCGCGAAGCGCGGCGTCCTGCTCTCCGCGGGCTAGTCGTATTCGCCCCCTTTGGTGGAGTAGGACATACTTGGCCTCTGCCGGCGCGCCCCGATTCGACGCATCTAGAGCCAATTGCGTCAAACGCTCCGCCGTCGCGAAATCATCGCGCGCTAGGGCAAGGGCTCCCAGACGTCCGTAGGACAAACCAATTTCGCCAGCCCGAAAAAATCGTCGTAGACGAAAAGCCTCGAGGAACGCGGCCTCGGCTTCCTGCAAATGTTCGGAGCCAAGTTGTTCTTCGCCCAGCAAATCCCAAGACAGCGCCTCGATGGCCAAGTCGTCCCGCGCCCGCGCCGCTTCGATTCCCGCGGAGAAAAACCCACGCGCCTCGCCGTCGCCCAGCAAAGCGTGGATTCGCCCGAGTTGCATCAGTAGAGGAGGCTTGAAGTAGGCCACGCGCGAATCAGTCAGCCCAGCTTCGAACAGCCCTTCTTCAGCAGCCCGCGTAGCCGCGGGAAGATCCCACATCTGCAGGTACAGGCTGGAGAGGTTGACGTCGATGGCTCCCAGATCCGCATGGTCTTCCAGCCGGGAAGCCAATTCGCGCGCCTGCAAGAGAGTCGCGAGCGCCGCGCGATACTCCAGCGCAAACATCTGGCTGCCGCCCGCACTCATGAGGAATCGCACGGCCGCCAACTGCTCGCCCCGCCGCGCGGCTTCTTGGTACCCCTGCCGATACAGGGTTTCGGCCACGCGAAAGTCGCCGGCTTTGCGTAGGCGTAGAGCGTCGTATTGGATTTGCAGGGAGGCCTGATCCCACCAGGGGCTAGAGTCAGGCAATCTAGGCGGGATGACCGTCGGGGGGCGTGATCCCGTCATCCACAGCGTGAGAATCAGGCAAAGGCTTCTCCCGAAGGCAGCCATTGCTTAGTTCTACGGTTTTACTACCGCTCATACTACCAGAGACCGGACCGTAAACCAATGGTACTCATCAAATCGCGCGGAGCGCCGCACTCCAGCGGCGCCCCTTTGCGGCCAGCCTAATTACCGACTGGAGACGGAGGAAATACAACGATCATAAAGTGCGATACCCCTTTCTGACCCGACAATAGTGCGAGAGACGGGTTTGAGCAGCAAAGTGAAAACGCCAAGTAGTGTTCGCCACTTAGCTAAAACCCAGCGCCCGAGGCGTCACCGGCCCAGAGTGGGGCGGGCCTCCGGCCCGCGTTCGACCTCCGGTCGAACACGCTGTTCGCGCCCAGGTGTACTGTTAAGGTATGGATAAGCGACTAGCCAAACGCCACAAACGCCAAGTAGAACGCGCGCGCGAAAAAGTGAAACTCTCCGAGCCCGACGTCCGCACCCCCGAACAAATCGAAGCCGCCAAAGAAGCCAGCCGCCCCGACCTCAGCCGCGGCAACCAACCCAAAGTAGCCGCCAGCGGCCGCTCCTTCCGCAATCGCCTGGCCACCGCCATCGGCGGCGCCGCCAAAACCGACGGTTAGGAACACGTGCTATTTTCCAAGCGCTGCCCCAATTGCCGGTCGGTCGATTTCCGCGGCGTAGGCTCGCGCAACGCCATGGAAAAAGCCATCCACTGGTTCCTGCTTCCCTACCGCTGCTCGCTCTGCGGCCGCCACTTTTTCCTGATGCGATGGCTGACTGCCTGACTCCCGAAAACCTAACCGCGGAACACCTCTCGATCGCCCGCACCGCGCAAGACTTCTGGACCGCGGAAGTCGCCCCCAACCTCGCCGCCATCCATCGCCAAGACCCCGGCGTGCTTGTGAGCGTCCTCCGCAAGTCCGCCGGGCTAGGCTTCACCGCCGTCTCCATCCCCGAACGCTTCGGCGGCATGGAACTCGACCTCGCCTCGGTGATGATCGTAGAAGAGTGTTTTGCCCGCGACGCGTCGTATCTGGTGACGCACGGCGCCCAAGCCGGAATCGGCGCACTGCCGCTGATCTACTTCGGCACGGAAGAACAAAAGGCCAAATACCTGCCGAAGCTAGCGGACGCCAGCCATGATCGCCGCCTACGCGCTCACCGAGCCCCAAGCCGGCACCGACGCTATGGCCATCCGCACCCGTGCCGATCTCACCCCCGATGGAAAACACTACATCCTGAACGGCCAGAAGATGTGGATCACCAACGGTGGCATCGCCGACTTGTTCACCGTCTTCGCTAAAGTAGGCGGCGAGAAATTCACCGCATTCCTAGTCGAGCGCAGCTCCCCCGGAGTCACCACCGGAGCCGAAGAACACAAAATGGGATTGCACGGCAGTTCCACCACGGCGTTGTATTTAGACAACGTCGCTGTCCCCGTAGAAAACGTTCTAGGAGAAGTAGGCCGCGGCCACATCATCGCCTTCAACGTCCTGAACATCGGACGCCTGAAAATCGGCCCCTACGCCGCCGGCGCGTCAAAAGAAGTCCTAGCCCTGAGCCTGGCCTACGCCAGCGAACGAAAAGCCTTCGGCACAACCATCTCCGAATTCGGCGCCATTCAACACAAACTAGCCGAAATGGCGGCGCGCATCTTCGCCGTCGAATCCATGTACTGGCGCGTAGTCGGCCAGATTCAACAAGCCAGCGCCGTGAAGGAATTAGCGCAAGAATGTTCCATAGTGAAAGTGTATGCGTCCGAAGCCGTCGGCTACGTAGTAGATGAAGGAGTCCAAATCCACGGCGGCTACGGCTACCACCACGATTACGCCGTCGAACGCTTCTACCGCGACGCCCGCATCTTCCGCATCTTCGAAGGTACCAACGAAATCAATCGCGTCCTAATCGCGCGCGCCCACCCCGACTTCGACAAGCAACAGGATGCAGAAATGGCGCTCGCCGACATCACGATCCAGACCTTCGCTCTCGAATCCGTCGAGTTGCGAGCGAAGAAACTAGGAGCCCACGCACAGGACATGTGCGCCCTCGTGCGCCACGAAGCCGAAGAGCGCATATCATCCGCCACCCGTGAAATCTACGCCGCCCGCGGATTAGAGCCGCCTGTCCGACCCCCCGCCGCGCCCGTCGACACCATCGCCCTGCGCCGCAAAATCGCCCGCCGACTGATCGACGCCGGCCGCTACGTAGTCTGATTCTTCAATCCAAACAAACGCACGGCATTGTCTTTCAGGATCAGCGGCCGCACTTCATCCTTAATCCCGATGCTGTCGAAATCCTTCAACCACCGGTCCGGCGTAATCACTGGAAAATCCGACCCAAACAACATCTTGTCCTTCAGCAGCGTGTTTGCATACTGAATCAGCAGCGGCGAAAAATATTTCGGAGACCATCCCGAGAGATCGATATAAACCTGCGGCTTATGCAGACACACCGAAATCGCCTCGTCCTGCCAAGGAAATGACGGGTGCGCCAGAATCATCGGCATGTCTGGAAAATCCACCGCAATGTCGTCGAGGTAAATCGGATTCCCATACTTCTGCCGCACCCCCCCGCCACCGCGCACGCGCGTCCCAATCCCGCTGTGCCCCGTGTGAAACAGAGCGGGCAGCCCGGACTCCGCGATCACCTCATACAGCGGATAAGCCATCCGGTCATTCGCAAAAAACTCCTGCAGCGGCGGATGAAATTTGAATCCGCAGATCATACCGTCAGCCACCAACCGCTTCGCCTCATTCACGCCCTCCTTGCCGCGATGCGGATTAATACTAGCGAACGGAATCAGCACGTCAGGACTAGCCGCCGCAATCTCTGCGACCTTATCGTTACCCAAGAAAGGCGCCCCCGACAACGACTCATCCACCGAAAAAATCACCGCCGCCATCTTGCGCTCGCGGTAGTAGGCGCCCAAAACCTCCGATCCCTTATCCGTCATATCCGCGCCGAAATATTTCGACGCCGATTGCCCGAAAGTGCTCCCATCCTGCTTCTTCTCCACCGTCATCGCGTGGACGTGTACATCGACCGCCACCAAATCGGCAGCGCTAATACGCTTGGTTCTCTCTGCAATAGTCATAGTTTCCTAATCCGCGCGAATCACACGCGGCGAATCTGAGTACAGCTCTTCCACCACGTCAGCCCGGTTCTCCAGAACCGCCCGCTGGCTGATCGACCCCTTATCCGTAAGCTCGTGCGCGTCAATCGAGGGCGGAGTGTCCAGCAAAATAATAGCCGCGACGCGCGTCGACAATCCCGTGCTCTTCGCAGCGAACGACTTCAGCAGTTCTCCGAACTTCGCGCGCAGCGCAGCTTGATCGAGCTCGCGGCACGCGTTGACATCCGGGAACACCATCGCCGTCACGCACCCCCGGTCGCGCCCCGCGATCACAACTTCTTTTGCGTAAGGCACAAAGTGCGCCAGAAACGCGCTACGCAGCGGCCCCGTGCTGACCCACGTCCCGGTATTCAGCTTGAAGTCCTCCGCCACGCGCCCATCGAAAAGAAATCCGCGCGCCGGATTGCCTTCCTCGATATAGCGCAGCGCATCGCCCATCTTGTAAAACCCTTCCTCGTCGAAAGCCGCCGCCGTAAGCTCCGGCTGCCGCCAATATCCCGGCGTGACGCTTGGACCCTTAAAACGCGCCTCCAATTTGCCCAACACCGGCGCCAATTTCAGCGTGACTCCCGGCGCCGGCAGCCCCACCTCTCCCGCACGCGCCGCCTCCCGCCCCACCCACATCGCGTAAGGAGCCGTCTCCGTCGATCCCAATCCCGTCAACATCAGCAGCCGCTCGCCCACCACCTCCAGCGCGATGTTTTCCAAGTCTTCCCAAGTCTTCTGCGACAATCCCGCCGCCGCATAAAACATCACCTTCAAATGACTGAAGTACTGCTTTGCAAACTCCCGATCCTTCCGCAAATACGGCACCAGCGCATCGAACGCGACAGGAACATCCAGATGAATCGTCGGCTTGACTTCGCGAAGATTGCGAATCGTCTCCTCGAACTGCCCCGGCACCGGCTTGCCATCATTCAAATACAGTGTTCCGCCGTTGTATAGGATCAGCCCCATGTCCTTGTTGCCGGCGAAGGTGTGGTTCCACGGCAACCATTCCAATATCACCGGTGGCTCCTCCGCGATGAATGGCCAGCAGGTGCGCACCATTTCCTGATTGCTACACCACATGCGATGCGTGTTCATCACACCCTTCGGCTTGCCCACCGATCCAGACGTAAACAGAATCTTGAACACAGTGTCGGGCGTAACGCGCGCGTACGCCTTGTCGATCCCCGGACCCGCCTCGGTTGCGAGCAACTCCGAAAACATAGTCGCGCCCGGCAGTGGATCGCGCGTTACCACCAGCTCCGCGTCCTTAGGCATCACAACATTCAGTGCCTTCGCGAACTGCTGCCCGCTTGATGCGAAAACCAGCCCCGGCGTCAGCAATCCAAAAATGTGCCGCAGCTTTGCGTAATCCGTAACCAGCAGTGAATACGATGGCGACAGAGGCGAGAACGGGACCCCCGCATACATCGCGCCCAGCGCCAACATCGCGTGTTCCAGATCGTTGCCCGAAACAATCGCGATAGGCCGCTCCGCCGACAGCCCGCGATTCACCAGCGCCTGCCCGATCCGTCGCGCCATGTCGCGCGCTTCGCGATAATTAATGCGCCGCCACTCGCCGCTCGCATCGCGCTTAGCGATGTAAGTCCGCTCGGGCGCGTGCTCCGCCCAATAATCCAGCCTGTCCGTCATCCGCGCCGGATACTCACCAAGCGGTTGCGCCAGCCGGACGTAGACCACACCACCCGCCCCGCGCTCCACCACTACCTCGCGCGACCCGAGCTTCACATCGCGAAATGGCCGGGCCGCCGTCATGGGACACTATCCAGACTCGCAAACGTTTTCCCCTCAGCAGCCAGCCGCTCCAGCAACGGTGCCGGCGCCCACAACTCGCCGTGCTCCCGATGAAATTCCCTCACGCGCGACGCGACTCTATCCAAGCCCACAGTGTCCGCATACCACATCGGCCCTCCGCGATACGCAGGGAATCCATACCCGGTCATATAAATCGTGTCGATATCGGAAGCCCGCGCCGCCCGCCCCTCTTCCAAAATCTTCGCGCCCTCATTAATCATCGAGTACAAACACCGCTCAATAATCTCCTCCCGCGTAATCGCGCGCCGCGCGACGCCAATCTCCTTAGCAGTCTGCTCGATCAACGCCTCAATCTCCGGATCCGGAATCGGTTTGCGAGTCTCGTCATAGCGGTACCACCCCGCCCCCGTCTTCTGCCCCAGCCGCCCCATCGCCACTAGACGGTCGAGCATCACCGGCATCCGCGGCCCCGCCCCCTGCATCGCCCGAATATCTGCGAAACACCGCGCGCCCAAATCCAGCCCGCCCATGTCATCCACGGCGAAAATCCCCATCGCCATGCCCCAGTCCGTCAACGCGCCATCCACCTCCGCCGGCGTAGCGCCCTCCTCCACCAGCAGCTGCGCCTCACGCATGTAAGGAAACATCATCCGATTTCCCACGAACCCATAGCCATTGCCCACCAAAACACCAACCTTGCGTAATGTTTTAGCCAGCGCCAAAACCGTAGCCACCACCTGCGCCGACGTCGCCTTGCCTCGAACAATCTCCAGCAGCCGCATCACATGCGCTGGACTAAAAAAATGCAGTCCGATCACCATCTGTGGACGCGCCGTTGCCCCCGCAATTTCATCGATATCGAGCGTCGAAGTATTGGTCGCCAGCACACACTCGGGCTTAGCGATTTTATCGATCTTCGCAAAGATCTGCTTCTTCAGATCCATGCTTTCAAACACCGCCTCGATGATGATGTCGGCGTCCCCAAACCCGTCGTATCCCAACTGCGGACGAATCATCCCAATGCGCTGCTCCATCACCTCCGGAGTAATCCGTCCACGCTTCACCGAGCTCTCGTAGTTCTTGCGAATCCCCGCCATCCCGCGATCGAGCGCCACCTGGCTAGAATCCTTGAGCCGCACCGGAATCCCCGCATTCGCCAGCGCCATCGAGATCCCGCCGCCCATCGTCCCCGCCCCGATAATCGCCGCCTGCCGGATCGCATACACCGGAGTGTCCTTCGAAACCCCCGCAACCTTGCCCACCGCCCGCTCCGCAAAAAACGCATGAATCAACGCCTGCGCCTGCGGCGACCGCAAACTAGCTTCGGACAACTCGCGTTCCTTCTTGCACCCCGCCTCAAACGGCAAAGTAGTAGCCGCCTCCAGCGCCTCCAGCACCGCCAACGGAGCCGTCTGATTCCGTCGGATCTTCCGCGCTAACTCCCGCCCCCCAGCAAAAATCGCAGCGCTGTTCTGAGCGTCAACGCTCTTCTCCCGAGTCTTCGGATGCGGACCGCCTTTCGCCGCCATCTCCTGTGCGAACTCCACCGCCCCAGTCAACAGATCGCCCTCGACAATCCGATCGATCAACCCAATTTCCAGCGCCTCCCCAGCCTTCACCGGAGCCGCCGTCATCAACATGTCGACAGCCTTCGCGATCCCCACCAGCCGCGGCAACCGCTGCGTGCCCTCCGCCCCCGGCACCACGCCGATCGTAACTTCAGGCATCCCGAGTTGCGCATCCGCCGCCGCCACCCGGTAGTTCGCAGCCATCGCAATTTCGACGCCCCCGCCCAGCGCCGTCCCATGCACCGCGACCACCGTAGGCTTTGGACTATCTTCCAGCATGACTAAAAGCTTGTGCAGATCCGGACCCTTGCCCGTCTTCGCAAACTCCGCCAGATCCGCCCCCGCGATGAAAGTTTTCCCCGCGCCGATCACCACGATCGCATCCACGCCCGCATCCGCCTGCGCCGATTTGATCGCCGACTCCAACCCTTCCGGCACGCCCGCCGCAATCGCATTCACCGGCGGATTATCGACGGTGACCACCGCCACGCGCCCCGTTCGTTCCAGCTTGACTAGAGAATTCATAGAAGACCGAACCTATAATCTAACCTACATTGCCGAACCGCACGGTGGCTGATACACTGCACGGGGAAGGATTTCACCATGACCAATCGCCGCCAGTTTCTGAAAAACGCGGGAGTCGTTTTCACCGGCTGTCACTTAATGAAGGAACACTTGCACGCCCAGCCCGCCGCCGCCCCTAAGAAGCGCCAGGTCATGGTCGGCGGACGCCGCATCCGCACCATCGACATCCACGCCCACGTCGTAGTCCCCGAAGCCACCGCCCTACTCGGCCGCAAAACCGGCGCCGACGATGCCTCCCTGATCGACGGCACCATGGCCACCGAACGCTTCGCCCGCATGGACGAATGGGGCACCGACATGCAAGCCCTCAGCATCAACCCCACCTGGTATTCCGCCGAGCGCGACATCGTCACCCAAGTCATCAAACTCCAAAACGAAAAGCTAGCGGAGCTGTGCGCCAAGTACCCCGACCGCTTCGTAGCCTTCGCCTCCGTAGCGCTCCAATATCCCGACCTGGCCGCCGAACAGCTCGAAGAAGGTGTCAAGAAATACAACCTGCGCGGCGCCGCCATCGGAGGCCACGTCAACGGCGACGAACTCTCCGCCGCGAAATTCGACCCCTTCTGGAAAAAAGCCGAAGACCTCGGTTGCCTGGTCTTCATGCACCCGCAAGGCATCCCCGAATTGAACAAGCGCCTGGCCGGCGGCGGTGGACTCACCAACGTAATCGGCAATCCACTCGAAACCACCATCTTCCTGTCGCACCTGATCTTCGACGGCACTCTCGACAAATTCCCCGCACTCAAAATCTGCGCCGCCCACGCCGGTGGCTATCTCCCGTCCTATGCCGGCCGCTCCGATTACGGCTGCAATCGCTTCCCCGAGCAGTGCAAAGGCGCAAAAAAACACGCCTCCGAATATCTGCGCCAACTGTATTTCGACACCATGGTCTTCACCACCGAAGGAATGCGCCATCTGGTAGCCGAGTGCGGCGCCAGCCAGCTCATGATCGGCACCGACTATCCCTTCCCTTGGAGCAACACCATCGTCGACGACGTCCTCAAGACCCCCGGCCTCAGCGACGCCGACAAGCGTGCGATCCTGGGTGAAAACGCGGCCAAGTTGCTGAAGATCAAATCTTAGGGGGCATCCGTGCCGGGCTGTTCACACCTCAGTCAGATTCACGACGTAAAACCTCACTCCAAAGGCTGCGAAGAATGTTTGAAGATGGGCGACACCTGGGTCCACCTTCGCCTGTGCCTCACCTGCGGCCACGTCGGCTGCTGCGATTCTTCGAAGAACAAACACGCCACCAAACACTTCCACGCGACCAAGCACCCCATCGTAAAATCTTTCGAACCCGGTGAGGATTGGGCTTGGTGCTACATCGATGAAGTGATGCTTGAGCCGAGTTGATGCATGAGCCCAGCTGACTGGCCCGCGCTCCCCTTCGCCGAGTGGGAGAAAACCTGCGACACGCTCCACATGTGGACCCAGATCGTAGGCAAAACGCGCCTCAAGCTCGCCCCGCTCGAAAACCACTGGTGGAACGTCCCGCTCTATGTAACCCCGCGCGGCCTGACCACCTCCGCCATCCCCTGCGCCCAAGGCACGCTAGAAATCGAGTTCGATCTAGTCGCGCACCAACTGTGGATGCGAGCCAGTTCCGGCTGCTTGCACTCCATGCGCCTCTACCCGCGCTCCGTCGCCGATTTCTACGCCGAATACATGGCCGCGCTTAAAGCCCTCGGCATCGAAGTAAAAATCTATCGCGTGCCCGTCGAGTTCGATGACACCACGCCCTTCGATCAAGACCAGCATCACGCGTCCTACGACACCGAATACGTCGAACGTTTCCGCCGCATCCTGGTCCACAGCGATCGCGTCTTCAAACAATTCCGCACACGCTTCCTGGGCAAGTGCAGTCCCGTACACTTCTTCTGGGGTTCGTTCGATTTAGCCGTGACCCGTTTCTCCGGCCGCCGCGCTCCGCAAAAAGACAGCGTCGACGCGATGCAGCGCGAAGCCTACTCGCACGAAGTCACCAGTTGCGGATGGTGGCCCGGCAACCGCGCCTTCCCGCAGCCAGCGTTCTACGCCTACAGCGCCCCCGTGCCGTCCGGCTTAGACGCCGAGCCAGTGCGCCCCGCCGCGGCTTATTGGGACCGCCAACTAGGCGAGTTCATCCTGAAATACGAAGACGCCCGCACCGCGGCGCAACCCGAACAAGCCATTCTAGACTTCTGCCAAAGCTCTTACGAAGCGGGCGCAAAACTGGCGCAGTGGGACCGCGCCAGTCTCGAACGCCCGAAATAAAGCCTACGGTTGACGCCGCTCCGGCGGCGGCCCAGCCAACGGAGGTTGCGGACCCACCACCGACGTCAACGCCTGGTATGCCGTTTCCTCATCCTTAGTGCCCCCGCCCACGCCGATCACCCCGATCATCTGCCCGTCTACGATAATCGGCAGCCCGCCCGCCGTCGGAAACACGCCCAGCGGAGCCCAGCGCATCTGCAGCGACAAATTATTGGCCACCATATTCGCACGCTGATGCGTCGAATCCCGCGTGTACAGAACACTCTGCGCCTTCAGCAGCGCCGTCTCGATGTTGATCGGCACCTGTCCGTCCATGCGATGCGAATGCACAATCTGCCCCGTCGGCGAGAGAATGAAAACCGTGATCGCCTGATTGTTCTTGACCGCAAAATCGACGCAAGCCTGCGCGATTTTCGCCGCAGTTTCGGCGTTAATCTCGTTCTTGATCATGGTCTTCTTCGCAGCTTCGTCGGAGATCACGAACTTGCTCAGATTCTGCGCCGCCACGGGTCCGGCAGCGACAGCCAGCGCGGCCGCGGCCAATGTCAGCTTCATAAAAATATGATGTTTCATGTGTTGTTTCCTTCGGCGTATGAGTTTATATCAATCACCGCGAATGATACAAGTCCGTTGACTTCGAATATTCGCGAGACATATACTCGCTGGTGCCCGATACATGCGCAAGACCACCAGACGCGAAGCCCTGATCGGCGCTGCAGCCCTGGCCCTCGGCCGCCAAGCTTTCGCGAAAGCGTCTCAGCCATCGACGCCCGTGAATTTCGCCGTCCCCGCCAACGCCTGCGATACCCACACCCACATTTTTGGCGATCCCGCCAAGTTCCCCTTCTGGTCCGGCCGCGTCTATACGCCCGAGCCCGCCCTGCCCGCCGAAATGGCCGCCCTCCATCGCGCCCTGCACCTCGAGCGCGTCGTGATCGTCACGCCGAGTATTTATGGCACCGATAATTCCGCCACCATCTACGGCATGAAAGCCTACGGCCCAGGCGCGCGCGGTGTGGCCGTAATCGGCGACAAAACCTCCGAAGCCGATCTCGACGTGATGGCCCGCGCCGGTTTCAAAGGCATCCGCATCAACCTCACCACCGTCGGCCAAGATAATGCCGGCCTCGCGCGCACGCGCTTTCAAGCCGCCGTCGAACGCGTCAAGAACCGCCGCTGGCACATCCAGATGTACGTCAGCCCCGCCGTGATCGCCGCCATCAAAGATCTGGTAATGGCCTCGCCCGTCCCCGTGGTCTTCGATCATTTCGGAGGCATCGACACCGCCCACGGCCTAACGCAGTCCGGTTTCCCGGACCTCATCGACTTGGTTCGATCCGGTAAGGCCTACGTGAAGATCTCCGGCGCCTATCGCGCGTCGATGAAAGCGCCTGACTACCCGGACCTGGCTCCCTTCGCGAAAGCCCTGATCGCCGCGAACGCAGACCGCATCGTGTGGGGCACCGATTGGCCGCATCCCAACTCCAATCCGCCCCCCGGCCGCGCCGCCAACGGAATTGAATCCCGTGTATCAAATCGACGACGGCCACCTGATGAACCTGCTCCCGGTGTGGGCCCCCGACGCCGCCACCCGCAAAAAAATTCTAGTCGAAAATCCCGCACGCCTTTATGAATACTAAGAACCTCGTCCTATTCGCTCTCTCTTCCGTTCTCGCGTTCGCTCAACAAGGAGTCCGCCCCGCGTGGGCCTTCCCCACTCCCGATAAAGAGCAGCCCACGGTCACCGAAAGCAGCGAGCCCCGTCACCTGCCCGGCAGCACCAAAGCCTACACCCCCGAGCAAATCGACGACCTCGCGAATCCGCCCGATTGGTATCCCGAAGATCACGGCCCCTTGCCACAGGTAATCGCGCACGGCACTCCGCCCAACGCGCTCGCCTGCGGTTCATGCCACTTGCAGTCCGGCCACGGCCACCCCGAATCCGCCGACCTCGCCGGTCTCCCCGCCGAATATCTCGCGCGCCAGATGATGTACTTCAAGAGCGGAGCCCGCAAAGATCCTGCGCGCATGAACGCGATTGCGAAAGTCATTTCCGACGCCGACGCCCGCCAAGCCGCCGAATGGTTCGCCGCCATGAAGCCCGGCGGCTGGATCAAAGTAGTCGAAGCCGACACGCTCCCCAAAAGCTATGTCAGCACCAAAGGCCGCATGCGCCTGCCCCTTCCCTCGGGCGGCACCGAAGCCTTAGGCAACCGCATCGTCGAACTACCCGACAACGCCGAAACCGCCACCGCCCGCGATCCCCGCAACGGCTTCACCGCCTACGTTCCCAAGGGCAGCATCGCGAAAGGCGCCGCGCTGGCGTCGAGTGGAATCGGAAAAACCGTGACCTGCGCCGTCTGCCACGGGGAAGGACTCAAAGGTCTCGGCGACGTGCCGCGCATCGCCGGCCTGCATCCCATTTACATCGTGCGCCAACTCTCCAGCTTCCAAACCGGTGCCAGCGCCGGCAGCCAAGCCGCGCTCATGAAGCGAGTAGTCGCGAATCTAACGGAAGACGACATGATCGCCCTAGCCGCCTACGCAGCATCTCTCGCGCCTTAGTATGGTGCAAAATTCCTATCCGCTTGCTATCGCGCGCGGTTCTGTGGCGCTTACCGTCGCGCACGGTTCCATGCCCTCCACCGCTCGCACAGAACCGCGACCGAAGGAAGCGGGCGGCAGTCCAAATCCATGAGAGGTTCCATGAAGAATTCACTCAGTCGCAGAGTCTCTTCTGAAAAACACCGCCGGCGCCATGTTAGGCGCGGCCGCCGCGCGAGCCCAGGTGACTGGACTCATCCCCGGCGGCGGCACTCCGCCTTTCCCGCTGGCCCTCGGCGCCCTCGATTATCTCGACAAGAAACAGTACCTCCACAACATGGAGATCGTCGCCCACGTTCCCGGCTCCACCATCAGCGGCGGCGAACCGCTCATGGCCATGTGGGCCCGCGGCAAGCAGCGCCTCCTGCCCGCCAACGGCGGCTTCGTCGATGTCAGCAATCCCAAGAACCCTGTCGTCATGAACCGCGGAGTCGTTCGCGGAGGCGGCGCCGTAGTCTACAACAGCAAACTCAAGAAGTGGATCATGATGTGCACCGCCGCTGCCCCGCTCACCTCCGCCACGCCCGAATTTCCCAACGGCGCCTACGACAAGGAACTGCGCGACCGGTCGGTCAACTTTAAAGGCCTGCGCGGCATCCGCAACTACGACATCACCGATCCCGCCAAGCCCGTTCTACTCCAGGAATTCAACACCGGCGAAAAAGGCAACGGCACGCATCACAATTTTTACGACGGCGGCCGCTACGCGTATCTCGATTGCGGCTGGGACGAAAAGTTGCGTATGGAAAATCACCAGCGCCCCTACAGCAACGCCATCATGATCGTCGACATGTCGGATCCCGCCAAAGTGAAAGAAGTCTCCCGCTGGTGGGTCCCCGGCCAGCGCCTCGGTGAAGAAGCCGAATACAAAAAATACCGATTCGCCGGCGACAAGACTTCCTGGACCGGCAATCACGGCGCCCTCAGCGTCCCCATCCGCGTCGAAGACGGCGGCAAACTCGGCTACGGCGGCTTCGGAGCTTTCGGAATGTACGTCATGGACCTCAGCGACATCACCAAGCCCAAGCCCATCGGCAACGTGCAGTGGGAATTCGATCAGATGGGCACCATCCCGTTCCACACCTGCTATCCCGTGACCGCCGACGCCGCGCACCCGCGCCTGCAAAACATCGTCATCGGAGTCCCCGAAGCCCTCGAAGCCGATTGCCGCGAAGCCTACCACACGCCCTACGTCGTCGACGTGAAAGACCCGCGCAATCCCAAAATCATCGGCCTGTTCCCGCGCCCCGCCGCCCCGCCCGAAGCCCCCTATACCGATTTCTGCTTCTCGCGCGGACGCTTCGGCTCGCACAATACCCAATGCTGGCTAGCGCCCGGCACCGCGCGCCCCGAAATCATGGTGATCACCTGGTTTAACGCCGGTGTCCGAGTATTCGATATCTCGAATCCCACTGCCCCCAAGGAAGTCGCCTATTTCGTGCCGCCCCACGAGGGCGAAATCAACAATTACGAAAGCTGGTGGCGCGGCTCCACCGAAAACGTTTTCGTCGAGTGGGATCGCAACCTGATCTGGATCGGCACCCACGAAGGCAGCTATTGCCTGTCCTGCCCCGCGCTCGGCAAACCCGTGCTCGAAGCCCGCAAAGTAGACCGCTGGTCCGTGCCTCACTGTAATACCGGTTGGGATGATCAGACCCCTCGCTCTTTCTACCCCGGACGATCCGGCAACCAGAGAGCGTAAAGTAGTAACGAAGCTTTTTTGAAAGGAGACATCGGATATGGATTCCATACTCGGCCTCAACAGAAGAAACTTGGTAAAACTCGGTATCGCCTCAGCGGCGGTTCCGTTTTCAGAAATCTTGACGTCATCGGCGCTCGCGCAGGATCTCGGCTCCGAAGCGGGCGCGATGGGCAAGGTCGGCGGCAGGTCCGAATCCGAACTCTTCCTCGGCAAAGGAATGCCCGGCGGGGGCCAACTCGAAATTCGCCTTACGGCTTCCATCTACACCAGCGATCCCGATCAACTCGAAGTCGCCCAGCGCATGAAGCCATTCAACCTGGACTCCTGGGTCACCGAGTGGACTCGCGTCGCCGAAAAGAACGAACGCGCCGCTGACCAGCTAGCCGCCGAAGGCCGCAAAGTCACCGCCAATGAGTATTACCTCAAGGCGTCGAACTTTTATCGCGAAGCCTGCTGGCCTCAGCCCGTCACCGACCAGCGCATGATGCCCAGCTACAAAAAAATGCGCGAAACTTTCGACAAAGCCTGGAAGATGACGCGCGCCCCCTTCGAGCGCGTGCAAGTCAACTACGAAGGCGCCATGCTCGACGGCTATTTCCGCAAACCCAACGGCCCCGCCGGAAAACGCTTCCCCGTGATGATCGCCTTCCAGGGCGCCGACACCATGGCCGAAGCCACGATCCTGGGCGGCGGCGCATACGTAGCCCGCGGCATGGCCTATTTGGCGCTAGATTTCCCCGGCCAAGGCGGAGCGTTGCGCCTGAAAGATCTCCATCTCCCGCCCGACACCGAACGCATCGCGAAGGCCATGATCGACTACCTAGAAACCCGCCCCGACGTCGACCCCAAGAAGATCGGCATGACCGCCATCAGCATGGGCGGCTTCGGCGTCCCCCGCGCCGCCAGCGGCGAGCCCCGCATCAAGGCCGCCACCATGAGCAGCGGGTCCTTCAGCCTGTTGAACGATCTGTTCGACTACTACCCGCCCATCCAGG
>CAVXEM010000066.1:0-61076 GCA_963760575.1 Bryobacterales bacterium
TCCACGGTCGGCGGATCGCCCGGCCGCAGCTTGCGGTAGATTTCAAGCAGCGCTTCGCTCTGCTGCTTGACGCCGTCCTTCTTGAGCGTCATCGAAATCACGTTGCCCACATCGTCGAGCTCGGGGAAAAACACATCGAAAGTCTTGATGCCCGCGTCCATCAGGCGGCTGGCGATCACCGCCGTCAGCTCGTGGTTTGCCTCAATCAAAACCTCGCCAGTTTCCATGTCGATGACATCGGCGGCAACATAAGCGCCTTCGAGATCGTTGACCGAAACTTCCACTTGCTCGATTTTCGACTTCTGCAATTCCTTAAAAACGCTGTTGGTGATCTTGCGTCCCTGCGGAACCACCGTATCGCCGCCCTTGGTCGAAATCGCGTGCGACAGCTTGTGCCCGATCAGCCCTTCGGAAACCTTCCAGAAGAGCTTCTTGTCTTTAATAACGATGTCGTTGCACTTATAGAACGCGCGCAGAATCTCCGCGTCGGTCTTCAACCCCAACGCCCGCAGAAAAACCGTCCCGTAGAACTTGCGTTTGCGGTCGATACGTACGTGCAGCAGGTTCTTGTTGTCGTACTCAAACTCCACCCAGCTTCCGCGATACGGAATGATCTTGCCCAGGAAGTAACCCTGCGCCTGCTGCCGCTCGAAGAACACGCCGGGCGAGCGGTGCAACTGCGAAACAATCACGCGCTCGGTGCCGTTGATGATGAAGGTCCCGTTATCCGTCATCAGCGGAATTTCGCCGAAGAAAACTTCCTGCTCTTTGATGTCGCGGATGGTCTTGTTGCCCGTCTCCGGGTCCTTATCGTAAACCGTCAGCCGGATCGTCACCTTCAGCGGAGCCGCGTAAGTCATCCCGCGCTCTTCGCACTCCGGCACGTCATATTTCAGCTGCAAACCCACCGGATCGCCGCAGCGGTTGCAGAACGTTACGATGTTCTTGTTGAACGTCCCGCAGCGATGGCACAACACGTCGCCCAGATGGAACGGATCGGTCTTGATGGTAGCGCCGCAAGCCGGGTTGCGGCAGGTGGACCGCAGATGATGCAGACCCTTCAGGTTGCCGCACTTGCACTCCCAGTTGCCGATCGCGTAATCGACGAATTCGAGCTGGCTCAGCCCGCGGAAATCCGAAATCGGGAACACGCTCTTGAACACGCTCTCCAGGCCAGCGTCATCGCGCTCGGCCGGCAGCAAGTCCATCTGCAAAAACTTCTCGTAAGACTTCTTCTGGATCTCGATCAGATTCGGAATCGGAATCGAGGTCTTGATCTTCGAGAAATCCACTCGCTCGCGCATCACAATATTTTCGGAAGGTTGCATGATTCAATTTCCTCGACGCAGTTAGAGAAACGATTCAATACGAATAGCCCGAAGGTGGGGACACACTTCGGGCGGGTCTATTTTTCGCAGGGACAAAGCCATGCGGTAGTTCAGACGAACTGCCGATTCCAACGCAGGGCGTCAAATTCACCTTTTCGTCGTACGGGCTACCTAAACTCAAATTGCGCACAGCCATCCCACTGTGCGCACTTGCGGTAATCCAATCATAACAAAAGCCGCCCGAGGTGGCAAACGGCCTTTGCGGACGGCCCCGCTCGCCGGCGCCAAAGCACCGGTCCGCGCCCGTCCCCGCCGCCGCTGTCTACTTTACTTCGACAGTGGCGCCGGCGTCGACGAACTTCTTTTTGATGGTCTCGGCTTCTTCTTTGTTGACGCCTTCTTTGATGGGCTTGGGAGCGCCATCGACCAGGTCCTTGGCTTCCTTCAGGCCCAGACTGGTGACTTCGCGAACCGCCTTGATGACGTTGATCTTGTTCGCGCCCGCCGCGGTCAGAACCACGGTGAACTCGGTCTTCTCTTCGGCAGCCGGAGCCGCCGCCCCACCGCCGCCGCCCGCCGGAGCCGCTACCACGGACGCGGCCGCAGCCGATACGCCCAGCTTCTCTTCGAGCAACTTGACCAGCTGAGACGCTTCGAGCAGCGTCAGCCCCTGAATCTGTTCCGCAATCGCATTGATGTCTGCCATGTTGTTTCCTTAACCCTTTCGAAAATCCCTAACCCTGAAACTTGTTTTCCTTGACGCCCTGATCGACCACCACCGCCAGGTTGCGGCCGACCCCGTTCATCGCCGTCACCAGTTGCTGCGCAGGAGCATTGATCACCCACAGCAGCTTCGCAAAAATCTCTTCCTTGGACGGCAGCGTAGCCAGTTGATTGATGCCAGTGACATCCACCACCCGGCCTTCGACCATCCCAGCCTTGAAAGTGAAAGCCGGATTGGCCTTCGCATAAGCCGTAAGCGCCTTGGCCAGAGCCACCGGATCGCCCGAAGTATAGGCGATCGCGCACATGCCCTTCAGCTCTTTCAACAGCCCGCCCGATTCAAAACCCTCAGCCGCCTTCTCAGCGATGCGGTTCTTGATCACCTTATAATGACCGCCCGCTCCGCGAACGGCTTTACGTAGTTCGAAATCCTGGTCGACCTTCATCTTCTCGTAGCCCGCCAGGAAGATGTTTTTGTTGGCCTCGAGCTGCGTGCGCAACTCGTCCAGATCCTTCTGCTTTTCCTTCTTGTTTTTCATTGGAAAATTCCTAAACCGCCTTCAAGTTGTAAGGCGCCGTATCGAGCGAAACGCCCGGCCCCATAGTGGAGCAAATGGTGACGCTCTTCACATATTTACCCTTAGCCGCCGCCGGCTTGGCCTTCACTACCGCGCCCAGCAGGGAGTTGGCGTTTTCCACCAGCTTCTGCTCATCGAAGCTGAGCTTGCCCACCGGCACGTGAATCACGCCCGTCTTGTCGACGCGAAATTCGACTTTACCGGCCTTCACTTCTTTAACCGCATTCGCGATATCGGTAGTGACCGTCCCCGTCTTCGGATTCGGCATCAGCCCGCGCGGTCCCAGGACTTTACCCAGCTTACCCACGCTGCGCATCATGTCCGGCGTGGCGATCACGGCATCGTACGCCGTCCAGTTCTCGGTCTGGATCTTGGTGACCATGTCCTCGCCGCCGACGAAGTCCGCTCCGGCTTCAGTGGCTTCCTTCAGCTTGTCGCCCGAAGCAATAACGAGCACCGTTTTCGACTTCCCCAGCCCGTTTGGCAATACGACAGTGCCGCGGACCATCTGGTCGGCATGCTTCGGGTCGACGCCCAGCCGCATGTGCAATTCGACCGTCTCGTCGAACTTGGCGAACTTGATTTTCTTGACCAGCGGAACCGCTTCTTCAAGCGCGTAAGGCTTGCGCTCCACCTGATTGAACGCAGCAGAATACTTTTTACCAGTTTTGTGGCTCATGTTTTTGAATGGTCCAAACGGTCAGGACTTAACTATAGCCCCAACCTCCCAAGATGATCGGAACCTTTAATGTAACACACCTAGTCGGGGGGTGCGCAAGCCGGACGGAAGCAAGGTACAATTTAACTATGATTTGTTGCCCAGACTCCAAAACACTATGGGATGAAATGGCTGCGGCCTGCGCCGAATATGCGCACGATGAAAGTGCGCTTGACGAGTGCAAGAAACGATGTGCAGCCATCCGGCGCGCTATAGTGGAACACGCTGAATTCGGTTACTGTGGCTAGCTCCGAGCTACCCTTTCCCGCAATTCTGCCGCTGGATGAGACGATGACTCGTCATTCGCCCCCTGGAACGCGATAGGTGGGGGTGATCCGATTCCATCAAGCCCTCCAACCTGACGGCCGCAACCGCGTCAACATGAACTCAGTATACGGGTCAACTCGAATTGGTCCGTCCAGACGATAGCCGAGTTCCTCAATTCTCACGGACCATTTGCGCAGGTAGGTTTGATAAATGTTGGCCAATTCATCGCGCTTGGTTGCGAATACCAGCGTCTCCGGCTCACGAACCTCGATAAACTCTCCCACCGCCTGGAACACGCCATTGAATATAGCGAACGCGGAACGCACGGCTTCGGTGCTATCGCCCTTCGCGACTTCGAAGGTAACGTGCCAAGGGCCGCCGCTTCCCCGACGCTCAAACGAGACCGTGGTCTTAACTGAATCCACCGTAAACGACGCGACCGCTCGCGATAGGCCGGAGAGATCCCACGTCAGAGGAACATTCGAGTTGTAAGATTCCGCCATGAACTCTGCTATCGATTGCATAGTTGGTTTTCCTACTCGAAAATCTCACTCGGAGTTACTTCCACACCCAGTTCCGGAATCCGCAGCGAAGGCACTTCCGTCAAGCCCGCCTCGCAAGTGTACATGCGGCGCGAGTGCGAGTCCACCAGCCAAACGTGCGCCACGCCCCAGGACTTATACTCTTCGAGCTTCTCGCGCACCGCATTCAGCCGGTCGTCTGGAGAAAGGATCTCTACGGCGATGAACGGCGGTTGATCGGGCACGCTCGAAGGAGGAGGCGACGGCCGGAATACGGACACGTCGGAAATCAAATAGAGGCCTTCGCGCACCTTTACGCGTGTCTCACTACACGCATAAAAGGAAAGCTTCTTGCGCAAAGCCTCGAAGAAAACCAGAAGCAACGCCTGGGTCCGTCCGTGCAAGTAGTCGGGCACGCTGCGCTCCACAAGTTCGCCGTCCCGGTACTCTCGATCGAGGTCCGGGAAGCTAGTGTGCAGATACTCGTCAACGGAGATACCGGCCCTGGCGCCCATATTTCCAAGCATACTCCTAGCAACCGACCCGCTACAATCAAGGTCATGACACGAAAAGCCAGCGTGGTGATCGAAAAAGACGAACATGGCTTTTACGCGTGGTGCCCTGAACTGAAGGGTTGCCACTCGCAGGGGCGGACGCTCGACGAGGCCATCGCCAATATCCGCGAAGCGATTGAACTGTACCTGGAAACCCTCACGGAAGAGGAACGCCAATCCGCTGCTCAGCCAACAGATACTAACTACCGCCGTCGAAGTTCATGCCTAAACTGCCCCGGTGGAACGCCGCCGAGGCTGAGGCTGAGTTGCTCAAAGCTGGTTTTTATTGGCTGCGCTCAAAAGGCAGTCATCGGATTTACGCGAGATTCCACGGCAATCAAGCTCTGCATCCAAAAATCGTAAAGCAGGTCGTCGAAGCGTTAGAGCCAACGCGTCATCGATGATTTGGCCCGTCCGCTCCATCGCCTACGCAGAGGAATTCTTCCACCTCATCGGGACTCATCGGCTCATCCCATCCAGGCTGCATTGTGACAAGTGCACGCGCGCTACCCAAGACAGGCACCGTGTTACTTGGGTTGGTTTCCATCTCGTCCCTATTCATTTCGTTCCTTCCGCGATCACTTCCGCCACCTCTTCAAACGCCACCCAGAACACATGGTCGTCCGTGGTCGCTAGATCGTGGATGAAGCCTTCCGCGTCGACGGTGAGCGGAGTGGCTTCGGTGACGAAGCCGTCGGTGAATTTGAGGGTCACAGTCTTATTCAGATTGGCCTTCAGCACCTGTACGATTTCGTCGCGCGTCATCCCAACCCAGGCTAGCATCTCAGTGATAACGTACTCTTGATTGAGGAGGCGGCCGTGAAACTCTCCCGAAGAAATTCTCTAAAAGCGCTGACGGCGGCGTTGGCTTTGCCGGCGTCCTCGCGGGCGGCGGACACTGGCATTCAACTGGTCGTTCTGGACGTCGGCGGCACCATTATCGAGGACCGCGGTGACGTCGTCGCCACACTCCAAAGCACGCTGGCGCAAGCGCGGCATCGTCGTCAGCGCTGCTGAAATCGGACCTTGGCGCGGGAGCTGCGAAACGGGCCGTCATTCAACACTTCGTCGATCTGCGCTCGAAAAAGAACGATGCGGAGCGGAAGGCGCTAACTGGCGAGATTTATCAGGACTTCAATGCGCAATTGAACGAGGCTTACCGCACCGTCCCGCCCATCGCAGGCGCGGAGGAAGCCATTCGAAAACTGCGCGAAAACGGCTATCTTCTCGCCGCTACCACCGGCTTCGACCGCGAGATTGTCGTGCCGATCTTTCGCCGTCTAGGTTGGGAAAAATACTTCGCGGCGATCGTCGCGAGTAACGACGTCTCCCGCGGAAGACCCTCGCCTTATATGCTTTTTCACGCGATGGAAACGGCCGGAGTGGACAGCGTCGCCGCGGTGATGGCTGTGGGAGACACGCCGCTCGACCTGCAGGCAGCGAGCAATGCGGGCCTGCGTGGGATGGTGGGAGTGCTCTCCGGTGCCGGCACCGAAGAGCAACTTCGCCGCGAGCCGCACACGCATCTGCTCGCCAGCGTGGCGGGCTTACCTGCTCTACTCGGACCGAAGCACTGATTTATTACGCGGCGGGCTTGGCGGCTTTTTCGGCTTTACGCGCGGCAATTTCGGCTTGCAACGCGCGATTCTTAGCGCGGCGGTTGATTTTCTGTTTGCGAATGCGGTGGAAACGCGCGGTATCGCCACATGTTTTGGACATGACTTTCTCTTTTCGTAAACGGGGAATAAGCGCGCTCTTTAGGACACACGCAGTGGGTAAACTGCGCCGCGGAGAGTCCGCAGGCGCAGAATGGAAACGCGCCGGCACTCACATGAGTACCGGCGCTCTGAACTAAATTTTAGGCTAAGCTGACTTGTTCGGCCTGCAGACCTTTCGGTCCGCGCGTAACCACAAACGAAACCCGCGCGCCTTCTTCGAGCGTGCGGTAACCGCTCGCCTCGATGGCCGAAAAATGCACGAAGACATCTTCGCCGTTTTCACGCGCGATAAATCCAAATCCCTTGCCGGCGTTAAACCACTTCACCGTTCCTGTTTCTTTCATTGAAATATGTTCTCTTTTCTAGCGTTGGAATTCCCTGCGGGTTCGATTGAGACGGTCTAGCGAGGTTGTTTCGTTGAGGTTCAAGCGGACGTACTGGGTTTCAAAAGCTAGAGAGAGGATAGCACAGAACCAAAAACAGTGCAAGCCCTTAATTATCCGCCATTTCCCCGCCCCCGGGGCTTACACTAGCGTCTGATGACAACCGTGGGCTTAATAGGATACGGTTTGGCGGGAGCGGTGTTCCATGCGCCGCTGATCCGTTCGGTTCCGGGCCTGAAACTGGCCAAAATCGTGACCAGCCGGCGCGAGCAAGTCGCGAAAGACCTCCCCGGCGTGGCGGTCGTGGCAGCCGTCGAGGACCTATTTTCCGACCCGGCGATCAACTTGGTGGTGATCGCGTCGCCGTCCGCCCATCATTATGAACACGCCCAGGCCGCACTGCTCGCGGGCAAGCACGTGGTCGTCGATAAACCGCTTGCGAACACGTCCCGCGAGGCTGGCGACTTGATCCAGTTGGCGGCGAGCCGCGGCCAGCGTGCTTTCGGTGTTCCAGAACCGGCGTTGGGACAACGATTTTCTCACCGTTCAGCACGCCATTAAACAAGGATGGCTCGGCAAGGTGTTTCATTATGAGGTGCACTTCGATCGCTTTCGTCCGGACATCAAAGCCGGGTGGCGCGAAGTGGCCGGGCCGGGCGCGGGCATTTTATATGACCTGGGAGCGCACCTGATCGATCAGAGCCTGCAGCTTTTTGGAATGCCGCGCGCGGTGACCGCCGATATCATCGCGCAGCGCGCAGGAGCGGAAGTCGACGACTATTTTCATTTGGTTCTGGATTATTTTCCGTTGCGGGTGATTCTGCATGCGGCGACGCTGGTGGTCCATCCGGGGCCGCGTTTCATCGTGCATGGCGATGGCGGCAGTTTTCTCAAATACGGCATGGACGGACAGGAAGAGGCGCTTAAGCATGGGCAGCGGCCTGGCGATCCGCAATGGGGTGGCGATTCGCCTGGTAATTATGGCGAGCTGACTCCCGCAGGTGGGGCTCCACGCAAGGTGGAAACGCTGCGCGGCGGGTATGAGCGGTATTACCAAGCCCTCGCGGCGTGCCTGGAAAACGGCGGGCCGCCGCCGGTCGATGCGCGTGATTCGCGCGACGGTTTGATCGTGATTGAGGCGGCGCGGCGGAGTGCGGCGGAGCGGCGGACGGTTGGGATTTGAGAGCGTCCGCTTGCTGCGCGCGCGGTTCGGTGCCCAGACACCACGGCTACACGGGCACTGCTGGCACAGAACCGCGACCGGAGGGAGCGGACCTTAGTGTTTCCGCCGTTGCGCGACGTCGACGCCGGAGATCTTGGCGCGATCAAGCGAGGCTTTAATGAAACCGGAGCTGCGCATTTCGTCGATCAGCGCGTCGATTTGCGCGAGTTTCGCGGGGTCGCCTTTTTCTACTACGATTTCCTGCACGACCACCAGAAAGTTATCCGAAAGCGCGCGCAGCTTGGAGGATTTCGCGGCGGCGTCTTCCATGCGCTGGCGATTGGCTCCGAAGGCTTGTAGTTCGCCGCTGAGCAGCAGGCGTTCGAGCTCGGGCTGCGGCGGTTGCGATTCATAAATTTTCACTTCGCCCTGCTTGATGTTGGCGCTCAGATACAATTCCTGCGTCTGGCCGCGGACGGCTCCGATTTTGACGCCGGGGCGATCGGCATCGGCGGCGGTTTTGATGGGTGAATCGGCGGCGACTACATAAGTGTTGTACATCAGCGCGTAGGATCCAGCGAAGTCGACTTCCTTGGCGCGGGCTTCGTCATAGGCTAGAAAACCGATGTCGGCTTTGTGGGATTTGAGCAGCGCGATGACGCCGGCGGCGCCGGAGGCGGGGGTGATTGTGTAGGGCACGTTTAGCTTGCGGGCCATCTCTTTTACGATGTCGGCGACGGGGCCGGTGATGGCTCCGGTGGCTGCGTCGACGTGGCCTTGGACGGGATTCGCGCCGAGGAAAGTCGCTCGCAAAGTGCCCGTGGGGGCCAGGTCGGAAGCCATTAAGGACGCTGCGGCTAATACGAACAAGGTGATTCCGCGCATGGGTCTATTATAGGTTCATGCGATTCCTTGTGGCCGGTGTGATTTTCGTTGTGACGGCGCTTGCTGAGCCGAATGCGGTACGGCTTAGTAAATACATTTTGACGGTTTCGGATCTGGATAAAACCTATGCGTTTTATCATGACGCGCTGGGGATTCAGCTCGATGGCAACGTCACTGAACTACGCAAGCCGATGCCGGGATCGCCGGCGAATCAGATCACGGGATCGCCTGCGGATTCGTCTTTTCGCAACGCCAATACGCGGATTCCGGGGGCGGATTTTACTTTCGAATTTATCGAATTAACTGGGCAGCCGCGGACGGCTCGGCATCCGCGTTTGCAGGACCCGGGCGCGTCGGTGTTGGTGTTGAACGTTCGGGATGCCGATGCGGCGCTGGCTGCGGTTAGGAAAGCTGGGGCCAAAGTGGTGACGCTGGGGGGCGCGCCGATGGCGCTGCGTCCGGAGAGCAAGACGCGGGCAGTGTTTGTCACCGATCCGGACGGATTTTATGTGGAGTTGCTGCAGCTAGATCCAGCGCCGGCTACGTCGGCGCCCGCTGGGAGCATGGTCATTGGGGCGCGCTGGGGGACGGTGGTGGAGGACGCGGAGAAGTCGGCGGGGTTTTATCGGGATAAATTCGGGATGGAATCGAAATCTGCGGGGGCGTTTAAGGACGCTAATTTACTGCGGTTGGCGGGGTTGGATAAAGGAGAACTGCGTATCCACACGATTCAGGTTCCGGGGCGGAATGAAGTCTGGGAGTTCTTTGAGTTTGCGGGGGTGGAGCGGAAGGCGGTCCACTTTAATGTGCCTGATCCGGGGTCGCTGCAGCTTGGGCTGCAGGTGCGGGATGTGGATGCGGCGGCGGAGGCTTATAAATCCGCCGGAGGGGCGATTGTTTCTAAGGACGGGGCGATTATACGTGGTACGCGCAACGCGGTGGCTTTGATGCGGGATCCGGACGGCGTCTACCTCGAGGTGGCGACGCCGCCGAAGCAGTAGGGGAAGGGCGGGCCTGGAGGCCCGGCCGTACCTTTTTTACTTCTACCTTTTCTACTTCTACCTCTTCTACTTCTACCTCTCTACCTTGAACCTTCGAACTTTGGTTCTAGCGGCTGCCGAAACGGCGGCGGCCGCGGGGGGCGAAACTGCCGCCGGGGTGTTTCTGTTGATGGCGCTGGATGGGGATCACTACCGTTTTGAGCGAGGATTTCTCTTCGCGCTCGAGATCCATTCCGGCTTCGCGGGGGGTTAGGCGAACGCCTAACGCTTTTTCGATCTGGCGGATGTCGTTGCGTTCGGCGCGGGTGCTGAAGGTCGAGGCGGTTCCGCGGGCTCCTGCGCGGGCCGTTCGGCCTACGCGATGGATGAAGTCCTCGGGGACTTGCGGGAGATCGTAATTCACTACGTGGGCGATGCCGTCGACGTGGATGCCGCGGGCGGCTACGTCGGTGGCTACCAGCACGCGGTAATCACCCTTTTTGAATCCGGCCAAGGCTTGGTTGCGCTGGCTCTGGGTGCGGTCGCCATGGATGCGTGCGGCGTCAACGCCTTTGGCGCCTAGCTTTTTCGCTAGGCGGTCGGCTCCATGTTTGGTGCGGGCGAAGACCAGGAACGATCCGGCTTCGTCGTCGAGGAGTTTTTTCAGGAGGCTTAGTTTGCGATCCTGCTCGACTTCATAAACGTGCAGGTCAACCTTATCGACCGGCTTCGAATCGCCGCCGATGGCGATGCGCACGGGGTTGCGGACGTGCGAGTTGATGAGGTGCGCTACCGATTTCTCAATGGTTGCGGAGAAGAACAGAGTTTGGCGCGCGGACGGAATCTTTTTGAGAATGGCGTGGATGGCGGGGAGGAAGCCCATGTCTAGCATGCGGTCGGCTTCATCGAGCACTAAGAAGCGGACGCCGCTGAGGTCGACCAACTTTGCGCTCCAGGAAATCGCACAGGCGGCCGGGGGTTGCGATCACAACTTGTGATCCCTTGCGGATGGCGTGCAACTGGGTGGATTCGCTCATGCCTCCGACCACCGTCGAGGAGCGCACGGGCAGGCTGGCCGCGAGTTTGACGGCGGCTTCGTTGACCTGCAGCGCGAGTTCGCGCGTGGGGGTGAGGATGAGGGCGCTGACGCCGTTGGGGCGCTCGCCGCGGGTGAGCAGTTCGTAAATCGGCAGGAGAAACGCAAGAGTTTTGCCGGTTCCTGTTTGCGCGGTGGCCACCACATCGCGGCCTTCGAGGGCCGGGGGAATCGCCTGCGCTTGCACGGGAGTCGGTTGGACAAACCCGTGGCGAGTCAAATTACTCTGCAGCGACGCGCTGAGAGTGAGTTCAGAAAATTTATTCATTCAGTGTGTTATTTTGGGGGAAAAATCGAGCGAACCGGCTAACGCTTCAAGGTGGGAGCAGATCTGCTTCAAGAACATCATAGCACGTTTGTGTTGCCGTCGTCTGCTCCGGATGGAGACACACTTCGTCTGAACACACCTGGGCTGCGGTGACTGTAAATTGCGATCGTCTCGCGGCGGGCGGCGTACGTACGCAACCCGCCGGGGGTGAAGAAAACAGGCGGCTGGCGGTCTTAGAAAAGGCTCCAAATGAACCGTCAATTGCGCTCTCCTTTTTCCTTACGCGGTTACCTTGCGCCGCTCTCACGACGCTTGTATCAACCAGAGAATCGATTCTCTTCCGTGTCCCGCCCTTTTCACAATGTCTCTGGGGCGGCTAGCCGGCGGAACCCGGGGACGAACCCCCGGGCTCCGCCGGCGCGGATTTTCCTCACTACGACGATCGGCCCGGCCGGGCTTTACTGCTGGTTGGATTGTGGGGGTGGGGGCGGTGGGGCGTGGGGAGTTGGAAGTGGGATGTGGTTGAAGCGCGGCGGGATACGAGGTTGGGAGAGCACGTGACGGCGGAAAAGGAAACTTACTTTTGAGATTTTGCGATCGCAATCGCTTTCGCTAAAAGTGACGAAATGAAGTTTTCGAAGCTCAGTTCTGCTGTGGGCTCTTTGTAACGGCCCTTTTTGCCGTTGACCGCATCTGAGGTTAGAAAACACGCGGAGTCGTACAAACGCTCGCGAACCATCTTCGTGAGGAGAATCTCATACCGTTTCGCATACGAGGCCGCCTGGAATTCAGGGAATACCTTGAAGTGTGGTTCACGGGCGCGTACTGGAGTTGTGGATCCAAGCGTTTCTTCGAGCAACATGAGATATCCGAGCCAGGGCTTCGCAGATGGCTTGAACGCTCCTTCACGGTATGCCGCCCACACATCGGAGGCACTTCCAATCGCCTCTTCGGTGCGATTGTTGTAATTGTTGCCGAAGGAAGGGCCGACCTGGGACTTGAACTCGATGCCCGCAATGAGCTTGCCATCCGAAACAAAGAGCAAGTCCCATTTTTTCTCTGGCCTGTACCAGCCGGGCAATTCTAAGTGCGTTTCGCTGTGAACGTGAGTGCGCTCAAGACCATTCTCACAGAGAACCTCTCGCACTAGTTCAACGAATCCGTTCATCTGAGCGCCGCCTGTCACCGCAGAACGCGCGCCCGCATCCTTAGTTCCGGACAATAATCCCTGCTTGCCAGCCTGCTTTTCTCGGGTGAGCCAGAAATGCCTCACGGCATCACGAACGCGCTTGCTGAGCTGTGGACCTAGACTCATCGAGTTGAAGCGCTCCTACTTCTTGATAGCTGTTACTGAGGCTTTGCTGAAGAGTGAACCAACTTCGTTCGCTACGCGTTTATGTGCGAGATCGAAATAGTACTCATCGACCTCGAACCCGACGCTATTCCTACCGGTCTTCGCTGCTGCCACAGCGGTCGTCCCCGTTCCCAGGAACGGATCGAGCACTGTATCACCAACGAAGCTGAACATTCGAATCAGTCTCTCCGCTAACTCCACTGGATACGGCGCCGGATGGTATCGGGTAGATGCACCGGTAAGACCTGACCAGATTTGTTGAAACCATTTTTTGTGGTTCGCCCCAGAGATTACACTTAGCACTCGAGTAGCAAGATCGGGAGTCCGGTATCCTCCGGACTTACGCTCCATCAAAATGAACTCGATGTCGTTCTTGATGACGGAATTCGGCTCATACGGCTTGCCGAGGAACCCGCCCGCCCCGCTGTCTACTTCATAAGCCGCGTTTGCAATCTTGTGCCAGATAATCGGGGCTAAATTATCGTATCCAATTTTTCGGCAGCGTTCCTGGATGGAAGCATGGAGGGGAACCACGGTGTGCCTTCCTTTGTTCTGGCGACGAGATAGGCATACATCACCGACGACACAGATCAGACGACCGCCCGGCACAAGAACGCGATAACAGTGCGACCAAACCTTATCAAGCTCGTCGAGGAACTTTTCGTAATCCTCAATGTGACCCATCTGACCCTCGGCGTCCCGATACTCTTTCAGAGTCCAGTAAGGTGGAGATGTCACCACCAGATGAACACTCTCCGACGGGAGAATATTGATCAAACGGGCGTCACCGAGGTTGAGTTGGTGGCGCGTTGGGATCTGTTGAACGGCCTCCCAGATAAGCTCCACCAGTTTAGGATCCTTAGCGATTCGCGGGAGATCCGTTTGTGGGTTTTTAAGCGGCAGGACTTCAGTCGGGATAAGATGACTTAGATCTAACACCTCATCCGATTCCTGGCGCTTGTGCTTCGGGGCTGCATTCATGAAAAACTAGATGTTTGAACTTTTCCGTCTCTAGGTATCATCGCATTGCTGGGCGCACCGTTAGGGACACACACCCGGAGTGAGCGTTTTCTTGTGGGCTCACTCATCTCTTTTTTTAGTAGTTGACACTATTGGCTATTGGAGGGCTTGATGGCAGAGAACGAAGATATGCTTGATCGCGGGGAAGATATTCCCGAGGAAGGTGCTGCTGCGCTCGAAAAAAAGTATCGCGAACAGATGCGGCAGATCGTATCTCAGAAGATCGAGCTCCCAATCTCGACGCTCCCTGAGATGATCAGGGAGCAAATCAATCTGAGCCCAGACTTCCAGCGTCGAGGGCGTTGGGATCAGAAGCAACAGTCCAGGTTCATCGAGTCGATCGGTGTCGAGAAACCAATGGTGACTCTAGAGGAGCATGTTGGAAGATCAACGATCAGTACCGAATTGGAAAGTTTTATGGCAATTCGCAACGAGTGCGCACACACCGGGCGGGCGAACGCGCCTGTGACTGCAGTCGATGTTCAAAGCCACTGTAATCTTCTCGAAGAGCTTGCCGGTGGAATTGTCAGCGTTCTGTCATCGCACAAAATCTAAATTCTCGACCAAGTTACTATTGGCATTTCTTTTTGCTATTTCACTGCTTTGGATAAACGGCGAATGTAGGTCCTGCGGCCTACACGCACTAGCTGGCCAACGCCCGGTAGCACGTATTCTCCGGTCCTCAGGGAGCGCTCGGCTAGCAAAGACAAGTCTCTGGCAACTCGTTTGGAGACTCCGAGGTTCTTGGCTGCCTTCGCGGCGGAAGGGAAACCGGTCGTAAGTTTGATTTGACCACGCATCCAGCTTCAGAGTAGCGGGTTGAATACGAGCTGTCGCAGCGAAAATCGCGAAGCGCGCGGGAACGCAGCGGGCTTATGTCGGTATCGAGAGTCAGAGTTACAGCTTGAACAGCGCGCGCGCGTTACCATGCGCGATTTTCCGGCGATCGTTTTCGCTGATGGGCGCGCGGTCGAGCCATTCAGACGCCAGGTCCATTCGCTCGTAGGGATAATCGACGGCGAACAACAAACGGTCGCCGCCTACCAGCAGCAAAGCGCAAATCAGGGCTTGATCGCTCCAGCAGCCGCTGGTCGAGATGTAAAAGTTCTCGCACAAATAGTCTTCCAGGCGGCGCTCGATTTTCTTGCCAAAAGGATTGTGCTCGAACAGGTGCTGGATGCGCCAGGAAAAATACGGCAGCATTTCGCCCAGGTGCCCCAGGATCACGGTGAGTTTGGGAAAGCGGTCGAATACGCCGCCGAAAACCAGGCGGAGCGTGTGCATGGCGGTTTCCGTGCCGAAACCCCAGGTCGCACCTACGAGTTCGCGGTGACCCTGGTAGGCAGCCTGCTCGAACTGGGTGCGGGGGTGGAGGTACACGGGAACGTTTAGCGCCTCCACCGCTTCCCAGAAGGGCCAGAATTCGGGCTGGTCCAGATACTCGCCTGCCGCCGAGCCGGCAGTATTGGTATATCCGTTGATGAGCGCGCCTTTGAAGCCCAGCCGGGTGACGCAGCGCTCCAGTTCGCGGGCGGCCTCCGCGGGATTCTGTAAAGCCAGGGTCGCAAAGCCGGCGTAGCGATCGGGGTGCTTGGCGATCACCTCCGCGGCAAGGAAATCGTTGATTTCGCGGGCGGCGGCCACGGCGCGGGGAACATCCGGGATGCCCTGCACACCGGGAGTGGTCAGCGAGAGAATCGAGACGTCGATGTGGCCGGAATCCATGGCCGCGAGGCGTTTTTCCTCGAACTCAAAAACACGTTCCGAGACGGCGCGGAACCACTCGGGTTCCAGGCCGAAGCGGCGAGCCTGGGCTTCGATGTCACCGGCTCGCGCGGCGCCGGCCAAAGTGGAAGCAGCCGCATGATCGAAATGTTCTTCGATGGCAATTTTGCGCAGCGGAGGACGCGCGGGCGGCTTGCCGGGGGTAGGCAGTGTATAGGGCGAATTTGGCATTGCTAGGCTTCGGCGAATTATACACCACGGGCTGCAGTGAGCAAGCTCGAATGCTGGCTTTCAGTCGCAGGCGGCAGTGGCAATTTCCGCCGTGGAGTAGTAGCATCGGCATTTAGGAGACGCGGCCAGAAGGCGTTTCTTACGCCGAACCTTCTCATGCCGAAAAGCTTACTGCCGACCAGACGTAGCGCGCTCCTGCTCACTTTAGGATTGGCGGCCGAGGCTGCGTTCGCCGCGGAGTTTTGGGATCAAAAGCAGGCGGCCGACTGGACCCGTGACGAAGTGGAGCGGCTGCTGACCAAATCGCCGTGGACGAAGGAGGCTTCGATCGTCAACACCGCCAGGACCGGTCCGCTGGGCGCGCCGCTGCCGGACGTCATCGATATCGATCCGGCACAGATCGCGTCCGCCGGGCCCGTGGGCCCGAACGGCGAGAGGCCGATTCCGGAGACTCCGGGCAAATGGAAAGCCCGCGTGCGCTGGGAATCGGCGCTTCCGGTGCGGGAAGCTCTGAAGCGAAAGACGACGGCGGCGTTCGCGGAGAACTACGTCATCAACGTGGTTGGCAACATCCCCAACGCGCTGCCTTCCGATGACGACAGCTCCGAGCAGCGCCAGGTCAAGTTCGACATTCTGAAGGAGCGCACCCGGCTGGAGCGGAGGAACGACCCGATCGATCTGGTGCGCGTGGAGCTGGCGCCGGCGAGTCCATTATCGCCCGCAGGCATGCTGTTCTATTTCCCGCGCGAGTCGCCACTCACGCTGGAAGACAAACAGGTCACGTTTGTGACCAAGATCGGTCCGCTGGAAATAAAATGCAAGTTCACGCTCAAAGAGATGGTGTACCGCGGCCATCTGGAGTTGTGAGCGAACATTGAGTCCACGATGAGCAACGGCCCCGCCGACAAGAGGCTCGCGTTTGGCTTTTTACTGCTGCTGACGGCGGGGGCGCTTTACTTGAGCTATCTGATTGCCCGGCCGTTTCTGGGGGCGATCATTACGGCGACGCTGCTGGCGGTGGCGGTCTATCCGCTGTTCACGCTGCTGCTTCGCTATGTGCGAAACCGGAGCGCGGCGGCTCTGCTGACCACGGTGGCTGTGTTGGGGATGCTGCTGGTACCAGCGGTGTTCTTTGTGAATACGCTGGCCGCTGAGACCAAGGCGCTATATGGGTGGCTGAACGAGCAGAGCTCGGGAGACGCGGGGTGGGGGGAATACTTTACACGCGTGAGCGAGCGGCCTTTCGCCTGGCTCGAAGAGAAGACTGGGGTATCGCGGGAACAACTGAGAAGCACGGCGCTCGACCGGCTGCAGGATGCCAGCGCTGAATTGCTGAACTGGGCGAAGTCGCTGGTGCTGAATATCACCAGTACCATCGGGCAAACCTTCGCCATGTTGTTCACGCTCTTCTTTCTGTTGCGGGACGGGGCGGGGATTCTGCGGCGATTGGGCTCGCTGTTGCCGCTGAAGCCGCAGCGCTACGAGCAATTGCTGAAGACCATCTTCGATTCGATCGTCGCCAACTTTCTATGGGGTTCTGGCGGTGGCGCTCGCGCAGGGTGGTCTGGGAGCGCTGGGCTATTGGATTGCGGGGCTGCCCAACGTGATGTTGTGGACGGTGATGACGGCGCTGCTGTCGACAGTTCCGCTGGTGGGGGCGACGATCGTGTGGGGAACGGCCGCTATCTATTTGGGCGCCACGGGGCATTGGGGGAAGGCGTTGTTTATGGTCATCTATGGCGCCGGCGTGATTTCGATGGCCGACAATGTGCTGCGCCCGCTGGTGCTCAGCGGCAGGGTGAAGCTGAACACCTTGCTGATCTTCTTTTCCCTGCTGGGCGGGGTGGAGGCTTTTGGAGTGATTGGGTTGTTTGTGGGTCCAATCATCGTATCGGTGGCGATGGCTCTGCTGACGATTCTGGCGGAGGAGCGCGCGGAATGGGAACGCGATCCGGGGGAGAGCGGATAAAAAAGTCATGGTACTCTAGCCGCGGCCTAGGGTGATTTTCATAATTGCTTCAGCGAGGGTCTGAAGTATACTCGGCAACAATGAAAACCCTAAGTGTCGTAATCGGAGTTATGTTAGTTCAAGTTACCTTCGGTCAAACCATCCCTAATTTATTTCCTTATCCGAATGCCAGTGGCGTTCTGAAAACGATGAACGTGAATGGCACGGCGTTGGATATCAGCGGCGCGTTCTTTCAATCCATCGGAAGCAACGGGCGCAGTTGCGCTACCTGCCATCAGGCAGCGCAGGGGTTCAGTATTTCGGCGCAGGAAGTGAAGGAGCGGTTTGAAGCTACGCACGGGCTGGACCCGATCTTCCGCACGGTTGACGGCTCCAATTGCGACCATAACATCGACACTTCGAGCGTGAGCAAGCGGCGGCAGGCATACAGTCTGCTGATCAAGCGCGGCGTGATTCGCATCGCGGTGGCGGTGCCGAGTGGGGCGGAATTTAAGGTGATGAGCGTGGCGAATCCTTACGGCTGCGGCGATACCGCCACGCTGTCGATGTACCGGCGGCCGCTGCCGTCGACCAATCTGAGTTTTCTGAGCACGCTGATGTGGGACGGGCGGGAATCGTCGGCGCAGACGGGGACCAAGAAGATCACCTTTCCGGTGAATGCGGGCGATCCTTCTTCGCTGTCGCTGCTGCTGTTCAATCTGCGTCATCAGGCGGTGGACGCTACTACCGGTCACGCGCAAGGCGCGGTGCCGACGGCGGCGCAGGTCGACGACATCGTGAATTTCGAAATGCAATTGCTCACGGCGCAGGCGAAGGATTATAAGGCCGGTAGTTTGAGGGCGGCGGGGGCGACGGGCGGTCCGCGGGCGCTGATGAATCAGCTTTCGGCGTTCTTTGTGGGGATCAACGATCCGATCGGGATGGGTCCGGCGAACGAGCCGGCGTTTACCAGTTCTATTTTCAATTTGTATACGGCGTGGGCCGGTTTATACCCGCAGCACCACGAACAGAACCAGGATCATTATCGCGCGCAGATTGCGCGGGGCGAGGCGATCTTCAATACTAAGCCCATCAACATTACTAACGTCGCCGGGCTGAACGACGATTTGAACCTGCCGGTGATTCATGGGTTCTGCGGGACTTGTCACGACTCGCCGAACGTGGGGAATCATTCGGTCTCGGCGCCGCTCAATATTGGAGTGGGCGATCTGGATAGCCCGCTCGATGTGAGTTATCTGCCGGTGATGACGCTCGAGAACATCGCGACGGGGGAGATCAAGCTGACCACCGATCCGGGGCGCGCGCTGATTACGGGTAAATGGGTTGATGTCGGACGGCTGAAGGGTCCGATCCTGCGCGGGTTGCCGGCGCGCGCGCCGTACTTTCATAACGGGTCTGCCGAAACCATCGACGACGTGATCGAGTTTTACAATAAGCGCTTCAATGTGGGCTTTACTCCGCAGGAGAAGGACGATCTGGCCGCCTTCCTGAGAACGCTGTAGCAAGTTCCTGCCGCAACGTAGTAGCATCTGTCCAAAGGAGACGCGGTATGGTCTTTGGCATGAGTTTGGCTACTTACACTGCGGTGCATGTGGCGATCAGCTTAGTTGGCATCGGCTCGGGACTGGTGGTTCTGTTCGGGCTCCTGAAGGGGAAGAACTTCCGCGGTTGGGCGGGGCTGTTTCTGGCAACCACGGTGGCTACCAGTGCCACGGGATTTGGTTTTCCGGTGGCGCACTTCTTGCCTTCTCACGGCGTGGGCATTCTTTCTCTGATCGCGCTGACCGGCGCGATTGCGGCGCTCTATAAATTCAACCTCGCGGGCGGATGGCGGCGGACTTACGTGATCTGCTCGGTGGTGGCGTTGTACTTCAACTGCTTCGTGCTGGTGGTGCAGTCCTTCGAAAAAGTGCCGGCGTTGAATGCGTTGGCGCCTACGCAATCGGAGCCGCCGTTTGCGATTGCGCAACTGGTGGTGTTGGCGCTTTTCGTGTACGCGGGTATTCAGGCGGCGCGGCGGTTTCGCGCGGAGCCTCCGCCCAGTTCTTTCGCGGCGCGCAGCGGGCGCTGATCGCACTCCCGACCTGCGAGCCACGATTCGTCGTGGGGGCCACGAAGGCGGCCACGAAATTTCACGGGCTGCGGCGTGGCGGCAGCGTTCTTTTTCAATCGTTTGGTGTTGGGCCTCGGCTTGCATTTTAATGCGCCGAGGTGATCCATGTCGATCCGGCAGATACAAGTCCTCCTTGGTGGAGGACGATGAAATTAGCGCGCAGGCGGCGCGCACCATGCTCGAACGGTTGGGGTGCAGTGTGGATACAGCATCCACGGGCGGCGAAGCTATCGAGCTGTTCGCAAAAGAGACTTATGACCTGATCCTGATGGACTGGCAGATGCCGCAGATGGACGGGCTGGAAACCACGGCTCGCATTCGGCGCATGCCGCAGGGGCGTGTGACTCCGATTGTCGGAACCACGGCCAGCATGAGCCGGCTGGAGTGCCTGGCGGCGGGGATGAACGATGTCATGCCGAAACCGTTTCTGTTTACCACTCTCAAGGCAAGTCTGGTGAAGTGGACTCTGTGGGAGGAGAACAGCAAGGCGGGTTCGGGACAGGTTTGCGGAGCGTAGAAGGCTCGCATAGAATGGTGCACGTAGCCGTGCTCCGCGGGGGGCGGCGCGGCGCGCCATGAGTGCAGTCCAACCCGGCGGCGATCTCGAGCACCTGGTCTTTGAGATTGCGCGGGGCATGTGGCGGGATACCGGCGAAGGGTTCCTGCGCTCGCTGGTGCGGCAACTTTCGCGCGCGCTGGCGGCCGATCTGGTCATGGTGGGCGGTCTCAAAGCGGGCGGCGAAAGAATCCGCACGCTGGCGGTGCACACTTCGGGCGGCGAAACTCCTGCTTTCGAATATGACTTGGCGGGCACGCCTTGCGCGGGCGTCGTCGATAAGCGCACCTGCTCTTTCGCGGACGGCGTGCAGCGGTTGTTTCCCACGGACTATCAACTGGTGGAACTGGGCGCTGAGGGATATGTGGGCGCGCCGCTGCTCGATTCGAGCGGACGCTGTCTGGGCTTGATCTGCGCGATCACGCGCAAGCCGTTGGCGAATCCTAAACTGGCGGAGGCGGTGCTGCAGATATTCGCGGAGCGGGCGGCCGCGGAGTTGGAGCGCCAACAATACGAAGAGGCGCTGGCGCACACCGAAGAACGCTGGCGCGGGTTCGTCACTCACGGCAACGAGGCCATCGTGCGGGTAGATCTCGAGCATCCTATTTCACTGGACGCGCCGGAGGATGAGCAGATCGAACACTATTACCAATACGCTTACGTTGCGGATTCCAACAACCAGGCGGCCGTCCTGTTTGGTTTGAAGGATGCGGCGGCGTTTATCGGGGCGCGGCTGGAACAGTTCAGTCCACGGTCGGACCCGGAGCAGATGGACCGCCTGCGCGCTTTCATCCGGCACGGCTACCAGTTTTCGCAGGTGGAGCGGAAGTTGGCTGGACGCACCATTCTGATGACACGCACGGGCATCATCGAAAACGGGACGCTGCTGGGGGCGTGGGTCACGGGGCGCGACATCACGGAGTTGAAGGGAGGCGCAAGCGCGGGAACGGAAGTTGAACCAGGAACTGGAGCAGCGGGTGGAGGAGCTCAGCCAGTTGCGGGCCCGCCTGGAGCAGGATAACGCTTATCTCAAAGAGGAAATCCGCGCGGATCATCCTAGCGATGGAGATGGTGGGAGCGAGTCCGGCGTTCCGCGAGCTGGTGAATCGCATTCAACTGGTGGCGTCGACTTCGGCGACGGTATTGATCCAAGGCGAGACGGGTACCGGAAAAGAGTTGGTAGTGCGGGCGATCCACAATCTAAGCGACCGGCGCGAGCGTCCGCTGGTGAAGGTGAATTGCGCGGCCATTTCGGCGGGATTGATCGAGAGCGAATTGTTCGGCCACGTGAAGGGCGCGTTCACGGGTGCATCGGAGAAGCGGGTCGGGCGCTTCGAATACGCCAACGGAGGCACGCTGTTCCTGGATGAAGTCAGCGAACTGCCGTTAGAGAGTCAAGCCAAGCTGCTGCGGGTCTTGCAGGAGCAGGAGTTCGAAGCGGTGGGTTCGAATAAAACCATGAAAGTGGACGTGCGGCTGCTGGCGGCTACCAATCGCAATCTGGCGGAAGCGGTTCGCGAGGGGCGTTTTCGCATGGACCTGTATTACCGGCTGCTGGTGGTGCCGGTGGAGGTCCCGCCGCTGCGCGAACGGCGCGAAGATATTCCGGCGCTGGCGGCGCATTTTGTGCGAAAGTACGCGCGCCAGTTCGGACGGCCGGTGGAGGGGATCGCGCCGGCGATGATGCAGCAGTTGATGGCTTACGATTGGCCGGGGAATATTCGGGAGTTGGAGAATGTGCTGGCGCGGGCGGTGGCGCTGTGCGAAGACAGGGTGCTCAATGCGCCGCTGGCTGAAGTGAGTGCCGAGGCGCCTCCGCGGAGTCTGGAAGAGGCCGAGCGCAGGCATATTGAGAATACGCTGGGGTCGACGCGGTGGGTACTGGAAGGACCGCAGGGGGCGGCGGCGATTCTGGGTTTGAATCCTAGTACGCTGCGCAGCCGCATGAAGCGATTAGGGATATCGCGGCCGGCTTAACCCTAAACCCGGCATGATTAACCGCGAATGAACGCGATTAACGCGAATCTGCGAACTGGGATTACGCCATCCGCCTGGTAAAGTGCTAAACTAAAGATGTCTCTGCCTATATCCGTTACGCCTGAGGGCCTTGCCAGCACTCCTGGCGCCAACGTTGGAAACTAAAGCAGTTATACGGAGACAGTCCGGCAAATTTTTAAAATCAGGAGCGCGCTATGGCCGGTCGCGGACCGCAGTCTTTCAAAAAACGGCAGAAGGAACAACTGCGCAAGGAAAAGCAACAGGAAAAGAATGCCAAGCGGGCGGAGCGGCGCACCGCGGGTGGGGTTTCCCCACTGGAAGAAGAGATTCCGCTGTTGGATGGGCCGGTGATTTTCGAGGTCGATGAAGCTGACTTGCCGTGGGACGGGACTCCGCGGGTCACCGAAAACGAGACTCATTGAATCTGACTATGGACTTTGTCTTAACGGGATTCCGGCAGGAAGCCAACGTCCGGCGCTTCGCGTTTCAGCGCGTGGCGGGGGACCACAGCCGGACCGAGTTCACGGTGTCGGCGGACATGTCGCTGCTGGTGAAACATAAGATCCCGCTGCAGGAATTGCCGCTGCTGTGCCGGGCGCTGCTCGAAGATCAGCAGCAGACTGGTCCGGCGAAAGCGGTTACTTTCACCGAGACCGATATGCTGGTGTACGTCAACCGGCGCAGCGCTGCGAAGGACGAAGCGGATCGTAAACGCGCGCAGCACCGGTCGCCGTTCGTGAAGCGCGCTAAGACGACTTAGCCGGATCCCTCGAACTACCGCCCTTTCCGGAGTATCATGTCAAACATGATGACTCAATGCAGGAATTTGGCGCTGGCGGTGTGCCTGGCCGGCGCGTTGGTCGCCGCTAAGGTTGATCTCAACAATCCCACCGGCAAAACCGGCGTCATGATGGTGGACAAGCTGGGTGCGCACGTGCGGTTTTTCGATCCGGCGACCTGGAAGGAAACCGCGAACATCGAATTGGGCATGAACCCGCATGACTTCGTGGTGACCGCCGATCACAAGACGGCTTACATTCCGATTTATGGCGACGGGGTTTACGGGAAGAATCCGCATCCGGGGCACGAGGTGGCGATCGTGGATCTGGCGGCGAAGAAACTGGTGGGGACGATTGACGTCTCGCCTAACGTTGCGCCGCATGGGATTCAGATCGATTCCGCTGGGATGATTTATGTCACTTGCGACATCAGCCGCAAGGTGCTGGTGATCGATCCCAAGGCGCGGAAGGTTGTCGACACCATCGACAACGAAGGCACCGGGCATTGGATCGGCATTCTGCCGGACGGCAGCAAGCTGTACGTCACTAATAAAAAAGACAAGCCGTACGTTAGCGTGATCGATTTGAAGTCGCACAAGATTGTGGCGCGGGTGCCCACGCCGGGCGGCACGGAGGGCGTGGCGGTTTCTCCTGACGGCAAGCGCGTGGTGGTGATGGATTCTACGGAGCCGGTGATGATTGTGATCGATCCGGCTACTGACACGGTGGTGGATCGCGTCACGCTGAAGGACAACACGGGCAGCGCTTACAAGGTTAAGTACAGTTTGGACGGCAGCAAGATTTTTACGATGACGCTGCGGGGGGCGTTCGTTAACGAGGTTAGCGCGGCGGATTTGCATGGGGCGCAGAAGGTGTTGACGGTGGGCAAGGACCCGATGGGATTCGCGTTTTCACCGGATGGGAAGACGATGCTGGTGGCGAATCACGGGGATGGGTCAGTGTCGGTGGTGGATCTCAAGGAGTGGAAAGTGGTGAACACGTTCCATGCGGGCACTGGGATTGAGACGCTGACTTACTACTAGTTTCTGATCTTGTGGGGCGGACGTCTACGTCCGCACCGGACCTCCTGGTCCGGCGGTGGTTTGCAAGGCGGGAGGGCCGACGGGGACGTCGGCCGCGGGCCAGGAGGCCCGCCCCACATTTGGTTGGACTTTTGTTTGAACTTTGGATTTTGGTTGGAGTTTGGACTCAGGATGAATGCTGAGTTAGGGCTGCTACGCCGGGGAGTTCTACGCCGCCTAGGAATTCGAGCGATGCGCCGCCGCCGGTGGAGATGTGGGAAATTTTGTCGGCTACGCCGGCGGATTTGACGGCTTTCTCGGAGTCGCCGCCGCCTACTACACTGACGGCTCCTGAGGCGGCTACGGCTTTGGCCAGGGCTACTGTGCCTTTGTCGAAGGGAGGCATTTCGAAGACGCCCATGGGGCCGTTCCAGATGATAGTCTTCGCAGACGCGATGACTTTGGAATACGCTTCTATGGTTTTGGGGCCGATGTCTAAACCCATTTTGCCGTCGGGGACGCGGTCGACTACTTCGTTTTCCGCGCCGGCTTTCAACTCTGAAGCTACTACGTGATCGACGGGGAGCATTAGTTTGTCGCCGCTGGCGGCTAGCAACTCTTTCGCTAGGTCGATCTTGTCTTCTTCCACTAACGATTTTCCGGTGGTCTCGCCGCGGGCGCGCAGGAACGTGTAGGCCATGGCGCCGCCGATCATTAGGCGGTCGACTACCTTCATTAGGTTTTGGATGACTTCGATTTTGTCGGAGACTTTTGCGCCGCCTAAAATCGCCACGCAGGGGCGTTCCGGATTCTTCGTCACCTTGGTCAGGTATTCGAGTTCCTTGTCCATCAAGAGGCCGGCGGCGGCTTGTTTCACGTAGGCGATCATGCCGACGGTGGAGGCGTGGGCGCGGTGGGCGGAGCCGAAGGCGTCGTTGACGTAGACGTCGCAGAGGGCGGCTAACTGGCGGGAAAAAGCCGGGTCGTTCTTTTCTTCTTCGGGGTGGAAGCGGAGGTTCTCTAGGAGCAGGACTTGGCCGGGCTTGGGGAGCATGGCTTCGACTTGGGGGCCTACGCAATCGGGGGCCATGGCTACTGGCTTGCCTAAGAGCGTCGAGAGGCGTTCGGCGCAGGGGGCCAGGCTCATCTCGGGATTTGGTTTCCCCTTCGGGCGGCCTAGATGGCTGGCCAGGATTAACGCCGCGCCGTGGTCGAGCGCGTATTGAATGCTAGGGAGCGAGGCTTTGATGCGTTTGTCGCTGGTGATTTCTTTGCCGCCGGGGGCTAGGGGGACATTGAAATCGACGCGCATGAAGACGCGTTTGTTTTGGAGATCGAGGTCGCGGATGGAGAGGGTGCTCACTTTTTCAATATAGCGGGATTCGCCTTCACATTCCGAAGAGCGGCCAGTATTTTTGCGGCAACTTGCTGGGACGAAAGTCACGGCCGCAAAAAATATGTTTGGTGAAGCCGTGGGCCAGGCGCGTGCCGCTGGTCTGGTCAAACAGTTCGTAATCGAAACGGATCATACGCGGGTTGGCGGCGGCCAAGGTGGTTGCGATGCGGACTTCGTCGTCGTAGCGGGCGGGGGCCAGGTAGCGGCAGTTGGCTTCAGCTACTACCAGCAGAACGCCGTCGGCCTCCTCCATATCGCGGTAGCGGATGCCTTGGGCGCGGCAGAATTCCACGCGCCCCACTTCCATCCAGATGAGGTAGTTAGCGTAGTAGACCACGCCCATCTGGTCGGTTTCGGCGTAGCGGACGCGAAGGCTGGTATTGACGCAGTTATTGGCGTTGGTAACGACGGGCTCCATCCCGCCGATTATAACCTTCGACGAAACCGGACTGAGCGCAAAGCAGTCTGTTACTATGTGCACAGTGCGCATTCGAGTCTTGTTTTTTGGGGTAATTCGTGACGTGGTGGGGCTCCGCGAGGACTCCCTGGAAATGCCGGACGGCGGGACGCTGGGTTCGGTTTTCGAACATTACGCTGGGCGGTTTCCAAGGCTGCGGGAGATGGCGGCGAGTACTGTGCTGGCTCTGAACCAGCAGTTTTCTTCGCCGGCGGCGCCGCTGGCGGAGGGGGATGAAGTGGCGCTGCTGCCTCCGGTGAGTGGGGGGGCGGATGGCAGGCCTGGAGGCCTGCCCTACCTTACCGATGCGGCGGGGAATTATTTTGCGTTGACGCGGGATGCGATTGATGGGACGGCGCTGGCGCGGCAACTTTTGCGCGGCGAGGACGGGGCGTTCGTCAACTTCGAAGGGGTGGCTCGCAACAATACCAAGGGGCGGGCTACGCGGTTTCTGGAATACGAATGTTACGAACCGATGGCGCTGCGCATGATGGCGGAGATCGGGGCTGATATTGCGCGCAGGCATGAGATCGGGCGCATCGCTATGGTGCACCGGTTGGGACGGTTGGAGATCAGCGAGACTAGCGTGGCGGTGGTGGTGACTTCGCCGCACCGGCGGGCGGCGTTCGAGGCGGCGCTCGAAGGGATCAACCGGCTTAAGAAAGTTGTGCCGGTGTGGAAGAAAGAATATTTCGTCGACGGCGAAGTTTGGGTGGACGGCGAGTGGGACGACGCCGTCGTGAAAGCGCAAGCATGAGGCTCGTCACTTTGTTAACCCTGGTCTGCTCAGCCTTGCTGGGGCAGGACGCGAACTTCAAGATCGACGTGCAGTTGGTGCGCCTGCTGGTGACGGTGAAAAATCCCGCGGGCGAGCTGGTGGGTTCGCTTGAAAAGCGCGACTTCACGGTATTCGACAAAGACGTGCCGCAGGAAATTACTGTTTTCGAGCATCAGACCACACAGCCTCTGTCGGTCACGCTGTTGATCGACACTAGCGGCTCGACTGCCAAGGACCTGAAGTATGAGACGGTATCGCTGACGAAATTCTTGAATGCGCTGGTGAAGGAAGGCAACCCGGAGGACGCGGCGTCGCTTTACAGTTTCAACGATCAGGTTACGCTGCTCAATTCGTTTACGCGGCGGCTGGGGCGGCTGGAAGACAGTCTGCGGCCGTTGAAAGCGGACGCGGGGACGTCGCTCTACGATGCGATTTATCTTTCGAGTTCGGCGCTGCGCGACCGCGACGGGCGGCACGTGATCGTGGTGGTGACGGATGGCGGCGATACCACTAGCATGAAGCGGTATTCCGACGCATTGGCGGCGGCGCAGAAGGCTGACGCGGTATTTTATCCCATCGTGGTGGTGCCCATCACCAATCCGGCGGGGCGCAACATTGGCGGCGAGCATGCGCTGGAAACTCTGGCGCAGAGCACCGGCGGGCGCGCGTTTTATCCTACGGTGGGCGAGCTCGACCGCACCTTCGCGGACATCCTGCGCGAATTGCGCACGCAATATTTGATCGGCTACTATCCGCATGGTCCGGCGGCGGGCGACGGCAAATTCCACCGGGTTCGCGTGGAACTTCCGCAGCGCCCGGATTTGCGTATCTCGACGCGCGCTGGCTACTATGGAGTTGTCTCCCGTTAGAGTCAACTCGCCGTGGCCGGAAAAATCAGTCAGATTAAAGCTCCCGATCACACGCAACAAGAGGTGCAGTACTTGCAGCACCTGGTTGATGAGCGCATTCCGGTGCGCGTGCGGCTGAGCGACAACCAGGAAGTGGAGGGGCTGGTCGAGTTTTACGACGCGACTTTTATCCGGCTGACTCGGGAGGGCGCTCCCAACCTGTTTCTTTACAAGCAGGATATGAAATACCTTTACGAATTGGCGCAGTCTTGAAAAGTTTTGTCGAGATTGCCGCTGAGATTGCGCGTGAGTCGGGCGCTGTTATTTCGGAATTCGCACGCCGGCGCGTGGGGTTCGAGCTCAAGGGCACTTACGATTTGGTGACGGAGGCGGATCGCTCGAGCGAACGGCTGGTGGTCGAACGGTTGCAACGGCACTTTCCCACGCATGCGATTTTGGCGGAAGAGGGCGGCGGAATTGACGGGTCATCGGAATACCGCTGGTATGTGGATCCACTGGATGGTACTACGAATTTCGCGCATGGGTTTCCGTTTTATAACGTGACGCTGGCGCTGGAGCGGGCGGGCGAGATGATTGCGGGCGTGATCTACGATCCTACGCGGGATGAAATGTTTCAGGCGGAGTTGGGGTCCGGGGCTTACTTGAATGGAGTCCCGATTCGGGTGACTCCCACGTCGCGGATCGAGGACTCGCTATCGGCCACCGGCTTCCCTTCCCGCAAGCGGCATCAGAACGTCAACATTCATTTTTACTATCAACTGGCGATGTTGTCGCATGGCGTACGGCGGGCGGGGGCGGCGGCGCTGGATCTGGCTTATGTGGCTTGCGGGCGGCTGGATTTCTTCTGGGAGTTTGCGCTGAACCCTTGGGACATGGCGGCGGGGAGTCTGCTGGTGCGCGAGGCGGGTGGGCTGTGCACGGACATGCTGGGCGCACCGCTCGATCTGCGGGGGGCACACATTTTGGCGGACAACACGGTGCTGCATGGCGAAGTGGTCGAACTCTTCGGCGAGATCTTCGCGGGTAAGCAACGCGTGCCGCTGCCGCAATAAGGCTACTTGGCGGCGGCAGGGATCAGTTCGTAGAAGCCGCTCATCTTCAGGTGGATCACGGTCACGTGATCGGTCTGATTCTGGAAGAACCAGCCGTGGATTCCAGCGAAGGGTGCGATTAGCGAGCCGTTGCCTTCCTTGGCTTCCTGGGTCACTGTGTAGCTGGTGGCGTTGCCGGGGTCTTTGTCGGATTCGCCGTGGAAGTCGATGTACAGGGGCTCCGCGCATTTCCAGGAATAGACCAGCGTGCCGCCGGGCTGCATGTGAACCTTGTATTCCAATTCGCCATCCTTGCCGATAGGAATGGCGATTTCATCGGTGCGGAAGGGCACGGTGTAGGTGTGGGCGGCGGTGGTGTTCATTACTGGCGTGGCAGTCGCAGGCGGAGGTGCCGTCACTGTCTGCGACATTTTGGTCAGCCCGGTGAGTTTGCCGAAGCCGGTGGGGTCGATTTGGTACTCGGCCGGCATTACGAACAGAAGCAGAATAATTACGGCAACCACTAGCGCACCGCCCAGACGCGCTAGCAGGCCGGACGGAGAAGGCAGCATGACAGGGGTTGAGCTCATGCGGCCCTCCCGGTGTAGTATCCAGTGAGTTGGTAGCCGATCAGTAGAAAGCCCAGCATCATGACCACTACGTTGGCGGCGACGGCGTGCTTGACGAAGTCGCTGGTGCTGCGCCACCAGGTCATGGCGAGCAGAATGATCGACAGGGCAATGAGCTGCCCTAATTCCACACCCACGTTGAAGGAAACCAGATTGCCCACCAGACCTTTGGTGGATAGATGAAGGTCTTGAAGTTTGGTGGCGAGTCCGAAGCCGTGCACCAGCCCGAAGCCCAGCACCATTAGTTTGGTGTTGGGCTGAAAACCGAACAGACTGCGGAAACCTGCCAGATTATCGAAAGCCTTATAAACAACCGAGAGCCCGATGAGCGCGTCGACCAGGAAGGGATTGACGTGCACGCCGGTAAGCACTCCGCTCAATAGCGTGACGCTGTGGCCGACGGCGAAGCAGGTCACATAGATCGCCACGTCTTTCAGACGGTAGAGAAAGAAGATCACGCCGAACAGGAAGAGCAGGTGATCGTAGCCGGTCACCATGTGTTTAGCGCCCAGGTAGAGGAACGGGAAGATCTGCGTGCCTTGGTTTTGCTTCAGAAACGCGGCGTCGCGGGCGGCTACGTTGTGGGCTAGCAGCGGAGCGGCCAGGCACAAGAGCGCAATGGGAATCAGTTTAGAGAGGCGCATGTTATTGGCACCGGTCCGCTAGATTGGGTTTCTCGCGATACTTGTCGTGGCAGTTGGCGCAGGCGGTGGTCATGACATCGGCGGCGTCGATGATCTTGTCCTGATTCTTGGATTGGGCGGCTTTGTAAACCACGATCCCGGCGTCGCGCAGGCCTTGGACAAATTTTGGCCAATCCGGATTATTGATCGGGACCGCGCGGCCGTTGGCGCATTTGCGTCCGGGGAGCATCAAAAGGTTCGCTACTTCGGAGAGCGCGAGCGCGCTGTTCTCGATGGCTTCCCATTTGCCGTACGCGCTGGCTAAGAGATTGGTCGCGGTGGCAGGGTCTTTGGCGGGGGGCACGTCGGCGGGATTCTGGTCCTGGGCGGCGAAGATAATGTTCGACGCCGGGAACAGAGTCCCGCGCATGAGTTGGCGAAGATCCGCCTTCACCTGCATCGCGGGCGCAGCGGCGGTTGGCTTAGCCGGTGCCGTTGCGGGTTTGGGCGCTGGGGTCTGTGCCAGCAGGGACGCGGAGATTCCGCTCCACAAAATTGCGCCAGCGATTAGATTGGTCATTAGTTTGGTCATGGGCATGGTTCTTCTGTTACATATTAGTCTGTCTTTCGTCCGGCGAATTCGAACTGCAAATGGGACTTCAAAGTGAAACCGTTAGTGGCGGGGGTGAGTCCGAAACCCGCGCCGAAACTCCAGGTCACGTTCTTCGATACGAGCAGGTCGCCTCCGGCGAATACTTGATGGATGGGATCGCTGGTCCAGGAGCTGTAATATTCCAGGCTGGGAGTGAACCTCCGCGAGAGCTGCCAACCGACCCGGGCTGCGGGCTCGAAAACCCACCCTTGGTTGACGTGCGGGCCATGCAGGGCTCGGGAAACCGCTGGGTTCGCGTCTAACTGGAGGCGGCCGATGTGCTTCTCTACGATGGGGCGGAGTTCCACTTGCCAGGGGTTGTCGACGTAGGCGGCTTTCGCGAACGAGAACTCGGCGACGAAACCCATGTTCAGCGGCAGGTGCCAGCGCTGGGGCGCGTAGATGTGGGGGAGCGCGCGGAAGCCGGCGTACTCGTAGGCGCCGTCGGGGCGCTTGGCGGTCAGCAGGACGAGGGCGGCACGGAAATCGTCGGTCACGCCCGCGGTCACTTCGGAGGCGAAGTGAAAACCTTGGGCTCCTTTCGCAATGTAGTTCATATGAGCCTCATAGGTGGAAGTCCGCGGCGGGAGCGGCTCATATTCGTAGACGTGGATCTCGAATGGATCTTGGGCGCAGAGCGTAGCTGCGCTGAACAATATAAATAGGACGATACGCACGGATGCTCCTGGGTCTTCGCGTTCTCAAATGGGGAGAGCGAAGAGGAGCGTGGAGGGTGGTCGAGCAGCAGCGTATCGCCGGGCGGAATGTGTCGCACGGCGCTCGGCGCTACCGTTTGTTGCCGTAGCGTGGTATGAACTTCGACGGCGCCGGAAACGCGCGCGGCTTGCGCGCAGCACAGGCAGCCATCGGCGTCGGCACGCGTAGAGTGCGACGACATGCGAGAGGCCGCGGGCAGGAAGCAATCGCAATCGGTCGCACACATGGCGATCTGTACGGCGCTGATCAACAGCACCAACAGAGCGGCCATGCCTAGGAGTCGATGCACAGTAACCTCAGAAAGTGAATTTTAGTGCGAGCTGCATAATTCGTGCATCGGCCGTTTTCACAGCCAGACCGAATAGCGGACTGTCGATGTTACCTTGATGGCGGCGGGTCCAAAAAATTGTGTGTGATTGAAAGTGTTAAAGGTCTCAATGCGCAATTGCAACAATTTGGCTTCCGCCACGTTGAAGTTCTGGAGCAAGGACATATTGAAATTCAACATGCCGGGCCCATGGAAGGAGCGGCGCGAAGCGTTTCCAAGGGTACCCAAGGCGGCCGCCGTGAAAGAGGCCGGATTGAAATAAGGCAGCCCATTACGGGGGTTGCTGTTCAGGTTGAGCGGCGCGCCAGTGTATTGGCCAATATCGAGGCTATAGTTATTTACGCCGTTGGGCTGCTTCCCTGCAGCGAATTATCGCGTTCTTTTGAGCGTCACTGGAAAACCGGTGCTGGCGCGGGTGATTCCGCTCAGCTCCCAGCCTTGGGTCACACGCGACATTTTTTGGTCAGTCGGTCAAAAGGAAGTTTATAGTCGTAGCTGATGACGAAATTGTGTTTCAGATCCCAGGCGGAAAGGGCTCGCGTTTGCCTGAAGTTGAACGGATCGACGTATCGCCAAATGCCGAGCCCTGATCGATGGACTTACTGTACGTGTACCCGAGCTGAAGAGTCAGGTCTTTACTGGTGTGCCGCACTGGCACTGGAGGGAATTATAATTGGAGTTGCCGAACGATCCTTCAAAATCGTCGTTACCCAAATCGGCGCCGAACGGTCCCCGCGTTCCGTTGATAACTTGGCCGGAGGCGGTGGTGTAGTGCCCTGTCTCCGCCGAACGGACCGCAGGTGGCCGAGCCGGGCGCAACCTGGCTGGGATTACTCAGCGCCAAGCACAGGGCCGGATTGCCGGGGTTCACCGAATACATCAACAGCAGATGGTGCGCCTGCGAGCCCACATAAGAAACGTTCAGTACCGTGTTGGCACTAAATTGCCGTTCGAGCGAGAAGAAATAATTCTCATTGTACGGAAAGGTATTTTGAGGATTGGGACCGGTGGCGCCATTGATCGGGAGGAATGCGTCAAAACTCTGTTGCGGGTCCGGATTGATTATGGACGTATTCAGAGACGGGAATGCGAATGGGAACGGGTTCCCGCGAAATGATCCATCTGCCGCAGTTTGGTAAGGCGCGCTAAAGATCGACGGAGCTGGACTGGTATAGCTTAGGCCGTAGGGAGGCTGCGGCAGATTATCGCTAGCGATGCTTTCCTTGAATGACCGAATAGAACATTCCAAAACCGGCGCGTATGCTGGTTTTGCCAGGTCCGCCGATGATCTTACCCAGGATGCCGTCGGACTTATTCGGCGACCAAGCGAGGCCAAGGCGCGGCGCCCATTTGGTGGCATTGGGCGCTATCGTTCTCGGAACACCGTCGTCGGTGGGATATACGACGCCGGGAGGCGGTTGCGGATACACTTGCGATTGCTGGCCCAGAATGAAGGCCGGGAACTGGTTATATTTTTCGGTCCAGTATTCCATCATATCCAAGCGGACGCCAAGGTTCAGCGTGAGATTAGGCCGGATTCGCCAGCTATCCTGTGCGAAAAGCGGCGCGTATTTGTGGCGTTCATAGTAGGTCGGCGAATCGCGCCTGATTGTATTGGCTGGCGACACCGATCAGGAAATCCGCGAAATCCGATCCAGTCTCCGTACCCTGGAATTGGAAGGACCCATTGAACTGGGATTCGGATTGACGTTGACTTGCTCCAGGCTGACTTGGACACCCGCCTTGAAGGTATGCATCCCCATGAACCTTCGAGATATTGTCCAGATGCCGAAAGTATTATTGGCCTGGGCCAAGTTGGTGGTGGGACGTTCCCATGACAAAGGAATTGAAGGAGACGTTCTCAATGCCTTCGATTTTCGGCAGCAGAGCGACAATCCCCGGCGTGCCACGACCGGTTACGAAACCTTGGGAGGCCAGTGAGGGACCCACGCCGCCTGCGGGCTGTCCGACGTTATTGGCGTTGCGCATGTAGCTGAGACGAAGTTCGTTCACCATGGACGGGCCGAAGGTTTTGGTATCGCCGAGGTTATACAGTTGGGCGCGTCCTAGATTCAAGGCCGCGAATCCGGGAACACTGGCGCCGCCTTGTCCGGTTGGATACGGGTTATTCAGATTGTAGTTATCGAAGAAGTAGTAGCCCGTCAGCAAACCCCAGCGTTCACTGCTTGCGTCGATGCGAACACTGCCTTTGTCGTCACGCAGAATCTTGCCGTCGGCGCCTGTGGAGAAGGTGGAGGCGCCCACGTTCGGAGCCGGGATGTAGGGCAGCAGATGCGTCGCCGGCGCGGACCAGGCGCGCTGCGGAATGATGGCATTCGGGAAGACGCACTGGGCGCTTGTGGTGCAACCCGGCCTGTAATATGGTTCGTTGACGGGTAACACCGTAGCCAAGCTTGTTGCTGAGCAGAGTAGCGAGGTTAGGGCCGCTGACTTTGCCCGTCAGCGATGACGCCTCATCCGCAAGATTACCGCTGCGGTTCGCCAGCGTGGGCACCGGAATCAAGCCCGATCGAGGCCCTGAGTGGCTTGTTCCCTGATAATCGCCGAAAAAGAAGACGCGTTCTTCTTGATGGGTCCGCCGACGGTGCCGCCGAATTGATTTTGGCGGTAGAAGCTGCGCTCCGGCGAAAAGAAGTTACGAGCATCGAGCGCCGTGTTGCGCAGGAACTCGAAGGCGCTGCCATGCACGGCGTTGGCTCCGGATTTCGTCACCACGTTACAATGCCGCCGCCGTAGTTGCCATACTCGGCGTCGAAGTTGTTGGTCAAGATGCGGAACTCGGCGATGGAATCGAGATTGGGAACGACTGACGTGCCGCCGTTCATGAGCTCCTTCACATCGCCACCGTTAACCATGAATCCGTTGGCGTCTTCGCGCTGTCCGCTGATGGATTGGTTGCCGGGGTTCAGGGTCCCGGAAGGCGCGATGGCCACGGACGCGCCGGCCATGACGATGGAGTCCGGCTGCTGGGTGCTCATGGGAACAATCCCGGCTTGCAGCGCCAGCAGGTCAGTGAAGCTGCGGCCGTTGAGGGCTACGGCAGTCATGGCCCGGCTGGTGACCACTTGACCCATCTGCGTACTGGCGGTCTCGATCTGCACGCCGTTCTCGATGACCGTGACCTCTTCGATCTTCTCGATCATTTCCATGGACAGGTCAATCTGCAGCGCGCTGTCCAGATCGATCACCAAATCGCTGCGCTTCACTGTCTTGAATCCCTGCGACTCCGCCTCAAGGTTGTAGCGGCCCACCGCGAGACTGGGGAAGTTGTAGACCCCCTTATCGTCGGTCATGGTCTTCGTCTGGATCCCCTGGGCGGTGTTGGTAACGATGATCATGGCTCCCGGAATGACCGCGCCGCTCGGATCTTTCAGCGTGCCGGAAATGCTGCCCGTGGTAGCCCCCCAGGAAAACGTCGCCGCAAACAGCAATAACCCAACGAGTACGCAGGTCGGGCGTAGATTCATGACGATCCCAACAGCAAGCTGTGGGCCGATTCCATTCTTCATTTATGCTTTGGCCTCTAACGAAACTCGCGAAGATCCCCGCGTGCAAAGGATGCTAACACGGGATGGGTGGCGCTCAAGCTTGGCAAGCGGTCATCTGCCGGTCATTGACCGGTCTGTGACCGCGTTAACTTGCTATTTTCGAGGGACTTACTTACCGGTCATCCTTTATGGTGGAATAGGCCTTTCCACCCAGAATGACCCGCCGGGCATTGACCAGATGCGAGCCGTCGCGGGCGGCGTAACCGCTCACGCTGACCTGGTCGCCGGGCTTCAGCGAATCCAGCTTCCAACCCTGCCGTAACAAGCCGTTGGGGCTGGCCAGTTCCATCTGCCAATTGGCAACCTTGCCGCTGCCGTCGCGCACATCCATGTGCAGAATGACGTGGGGATTGGTCCAGGCCACCTTGGTGACGGTGCCGTTCACGGTTACCAGCTTGCTTTCGTCGTACTCGGCTTGAAAGGAATGGTGGGCCAGGACCGGCATGGCAGCCAGCAATAACCCGGCGGCGGCGATTCCAAACCCTCGATGGATGCTCACGGATGCACCTCCCGTTGCCTGATTATAACCAAGCGCGTGGTATTTGGCCATGGGTGTTTTCGCGCAGAGGGCCGGGCGATACTTGGCGTTCCGCCGCAGGTAGGAGTAAACTCTTCGATGAATCGCGACAGGAGACGCGGCTATGGCCAGGATCAAGCACATCTTATTTCCAGTGGATTTCTCAGAGCGCTCGGACGGGGCGGCGCCCTTCGTAGCGGCCATGGCGGCGAAGCACGACGCCCGGGTCACGCTGCTGACGGCCGCGCACGCCAACTATGCGGGCGGGTTGGCGGGTGCGCCGATGATCGATCCGCAAGCGATTCTCGACGCCGTGCAGGCCCAGCTCGACGGCACCTACTTACAGGAATTCGCTGGTTTGAAAGTGAACCGCAGGACAATGCCGGGCGAGCCGGCGCGCGAGATCATCGATTTCGTGGCCGGCAATCAAGTGGACTTGGTGATGATGGCCACCCATGGCCGCGGCCCGTTCCGCCAGTTGCTGCTGGGATCGGTCGCCGCCAAGGTGTTGCATGACGCTCATATTCCGGTGTGGACCACGGCCCATAGCGGCGAGGCGCCGGATCGCGTGCACGTGGCGATGCGTAAAATTTTGTGCGCTGTCGATACCAGCCCTGCGAGCGTCGAACTGATGCGCTGGACGTCCGGATTGTGTAAAGCCCTGGGTGCCGATCTACGGCTGGTGCATTCCGTCCCGGGCATGGAGGCGTGGCCGGAGCAGGACCTGGGGCCGGAGTTCGAAGGCACGCTCCGCGAAAATGCGCGGCGCATGATTCAGGACCTGGCGAAAACCGCGGAGATCGATGCGCCGATTTCCGTCGGCACCGGGACCGTGCCGGATGTGGTCCGGGAAGAGGCCGTCAAACAGGGTACTGACCTGGTCGTGATTGGGCGTGGGGTGTTGCAGGGCACCTTGGGAAGGCTGCGCACGCATGCTTACGGAATTATTCGCAACGCGCCGTGTCCGGTGCTCAGTGTGTGAGAACCGGGTAGCGCCGTTAGAATGAGACCATGCCCTCGCCCAGTGGCGGAGTTGCGGGTTCGCCGGACGCCCGCAAACCGGCGGAGTCCCGCAGGTGGCTGAAGCGCAGGGTACCGCGGGAACAGTTAACGCAATTGGCGCCACCGCCGCCACGCCCCAAGCGTTTCGGCGCCATGGACTTTCCGGATCGCGTGCGGCACGTAGTACGCGCCTGGTGGGCGTGGCTGGGGGTTGCCATTACGCTCCAGGTGGGCGGCCACTGGGGGTATGCCATCGCGGCCGGTGCGGTGGCTTTTTTTCAGTACCACACCTCGGCGGAAACGCATCCCGCTGTATACCCGATGGAAGCGGATCTGGATGTAGACTCGATGGAATTCCAGAACACGATCGAGGGTGTCACCGGGATGCCGTTCGTCCCTGGAAATCACGTTACGATCTACAACAACGGGGACGAGTTCTATCCCGCGATGCTGGATGCCATCGAATCGGCCCAACGGTCGATCACGATGGAACAATACATCTACTGGGATGGAGAAGTGGGGCGGCGCTTCGCGGAGGCTTTTGCCGAGAAGGCGCGGCAAGGGGTGCAAGTCAAACTGTTGCTGGATGCCATCGGCTCGGCGACGTTGGGAGGGGAGATCTTCGGCATTCTGGCGGCCGGCGGATGCCAGCTGGCCTGGTTCCGCCCCATTCATTGGTACACGCTGCATCGCGCCAACCGCCGCGACCACCGCAAATCCCTGATCGTCGATGGCCGCATCGCATTCACTGGGGGCGCTGGCCTGGCCGACCATTGGCTGGGCTCGGCGGCGGACCAACACGAGTGGCGCGATATTCAGGTGGCCCTTACGGGACCGGCCGCCTTGGCGCAGCAAAGCGGCTTCGCGTTGAACTGGTTGGAGACCACCGGCGAAATCCTGAGCGGAGAGCGCTTTTTTCCTGAGCCGCGCAGCGAAACGGGCGAGGATGGCGGCGTGAAAGTACAGACCATCCTCAGTTCCCCGGCACTGGGAGCGGGCACGGTGGGAACCATGTACCTGGCCGCTGTGCAATGCGCCAAGCGGGAACTGCTGATCGCCAATCCTTATTTCATTCCGGACCCGCGTGTGATCGACATGCTGGCGGCCGCACGGCGGCGCGGCGTCGCGGTGAAACTGATGTTGGCCGGCGAACACATCGACGCGTGGTGGGCGCGCCACAGCGGCGTCCGGCTGTATGGTCGTCTGCTCGAAGCCGGCGTCGAAATTTATGAATTTCGCCCGACGATGCTGCACCAAAAAACCATGCTGGTGGACGGCGTGTGGGCCACCATTGGCACGGCGAATTTCGACAACCGGTCTTTCGCCATGAACGAAGAAACTAATTTGTGCTTCCACGACCGCTCGATCGCCGAAGAACTGCGCGCTATTTTCACAGCCGATCTGAAGCGCTGCGACCGCATTGATTTTGCGGTGTGGCGGCGGCGCGGGCTGTGGCAGCAGATCCAGGAACAGTGCGCCTCGCTGCTGGAGGATCAGATTTAACCCATGCGCGCCTTTCGCATCGCCACCTACAATATCCACAAAGGCCGCGGCATGGACGGGCGCGTGCGGATCGAGCGGATCTTACGCGTGCTGCGCGAAGTGGAAGCCGACATTATCACATTGCAGGAAGTGATCAATCACCACGAGCGGACGCCTGAAGAACATCAGGCGTGCTACCTGGCGGAACAGCTCGGCTACTTTTACAGCGTGGGGGAAACCCGCAAGCACCGCGACGCCGTGTACGGCAACGTGACGCTGAGCCGCTGGAAGTTCGAGGCAGCGCGCCACATCGATTTGAGCGTCGCCGGGCGCGAGCCACGCGGGGCGCTGCGCACCGACATCCGCGCCGGGGCTGAAATTCTGCACGTCTTCAACGTCCACCTGGGCACAGCGGTGCGCGAGCGGCGCGCCCAGGCCCAGTTGATCGACCGCCATCTGCTGCAGGCCCTGGATGTCCCGGGCCACCGCATTGTGATGGGAGATTTTAACGATTGGAACCACGGGCTGGTGAGCAAAACTCTTTCCAGCGAGTTTCATCTGACCGATCTGGCCGAGCACTTGCCACGCACCCGCGGCTACCCCGCCCTGCTGCCGCTGGTGCACCTGGATCACATCTATCTGGATCACGAGTTGAAGATCGAGAAGGCCCGCTTCCACCGCAACCGGCTGTCCTTGATGGCGTCGGATCATTTGCCGCTGGTAGCGGACGTCGCGTTCCGTTCCCGCTAGCGCAGCGCCGGTTGCGCTTCGGCCACCACCTGGGTGTTCTGGCGGCGCTTGGGTTTGCGGCCTCCGGTGAAGCGCTCCATGTAGATGTAGATGACCGGGGTGATATACAGAGTTAATAACTGTGAGACTACCAGGCCGCCGACCACCGCGAGACCCAGCGGACGCCGCGCTTCGCCGCCCGCGCCCTGCCCCAGCGCAATCGGCAGCGTGCCCATTAACGCCGCCATGGTAGTCATCATGATCGGACGGAAGCGGACCAAACCGGCTTCGACGATGGCGTCGGCGGGCGCGACCCCTTGGGTGCGCTGCACGTCCAGCGCGAAGTCAATCATCATGATGGCGTTCTTCTTGACGATGCCGATCAGCATGATAATGCCGACGAACGAATAGATGTTCAATTCGTCGTGGAAGATCAAAAGCGTCAGCAGCGCGCCGGCGCCGGCGGAAGGCAATCCAGAGAGAATCGTCAAGGGGTGGATGAAGCTCTCATAGAGAATCCCCAGCACCATGTAGATCACCAGGATGGCCATCACCAGCAGCAGCCCCATTCCTTTGAGCGAAGACTGGAAGGCCGCGGCCGTGCCCTGGAAGATGGTGCGGATCGAGGGCGGCAGAAATTCCCGCGCGGCGTCGTTGACGCGCGTCACCGCATCGCCCAGCGAGACGCCCGGAACGGTATTAAACGAGTAGGTCACCGAAGGCAACTGCCCATAGTGGGTGACGGCCAAGGGACCCACCGTGTTGCGCAGCGTGGTTACCGCCGTAATCGGCACCAGCTTGCCACCGGTGGCATGGATATAGAGCAGGTTGACGGAGTCGGGATTGCGCTGATACTCGGGCAGCAGTTCCAGGATCACCTGGTAATCGTTATTGGGTTTAAAGATGGTGGACACCTGGCGCGCGCCGAAAGCGCTATACAGCGCCTCTTCCACCTGGCCCGCGTTGACGCCCAGCGCCGAGGCCCGGTCGCGATCGATATCCAGCATCAACTGTGGACTGGCCACCTGCATATCGCTGCTGACATCCGTCAATCCGGGGACCTGCCGCATATGCTTCTCAAAATCCGCGGCGGCACGGTACAGCTCATTCAGGTCCGCGGCCTGTAATGTGAATTGATAGAGACTGCGGCTATTTTGCGCGCCGATGCGCACCAGCGGCGGATTGGTCAAATACTGGCGCGCTCCGGGAATGGCGTTCAGCTTGGGGCGCAGTTGCTCGATCACCTGCTCGGGCGACAATTTACGCTCGCTGCGCGGTTTCAGTCTGGCGTTAATTCTGCCGAAAGCGGAGGGCGCGTTCGCGAACACCGTTACGTGCTCGACGTTGGGATTCGCCAGCATTATTTCTAGCGCCTTGTGCTGGGAATCGACCATGGAATCAAAGGAAGCGTCCTGCGGAAACTCGGTCTGACCGCCAATGAAGCCCTGATCCTGACCGGGAATGAATCCCTTCGGCACCAGACCATAGAGATACACCGTCAGAACGAAAGTCGCCACCGCACCCAGCAGGGAAATGAAACGGTGGCGCACCACGATCCGCAGACTCCAGCCGTAAGCGTCCCGCAAGGCATCGAAAAAGCGTTCGGAGGCGCGATAGAGAGCGTTATGATGTTCGCTGGGCGGCTTCAGAAAACGGCTGCAGAGCATGGGCGTCAAACTGAGCGAAACGAAGCCCGAGATCAGGATCGCCGTCATAATGACCACCGCGAACTCATGGAACAAGCGGCCCACAATCCCGCTCATGAACAGGACCGGAAGGAACACCGCCGCGAGCGACAGGGTCATCGACAAAATGGTGAAGGCAATCTCCCTGCCGCCCTCGAGCGCGGCCTCCAGGCGGGGTTTGCCCATTTCCATATGGCGGACGATATTTTCCAGCACTACGATGGCGTCGTCGACCACGAACCCCACCGCCAGAGTCAACGCCATCATGGACAGGTTGTCAATGTTGTAGCCAAACAGAGACATCACCGCGAACGTTCCGACGATCGACAAAGGCAACGCCAAGCTGGGGATAATCGTGGCGGAAACGTTCCGCAAGAACACGAAGATCACCAGAACCACCAGCCCTACCGCCAGCAGCAAAGTAAACTGAACATCGTCCACCGATTCGCGGATGGATTCCGAACGATCGTAAAAGATCTCCAGACCCACGGCCGGCGGGAGCTGCGAGCGTAACTGCGGCAGCAGCTGCTTGATCCGGTCCACGATGTCCATGGTGTTGGTGCCGGGCTGCCGCATCACTTGCAGCGTGATGGCGCGGGTATTGTCGAACCATCCGATATTCTTGTCGTTCTCGATGCTGTCAACGACCTTGCCCAGGTCTCCCAGACGCACCGGCGACCCATTGCGGTAAGCCACGATGATCGGCCGGTAGGCAGCGGCGTCGTTGAGCTGGCCTTCGGCCTGCACCGTGTAGGCCTGGTGCGCTCCATACAGCGTTCCCGTCGGCAGATTGGCGTTATGCGCGCCCACGGCGTTTTGCACGTCGTCGAGACCGATGCCGCGGTTCACCAGCATGTTGGGATCCAGCTGCACCCGCACCGCGAATTTAGCCTGCCCCTGCACCTGCACTTGCGCCACACCGTCCACCGTCGATATCGCCGGCGCAATCAAAGTTTCCGCGTAATCATCCACCGCCGTCATGGGCATGGTGGACGACATCATGGAGAGCTGAATAATGGGCTGATCGGTGGGGTTTACTTTTTGAATGGAGGGCGGAGCCGGCATGTTAGGCGGCAGCTTGCGCATCACCGCCGACACCGCATTTTGCACGTCCAGCGCCGCGCCATCGATATTGCGATCCAGGGTAAACTGCAAGGTCACGTTGGTGCGGCCGCGTCCGCTCGACGAGGTCATGTTGTCCACGCCGGCGATGGTCGAAAACTGCCGTTCCAGAACTGCCGCGACCGAGGATGCCATCGTTTCCGGGCTCGCCCCGGGAAGATTGGCTTCTACCTGCAAGGTGGGAAAATCGATGGTGGGCAAGTCGCTGACTGGCAGGGTTCTATAGCCTTGGACTCCAAAGAGGAGAAGCCCAATCATCAGCAGCGCCGTCATCACTGGCCGGCGGATGAAAAGTCCGGTCAGGTTCATAGCGCAACCCCGCTGGTCCGCACCCAGCCCGCCAGAACCGTTTTTTGGACACTTATGAACACAGTAATCAAACTTAATGTTACCTGATTTCGCGGGGGCGACCCTGTCCCAAATGGCAGAGAAGTGCGTTTAAATAGACGAGCCTACGTAAAGATTAGTTACCGCTCCGGCGGTCTGGATTTAGTGGGAGGGCAGGAGTTCAATGGCGGACGCGGGCTCGATGCCGCGAATCACCGTCCCGCGTGGCAAAGCCAGCGGATTCCGGAACCAAAACGCATGGCTATAAGCCGCTTTGAAGGGTTGGAGCCACAGCAAAGGTTGAATACTGCCATCCGGCAATTCGGCGGTAACTTGAAAAGAGGCGTTGGGCGTTACTTTTCTCGGCCACACTCCCCCTAATTTCAAGGGATGCATTAGCTTGTAGTCGGCGCCCACGGCGAGAGCCGCTGGAGTCTGTGGGTCCGGCGCGGGCGGCTTTTCTTTGGAAGGCTCTGGCAGGTCCTTGGGCTCGCCTTCGGGGGCGCCACCTTCTACCCAGTCCGCTACTAGCTCGATCTGCTCCGGCGTCAACGCCTGGTCGTTGCGAAAATCGCCGAAACCTTTTACAGCTCCCCAGGGGGGCATGCGGCGTTCGAGCACTTCCTCTTGCATGGCCTTGGCCCAGGGGCGGGCTTCGCTATAGGTCAGGAGCGAGAAAGCGCTGCCGCCTTCGCGATGACAACTGGCGCAGCGGGCTTGCACGATGCGAATGATCTCGCGATCGAAGGTGATCTTGGTGGTGATGACGTCGTGTCCCCGAGCGGCGCCGGCAAGCGCCACAAGAAGCAGCATTGAAAAAGCTCTCAGCTTCATTGCGACCGGTTGGTGGCGGCCCCGGGAAGAAAGCAATCCGCGAAGCCGGTGCAAGTGCAATAACGTTGGCAACTTTGAATCGCGAGTTGCCCTAACTTCTTCATATATTCAGGGTACATGGTCTCCGCGCCGCCTGCCGCGGCTTCGGCGGGGACTCCGTAGAACAGCGGAAACTCGCGCAGAAATTCGTTGGTCCCGGGAAGATGATGCGGGACTACCCCCATCGTCCGCGGCACTTCTACCACGTCTTCGCAGGGATACTTCGCGATTTCCTGTTCGCGATCGGCCAGCCAGTTGGTGGTGCGGACCATGGGTTCGGTGAGATATACCGGGTCCGTGATCACTTGCGTGAGCGTCAGGATATTATCGTGACGCGCCCAGTGTTCGATCATGGTGGCTTTCTCGCTGCGCGGGACTCCGTTGCGGCGGATGTAGCCGGGTTTCAAATGCGTGGTGTAGACGGTGAGTTGATTCCCTTCCCACTTGCCCGTCGAAAAACCCTGCCAGGTGTGCGCCGCATATTCAGGAGGATGCGCGCGCCCGTCCATCCAAATGGTGCGTTCGGGCGCCATCCAGGCGATATGTGTGTGCCAGGCGATCACCTGCTGCGTGGCGGTGTCGACTTCTTTCCAAAGGCGCAGGTTGGCGGGCCCGCGGGAAGAGTAGTCAGAGGGATGCGGGCGGCATTGCCATTCGGGAAGCGTTAGGAGAGACGCGTTCCAGGCTTGGGCTTTGGCGCGGGCGGCGGCATTGATGGGGAGGCCCAGGTAATCGCCGATGTCGGGGCCGGGCACACGCTCTTGGGCGTCTTCGTGGTAGAGCGCTTGCCATTCGCCGGACAGGTCTACTTGCGCGAAGGCGGAGGTGGCTAGGGCTAGCGACGTTAGTAACCACAGGGGTTTCATGTTGGCCACGAATCATGGTATCACCGGCGTTGGCTGTTCGACCTGGAGGTCGAACGCGGACCGGAGGTCCGCCCCACTACTGTGAGGGGGGAGACGTGACGGCCGCGGCATCCTGCTCAGGGCGAGGGGGCTGCGGTTTGGGGAGTGGTTTCCTTGGTAACTTTTCTTGGCGCGTGGCGGTGTTGTAGACCATCGACGCGATGATGGCGGCGGCTTGTTCTAGATCGGTGGGCTGGATGCGATCGTAGACATCCATGTTGGAGTGGTGGGTGCGGGTCGCATAATCCAAAGGATCTTGGATGAACTGGAAGCCGGGGAGGCCGACGGCGTCGAAGGACAGATGGTCGGTGCCGCCGGTGTTGCGCAGCGCTATGGTTCCGGCGCCTAGATCTTTGAAAGGCTCGAACCATTTTTCGAAAATGGGGCGCATGGCGTCGTTGCCTTGCATGTTGACGCCGCGGATCTTGCCGCTGCCGTTATCCAGATTGAAGTAGCCGGAGAGGCGGTCGTGTTCGGCGGTGGGCTTCATGGTAGCGGGGTCGGCGAAGTGCTCTTTTACGTAGGCGCGGGAGCCGAGCAGCCCTTCCTCTTCCCCGCCCCACAGTGCCAGGCGCACGGTGCGGTCCATTTTGAGATTGAGCGTTTTGAGAATGCGCATGACTTCCATGGCGACGGCGCTGCCGGCGGCGTTGTCGGTGGCTCCAGTGCCGGTGTGCCAGGAATCGAAGTGCGCTCCGACCATCACTACTTCGTCGCGCTTGGCGTTGCCGGGAATCTCGGCGATGACGTTGAAGGAGTCCAGGTTGTCGTCGAAGAACTGAGCTTTCACGTCGAAGGTGAGCTTGACAGGGAGCTTGTGATCCAGCAGGCGCGCGATGCGGTTGTAGTGTTCGGCGTCGAGCACGATGGTGGGGACGTTGTCTTTCGACTCGCGGTCGGCGCCGGCGGCGAAGACAGTGCCGGCGTCGCCAGCGGACTGGCGGATCACGAGCGGCACTCCTTCCTCTTTCCAGAACTGATTGAGGCGTTCGCGGAATTTGCGCGCTTGCTGCGGCGTGAGCGGAGGCTGGCCGTTGCGCCCATTACGTCCCGGAGGCGCCGGGATCGGGAAGACGCTGAGATCGGCAAGCTGCGCGTCGGTGAGGCGGCGGCCAGCGGGATCGGTGGGCAGCGTTAGATTGCGGGGAGCATCACGCAGGACCATTTTGCCGCGCAGCTTGCCTTTATATTGTTCGAGGTCGGCTTCGGTGCGAATGGGCGCGAGCACCGCTTCGGCGGTGAGCGGGCCGTCAGTACCGGGGGTCCACGCCAGCGGATAGCCGATCAGAGGTTGATACTGCGGGTCGTCAATATAACCGGTATAAGACGTGTAAGCCCAGCCGCGGCCGAAGGGTCCCCACTTTTCTAGCTTGACGTTGTCGAGACCGAATTCCTTGAGCTGCTTTACGGCCCATTCGCCGGCGGCGCGGAACTGCGGCGAGTTGGTTAGGCGGGGGCCATGGACGTCGGTGAGTTGGAACATGGTGTCCATCACCTTGGGATTTTGAAACGCTTCGTCTTTGATCTGGTGGACGACGCCGAGATCGACACGCTCCTGCGCGGAAACGGTCAGCGCGAGGGCGAGAGAACAGGGCCAGCGCGGGTTGCAATCGTCGCAACATATTTGTCGATGAGGATAGCAGAGAACGGCGGGGAGGTGGTGGGGATCGACCGATTATTCTTTCCTTTCGAAGAGTGTCTTCGGCAACCCCGATTGGCGAATAATGCTCAGTAGCGTTCCGCGGCGGACTGGATTATGCAAGCGGTACCGGTACGGAAACCGTACCTTCTGCGAAACGCTTCTGTAAATGCGATAGCTGCCCTTTTTGCCGAACCGCTACGAACCCGTGCTGCTCCAAGATTCGGCATACCTCGTCGCCCAAAAGGACGCGAAGCTTACCCAACCGGAACCTCAACCTGGGTCACGAACACTTCGCGGTGCATGCGGCGGGAGATCTCGGCCTCATCGGCTACCTCGAAGAACAGCGTCAGCGCCTCGATCAGATTCGCTCTTGCTTCTTCGATGGATGAGCCCTGGCTAGCAACATCGACTTCCGGACAGAGCGCCACGAAAGCGTCGTCTTCTCGCTCGATGATCGCGGTCAAGCGTTGCACTTGCTGCATATTCCAAGTTTAGCCGTTTGCGTCTTATTCGGCGATGGATTTCCAGTTCTTGACCAAGTGCTCGGCGGTGCGCCAGGCCAGGGCTTGCGCGGTCAAAGTAGGATTGCGGGCGCCACTGGTTCCCATTACGGAAGCGCCCAGGATGCCCAGGTTGGGGGCTTCGTGCGCGAAGCACCAGCGGTCGACTACATTGGTTTCCGGGTTGTCGCCCATGCGGGTTCCGCCATAGGCATGCGTGGTCAGGCTGGGGACGCCGGGGTCGGGGGTTTCGACGGCGATGGCGCCGGCTTCGCGGAACCACTCCTCCATTTTTTTCTGGGCATAGCGGACGGCGGCGGTTTCGTTGGGCTTGGGGCCTCCGGTGGTGATGCGGCACACCGGGTCGCCTAGGGGGTCCTTCACGGCGGGGTCCAGGTCGAGATAACAGGTCTCGTAGGGGAAGGTGGAGGTTTGGAAATATGTATTCGCTACGCGGGCCGCGTTTTCGTGCACAAACTTTTTCCAGGCTGAGCCCCAGGCGGGGGCTTTGCCGTAGGTATCCATGGCGGCGGCTTCTATGGCGTGGCGCTCGGTGCGCACGTGCAAACTGGTGCCTCCAATGAAACCTACGCCGGAGTGATCGTAGGCGTCGTCGGCAAAATCGTCCACCGTGATTCCTTGCGCGGGCAGGCCGTACCAGATATTCACGTCGAAAGGGAAGAGCGCGGTGAGCGACCCGGTCTGGTAGTGGGCGAAGAAATGTTTCCCTACCTGGCCGTGGTTGTTCGCTAGACCGTTGGCGTAGGCGCCGGATTTCGATAGCAGCAGCAGGCGCGAGTTTTCGTAGGTGTAGCCGGCCAGCAAGACAACTTTCGCGGGCTGGAAGAACTCTTGGCGATTTCGTAGATAGCTGACGCCGGTGACGCGGCCGTTGGCGTCGGCGACGATGCGCGTCACGTGAGCCAGGTCGAAAATCGTCAGGTTTTTGGTCTTGACCGCCGCTGGGATGGTGGTGACTGCGGTCGAACTTTTCGCATTGACGTGGCAGCCGCCAGATCCGCAATAGCCGTGATAGGCGCAGCCCGGGCGGCCATCGCGCGCCTGCGAATTGATCGCCGCCGGCGGATGAAACGGGTGCCATCCCAAGTGCCTGGCGGCTTCGGCCATGCGATCTATAAACTCAGTGCTGCGCAGCGGGGGCATGGGATACTCGCGCCGCCGCGGACCTTCGAAAATGTTGCCGCGCGGATCGATGGCTCCTTGAATGTTCCCGGCCTTTCCGGAGACGCCCAGCTCCCACTCGATGGTGTCGTAGTACGGCTCCAATTCGTCGTAAGTGAGAGGCCAGTCCTCTAGCGTCGAGCCGCGCGGGATGGCGTTTGCGCCGTAGCGGCGGATGGTTTCCGAACGCGATTTGAAATCCCACGGTTTCAGCCGCCAACTCTGCGCCCAGTAGTGGATGGAGGTGCCTCCGACGGCGTTCATCATCGGATGCCGCGCCGCTTGGCGCGCAGTCTCAGATTCATTCGCGCGAATCGTGGGAATCTCCCGCTGCGCCTTGGGAACGGAAGTCACGCGTCCGCGGACGTTATTGTAAATCTCGTCCGCGCGATAATCCTTCGGCCCCATCCAAGTGCCCGCCTCGATGCCCGCTACCTTGAGTCCCGCGCGGGTTAGCGGCAGCACGGCCACGCCGCCAGCGGCCCCTAATCCGATCACAGCCACGTCCACTGGTTTTAGTTGGGTTGCCATAACGCCTTACTAAGATAACAGCGCTGCGCAGCGGTGATAATGGGTCGAGCGCCGTGAACCTACTCGACATCGTCGTCGGCAAACCCATCAAGACCACTGACGAACGCGCCGAGCAAATCGGCCCGGCGCAAGGCATTCCCATCTTCGGCCTGGATGCGTTGAGTTCGGCTGCGTACGGCCCCGAAGCCGCTCTAAGCCTACTGCTGCCTCTGGGCCTCCTGGGTGTTCGCTACATCATCCCGATCAGCGCCGCCATCATTACGCTGCTGGTGATCGTGTACTTTTCTTATCTTCAGACCATTGCCGCGTATCCGTCGGGCGGCGGCTCCTACACGGTGGCGCGCTTCAATCTAGGCGCGCGTGCGGGATTGCTGGCGGCGGCCGCGCTGCTGGCGGATTACATCCTGACGGTAGCCGTCGGCATATCCGCCGGCGTCGGCGCACTGGTCTCGGCGCTGCCGTCGTTGCTGCCGCACACGGTTGCGATCTGCCTGGGGATTTTGCTGGTCATCGCCATTTTGAATTTGCGGGGTGTGCGCGAGGCCGGCGTGGTCTTCGCGGTTCCTACCTATTTATTTGCCGGCACGCTCCTTATCACCATCGTGGGCGGGCTCATTCGGGTGCTGGCGAGCGGAGGTCATCCCACACCGGTGATGCCGTTTCCAGTGCCGCCGCCCGCCCGCGAAGCCGTCAGCTACTGGCTGTTGCTGAAAGTTTTCGCCAACGGCTGCGCCGCGATTACCGGCATCGAGGCGGTGAGCAACGGAGTGAAGGCCTTCCGCGAGCCCGCCGTCAAGAACGCCCAGCGCACTCTTACCGTGGTGGTATTTCTGCTGGCCGTGCTGCTGGCGGGAATTTCGTTTCTGGTGAAGAGCTACGGTATCGCGGCCACCGATCCGGGCCAGCCCGGCTATCAAAGCCTGCTCTCCATGCTGATCGCCGCCGTGTTCGGCAAAGGCTTTTTCTACTACCTCACCATGGCGTCAATCCTGATCGTGCTGTCGCTTTCCGCCAACACCGCCTTTGCCGATTTCCCGCGACTGTGCCGCGCCATCGCGCAAAACAACTACCTGCCGCACGCCTTCGGCTATCGTGGCCGGCGCCTGGTCTACACCTACGGCATCGTTATCCTCGCGCTGCTCAGCGGAGGGCTGCTCATTTTGTTCGGCGGCGTCACGGACCGCTTGATCCCGCTCTACGCCGTCGGCGCTTTCCTGGCCTTCACGCTCTCGCAATCCGGCATGGTGATGCACTGGTGGAAGCATCGCACTGCGCATTGGCTGAAGAGCGGCTTCGTGAATGGACTGGGCGCCTTGGTCACCGGAATCACCGTAGTGGTTGTGTTGCTGGCGAAATTCGTGGAAGGCGCCTGGATCACCTTCCTCTTCATTCCGCTGGCGATCGTTTTCTTCATGGGCGTCCGCCGCCACTACCACGGGATTAAGATGCTGACTTCCTGCCGGCTTCCCGTCGATACCGCCGGCCTCGACCAGCCGCCTATCGTCGTCATCCCCATTGAACACTGGAGCAACATCGCACGCCAGGGAATCGAATTCGCCGCGCGGCTGTCGCCGCAGGTGATCGCACTGCACGTCGAGCCCGCCGAACACTCCGAACTCCTCGAAGCGGACTGGGAACAATATGTCGTTGCGCCTTTCCGCGCCGCCGGCAAGCCAACGCCGCAATTGCAGCTGCTGCCGTCGCCTTACCGCTTCATCATCATTCCCATCGTGCAATTCATTCTGGATCTTTCGAAACAGCATGCCGGTCGCAGCATCATCGTGGTGATCCCGGAGCTGGTCGAGGACAAGTGGTATGAATACTTTCTGCACAATCAGCGCGGGCGCTTGCTCGAATGGGTGCTGCTGGCCCGCGGCAATGAACGAATCTTTACGGTAAGTGCGCCGTGGTACGTGGGCAAGCGGGCCTAGAACGCCAAGCGCATCTGCATTTCCAGCCGCCGGTTGTCGGCGTTTTCCGAAAAGCCTTCGCCGTTCACGCCACCGGCCATTTGGTTGGCTTGTCCGAACAGCGGCGACGTGATGTTGCCGATGATGGGGCCGGGATTGGTGTGGTTCAGCAGATTGCGGATCGCTAGCGAGACGCTCAAGGTGTAATGCCGCTCCGCGGGCGCGGAGAAAATGCCGCTGCCGTGTTGCGCGGCTTTGCGCTCAGTCCCGAATGTGAAGAATTTAGCGATCCGCAGGTTCACCGACATCTGGCCGGGGCCGCGTCCGAAATTGCGTGAGAGCAGCGTCTCCCCGGGTATGGGATTGGGATCCAGCAAACCGTACGGGGTTTGAATCAACCCGGGCCGCGTTGGATCGGTGGCGATGCCGGGGCGCGCGTTAAAGAGCGTTGTCCCGTAGAGATCGCTACCCGTTGTGATGTCGAACGGAGCGCCGGATTGCAGGGAGATCAGCGGACTGAAGCGCACGTTCCACCTGGTATTGATGGTTCCACCTGCGTTCACTCTGTGCCGGATGTCCGAGCTCGCCGGACCATATTCACCGGTCAGTACTATAAGGATTCGCCGGGAACGTGCCCAGGCCGTCGGAAGTCGCTCATGGCCCGGTTCAGCACATAGGTTCCGAACAGCGAAATGGTCTGGGCTGAGCTTTCGAATTCACATTGACCAGCAACTGATTTTGCCGTGAAGATGCCGGAAGACTCCATCGTGAATACGGGCCCGGGGTTCCCCAGCGGGAACAAACCGTTGAGCGGATTCGGCGCGTTGGTGTCCATGGAGCGCAACTCGCGGAACCCGCGCGAATTGGTGTAGGTGGCGGCGAGCGTCGTGTTCTTCGGCAACTGGCGTTCCAGCGTGAGCGCGGATTGCAGAATGTACGGCGCCCGCAGCGATGGGCTCACTTGCTGGATCACCTGCCCGGATTGAAACGCCGCCAGCGCAGAAGGCGAAGGCACGTTGGGGAAGAAGTCCGGATTGGTTTTCAACATACTGCTGCTGGACGATACCGTTGTAGCGCGCGGCCGTGAGCGAGTTATAGAGCGAGAAGCGATCGTAGAACATCCCGAACCCGGCGCGGACCACCAGCTTGGGGCGCGGGTTGTTGGCGCGGCTGCCCGGCGCCCAGGCGAGCCCGATGCGCGGCGCGAGATCGCGCGGGTCGTGAATGTTGGTCTGGTTCTCGTAGCGCAGCCCCAGATTCAACGTCAGGTTGGGACGCAGCCGCCAGTCGTCGCCCACGAACAACGCGGCATCGTAGCGGTTCACCGAGGCTGCCGGAGTCCCGGCGTTGATGCTGAACTGCGATGCGCCGCCGCCGAGTGCCGCTGACAGCCCCAGCAGCGTCCGCCGGTAGCGCTCGATGGAATCGATCTGCTGCAACACCGGTTGCCCGCTGGCATCCAAGACCGGCTGCTGGTTGGCATCCAGCAGCGGCGCCAGGCCGCCGCTAAACGTGAAGGTGCCGTTGAAATTCACGGGAGCGATGCTGGTGTCAAACTGAGCGCGCATGCGGATTCCGAAGCGCCAAGTGTGCGCACCGTGGACGCTGGTGGTGTTGTTCTGCAGCTCGAAGTTGCTCAGAGTATCGTGGATCCCGCCAAAGGTCGACCCGCCCGCGTTGAAGGAGCCGAGCACCTGAATCTGCGGGCCGCTGGTGTCGGCCTGCTGCTGGCCCGCATTGCGATAAAACTGAAAGCGCGTCTCATTGACGGTAGCGCCGTGCACCGAGGTCTCAATGAACTGGGCCGTCTGAATATCGTAATGAAGATGGTAGCCCAGCGAGGTTAGGTTGAAGCCCCCGATGCCTCCCCCTTGAATGTCGCCGCGTATGAAGCCGTAACGCAGCGTGATGGTGTTGTTGTCGTTCACTTGATAGTCAACGCGCGGTTCGATGCGCGTGCGCCGCTGAATGGCTTTGAAGAAGCTGAACAGCGGCGTTGCCGTGAGCGTCCGCGGATCGAGTGTAACCGCGTTGACGATAGCCCCGTTGTCGACATTGTTCTGGTTGGCGTCGAGCGCGAACGAAGTCCGCTTATTGATGGGTCCGCTGAGGGTGTTCTCGAACTCGTTGAGCGACAGCGGAGCCTTCTCGGCCGAGTACGGGTTCCGCGAATTCCAAAACTGATTCGCGAAATTGTAGTTGAGCGAAGCGTGATATTTATCGCTGCCCGGTTTGGTGAGGATCTCGATGCGCCCCAGGCCCAGCTTGTCGAACTCCGGCGAAAAAGGGTTTTGGTTGATGCGAATTTCGCGGATGGATTCCTTGGGCGGCAGCTCGCCGGTGCTGAAGCCATCGATAAATATGGAACCTCCTCCCGGCCCGGCCGAAGGCCCGGCCATGGCTTCGAGGTCGGCTTGCAGATCTTCAGGATCGTCGGATAGCGCCGCCAGATCGTCGCCCCGCAGCACCGTGGCGCTGGCGTTGCTCGCCGCATCCGTGCTGACGGCGGGTCCGGCATTTTCCTCGACCACGATCTGCTGCGTAGTGGAGGCCACCGACAACCGCAAATTCAAAGTCAGCGCTCCCGCGCGGATGGTAACCGTGCGCGGCTGCGGCAGCACCAACTGCGGCGCGGACGCTTGCACCACGTAATCGCCCGGCGCGAGACCCGCGAATGTATAGGCGCCGTCGCCGCCGGTGACCGCTGTTTTTTCCTGATCGGCGGGGCCCGTCAACGTTATCGTTGCGCCCGGGACCACCGCGCCGCTGTCATCGGTGACCACTCCCCGCAGCAGCGCGTTCTGCGCCAACAACGCCGTCGCGGCGCACAGCACGACCAGGAGTGAAGCCAGCGGCTTTTGCACTCTCTCAAATTTACCGGAATCGCCTGAAGATTGGCTGAAATGCGATGACCAGCCGCCCAAACTATTTAGCGCGCAAGTCGCTCAATAACGGAATATCCTTGGCCGGCTTGGGCTGAGGAATGGTCTTCAGATATGCGTAGACGTCGGTGAGTTCCTGATCCGACATCACCTTTTCGGTGAAAGCCGGCATCTGCCCCGCCGGGCGCCGCACGTAACGGATCAAGCCCTGCGCGTTGAGCGGTGGAGGACCAATGCGCGCGCCCGCGATGGTTCCCTGCCCCACCGTGCCATGGCATTCAAAGCAGCCGTTCTTCATAAAAATGCGCTTGCCGTTGTCGGCGTTGCCGGTGGCGTCCTGCGCGAACGCCGCCGACGCGAGCACTATCGCTGCGAGAAAAATTGTCTTCATGGCTTCTTTCCTAGCGGGGCTGCGTGACCACATCGATCAATGCTGGTTCCCCGCGCTTGACCACGGCGATGGCGTCTTTGATGGCTGGACCCAGATCTTTAGGATCGGTGATCGGCCCGCGTCCGTACATCCCATAAGCTTTCGCCATAGTCGCGTAGTCAATGTTGGGATCGTTAATCCCGCTCCCCACGCTGAACGTGTCGACGGCGCGGTTGGCGCGCGCGGCCATGTCGCTGAGATACATCGCCTCCTGATGATAGGCGCGGTTGTTGTGCATGATGGTCAGCAGCGGGATGCGGTGATGCGCCGCCGTCCATAGCACGCCGGGCGCGTAGTTGAGATCGCCGTCGCATTGAATGTTCACCGTCAGCCGCCCATGCTTGCGATTGGCCAGTGCCGCGCCCACCGCTGCCGGCGCGCCGTAGCCGATGCCGTAGGCGCCGTGCTCACCCAGGTATTGATAGTGATGCTTGAAATCCCACAGCTTCAGCGGCCAGCCGCTGAAGAACGGGTTGACGTCGGAAACCAGCGACCAGTCTTCATTCTTGATCTGATTCCACAACTCCACCGTCACGCGCGCCGTGCTGATCGGACTGGCATCCCATCCGTAAGCCGCTTGTTCGATGTCGCGCTCGCGGGCCGCTCTGGACGCTTCCGCCAGCTTGGCGCCGCGCTCCATCATGGCGCGCTTGCGATCCGGGGTGATTAGTTTCTTGCAGGCTTCGATCAGCGCCGGCAGCGTGGCCTCGGCGTCCGCCGCGATCGACAGATCCACATCCGCGTAGCGGCCGAAGTCCTGATAATTGCTCTTGCCATAGAGATCGCCCGAGTAAATCGTGATCAGCTTGGCGCCCGGCTTGGTGATGGGACGCGCTTCCATGCCCATGCGATTGATGGGAGTCTGCGTGTGCGTCGCCATCCAGAAATCCTGTACTTCGAGACCGAGCACCACGTCGGCGTTGGCGATACTGCCGCCCGTCAAGGGATGCATGGAGGGGAAGTTCATGCGGAAATGGCGATCCTGCACCGGCGCCTGCAAAGTCTCTGCAAGTTCCACCAGCAACCCGATTCCCTTGGGCGTCCGTGCCGAGCGTCCGGCGACGATCACTGGATTTTCCGCCGCCACCAGCATCTTGGCTGCTTCCGCCACGGCTCCGGAATCGCCTGCCGGCGGCGTGGACAGCGCGAGCTTCGGAATGCGGGCGTTACGGCGGTCGGCTTCCGGCATGGGCTCTTCCTGAAGCACCGCGTCAGCCACCAGCACCACCGGTTCATATGGCGGCGTCATGGCGATCTTGTAAGCTCGCACCGAGGATTCGGCGAAGTGGCTCAGAGAAACAGGATTGTCATCCCACTTCGTGAAATCGCGCACCATGGCGGCGGCGTCCTGCACGCTATGCGCCCACTCCACGTCGCCGCGCCGGTAGTTCATGTCCTGAATGTTGCCCAGAACAATGTACACCGGGACGCGGTCCGCGTAGGCGTTATAGATTGCCATCGAAGCGTGCTGCAATCCCACGGTGCCGTGCGCCAGCACCATCAGCGGCTTGCCTTCGATCTTGAAATAGCCGTGGGCCATCGCCACCGACGACTCTTCGTGGCAGCAAGTGATGAACTCCGGAGCCTTGTTGCCGCCATAGTTGACCAGCGATTCATGGAGCCCGCGGAAACTGGACCCGGGGTTCGCACACACGTAATCGAAGTTCAAGCTCTTGATGACGTCCACCATGAAGTCGGCGCCGGGGCGGTCGGTGGTGTAAACATCCACGCGCGGCGCCGGCGACGTCTTCTCGTTAGCGGCCAAAGCGGCGGAAGGCAGCGGTGTTGCCGCGCGTTCAGGGGCCTGCGCCTTGGCGGCGGGAGCACTGCCCACCAGCGCCGCAGCACCCGCGGCCGCGCCCGCCGCACCCTTCAGAAATCCACGCCGTCCCACTGGGATCTTCTTGGCCATTCGTAATCGCCTCCCGGCTATGAGAATCAAATTAACACTATTCTCGCGCCGGGGGAACGGGGCACCGCTCCTACTTCACGGGCGTATTCATGCGGTAGAAGTTGTTAGGTCCGGGATTAGGGCTCTCCCAGGCTTGATAAAGATACGCTGTGGCGAGTCCCAATCCAATAATCGTCACGACGATGGTCAAACTCTTCCCCCAGCCGTCGATGGTGTCGAGCCGGCGTGCAAGGGAAGTCTGTTTAGCGATCTCACCTTGCTCGCTGTCAGCGAGGTGCACGACATCCTCTTCGTGATGGACGGTGAGAATCTGCCGGTAGATAGCCAGAATCAACGTTGCGACTCCGAGAACAATCCAAACCGAGATAAAGTAAGTTGCGTTCATGAGAGGTGGCCTCCTTTTAGCCTCGTCCCCCATTGGGCATTCGATAGGCCAAACCGAACCCCACGTAACTTCAATGAGTTGGCGCTGGTCTGATAGTGAAACGTGGGGAATTACACGCAAGGGACGCCTTGACCCAAGGGGCTTTGCACTCTACTCTTAAGCTGATATGAGCGCTATCAATCTCAAGGTCAACGGACGGTCCCATACGCTGGATCTGGACCCGTCCACTCCCCTGCTCTACGCGTTGAGCGACGACTTGGAACTGCGCGGCCCGAAGTTCGGCTGCGGACTGGGGCAGTGCGGCGCCTGCACGGCGATCGTGAACGGCACCGCCGTGCGCTCCTGCGTGACTCCGGTGAGTGCGGTGGTTGGCAAGGACATCGTGACGCTGGAAGGGCTCGGCACGCCGGAGAAGCCGCACCCGATTCAGAAGGCGTTCATCGACCAGCAGGCCGCGCAGTGCGGATTCTGCTTGAACGGCGTGATCTTGACGGCGAAGGCTTTTCTCGATAAGAATCCGAAAGCCAGTGAGTCCGAGATCCAGCAGGCGCTTTCGGGCGTGCTGTGCCGCTGCTTCACGCACGTGCGCATGCAGCAAGCTATCCAGCGTTATGCCAAGGAGGTGGCGAAATGACTCCCGCAGCGAGAGCGGAACTCAATCGCCGTAACTTCTTAAAAAGCGCCGGAGCCCTGATCGTCGGCTTCCGCATGCTGGGAGGCGACGCGGCGCAGGCGCAGTTCGGCCAAGCCCCGCTCCCCGGCGCGCCTCCCATGGATCAAGTGGATTCCTGGATCGCCATCGCCGCCGACGGCAGCATTACCGCATTTAGTGGCAAGGAAGAATTGGGACAAGGCATCTCCACAGCGCAGCAGCAGTTAGTGGCCGAAGAATTATCGGTTCCCTTCGAGCGCGTGAAGCTGATCTACTGCGACACCGCGCTGACGCCTGATCAGGCATACACATCGGGCAGCCAATCCCACCCCGCGAATTTCAATCACGGCAATCTGGCGCAAGCCAGCGCCACCGCGCGCGAAGCATTGCTGAAGATGGCGTCACAGCAATTGAATGTGCCGGTGGACCGCCTCACCGCAACCAACGGCGTGATCAGCGTGAAAGGCGATGCGTCGAAAAAAGTGACCTACGGCCAACTGGTCAACGGCAAGAAGCTGAACGTCACGCATCGACAAGCAGGCCAAACGCAAACCCGCCAGCGAATGGACCGTCCTCGGCAAGCCCATCGGCCGTCCGGATATGGCGGCGATGGCGACTGGCCAGTTCGAATACGTCCACAACGTGCGCCTGCCCGGAATGCTGCACGGCCGAGTGGTGCGTCCACCCGCCGTCGGCGCAACCGTCATCAGCGTCGATGAAAGCTCCGTGCAGGGTATGCCGGGCTTGGTAAAAGTAGTCACGCGCAAAAATTTCGTCGGCGTGGTGGCGGAGAAACCCTGGCAGGCGATCCAAGCCGCGGAAAAATTAAAGGTATCCTGGACAGCCGGCACGGGCCTTCCTAAGCAATCGGAATTTCACGAAGCCTTGCGCAAGCAGCCCTCTCGCGATTTGAAACTCGTCGATTCGAAAGATACCGAACAGACCCTAGCCACCGCCGCGACCGTTCTCAAATCAACTTACTACCACCCGTATCAAATGCACGGTTCCGTCGGCAGCTCCTGCGCAGTCGCGGACGTCAAGCGGACAAAGCCACCATCTATTCGCCCACCCAAGGCGTGTGGTACCAGAAGACCACCGGGGCGATGATCCTCGGCTTGAAGCCCGAAAACGTGCACGTGATCTTCCGTCGCGGCTCGGGCTGCTATGGCTTGAACGGCGCCGACACCGTTACGTACGACGCCGCCGTTCTTTCGCAAGCCGTAGGCAAGCCGGTGCGCGTCCAGCTCTCGCGCAAAGATGAAATGGCCTGGGAAAACTACGGCAACGCGTGGACCATCGACGAACGCGCCGGCCTCGACGCCAAAGGCAACATCATCGCCTGGGAGCATGAGGCGTGGACCCCGGGCCTAGGCAACCGCCCCGGCCCCGAGACCCCCGGCAACGTAGTCACCGGAATGCTGATCGGTTACCAGCCTGCACGTTTCTCACCCGGCCCCGCCCGCGAACCCAAAACCTACAACAACAACAGCAACGGAGTTCCCTCCTACGTAACCGGCCACGTCGGCGATTCGAGCGGCGGCACCGGCACCGTCAAAAGCGAAAAAGTTCTAGTCCACAACCTGCTCTCCCCGTTCTGGACCGGCCCCCTCCGCTCCCCCGCGCGCCTGCAAAACACTTTCGCGCACGAAAGCTTCATGGACGAACTAGCCGCGCGCGTCAAAGCCGATCCCGTCGAATACCGCCTGCGCCATCTGCATAACGAGCGTGTGATCGGAGTCCTCACCGCCGCCGCGAAAGCGTCCAAGTGGGAAACCCGCCCCTCGCCCAAGCCCGGCAACCCCAAGACCGGCGTCGTATCCGGCCGCGGCGTAGCCTGCGTAGCGTACGAAGGCGACAACGGCTACACCGGCATCGTAGTCGACATCGAAGTGAATCAGGATACCGGCAAGGTTTCCGTAAAGCGCATGTGGGTAGGCATCGACGCCGGACCCATCTCCAACCCCGACGGCCTGCGCAACCAGGCCGAAGGCGGCGCGCTGCAAGGCATGAGCCGCGCCCTAGGCGAAGAAGTGACCTGGGACGACCAGAAGGTCACATCCGTCGACTGGCGCAGCTATCACTCGTTGCCGCTAGGCTTCGAAATCCCGAAAATCGAGTGCATCCTCCTGAACCGCCCCGACGAAGAAGCCACCGGCGCAGGCGAAACCTCCATCACTGTAATGGCCGCCGCCATCGGCAACGCCATCTTTGACGCCACCGGCGTGCGCCTCCGCCAAATCCCCTTGACGCCGGAACGCGTAAAAGAAGCTCTCCGCGCGCGGGGTTGAGATAATTGAAGTTACATGGCCATTCATCTGACTCCCGAGTTCGAACAGCTCATCGAGAACAAGGTGAAGTCAGGCAGCTATAAATCGGCGAGCGAAGTGATTGCCGAGGCATTAAGGCTTCTGGAACAACGCGACCGCATTTTCGCCGATAGCAACGATGGGGTCCGAGCCAAGATCGAGCAAGGCTGGCAATCTGCCCAGCGCGGAGAGCTTGTCGATGGCGACGAAGTATTCGATCGCATCGATACCGAACTCGAAGGTAGGGAACGCGCCGCTCCTGAATGAAGCGATTCGTTCTCACCAGATCCGCAGAAGACGATCTGCACCAAATCAAGAACTATCTTGCCAAGCGGGAGGGGCGGCGATCGCTAGGCGCGTCATGAAGGAGATCCGCTTCGCGATAGATCTCATCGACGACCGGCCCGACCTTGGTCACGTTCGTGAAGATCTCACGAACCGGCCGCTTAAATTCTGGGCCGTCTTCTCCTATCTCATCGTGTACACTGCAAAGCCGCGACCCATCCAAGTAATACGGGTACTCCATGGCGCCCGGGATATCGAGCACCTGCTCTAGCAATTGCGCTAGTGTGGACCCATGCAGATTCTCCTCGCTGTGGATGCGTCGCCCGCCAGTAAGGCGGCACTGGACGCCGTTGCGAAGCGTCCCTGGCCCGCGGGCTCGCGGATGGAAGTTCTAACCGTAGTCGATACCCTCGAACCCTGGGCACTCGGCGTGATCGTGGAAGAAATGAAAGCTCACGCGCAGCAGCTCGTGGATGGCGCTGCCACCCACCTGCGCTCACATGGGCTGACGGCCGAAGGCGCGGTCGGCGAGGGCGATCCCAAACACGTAATCCTGGAGCATGCTGCCGCCATGGGGGCGGATCTCATCGTGGTAGGAGCGCATGGTATGAGCGCGCTCGAACAATTTCTCTTAGGCAGCGTGTCCAAAGCCGTGTTGCGCTTCGCCCCATGCTCGGTCGCAATCGTGCGCGATACCCCAGCGAATACCGGCTTGAAAGTGCTGCTAGCTGTGGATGGCCGCGAGGGTTCGCAGCACGCCGCGGAATCGCTAGCCGCACGACCATGGCCCGCCGGCACTGAGGTCCGTGTGCTGAGCGCCGTCGAACTCGGCATGTCCGCGCTGCAAGCGGCCTTCGAGATCCCGGCCCTCGACGCCACCCATCTGGAAGCGCAGCGCGCCGCAGCTATGAAACGGACCGAAGAAGCCGTCGACTTCGCGAGAAAAACTCTGGAAGCCGCCGGCCTCACCACTTCGGAATCGATTTCCGTTCTCGCGCAAGCCCCCAAAGAGATCATTCTTCAGGAAGCCGCCGCGTGGCCCGCCGATTGGATCGTACTAGGCTCGCACGGCAGCAGCGGACTCAGCCGCTTCCTGATAGGCAGTACTTCTGAAACCGTAGCGACGCACGCCGCCTGTTCGGTCGAAGTCGTCCGCAAAAAGTTGTGATAGTTTCGTACCTAGGAGAACCGTCTTTATGTTGAATGGCAAGCTTGCCGGGGGTTTGTTGGTATTGTCGCTGAATGCGTGGGGGCAGAACGCTTGCGATCAAATTAAGTCTCTGGCGTTCCCCGATACGGTGATTACGTCCGCGGAAATCGTCGCCGCGGGCCCTTATAAACCGCCCAGCGCGCAACCCGGCCCCGAGCAACCAGCCTTGAACCTGCCCGCGCATTGCCGCATTGCCGCGGTTCTCAAACCGTCGTCCGATTCCGAGATCGCCATCGAAGTGTGGATGCCCGCCACCGCCTGGAACGGAAAATTCCAAGCCGTAGGCAACGGCGGCTGGGCTGGCGTCATCAGTTTTCAAGCCATGGCTCTAGCGCTCCACGAAGGTTACGCCACCGCCTCCACCGACACCGGCCATCAAGGCAACGGTCAGGACGCCAGCTTCGCCTTGGGCCATCCCGAAAAAATAACCGACTTCTCCTACCGCGCCGTCCACGAAATGACCGTCAAAGCCAAAGCCATGATCAATTCCTACTACGGCCGCGCCCCGCGCCTGTCGTATTGGAACGGCTGCTCCACCGGAGGCCGCCAAGGCCTCATGGAAGCCCAAAAATATCCCGAAGACTTCGACGGCATCATCGCCGGCGCCCCCGCCAACTATCAAACGCACCTGCACGCCTGGTCCGTAGCCATGGGCGTAGCTGCACTTAAGGACAAAGCCAGCAATCTGTCCCCTGACAATCTGCGCCTGGTCCATCAAGCCGTGCTAGCCGCCTGCGATGCCGCCGATGGTGTCAAAGACGGACTCCTAACCGACCCGCGCCGCTGCCACTTCGATCCGTCAACGTTGATGTGCGCCACCAACACTTCCGAAAACTGCCTGACCGCCCCGCAAGTCGAAGCCGTAAAGAAAATGTACACGCCCGTCAAAACCCAAAGCGGCACCCTCATCTTCCCCACCTTCGAACCCGGCAGCGAACTCGGCTGGACCGTCCTGGCCGGCGGCCCCGAACCCGCCAGCGTCGCCACCGGAACCTTCGCCTACCTGGTCTACAAAAATCCCAAATGGGACTGGCGCACCTTCGACGCCGAACGCGACACCGCGCTAGCCGACTCCACCGACATCATCAACGCCACCAAGCCCGACCTCTCAGCCTTCCAATCCCGCGGCGGCAAGCTGCTCATGTACCACGGCTGGAACGACCAATTAATCGCCCCCGAAAACAGCATCAACTATTATTCGAGCGTCCTCGAACACATGGGCCCCAACCAAGGCAACTGGTACCGCCTCTTCATGGCCCCAGGAATGATGCACTGCCGCGGCGGCCCCGGCCCCGATCAATTCAACGTCGTCGGAGCCATGGAGCGCTGGGTAGAATCCGGCACCGCCCCCGACCAAATGCTCGCCGCCCACACCGCCGGCAACCGCGTCGACATGACCCGCCCCCTCTGCCCCTACCCGCAAGTAGCCCAGTGGACCGGCACCGGCAACACCGACGACGCCGCCAACTTCGCGTGCAAAAACCCGTAAGAAGGGTCCTAATATACTTGACGCAACCTGGAGAGCCAAAGGCGAAAGGACCTCATCGAGCGAACCAAAGTGAAGTTACTTCGACGCTGTTTTTCGCTTTTTATTGCGATCGGGCGGTTCA
>CAVXEM010000067.1:0-110845 GCA_963760575.1 Bryobacterales bacterium
GCGATCAGGTTCACCTTCGCGTTCAACCGCGCCAGCAACTGCACCACGCGGCGCGCGTCGGCGTCGGTATCGTTCACGTTCTTCAACAGCACGTATTCAAAGGTCAGCTTTTCCCACGGGCGCAGAGGATAGGCTCGGCAAGCTTCCATCAGATCCTTCAAGTGATATTTGCGCGTGATCGGCATCAGCGCCTGGCGCTGCTCTTCGGTCGAGGCGTTGAGCGAAATCGCCAGTTTGGGCCGCAGAGGCGCTTGCCCCAGTTCGGCGATCTTGGGGATGATGCCGGCGGTCGAAAGCGTGATGCGACGCGGGGAGAGCGCGATGCCGGCGGGGTCCATCAACAGGCGCGCGGCTTTCAAGACGTTCGCCAGGTTGAGCAGCGGCTCGCCTTGGCCCATCATCACGATGTTCAGGCGATCGACTGGGGCGGTCCCGGCCGCTACCAGCACTTGACCCACGATCTCGCCGGCAGTCAGGTGGCGCTCCAGCCCCAGCAGCGCCGTCAGGCAAAATTTGCAATCGACGGGGCAGCCGACTTGGCTCGAAATGCAGATGGTCGCGCGATCGGCGCCTTCTTCCGCGGGCATCCATACGGTCTCGACGGTCTTTCCATCGTGCAATTTCAACAGGTAACGGCACGTGCCGTCAGTGGAATTGTAGCGGCGCTCGACAGCTGGCAACCCCATGGGGAACTCTTCGGCCAGGCGTTCTCGTAATAGTTTAGGGAGGTTCGAGATCGCACCGACGTCTGCAACCCGCTGCCGGTAAACCGCATCATATAACTGCTGGGCGCGGAACGCCGGAGGGGCGTCAGAAAGAGAGCCCAGGGCCGCCTGAATATCGGCAAGTTCCATGCCTACAATGGGTTGCCGCATGTTATCAGTGTAGCATTCGTCGCGCGCGGTACAATAAAGACGCCTACATGACCAGCCGCAGCCGGACGCCCCACAAAATTCGCGAGATCGAGCGCACCGTGCTGCCGAACGGCGTCCGCGTCGTGACCGAGCGCATGCCGCACGTGCGTAGTGTCTCGGTGGGAGTCTGGATCGGCACCGGTTCGCGCGAGGAGTCGCTCGAAGAAACCGGCATTTCGCATTTCATCGAGCACATGCTGTTCAAGGGCACGAAGAACCAGTCGGCCGAGCAGATCGCGCGTTCCGTGGATTCGATTGGCGGCGGGCTCGACGCGTTCACTTCGAAGGAACTGGTCAGCTACAACGTCAAGGTGCTCGACGAGCATCTGCCGCGCGCGTTCGGGATCGTCTCGGACCTGGTGCGGCATCCGCTGTTTGAGAAGAGCGACATCGAGAAGGAGAAGGGCGTCATTCTCGAAGAGCTCAAGATGGATGTGGATAACCCGGAGTACCTCATCCACGAAATTTTCGCCAGCAATTTTTGGAAGGGGCATTCACTGGGGCGTCCGATTCTGGGAACACGCCAGACCATCCGCAGCTTCGACCGCGATAGCGTGGAACGCTACTACCGGCGCTATTACACGCCGAAAAACATATTGATCACCGCAGCCGGTAGCTTGACGCACCGGAAACTGGTGCAGCTTGCCGAAGACCATTTCGGCGGGCTCAAGACGCATTCGCTGCCCAAGGCCGATGGACGTCCGCAAGCGCACGCTCCGCTGGTATTTCGCGAGAAGAATTCGCTGGAACAGGTGCATCTTGTATCTGGGAGTGCCGTCGATTGCGATGCCGCACCGCGATCGCTTCGCGTGCTACATCTTGAACGCGATTCTGGGCGGCGGCATGAGCTCGCGCTTGTTCCAGAATATTCGTGAAAAGCAGGCGCTGGCGTACACTGTTTACTCCGAGCTCACCATGTATCACGACGCGGGCTGCATGATGGTGTATGCGGGAACGTCGCCGAAGTCCGCCGGCAAGGTGATCGATTCCATCGTGCATGAGATGCGCGAGATCACGGACCACTTGGTGACGCCCGAGGAACTGCGCCGCGCCAAGGATCATCTGAAGGGTTCGTTCGTGCTGGGCTTGGAATCCACTTCCAGCCGCATGGGCAATCTGGCGCGCCAGGAATTGTATTTCCAGCGGTTCTTTTCGCTGGACGAGATGTTGGAGAGCATCGAAAAAGTAACAGCGGACCAGGTGCAGAAACTGGCCCAACAGTTCTTCGATCCGAAGCAAACGGCGGTCGCCATGCTGGGGCGGCTGGAGGGATTCCGCGTCCGCCGCCAGGACCTGAAGGGTTAAGCCACCGCCCGCCACCGTTCGCATGAGATCCTTCCTTAAGATCGCCCTGTTGTTGGCACTGGCGGTGGCAGCCTGGGGTCTGGACACCAAAACCCTCAAGCCCACCGGCTATGTGAACGACTTCTCGAACACGTTGGATGCGTCGAGCAAACAGACGCTCGAAGACTACTGCGCGAATCTGGAGCGCGTCACCGGCGTGCAGATGGCCATCGTGCTGGTTCCCACCCTCGACGGCGAGCCGGTGGAGGATGTCGCCAACCGCTTGTATCGCGAATGGGGCATCGGCAAAAAGGGCAAGGACGAAGGGCATTCTGATTCTGCTCGCGATCAAGGATCGCAAGAGCCGGGCGGAGCTGGGTTACGGGATCGAGCCGATCATCAGCGACGGCGCCGCCGGCGGCATTCTGCGCCAGATCCGGCCGATCCTTCAGCAGGGCAACTATGGCGGGGCGCTACTGGCTGCCGCCGAGCAGATGGGCACGATGATCGCGCAATCTAAGGGCGTGGAATTGGGCGGCCCGGAACCATTGCGCGTAACGGGCCGCCAAGTGCGCGGACCCTCGATCCCGTTTCCGCTGATCCTGCTCGGCTTATTCTTTTTGCTATGGCTGTTGGGCCGCGGCGGCAGAGGCGGCAGCGGTACGGGCTTCCTGACGGGAATGATTCTCGGTAACATGATGGGCGGCCGTGGCGGAGGCTGGGGTGGAGGCGGCTTCGGCGGCGGTGGCGGGGGCGGTGGATTCGGCGGTTTCGGTGGCGGCGATTCGGGCGGCGGAGGAGCATCCGGCGGCTGGTAGCAGCGGCCTGTAACTATATGGACGAACTTAAAGAACTGGTCTCGAAACTCGAGCACGCCTTTCAGGACCGCTTGGTTTCAGTGGTGCTGTATGGCTCGGGCGCGTCCGGCAATCACAACCCGCACTTCTCCGATCTCAACGTGCTGTGCGTATTGAAACAGATCACGCCGCGCGAACTAGGGGAGGGCGAACCGGTGATGCGCTGGTGGCACGAAAAGGGTCATCCCTCGCCGCTGTTGATGACGGAGGAGGAGGCACATAACTCCGCCGACAGTTTCCCTATTGAATTCCGCGACATGCAGGACCATCACAAAGTTCTGTCGGGCGTGGATGTCATAGCCCACCTGCATGTTGATACCAAACACTACCGCACCCAAGTTGAGCATGAACTTCGGGCCAAACTTTTTCGTTTAAGACAGCAGGGGGCCGAAGTTCTGTCGGACCCGGCGGCGCTGCTCAAGTTATGCGTGGACTCTTTACCGACCTTCTGTACGCTGGGGCGTCATGCGCTGCTGGCGGGAGGGATCGAGGTAGCGAGCGGGCGGCACGACGTAGTTCACCGGCTACGGGAGAAGCTGGCGGCTCCGGCGAGTCCGTTCGATGTGCTGCTGGATCTCCGCGATGGCAAAGCTAAGGTGGCCGCAAGCGACGCGGTTGATCTGTTTGCGCAGTATTTGGAGTTCATTCGCAGGATGGTCGAATATGTCGACCGGATGGAGGATCACAAATGAAAGTGTTATTAGGCGTACTCGCCGTGATTGTATTGCTGGTGCTGGTAGTGGGCGGAAGCCTGGTAGGCTCGCGCAACGAACTGGTGACTGAGAAGAACGCCGTCGACGGCGCCTGGGCGCAGGTGGACGTGGCGTTGCAGCGCCGCGCCGATCTGATTCCGAACCTGGTCGAGACCGTAAAAGGTTTCGCCTCCCAGGAAAAGGCCGTAATTCAATCGGTAGCGGATGCGCGCGCGGCTCTGGGTGGCGCTCGCACGCCGGCCGAGAAAATCGCCGCCAACGGACAAATCGATTCGGCTCTGTCGCGCTTGTTGGTGGTTGTGGAAAACTATCCCAACCTGAAGTCCAACGAAAACTTCCTGCGCTTACAGGATGAACTGGCCGGAACGGAGAACCGCATCGCAGTCGAGCGGCGCAAGTACAACGAAGTGATCCAGCAATATAACACCGACATCGAGATCTTCCCCAAGAACATAGCCGCATCGATGTTTGGTTTCCACCGCAACGACGCCTACTTCAAAGCGGAGGGCGCGGCCCGGGAAGCGCCAAAGGTGAAGTTCTAGCGGCGCCTGCCTGGGCGGTCAGTGCTATATACTGACTTTCATCCAGGAGGGTGACATGACCAAAAAATGGATGATTGCCATTCCCGTCTGCGCCATTTTGACGTGGGCGGCGGGGACGCAGCAGGACGCGAAAACCGTTATCAGCGCCGCCACCAAGGCGCTCGGGGCAGACAATCTGAAGACTGTCGAGTTCTCAGGCTCGGGCTTCGATTATGTAATCGGGCAAGCCGCGAACCCCAATTTGCCGTGGCCCAAATTTAACGACAAGACCTACGGCCGGGTGGTCGATCTCGATGCGCCGGCTTCCCGTATGCAAAGGATCCGCACGCAGGGGGAGAATCCTCCACGCGGCGGCGGGCAGCAGCCTGTTATCGGAGAACAAAACCAGACCCAGGTGGTAGCCACGGGGTCGCCGCAAGTAGGCGCGCTGCGTGATGAACTGATGATGACGCTTCCCTATTCCTTCTTGCGATCTGCCGCGGCGGCCGGTGATGTTGCCGTGAAATCGCAGACCATGGGCGGGAAGAAATATACCGTGCTCTCTTTCACGGGTTCGAACAAAGCTGCCGTCCGCGGCTACTTGAACAGTGACAACCTGCTGGAGAAAGTCGAGACCAAGATCGACAACAATGTACTGGGCGACATACCGTTTGAAACCGCGTTCTCCGATTACAAAGACTTCGGCGGCGTGAAATTCCCCACTCACATCGTTCAAAAACAGGGCGGCTATCCGGTGCTGGACCTGACTGTGACCGACGTGAAGCCCAACGCCCCGGCTAACATCGCGAATGCAGCAGCGCCGCCGGCCGCCGGGCCGCAAGTGGCAACGTCCGAAAAGCTCAGCGACGGCGTGTATCTGATTTTGGGTGGATACGCGGCCATTGCTGTGGATTTCAAGGACTACATCGTGATCATTGAAGGTGGCCAGAGCGAGCAGCGTAGCGAGGCAGTGATCGCGGAAGCCAAAAGGCTGATGCCGAACAAGCCCATCAAGTACGTGATCAACACCCACCATCACTTCGACCATGCCGGCGGCCTGCGCACCTATGTGGCGGAGGGCGCCATCGTGATCACGCACCAGATCAATAAGCCGTATTACGAGAAGATCTGGGCGAACCCTCACACCATCGCGCCCGACAAGCTGTCGAAGAATCCCAAGAAGCTGAAGTTCGAGACCGTGGCCGACAAGAAGATCATGACCGACGGCAATCACGTGATCGAAATCTATCATCAGCAGGACTTGGGGCATAACGATGGCATGCTGCTGGTTTACCTGCCCAAGGAAAAGGTGCTGCTCGAAGCGGACGGCTTCAATCCGCCCGCGCAGCCGCTGACGCGCACGCCGGCCACCATCAGCCCGTACACCGCCAATCTGCAGGCCAACATCGAACGGTTGAAGCTGGATGTCGAGAGAATCGTTCCAGTCCACTATCCAGCCGACAATCGCAAAGTCTTGAATAAAGAACTGCTGGTAGCGGTGGGGAAAAGTAACTAACGCGAGCTACTCGGGTTGCTCTTCTTCGTCAATTTCTTCCAGGCGCTCCGCCTCCGCTGCGTAGCGTTTGAGAACCTTAATGGACGCGCCGGCGCTAAAACCGGCGGTGCGCAGCCGGCGGAAGGCGGACGCCAGATGCTTGTCGTCCTGCAGTAACACGCCCAAATTTTTGCCGCGAAACTTGCGCTGGAGAAACTGTTCGATCAGCGCCGTTTCATCGGCGCCCGAGTACGCAGTCTCGACAGCTTTCTTCGCGAGCTCCGGCGCCACACGTCGGGCCATCAGGTCACGCACCACTCTGGTTTTCCCGAAGCCCTCGTTATCGCGCCGCCAATTTGCGAAGGATTCGGCGAAACGCTGGTCGTTCAGATAGCCGTTCTCTTTCAAGCGGCGGATGACCTCGTCGACATCGCTGCGCTCGGCCGCGCGGCGCGTCAACTTCTGGCGTAACTCCGAGGTCGTCTGCGCACGAGCCGTAAGGACGCGCGCCGAATACGCCAGCAGTCCCTCGACGTTCAGCGGAGCGGGGGGCTTGCGGGGTTTGCGGGACCGCGCGGACGGCATGCCGCCATTGTAGCGGAGTGAAAAATGCACTGAAAAATAGAAAAGGCCCCGTGAAGCGGGGCCCTCTCATTAAATTTTCGAAATATGCGCTCGGCGGAGAGCGTTAGGGGCGATTGACGTTCTCGGCCTGCAACCCTTTGGGTCCGGTCTTCACCTCAAATTCCACCTCGGAGCCCTCCTCCAGGGTCCGGTAGCCGGACATCTGGACAGCCGAGAAGTGGACAAATACATCTTCGCCACTGGAGCGCTGGATAAATCCATAGCCCTTAGCGGCATTAAACCATTTCACTACACCTTTTTCTCTCACTACGTGAATCTCCTGTTCCATTCCCGGCAAGCCGGGACGAATAAATCAATCGCTCATTCTGAGCACATAGCTGCAAGCTGAGAGCCCCTCCGGCTGATCCCCAACTCTGCTCCATGCGTCAAAACTCCGGCTATTGTCGCACGGAATTCGCTCTTCTGCAAGGGCTAAAAATGAGCGCTATCCACCTGAGAATCCGGCATTATGCAGGCCCTAGGCGTTTGACATTTGGGTGGAAACTTAAGTAGATTACCTAAGTCTGGAAGGGTCGTTGTGGCGCGGTGCGGTTACTGCAAATCAGAGACCGGGTTGTTTGATCGCGGCATGCCAGTCTGCTTAGACTGCGCGAACCGCCTGGGGACGAAGCAGCCATCTTCGCCTGCAGAGGATCGCCTCGCCTTATTGCAGCGCGAATTGAAAGAGGCCACCGTGCGCGCCCATCAAGCTACCGACGCCTTCAACGCGATCGTCGACGATATCCCCAGTGCTGTTCCGCAACCCGACGGCACGCAGCGCATCAATAACGTATACCGCGAATTGTCGCTGGCCAGAAGAGAGATGATGCGCGCACATTCGCGTCTCACTCATTTTCTCGACAACGGAGTCGTACCGGAGGATCTGGAATGAAGGCAATGACACGTCGTGGATGGGCGGGGCAAGTTGCCGGAGCGGGGGTTGCGGCGGCCTCATTACTGCGCACTTCTCCTCTTCGCGCTCAAGCGGCCGCGGTTATCGTGCCGGCCACAGGGCCCGTGCCTACATGGAACACCGAACTGCGGAAGCTCGCGCCCAACGTGTACGGCTATCAGCAGGCAGGCGGGCCGGGCAAGTTGAACCAAGGAGTATCGAACGCCGGCATTGTAGTGGGCGAAGACAGCATTCTGGTGATCGACTCGCTCGGCGCGCCGCTGCACGCCAAGAATTTCATCGCAGCCATCCGCAAAGTGGAACCCGCCAAACCCTTCGGACGCATGCTGATCACTCATCATCACGGGGACCACATCTTCGGCTTACCGTTTTTTCCGCGCATGGAAATCGTTGCGCACGAGTATTGCCGGCAGGCTATGCTAGCCACCGAACTGCCCGGCCCCACCTGGGAAAAACGCGACGGCTGGGCGGAGGGCGGCGAGCCGCGGCGTATCGTGGCTCCGGTGACTACGCTCAACGACCGCACCACGTATTACTACGGCAACACCGAAGTGCAGTTGATCACCATGGCGCCCGCACATACCTTCGGCGATGTGGTGGCGTACCTGCCGCAATACAAGATTCTGTTCGCAGGAGACCTCGGATTCTATTGGGTCGCGCCCTTCCTCAATAACGGCGTGGCCACCAAATGGGTGGAGTTTGTCGACAAAATTCTGGCAATGGATATCGACATCATCGTGCCCGGCCACGGACCCATCGGCGGCAAGCGGGAATTGGCCGCGATGAGCGAATACCTGACGATGCTCAAGGGCGAAGCGCGGCTGCGCTACAACGCCGGCATGAGCATCGGCAGGGCCTGCGCGGATATCAAGCTGGGCAAGTTCGCGGGTTGGATCGGAGCCGAAGACCGCATGCCGATGAACCTGGTGCGCCTCTACGCGGAGTTCAGCGGGACGCTCGCGCCTTCCTACGACACCGAGGGCGTGCGCAAGGCCACCGAGGAATTTAACGCCATCAAGGCGCGCGCCTGACGTATACTGGTGGGCAAAGTTATGCGCTACCTCTTCATTGTCTTCCTCATTGCCGCGGCATCGTTCGGCCAGTCCGTGGGCTCCATCTCGGGCGTCGTTCGCGATCCGTTCGGCGGGATGCAGACGGACGCGACCGTACAAGCGAAGAATGTACAAACCGGGACTGTCTTGAAAGGCGTGAGCAAAGCCGGCGGCAAATACACGATTCCCGATGTCGCGGCGGGCACCTACGACATTTCCGTGGCGGTACCGGGGGTGAAGGCGTTTGAACAAAAAGGCGTGACGGTCGCGGCCGCCAAGACCCTGGAACTGAATATCAAGCTTGAAGAGGGCACGCAGTTGAGCACCTTGGGCGAAGACGGCCGGGCCATCGCGGCGGACCGCAAGCGCCACAACCCGCCGTCGGGACCGACGCCACGAACGGTGGACGGCAAGCCCGACCTCTCAGGAGTCTGGTGGTCTCCCGTGACCACGGAACCGGGCAAAGCAGAATGGCTCCCGGGCGCAGCGGCGACCGCGAAACAGCGGCTCGATAACAATGGGATAGACAGTCCGCAAGCGCGCTGCCTGCCATCGCCGGTGACGCGCCTTGGTCCGCTGTTCGAGTTGGCGCAAACCAAACAGTTCGTAGTCGTAATCTCGGATGATGAGAGCCCCGGCTTCCATCAAATTCATCTGGACCGCAGCGCGCACCCCAAGGAACCCGACACGGACCTGTGGTACGGCGACTCCATCGGCCATTGGGAGGACGACACGCTAGTGGTCGACCGCGTCACCTTCAACCCGCGCGTGTGGCTGGATCAACCCGCGCATCCGCATTCAGATAAACTGCACGTGATCGAAAAATACCGGCGGCCGGACCTAGGGCACCTCGAAAAGACGGTAACCGTGGACGATCCTGGCGTACTGGCGAGCCCGTGGACCTTCAAGCAGGTCGCGGATCTGGCGGCTGGCGAGGAAATCCGCGAGTTCATCTGCGCGGAGAACAACCGCGACGTGGTTCACATGGTGGGCAAGTAGGCTACTTGCAACTGAAGTTGGCGCTCTCGTCGGTACTGCCCGTGCCGCTATAGACAGCGACTTTCGGATACGCGCACAGCGGGCGCGTGCGATCCACTTTGCCGTTACGGACGCGTGAAGCCTCAATGCGATCCGGCGCCTTAGATTTTTCCACCCACTGCTCAAGTGCCTTAACGGCATCGAATTCATCGGTGCCATCGCCGCCGCGGCAATGTCCCATGCCAGGGACCATGAAGAGCCGCATGTCCTCGGAAGCCTTCGCGCCGACGGTCGTGGTTCACATTGTTGAAATAGTCGACGGTGTTTCTGTGGCGGCACTCCCGGATCGGCCCACCCGTGGTACATCAGCAGCTTGCCATTGTGCGCAAAGAACGGATTTAGATTCGGATCAACCGAGTCCACGGCCGGACCTTTTTCCTTTTCGAAGCGCACGAATGTCATCGACTTTGAAATCCTTCATGTCCCAGTTCCCGTTGAAAGCCGCGTATTTGTACATCTCCACCGCGAGCGACATGGGCTTCGGGCCCGCCAGCATATTCCAGCCCAGTTCGCTTCCCGGTTCGATCCCCGGGATAAGGTACTCGATGACCGGGCTGCCGCCCCTACTCGACGTGAAAGGGAGACCCGTATAAAGCATCGCGGGCGGTCTCGCACCTGCTCAGCATTCAGGCAGTTGGGGCCGTCCCCCTCTTTACAAGCCAATACCTGTGGATCGAATTTGCACTTGGTGGGATTCTCCAGCACGCCGTCCTTAACACCGTCGAGCCCATCGCACGCCGCCAGCACCGCGTTGTGAATCAGCGAAAACTTCTCCGCCGGGATCAAGCTGCTGTGGATTGCGATTAGCTTGCTGCGAAATCCAAACCTGTATGCCCTGCAAACGCGTCACATAAGCCGCAGGCGCGCCGGCGATGATGCCGTCGTAATCGTCGGGATAACGCTGCGCTTCGGTGAACGCCTGCCGTCCGCCAGTGGAACAACCATTCCAGTAAGAATACTTAGGCGCACTGCCATAGAAACCATTCACGACACCCTTGGCCGCAACCGTCATCTCATGCACGCTGCGATGCACGAAATCAGCCAGCTTATCCGGATGCCCGACGATGAAGTCAGGGTTGTTGCCTTCGTGACCCGTGTCCGTACTAGCCGCCGCATACCCCGAGGCCAGCGCAGTCGCGAGCGCTGGGTAGCTGATTGTGCCAGCCCAAGCGCCATTGCCGACCGATTGCAGTTTCCCGTTCCAAGCCGCCATCGGCAGCCAGACTTCGATCCGAATATCGGAATCGCTAGTCGGCTTTAGCGACGCAGCCACTCGGCAAAACGCGGGCAGCTTTTTGAACGCTGCGTTGGGATTCGCACCGCGTCCCGGCGTCGGTAGCGTGAACTCCCCTGCAGCAACCGGCTTCGCCCAAAGAATCGTCGAGTGCGGCAGCGCCAGCGACGTCAGACTCTCGCAAGGAGCCGCCAAGGCAATCGTCGAACCCACAAACATCAAGCCCAGCCACCACGTGAAGACGCATGTTCCCAAACCTCTTTCAGCCGCTAAGTATATCAAACGGCTTATTCGGCCTCTTGCGCCGCATTTGTTACGCTTGATTGGATAGCGCGTGAAGATGTCGAAGAAGCTGTGGCTGTTGGCGGGAGGCATGTTGTTCTTCCTCGGCAGCATGGGTGCGTTCCAGCGGACTTTTCGCGAGTATCCCGGCATCGAGTACAACGATTTCCCGGTTCCCCCAGATTATCAACATCCTTCCGAATTCATGTTCGCGCGCCTGATGTATCCGCCCTACACCGGCCAGGGCGGCTTCGGGTTCGGCGGCTTCACAGTCAATAGCTGGCAGGAAGGGCGCTCGATCTGGACGCAGGACTATCCGCGCGCGGACCGGCATTTTCTGCGGGCTCTGCGCCGCTTGACCCGCATCGACGCGCGCTCAGTCGAGCAGCCCGTGAATCTCGACGACGACGATGACGTCTACAACTTTCCCTTCCTTTACGCCGTCCAAGTGGGCCAATGGGACCTCACCGATGCGCAAGCCGTCAAACTACGCGATTTCATCCTCCGCGGCGGATTCCTGATGGTGGACGATTTCTGGGGTCCCAACCAATGGAAAACTTTCGAGGCCAGCATGAGCCGCGTGTTCCCCGACTTGATCCCGCTCGATTTGAACAACGAGTCACCCATCTTTCACGCAGTTTACGATTTAGACAACCGCTATCAAGTACCCGGCGCGCGCTACCTCGAAACCGGTTCGTATGAAAAGTGCCAGGGCTGCCCGGCGCAATGGCGGGCGATTTCCGACGCCAAGGGGAGGATTCTGGTGGCGATGACAGTCAACTCAGACGTCGGCGATTCCTGGGAGTTCGCCGACGACCCACGCTACGACGAGAGGTTTTCCGCGCTGGGAATCCGCATCGGCGTCAATTACATCGTGTACTCGATGACGCATTAAAGCGGCCGGTCCGGCGAAGCGATCGAGCGCCAGATATGCGCCACCGGACTGTCATCGAACCCCAATCCTTCTTTGGGCTGCTTGAAGTGTCGTCCGATGATGTCGGTAAATTGCTCGAGTTGCGGATTCACATCGTGCTCGAAGGAATACAAATCGTTCACCGTGACCATGCGCGCATCCATGTACCACTTGTGTTTGCGCACCATCTGATAGGCGGCCTCGATATACGGTTCCGGCTTGTAGTCTTCGCCAAACAGCACCCGGTATAGATCGGGATATTCATATCCCACCGCCTTGTCCTCATAAAAGCGCAGCGCCTGATGATAACGGATCGCGAACGCAACTTTCTCGGGAACATACGGCTCGTAAAGCTGCGCGCTCCACCAGCCGTGATCCACTTTGATCAACTCCTGCGCGGTGTCGTGGAGCAGGCAGGCTAGGATGATCTCCTCCGACATCCCATTCTTCATCGCCAGATTCGCGCTCTGCAGCACGTGATTCGACGTCACCTTGAAGCGCAGCTTGAAGAAGTCCGCGAGCGTCGGCTGAGCTGGCATCGCAGGCAGCCGTTTCACATTGCCGCCGTGCGAGAGAAACAAGTTCCCCACCCCGCGGCGGTGGCGGCGCGTCTCGATCTGCGCCTCCACCTCCGCCACGGTCGGATACTTGCCCGCAGCTCCGCCGCCGGTTTCGTTCAGGTGCTGCATCATGAACTCCTCGAGCGCGTCGGCTTTAGCTTCCGAGTTCATGGCAGCAACTTTAGCTTCGCCACCAATATCAGCAAGAAATGCTTGCTTATCGATTTCCATAGCAAATGGGGACAGTACACTCAATCCCCACCCTCCACTCCTGCTAGCAGCGCGGCAAAAGCAAACTGGGGATTGAGTGTACTGTCCCCATTTGCCATTTGCCCATTTGCGTCTAGTGCGGCGCTGTAGCGATCTGCGTCAGCACGGCCTCGGCGTCCGCTTCCGTAAACTCCTGCGTCTTCACCGAGTGATTCATCGAGCAGAACTTCGGACCGCACATCGAGCAGAATGCCGCATCCTTGAAACCCTCTTCCGGCAGCGTCTCGTCGTGATAAGCGCGCGCCGTCTCAGGGTCGAGCGAAAGCTCGAACTGCTTGTTCCAATCGAAAGCAAAGCGGGCGCGCGACAGCGCATCATCGCGATCGCGAGCGCCCGGACGATGCCGCGCGATGTCGGCGGCGTGTGCAGCGATCTTATAAGCGATCAGCCCCTGCTTCACATCCTCCAAGTTCGGCAGTCCCAAGTGTTCCTTGGGCGTCACGTAGCACAGCATGGAAGCGCCGTGCCAGCCGATCATGGCCGCGCCGATCGCCGACGTGATGTGATCGTAACCCGGCGCGAAATCGGTCACCAGCGGACCCAAAGTATAGAAGGGCGCCTCGAAGCACCACTCCTTTTCTTTCTCCACCTGCATTTGAATCTGGTCCAGCGGAATGTGCCCCGGACCTTCAATCATCACCTGAACATCATGCTTCCAGGCGATCTGCGTCAGCTCGCCCAGAGTCTTCAGCTCCGCAAACTGCGCAGCGTCACTGGCATCGGCAAGCGATCCCGGCCGCAGCCCGTCGCCCAGAGAAAAGCTAACATCGTACTTCTGGAAAATCTTGCAGATGTCTTCGAAATATTCGTAGAGTAGATTCTGCTTATGGTTCTTCACCATCCACTCCGCCAGAATCGCGCCCCCGCGGCTGACGATGCCGGTAACCCGGCGCGTGGTGAGCGGGATGTATTGTACTAGTACTCCCGCGTGGATGGTCATGTAATCCACACCCTGCTGGGCTTGCTCCTCGATCACCTCCAGCATCACCTGAATATTCAGATCTTCGACGCGCCGCACGCGCGCCAACGCTTCGTAAATCGGCACAGTGCCGATGGGCACCGGCGATTCCTGGATGATGGCTTTGCGGATGCGCGGGATGTCGCCGCCCGTCGAAAGATCCATCACGGTATCGGCGCCATATTTTATCGAGTAGCGCAGCTTCTCGACCTCGCCGTTAATATCGGAAGTGGTCGATGAGTTTCCTATATTGGCGTTGATCTTGCACACCGATTCGACGCCAATGCACATCGGCTCCAGATTGGTGTGGTTGATATTAGCAGGGATGATCATGCGCCCACGGGCCACTTCGGAGCGCACGGTTTCGGCGTCCATGCGCTCGCGGCGGGCTACATACTCCATTTCTTCCGTGATCCGGCCCTGGCGGGCATAATGGATCTGCGTACGAATTTTGTCGCCGGCGCGGGACGCCACCCATGCTTGTCTCATACAGCCTTGATTATATGCGACCACGCCGCCGAATGCCCGATGAAAAAATGCATACTCCTGAAATCTTTATGGGTCAATCCACTACCGATGAATCCACCCGATCAAAAGTTTTGATTGGACCCCAGCGGCCCAACCCTTTACGCTCAAATCATGGTGGTAACTGAGATGGGTTCGGAGAGTTCGAGTGCATCGGTTCTGCACCGCGTAAGTGGGATTGTCAGTTCCCCTTTATCCTTAGACGAGATGCTGGGGGAAATTGTCGGACTGGCGGCACGGGTGACCAGTTGCGACGCCTGCCTGGTGTATCTAGCGGAATCTGAAAGCGGCGAGTTTGTGTTACGAGCTTCGCTCTTGCCGCACATTTCCGATTTGGGAAATCTGCGCGTAAAGATGGGCGAGGGCGTCACCGGCTGGGTGGCCGAGCATCAGTCGCCGGTGGCCTTGAGTTCGAAGGCCGCATCCGATCCGCGCTCCAAGATCTTCCCGACACTGGTCGAAGATACCTATCAGGCCTTTCTTTCGGTGCCGGTGATCAACAAGGGCAAAGCCATCGGCGTCATCAACATTCATCATCGCGATAAGCACGAGCATGAGCCCGAGGAAATCGCGACCATCTCCTTCATCGGCGAGCAAATGGGCAGCGCCATCGCCAAGAGCTTGCTCGAAGAAGAGAACGCGCGCTTGTCTGAGGAAACCGCTGAAATGAAGCGGCAACTCGAAACGCGCAAGTCTGTCGAACGCGCCAAAGGCATTCTGCAGAAGCGTCACGCGTTATCAGAGGAAGAAGCTTACCTGCGGATGCGCAACGAGAGCCGCCGCCTGCGCCGCCCCATGAAAGATCTAGCGGACGCCATTATTCTCTCCGAAGAACTCAGCCGCAAAGACAACAGCGCGCCGGTTTAGTCTTGTATAAGTCCGCGCGCCACTCGTGCGATTTGCCGCGGAGTTTTCAGAACGCCGCACAGCGGAAGTCCGCTCTGTTGTTCAGCTTCAGCCGCGGTAAGCCCACCGGCCACTGGCACCAGCAGTAATCCACAGGGAACTTTCTCACGTGCCACCCGGACGCCCTGAGAGCGGGCGTCTTCAAGCGAAGCCGTATCGCTAGTCGCCACCACGAAGGCAGCTTCCGACATACGCAGCGCCTCGCGAGCCTCAGGTGCGTTTGCATCCGCCAGATCCAGGCACGTGACGAATGCCTCCGACGCCATCAGAGTGCCCGAAAAATCTGCCAGCAGGACGGCCCGGCCGTCTCCCTCCGCCGTCAGACAAACTCCCATGGCTTCGGAGAGCTTCCTGACTGCCTTGCGGCAATGATTACGGTGGCGTACCGATCCGCCTGCTGGCACAAAGGAATAGATCGCAGCGGTTGGCGCCTCCACCCTGGCCGCGTGATCTCTGGGGAAAATGGAATGCAAAGCTGACACGCGCCTCACAATGCAGCCAGCATGCCAATCACCGGTAGAGTACCTTCAACAACTTCGCCAAATGCACCTGAGACTTTCTGTCTCTCGCAAGCGACACTTTGTCGCAAAAAGTAGGGCGGGCCTCCCGGCCCGCAGCCAACCTCCAGGTTGGCTTCTTACCGCCCGCCCGCCATCTCGCGCTTCATAATCGCTACGTTATTCGACGCCTGCCCCTGCATTGGCCCGCCCGTCGACACGGCCTTTTCGGTGTACTGAACACCAGCCAGCATCTTGGATTTGTCCGCCGTAAGCTTGCCCATCTGATAATTAGAAACACCCAGATAGTAGTAGGTGTAACTCAGCATGGTCGAATTGCCGGCCACCAGAGGAAGCGCGCCCTTCAGGCTGCGATCGGCATCTGCCCAACGGCTCGCACCCGCCTGTAGCACGCCAGCCGACACGTAAGCGCTGCCCAGCATGTCGTTCTTGGTTTTCTGCCAGTCCGCGTCGCTCATGCCTTCGGGCTTCTTCTTTTTGCCGAGCACCCCGATCAGCCGGTTCGCCGCCGTCAGCGCGGGTCCCGGAGAACTCCAATTCCTGGCAGCCGCGTCCAGTGCGTATTCGTTCTCAGGACGCCCCACCAGGATCTTATTAGCCCCCGCAGCCGCCTTCGCTGCGCTCTGTTTGCCCAGCGCCGCCAGATATTGCGGAGCTGCCGTATCGATCTGGTCGCTCTTGGGATCCTGCGCAATCAGCGCGTCCGTCAAATCGATGGTGACCGCAGGATCGCTAGCCTGGCTGGCGGAAACCGCGAGTGCATATTCAGCGTACTCCTGCGCATCCTTGGCAAATTGCTGGCGTCCCTTCCAGGAATCCATCAGGCCAGCGTCGCTAGGCTGCGCTTCCTTGGCGATCACCTGCGCTTCCTTAGCGGTCTCCGCGGACAAGGCTTTGACCTTGGCGTAGTCCTTCTTTTCAAACGCGTCCTTAAGACCGTCGTAGCTCTCTTTGAGGTCCGCCGCCCATACCAAGCCACTCAACGCCAGTAAGCCGATCACAGCAAATCGCATGTTTCAAACGCCTCCACAAGTAGTTGATTATAACAGGTAGGGCGGGCCTCCCGGCCCGCCGCCAACGTCCACGTTGGCCCCGTGCGACATTAGGAAGAGTGCCCCCTTCCACTGCGATGTCGCCCCTCTATTGCGACGTCAGCCTGCCGGTTCCGCTCGACCAGTCGTTCACCTACCGCATGCCCGAAACCTTGCGCCACCGCGTGCAGCCCGGCTGCCGCGTCCTAGCGCCGCTGGGAACCCGCACCCTAACCGGCCTGGTCCTGAAAACCCACAACGATCCGCCAACCGGAACCCTCCGCGAGATCCTGCGCCTCCTAGACGAAGAACCCGCCCTGGACGACGAATTACTCCAACTAGGGAAATGGATCGCTGACTTCTACTGCGCCCCCCTAGGCGAAACCCTACGCGCCATGACTCCCTTAGCCGGCGAAATCCGCCGCGGCAAAGTGTACTCACTGACGAAGTCCGGGCGCGACGTAGCCCGCCAATTGCACCTCGGCTCCGATGAAGCTGGCGACCCCGCCGCCACCGCTCTCCGCATGCTCGACACGCGCCCGCTCTCAGCGTCATACCTAAAACAGAAAATCCAAAACGGCGCGGCAGTATTAAAGTCCCTAGAAAAGAAAGGCTTCATCGAAGCCGAAGACGTGGCTGCGGAACGCGACCCCCTGCGAGCATCCAGCGAGCGCCTGCGTATCGAATTCGTGGGCCGCGCCGAAAAGCTCCCCAAAGCCGAGCGCGAACTGCTCTCCTATCTGGAGCTGCATCCCGGTTCGCACAACCTGGCGGAGGTCGAAGCCTTCGTCGCCAAAGCCAGCACCGCCGCACGATCACTTGCCCGCAAGGGACTAGTGCGTCTAACGGTAGAGGCCATGGCCGAGAACCACGGCCCCATTCGCACGCCGCACGCCCTGAATCCCCAACAACAAGCAGCGTTCGATTGCATCCGCGCCGCGCTCGACCGCAAACAATATCGCACGTTTCTATTACAAGGCGTCACCGGCTCCGGCAAGACCGAAGTGTATCTGAACGCCATCGAAGCCGCTCTAGCGTTAGGCCGCAGCGCGTTAATGCTAGTCCCCGAAATCGGCCTGACGCCAGCGGTAGCAGGCCAGTTCTACCAGCGCTTCCCCAAACGCGTCGCCATCCTCCACTCCGCGTTCAACGATAGTGAGCGCGCCCAGGAATGGCGCCGCATCCGCTCCGGCGAAGCGGCCGTGGTGGTGGCCACCCGCTCCGGCGTCTTCGCCCCCGTCAGCAATCTAGGACTGATCATCGTCGACGAAGAACACGACCAAAGTTATAAGCAGCAGGAAACTCCGCGCTATCACGGCCGCGACGTGGCCGTAATGCGCGCCCACCAAGCCGGCGCCGTAGTGGTGCTAGGCTCGGCGACGCCCAGCCTCGAATCCCGCTACAACACCGGGTCCGGAAAATACACGCTATTAGAACTCCCGCAGCGCATCGAACGCCGCCCCATGCCGCAAGTGGAATTGATCGACATGCGCCAGGAGTTCCTGGAAACCCGCAAACACGCCACCTTCTCACGCGCGCTGATCGACGCCGTGACAGCGCGCCTCGACAATGGCGAACAATCCATGCTGCTGCTGAACCGCCGTGGATTCTCCAGCTTCGTAGCCTGCCGCGCCTGCGGCGAGCGCGTCGAATGCGCCAACTGCTCCGTCACCCTCACCTATCACCGTCGCGACCGCCGCATGTTGTGCCACTATTGCAATTACTCCGAGCGCGTCCCCGAACGCTGCCCCAAGTGCGATAGCGAGTACATCCAGTTCATGGGCCTGGGCTCAGAGCGCGTCGAAGCCGAGTTGAACGGCGCGTTCCCCAAAGCCCGCATCGCCCGGCTCGACCGCGACGCCATCAATGGCAAGCGCGACTACGAAACCATCCTCGCAGGCTTTCGCGACGGCGACTACGACATCCTCGTAGGCACCCAAATGATCGCCAAAGGCCACGACATCCCCAACGTGACCCTAGTAGGAATCGTCAGCGCCGACGTAGGCCTGGGCCTTCCCGATTTCCGCGCCGCCGAGCGAACTTTCCAGTTGCTGACGCAAGCGGGCGGACGCGCCGGCCGCGGTGAGACTCCCGGAATCGTACTGATCCAGACGATTAACCCGGACCACTACGCCATCCAATGCGCCGCCGCCCAGGACTACCAAGCCTTCTACGAAAAAGAAATCCACTTCCGCCGCGCTCTCAACTACCCGCCCTTCGCCGCCTTAGCCAACATCATCGTGCAAGGCCGTGACGAAGAAGAAGCCCTATCGCGCAGCGCCGCGCTCGGCCGCGTACTCCAACCCGCTCCCGAAGGCGTGCGCGTGATGGGTCCCGCGGCCGCCGCCATGGCTCGCATCAAAAACGAGTACCGTTTCCAAATGCTGCTCAAGGCCGCCACCCGCAAGCGCTTGAATCAAGTCCTAGGCGATCTCCGCCGCTTCGCCGCCGCCGAAAAATGGAACCCGACTTCGCTCATCATCGACGTCGACCCCATGACCCTCCTATGACCGTATGAGCGACTACCAGACCATCAACGAAAACCTGCGCGCCGCCATGCGCTTCTTCGGCTACGCCACCGGCACCGGTGAAACCGCTTCTCTGCCCGGCGGCATAGCCATGTATTCGGGCCTGGATTACGGAGTTTTCAACATCGCCATGATGGACGGCCGCGTCTCCCACGCAGGTCTGACGCTGGAGCAGCGTTTGGTCGAATTCGCGCACTACTTCAAACACAAAACGCCGCGCTGGTCCCTCTGGGTGTGTGAAGACTTGCTCGACCAAGCCACCCGCCGCCGCGCCCGCCAGACCCTGGGCGACTTCGGACTGCGCGCCATCTCTCATCCTCCAGGCATGATCGCGCCCACGCTCCTGCCGCGCACCAGTTCCCTGCCCCCCATTGACGTCCAACCCGTGAGCGATGCCGCTTCACAGAAAGCATTTTCGGAAATCACGTCAATCTGTTTCGAAATCCCCTTCGGAATCGCGCAAGCGGTATACGGGCAGGATCACGCCTGGCAAGGTGACTACCAAGGTTTCCTCGGTCGCGCCGAAGGCCGCGTGGTTTCGATTTGCGCCATCGTCGCCGCCGCCGATGTCCTCGGCGTGTATTCGCTAGCCACGCATCCCAACTACCGCCGCCTAGGATACGGCGAAGCAACCGTGCGCGCCGTAGTGGCCGAAATGCAGCGCCGCACCGGCATCGAACGCGTGGCCCTGCAATCCACCGAAGCCGGCTACGCGCTCTACCGCCGCCTGGGCTTCCGCGACGCCACGCGCTTCACCGTCTACCTGACGAAGTAGAATCAAGACAGGTGTATGTGGTTCCTGTTTCTGGCGCTGCTGGTGCAATCCGCGAACGTTCTGGAGGACGGCAACAAGGCGCTCGACGCCAAGCAGTACGACCGCGCGATTCAACTCTTCACCCAGGCGACAGCCGCCGACCCGAAAGACTACGCGGCCCATTTCCAACTGGCCCTTACCTACAGTTTGCTAGGCCGCGACCGCGAGGCCATTCCGCAGTACCAGACGACACTCGACCTGCACCCGGGCCTCTACGAAGCGGAATTAAATCTGGGACTGTCCTTGATGCGCACCAACGACCCGGCCGGCGCCATCGCGCACTTCAAGTCCGCCACCGGGCAAAGACCAAAGGAATTCCGTCCCGCGCTCGGCCTGGCGCAGGCATTGTATAACACCAACCACTACGCGGAAGCCGAAGCCGCCTACCGCAGCGCGCTGCTCCTCGATCCCCGCTCCGCAGCAACCGAGTCCGGCCTGGCAATGTCGCTGATCCGTCAAAAGCGCGCCGATGATGCCGCGCCTCACGTCCAACAGGCCTTCGTTCTGGACCGCTCCTATCGCGCCGGATTTGTGGCGCTGGCCGAGCTCTACGAATCCACGGGACGCACCGCCGAAGCCATCACCTTCTATCGCATGTTCCCCGACAATCCCGAAGCGCTGGAACGCCTAGGCGTCCTGCTCACCGCCAAAGGCGAAACAGCGGAAGCGATTCAGGCACTCGAAGCCTTGCTGGAAAAGATGCCCACGGATGCTCGCCGCATCGAACTGGCGCAAGCCTACGCTCAGAATAAACAGATGGATAAAGCACAGGCGGTACTACAGCCCGCCTTGCAAGCCTCGCCCAACGATCTCGACTTGCGCATGTTCTACGGCCGTCTGCTGCGCGATCAGCGCAAGTTTCCCGAAGCCGCCGCGCAGTTCAGCGCCGCCACTCGCATCAAGCCCGACGCCGTGGATCCCTGGAACGAACTCGCCGGCGCGCTGGTGATCGCGGGTCAATATCCGGAAGCACTCAACGCCTTCGATCACATCCGCGCGCTAGGCGCCGAGAGCCCCGCCAATCTTTTCTTCCGCGCACTCTCGCACGATCGCTTGAAGCAGCGCCAGGAGGCCGTCGAGAATTACAATAAATTCCTAGCAGTAAGTCAGGGGAAATTTCCGGATCAGGAATTTCAGGCGCGGCAGCGGGCCCGCATTCTGCAAGCTGAATTGAGGAAGCGATAGTATATGCGTCCGGTTCTCATCACGCTTTCCTTTTTCACTGCAGCCCTATGCGCGGCAGATTTAGCCTCCATTCAACAGGAGCCGAGCCTCGAACGGCGCAGCCAGTTGGCCATGGATTACGCCGGCGCGGCGCTCGATGCGGCGCGCAGCGCCTACCAGTCGAGCGATCTCGAAAAAACCAAGGCCTCTCTCAGCGAAGTGGGCGATGCCGTGGATTTGGCCTACGACTCGTTGCAGCAGACCGGCAAGGAAGCCCGTCGCGATCCCAAATTTTTCAAGAAGACCGAGCTCGCCACGCGCCAGCTTCTGCGGCGCATCGAAGGCATGGCTGAGTCCATGAGCTTCGAAGACCGCGCCGTCGCTGAGAAAGTGCGCGACCGGGTTGCCGCCATCCACGAGGATCTGCTGCAGGGCATCATGGCAAAAAGGAAGAAGTAGAAGGAGACTTGGGCCCATGCGAAACACAATCGTCCCGATCATGCTGGCGCTTCTAGCGCTTCCCGTAGCGGCGCAGCAGCGCGATTTCCTTACTCCCGACGAAGCCGATCAATTGCGCGAGGTGCAGGAACCCAACCAGCGCCTCCAGTTGTATTCCAAATGGGCCCTGCTGCGGCTGGACGAGGTCGAGCAGATGATCGCCAGCACCAAAGCCGGCCGGGCAACTTTCATTCACAATTTGCTCGAAGACTACGGACACATCATCGAGGCCATGGACACCGTAGCCGACGACGCCCTGCGCCGCAAGCTGAAGATCGACATTGGCATCACCGCCCTGACCGCCGCCGAAAAAGACATGGTGGCGCGCCTCGAAAAGATTCGCGATTCGAAACCCAAAGATTTCGCGCGCTACGAATTTGTGCTCACCGACGCCATCGAAACCACCCAGGACAGCCTGGAATTGAACCAAGCGGACCTGCCGGGCCGCGCCGCCGCCGTCGCGGCGAAGGACAAGAAAGAGAAGGAAGAGCGCCGCGCCACCCTGACGCCCGCCGAACGCAAAGCCGAGGATAAGGAAGACAACAAGGACGCGAAACCGACGCGTAAGCCTCCCACGCTGCTGCGCCCGGGTGAAAAGCTCGGGGATCCCACCACCAAATGAAAGATCCAGTCTGCGGAATGGAGGTGCAGCCGGAATCCGCAGCCGGCAGCGAAACCCACGCAGGGCAAGCGTATTACTTCTGCGGCAAGGGTTGCGCCGCGAAGTTCCGCGCCGAACCGGAAAAGTATGTGATGCGCCCCGCCGCTCCAAATTTTGTTCAGATCGGCAAGCCCGCGTCTCCAGTAGTCACCTTCAAGGACCCCGTCTGCGGAATGCAGGTAAATCCGGATTCCGCCGCCGGCAGCCATGCGCACGAAGGCCAGACGTATTACTTCTGCTCCACCGGCTGCCTCCATAAATTCCGCGCCGATCCCGCAAAGTATCTCGCCCCGAGGCCAGCGCCTGTCGAGCACCCCACCGCCAAACAATACACCTGCCCAATGCATCCCGCAGATCATCCGCGACCAGCCCGGCACCTGCCCCATCTGCGGCATGGCACTCGAACCCATGGTCGCCGCGATCGATGAAGGCGAAAACCCCGAGCTAGTCGACATGCGCCGCCGCTTCTGGGTTTGTTTGTTTTTGACAGCCCCGGTCTTCATTTCCGCCATGACGATGCACCACAACCGCAATGCGATGTTCTTCGAAATGGCGCTCTCCACGCCCGTAGTCCTGTGGGGCGGATGGCCGTTCTTCGTGCGCGCCTGGCAGTCCATCGTCACGCGCAACCTCAACATGTTCACGCTGATCGGACTCGGCACCGGCGTCGCCTACTTCTACAGCCTGGCCGCCGTCCTCCTGGGCCGCGCAGACGTGTACTTCGAAGCCGCCGCCGTAATCGTCACTCTGGTGTTGTTAGGCCAAGTTTTCGAGCTAAAAGCCCGCAGCCAAACTGGCGCAGCCATTCGAGCACTCCTAGGCCTCGCGCCGAAAACCGCGCGCCTGCTACGCGAAGACGGCTCAGAAACGGATGTCCCACTCGAACAAGTGAAAGTCGGCGACAAGCTCCGCGTCCGACCTGGCGAAAAGATTCCAGTCGACGGTCTAGTCGTCGAAGGCGCCAGTTCGGTCGACGAGTCCATGATCTCCGGCGAGCCAATTCCCGTCGAGAAGAACGCGGGCGCGCGCCTCACAGGAGCCACCATCAACGGCACCGGTTCGCTAGTGATGCGCGCCGACCGTGTCGGCTCAGAAACCCTGCTCGCGCAGATCGTGCGCATGGTCTCCGAAGCCCAGCGCAGCCGCGCGCCCATCCAAAAATTCGCTGACGTGGTCGCAGGATACTTCGTGCCCATCGTCGTCGCCGTATCCGCGCTCACCTTCCTAGTGTGGGCCGTAGCCGGACCGCAGCCCCGGCTGGCACATGCACTCGTCAACGCCGTCGCCGTGATGATCATCGCGTGTCCCTGTGCGCTAGGCCTTGCGACCCCCATGTCGATCATGGTCGCCATGGGCAAAGGCGCCAGCAGCGGCATCCTGTTCAAAAACGCCGAAGCGATCGAATTGCTCCGCAAGGTCGACACCCTAGTGGTCGACAAGACCGGCACCCTAACCGAAGGCAAACCAAAATTGGTCTCCGTGGAGCCCGCCCCCGGTCACGACGAACTCGAAGTCCTCCGCCTAGCGGCCAGTCTCGAACGCAGCAGCGAACATCCGCTCGCCAACGCTATCGTGCAAGGCGCCGAAGCGCGCAGCCTGACGCTGGTGGCCCCCGCTGACTTCGAGTCCGTCCCGGGAATGGGAGTCCGCGGAACCATCGATGGCGCGAAAGTGATCCTGGGAAACCGCAAGCTAATGGAAAATTCCAGCGTTGACGTAGCCAGCCTGGAAGCCATGATGTTCGTCGCCGTCAACGGCCAGCTAGCCGGTTCGATCACAGTAGCCGACCCCATCAAAGAAACCACACCCGAAGCCATTCGCCAGCTCCACGCCGAAGGAATCCGCATCGTCATGTTGACCGGCGACAGCCGCAACACCGCCGAAGCGGTAGCGAAGTCGCTCGGCATCGACGAAGTCATCGCCGAAGTTCTGCCGCAAGACAAACGCGCTCACATCCAACGCCTGCAACAGGAAGGCCGCTTCGTGGCCATGGCCGGCGACGGCATCAACGACGCTCCCGCGCTCGCGCAGGCGCAAGTGGGAATCGCCATGGGAACCGGCACCGACGTTGCCATGCAAAGCGCCGGCGTGACGCTCGTTAAAGGCGACCTGCGCGGAATCGTCCGCGCCCGCGCCCTCAGCCGCGCGACCATGCGCAACATCAAGCAGAACCTATTCTGGGCCTTCGTCTACAACTCCCTCGGCGTCCCCCTCGCCGCCGGAGTTCTGTACCCCTTCTTCGGAATCTTGCTCAGCCCCATGATTGCCGCCGCCGCGATGAGCTTCAGTTCGGTGTCGGTCGTCGGCAACGCCCTGCGCCTTCGCACCGCGCGCCTATAGTGGTAAAGTTTCAGATCATGCGTAATCGCCGCGAGTTCATTCAGACCGTCACCGCAGCAGTTCTCACCAGCCGTGCCCTTGTGAACGCAGCGCCCCAAGCCGGCGCAGCAGCGGCGCGCCGCGAAGTGCGTGTCGGCGGCAAACGTGTAAAAGTAGTCGACGCACACGCGCACGCGAGCATCGCCGAAATAGCTGATGTAGTGAAAGGCACGCCGCTCGAACGTTTCGCCCGCGGCGGCGGCCGCGCACTCGGACCAGACCGTATTCAAGAATTAGACAAGCGCGGCATCGACCTGCAAGCGCTCGACATCAACACCTTTTGGTGGTACGCCGCCGAGCGCGACCTGGCCACCAAGATCGTGCAGGTCCAAGACGAAGGCCTCTCGAAATGGTGCGCCGCGCACCCCGACCGCTTCGTCGCCTTCACCTCACCCGCGCTGCAATTCCCGGATCTCGCTGCGGAGCAAGTCGAGCACGCCGTCAAGAGTTTAGGAATGCGCGGCGTTGCAGTCGGCGGTCACGTAGCAGGCGAGCCCCTGTCGATGCCCAAGTACGACCCCTTCTGGGCCAAAGTGCAGGACCTGGGAGTGATGGTCTTCATGCATCCCAATAACGCCGAGAACGTAGCCAAAAAGGATGCATTCGCCGGCGCCGGCGATCTCGGCAACATCATCGGCAACCCGCTCGAGACCGGCCTCTTCCTGACGCACCTGATCTTCGACGGCACGCTCGACCGCTTCCCCGGCCTCAAAATCTGCGGAGCGCACGCCGGCGGTTACCTGCCCTCTTATTTAGGACGCACCGACGTAGCGTGTGATGTCCGCCAGAACGCCAAGTGCGTGAACAAGAAACATCCGCGCGAATATATGCACGACCAGATCTTTGCCGATTCCATGGTCTTCACAGCCGAAGGCATCCGCCACCTGGTAGCGGAAATGGGGCCGACCCAAGTGGTCTACGGGACAGATATTCCGCTAGTCTGGCCCGACACCATCGACGCGATCCTCGCGGCCGAAATCCCCGACGCCCATAAGGAAGCCATTCTCGGCGGCAACATGATGCGCTTGCTGAAGCTGTGACGGAAGCCTAGCGCTTCTTCAACCCCGACGCATCCACTCCGTCGCCCAGCTTTTTCGCCCACTGCCGCTCAATCGCCAGCAGCGAATCGCGCTTCAACAGTTCCGCCGTGACGTTGGCGAGGTTGGTCTGCTCATAAGGGTCGTCCGCCAGATTGAACAGGTAGGTAACGTCATCGTTCTTATCCACAACCAACTTGTCATAGCCGTGCACTAGCATGCGCCATTCGTCCTTCTGCCCCAGGCGGCCCTCTGCATAGACCGCCTCAGGCCGCTCGCCGGCTTGGCCCGCCAGCAACGCCGTCAGATCGCGCCCCTGCACGACCTCGGGAATGGCCGCGCCGCACCACTTCAGCAGAGTCGGCATGATGTCCACCTGCGAAACCAGCATGTCGTTCTGCGATCCGCCCTTCAGCACGCGCGGATAGCGAATCGCCAAGGGAATGCGGATAGTCTCTTCATATACGTAATCATCGCCCTGGCCCGAGTGCGAGCCGAACTGCTCGCCGTGCAAGGACGTGAAGATGACGATGGTGTCGTCGGTGAGTCCGTTGTCGTTGCCGTGCAGCGTGCGCCCAAGCGCCTCCAGCACCTCGCCGATATCGCGGTCGCGCGTACGAGCGCGCGCGTAGAACACGGCCATATCGTCACGCGTGCGCGATTGCAGTTCCGTGGGCACGTTTTCGCGCACATGCAGATCACCCGGGTTGGTACGCTCCATCAATCCGCTGCCGACGTTCTCCATGTACCACTCCACGTAAAACGGCGCGTCGCTCTGGGCGTGAACGAAGGTGACGATCTGATCGGCTTGGCGCGTGCCAAACGCCGCGGCACGATACCCGGCGTCGCGCAGCACACTCGCCAGCGTCGGCGGTTCAGCCAGCGGACCTTCGACAGACGCATCCGGCATAGCCAAAGTGTGCGGGAATACACTCTTCAGCAAACACACGCGCGAACGGTCCGAGCGTGCATACGAAGCGTACGCGCGCGAAAAGGTCATTCCCTGCGCCGCAAACCTCGCGAGATTGGGCGCTGCCACATCCGTGTCGCCGGCCCACGGAACCGCCTGCGCGCGCCATGTGCCCGCGGCGATCAGGATGACATTCGGCCTCCGCTCGGCCGCGCGCATCGCCTGCGAGGCGGCGAGCGCCAGCGGCGTTGCCAGAAAGCCGCGCCGGCTAATCCCCAAACTCACACTCCCGATAGGTCATTCCTTCCATAATGCCTGAATCTAGAGCGTGCCGGTGCTCATCGCCCCAGGACATCGCCCGCGCCGCCGTGTTCTTTGCGTCCGAGGATGCCGGATGGGTCACCGGCCAGACACTGGTCCTGTCAGGCGGCCAGCGTCAGTAGACTAAACCCACGTCTTCTCGACGGGCACACCCTTTTCGCAAAGGTCGCAAGACTTCGCGTCCTTGTAATAGGTCGCATCCAGGTGAGCGAGCGAGTAGAACGGGAGCGTACCGAAAGTCGCGGCTCCTGGCTCCGGCTGATGAATCAGCACCGCAATCGCGACGACCTCGCCGCCGTGACTCTCTACCAGCTTCTTGATCTCCCTCATCTTGGCGCCAGTGCGTAAAATATCGTCCACCAACAGAACCTTTTCGCCGGGCTGGATTTCCAGGAACTGGCGGAAGCGCAGCGTGTCCCCGGTTCCGTCACGCTCCGCCCAATACACTTGACGCGAGCGCAGGGCTTCGCACATGCCGTAAGCCACAGGCAGTCCGCCAGTGGCGGGCGCGACGATCGATAACTCCGGAATTAGCGCGCGCAAATCGGCGTGCGCGCGAATCAACCGGCTCAGCCCCACACTCAAAATTTTTGCCGATTGATAGTGGCGCATCGTCAGCGCTACTTGCAGATACTCATTGGTGTGCAAACCGTTGGGGTATTCAAAATGCCCCTTGCGCAGACCGCCGGTCTTGCGCAAAAGCTCCATCACTTCTTCTTGCGTCGGTACCAGATGCATATGGAATTGCCTAGTGCGCTCCCCTGCCGCTCAGCACCTGCGGGACGGTGCGCAGCATGATCTTCCAATCGAGTCCCAGAGACCAAGTATCGATATATTGCATGTCCATTCTCATCCAGGTCTCAAAATCCACTTGATCGCGGCCGCTGATGACCCACAGGCACGTCAACCCCGGACGCATCCGCAGCCGCCGCCGCTGCCACCGCTTATATTGTTCCACTTCTTCCGGCAAGGGCGGGCGCGGACCCACCAGGCTCATGTCGCCCTTCAGCACATTCCACAGTTGCGGCCATTCGTCGATCGAAAACTTGCGCAGCCAGCGCCCCACGGACGTGAGCCGCGGGTCGTTGGGAATCTTGAACGCCGTGCTCTTGGCGTTCAGATGTTCCAGCGAGGCGCGCTGGGCCTCGGCGTCCTCGCACATAGATCGAAACTTGTAGAACACGAAGCGCCGTCCATTAAGCCCGCAGCGAGTTTGCCGGAAGATCGCAGGCCCGGCCGAAGTCATGCGGATCAGCAGCGCGATCAGCAGCATGAAGGGACTGAGCAGGATCAAAGCCGCGGCCGTCACCACGATGTCGGTCGCGCGTTTCACCAGCAAGCGAATCTCATCGTGAGGCGTCGCCGAAAACGTCAGCAGAGGCGACGCGCCCAGACGGTCCAGATACACCTGGCTGTTGACGTGCGGAAAGAAATCGACCGCCACGCGCGTGCGAATGCCCTCCTCATCGCATAACAGAAACACTTCCTCCAATTCCGCAAGACGCCGGCTGTCCACCGCGAAAATAATCTCGTCGATCACATGCTTCCCCAGCAACTCCGGCAGTTGTGCCAAAGGCCGCACCGGATACTTAGCCGCCAGCTCCACTTCCACCGGCGCCGCGTCACCCGGCTCAGCCAGGAACCCGCTAAGGCGCACCCCATAGGGCGCGGCTTCCTCTATCTGCCGTCCCATGCGCATCGCCGCCTCGCCCAGACCCACCACCATGATGTAGCTGGGAGCGCCAAATTCCCGGCGCACCATGCCCAGGACACGGCCCGCGTTCAAGCGGAACAAACATAGCAGCGCCCAAGAGAACAGCGCGAACATCGCCAGAAACGAGCGGCTGAGATCCAGGCGCAGCGCAAATTCAAACAGTACGATGACGGCCGTGCCCAGTAGACACTGCCGGAAAGTGTCGCGCAGGATCACCCGCGAATGGGACGCGTCGATACGGTCGTAGATCTGCCACCACATCCCGACCGCTACCCAAACCACAATGGACCAGCCGAGCAGCAGCACCTGCACCGGAGCCGTTAAATAGAAATCATGCTCCAGGGGAACGTGGTCGAGCGCAACCCGCACCCGGTAGGCGATCAGAAACGCAAGCGCCGTTAGAACTATGTCGGAGAGTCCAAACAGCAGCCGGACTTTGCGATGGTGGCCTCGAAACACGTGCGCTGTCAGAATACCATTGCGCGAGCGGTCGCGCTGCGCACCGCGTTAAAACGTATATTTCAGCGCCCCCTGTAAAATCCGCGGATCGTCGGCGGAAAGAATCTTCCCGAAGGTGGAACTGTTCAGAGCGGCCGTCGGAGTGATGAATCCAGCCGTCGAAGTGGCGGTGCCGTTTCCGGAAAGGCCGTTGGGCGGGCCCCAATTCACATGATTCGGAATATTGAACGCCTCGACGCGGAACTGGATGCTCTGTCTCTCCTTGATTCTGAAAGTCCGGGTCACGCCCGCGTTAATGTAGATGGACCCCGGCGACAGAATATTGTTGGTCCCGATGTTGCCGTAAGTGCCCAGCGCCGGCTGCGCGAAAGCCTTGGGATTCAAATAGGCATTCGGCGTCGGGTTGGGCAGAAACACGTCGGCAAGCACCTGGTTGACTCTCTCATAATTGGTCTGCCCTGTGAGCGCGTTGTCGAGCCCGCTGGTCACCGTCAGGTAAGGACCGGACTGCAGGCGGATGATCGGCGAAACCTGCCATCCGCTGGCCAGCAAGCGCAACTTGGAATTGGCAAACTTAGGCGTCTCGTACACCGCCGACAGATTGAAAAGCTGGCGCCGGTCTCCCAGCGTGCAGTTGCCGCGGTCCGCCTCGCGGTTTCCGGGGATCATGAAATTGGAGCCGGCCACGGCCAATTCCGGATTTGAGACATCGCTGATGCAATGCGACCACGTATAGTTGGCTTGGATGCTGTACCCCTTTGAGCTGCGTTTCTGGACCGAAAGCAGGAGGCCATTGTAGTTGCCCGTGCCCCCGTCATCCAACTGTGAGATGCTCCCGTAAAAAATTCCCTGCGCGGGGTTTTGCTGCTCCAACAACCGCCTCACATTAACATTTGTAGTGCAGTTTACAGTAAGGCTACTTTGCGTGCAGCCAGGGTTATTGGATGGCACGTTCGGCACTCCCGCTATCAAAGCGCCGGGATTCGCTTGGTTTCCGCCCCAAATGTGAGTGATTGCAGTTCCCACGTAGTTCGCCGCCAAGATCCAGTCCTGGCCGAGTTGCCGCTGAACGCTAAAATTCCATTGCTGCGAGTAGGTCGTCTTGGGATCCGTGGGGAAATTCTCATAGGCGCCGAAGTTGATAAAAGGCGCGGTCTTGCTGAGCGTCAGAGGGTACGGATTCCCTCCCTTGACTCCCTGCCACGGGTTCGCAAAACTTGCCGGGAAGTTAATGGTCGTATTGTTCCCGAACGGCGGCGCTTGGGCGAAACCAATGTAGTTGTTTAGGGCAGCCAGATCGAAAAACCGGCCATAGGCGGCGCGAATAGAAGTCTTTCCATTTCCCTGTGGGTCCCATGCCACCGAAATCCGAGGAGCGAAGTTATTCCAGCGGCTATTCGCCACGCCGCGGCCAGTAGTGTACTGAGGGTCTCCCGGGAAAACCACACCCGCGGGCCCGTTCACGTACACGCTGCTATGGATACCCTGGGTGAACAGAGCCGGATCGAAATGGCCCAGCCAGTCGTATTTCGATGTCAGCGGCAAATATGGGTCCCAGCGCACGCCGCCGCTTATGGTCACCCGCGGCGATAGTTTCCAGGTGTCCTGAATATACGAACCGAAATAGTTCATGCGATCGTAAACGATAGTAGTCGTGGCTTGCGTGAAGGCGGAAGGCTTGCCCAGCAAGAAATCCGCGAGCGCCGAACCGGTGACTCCGCCGCTAAAAGTGAACGGACCGGAAGCATTGAGCCCGGATTGAGCGTTCACATAGGCCCGGATAAAGTCGACGCCGATTCCGATCTGATGCGCGCCCCGCACGATGTTGACGTCGTCGGAAAATTCAAAATCCAAAGTGTTATAGATGCTGGGAGTTTCATTGTTGGACGCGATATTAAAACCGCCGCCGGTCATCGCAATACGCGTAAGTCCGGGTACGCCATCCCAAATGTTGATCCCCACATCGGTGGGCGAGAAAACCTGTGGGTTGATCTTGGGTACGGCGGATCGATTCAGCGTGGCCCGGAAACTGTTCACCGTTCCCGCGCCGATCAGGTAGGTGTCACCCAGAACCGCCGACTGCGTGAGGAAGTTCAGGTTTGCAGTCGATCCGGCAAGCAGGTTAGCCGGGTCATGGTCGGAGGGCTGATTCAATCGCGCCTGCAAATATCGCAGGAACAGAAAGTGTTTTTCACTCTTCTGATAATCACCGCGCGCCAGCGAGTCGTATTGATCGCTGGCCGTCCGGCGGCCAAAGTTCACCTGTCCGCAAGGCGCAGTGGACGTCGGGAAACCGGGGAGCTTCAGGATGTTCAGAGCCGGCACGGAAAAAAGACTCTTGTCAACCGTGGTGCCGCCGTTGAACGGACCCTTAAGGTTGGTCGCGCAACCGGTAAAGTCACCGTTCAGCATTTTGGCGGTGGGAACGAAGGCGATATTCGTCGTCGGAGCAGTGCGCAGGAGCGTACTCTGTACGCCCGCGAAGAAGAACAGCTTGTTCTTGATGATCCGCCCACCAACGGTTCCACCGAATTGATTGCGCTTGAGCGAGTCGGCCGTGGTCGCGAAGGTGTTGCGCGCGTTGACCGCGCCGTTGCGAATAAATTCGAACAGATCACCGTGCAATTCGTTGGTTCCGGACTTGGTAACCGCGTTGACCGCCGCCGACGAATGATGCCCGTATTGCGCCGGTAGCGCGCTCGTCTCTACCTTGAACTCCTGTAGCGCGTCCGGGAACGGCAGCGGAAGGTTCAAATTGTTGTAAGGATCGTTGTGCGTCCCACCGTCCAGCCGGTAAGTCAGCCCATTCGAGAGACCACCGGCAACCGAGATATCCACGGTGGGGAAATTTCTGACGCCGGAGTTCAACCCCGCTCCATTGACCTGCGTAGCCATGCCCGAAAGGAAGATCAGCTCCGTCACTTGGCGTCCGTTCAGGGGCAACTCGAGAACCCGCTGGTTGTCGATCACCTGGCCGATGCCGGCGTTGCGGGTCTCGACCAAAGCCGCATTGGCTTCGACCTGTACCTGCTCGGTAACCGTCCCCACTTTCATCGCGACATCGATTGTGGGGTTACTTCCCACCTGCAGCACGATACCCGACTGCACATATTTACTGAAGCCTTCCTTGCTGATCTCCAACTGATAAGGACCCACCGGCAAACTGGTAAGGATGAAACTTCCATCTACTCCGCTAGTGGCGTTGCGAATGAGACCCGTCTCGGTCTGCGTCGCCTTGACCTGTGCTCCCGGCACGGCCAGCCCGCTGCTATCCTGCACGGTTCCATTAATCTGAGACGTGGAGATGGCCTGCCCCCATACCAGCGAGGCCGCGACCAGAAACAGCAAGAGCCGAGAACTAATTTTTTTCATACTCCCCCCAAAGAACCGTGTAAATCCCCCGTTGCTTCCAACAAGACACTTGCTCGAACGTTTGTGATCTTGGGAATACTTTCACAGGCTGCCGTCAAAGTCAAGGGAGTGGCGGTAGACAGGGAGCGTTTGCGCCCGCGTGTGCGAAGGAGAGCAGCTTCCCTGCACTCATGAAGTGGAGGACTACATCCGCGGAATCGCTGCCTTCAAGAACCGCACACCAACGCGAGTCCCTTAAGCGATGTCCGTTTTGATAAACTTCTTCGGCGCGCCCGCAGCCGCCGATACTGCCTCGGCCGCCAAATAACCGCTGCGGACGGCTCCTTCCATGGTCGCGGGCCACCCGGATTTGGTCCAGTCCCCGCTGAGAAACAGGTTGCCAATCGCGGTCCGGTTCCCCGGCCGGAGCACTTCAAGTCCGGGCTTAGCCGAAAACGTCGCGCGGATTTCCTTCACCACATGCGCCTTTTCAAGCTTGGCGTCGCTTACCGCCGGAAAAAACTCCGCCAGCTCCTTCAACGCCAGCGCAATCACATCGGCGCGCGGCGTCTCCGTCAGGCTGCGCGAGGCGCTCACTACCAGTTGCACGTAACGGCCTTGATGCTTATTGAACATCCATTGCATCGTGCGATCAAGCAGCGTGGCGTGAGGCAGATCGGTCACGGGCCGATCGAACCACAAATGAATTCCCGTGATCGGCGAGTGCTCAAACGCAGTGACGTCCACGCCCAGTTCCGGTGCCACCCCATTGACTCGTTCGAATGGCAACGCACACACGTAATAATCGCCACGCACTTCCTGCTCGCCCGCAATCACGCCACTCACAGTGCCGCCTTCGATCACAATCCGCGACACCGGAGATCGCAGGCTCAGTTCCACATTGCCGATACGCTTCCACGCGTCGCCACTATAGAGACGTCCCAGCGGAACGTTAGGCACGCCCATCTCGTAAGCATCTTTGCGCGCGAGAAACCCCAGCCGGAACACCTGCAACCCGTGCGCGGCAGCCATGCGATCCAGCTCTTCGTTGATCGCGCTCACCAGCACCTGCCGCCAGAAACGCTCGATGGCGCGCGCCGGTTGGCGCTGCTCTTTGAGCCAGTCCAGCATGCTGATGCGATCGAGATCCGGGCGTCGCCCCTCGCGCCCCACCGCAAGAATCGCCCGCCCCACTGCCAATTTCTCGCTGAAATTCAGAAAGCTCAGCTTGAAAAACGATTCCGCAAAATGCGCCGGCGCCGGCAGCATCCCTGATCGCAGCACGCTGCGCCGCCCTCCCGGTTCGATAAACGTGAACTCACGCGAAAAGGCAATGTCCTGCTCTACCCCCAACCGTTGATAAAAATCCAGCAGGTTGACGCAGCAGCGCAACAGAATGTGCTGGCAATTGTCGATAAACTCGGCCTCTTCACCGTTACCAACTTCATAAGAGGTAGCGCGTCCGCCTAGAAACGGCCGCGATTCGAGCACCTTGACTGAGTGCCCCGCCCCGCCCAATGCGGCAGCCGCGGCAAGTCCAGCCAGACCTCCGCCAATGACGATGACCTCAGCCATCGCAATGCCTGTTTTGAAAGGAGAAAACTAAGACGCGACTGGGACCGGCTTGCGACGCCCGCCGCCACCGCCGCTGGTCAACTCGATCGCCAGCCAGAGAACTACTGCCAGAAAAACCAGGTCGGACGGTTGTAGGTCCATGCGTGGTTTTATTATGGCGCACCGTACTCAAATAGGGCAAGTGACCTATGCTCCAGTACGACCTAGCGAGCGCCCGCCCGGACTCGCGCGCGCCCCAGCACCCGCACCACGTTTTCCATCAACTTCAAGCCGCAGTTACCGCCCAGCGTCAGGATCGATTCGGGGTGGAACTGCACTGCTTCCATCGGCAACTCGCGATGCCGCACGCCCATGATCACGCCGTCTTCGCTCTCGGCCGTGACTTCGAACACGGCTGGCAGCTTCTCCGGGATAGCGTACAGCGAATGATAGCGGCCTACGTGGAACTCCGCAGGCAACCCCTCGAACACCCCCACGCCGCGATTGCGCACCAGCGACGGCTTGCCGTGCATCGGGTATCCCAGCACGCCCAATTCGCCGCCAAACGCTTCCACCATGCCCTGCAACCCCAGGCACACGCCGAACACCGGGATCTCCAGCTTGGCGGCGTAACGCACCAACTCCGGAACCCCGAAATCGGAAGGACGCCCCGGGCCCGGCGACACCAGAATCAGCGACGGCTGCAATTTATCGATCAACTCCAGCGGGAAACCAGTGCGATACGTGATCACCTCGGCGCCGGTCTGCCGGGCGTAGTTCGAGAGCGTGTGAATGAAGCAGTCCTCGTTATCGACTAGCAGCAGCCGCACCCCCGAGCCTTCTTCAGCGCGCGGCGCATACGCCGCCTCAGGCTTTTTCTCCGCATTCAGCGCGCGGAAGAAACCGGTAGCTTTCATGAGGCATTCGTTGTGCTCGCTAGCCGGGTCTGAATCGTAAAGCAGCGTCGCCCCAGCACTGTAAGCCGCCACTCCATCGCGCAAATGCACCGTGCGGATAGTGATGCCGGTATTGATATCGCCATCCATCGAGATCATCCCCACCGCGCCGCCATACCATCCGCGCGCCGTTTTCTCCAGATTCTCCACCGCCTGCGCAGCCCACTTCTTAGGCGCCCCGATGATGGTCACAGCCCACATGTGCGACAGAAACGCGTCCAGCGAATCAAAGCCCTTGGCCAGCGTGGCCTCGACATGGTCTACCGTATGGAAAACCCCAGCGTAAGATTCAATCAGCTTGCGCCCAATCACCTTCACCGACCCCGGCACCGCAATGCGCGACTTGTCGTTGCGGTCGACGTCAGTGCACATCGTCAGCTCTGACTCTTCCTTGCGCGAATTCAGCAGTTCGCGAATGTTATCGGCATCGCGCAGCGGATCGCCCGTGCGCCGCGCCGTCCCCGCAATAGGGCAAGTCTCGATGCGCCGCCCCTCGATGCGTACAAACATCTCCGGCGAAGCGCCAATTAGTTGTTCCTCGCCCAATTGCAGAAAGAATTCGTAGGGGCTGGGACTCGCATGCTGAATCTTCTCGAACAACTCCGCAGGGCTCCCCGAGTAAGGCGCGCGGAACGTCTGCCGCAGCACCACTTCGTAGTAGTCGCCCTGCCGCATGCCCTCGCGCACCGTCTCGACCTTGGCCATGTATTCTTCGGCCGTATGATCGCTGACGATCGGACCAGGCTTAGCCTTCTTCGCCCGCTTCAGCTTTTCCCCAGTGCGCGGTAAGCCGCGCGTAGTAACCTCGCCGCGCGCGAAATCGAATTGATAACGCTCGATGCGCTCCTTCTTGCGATCCATGAAATAAATGTCGTCGCACAGGAACAAGTGCAGGTCTTTGACATCGTGGCGCGGCAGCCTGCGCTCGATAGGATCGAACTGCAGCAGCAAATCGTAACCGAACGCCCCCACCAGCGCCAGCCGCGCCGACAACGGATGATGAAATTCCTGCAGCAGCGCCCGCACCACCGAAAACGCCGAAGGCTGCTTGCTGCGCTCTTCTTCGGAAAACAACTGCGGCAGCGCCTTCAATTCCCCGCGCAGCACCCCGTCGTCATTAGCTGAAACGTTTCCCAATGCGGATGCGGCGCCAGTACCGGCTCCAGCAACTGCGTGATCACCCGCCCCCGCGGACTCAGCGGACGAATGCTGATTTCCCGCCCGCGCGCGATGATCTCGATAGGAGGCGCAACCGCCCCCACATCCCACCGCGAATAACGCCCCGGAAACTCGTAGCCCGAAGACAGATAGATCCCGCGCTGCGTGTCCATCTTCTTAAGCAGCCCCTTCAGCCCGCGGCCGTAGGACACGTTCGAAATCGTGCGCGTAACTGCAATACCGCTCGGCGTGGAATAAGTCTCAGGACGCATAAAAAACCGCGGGGATTAACTTGAGGATATCACCCCCGCACGCCGCGCCGATAAGCTGGCATGCGACTCCCCCTGCTGGCGTTCACAATAGCGGGCACGATCTCCGCCCAGTTCTCCACCCCCACCCCGCCCGACTGCGCCAGTTACACCGTAGCCACGCTCCCCGACGGCACCTTCGCCTGCGAACGCTACGCGACGTTCCCCTGGTTCGCCGCCGGACAAGGCTGGTCTACCCAAGTGGCAATGTTTACAGCCCCGCGTTCCCGGCCAACAGCGCGGCGTCCAGTTCCAGATCGGCCTGGGCCCCGGAGCCTCCGTTAAAGCCGTCTACGGCGGCCTAGCCGGCACTTACGGAAACTTCACCTTCGTCCAACCCCCCGTCCTAGCCGGAAGCTCTGCCCGCCTCGACATCCTGTCGCCCGCCTTCGTCCCAACCGATCTAGCCTACGGCCCGCTATGGGTGCAACTAGATGCCCCCGACGTCCAGACCCTGCAAGCCGCCAACCTGCAGCTAATCTTTCTATTCGCGGACAGCACCGGAAAATACAATACGCAGCTAGCCGTCCCGCCCATCTTCAACGATCAAGCCACCGCCGCCTGGATCACCAGCTTTTCCGAAACCCCCATCGACCGCAAAGCCACAGCCCCCAACAGCAACGACTGCTCTTTCGCGGTCGCCAACCTCTCCGCCCAACCCCAGTCCGTAACAGTGTCACTCTACGATCAGTCCGGAATTCTCATCGCACAGAAAACCACGCCTGTGCTAACAGCAGGCATTCCCGGAGGCGTCTACGGCAACGATTTCGGAACCTTCTTCGGCCTAACCAGCTCCGCGCTAACGTCACCCACCGGCACCATCGACGGAACCGTCCAGTTCGCATCCTCAGCCGGACTCCCCATCGCCCCCCTAGTAGTCCGCCTGGCCGGAAACAGCGTCAGTACCTTCCAGGTAGCTCCCCTGCGGCCGTTTATCCCGCCAGTTGAATAAATTCCGCGAACACTTCGTTCGACAGCAGCACCCCGCGCGGTGTCAGCCTCACCCGCTCACCAGCCCGCTCCAACAACCCGTCCCGCACGAAGCGTTCCACCACCTCCGGAAACCCGCCGCTTGAGATCCCCTCCCGCAAACGCAGTCCCAAGAAAAATGATTCCGATAACGGCTCAGCCGCCACACGTTCGATAGCCGCAGGGGCAGCCACATACTCCGCAGCCCCCTCCGGATTCTGCCACCGCATAGTCCCGTCAAACGAGTGCGCATCCGCCCCGAATCCCAAATACGGCTCCCGCTTCCAATACTTCAAATTGTGCCGCGACTCAAACCCCGCCCGCGCAAAATTAGAAATCTCATAACGCTCGATCCCCACCCGCGCCAGCCGCTCCACCGCCGTCTCATAAAAATCCGCAATAGCATCTTCCCCCGGCACGTCGCCCGCCCCATACCTCGATCCCAGCACCAGCAGTTCCCGCCCCAGCCGGCTGTCCTCATCCACCTCCAGCATGTAAACCGAAACATGCGGCACGCCCAGCCGCTCCACCCAATCGAGCGACTGCCGCCAACTAGCCTCCGTCTGCCCCGGCAACCCCGCAATCAAATCGACGCTAATCGACTCAATCCCCGCCGCCCGCAGCATCCCGATCTCCCGCTCCACAACCTCCGCCGTATGCCGCCGACCCGTCCGCGCCAGTTCCTTCTGCACGAACGACTGCACGCCCAGACTCACCCGATTGATCCCCGCCGCGCGCCACGCAGCGATCTTCTCCGCCGTCAGCCCGCCCGGAGCCGCCTCAATCGTAGCCTCCGCCCACTCCCGCCCCGGAATCGCCGCCAGTATCGACCCCAGCGCGTCCCCCGCAAGCTGGCTAGGCGTCCCCCCGCCCAGATAAACCGTTTCCGGCGTCCACCTCCACTCCGTCCCCCGCAACTCGCTCAGCAAAACGTCCAGATACCGCGACTCCAGCTCCCGCGGAAACACCCCCGAAGCAAAGTTGCAATAAGTACACTTCTGCGCGCAAAACGGATACGAAATGTAAACCCCAGCCACGCCTACAAACTCACTTCTTCCCCGATTTGCCGCCCGACCGCCCCCGCCACCAGTTCGACCAGCGTCTGCCCTGAATCGGCCGCCACGAAAGCCCCCCGCCCCGCGTCCCAATCCAGCTTGAAACTCTTCATCTGCGCCGAAACCCACACCTGACTCACCGGAGCATTCGGGCTCACCACGAACTTCGCCGGAGGGTCTTCAAACTCAATCACCAGCGCCCCGCCGTTGAAATCGGCCTCGAATTCGTGCCGCTCCCCAGCCGCCGAAAGCCGCCGGTAAAGGTCTTCGAGCGCCTGGTCGGCGCGAGTTCTAAACTCTTGTTCGTCCATGGGTTTTGAGGGATCCTCTACCCAGCATAGCGCGCAAAAAATCTGTTACTCTTGAACCTGCAACGCATCTAACTGGTTTCATGCAGCCCGCCTGTATCCGACACACTGACCTGCCTGGGACCTCCCAGCTCTTCGCCGATTTCGCCTATCATTTCGACCGTGTTGCCCATTTCTACCAGCACGATCCCCACGATCCCGAATCCTTTCAGCGCGCCGCCGCCCAAATCCAGTACCCCGACGACCGCCGCGCCGCCATGGTCGCCGCGCTCAAAGCCCAAAACGGCGACAGCGAATCCCTCCGGCGTTTAGCCCAGCCCGGCACGGTTGCCGTAGTCACCGGTCAGCAAGTCGGATTGTTCTCCGGCCCCGCCTACACCATCTACAAAGCGATGGCCGCCGCGCAAGTCGCCCGCCAGCTAACCGCCCGCGGCATCCCCGCCGTACCCGTATTTTGGGTAGCCACCGAAGACCACGATTTCGCCGAAGTGAATCACGCCTGGGTTTTCGGCGCGTCCGGCGAACCAACAGCCATTCGAGTCGACGCCCCGAAGGAGTTCGCCGGTAAGCCCAAGCCCGTAGGCGGCATCCCCATCGCGAATCCCCCGCTCCACGAACTCCGCGCCGCGCTAGCCGGCTTGCCCTATACCGACGAAGTCATGGGTCTCGTCGATCAAGCCTACCTCCCCGGAGCCACCATGGGCTCGAGCTTCCGCACGCTCCTAAAATTCCTGCTAGCCAAGCTTGACCTGATCTACCTCGATCCGCTTGACCCCGCCATCCGCAAAATCGGCGCCCCGTTTTTAGCCCAAGCCCTAGCCGCCGTGCCCGATCTCAAAGCCGGATTCCTGGCCCGCAACAAAGAGTTAACCGAAGCAGGCTATCACGCGCAAGTCCACGTAGACGCCAAAACCTCACTCTTCTTCCTGCTGGAAAAGGACGAACGCGCCACCCTCCGCCGCAAAGATTCCGACTTCGCCGAACTCGCCGCGCGCGCCGAACAAGTCTCGCCCAACGCCCTGCTGCGCCCCGTCTGGCAGGATTATCTGCTGCCCACAGTAGCCTACGTAGGCGGCCCGGGCGAGCTGGCCTACCTGGCGCAATCCCAAGTGGCTTACGAATTATTATTGGGCCGGATGCCGGTCGCCATGTCCCGCAGCGGCTTCACCATCCTCGACGCCCGCTCCCAAAAATTGCTGGACCGTTATCACATGACCGTCACGCAAGTGATGACCAACGAAGGCGCACTCAAAGACCGCATCGCCCAATCGCTAGTCCCGGAAGCCGTCAGCAAATCGCTCGAGACCACCACCGCCGAAGTAACCCGCCACGTCGACCACCTGCAGTCCGCGCCTCGAAGCGTTCGATCCCACCCTAGCCGCCGCCGCCGCCAAAAGCCGCGCCAAAATTCTGTATCAACTCGAAAAGCTAGGCCGCAAGACCGCCCGCGAAACCCTGCGCCGCGACGACCGCGCCCAGTCCGACGCCCGCCACCTAGCCGCCATGCTCTACCCCCACAAACATCCACAGGAACGCTTCTATTCGATCCTGCCCTTCCTGGCGCAACACGGCCTGGACCTAATCGACCGCCTCTCCGGCGCCGTCGAGCCCATGTGTCCCGACCATCGCGTCTACACGATTTAGGGTCGGCGCGTGATGAATTGGCTCATGTCTACCAATTCATCTTCGACATTAATCCGGACGGATTTGAAGATGGTAGCCTTGTTGCAAGTGGAACATAGGATCAACGATGCCTGCGAATCCAATTGAAACGGTATGTTTCATTTCGTTGATGTTCGCCATAAGTGTTTCCGGTGCCGAGGAGACCACTGCGGTCAGTGTTTGTGATCTACTCGCTAACCCAGTTCGGTGGGAGGGCAAGATCATAGAGGTGCGCGCGCCCATAGAGGCGGTACAAGACTATTGGGTGACGGGTGAAGCGTGTTCCGCACGAATCGTCGTGAAGGGCACCACTTTTTTTGCTGGATTTGTTCTTAGAGACAATACCAGCAAGTCCCTAACGAGAAAGCAGGTGGACTTTCGGTGGGATTCCGCGTCTGTTGAACAATTGAATGCGGCACTCCTTGAAGCCGAGACAACCAAGAGCCATGTTCGTGCCACGGTGGTCGGAATGTTCGAAACCGTTGTACCGCTAGATCGGCTCATCGATGAACATGCACCTTTCAAGTTCCGAGGATTTGGACATATGGGTGGTGCACCAGGTCAAATACTCGTCAAGACAGTCAAAGACATCCGCATCGAAAAATGACGGAAGGCTCGATGGCCTTCGACTTTACGAAAGACAGTGACTTCGTCGAATTGGTGCATCGATTGGGCGTTCCACCGCAAATCATCTGGATCACCTGCGGCAACACCTCAAACGGCGAAATGATACGAGTCCTCGAAACGACGTTCCAAAGTGCGTGTGAGTCGTTGCGTCCGGTGAAACTATAGTGGAAATTGAAAGTTGAATTTATGCGTATCAACACCGTTAAGCAAGCTCTGAAAGAGGGCAAGACCCAGTTCGGCTGCAGCACGTCCATGCTGCGCTCCCCCGAAGTCCCGCGCATCCTAGCCGCCGCCGGACTCAACTGGACCTACCTAGACTCCGAACACGGCGCCTTCGACCTCGAAACCCTGCAAGACCTGATCCGCGCCGCCAACGACTCGGGCCTCTGCCCCATCGTCCGCGTGGCAGATCTCCAGTACGCCCTGGTTGCGCGCGCCCTGGACTGCGGCGCCCAAGGCGTTCTCTTCCCCCGCGTCGAATCCCCAGAGCTATTAGAAAAAGCCATCAGTTGGACCCGCTTCCCTCCCGAAGGCGTCCGCGGCTTCGGCCTCCAACCAACGCACCTAGGTTACGAAGCAGCCACGATGCCCGAGATCATCGCGCACATGAACGCGAACACCATGGTAGTGCTGCAAATCGAAACCCGCACAGCCCTGGATCGCATCGATGAACTTCTATCCGTCCCGAAAATCGACGCCGTCATGATCGGCCCCGCCGACCTCTCCGTCTCCCTAGGGGTCCCCGGCCAGTTCGAGCACCCCAAACTAGTAGAAGCCATCGAGAAAATCCGCGACGCCTGTAACCGCCACGGCATCGCCCCCGGCCTGCACATGCGTTCGCTGAAACTAATCCAGTACTGGCGCGACCACGGCCTGCGCTTCCTAAGCTGCAACAGTGAAATCGGCTTCCTACTCGACAAAGCCACAGAGACAGTGGCCGCTCTGAAGGGCTAACCCCGCCCGATCAACGGCATCTTCGTTGCCATTACCGTCATGAACTGCACGTTAGCGTCAAGCGGCAGCTGGGCCATGTACAACACCGCATCCACCACATGCCGCAAATCCAGACGCGGCTCCGGCGCAACGCCCCCGTAAGGTTGCAGAACCCCCACCGCCATCCGCTCCGTCATCGGAGTAGCAGCATTACCAATGTCAATCTGCCCGCAAGCAATATCATGCGCGCGCCCGTCCAGTGAAATAGATTTCGTCAGTCCCGTAATCGCGTGCTTCGTAGCCGTATAAGGCGCACTATGCGGCCGCGGCGCATGCGCCGAGATCGACCCGTTATTAATGATCCGCCCCCCACGCGGCTCCTGCGCTTTCATGATCTTGATCGCCTCCTGCGCACACAGAAAGCAACCAGTGAGGTTGACCGCCACCACAGTGTTCCACTGCTCGAAAGTAAGATCTTCCATCGGGACAGCAGGCGCGCTCGTGCCCGCGTTGTTGAACAACAGATCGAGCCGCCCATAAGTCGCCGCGATGCGCCCGAACAAAGCCCGCACCGCCTCCGGCTGCCCGACGTCAGTCGGCACCACCAACATCTCCGGCCCCCCGCAAGCGATCGACGCCGTAGTACGCAGTTCCTCCGCGCGCCGCCCCGCGATCACTACAGCCCACCCCTCGCCTCGCAGCCCCAGCGCGACAGCGCGCCCAATCCCGCTACCCGCCCCCGTCACCACCGCGACTTTCATAGAGTTTTAGTCGAGCCGCCGTCCATGTCGATCATCGACCCTTGCAAGAACCGCCCCTCAGGCCCCGCGATAAACGCCACCAACGCCGCAATGTCTTCCGGCTCGCCGACGCGCGTAGTCTTCGAAGCCGCAACCATCCCGCGCTCCGCTGTAGCCAGATCCACGCCCTGCTCCGCCGCGACAGCTTCCAGACCGCTTCTGAAAACGCCCCGTCCGGACCAGCCCCGGATTGATGACGTTCACCTGCACGCCATCCGCTATCCCCACCTCCGCCATCGCCTTAGTGAAGGACTGCATCGCCGCATTCACAGACCCGCCGATCGCGAACTCCGCCCCCGGCGTCCGCCCCCCGCCTCCTGAAATATTCACCACCGACCCGCGCGCTGCCTTCAGATGCGGCCAAGCCGCGCGCGTCAACCGCACCGCCCCGAAAAATTTGAGAGCGAACCCATCCGCCCAGTCGTCATCCGTGAGTTCCAGAAACACCCCGCGCTTAGTAGCCCCCGCGTTGTTCACCACAATGTCGATGGCGTCAAATTGTTTCACCGCGAATTCCGCAAGCTGTGCCGGACTCCCAGGGAGCCGCAGATCGAGCGCAATCGAAGCAGCAATCCCACCGGCTTCTTTGATCTCCTTCACTCCGTCTTCCAGCGCCGCAACATCGCGCGCGCACAACACCGTTTTTGCCCCATCTTTAGCCAACCGCATCGCAATAGCCCGTCCAATCCCCCGGCTAGCCCCCGTAACGATCGCCACTTTCCCAGTAAGACTCCCCATCCCTACGGCTCCCCCCGATTAATCATGAACGTCGACATCCCTTCAAAAAAGTCCCGCACATATTTCTCAGCCTCCGGCGGAAAAGCCGCCTGCTTGAGCGCGATGTCCATGAACTGCATCCAGCGATCCCGCGCCGCCTTCGTCACCGGAAAGGGAATATGACGCGCCCGCAGCCGCGGATGCCCACGCTCCTCGATATACCGCTGCGGCCCCCCAAAGCGATAAACCAGATAATCGCGCAGCCGCTGCTCCGCGCCCGCCATATCGTGCTTGGGATACATCGGCCCCAATATGTCATCGCCCGGGACCTGCTCATAAAACGCCGCGATCAATCGCGCAAACCCCTCTTCACCAACCGCGGCAAACACTTCCATTTCATCCATTCAAAACGATGCTAGCAGCCGCGCAGGTCTTATTGAAAGTCACGCGAGACTGCTAAACTTATAAGGGCGGTTACGGTCCCATGCGTTTCCGGAGGATTCTCGCCGAAATTGCAATTTGCAGTTGCCTTGCAATCCCTGCGATCTCTCAAACCTCGCAAATTAGCAAAACCTGGGAACCCGGTCGAAACCTCGCCGATAAATTGGATCCTCTGGTCGAACACATTGAGCATAAAGATCCCCGCGTGGATTTCCTCGGAGATTACGTACAGCGTATCGAGGATCGTGTTGCCACGGCAGCGGGCGTAAAGCCCGACGAGGTTCGGATCACTTGGGGAAATGAATGGTATGGGTTTCGTCTTCCCCAGAATGTGCTTTATGTGAGTGTAAGCTTGCTGGAACGCGTGTCCAACGAAGGCGAACTCGCGGGACTGCTAGCCCATGAATTGGCCCATGGCAGCGGAAAAGACAGTTTTCAACAATGCGCGCTGGCGATGGGGTATCTGCCGGTCGAGCGCAGCCCGCGTGAAACGGAACGGCTCGCTACCCAGCGGGCGATTGTCTACATGAAGGCGTCAGGTTACGATCCCTCCACCATGCTGGATATTTTTTCGCAGATCTCTTATGAGCAGCAGCGATGGTCCAAAGCAATTGCATCTGAAGATTTGCTAAAACTGCGAGTAGCCCTGGAAGCGCAGCCCGAACCCCCTGGCGGTTATGCAATGGACGGTTCGGAGTTCGCCAGATTTCATGCGAAACTGCCTGGCGCGCAGCAAAATGGAACGCCCACGATCGTGGTCCGGCCGCGTCAGTGAAAGTCGTGCGACACCCCAGCCGCCGCATCGACCCGCAGCGCCTCCACACGTGAAGCCTTCACCGACACCGACCCTCGCTGGTTTTGCAGAATCCCCTCGATTAGCAAAAACGGTTCCTCCACAATCGTCAGCCTCTGCGCAGCAAACAGATCCGGCAGCACGATCGCGTTAGAAACCCCCGTCTCATCCTCCAGACTCACAAACAAAAAACCCTTAGCAGTGCCCGGACGCTGCCGGCAAATCACGCTCCCCGCAATGCGCACCAGCACACCGTCCGCAATGCGTCCAAGACTCGCAGCCGGGATCACGCCCAGCCCGTTCATGTGCTCGCGATGCAGCCGCATCGGATGCATCCCGATAGTGAGCCCAGTCGATCGGTAGTCAGCAAACAACCGCTCCTCAGCCCGCATAACAGCCAGCGGCGACGTCTCCACCTCAGCCGTTGCCGACTCCAACAGCTCCCCCACCGGCCGCGCCGCCAGTTCCGAATCCCACAGCGCCTCCCGCCGGTGACTCGCCTCCTCACGAATAAAATTCAACGCCCCCGCCTGCGCCAGCGAATTCAATTCCTCCTTGCGAATCCCCGCCACCCGCCGCACTAGATCGCGAATGCTGGCGAACGGCGCACGCCCCCGCTCCTCGATAATGCGCGCAGCAATCTCCCGCCGCAGCCCCTTGAGATAGTTGAACCCCAAACGCACCACCCACCCGCCGTCACCTTGCTCCAGCGTGCACTTCCACTCCGACCGCGTCACATCGATAGGCTTAAAATGCAACCCATGCCGCTGCGCATCCTTCACCAAAGTCGCCGGATGATAAAACCCCATCGGCTGATTATTCAACATAGCCGCCGTGAAAGCCGCCAGATACCGGCACTTCAAATAAGCACTCGCATACGCCAGCAGCGCAAAACTAGCCGCATGCGATTCCGGAAATCCATAAGCCGCAAAGGACCCAATCGACCGCACAATCAAATCCTGAACCTCCCCGGCAATGCCATTGCGCGTCATCCCCTCGCGCAGCTTCCCTTCAATCTCCTTCATGCGTTTTTCCGAGCGCTTAAATCCCATCGCCCGCCGCAACTCCTCCGCCTGTCCCCCCGTAAATCCCGCGACAATCATCGCCATGCTCAAAAGCTGCTCTTGAAATAAAGGCACTCCCAACGTGCGCTCCAGCACCGGCTGCAAAGCCGGATGAGGATACGTGACCGCCTCCAACTTCTGCCGCCGCCGCAGATAAGGATGCAGCATCTTCCCCACAATCGGACCCGGCCGGATAATCGCCACCTGCACCACCATGTCGTAAAATCTCGCCGGCCGCAGGCTCGGCAGAAACGACATCTGCGCGCGGCTCTCCACCTGAAACATGCCGATGGTGTCCGCCTTCTGCAGCGCCGCGTAAACTTGTTCGTCCCCCTCCGGCAAATGCGCCAAGTCCACTTCTTCGCCGTAATGCTCGCGAATCAGCCCGATCGATTCCTTCATCACCGCCATCATCCCCAGCCCCAGCAGATCCACTTTGACGATGCCCATATCCGCGCAGTCTTCTTTATCCCACTGCACGACAAACCGTCCCGGCATCGTCGCCGGCTGCATCGGCACAATCGAATCGAGCTGCCCCTGGCAAATCACCATCCCTCCGGAATGCTGCCCCAAATGCCGCGGCAGATCCTGTACCCGCTCATACAGCGATAGAAACTTCTGCACCAGCGGCTGCTTCAAATCCACGCCCGCTTCGTTAAACTGACGCTCCGAAGTATCCGCCGCATCATGAAAACCCCAATGCGGAACCACCTTCGCCAGACGCCCCAGCGTCTCCTCATCGAACCCCAGCACCTTGCCGATATCGCGCGCCGCCGAGCGCCCGCGATAAGTAATGACATTCGCCGTCATCGCCGCGCCCAGTTGTCCGTAGCGCTGATAGACATACTGAATCGCGCTCTCCCGCTCATCCCCGCTAGCCAGATCCAGATCGATATCCGGCCACTCCCCGCGCTCCTCCGAAAGAAACCGCTCGAACAACAAATTCATCCCCACCGGATCGACAGCCGTGATCTCCAGCGCATAACACACCGCACTGTTAGCAGCCGACCCGCGCCCCTGCACCAACAGCCCCTGCTCCTTGCAGAACCGAACGATGTCCCAAACAATCAAAAAATACCCCGCCAGATTGAGCTTCTCGATCATCGCCAGCTCGCGCTCAATCTGCCGCTGAGCTTTTTCGTAATACGGCTGGTAGCGCCGACGCGCCCCCTGATCGGCAAGTTGGCGCAAGTAAGAATTCATAGTCTCGCCCGGAGGCACCGGATACGCCGGAAACTCATACCCCAGATCGCACAGCGTAAATTGCAACCGCGCCGCCAGATTCTGCGTGTTGACGATAGCCTCCGGCAAATCCGCAAACAACGCACACATCTGCGCCGCACTCTTCAAATGCCGCTCCGCATTCTTAGCCAGCAGCCTCCCCGCTTCGAAAATAGTAGTCTTGTGCCGCACACAAGTAAGCGCATCCAGCAAATCGCGCTCGTCTTCCATCGCGTGCGAAACCCCGTTAGTCGCCAGCAGCGGCAATTGCAGCCTGCGCGCGACAGCAATAGCGCTTTGATTGCGATGCTCCTCCTCGCGATCGTAATGCCGCTGCAGCTTCGACAAAAACATTGTGCCGCCCGAAGATCTCGACCATCTGCTCCACCCGCTCACTGCCGATACAAACCAGCCCCCCAGCATGTTCCGCGACATCTTCAGCCGTAGCCGCAGCACTCTCCTGATCCCCATGCCCCGTGCGCATCTTGATCTTGGTCAGCAGCCGGCACAAGTTCTGATAACCCTGCCGCGACTCCGCCAGCAGCGCGTAACGAAACCCCTCCTCCCCCACCACCTCCGCCCCGATAATCGCCCGCACCCCGGATTTCTGCGCCTGCTTGTGAAACCGCACCGCCCCCGAAAGACTGTTGCGATCCAGCAGCGCCATCGCCGGCGCCTTCAATTCCGCCGCACGCGCAATCAAAGCCTCCGGCAGCGACGCGCCTTCCAGAAAACTAAACGCCGACCGCGCATGCAGCTCGATATAGGCGCTAGTCATACACCCCCTCCAAAAACCAGCGCTCCGCCGCCGAGTACACCCGATACAACCCGCCGTTGCTCAATTCCACGTCCCACTCCTCGCGATCCCACGGCACCTCCGTCCACCAGTCGCCCGAAGCCCGCCACGGCCCCGCCGCCGTCAGCACCGCCTGCGCATTCACCGACACCGGCCGCTCCGCCTTCACCCGCACCTTCGCCGCCAGAGGAGGCCTGTAGTACCGAAACGCAAATCGCAGAGCCACCGGCTCGCTCACCCCCCGCCGCAGCCTCTGCCGAAAACGCCCGCATCACAAAAGCATCCGGCCGGTGCGTGTCCAGCAACTCCGGCGACCCGACATTGTCCTTCCCCAGCAGCCCCGTCAACCGCGCCAGCGTCAAATGCAATTTCTCCGGCGCCGGCGCCTGCGGAATAAACAACCCATGCTGCAAAACCCGCGCCTCCACCGGATTCAACTGCACTTCCACGCTCACGATGGCAGCCTGCGGCGAATGCGCCTCCAGATCCAACTGCAACTGCTTCAACACCACTTTCGATTCCCGCACCGGCACCGGAAACTCCAGCGTCCGCGGAACGTCATTCAAGCGCAGCGTCACCCGATTGAATGACAACCCCTGCATCAACTCGTTCAGCAGCGATGAAATCACAAACAACAGCGGCTCCAGCAGCCGTTGCGGATGCTCCAGTTCCACCCGCCGCTGATAATTTTCCGCAGCCGCCATCGCCCGCAAAGACCGCCGCGTCTCCCCCCGCGCCAAGCGCAGCAGCCGCTCACCCGCGTCTCCAAAGCGCGCAATGAACCCCAACTCCGGCAGCACAGCAAGCTCAGCCAGCGTACGAATGCCCCACCGGTCCAGCGTTTCGATCAACTCCACTTCCGCTGGCAGCACCTGCACCGGAAGCCCCCCCAACCGGTCCGCTTCCTTGCCCGGAGGAATCAGCGTAATCCCCCGCAGATGCCGCGCCGCCAGCATAGCCGTGTCCGGATCGCCTGAAATCGCAAGATTAGCCTGAATCCCCGCCTCCGCCCCGCGCCGCGCCACCACCGCGGCAATCTCCGGCGGAGTCCCGATCAGCCTCCCCAGCCCCACAATCGAAAACACCACCATCCCCGGAGCCGTATCTTCCACCAGCGGTGAAAACGACGAAGCCAGCGCCAGCAAAGCCGCCTGCGGAGAAGCCGGCGCAAACACACAAGCAAACATCGCTCACCCCGCCATCCGTAATTGCTTGCGCGGCGCCACTGCGCAATCGATCCCCTCAAAGACCGGCCCCCGCCACAGCAACCGCTCGCGCTTCACCTCCAGTTGCACTCGCGCACAGGATTTCACCAGCGCCTGATCCCCCGTGACGATCAAACTGGTAGGCGTGTTTTCCACCGTGAGCCGGAAGCGGTACCAATACGAAAGCGGAATGCTATTCAGGTCGCGCAGAGGCGCCTCGCACAGATCCAGTACGACTACTCCGAAGCCCCCAGCGTGCAGAATCATGTCAGCCGCTTTGAAGGCGTGAGCGATGTGCCGGTTGGCGCGTACCCATAACAACCGCCGCAAATCCACGCCCGCTCGTGAAGCCGAAAGCGGATCGAAAGCCCCGCGCCAATCCACCACTGCGCAAAACTCTTGACGGGCGCTCGAAACCGCCAGTAAACTATGCAAAAACATAGTTTTACCTGAGGACACCGCACCAAATACTTCACTAATAGCACCCTTCGGCAGAGCTTCCATATTCGCTTTTTGTTCGCCTATGTATTGTGCGAAATACCGGGCCGAAAGTCAATAAGAATCCCGCCCCCAAAAAGCAAAAAGGGCAGCCGCTAAAGCGGGAGCCGTGTGACCGAAGTCACGCCCCCGCTCAAGCGCCTGCCCTAGGCAGTATGAATGAGTTTATAAATCTACTGGCCGCCAGTGGTCGACGCTACCGTCTTGCTCTGGCTCTGCGGAACCCACAATTTCACTTCCACGCGCCGATTCATCTTACGGCCTTCGCGAGTCTTGTCGTCCGCCACCGGCCGCGCATAGCCCGCACCCAGCATCGAGATGCTGCGCACCGGGACCTGATGCTCGTTCGCCAGATAACGCGCCACCGCTTGCACACGCGCTTCGCTCAAGGTCTCGTTGTAAGTCGGCGAACCGGTCTTATCCGTGAAACCCTGGAGCTCGATCACGTAGCGCTCCATGCCCGCAGTCTGCTGAGCGATCTCATCCAGCTTAGCCTTGGCATCCGCCGTCAGCGTGTCTTTGTTGAAATCGAACAGAACGGAGTCTTCCTTCGCCACCTGGAACTTGTTCATGGCTTGCATGGACAGATCCAGCTTGGTCAGACCCTGCTCCGCGAAAGTATGCGCGCCGTCGGCCGCCGTCTTCGCGCCATCAGCTGATTGCTGCGCCGCGCCAGCGTGTTGATCCGCCATCTTTGCCGCGTCGCCCGCTTGGGTCGCTTTGGCATCGGTGTCGCGCAGCTTTTCCTTGGTCTGCGAGAGATCCTTGTCCAGATCCGCGATTTCCGTGGTGTGGCTGGCCAGCTGTTTGTCCTGATCCGCGTTCTTAGATTCGGTGCCGCTCACACGCTGCTCCACCGGAGCAACCGTCTTCGCGACATATTTATGGGTGGCAACGCAACCCGTGCCTAGAAGGCTTAATCCGAGCGCCCCCACCGTTAGAATTGTTGTTCTCATAGCGATCTCCTTTATTACTATCCTTCCAGGAGGCGTAACGAAATCCGGTAACACTTCTTTGCCGAAACCGGGGAGTTTTTTCCGTTTTCCCCCGTAACTGATTGATTCCGCCAAGCCACGGCTGTTATATTGCACGTGAGATACCATGAAACATTCTGGAGGCAAGATGAAAGCTTATTTATGGGCCACGCTGCTAACGGCCGCCACTCTCGCGCCCAGCGCTCAAGCGCAGCAACGCTCGTTCTACCAGCAAACCGACCTCAAAGGCCAGGAAATCGGCAAACTGACCGAAAATGTCTACTATGCACGCATGGACGATTATGTTTCGGCGTTCATGGTCACGCCCGACGGCATCATCCTGGTGGAACCCATCGGCGTCGAAATGGCCACTTGGCTCAAGGCCGAGCTGGACAAGCGCTTTCACGTGCCCGTCAAGTACGTAATCTACAGCCACTCGCATTGGGACCACGCCTCGGGCGGCTCCGTCTACGCCGACACCGCGCGCTTCATCGGCCATGAGAACATGCTGAAGAACATCGCCATGCCCCCCGCCGGCACCCCGCTCCCGCCCAACGTGCGCGCGCAGGACACCAACGGCAATGGCACCATCGAGCCCTCCGAAGCGCAGGGCAATCTCAAAACCATGTTCAGCATGTACGACGCAAACAAGGACGGCGTGTTAAGCGGCGCCGAGGTCGTGCGCGGCCCGCTCCAGTTCGTCAGCGCTCCCGATCTCACCTACACCGATCGCATCAACATCAACCTCGGCGGCAAGCGCGTCGAAGTGATCCACATGCCGACGGTCCACGCCGACGACAACACCATCGTGCGCTTCATCGACGGCAGCAACGTGCTCTTCGCCTCTGACTGGATCACCGTTCACCGCCTGCCCTTCGGCCCCATCACCCCCGACGAAATGGACAACGTGAAGAAAGTAGAAGCGATGGATTTCGAATACTTCATCTGCAGCCACGGCCGCCTAGGCAAGAAGTCCGACGTCTCCGCCAACCTGCGCTATCGCGAACAACTTCGCGACGCCGTAGCCAAGTCCATTGCCGCGGGACAAACTCTCGAACAAGCCCAAGCCAGCATCCTTATGGACGATTACAAGGACTGGGAATTCTACGCAATCCAGCGCCCCCAAAATATCGCCGGCACCTATAGAGCGCTCGCCAAGCGGTAAAAGCCGCAGAACGAAGTTTCGTGGACCTTACGCAGCCACGGCTGGCTCTTGATGTATTCGTCGAATCGGCCGTGGTTGAAATAGATGAAGAACAAGTCGCGCGGGTGCGACGTCCACGATTGCTGGATTCGTTCCACCACCCGTGCCAGCGTCGCTCCGCCAAACGGATTGAAGAAGAAAAACACGTTAGCGTCGTCAGGCACCGGAAACGCCGCCGCGTCCGCATGATGAATTTCGACGTGTCCCGCGCGCCGCCGTTTCAACCGAGCCAAGTTGCGCTGCGCGATGTCGACGAGCGCTGCCGAAATCTCCACCCCAACCACTCTGCGAAACGGCTGTGCGGCGGCAGCAGCGAGCGCACGCCCTTTGCCCGCCCCATAGTCGACGAATACCACTTCTTCGGAACGAAACGGAATCGCCGGGAGCGCCCACAAAAGATATTCGTACTCCAGGGCGCAATACCCAACCGAGTCGCGATTTTCGACGCCGAGGTCTTCGGCTTCAATGAGTCCGCCGGTCGAGACGCCAAACTGCGCGTCGCAATACCACGTGTAAAGGCGATGCCGGAATTGCCTGGCGAACTGGGCGATCCGCGATTCCATACACGAATCTTACGATATTAGTTCTCAGCCCGGCCGCCGGGCGTTAATGCGACTGCGCGGTGGCCACTTGCACGCGCTTGTACTGCTGGGTTTCAGGCTTGGCGTTCCCGGAGAGCGGGATCAATTCCACTTCCATCTGATCGCCCTGCGCTGCCATACCAAAGCGGCGCTTCAGAACTTCCGAACCGCGAGTCTCCATTTCCACCAGCTTGCCTCCGTTGAAATACAACGAAATTGTGGATTCGTGACCGAAGACTTTCGCTTTGCAATCCTTTCCCAGCGTGTTGCACTCGAAATCGGCAAGCTTTTGGCTGCCCTCGGTGTACACCAGGTGCAGATTCTCGCCATCGTCTTTGATGTTCCACACGCCGCTCTTACCCGCCCCCTGCGACTCCCACACGCCGATAAGCTTAACGCGCTCGGCATAGTCGTCGGCCAAACCGATCGTCCCCGACAGCAGCATAAGAACGGCAATCTTAGTGATGTTCATACATCACCTCCGGTGATCATTAAACAGCAGAATCGCCGCGCTGCCTATCACCCATAGGCTGTAGATACCCCACGTAATTTTGCGATACCGTGGAACTACCTTATGACCCAGATTCCACGTCTCGGATTCATCGGCTTCGGCGAAGCCGGCTACCATCTCGCCAAAGGCCTGCGCCAAGCCGGCATCCAGCACATCGCCGCCTACGATATTCAGAGCACCCCGCAGATCCGCCAGCGCGCCGCCGAAACGCAAACGGCGTTGGCCGCCTCCAACGCCGAACTGGCCGCAGTCAGCGACATTATTTTCTCCACCGTGACCGCGAATCAAGCCGGCGCCGCAGCCTCCGCGACCGCTCCGCACCTGTCATCGCGCCATCTCTACGCCGACCTGAACTCCATCTCCCCCGGCCTGAAACAATCGCTAGCGAAGATCATCGACGCCACCGGCGCCCGCTTCGTAGAAGTCGCCGTCATGAGCGCCGTCCCGCCGCACGGCCACAAAGTCCCCATGCTGACCGGAGGCCCCGCCGCCGGCGAGTTCGCCGAACGCATGACCCCCTTCGGCATGAAGATCGAAGTCGGAGCCGCCCAAGTGGGCTCCGCCGCCGCCACCAAAATGTGCCGCAGCGTGATGATCAAAGGCATCGAAGCCCTGCTCACCGAATGCGTGCTAGGCGCCACCCGTTACGGCGCCGACGAGCGCGTCTTCTCCTCGCTAGGCGAAAGCCTCCCCGGCATCGATTGGGCCAAACTCGCCACTTATATGGTGGGCCGCGTAGTCATGCACGGCGAACGCCGCGCCCGCGAAATGGAAGAAGTAGCAGAAACCCTGCGCTCCGCCGGCGTCGACCCCATCATGGCCGAAGCCACCGTCCGCCGCATGGACTGGAGCGCCCAACTGAACCTGAAAGCCCGCTTCGGCGGCAAAGACCCCGCGAGCTATCAAGAGTTCGCGGAAGTGGTAAGCGAAATTGGTGTACGGTAAGTAAACCTATGGCGCGCCGATGGAGCTTCCGTTTTCTGCTGGCTCTCACCGTGCCCCTCGCCGCCCAGTGGATCAACTATCCCGCGCCTGGCATTCCGCGCACGCACGATGGAAAACCTAATCTTGCGGCGCGCGCCCCGCGCCTTCCTGGCGGGAAGCCCGACTTCTCCGGGATCTGGCAGGCCGAGAGTTCCCAAGAACCTCCTCAAGGCACGAACGGCGACCCTCTCCCCACCTACTTCCTGGATGTCACGCGCGGTCTGACACCGCAGGATCTCGCGTTCCAACCCTGGGCGGCATCCTTATTTAAACAGCGAACCGCCGATTTCGGTAAGGACGATCCTATCAGCCGGTGCCTGCCCCTCGGCGTACCCCGCCGGGACGCCGATGCGCTTCCGTTCAAGATCGTGCAGACGCCTGGCCTGCTGATTCTGTTGCAGGAGGGCGATGCCAGTTTCCGGCAAGTCTTCCTGGATGGCCGGCCGCTTCCCAAAGATCCGCAACCCTCCTGGATGGGATATTCGGTGGGTAAGTGGGATGGAAATTCGCTGGTGGTGGAGACCATCGGGCTCCGCGACCAAGGCTGGCTAGACGCCCTCGGCCATCCACATTCGGACGCGCTGCGCGTGGTGGAGCGTTTCCAGCGCCGCGATTTCGGGCACATGGAAATTCAGATCACCATCGACGATCCCAAAGCCTACCAAAAACCCTTTACCTATACCCAACGGCACCATCTGACGCCCGACAACGAGTTGCTGGAAAATATCTGCCTGGAGAACGAGCGCGACTCCAAGCATCTGGTCGGCAAGTAAAGCCTAAACGTGCCCTAAAATCGCCCTCGGCTTATACGGCTCTTCCAGCTTCTTTATCTCCTCGTCCGTCAGTTTAAGACTCATAGCGCCGATCGCCTCGTCAATATATTCAGACTTAGTCGCCCCCAGAATTGGCGCCGTGATACCCGGCTTCTGCAGCATCCAAGCCATCGCCACCTGCGCGTTCTTCACACCGCGCTGCTGCGCAACTTCCGTAATGCGATCCACGATATCGAAATCCTGCGCCTGATAATAATCCTTATCCGAAAACGGATCGGTACGCGAGCGCAGCGTCTCCCCCCGCCTCCCCGCTTGCGATTGCCCGCCACAAACCCGCGCGCCAGCGGACTATAAGGAATCACCGCAATGCCCTCCGCCCGGCACATCGGCAGCACCTCACGCTCATTCTCGCGATACAGCAGATTGTAATAACACTGCATGCTGGCGAATCGCGCCAGATGCCGCGCATCGGAAGTCATCAGCATCTTCAAAAACTGCCAGGCGAACATCGCCGAGCCGCCGATGTAGCGCACCTTGCCCGCCCTCACGCAATCGTTCAGCGCGTCGAGCGTCTCCTCGATCGGCGTCTCGTAATCGAAGCGGTGAATCTGGTACAGATCCACGTAATCCGTGCCCAGCCGCCGCAAACTGTTGTCGATCGATTTCATGATGTGCTTGCGCGACAAACCGCGGTCGTTAGGGTCCTTGCTCATCGGCATATAGAGCTTGGTAGCGATCACCTGCGTATCGCGCCCGGAGCCGAAATCCTTCAGCGCGCGCCCCAGAATTTCTTCACTGACGCCGGTCGAATACATATCCGCGCCGTCGAAAAAATTGATGCCTTTCTCGATGGCGTGTTGGATCACCGGACGCGCGTCCGCCTCCTCCAGCACCCATTCCCGCCATTTTTTGGACCCGTAACTCATGGCGCCCAGACACAAGCGCGAAACCTTCAATCCAGTGGTTCCAAATCGAACGTATTCCATAGGGTTCTCTCGCGAATGCGATTTTAAAGGTTAACATGAACTGATCGAAGCCAGTACTATTCCCGGCTGGAAAGAAAAATGCTATAGTCAGGCTCAAGAGCGATCATGTCCCGGGCAGCGCGCGTCGCCGTTTTCATAGTGGTAATTGGCTTGCCAGTAGGCCTAATTTGGGCTCAACAACCTGGCTATACAGGCACGCTCGAACAACTCCAGGAAGTCTTAAAGCGCTTGCAGGCAGAAGTGAAAAGCCTGCAGGATACTGTCAAACAGCTCTCGCGGGACGCCAAGCGCAATAAGGCCCCCGTTGCTGCCGCGGCCCAAACCCTTCCGCCTGCTGCGCCTTCGCCCAAGACTTCCGTTTGGGAAAAGGCGCGTGAAGCGTATAAGCAGGGTCTTCGCCTGGAGGAACAGAAAGAATACCGCGCGGCCATGGAAGCCTACGGCCAGGCGCTTGACGCCGACTCTAAAAGCGACGTGGCCTTTCTCCATCGCGGCTATTGCGCTTACAAACTGGGTGACAACCCCGCTGCCATTGCGGATTTCTCGCAATCCCTGGTGCTGCAGCCGAATAGTTCGCGGGCATATCTGGCGCGCGCTTCCGCCTACGCGGCCGACGGCAATAGCGCCAACGCGCTCGCCGACGTAAATGAAGCGATCGCGCGTGACCCGCGCAATCCCGACAGTTTCCTCCTGCGTGCGCACCTTTATCAGGTGAAAGGCGAGCATCAGTTTTCCGTGCAGGACTACGCCAGCGCCGCCGCGCTTGCTCCGAATTCCCCCAAGAGCTACCTCGGCCGCGCCGTCGTGTTTCAAGCCGATGGGCAGCCGCAGCGCGCGCTGGAGGAATGCGAGCAGGCGTTGCGCGCAAATCCCAACTCCTCGGCGGGATACTTGTGCCGCGCCGAAGCCTTTATAAAGATGAACGCCTCGGCCCGGGCGGTGGAAGAAATCAATCGCGCGCTGGTGTCGGCGCAGGCGCTCAATCAGCCCATGCCGCTGTTGAGCGAACTCGCGCAGTCGATGCCCGCCGCGCCGCCCCCCAGCGCCGCGGTCGAGGTCGCGAAAGATCAACCGGCGCCCGCTCCGCCCGCGGCAGCGCCGCCGCCTTCGCCCGTAGTGGATACTCCGCAGCCGCAACCCGCGCCATCGGCCGAGGTTGCCGCCAAGCCCGTTCCCGATCCGCAAGCCGCCGGAGATGCCAAGCGCTATCACAAACTAGGGCGCGTACAGAATGACCAGGAACAGTTCGCAGAAGCGATTAAGATGCTGAATCGCGCGATTGAACTTGACCCGTGGCTAGCCACCGCCTACAACGCCCGCGGCTACGCGTATCTGCGCCTGAAGAATTTCGAGCGCGCCGCGATCGATTTTTCGGAAGCCATCCGCCTGCAGCCGAACTACGCGAACGCCTACGTGAATCGCGCCGTCGCCCGCCGGCACTCCGGTGACACCAACGGCGCCGCCGAGGACCAGCGCAAAGCCTACACACTAAGCGCCGGCGATCAACGTCCCGCCGCTCCCAAGTCCGCCCTCAGCGCCCAGCGCTAGCCGCCCCGCCCCCAGCGCCCGGCGCTAGCGGTCCCGCCCCTCAGCGCCCAGCACTAGCCGTCCCGCCCCTCACAGAACCGCGCGCGCAGCAAGCGGATCACGCCTAAGCCGTCCGCATGCTCTCGGATTTATCGCTCCCCGAAAGAGCCGCCTGCGCCGCCGCCAACCGCGCGATCGGCACGCGATACGGCGAGCACGACACATAGTTCATGCCCACGCGATAGCAGAACTCCACCGAACTAGGCTCGCCGCCATGTTCTCCGCAGATGCCGATCTCCAGATCCGGACGCGTCTGCCGGCCCAGCTTGATCGCCATCTCGATCAGCATTCCCACGCCTTCCTGATCGATCGCCGCGAACGGATCGGCCTTGAAGATTTTCAAGTTCTCATACTCTTTCGAGAACTTCGTATAGTCGTCTCGCGAAAGCCCCATGGTGGTCTGCGTCAGATCGTTGGTGCCGAAGCTGAAGAAATCGGCGAATTCGGCTACCTTATCCGCCGTCAACGCGGCGCGCGGGATCTCGATCATCGTGCCGATCATGTAGTGCTGCTTCTTCAATCCAGCCTCTTTCAGCACCTCATTGGCGATGCGCTTCACGATGTCCCTCTGGTTCTCCAGTTCCTTGGCGCTGCCCACCAGCGGGATCATCACTTCGGGAATCACTTTGATCCCCTTCTTGGCCACTAGCACCACAGCTTCAAAAATAGCGCGCGCCTGCATCTCCGTTATTTCCGGATACGTGATCCCCAGACGGCAGCCGCGGTGCCCTAGCATCGGGTTGAACTCGTGCAGCTCTTCCACCCGATGAAGCAACTCGGGCAAGGCTTTCTTGAGCTGGCCCACCGGGAAGCGGTACTTCTCCGACATCTCCTTCTTGATGATGCCGCCGGCGTGCGGTAACCGGGCGATGTCCACCATCAGGTCTTCGCGCTTGGGCAGGAACTCATGCAGCGGCGGGTCCAGCGTACGGATCACCACCGGGAATCCGTCCATGGCCGTGAACAGGCCCGCGAAATCCTTGCGCTGCATCGGCAGCAGCTTCTTGAGCGCGGCCCGGCGCGTCTTTTCGTCGCGCGCCAGAATCATCGCCTGCACGTGCGGGATGCGGTCCTCGGCGAAAAACATGTGCTCGGTACGGCACAGGCCAATCCCTTCGGCGCCGAACAGGCGGGCGGCCTTCGCGTCCCGCGGGATGTCCGCATTGGCGCGCACCCCGAAGCTGCCGCGGAAAGTGTCGGCCCACTTCATCAACTTGCCGAAGTACGACGAGTTCGGATCGGGCTCATTGGTCTGCGCTTTGCCCAGGTACACGTTAGCAGTCGTGCCGTCGATCGAAATCCAGTCGCCTTCCTTGACCACAATCTTCTTGCCACCCACGGTAGTGGTGAAAGCTTTGTCGCGCTCGCTGATGGTGATGGAACCAGCGCCCACAATGCACGGCCGTCCCATGCCGCGCGCCACCACCGCCGCGTGGCTCGACTTGCCGCCGACCGCAGTGAGAATCCCACGCGCCACATCCATGCCGTGGATATCGTCGGGTGTAGTTTCCTTGCGAACCAGAATCACCGGTCCACTTGCGGACAGTGCGACGGCGTCATCCGCACTGAAGGCGCAGCGGCCGACGGCAGCGCCCGGAGACGCCGCAATTCCGTTCGCCACCAGCGTGAGTTTTTTCAGCGAAGGCGCATCGAACACCGGATGCAGAAGCTGATCGAGCTGATTGGGCGCAACCCGCAGCACAGCTTCCTTCTTATCGATCATGCCCTCCTCAGCCATCTCCACCGCTACGCGCACCGCCGCCGGACCCGTACGTTTCCCATTCCGGGTCTGCAACATATACAAGGTCCCGTCTTCGATGGTGAACTCGAAATCCTGCATGTCGCGATAGTGTTTTTCAAGACTATCCGTGATCGTGCGCAGTTGCTTATAAGCCGCCGGCATGATCTTTTCGAGATCGTGAATCGGCTGCGGCGTGCGGATGCCAGCCACCACGTCCTCGCCTTGCGCGTTTACCAGAAACTCGCCGTAGAAAATCTTCTCGCCGGTGGCGGGATCGCGCGTGAAACCCACGCCCGTAGCCGACGTATCGCCGAGATTGCCGAACACCATGGCCTGCACGCTGGCGGCGGTGCCGATCTCGTCCGGAATCTTTTCCATCTTGCGATAGTAAGCGGCCTTCGGATTCCACCAGGAACGGAACACAGCATCGCGCGACATAGCCAACTGCACATGCGCGTCCTGCGGAAACGGCTTCTTGGTTTCTTTCTGGACCAGCTTCTTATAGTCTTCGATGATGGCCTTGAGGTCCTCTGCCGAGAGATCGGTATCCAGCTTCACCTTGGCTTTGTGCTTGCGTGTATCGAAGATGTGATCGAATTTCTCCATGCCGATATCGAGGGCCACCTCGCCGAACATCTGAATAAAGCGCCGGTAGGAGTCGTACGCGAACCGCGGATTGCCGGTGAGCGACGCCAGCCCCTCGGTAGTCGCATCGTTCAAGCCCAGATTCAAAATCGTGTTCATCATGCCCGGCATGGAAAAGCGCGCGCCGGAGCGGACACTCACCAGCAGCGGGTTCTTAGGGTCGCCTAGCTTCTTGCCGATCTGCGCTTCGAGTTTCGCGAGCGCGGCGAGAACCTGTTGGTTGATCTCCGCGGGAACGCTGTTGTGGTTCTCGAAATAGATGTTGCAGACTTCGGTGGAAATGGTGAACCCGGGAGGCACCGGCACCCCCGCGCGGCTCATTTCAGCGAGGCCCGCGCCTTTACCGCCGAGAACATCTTTCATTGTGCCGTCGCCGTCGGCTGCGCCGCCGCCAAAGCTATAAACGTAGTTTTTCATGATGATTACTTTTGCTCTCCTGAGCGCACAGCGGTTTCTGCGTTGTGCGCGGTTTGATGGGTAGTGACGATTTCCGAAAAGTCCGCAATTGTCGAAAATTCGGTTAAAAGATTGTGCAGCAAAGTCAGGCGGTTGTTGCGCACGCGCTCCACCTTCGCATTCACCAGCACTTTGTCAAAAAATGTGTCGACGCGGGGGCGCAAGGAAGCGATCTGCTCCAGCGCCCGCCGGTAGTTTTCGCCCCGGGCAGCATCGCGAACGCGCACGAAGTCGCCGTAGAGATCGCGTTCCGGACCGTCCTCCAGCAACTCCTGGTCGAGTACATCTTTGGGCTCAAATTCGGCCTGCTTGAGAATGTTCTGGATGCGTTTGAAGCTGGCCGCCAGCGGCTCGAAGTCCTCCGTCGGCCGGACGGCGGCGAGCGCCGTAAGCCGCGCTTCGACGTCGGTCAGAGTGCCGCAACCCGAAGCCAGCACCGCGTTGACCTCGTCATACTTAAAGCCACGAATTTCGCGGAAGTAATACTCGATCCGGTCCAGCAGAAATTCGCGCAGCTCACCGCTCGCCAGATCGTCGAGCTTATATTCGAGCTTCGCCTCCACCAGAATCTTAACCACGCCCTGAGCCGCGCGCCGCAGCGCAAACGGATCTTTCGAGCCCGTCGGCACCAGCCCTACGGCGAAACACCCGCGCAGCGTGTCCAGCTTATCCGCCAGCGCCACAATCCGCCCCTCATGCGTACGCGGAATGTCGCCCTCCATGCTGAGCGGCAAGTAGTGATCGTAAATTGCCTGGGCAACCGCCTCGTGCTCGCCCTGATACCGCGCGTAAAGCCCGCCGACCACGCCCTGCAGATCGGTGAACTCCTTCACCATTTCAGTAGTCAAATCGCATTTCGCCAGCAGCGCAGCCCGCTGCGCGTGAGCGTTCCCGCCCAGCTCGTCCACCAGCGCCACCACACGATTCGTCTTCTCCAGATACGACCCCAGCTTTGCCTGAAACGTGACTTTGGCAAGATCCTCAACCCGGTCGGCCAGCTTCCTATTCTGATCGACATTCCAAAAGAATCGCGCATCGTTGAAGCGAGCTTTGAGCACCCGCTCATTCCCGCGCTTGACCAGCCCCTCAGGATCCCCGCTGGTGTTCATCACCGCCACAAAGTGCGGCGCCAGCTTGCCGGCCGCGGACTCCACCGAAAAATACTTCTGGTGATGCCGCATGACGGTGGTGAGCACTTCAGCAGGCAGCTCCAGAAAAGCCGGATCGAAATCCCCACGAATCGCCGTAGGATATTCCGTGATGAAAGTGAGCGTCTCCACCAGATCCGCATCCGGCTTAGCGCCCAGCGCCGTAATCTCCGCAACAATCTTCTTCCGCCGCTCATCCGCCGACAGAATGACGAAGTTCTTCCGTAGTTCGCTCTCGTAGGTGTCGAACGTCACTGGGATCGAAGCGGAACCCAACTTGCGATGCCCCCGCGTAACGCCGCCACTTTTAACTCCGGCAAATTCAAACTCGATAGGCTTGTCATCGAACAGAGCGACGATCCAGCGGATCGGTCGAATGAACCGCGGTCCTGTCTTGCCGCCAATCCAATACATCGTCTTAGGCCACTGAATGCTGAGAATCGTCGATGGTAGTGTTTCCGCTAAAATATCGCGTACGAGGCGTCCGGGAATCTTCTTGTGCAGCCCAAAATAGTCACCGATTCGCACCAAGCTTCCGGGATCAACTTGCTGCTTCCTTGCAAAACCCGCAGCAGCCTTCTCTCCCGCTGAGATGGGCGGCCCAGTGACCGTGAGTTCCTGATTCGGCGTGCGCTCAACAACGTTAGAAGCTCGGACCACCAAGCGTCGCGGTGTTGCATCCACTTCTGGCGTCGCTCCGAATAGATCCATCGCCCCAAGTTGGATCAGCGCCCCCGGAATCATCCAGTGCGGAATTTCCTCCGTCCCAATCTCCAGAAGAAAGTTCATGCTTGCTGATCCGCCCAGATCTTCGCCGTCCCCACCGCCAGATCACGAACCCGCTTGATGACGCCCACGCGCTCCGTCACCGAAATCGCCCCGCGCGCGTCCAGCAAATTAAAAAGGTGCGAGCACTTCAATACCTGATCGTAAGTAGCCAGCACCGGAAACCGCTGCTTCTCCGGATAGTCCGGATACTTCGCCAGCAGTTCCTTGCACTCCGCCTCGTACTCACCCAGCAGCCGCCACAGCCGCTCGACATTCGCCATCTCAAAGTTGTAAACCGAAAACTGCAACTCGTCCGCCAGCCGAACATCGGCGTACTTCACGCCTTTCGGTCCACTGAATGTCGTAGACGCTCTCGACGCCCTGCAGAAACGCCACCAGCCGCTCCAGCCCATAAGTGATTTCAGCCGGCACCAGATCCAGATCGATCCCGCCGCATTGCTGAAAGTAAGTGAACTGCGTGATCTCCAGGCCGTCCAGCATTACCTGCCATCCAATGCCCCAAGCCCCCAGCGTAGGCGACTCCCAGTTGTCTTCCTCAAACTTAATATCGTGCTTCGAAAGATCGATGCCGATCGCTTCCAGACTCCCCAAATATTGATCCAGAATGTCATCCGGCGAAGGCTTCAAAATCACCTGCAACTGCTGGTGCTTATATAAACGATTGGGATTCTCCCCGTAGCGCCCGTCAGCCGGCCGCCGGCTAGGCTGCACATAAGCGACCCGGTAAGGCTTCGGCCCCAGCACGCGCAGAAACGTTTCCGGACACATCGTGCCCGCGCCCACCTCGACATCGTACGGTTCCTGAATGATGGCCCCGCGCTCATCCCAATAGCGCTTCAACTTAAACAAGGTTTGCTGAAAAGTATCCATGCCGCTACAGCGCCTCCAACAACGGCACCGTCAGAAACCGCCGCTCAGCGTGCTGCTCCATCGTGCGAATCAGCACCTTCCGCAAATCGCCAGCAGTATTTTTCGACCACGCCCGCGGAGTCAAATCCGTAATCGGCTTCTCAAACATTTCGTGAACGATCTCTACGGTCTCCTGCGCCGACGCGCGCCTCCGGCCACAACCCCAGCAGCCGCACCGTCCACACCGTGAAGTAAGTGACCGCCGCCCAGGTATCCCCGCCCGACCGCAGATGCGCCAGCATCGCCACCATCAAGCGGAAAAATTTCTCGTTCGGTTCATGCGCAGGCAACAATTGTTCGGCGACCTCAGTGAAATAATCCAGCACCACACTCAACGCATACTCAGACTGCAACCCGAACTGCGATTCAATCAATTCGCAGCCCGAAAGACTGACCAGCTCCGCATTCTCCCGTTGGAAATAAGCCATCCGGACCTGCGACAGCCGCTCCAGCCCCGAGCCGAAAGGACTCTTCGGCCGCCGCGCCCGCCGGGCGACTCCACGCAATTTCCCCAGATCGCGAGTCAGAAAACTGACGATCAGATCCGCTTCCCGAAAAGGGTAAGTGCGCAGGACGAAGGTCTCGCTCACCCGCGCAGGCATAGGCTAAACGCAATATTTAGGTTAGCATGCGAGGGGTGCGAAGGGAGCGATTGATTGTCGGCCCCTGTCTTACAATAAGAGCAAGGAACCAGATGGCAACTCTTGATTGGTCACAATGCCCAGCGGTTGAGAGCATCCCGGGGAAGGTGAGCGGCGCATGGGTGTTTCGCGGTACTCGCGTTCCCGTGTCGGCGATTTTTGAAAATCTGAAAAGCTCGCCTATTGAAGAGGTCCTAGCAAATTTCCACGTCACGCGGGATCAGATTCAGACCGTGCTGGACTCGCGCAAAAGTGTCGGTTCGAGTGCTGACGCCCAGCAGTACGGGTCGCACGCCTTCATGCACAACGACGGCCCTCGATCGAGGGATCAGTCGCGTTGCAGAGTCCGAAAGTGGATGCGCGAATCGCACGCGGACGCTCTGCAAGTCCGCGTGACGCGCATGGGAAAGGTTATCGGTACACTCGTCAGCGATCCGCCAGATTTGAGGCATACCCTGGTCTCTGATCTCCAAAAGAGAACCTTCAGAAGCAACTCGCGTCAAGCATTTGGTCCGGCAGTCGCCCAATGGCTGGGTCAGCTGGGCTCGCGTGTCTTTGCCGAATCATCGGATGTCAGGTCGAGAACCACCGGCCAGTGATTTCGTTATCACTTATGGTTGGTTTGGCTTCTATGGGAAAGGTGGATCCGAAACGATTTTGGAAAGCTACGTGTGGGATCAAGGCCGCGGGGCTCTTCTGGGTGCTGGAATGGTCCTTCTTCATTCAGCGGATTCCTTACCGAACAGGAAGAAGTGTGTTGGTTCCCAAACCCAAGTACTTATTGGCTTCTGGTGTCCGGTCAGGTGGGCGGCGCTAGCGGTAGAGTGCTTGGTGGATCGGCCGCCGTTTTCGAGATAAGCGCCTGAACAAGTGAAAGACCGTGTGGACAGCCCCGGCAGGAATCGGAAACGTCAGGGCATACGTTCCCTCGTCCGGCGTCTCGCTCGCTGGCGAAATTGAGTATGTAGACGCGAAAAGGTTCTACAGTAATCGTTCCCAATGCGAGGTTACTGGACGTTTACCAGGTCGACTATGACAAACGGGCCTTTCGCCGGTTTTGGTCCACCAGACCTCTAGACTGAACCACCGGTGCAGAAACACCCGGTCCTCGGGAAAGAGACAAATCGAGCGCTTACCGCCGCTCCGCTTCAATCGCCGCCGCCGGGTCGTCCATAATCCCCATCTCGATATACACCGGCCGGATCACTCTCCGAATCTCCGGCAGCCGCCCGAAATACCACACCGACGCCAGCAAACACAGCGCCCCGCCCAGGATCAAAGTATTCGGCGCCCCCATCCACGACGCCAGCATCCCCGCGAACAAACTCCCAATCGGCAGAAATCCAAACACCGACATCGAGTAGAACGACATCACGCGCCCGCGCTTGTCGTCGGCCACGATCGTTTGCAGAATCGTGTTGCTCGTCACAATCTGCTGCATCATCCCGTACCCCGCGCCGAACATCAGCACCATGGACCACCAGAACGACCGCGACAGCCCAAACAAAATCAGCGAGACGCCCAAGATCGCCGCCGCGATTCCCAGCCACTTGCCCAACCCCACCACACTGCGCCGCATCGCCAGCGCCACCGCGCACACCAGCGCTCCCAATCCGGTGGCCGCCGTCAAAAATCCCAACGTGTGCGCGCCGCCGCCCAGAACTTTATCGGCAATGATCGGCATCAACACCGTAAACGGCATCCCGATCAAACTCACCAACCCCAGCATCAGTAAAATCCAGCGGATCGCCGGCGAAGAAATGATGTAGCGCCATCCCTCCGACAACTCCTGCCCCACGTTCCGCGGCGGATTCCGCAGCCCCGGCAACAGATTCTTCATTGCCAGCAGCGAATACAAAACTGCAATGTAGCTCACGCCGTCAATCAGGAAGCAGTACCCTTCGCCCACCCACGCGATCACAATCCCGGCGATGGCCGGACCCACCAACCGCCCCGCATTTACGATGGACGAATTCAGAGCGATAGCATTGCTCAGCGCCGAGCGGTCATCGATCATCTGGATCACGAACGACTGCCGCGCCGGCGTTTCAAACGTATTAATCACGCCCTGCAGGAACGTGAGAAAAAAGATCCACGGCATATTGATGGTATGCGTCAGCGTCAGCACCGCCAGCGCGAGCGACTGCACCATCGCCAGCGCCTGCGTGATCACCATCGCCTGATGCCGGTCCCAGCGATCCACCCAGACTCCGGCGAGCGGCGACAAAAACAACGCCGGAATCTGCCCCAGAAATCCCACCACGCCCAGCAAGAACGCCGAATCCGTCAGCCGGTAAACCAGCCAACTGGTAGCCACCCGCGTCATCCACGTCCCGATCAGCGAGATGCTCTGCCCCCCGAAATACAAGCGGTAATTGCGCGAACGGAAAGCCGGAAACGAAAGCGTCACTTAATTTCTATTGTCGCCTATCGATTTCCCCTTGGACTCGCTCTTACGCAACCAAAGGTAGCAATGATTTCCGATACGCCCCGCGGCCTTCGCGTGGAACAGCAGCAGGTCCAGATAGCGAAAAGGAAACAGCAGCCAGCCCAGAACTCCGTGAGCGATGACGCGCCACGCGCGAAACGGCAGCAACAGCTTCACGTACTCCAGTACAAACACCAGCAGGGTGGCGGTAGGCCCGGTACGCCAGCCTTCCGCAACCACCTCCATGCGTCCGCCAAGCTCCTTGATGCCATCCAGCGTGAATCGCCGGTAGTCCTTGGGATATTCATGGAAGGGATGACAGAACGGCGTCACGATATGCACGTATCCGCCCGGCGCCAGCACGCGGTAGATCTCGCCCATGACCTTCACAGGATCGTGCACGTGTTCCAGAACCGCATCGCACTCCACGCGCGCGAAGACACCGGTGGGAAACGGCAACTGCTCTGCATCGGCGGCGACATCGACACCCGGCAGGGCGAAGAGATCCAAATTGACATAGCCCTCGACCACGCGCCCCGCTCCGCCGATGTACAAATTCCATCGGCCGAGAGGAAAGTCCTGCGGCTCCGCCGGGTTCATGACGAACGGCGCGGGCGGCTGTAGCAGACGCAGCAACCGGTCGCGCCAACCACGCGAGAACCGGCGCCTGTAGAGCGCCTCGAGAGCGTTATCTTTGATCTCCATCTCAGCCGTCCCATTGTCGCCGAAGAGCAGCGCGGCTAGACGACCTCGATCAGAAGCCTCGCGCCGTCGATCGCCGAGTCCACTCGTACCACCGCCTCCGCCGCGACTTCACCGTTCGCAACCATCGCCGCCAACGGTTGCGTAAGCTCCCGCAGAATAGTCCGTTTCAGCTCGCGCGCTCCGTACTCGCTGCTGGTGCCCTTGTCGAGAAGAAACCGCCGCGCCGCCACGCTGACGTCGAGTTCGAAAGCCCGCTCGCCCAGACGATTTTCGATATGCAGTTCCAACGCCGCGATCTGCAAATCGACGATATCGGCCAGCGCTTCCTCACTGAGCGGTAGATAAGTAACGATGGTGTCGATGCGGTTGACGAACTCCGGCGCAAAGTGCCGCCGCACCGCCCCCAGCCCGATTTGATGCAGCTTGTGCGTCGAGCCCGCCGTGTTCACCGCCGCCTGAAAACCAAACCCCGGACGAATGTGATCCCGCATCTCGCGCGCCCCAAATTACTCGTCAGAAAAATCAGCGCCCGCTCGAAATTCACCGTGCTGTTGTCGCCCAACCGCAGCACCGCCTTGTCCAGCACACCCATCAACAGCCGCGTCATACTCGGCGCCGCCTTTTCGATTTCATCGAACAAAACCAGCGCCAGATCGGAGGACTCGCTCGTCACCGATCCCAGCTTCTGCTGCGTCAGCATCGGCGGAGTCTCACGATGCCCCAAATACCCCGGAGGCGCGCCAATCAGTTTCGCCACTTCGTGCTCCATCTGAAATTCGCCGCAGTCGACTTTCAGCATGTTCTTCTCGCGCCCATGCAGCACATCCGCCAGCGCCTCAACCGTGCGCGTCTTCCCCGTCCCCGTCGGACCCAGCAGCAGAAACACGCCCGCCGGCCGCCCCTCCGGTGACAACCCCGCCTGATGCATTTGCACGTAAGGCACGATCTGCGTGAGCGCCTGCGGCTGCCCCACCACACGCACCGTCAATTCTTCCAGGAGGTCGCCGGCGCCAGAACTGCCAAAGCGCGGCCTCATCGCGAGAGGCGAATTTCGCACGCTGCGCCCTCCTCTAAATAACCGCCCGATTATAGGAGGCCAGGGCTCGCCGCGCGCACATCTTCAGAAGGATAAGCCGTTGCGAAATAGGAGCGAACGATATCGCGGATGCGCGTGGCCGCACAACCGTCGCCATAAGGATTCCGAATGGCAGCCCGCCGCGAGTACTCCGCCGCATCATCCAGCAGCAATTCCGTCTCGGTAACGATACGCTCCGGATCTGTCCCAGTTAATCGACTCGCCCCCGCCAGCACCGCCTCCGGCCGCTCCGTCTTTTCGCGCAGCACCAACACCGGCTTGCCCAAGGAAGGTGCTTCCTCTTGAATTCCCCCGGAATCCGTCAGCAGCACGTGCGCGCGCCGCATCAGGTCGACGAACGGAACGTAAGCCAGCGGTTCGATCAGATGGATCGCGCCGATTCCGCCTAGCCGCCGCTCCACCACCTCGCGCACGTTCGGATTCGGATGCACCGGGTAAACAATCTGCACATCCTCGCGAGCCGCCAGCCGGATCAGCGCCTCGCAAATGCCCTCAAACCCGTCGCCGAAACTCTCCCGCCGGTGCGCCGTAACCAGAACCAGTTTTTTACCCGCGTCGGCCACCGGCAGTCCCTGCGTCCGCAACCGTCCGTCCGCCAGCGCATCGCGCGTTTCCAGCACAGCATCGATCCCCGTATTCCCCGTGATGAAAACCCGCCGAGCGTCCACTCCCTCGCGCATCAGATTCGCCGCCGCGGTTTCCGTTGGCGCGAAGTGCAGCGTAGACAACCGCGCCGCCAGCACCCGATTCATCTCCTCCGGAAACGGTTGCCGGAAGTCGCCCGTGCGCAGCCCCGCTTCGACGTGCCCCACCGGAATACCGCGATAAAACGCTCCCAGCGCCCCACAGAAAGTAGTCGTGGTGTCGCCCTGTACGATGACGAGATCCGGCGACTTCCGCCGCCAGTACCGGATCCAGCGCCGCCATCATGCGCGAAGTCGACTCCGCCAGCGTCTGCCCCGGCCGCATCACGTCCAGATCGTAATCCGGCGTAATCGCGAACGCCCGCAACGTCTGATCGAGCAGACCCCGATGCTGCGCCGTCACAACAACGCAAGTTTCGAATTCGTGGGGGACTTCCAAGAACCGGCGCGCCACCGGCGCCAGCTTGATCGCCTCGGGCCGCGTGCCCAGGACGATCGCAATCTTCAAGGAGTGAATTTCATGAAGGCGGGAAAATTATTTGTGCCGGTAAGTAATGCGGCCCTTGGTCAAATCGTAAGGCGACATTTCGAGCGTCACCCGGTCGCCCGCCAGCACCCGAATACGGTTGCGGCGCAGCTTGCCCGCCAAGTGGGCCAACACAGTGCGTTCCTGATCCAGTTGCACGCTGAACAGGCCGCTGGGGAATTTCTCAACTACAGTTCCTGTAACTTCAATACTGTCTTCTTTGCTCATTGTCCTCCCACAAAAGATTATAGCGCTCCAGCGGAGAGAGCAATGCGGAAGGCAGGAATAAAAGTGCGGGCCTGCGGAGCCGCCAACCCCGCTCGCCGAGCCAGATTCGTCAACTCCTGAGGACTAAAAGCAGCCTCTACCGATATGGCCCCGTCATAAACCGTCACCGGATGCCAGCCAAACAACCAGCGGGTTCGCGAAATGAAATAGTACGGCACCGGATGCCGCCACAGATCGATCACCAGCACCTGTTTGCGCGCCACGCGCCCGAAACCAGCCAGCAATTCCACCACCTGCTCATCGGTGAAATGGTGCAGGAACAACGAGCTGAACACGTAGTCAAAACTCCGCGGCGCAAACGGCAGCGCAAACGCATCCCCCGCCACGCGCGACCCGGAGCAAGCGTCCAGATGCGATTCGATGTAGTCCAGGCAAGTCACCTGCACCTGCGGCCGCCACTCTCGCAAACACCGCCCCATATCGCCCGACGCCGCCCCGACATCTAATAAGGTGAACGACTCGCCCAGCGGGATCACCCGATCCACCAGTTTGCGCAGCGTGCTGTGCCCGCCCCAGTATTTATTGACGCGCACCAGATCCGCCAAGCTCTCGCGCGCTTCCTCCGGCGGAAGCGAATCCAGTAACTCCGGCTTGAGCACACGCCCGTTCAAACAATGCATAGTAACGAGGGACAGTATACTCAATCCCCCTCTTTATCAGTTGTTTCCCGTTTTGCCCTTTCCACATTCGTCCCACACCCGTGCATACTGAATCGTAGTACAAGCCTGCGCAGGCTAATCGTTGTAGTTAAGTGGAATCCGCGCCCCGTCGCAAGACGGGGCTAGCCGCCCAGGGGACATTGTGAAAAGGGCGGGACAGGATAAGAATCGCGATTCTTTTGGAGATACAAACGTCGTGAGAACGGCGCCAGGTTCCAGCAGAGGAGATAGGAGAGAGCAATGAACGGTTGACTCAACACTTTTCAAAGACCGTTCGCCGCCTGTTTCTAAACCACCCCGGTGGGCTGCATTCGAATGCAGCCCGCCGCGAGACGATTTTTGCAGCTATCGGTTTTCATCGGTTCCCATCTGCGAGCCAATTCACTTCAGCCGAAGTGTCTTTCCGTTTTTGCTATGCTAACGGTTCCACATGGAACTGGTCACCGGCAACATCGGCTGGATCGAAGTGATCTGCGGACCCATGTTCTCCGGCAAAAGCGAAGAACTCATACGCCGCCTGCGCCGCGCCCGCATCGCCCGCAAACGCGTGCAAGTTTTCAAACCCGTGCTCGACAACCGCTACTCCGCCGACGAAATCGTTTCCCACGGCGACCAGCGCATGGATTCCGAAGTGGTCTCCAGCGCCAAAGAAATGCTCGCCAAGCTCGATTGGCGCACGCAAGTCATCGGCGTCGACGAATCCAACTTCTTCGGCCCGGACCTGGTAGACATCAGCGCCCAACTGGCCGACACCGGAAAACAAATCATCATTGCCGGCCTTGACACCGATTTCCTCGGCCGCCCATTCTCCCCTATGCCGGAACTACTGTGTTTAGCCGAGTCCATCAGCAAGACTCTGGCCATCTGCATGCGCTGCGGCAACCCCGCCAAACACACGCAGCGCCTGGTCGAATCCGACGACTTAATCGTAGTCGGAGCGGCCGGCATGTACGAGGCCCGCTGTCGCCGCTGCTTCGAACCCGGCGTTCCCAAGCAAGAAACGCTCGACTTCGCCCGCCCCGCCGCATCCACTGTCCGGAATGGATGAAAGATAAAGCAAACATTGTCGCCGCCCGATGTAAGATAGATTGAAGGAAAGGAGAGTCCCTTGTTTTCAATACGTGGAGATTCAAACCCGAGCGATCCTAATACACCGCCACCCGTGGTGGTCCAGAAATCTTCTGGCCCCCAGGTGCCCGTCATGTTGGTTCTCTTGGTCATTCTGATTGCGGCAACGGGCTACCTGTTTTATCTCGTCACTCAGACCCGCGCCGAATTGACGCAAGTGCGCGATCAACTGCTGGATGAGATTTCCAAGATTCATGAGACCACCGCCGTCACCACGCAGACCAGCCGCCGCTCCGTCGATTCACTGAAGACCGAAGTGGATGCCGCGCGCCGCCAAGCCAGCCAGCTCGCCGGCCAAGCCAAAGTGGATGCCGAGAAACACGCCGATGAACTCGCGGCCAATCTGCAGAAGGTTCAGCAGGAGCAAGCCCAGCGCGTAACGGCCGTTTCCACGGAAGTCGGCCAGGTTAAAGAGCAAGCCGTCGCCGCCAATACTAGAATCGGTGAAGTCTCCACCGATGTCGGCAACGTGAAAAGCGACGTAGCCGCCACCCGCTCCGAGTTGGAAAAGACCATCGCCACCCTCAAAGCCACCCAAGGCGACCTGGGCGTGCAGAGCGGCCTGATCGCCACCAACGGCAAGGAGCTAGCAGCGTTGAAAGCCTTAGGCGAGCGCAACTATACCGAATTCAAGTTGACCAAATCCAAAGCCCCGCAAAAGGTAGGCGACATCGCCGTGCTCCTGGAAAAGGCCGACCCCAAAAACAACCGCTACACCATTAAGGTGATCGCAGACGACAAAACCGTCCAGAAAAAAGACAAAACCATCAACGAGCCCGTGCAGTTCCTATTGTCGAAAGCCACCCAACCCTATGAGCTGGTGGTCAACGACATCAAAAAGGATCTAATCAGCGGCTACGTGTCCGCCCCGAAGGTTCAGCAAACCCGCAACTAGCAAAATCCGCTTGCTGCCGCGCGCGGTTCCGTGCTACCAGTTCTCACGCTACACCGGCCGCACAGAACCGCGACCGCAGGAAGCGGACCGCCGCTAAGCCACCACAAACCCGCTTTCAATAGCGTGGTCCAAAATGCGTGTCCAAACCACCCGCGCCCGTCCCCGCGCCTCCACATGCGCAAACTGGACATATTGTCCCGCCGTGAGTCCCGCGCATTGATGAGCCATGCGAAACCCGCTATCGCTCACATCCACTAACTTCCCTTGAATATCCCGCGACCCCGGCGCCTCCGGCCGCACCAGCACGTTTCCCGTGCCCGGATGCCGCGCCTCGCGCCGCTTCTCAGCAATCGAAACCGAGATACTCATGCCGACACCCGCGCCCCAATCGCCTGCGGACGATACACTTTCAACTTCCGGTTCAGCGTCCGCCGCGAAATCCCCAGTTGCGCCGCCGCCCGCTGCTGATGGCCGCCGCTAGCCGTGAGCGCCTGGAGAATCGCACGCTTCTCCAGCGACTCCAGATTGCCGGCCTTCGCGGCCCCCCCGGAATCGTGCGCAGCAACCGTAAACGCCAGGTCGCCCGCCGAAATTTCGTCCCGCGGCGCTAGAACCGCCGTCTTCGTGATTACATTGCGCAACTCACGAATGTTCCCCGGCCACGGCTGCGCTTCCAGCACTTCAATCGCGGACGCCGCAAAGCTCAACAGCGGATCCTGTTGCGCCAGGAAATACCGCGCCAGCGGAGCAATATCCGCCACCCGCTCCCGCAACGGCGGAACCTGCAAAGTGAACTGCGCCAAACGGTGATATAAATCGCAGCGGAATCGCCCCTCGGCCACGGCTTTTTCCAAATCCTGATTCGTCGCCGCCACCACCCGCACATCCACCGATACTTTCTTGGTGCCGCCCAGCCGGTAATACGGCACCGAATCTAACACGCGGAGCAGCTTCACCTGCATGCGCGGATCCAGTTCCCCAATCTCATCCAGGAAGATCGTGCCGCCGCTGGCCATTTCAAACAAGCCGGGCTTCGAAGTATCGGCGCCGCTGAAAGCGCCCTTTTCGTAGCCGAACAACTCACTTTCAATCAGGTGCTCGGGAAGCGCCGCGCAACTTAAGTCCACCCAGGGCTTGTGCGCACGCGAAGAATAATGATGTACCGCGCGCGCGATCAACTCCTTGCCGCTGCCGCTTTCACCAGTAATCAAAACCGTGGCCTGCGAGCGCGCCACCCGTTCGATGGTCGAAAGCAGCGTGCGGATCTGCTCGCTCGCGATTACCGCCTCCATTCCCAGGAACGTTGTGGTCTGCATGGCTTCGATTCCATTTGGCCAGCAATACGGCCGTAGTGCCCTCGACCGAACACCTTAGTCCACCTGAGAAATCCACCCCTGAAATTGGGACACTTTGTCGCATGACCCGCTCCCGCCCCGGCCACTTTGTCCAACCCACCTGCGGGTGGCCCCGCCAACCCGCTGAAATATAAGCTCGTATTCCCCGGTACTCATGGCTACCCACGTGCATTCGCAGCACTACTGGATATGACTGCCGAAGAACCGCGCCTTCCTAGCCGAGTGCGCTTCTATATCGGGTTCCTGTTCCTGCTGGGCGCCGTCGCGCTCGGCCAGGCGGCAGTTGGCTGGAGCTCGCCGGACCTCTTCAAATTCGGCGGCTTCCTGGCGATCGCTATTTTGTCCTGTGGGATTCGCTTCACTGTCCCCGCGGTTGCCAGCCCGCTTTCACTCACTCCTTTGTTCGCGCTGTTCGGCGTCGTGGAGCTCACCGCCTCGGAGACAGTGATTCTCACCTCGACGGTTGCACTGGTGCAGTGTTTCTGGAATCAACAGCGCCGCCCCGGCCTGGATCAGATTGCCTTCAATATAGCCACCATGGCACTGGCCGCCGCCACAGCCACCTGGATTTACCACTCGCCGTGGATGCTGGCGAATCATGCGCAAGAAGAACTCCGGCTGGCTCTCGCTGCCACGGCCTTCTTCGTATTGCACACGGTTCCGGTCGTTCTGGCCGTGTCGATGGCAGAGGAGATTTCGGCTTGGTCGGTATGGCGCGAAGGTTACTTCTGGTCACTGCCATATTATTTGGGGGGAGCCGCCGTGGCTCAGCTCGCCAGTTTTGCGGTCCATCTGGCGGGCTGGCCCACGGTGCTTTTGACCGGTCCGGTGTTGTACTTGGTATTCCGCTCTTACCGCTTGTACATGGCGCGCGTGGACAATGAGCGCGATCATCTGGAAGCGGTATCGGCGTTGCATCTGCGCACCATCGAAGCGCTGGCGCTCGCCATCGAAGCCAAGGATGACACCACTCACGATCACCTGGCGCGCGTGCAGGTTTATGCGCGCGAGCTGGCCCGCGAACTGGGCCTCACGGCCGAAGAACAACAGGCGCTGCAAGCCGCTTCCATTCTGCACGACATCGGCAAGCTGGCCGTGCCCGAACACATCATCTCCAAACCTGGACGGCTGACGCCTGAAGAATTCGACAAGATGAAGATTCATCCCATCGTCGGCGCTGAAATTCTGGAGCGCGTGCAGTTCCCGTACCCGGTGGTGCCCATCGTGCGCGCCCATCACGAAAAGTGGGATGGCAGCGGTTATCCGCACGGCCTCAAAGGCGAGGACATTCCCATCGGCGCGCGCATTCTAGCCGCCGTCGATTGCCTGGACGCGTTGGCCTCGGACCGCCAATACCGCCGCGCCTTGCCGCTCGACGAAGCCATGAAAGTGGTGCAAAAAGAGTCGGGCACTTCGTTCGATCCGCGCGTGGTGGAAGCGCTCTCGAAGAATTACGTGGCGCTGGAGAAAAAAGCCAAGGCCCCGCGCAATCACGATGCGGCCAAGCTTTCGAAAGACATCAAAGTGGAGCGCGGCCTGGCGCCGGCCGCCGGATTTGAAGCAGCCGCGCCCAATACGAGTTCGGCAACGCCAGGCGCTCCTGGTGCCCAACGCGCCGACTTCTTGAGCATGATCGGCGCTGCCCGGCAAGAGGTGCAAGCGCTGTTTGAGATTTCGCAGGATCTGGGCAATTCGCTGAGCTTGGATGAAACGTTATCGCTGCTGGGCGTGCGCCTGCGCCGGATCGTACCGCATCATGGCCTGGCGATCTGGGTCCAGCGCGGCGGCATTCTGATGCCCGAATTCGTGTCGGGCGACGATTTCCGGCTGTTCTCTTCGTCTGCAGATTCCCGTCGGCCAAGGATTGTCCGGTTGGGTGGCGGAAAACCGGAAAGCAATTCTCAACGGAAACCCATCGGTCGAGTCCGGATATTTGAGCGATCCCACCAAGTTTTCAGCGCTGCGCTCCGCGCTTGCGGTGCCGCTCGAAGGCAGCGGCGGCGTGGTGGGCGTGCTGACGCTGTATCATTCAGACCGCGACGCCTTCACCAAAGATCACCTGCGCATTCTGCTGGCGATCAACGCCAAGATCGCGCTGTCCATCGAAAACGCCCTGCGCTACCGGCAGGCCGAGACTTCCGCCACCACCGACTTTCTCACCGAATTGCCGAATGCGCGCTCCTTGTTCCTGCAACTGGATGCCGAGTTGTCGCGCAGCCGCCGCAGCAACCACCCGATGACGGTTTTGACGATGGATCTCGACGGCTTCAAACAAGTCAACGACCGCTATCGGCCACCTGGAAGGCAACCGCGTTCTACGCGCCATCGGCGCCGGACTGAAATCGGTGTGCCGCGAATACGACTTGGTCGCGCGCATGGGCGGCGATGAATTCGTACTGGTTTTACCGGGCGCGCGGCCCGGCGAACTTACGGCCCGCTTGGAGCAACTGCGCGCCGTGATCTCCCAGGTGTCGCAGGAAATGTTCTCGGGCGACTTGTTGAGCATCAGCATTGGCACCGCGTATTACCCGGAAGACGGCGCCGACGCCGAAGAGCTGCTCTCGGTGGCGGACCGGCGCATGTATTCCGAAAAGCACTCGCACCGCGAGCTAGCTACCGCATCTTCACGAGTAGTGCGCGAGCGCGAACTTACCGGAAATGTGCTGGTGAACTAAGTTCTCCGCTTGCTGCGCGCGCGGTTCGGTGTGAGTTCAGCGTCGCACAGAACCGCGACCGCAGGAAGCGGGCGTTTATTTCATCTCTTGAATATCGCGCAGGTAGCGCGCCAGGTTGTCGATCCGCACGCGTCCCAGGTCCACGTCGGTGGTGACGCGCGAAAAAATCGGTCCCCACACCGGCATCTCGCTCGAGCCGTGTCCCGGTGTCAATTCCTCGCCGGCGATGATTTTTTCCACGCGCATCAGGGGAAACGTGTCGTGATTGCGGATGGAAATACGGCGCAGATCCGAGGGCGGGACTTTAAGCGAAGCCGCCATGGGACCCTTGCCCTTGGCGTCCAGCCCATGGCAGGAAGCGCAATAGGATTTGAACAAATCCTTACCTTGAATGGAAGGAATCAGTTTCACTTCCGCGGGTCTTTTTGTAGTGTCCTGTGCCCACAAAGGGGCTCCGCAAAATGCTGCCGCCGCGAACCAAACGCCAACCTTGAACATATGTTTGCCTCTTGCTGCAAGTATACGTGCAAGCGAACGGCCCTTCCATTGCACTAGCGCAGGCGTATGCGGAGAACCAATATGACTGCCACCATCAACATCACCTCGAAATTCTTGAATATGGACGACCTCAAGCTGCTCTCGCGGCACGCCGGACCCTGCGTAACTGTAAGCATTCCGGGATTTCAACCAGGCGCAGGTGGCGGGAGCCGCCACGCACATCTGCGGCATCTGACGCAAAATGCCACGGATCAACTGGGGCATTTGAACCGTCCGGAGACCGGCGATATGGCCGCCGCTCTGGAACTGCTTGCCGGCACTTTGGACAACGGGCACGGCGGCCCGGGGGTAACGCTGTTCTGCGCGCCGGGCTTTACCGCCTCCTACGAAACCCCCGGTGTGCACGCCGATGCCGTCACCGTCGGGGACCGATTTGATCTGCTGCCGCTGCTGACCGCTGCGCTGATCCCCAGCCGGTTTTTCGTTCTGGGTGTTAACCGGAATCGACTTCGTTTGTACCACTACGCAGACGGACGCGTCGAAGAACTGGCGCTGCCGGCCGGCGTGCCGCCTAGCCTCGAAGCGGCGGGCGCGTTTGACGAACCCGAACACACTTCGAATACCCACTCCCCCGCTGGCCCGTCGGTAGGCGGACTGCGCGGTGTAAGGTTCGCCAGCTCAGGCGATCAAGATTCCAATGTGGTATACCTGCGGCATTTCTTCGGGCTGGTGGACCGCGGGCTCAAGGAGACGCTGAAAGGGGAGCCTCTGTTCCTCGCGGGCGTGCAAGAGGAGTTGTCGCTCTACCGCAAGACCGCGAAGTATCCGCACATTTTCGAATCCGAGTGCCACGGCAACGCGGAACACTCGTCGATCGATCAAGTGGCGAAGCATGCGGCCGCAGGAGCGATGCGGGAATATCGTCTGGCCGCCGAGCGCGCGCTGAAAGCGTTGCCTGAAATTCGCGACAAGATCGTAGATTCCGACGGAGTTCTGAAAGCCGCCAGCGAAGGCCGCGTGCGGCAAATCTTCGTGGCAGAAGAAGGCACGCCAGCGGAAACGATCAACGCCGCAGTAGTGGAAGGTTTGCGAACCGGCGCGGATGTCTTCGCGTATCCAGGAAAAGAGCTGCCAGGCTTCGGCGCCATCGCCGCGGTGCTGCGCTATTAGCGGAAGATTTGCCACCAGTGCCGCTTACGACGCGGCGGTTGCGCAACTTCAACCGCAGGAGCACTAACAACCGGAGGTGGTACCGCAACCATTTTGGGAGCGGGAAGCGCTAACGGAGGCGACAGTTCGGCTGCACGTGGTTCAAGTGGGCGCGCTTCTACTATCACGCCCATCTAGAAATTCCCCAACCTGGAGCTTCGCGTTGACAATCGCCTCGTTTTCATTCCGGTGCTGTCACTGTCAACCGTAAATTCTTAAAGCCGGGACTACTCACGAGCAGCCGTGAATCCCCGATCGAAAGATCGGTCCAGACAACCTCACCTCTTTCATTAGTCCGTTCGGTGCGCTGCGGTTTGTCGTCCACTCCCAGTAAGGCAACCTGAGCTCCTGGGATCATGGCCCCTGACGGGTCAGTAACGCGAATGCGGACGCGGCCGGACTGCGCCATCAAGGGGGAAATCGCGGTCAAGAAAGCGCCGATCAAGATCGCGCGTCGACTGCGCGGCTCGGAGGCGATTCGCCTGCTAGAAACCCGCAAACACGCCCGGACTTGCGTTTGAGTTCATCGAATTCTTCAACTGAATATTGATCTAGCGCGTGGACGTACGGTTTGGCACTCGTCGCAGAAACGTTTTCGTCCGTCGCCGCTTAAATCCGTCCAGCGTTTTGACGCAGGGATTCAGGATGGCGAAGCGTGCGCTCACGCCCGTATTATATGCCTACAGGCGGCTTTGAATTCGGGCTCGCGGAGCAATTCGAGGAACGCTTGGGCGGCGGCGTGGAAGCGTTTCTTTTTGCGGTGGATGATGCCTAATGGGCGGTAGAGCTGGGATGACGCCAGCGGAATCGCGGCCAGGCGTCCTTGCTGCACTTCGTCGCGCAGGATGCGGGCGGGGAGAATGCTGACGCCGGTGCGGTGCGCTACGGCTTCCTTGATCATTTGCAGGTTGTCGAAATGAAGTGTCTGCGTGACTTCGATTTCGTGCTCGCGCAGGAAGCGGTCGACTTCGCGGCGGATGGGCAGGTCTTCGTCGAAACCGATGAAGTCGACGCCGTTGAGGTCTTCTAATTTCACGCGGCCGCGCTTGGCTAGCGGATGATCCGGGCGCCGCGGCCAGGACCATTTCTTCCTGGCGCCAGGGGATCACGGTGATTTCGCGGCTCGGTTCGGGATAGCTCACTAAACCCAGGTCGGCTTGATCGGCTAGCACTGCGGAATATACTTTTTCGGGGCGCAGATATTCGACTTCGAGATGCGCTTTGGGCTGGCGGCGGGAGAACTCGTGTTCGAGTTGCGCCATCTCGCTCAAGCCCACCGAATAGATGGCGGCGATCTTCACGGTGCCGTCGACATCGTGCTTTAACTGATGCAGCGCGACTTCGAACTCTTCTTTACGGCGCAAGCACGTCGCGGCAGAAATCGCTGTACAATTGGCCGGCCGAATTGACCACCAGTGGTCGGGTTGACCGGTCGAGTAGAATAATACCAAGCGTCCGTTCCAGGTCTTGGACGTGTTGGCTGGCTGCCGACTGGCTGACTTGATTCATGGCGGCGGCGCGGCTGAAGCTCCTCGTTTGAGCGATATCTCTGAAGAGTTTTAGGTTCTCGTAATCCACTTGGACCGATCTTAACATCACTGTGGCTAATATTGCAAGCCTATAAATTCTGTTGACGTGATACTGTTGTCTAAGGTATTCTGAACCATGCCCTACCCTCCCGAAAAACAGGGACTCTATGACCCACGTCATGAGCACGATGCTTGCGGCATGGGCTTCGTGGTGAATCTGGATGGCCGCAAGACGCACGAGATCGTGCAAAAAGGCATACAGATCCTGATCAATCTGACGCATCGCGGCGCTTGCGGATGCGATCCGGAAACGGGCGACGGCGCGGGCGTCCTGATCCAGATTCCGCATGAGTTTTTTGTGCGGGAGTGCGCGAAGTTGGGATTCACGCTGCCGGAGCCGGGATCGTACGGCGTGGGCATGATGTTTCTGCCAGTGGAAAATGCCCAGCGGCTGTTGTGCGAGGGAATCGTTGAACGGATTGCGCGCGAAGAAGGGTTGACGGTTTTAGGGTGGCGCGATACGCCGCTGCATGGCGACGCGATCGGGCGGCAGGCGCGCGCGACGCAACCTTATATCGAGCAGATTTTTATTCAAAAGGGCGAGGGACCGGACGGCCAGCCCATGACGCAGGATGAGTTCGAGCGCAAACTGTACGTGGTCAGGCGGCGCGCGGATATCGAGATTGCGGCGAGCGAGTTCGACGACAAGGGATTTTTCTACGTGCCGTCGATGTCTTCGCGGGTCATCATCTATAAGGGGCTGCTGCTGGCTCCGCAGATTTCGGATTTCTATACCGAGTTGGCGGACCCGCTGGCCAAGAGCTCGCTGTGCATGGTGCATCAGCGTTTTTCGACCAACACGTTCCCGACCTGGCAACTGGCGCATCCGTATCGCATGATCTGCCATAACGGCGAGATCAACACGGTTCGCGGGAATGTGAACTGGATGAATGCGCGCGAGTCGGTGCTGAAATCCGATCTGTTCGGTGAAGATCTGTCGAAGATTTTCCCGGTGATCCGGCCGGGTGGCAGCGATACGGCTTGTCTGGATAACGCGGTGGAGTTGCTGACACTCGCGGGGCGCGAGCTGCCGCATGTGATGGCGATGCTGATTCCGGAAGCCTGGGACGCGGACACCACCATGCCCGATGACAAGCGGGCGTTTTACGAATATCACGCTTCACTGATGGAGCCGTGGGACGGTCCTGCTGCCGTGGCGTTTACGGACGGCAAGTGGCTGGGGGCGACGCTCGATCGCAACGGGCTGCGTCCGGCGCGATACATGGTGACCACCAGCAACGAATTGATTCTGGCTTCGGAGACTGGAGTGCTGCCGATTAAGCCGGAGGAAGTGCAGTACAAAGGCCGCCTGCAGCCGGGGCAGAATGCTGCTGGTGAATCTGGAAGAGCATCGCATTGTTCCCGACGAAGAGATCAAGCACATGCTGGCTTCGCGGCAGCCTTACGGCGAGTGGCTGAAGGAAAAGCAACTCACGCTGGAACAATTGCCGCAGCCGCCGCGGGTTTACGGATTCGATCCGGAGACGGTGCTGACCAGGCAGCGGGCTTTCGGTTATAGCGACGAAGATTTGAAGATGATCCTGGCGCCGATGGCGACTAACGGCGAGGAGCCCGTGGGATCGATGGGCGTCGATACGCCGCTGGCTTGCTTGTCGGACCGGCCGCAATCGCTGTTCAACTACTTCAAGCAACTGTTCGCACAGGTCACGAATCCCGCGATCGATCCGATTCGCGAAGAACTGGTGATGTCGCTGACCAGCTACATCGGCACAGAGCGCAATATTCTCGAAGAGACGCCGATGCATTGCCACACGCTGAAGCTGCCGCATCCGATCCTGACCAATCTGGATCTGGAGAAGCTGCGGCGCGTGAGTTGGGGCGACTTTCTTGCAACCACCATTCAGACTCTCTATCGGGTCGCGGATGGGGAGACGGGTCTCGAGCGCGCGCTGGACGGGATTTGCCGGCGGGCGGACCAAGCGATTCGCGACGGCTATCGCATTCTGATTTTGAGTGACCGCGGCGTGGACAAAGATTTCGCTCCGGTGCCATCGCTGCTTGGCGCTGACGGCTCTGCACAATCATTTGGTGCGCGAGCGGACGCGGACGCAGGTGGCGCTGATCATCGAATCGGGCGAGCCGCGCGAGGTGATGCATTTCGCGCTGCTGATCGGCTACGGGGCTAGCGCGGTGAATCCGTATCTGGCGATCGAGACGCTGGAGGACATGGTGCAGCGGGGCCGGCTGGCGCAAAGTCACTTTTGAGACGGCGCTGAAGAACTTTAAGAAGTCGATTAATAAGGGACTGCTCAAGGTCTTCTCGAAGATGGGCATCTCCACGCTGCAAAGTTATCGCGGGGCGCAGGTGTTCGAAGCGATCGGGCTGAACCAGAGTTTGATCGACAAATACTTTACGGGGACTTCTTCGCGCATCGAAGGCGTCGGGACTGGAAGTGCTGGCGCGCGAGGCGCAGATGAAGCATGCGCACGCTTATAAGCCGTTCACGCAATCGGAAACGGAGCTCGATCCGGGCGGGGCTTATCAGTATCGAGTGCGCGGTGAGTTTCATTTGTTGAATCCGCTGTCGGTGTCGAAGCTGCAGCACGCGGTGCGCAATCAGAACTTCGAGACGTTCCAGGAATACACCGATTTGATCGACAAGCAGAACCGCGATCTGTGCACGCTGCGCGGGCTGATGGAGTTGAAGACAGCGAAGAAATCGGTGCCGATCGAGCAAGTGGAGCCGGCTACGGAAATCGTCAAGCGTTTTGCTACGGGGGCGATGTCGTTCGGGTCTATCAGTAAAGAAGCGCATGAGACGCTGGCGATCGCCATGAACCGCATGGGCGGACGCTCGAATACCGGCGAGGGCGGCGAAGACGAGGCGCGGTTTGAGCGTCGTCCTAACGGCGACTGGGCGCGGAGTGCGGTCAAGCAAGTGGCTTCGGGGCGGTTTGGCGTCACCACGAATTACATGGTGAACGCGGACGAACTGCAGATCAAAATCGCGCAGGGAGCAAAGCCCGGCGAGGGCGGTCAGTTGCCGGGCCATAAGGTAGACGAGGTGATTGCACGCGTGCGCCATTCGATCGCCGGCGTGCCGCTGATTTCGCCGCCGCCGCATCATGACATTTATTCGATCGAAGATCTGGCGCAGTTGATTTACGATTTGAAGAACGTGAATCCGAAGGCTCGGATTTCGGTGAAGCTGGTCGCGGAAGTGGGCGTGGGGACGGTGGCTGCGGGTGTGGCTAAAGCTCACGCCGATGTCGTACTGATTAGTGGATACGACGGCGGCACGGGGGCTTCTCCGCTGACTTCGCTGCGGCATGCGGGGATTCCGTGGGAGCTGGGGCTGGCGGAAACGCAGCAGGTGCTGGTGATGAACGACCTGCGCAGCCGCATCATCGTGCAGACTGACGGCAAGCTGCAAACCGGGCGTGACGTGGTGATCGCGGCGCTATTGGGCGCGGAGGAGTTTGGGTTTCTCGACGGCTCCGCTGGTGTCGATGGGCTGCATCATGATGCGTAAGTGCCATCTGAATACTTGCCCTGTCGGCATCGCCACCCAGGATCCGGCGCTGCGCAAGAAGTTCACGGGCACTCCGGAGAACGTGATCAATTACTTCTTCTTCGTAGCCGAGCAGATTCGCCAGTGGATGGCGAAGATGGGCTTTAAGAAGATGAGCGACATGATCGGGCACACGGAGTTGATCGAGATGCGTCCGGCTCTGGATCACTGGAAGGCCAAGGGGCTGGATTATTCGCAACTGCTGTTTACGCCTCCGGTGCCGGGGCGCGTTAGCCGGCGCTGCACTATCAAGCAGGATCATGGGCTGGTGGCGGCGCTCGACAACGGCTGATAGAGCTGGCGAAGCCGGCGCTGGAAAATGGCACGGCGGTGGATTTCAAACTGCCGATTCGCAATGTGGACCGCACGGTAGGCGCGATGCTCTCGGGCGAGATCGCGCGTAAGTACGGCGGCGCGGGGCTGCCGGCGGAAACGATTCACTTTACATTCTCGGGCTCGGCTGGGCAGAGTTTCGGCGCGTTTCTGGCGCACGGCGTAACCTTGGAGTTAGAAGGCGACAGCAACGATTACGCGGGCAAGGGGCTTTCGGGCGGCAAGCTGATTGTGTATCCGCCGCGCAATTCTACGTTCCCGCCGGAGAAGAATATTTTGATCGGCAATACGGTGCTGTACGGCGCAACGTCGGGTGAAGCGTTCTTCAACGGCGTCGCGGGCGAGCGGTATGCAGTGCGTAATTCGGGCGCTACCTCGGTGGTTGAAGGCGTCGGCGATCACGGCTGCGAGTACATGACGAAAGGGCTGGTGATGGTGCTGGGCGAGACGGGCAAGAACTTCGCGGCTGGCATGACGGGCGGGATCGCCTTCGTGCTGGATGAAACCGGCGAATTTACGAAGACTCGCTGCAATCCGAACAGCGTGGATCTGGAGCCCGTCGAAGAAGCTAAGGACATTGAAGAACTGCGCTACTGGATCGCGCGGCATGCGGAAGAAACCGGCAGCGCGCGCGCGAATTGGATTCTGGAGAACTGGGACTCGCTGTTGCCGAAGTTCGTCAAAGTGTTTCCACACGAATATAAGCGCGTGCTGGGCGTTCCGCGGAGGGCAGTGGCGGCGCATGGGTAAAATCACGGGCTTCATGGAGTACGCGCGCGAGCTGCCTACGCGGCGGCCGGTGGCGGAGCGCGTCAATGACTGGTTTGAAATTTACCAGGACTTTCCCGTCGAGAAAATCCAGCAGCAAGGGGCTCGCTGCATGGATTGCGGGATTCCTTTCTGCCACACGGGGTGTCCGCTCACCAACATCATTCCGGACTGGAACGATTTGGTGTACCAGGGGCGCTGGCAGGAAGCGGTGCGGGTGTTGCACTCGACCAACAATTTCCCGGAGTTCACGGGGCGCATCTGCCCTGCCCCGTGCGAAGCGGCTTGCGTGCTGGGGATCAATGAACCTCCGGTGGCGATCAAGGTGATTGAGCGATCGATCATCGATTACGCGTACGATCACGGATGGATCGTGCCGGAGATTCCAGAGACGCGCACGGGGAAGAAAGTTGCGGTGATCGGGAGCGGTCCCGCGGGATTGGCGGCGGCGCAGCAACTCGCGCGCGCGGGGCACTCGGTGACGGTGTTCGAGAAGGCTGACCGCATCGGTGGATTGCTACGCTATGGCATTCCGGATTTCAAGATGGAGAAGCATTGGATCGACCGGCGCCTGCAGCAGATGGCGGCTGAAGGGGTCGAGTTCGTGACCAATGCGCATATCGGTGTGAACGGTTCGCTCGACAAACTGCGCAAGGATTTCAACGCGATTGTACTGGCGATGGGCGCCGAGCATCCGCGCGATTTGAACGTCCCGGGGCGCGAGTTGAAGGGCATTCACTTCGCGATGGAGTTTCTGCCGCAGCAGAATAAGCGCGGGTACGGAGACGAGGTGCCGGATCAGATACTCGCCACGGGCAAGCGGGTGGTGATCATCGGCGGCGGAGATACGGGCGCGGATTGTCTGGGGACTTCGCACCGGCAGAAGGCGGCGGCGGTGCATCAGTTCGAGATCATGCCGATGCCACCGGCGGAGCGGGCGCCTTCGACGCCGTGGCCGTTGTGGCCTTTGCAATTGCGCATGGAAAGTTCGCACGAAGAGGGCGGGCAGCGCGAGTGGGCGGTGGCGACCACGCATTTCACGGGCGACGCGGACGGGAATGTGAAACAGTTGCACGGGATTCGGGTAACGCCGGCTCCTCAGTTCGATCCGATTCCGGGGACGGAATTCACCATGGATGTGGATCTGGTGTTGCTGGCGATGGGATTCACGGGACCCGTCAAACAAGGTCTGGTGGAGCAGTTGGGCGTTAAACTCGATGCCCGCGGGAACGTTGTGGCCAACGAACAGGATTGGCAGACTTCGCTGCCGGGCGTGTTCGCCGCGGGCGATGCGCGGCGCGGGCAATCGCTGGTGGTGTGGGCGATCGCCGAGGGCCGCAAGGCCGCGGCGGCGGTGGATCAATACCTAAAGGGATAAAGCGCTAGACTGTAATTATGAACGCCCTGAAGCGCTTTATTCTGTGGGAATATCCGCGGGCGAGCTGGCAGTACGACGTGATTGTCGGCGCCATTCTGCTTTTCATCTTCGTCACTCCGAATTACATTTCGTTCCGCGACCGTCCCAAGCCGGCTAGCGTGGCCATCGTGCGGGGCGGTTATTGGATTGAGCCTCAGCAGCTTGCAGGTGTGCCTGATAACCTGCTCGCCGCGCGCGCCGCTGCGGTGGTGAATGCCAAATACAAAGCGCACGCGGTAATCGCCACGGTTGAGCCGATCTACGACGACGCTGAACAGGAGCTGAAAGGCTACCTGGCGTTCCCGCAGCAATAGTGAAGACTGCATTCTCCATCCTGATGCTTGCGGCCACGCTCGCCCCGGCGGAGCCGATGGCCGATATTCTGGCGCGCATGGATCAGGCGGCGGGGGAATTCCGCTCGCTGTCCGCGCAGATGAAGCGCCTACAGTTCACCGCGGTGCTGGACGAATCGTCCGAAATGGACGGCGTGCTGCGCCTGCGGCGGGCCAAGGGCGGTACGCAAGGGGTGATCGAGTTTCAGCAGCCGGAGCAGCGGACTGTGTTGATTGAAGGTAAGACGGTGAGGATCTACTATCCCAAAGCGAACACCGTGGAAATTTATGACGCCAGTAAGTATTCATCCAACATGGACCAGATTCTGTTGTTGGGCTTTGGTACTTCGTCGGCGGAGCTGAAGAAGTCTTACGACTTCAAGGATGGCGGCGCGCAGAAGATCGGTGGCGTCGCGACTACACGGCTGGAACTGACGCCCAAGTCGGCGGAATTGCAAAAGCTGATTACCAAGATCGAGCTGTGGATTCCGGAAGGGCAAAGCAATCCGATCCGCGCGAAGTTCAGCGAGCCGTCTAAAAACTATGAGCTCGTGGATTATTCGGATATCAAGGTGAATCCGCCGCTTCCCGAATCGGCGTTCGCGTTGAAGCTGCCGGAGAAGGTCAAGAAGATTTACCCGCAGAAGTGAAGGCTTCCACTTCCTGATGGCTGCCGATCACCAGCGGCGTGCGCTGATGGATGGAGCCGGGCTGGATTTCTAGAATCCGCTTTTCGCCGTCGATGGCGAGCCCGCCGGCCTGCTCTGTGATGAACGCGAGCGGATTGGCCTCATACATCAGGCGCAGCTTGCCAGTGGGGTGGCTTTTAGTCGGCGGATAGAGGAACACGCCGCCTTTGAGCAAGGTGCGGTGGAAATCTGCCACCAGCGATCCCGCGTAACGCGAACTATACTTGCGGCCTAGAGCGCCGCTGCGTAAGCGCGCCAGGTAGTCTTGATACTTCGCAGGAAACGCGTCAGCGTTGGCTTCGTTCACGGAATAGTATTGTCCGCACTTGGGCATTTGCATGTTGTCATTGCACAGCACGTAGGCTCCGATGCCGGGATCGAGTGTGAATCCGAAGACGCCACGGCCGGCGGTGTACACGAAAATCGTCGACGAGCCGTACACTACGTAACCGGCGGCCACTTGCTTGTAGCCGGGCTGGAGCGCGGCGCCGGCGTGATCGTCTTCGAAGCCATCGGGGCGGCGGAGAATGGAGAAGATGGTGCCGACGCTCATGTTCACGTCGATGTTCGAAGATCCATCCAACGGATCGAACACTACAATGTAACGGCCGGTTCCGGGAGCGCAGTCGAACACCACCGGCTCTTCGTTCTCTTCCGACACCAGCATGGCGACGCCATCGCGCCCAGTTAAGGATTCGAGCAACGCCTGGTTGGCGTAGACGTCAAGCTTCTGCTGCACTTCGCCTTGCACGTTGACGTCGCCCGCTGAGCCCAGCGCGTCCATCAGAGCGGCGCGGCGGATGCGCGACTGGATCATCTTGGTGGCCAGCGTCATGCCCGAGAGCAGCCAGGAGAACGTGCCCTTTCCTCCAATGGCCTGCTGCTGTTGCTGAATGTGCTGCTGCACGGTAGTGATCATGCATTCTCCAGATTAGCGAATGTGGAAACCGGAGGCGTCCGACACTTCTACTTCTACTATCGTCACTGACCGCACTTCACTCCAGCGCGGGCCTTGGCGGAGGCGGGCTTCGAAGTCGTCGAGATGCCGCGGAGTGCCGTTGGCTTGCACCTCGACGTCGCCATTGTCCAGGTTTTGGGCCCAGCCGGTGACGCCCAGCGCGCGCGCCGCGTACTGCGCAAAGGCGCGGAAGCCCACGCCTTGCACGCGGCCGGAGATCACAAAACGGCGGGCGGTTTTCGGCCTCATGCCCGCTGATTCTACCGCATGTTATGATTCGGCCAGAATGTCTAAAACAGCCGCTCAGGCGGGGCTGCGGGTGGCGGCGGGGCTCGCGTTGATTTTCGATCTCGACGGGGTGATTGTCGATTCCATGCCGGTGCATGAGTTGGCGTGGCGGCAGTACCTGGAATCCTTGGGATTCAATGGCGGCGATATTCCCTCGCGCATGCACGGGCGGCGGAACGACGAGATTGTACGGGACTTTCTGGGTGAGGCCATCGACCACGACACGGTTCTCGCGCATGGCGCTGCGAAGGAGCGAGTGTTTCGCAATATGTTGCGCGAACGGCTGCACGAATATCTGGTGCCCGGGATCGCGGAATGGCTGGATCACGTCGAGGGCGCGCCGCTTGCGCTGGCAACCAACGCCGAGCGGGCGAACATCGATTTTACTCTCGACGGCGCGGGGCTGCGGCGCTATTTCGACGTGATTGTGGACGGTTCCGAAGTGTCGCGGCCGAAGCCTGCGCCCGACGTCTATCTGCGCGCGGCTGAGCTTCTCGAAATTCCGCCGGGCAATTGTATTGTGTTCGAAGACTCACCGGTCGGGGTGTCGGCGGCCCTGGCGGCGGGGATGCGGGTGGTGGGGGTGCGAACGCATCCGAGCCCTCTCGACGGCATTCTGTTTTCTGTTGCGAATTTTCTAGATCCGCAATTAGATGCCTGGCTCTCCGCGCAGAGGGCTCTTTAGAGCATGGCGCTGCCGCCGTATTTCTGGCTGGTCCTGCTGGTTGTAGTCGCGCTGGGCGTGGGGATCTGGTGGGCGCGCACGCAACAGTTAGACGCGCAGCGCCGATCGATGCGCGCATTCTACAGTTTGAACGAACAGATTTTCGCGGCGCCCTCGCCTGCGGACATTGCGGAGCGGCTGGCGGAGACGCTGCCTTCTATTCTGCAGGCAACCACGGTTCGTTTGTACTTGTGGGACCGGCGTACGGCGTCGCTCGAATCGGTTCCGACGGCGGCCGATCCGGCGCCAGTGGCGTTTCCGCTGGAAGGTTCCAGCGAAGGCTTGGCCGCGGGAGCGGTAAAGAGTTTCCAGACGCGGGCGTTGATCAATATCCCTGACGTGCGGCGCAATCCTCTGGTGAATGCGGGATGGAAATCCGGCATGTCGCGGTCCGCCATATTTGCGCCGTTGCTGGCGCAGCAGGATGTGCTGGGCGTCATCGAAGTGGGCAGCACGCGGCGGCTGGGTTACTTCACGCCGGAAGAGCAGGCGACGCTGCACCATCTGGCGAATCAAGTGGCGGCTTCTCTGAAGCTGGAAGAGCAGCAAGCGGTGCGGGAGCAATTGTTCCGCAGCGAAAAGCTGGCGGCCACGGGGCAATTGATTTCAGGCGTCGCCAGCGATCTGCGCGCGCCGCTGGAACGAATTCAGGAGCTGGCGTCTTCGCTGATCGGCGCCGAAGGGAGTTCGCAAATCGAGCGTGGGCTGAAGCAGAGCGATCGCGACTTGAAACAAATCGGCGCCGAAGCCCAGCGTGCGGCGGAGATCGTGTCACGGCTGGTGTCGTTCGCGCGGCCCGCCGAGACGGGCGCGCGGCTGGTGGATGTGAATGCGCTCGGCAGCGGCCTGCTGCAGTTCCGCGAGCCTGAATGGAAAGTGCTGGGCCTGCGTGTGCAAAACCATTTATCGCCGGAGCCCGCGTTGGTATTGGGCGTGCAAGGGCAGATCGAGGAAGTGTTCCTGAATCTGTTGGTTTCCGCGGAACAAGCGGCGGCGCGCTCGGCCGCCAAAACGCTGGAGGTCTCGAGCAGCCTGCTTGCCGGGCGCGTGGTGGTTGAAATTCATTGCCCGGAGGATGCGGCGGAGCCGGCGGCGGTGGAGTCCAACCTGGAGGTGTGCCGCGCCATCGTGCAGAATCACGGGGGCGAGCTGCGGGTGCGGAGCCAGGGTGGCGGCATGAGTTTCGATGTGGATCTTCCGCTGGCGCCAGGCGTCGATGCCCGGCCTGTTCGCAGCGCGCCCACGGCCGCGCGCCGGGTGCTCACGCTGATGCTGGTGGATGCGGATCTGGGGGCGCAGCGCCAGTTGCTGGGATTGCTTTCCGCGCACGGGCATCGCGTGGTTCCGGCGCGGCCAGAAGAAGCGAGCGATCTGGCGCATCGCTTGCGCTTCGATGGGGTGGTATGGGCGCTGCGGCCGGGCGGCGCGAAGTGGAGCGATTACCAGGAGCGTCTGCGCGAGCTGATTCCGACTTTCGTACTGGTTAGCGACGGTTACGATGCGGATCTGGCGGCGAGCCTTCAGGAGAGCGGCGGTTTCTTGCTGGGGCGGCCGCTGGAAGAACCAGAGCTGGAGCGTGTGTTGGGGGCCGTCGAAGCGCGCACGGCGTCGCGCGCTTAAGCGACGCTTAGACAGTGGCCGGACGGCCCGCCAACTGACGCAGAACGTACGGCAGAATTCCACCGCTGCGGTAATATTCGGCTTCTTGCGGTGTGTCGATGCGGACGATCGCTTGAAACGTTTTCGTTGCGCCGTTGAGCGTCGCCGTGATCTTCGCGCGCGATTTGCCGGCCGAGTCGACTGCGGCGGGGACGCCTTCGATGGAGAAGGATTCCTGGCCGGTTAATCCTAGCGACTCGCGGGTGTCGCCTTCGGCGAATTGCAGGGGGAGCACGCCCATGCCAACTAAGTTCGAGCGATGAATGCGCTCGAAGCTTTCGGCGATCACAGCTTTCACGCCTAATAGCAGCGTGCCTTTCGCGGCCCAGTCGCGCGAGGAGCCCGTACCGTATTCCTTGCCGGCGATCACGAACAGCGGGGTGCCCTCCTTCTGGTAGCGGACCGACGCGTCGTAGATCGACATTTGGTCGCCGGAGGGAACGTGGCGGGTCCAGCCGCCTTCGGTGCCGGGGGCTAGCTGATTGCGCAGACGAATGTTCGCGAAAGTTCCGCGCACCATGACTTCGTGATTGCCGCGGCGGGCTCCGTAGGAGTTGAAGTCGCCGGGCTTGACTCCGAGCGACATCAAATATTGGGCGGCGGGGCTGTCCTTGGCGATGTTGCCGGCCGGGGAAATGTGATCGGTGGTGACGGAATCGCCCAGCATTGCCAGCGCGCGCAGGCCTTTCATATCTTTCACAAAAGTCTTGGGGTCGACCATGGCGTCGAAATAGGGAGCGCGCTTGATGTAGGTGGAGGCGTCATCCCAAATGTAGAGATCGCCTTGCGGAACTTTCATTCCGCGCCAACTGGCGTCGCCTTCGAAAACTTCGGCGTATTGTTTCGCGAACATTTCGCGGTGGACGCTTTTCTTGACGGCCGCTTGCACTTCTTGATTCGTCGGCCAGATGTCGCGCAGGAAAACGTCTTTGCCGGACGGGTCCTGGCCGAGGGGCTCGTGGGTGAGGTCCATGTCGACGCGGCCGGCGATGGCATAGGCGACGACCAGCGGCGGGGACGCGAGGTAGTTGGCTTTGACTAACGGATTCACGCGGCCTTCGAAGTTGCGGTTGCCGGAGAGGACGGCGGCAACGGTGAGTTTTCCGGAATTCACACCGGCGGCGACTTCTTCGGGGAGCGGTCCGCTGTTGCCGATGCAGGTGGTGCAGCCGTAGCCTACCAGGTTGAACTTCAGGGCTTCGAGCGCGGGCAGCAGGCCGGCTTCGCTCAGGTAATCCATGACGACTTTCGAACCTGGAGCCAGGCTGGTCTTCACCCAGGGCTTGGAGGTGAGGCCGCGCTCCACGGCTTTCTTCGCGACTAGGCCGGCGGCTACCAGCACTGACGGATTCGAGGTATTGGTGCAACTGGTGATCGCGGCGATGACTACGCTGCCGTCTTGGATGGTCGCACCCTTGCCGTTCATTTTGATGTCGGCGGTTTTGGGAGTCGCGCCGAGTCCGTCGAGGAAATTCTTTTTTACGTCGGGCAGGTTGATGCGGTCTTGCGGGCGCTTCGGTCCGGCTAGGGACGGGACTACTGCGGCTAGATCGAGGGACAGCGTGTCGGTGAAAACGGGATCGGGCGCGCCTGCTATGCGGAAGAGTCCTTGCTCTTTCGCGTAGGCTTCGACGAGCGCGACCTGCTCCGGCGGAGCGGTTGGTGAGGCGCAGATATTCGAGCGACGCTTCGTCGATGGGGAACACGCCGATGGTGGCGCCGTATTCGGGAGCCATGTTGGAGATGGTGGCGCGATCGGCGAGGCTGAGCGCGTTCAGGCCGTCGCCGTAGAACTCGACGAACTTGCCGACGACGCCTTTCTTGCGCAGCATCTGCGTGACGGTAAGGACAAGGTCGGTGGCGGTGGCGCCTTCGGGCAGCTTGCCGGTCAGCTTGAAACCGACTACTTGCGGGAGCAGCATGGTGGCGGGCTGGCCTAGCATGCAGGCTTCGGCTTCGATGCCGCCGACGCCCCAGCCGACTACGCCGAGGCCGTTGATCATGGTTGTGTGCGAGTCGGTGCCGACTACTGTGTCGGGATAGGCGGCGCCGTCTAGGGTCATCACTACGGATGCGAGATATTCGAGATTCACCTGATGCACGATGCCGGTGTCGGGCGGGACGGCGCGGAAATTTTGGAACGCGGACTGGCCCCAGCGGAGGAACGAATAGCGCTCCTGATTACGCTGGAATTCGAGCAGCGCGTTTAACTGGAAGGCGTCCTTAGTGCCGTAGTGGTCGACTTGCACGGAGTGATCAATGACTAGATCGACGGGGACTAGCGGGTTGGCTTTCTTGGGATCGGCGCCCATTTTCTTGAGGGCGTCGCGCATGGCGGCGAGGTCGACGACGCAGGGGACGCCGGTGAAATCCTGCAAGACTACGCGCGCGGGGCGGAAGTTGATTTCGCACGCGTCGGCCTTGGTGTCCCACTTCGCCACGTATTCGATGTCGGAGCGCTTGACGGTGGCGCCGTCCTCGAAGCGCAGCAGGTTTTCCAGGAGAATCTTGATCGAATAGGGGATGCGGGAGAGATTGATGCCGGCTTTTTCGAGCGCGGCGAGGCGGAAAATCTCATAGCTGCGGCCGCCGACTTGAAGCTGGCCTGCGGCGCCAAAGGAGTTCAGACTTGTCATGGGATCGCTTTTATTTTAGCGCGATATAATTGATGAGTGAGCACGAAGACGCTGATCTCGGTGGCGGAGTTCGACCGGCTGGTAGAGCCCGACGAACTTCGTTATGAGCTCGATGAGGGAGAGCTGATCGAGATGACCAGGCCGCGCGTCGGGCATAACCGCGTCGTGATGAGGATGACCCGGCTCCTATTGGAGTATTTGCAGAAGAATCCAGTGGGTGAGTTGTTCACGTCGGACAACCTCTTTGTATTAGGACCGGCCACCAAGCGCGCACCAGACCTGTCCTTTATTTTGGCCGACCGGGCATCCAAGATAGATTCGGCCAAGGACATCCAAGGCGCTCCGGATCTCGCTATCGAAGTGTTGTCACCGTCCGACAAGGCTGCTGCCATGCGGCGAAAAGTCAAACAGTATTTCGGCGCCGGCGCACGCGCCGTGTGGCTGGTCTACCCAACATCGCGGGAGGTCGAAGTCTGGGAGTCCGCCGCTGGTCCGGCTCGCGTGGTGGGTGAGAACGAAATTTTGGAAAGTAGTGATCTGCTGCCTGGCTTCTCTCTGGTCGTGCGATCTCTATTTTAGCTCCGGTCACGCCGAGCACGGCGCCCTACATGTACTCGGGCACTTCAATTCCCAGCACGGCTAGGGTGCGTTCCAGTTGCACGCGGAAATATTCGGTCATCCACAGCAGGAAGGTCTTTTTTTCGCGATTGGATTCGGAGAGCACCGGGTACTCGTGATAGAAATTGCTGAAGGATTGGGCGAGTTGGAATGCGTAGCGGGCCATGTGGGCGGGCTCGCCGCTGGCGACGGCGCGTTCAATGGCGGAATCGGCTTTCGAGGCGGCTAGGAGGAGCTGCCAGCAGTTTTCGTCAGCCAGTTGACGGGCCATGGCGTCGCGGGCGAGTTCGGCGCGGAAATCGGGAAGTTTTTCGCCGCGCTCGTCGAGCTTGCGCAGGATGTTGCGCGCGCGTACGGCGGCGTATTGCACGTAGGGGCCGGTTTCGCCTTCAAAACTCAGGGCTTCGCCGAAATCGAAGGCGATTACGGAATTGCGCGTGTACTTCAGCATGAAGTAGCGTAGTGCGCCAACCGCGATTTGCGTGGCGGCACGACGGCGCGATTCCTCTGGTTCATCGGCGTGGCGCGAGGTCACTTCGTCGAGAGCTTTCTCGATCAGCTTGTCGATCAGGTCGTCGGCTTTCACGCCTAGGCCCTTGCGGCCGGACACTTCTACGTAGGGTTTGCGTTTGTCTTCGTCGGAGAGTTCGATCCCCATCTCAATGCAGGTGCGCGGGGAGAGGGCCACCATTTCGTAGGAGAAGTGAATGCTGTTGTCGGCTTGCTTGGGAAAATCCAAGGCGCGGAGACCGGCTACTACTACATCCTGCAAATACGACTGGCGCGAATCGATCACGTTGTAGACGCGGGAGCCGCCGCCGAAGTGCGGGCGAGCCTGTCGCCTGCGGGTCTACGGTGGAAGACCATACTTCATGGCCGTTCGGATAGGTGTGCCACTTGAAATAGTGGAAGTCTTTGCCCAGCAGGCCGAACTTCCATAGTTGATAGGCGATGTCTTTGCCGACGTAGGTCACAGTGCCATTCGAGCGCACGATCACCTTGCTATCGTCGTCACCTTCGACGGAGCCCTCGCGGAAGGCGGAGCCGGGCATCACCCAGCAGCCGTTGTTCTTGCCTTCGGTCTCGAAGTAGATGGCTTTGCGCGCCTTCAATAACTCGAACGCGGTGGCCCAGAATTGCAGGTGCAGGATTTCGCTCTCGCGAGGGAGGACGTCGTACACGATGTTGAGGCGCCACATGGTGGCCAGGTGGGTTTTGACGATGGCGTCGGCAACCAAGTGGCCGAGTTCGGCGTCTTCGCTTGAGCCTTGCTCGATCAAATGGAGCATGTCGCGGCGCCACTGCAGGGCTTCTGGGTGGTCGGCGTAGTAGGACGAAATGCGCGCGTAGAGATCCCAGCAGAGGTAATCGAAGCGGGTGGTTGCGATCAGGTTCTTCACGTCCGCTAGAGACTTGTTCTCTAGATGGCGGAAGGCTACGACTACATCCGCCACTTGCACGCCGGTGTTGTCGATGTAATTCTGCACTTCGACGTTGCGTTGCGTGGCGCGCAGCATGCGCACGAAGGTATCGCCTAATATGGCGTTGCGCAGGTGGCCGATGTGGGCGGCTTTGTTGGGATTGATGTTGGTGTGTTCGACGATGATCTTGCCGCCGCTGGGGGCGGCGGCTGCGGCATCGCCGGCTAGCAGGCCTGCGGCGTAATATCCGCGATCCAGGCGCAGGTTCAGATAGCCGTTACCGGCGATTTCGATGGCCGATACGCCTTCAATCGAACCCACGGCAGCCGACAATTCCGCGGCGATCGCCTTCGGCGGTTTCTTCAATTGGCGCGCCAACTGGAAGGCGGCGGGGACGGCGATCTCACCAAATGAAGGCTGCTTGGGCTGCTCGGTCTGCGCGGGGCCGGCCACGCCGTAGAGCGATTCGATGCGCGCGGCGAAGGCGTCGGCGATGCGTTTTTCTAGTAAATGAAACATGAAAGAACCAGTATGCCAGCACCTGCAAGCTACAATGGAGTTGTGCCTAAGGTTACGTTTTTAGATATTGGCCGTACGGTGGAGTTCGAGTCCGGAAAACTTCCTTACCAGGAGCATGGGAAACCGGAATCGATTCTCGACGTGGCGTTGAACTTTGGCATTCAACTGGAGCACGCCTGCGGTGGAAGCTGCGCCTGCACCACTTGCCATGTGCATATGAAGACGGGCGCCGAGGTCAACCTTTCGCCGATGGAAGAGGACGAACTGGATCGCGTGGAGACCGCTGGCGATCTCACGCTGGAGTCTCGACTGGGCTGCCAGGCCGTGGTGAAGGGCGACGTGGTGGTGGCGATGCCCGCGTGGAATCGCAACTACGTGAGCGAAGGCGGCGGCTCCATGAACTTGGGCGACGCGATTCCGACCGGCAAGAAATAGTTACTGTTTCAGCAGGGTATCGATCAGCGTCCCCGCCAGATCTTCAGGCTCGGTGATTTTCACGCTTACGCGCTGGCCTTCTTGCACCACTTGAATTCCATCAAACGCGCGCGCTAGCTGGGGTTGGGTTTTCGGCGCCAGCATACGGCCCAGTCCCAGGAATCCTTGAAGACCATCGTGAACCTGCTGGGCATCCTGCGCGTTGGCGGCGACTCCCGTAAGCGTGCCCGTCACACCGCCGCTGAAATCGAAATAGAACGTACCACTCGATACTAGACCGAGTACCTTATTCACGTTTTGCAGATTGCCGGTGAGCGGAAGATCGACTGCACCGCCTAAGTACGCTCCCCAAAACTGCGTTTGCCGGGGGATTTGTTTGGTGAGGGCGTTCAGGCGCTCGGGGAGGCCGGTGAGCGACGCTCGCTGATCCACCAACCAGCGCAGAGTGGGCGTATCGGCGATGGCGATGGTGCTGGAGTTCACCATGAGCATGGCCTGCTGTTCGTCGCCGAACAACGTGAAACCCTGGTATCCAAAGCGGCGCACGCCTTTCTTCGAGAAATCCGGAGCCATCAATTCATCCGCGAATTTGCCGCGCCCTAGCACGAAACTCTGCTTGCCGTTTGAGACAAACATGAGGTTCCACAGGCTCTTTTCCGCGTTGATGCCGGTACTGCGCGCGATTCTATCGACGATGGGGATCTTTCCGGCGCTCAAATATTTTTGGTAGATCGGGGTCTTCACCAGGTTCTCGACGCGCAGACCGACTAGCAGCGTGGTGTCGGCGGGCACCAGCGATGCGAATTGGGGATCGATAAAGACGCTGGTTTCCGAGGGCTTCGGCGAACAGCCGGCCAGTAAGAGCGTCGCAATCAAGAAGGCTATTTCGCAGCCGCAACTTTTTCCACCGCTTTCATCACACGCAGAAAATTGCCGCCGTAGATTTTGCGGATGTCCTCGGCGGAGTAGCCTCTTTCGAGCAGCGCTCGCGTTAGGTTCGGGAACTTGGAAACATCTTCCAAGCCGACCGGGGCGCAGTCGATCCCGTCGAAATCGCTGCCGATGCCGATGGCGTCGATACCGGCGATTTTGCGGATGTGATCGATGTGGTCGACCACGTCATCGATGGTCGCGTGCGGCGGCTTTTCGTTCGTCAGGAAATTGCAATAGAAATTCACTTGCACGACGCCGCCTTTCTTGGCGAGCTCGATGATCATCTGGTCGGTCATGTTGCGCGGGACATTTGCCAGCGCACGGCAAGCCGAGTGGGATGCGATCAAGGGGGCGGAGCTCACGGCGAGCGCATCGAAGAAGGTTTTGTCGGCTACGTGCGAGATGTCTACCATCATGCCCAGGCGGTTCATTTCGCGGACCACATCTTTGCCGAAATCGGTGAGGCCGTTGTGATGGGTCACGGAGGCGTCGTTGACGTCGCCCGACGAATCCGCCCAATTGTTGGTGTTGGTGTGAGTGAGCGTCATGTAGCGCACGCCGCGTCCGTAGAATTCGCGAAGCTTGTCCAGGCTGTCCTGGATGGCATGGCCGCCTTCGATGCCGATCAGCGCGGCGATCTTGCCTTGCTTGCGCGCGGCTTCGATCTGCGCGGCGGTGGTGGCCAGGACGAAATCGTTGGGATAGCGATCGACGATGTCGTAGCGGATGATGTCGATCACCTGTTGCGCGCGGGTGTAGGCGCGGGGGCCGAGCCCGAAATTCGCTCCGACGTAGGCAGCAAAGAATACCGCGCCTACACCGCCGGCTTTCAGGCGCGCTAAATCGGTGTGGGCCATCGGCGAGGAGGCACCGATGTCGATGACGGCGCCGGTGAAGGGGCGATCCTTGCCCGCTTGCTCGGTGGGGAAATCGTTGTGGGTGTCGATTAAGAGCGCCGACGCGTGGACGCGCTTCACTTCGGCATCGGTCACTGTGCGTTTTTGAGCGGTCATTGTCATCGCCACCGTCATCGTTACCAGGAGGCCCACCAGAATTCTATTTCGCATCGCGCCAGTTGTCTCCCACGCCTACGTCGACCACCAGCGGCACGTCCAGCCGCTCGACGCTTTCCATCTCCGATTTCACCATAGTGCGAACGGCGTCCACTTCTTCCTGGGGGGCTTCGAACACTAGTTCGTCATGCACCTGCAGCAACATTTTGGTCTGCATGCCGCGCAGGTGTTCTTGAATGCGGATCATCGCGAGCTTGATCAGATCGGCGGCGGTGCCTTGCAAAGGCGTGTTCACGGCGGTCCGCTCGGCGAAGTTGCGGGCGTTGGGGTTCTTGCTTTGCATATCCGGAATCGGACGTTTGCGTCCGAACATGCTTAACGCCACGCCGCTGCGGCGCACTTCCGCAATGGTCGAGTCGATGAAGCGGCGCACGCCGGCGTAGCGCTCGAAATAGGCGCGGATGTAGAGATCGGCTTCTTTGCGATCGATGCCCAGGGATGACGCCAGGCCGAACGCGGTCTGGCCGTAAACGATCCCGAAGTTCACGGCCTTGGCGTTGCGGCGCTGCTCAGGGAGTGATCATCAGCGGAGGCACTCCGAACACTTCGGCGGCGGTGCGGGTGTGGATGTCTTCGCCATTGCGGAACGCTTCGACCAGCACCGGGTCGCGCGACATGTGGGCTAGCAGACGCAACTCGATTTGCGAATAGTCGGCGACGATTAGTTTCCAGCCTGCGCGGGGCACGAAGGCGGCGCGGATCTCGCGGCCTAGCTCGGTGCGAATGGGAATGTTCTGCAGGTTTGGATTCGATGACGAGAGGCGGCCGGTGGCGGCGCCGGTTTGGTTGAAGGTGGTGTGCAGGCGGCCGGAGAAGGGATCGATCAGCGCGGGCAGCGCGTCCACATAGGTGCCTTTTAGTTTGGAAAGCTGGCGGTATTCCAAAACTTTTCCGGCGATGGGATGCTCGGCTGCCAGGTCTTCGAGGACATCGGCGGCGGTGGAGATCGCTTTGCCTTTGCCGTAGCGCACGGGCGCGGGGAGATTCATGTCTTCGAACAAGACTTTGCCCAATTGTTGCGGCGAACTGATGTTAAACGATTTTCCGGCTAGCGCGTAGATCTCACCGCTGAGGCGGTTCATTTCCTCTTCCATGCGAACGCTGAGAACTTTGAGTTGCGCGGGGTCGACGGTGATGCCGGTGGATTCCATGTCGGCCAGCACGCGAATAAGGGGCAGGTCGATTTTCGAGTACACATCGGCCAAGCCGGCCGCTTCGACTGCGGGGCGCAGCTTGCGGAAAATTGCCAGCACCGCGCTCGCTTCGGCCGCGGGGCCGGAGTCGACAGAATGGCCCAGGTGACGGTCCGCTAAAGCCGGGAGACTACACGACGACGGGTCGGCCGATAACAGAAATCCGTAGAGCATTACGTCGTGGGTCAGGTTGGGGCACTCTCCGAATCGCCGGACGAAAGTTTTAATGTCATGGGCCACGGTGGCGCGCTCGGGAAGCGCATCGCCGAACGCGATGGAGCAAGCCTCGTCGCTCGCGGCCAAGCCTACTACCGTTTCAGACATCATCTCAGCCACGGCGACTGCGACTGGCGCATCCGCGGGAACCGCCGCTAGCCAAGTGTCTAGCTCAGCGTACGACTGTAACTGGCGGTATTCGTGCGCGGGAGCGGCGACTGGCTCTGCTTCCGCCATCTCGCGCAACAGGCGGTTGAATTCGAGCGTCCGATAAAGCTCACGCAACTGGACCTTGTCCGGTTCCTGCGCTTTCCACGACTCTAGTTCGAACGGAATGGGTACGTCGGTGTGAATGGTCGCTAACTTTTTGCTCAGCAGAATTTGGTCGCGATGGTTCTGCAGGCTCTCGCGATAGGTTCGCTTTTCAACTTCAGCCGCGTGCTCCAGCGCGCCTTCGACCGAGCCGAAACGCGTGATCAAATCCTTGGCGCCCTTGTCGCCGATGCCGGGTGCGCCGGGAATGTTGTCGACGCTGTCGCCTTTGAGCGCTAGCAAGTCTGCTACCTGTTCCGGGCGCACGCCCATGTACTTCTGGGTTTCTTCGGCGTCATACCAGAGGTCGTCCTTCATGGGATTCATCATGCGCACGTGGCCGTTCACTAGCTGCAGCATGTCTTTGTCGCTCGGAAACGATGGCGACATCAATTCCCTGCTCCGCGGCGCGGCAGGCAAGTGTTCCGATCACGTCGTCTGCTTCGAAGCCGTCGTACTCCAAGACCGGAATGCGCATGGCTTCGAGCGTCTTGCGGATCCAGGGCACCTGCTCCAGCAAATCCGCGGGCGTTTCGGTGCGGTTCGCTTTGTACTCCGCGAACGCCTCGTCGCGAAAGGTGGGGCCGAGGCTCTCGAAAATCGCCACCAGATAATCGGGTTTGTGCACCGATTGCAAGCGCTTGACCATGTTGTGGAAGATGTAGACGGCCTCGGTTTGTATACCAGCTGAAGTCCGCATGGGCGGCACGCCGGAGCGCGCGCGGGCATGGTAGGCGCGGAAGATGAAGCCGAAGGAATCGATTAGAAAGAGGCGCGGCACTTCAACCATAGTAAGGGTTGCTCTCGCCCCCGATCCAGCGCTAGAGTAACCGCATGATTGGCCGTCCCGCAGCTACCGAATTTGCACCTTACTATTCCACTTACGTCGACCGCATCGCCAGCGACGATATTCTAGCGGCGCTCGAAGCGCAGCTCAGTACCGACTCTAGGTGTTCTCGCCGGCATCTCGGAGGAACAATCGCTGCATCGTTACGCAGCGGACAAGTGGTCTATTCGCCAGTTACTGAATCACGTCACCGATACCGAACGTGTGTTCGTCTATCGTGCGCTGTGGTTCGCGCGCGGCTTTGACACGCCATTGCCCGGCTTCGATCAGAACGTCGCGGTCCCGACAGCGGCGGCCGAGCAGTTTTCCTGGGCTAGCCATGTCGAGGACTTCCGCGCCGTTCGCGCAGCCACCTTGACGTTTTTCCGCAACCTGCCAGAGGATGCCTGGAGCCGCAGCGGCGTGGCTAGCGGGAATCCGGTCACCGTCCGCGCGCTGGCTTACATTATTGCCGGCCACGTTGCGCATCACATCGCCATACTTCAGGAACGGTATCTATAATGCCGACAGAGATCGGTTTCACGCAGTATGGTGACGGACCCAAACGGGTACTGGTGCTGCACGATTGGTTTTGCGATCACTCCAGTTGGGATGGGGCGCTACCGTACCTCACGCCGGCTCGCTTCACATATGCGTTCGCGGATTTGAGAGGGTACGGAGCTTCCCGGGAAATCCGCGGCGATTACACTCTGGAAGAAGCCGCCAGCGATGCCATCGCTCTCGCCGATCGTTTGGGTTGGAAGCAGTTTTCGCTGATCGGCCACTCGATGAGCGGGCTCATCGTCCAACGCATCGCGCAGCTGGTGCCGGATCGAATCGAGCGCATCGTGGCGATCACGCCGGTTTCACCGGCAGGAATGGGGCTCGATCCTGCAGCGATCGCTTTTATGCGCTCGATCGCGCTGGGTAGCGACGAGGAGCGTTATGCGGCGGTCGGCTCGCTGTGGGGCACGCGCTTATCGGATACCTGGATCAGGTACAAGTTGCGGCGATGGCGCGAGACTGCCTCTCCCGCGGCGGTCGCGAAATACGTGGAACTGTGGGGATCGACGGATATCTCGCAGGGCGCGCGTGGAATCGAAACGCCGCTGTTGATCGTCGCCGCGGCGCAGGATGCTCCGCCGTTTCAAGCGGCGGCATTGGAAGCGTCGATGCTGCCCTTCTACCCCAACGCGCGATTGATCTCGCTGGGCGAATCGGGTCACTACCCGATGCAGGAGCAACCGCCGCTGCTGGCGACGGCGATCGAGCGTTTTTTAGGGGAAGAGTGACGGAAGATCACTGGCCCGTCAACCAGCGCTTCGCCAGGGCGGCGGCATCGTCTGCTTGCGGATTGACGTTTGCCCGTTCGATCACCTCTCCGTTTACGGAGAACACCGCGGTGATACCCTCGGCGGTTGGGGCCAATTGCAGACGCTTCTCTTTGGCATCGAGACGCAGCAGTCTCGCCGAGCCAGGTGAACTGGACCAGGACACGCTGCCCGTGGCCGATGGCGCGGCACTGCGTTAGCAACTCCGAGGTGAACGGCGAATTCTTCAGGGCATCGGCGTGGGGGGCACGCTGCAGGGCTGCGCGTGCGCTCCGCCTCGCGGCGCTCTTGTTCGCGCTTGACCTTTTCCGGGTCGCGCTCGTCCTGCTTTTCCAGCGCCTTCAGATTGTTTTCTAGGTTATCGAGGTAGCCCATTCACTTTCATTATCGCTTGCATCACGTTTCTGCCGCACGTTTCGCCAACGCCGCGTCTATCGGCATGGTACGCTAGACCGGAAGAAATCTAAGCAGGCAGGCTCACACTTCATGTTGATTCAGTTCGTCAACCCGCTTAATTCGTCGGCGTTGGCGTTTCCTATCCTTGAATGCATTCATATCGTCGGGTTCGCTTTGTCGATTGGAACCATCGCGATCGTCGATTTTCGTCTCCTCGATATCGGCATGCGGCGGCAAACGCCTGCCCAGTTGGCTAAGGATACCGGCGTGTGGACCCTGGCCGGGTTGGGCATCATGCTTCTTTCGGGGATGGCGTTGTATTCGTCAGACCCAGACATGTATTACCTGAACTACGCGTTTTTGCTGAAGATGCTGTTCTTGATCCTGGCCATCACTTTTAACTACACGGTTCATCGCAAGGTGGTCGCGTCGGGAGCGTCGCCTGGCAAGAGTAAGCTCGTGGCGTGGATATCGATCCTGTTGTGGATGGGCGTCGTGTTTGGCGGAATCTTTATCGGGTTTTTGAACCCGACTCTCAATCTGAAGAAAGTTTGATCCATGCTGCTCTCGTTTGCTCAGTTCATTCAAAGTACGGCGTTCTTCACGGAGATGCGCGGGTCAGGTTACGTCTACCCGGTGATTCTGTCGCTGCACATGGTCACCATCGCTTTGTTTGGCGGGATGATTCTGATGACGGACATGCGGCTGCTGGGCTGGGCGATGCGCAGCTATCCGGTGGCGGACGTGATCGATCAATTTCGCACGCCCAAACGGATCGGCTTCGTCGTGATGGTTGCGCTGGGCGTTCTGATGGCGTGCTGCAAGGCCGAGGAATATTACTACAACGATTGGTTCCGCCTGAAGATGCTGCTGCTGGCTGTGGTGGCGCTGCATGCTCTGATCTTCCGCAAACGAGTGTATAACCGGGCGGCCGAACTGGATGGCATGTCGTCTTTGCCCGTTGGGGCGAAGCTGGCGGCTGTCATTTCGCTGGTTCTGTGGATCGGCATCGCCTGCGCGGGACGCGGCATCGGCTACATTGAACCGCCTCTCGACAAGATTCACGCCCACTTTTTCGCGGCTCGTCCGCTCCTTGCAGTCGCGGTTCGGGGCGGCGAGTCGCCTTCACACAACCGGCGGCCGGACGGCCGGACAGAACCGCGAGCAACAGCGAGCGGAGCCACACCTAGGAGACGAACCGATGCTAGCTTACGATCCATCTACAAATCCGTTGAACAATAACGACTGGGCTTTCCCACTGCTCGAAATTATTCACATTGCAGGATTCGCTTTTTCGATCGGCACCATTGCGATTGTGGATTTGCGGCTGCTGGGCATCGGCATGCGGAATCAGTCTTCGGCGCAACTCTTGAAAGACACCATGCCGTGGACGCTGGTGGGGCTCGCCGTGATGCTGATGACGGGGCCGCTGATCTTTTCGTCGGACCCCAACATGTACCTTCACAACCAGTCTTTTCGCTTCAAGATGGGCGCGCTGTTGATTGCGATTTTGTATAACTACACCATTCACCGCAAGGTGGCGAAGTCGAATTCTTCGGGAGCGCTGGGGGTGGTGGTGGGCGGCGTTTCGCTGCTGCTTTGGGTGTCGGTGGTTTTCGCGGGATTGTTTATCGCTTTCGTCTAAAGGGCCGCATATGACTCTTCTTGCGATTTTTCAATGGCTGCAGAGTACGGAAGTGGCGACGGCATTGCGCGAGTCGTCGTGGGTCTATCCGGTCGTTATGGCAACCCATCTCAGCGGGATGGCGCTGTTCGGGGGCATGATCCTGATCACGGACATGCGCCTGCTGGGCCTGGTGATGCGTGGATCTACCGTGTCGGACGTGGTCGGCGGGTTACGGCCGTGGAAGTATCTGGGACTAGTGGTGACGGCCACGTGCGGCATCTTCCTGGCGTTGTCGAAAGCCGAGTTTTATTATCACAACCCGTTTTTCTGGTGGAAGCTGTCGCTGCTTCTGCTGGTGATCATTCACGCGCTGGTGTTCCGCAACAGTGTTTACCGCAACACGGCGGCGATCGATCGCGCCGCGGTGATTCCCACCAACGCGAAGGTGGCGGCGTGCCTGTCGCTAGCGTTATGGTTGGGGATTGTTTCCTTCGGACGCTTGATCGGCTACTACGAGATCAAGCCCTGAGCGCACACAGCGCCAGGTTTCTAAAGTAACTACAAGAGTGGTCGCCAAGGTAATCGCTCCGAGGACCACATGCGCCACGCCGAATACCAACGCAGCGGTCTGGTTGGTTTTCGCAGATCCCATCGAGACCACAGTTAAGCCCAAGAAAATTTGGACGAAGATGACTACGCCTAACGTGATCGCTGCCGGGCGGAGGGTGGGGTGCTCGGGCGACATGGTGACCAGCACCACTAGCGTGAGGATGAAGACCGCTACTACCAGGGCGCCGATGATGTGGGTCATGACGCCGATCACGTCGTAACGAAACGCGGCGCCCAGCGCGACCTGGATAACGACCAAGACCAAGGTATTTCTGGCTACGCCGCGTAGCGACGGCCAACCCTTGTCGGGTAAACATACCGGAGGGTGCTGCCAGCTCTTGGATGTGCCGGTAGCAATCGCGACTAGAACCGCCAGCAGCAGTGGCGCAAGAAAAGCGTGCATCATGCTGGCCATCGGCGACACGGTTCCCGACATCTCGCCCAGGCCGGCATCGGCCACTACGCCAGCGATAGCGATCCACCCCATACGCCGCAGCCACACGCGCTTCTCTGCCGCCATCAGCCAGAATGCCAAGCCAATGACGAGAACGAGCACGACTCCGCCCACTACGCGATGTGTTCCTACTGGAGTCCCTTCCTGACCGGCGACGATGGCGCCCGTCACTTCGAGATACACAAACCCCGCAGCCACCAGCCACGCGTAAACATGCAACCAGAGGTTTTTCATCTCAATTGTTCATCCCAAGCTCCGGACTAGTGTAGCGCGAACCCGGCTCCGTGCCAAATGGACACAGCTTGACCCAATAGTGTCTCCTTTTAGACACGGCTGTACGCCTCCAAGTCTTTATTTTTCTAGGATGTAACCTTGGCGGTACGTTCGTTCGTTTGTTACTATGATTTAAAAGAGGCTCCCAGTGGAGGCACTATTTGCAGTTTGAGAAAACCGTAAACCGGCCAGCCGAGGCGTCTGGAGTGGGACTGCACTCGGGCGTTCCCGTCCGCATTCGGATCCTTCCGGCGCCGCCGTCGACCGGCATTGTTTTTGTCCGCACCGATCTTGAGGGCTTCACCATTCCGGCTAGCTGGCGCTATGTGCAGAAGGTCAGCTACGCGACCAGCCTGATGCGGCAGGGCGTTCTCATTTCGACGACTGAGCATCTGTTGAGTACGTTCTATAGCATGGGCATCGACAATGCTTTCGTCGAGATCGATAATCTCGAAGTGCCTATCTTGGACGGAAGCGGGCAACCGTTTGTGGATCTGATCCGCGCAGCCGGGATTCGCGAGTCGCGGCGGCGCAAGCGCTATTTGCGGATTCGCAAGCCGGTGTCGGTGGAAGGCGGAGGCAAGCGGATTACGATTCTGCCGTCGGACCGTTTTCTACTCACCTGTGAAGTGTTTTTCCAGCACCCGTTGGTGGGGCGGCAGACTTTGGAGATGGAAGTGACTCCCGAAGATTACGCAGCCCAGCTGGCTCCGGCCCGCACGTTCGGCTTCGAATACGAACTGCATCAGATGCGCAACATGGGACTGATCCGCGGGGCGTCGCTCGATAATGCGGTGTGCTTCGATCACAACTCGATCTTGAATCCCGGCGGATTGCGCTTTCCGGACGAATGCTGCCGGCACAAGGCGCTGGATCTGATCGGCGACCTGGCGCTGATCGGCAAGCCGCTGCTGGGGCATGTGATCGCCGAAAAAGCCGGCCACGCCATGCACTTCGCGCTGGTCAACAAGATCATGTCGGACCCCACCATTTACGAGATCATCACCCACGACCAGGTGGCTCCTAGCGTGGCTATGGTTTCCTAGTGTAAGTGAAGCACCTCCCTAACCTGCTCACCGCGGCGCGTTTGGCGCTGACTCCGTATTTGTTTTGGCTGATGGTGCGGCATGAGTACCGGGACTATCATTCCGTGGTTCATTGCGATTGCCGTGACGGATGTGGTGGATGGGTTTCTGGCGCGGCGGTTTCATGCCTCGTCACGGCTGGGGGCTTATCTCGATCCGTCTGCGGACAAAGTTTTGCTGAGCGGGACGTTTCTGGTGCTGGCGCTGACAGGCGCGATGGAGGGTTGGCTGGCGGTAGTGGTACTGGGACGCGATGTGGTGATATCTGGCGGCGGCTGGAGTGCTGTACCTGAGCACGGGGCGGCGTAATTTTCCGCCTTCGCCTTGGGGGAAGCTGAGTACGTTTGTGCAGATTCTGTTTTTGTGTTTCCAGATCGGGTATTTGTCGGGGATTGCTGTTGCGCCGGCGGTGATGGCGCTCAAGTGGTTGACGGTAGCGTTGGTGGTGGTCAGTTTGGGCGACTATGCGCGGCGCGTGGCGGTGTCGCACTAGGACGTTCACGGCCGATGTTATTACAATGGCTGAAGAAGTCCATGATCAAACTCAAAGTCCGCAAATTCGGGAATTCGTTAGGGGTGATCCTGCCAAAAGAAGTGATCGAGCGCCTCGGGCGCTGCCGAAGGGGCAAATGATGCTCCTCACGAAATCGCCGGAGGGCAATTTCCGCCTCACGCCGCTTCGACGCTGAATTCGAAAACAAGATGAGAAAGGCGCAGGAAGCATGGACCGCTACCGCAACACCTTGCGCATTCTGGCGAAGTGAGCGCTTTCGTGACCGTGAGTTAGCGCGCGCTCAAGCCCGCAGGTCCTTTACTTCCAATGAAATAAGGTGTTAAGCTCAAAGGATTCATGCGTACAGTCGACTTGATTCACCGCAAGCGGGACGGCGAAGAACTGTCCACGGAAGAAATCGCCTACGTCGTAGACGGTTATACCAACGGTACCATTCCCGACTATCAAGCCGCCGCGTTCTTGATGGCGGTGTTTTTCTCCGGCATGACTGACCGTGAAGTCAGCGCTCTTACGGAGCGGATGACGCAATCCGGGGAGAAAGTCGACCTTTCCTCGATTCCGGGGGTTAAGGTTGACAAGCATTCTACCGGGGGCGTGGGCGATAAAACCAGTCTGATTGCGGCTCCGCTGGCGGCGGCGGCGGGCGTGATTGTCCCGATGATTTCGGGGCGCGCGCTGGGGCACACGGGCGGGACGCTGGATAAGCTGGAATCGATTCCGGGTTTCCGCACGAATCTTTCGCTGGACGAATTTCGCGCGCAACTCGTGTCGCACGGGCTGGCTTTCATCGGGCAGACTCCCGAGGTCGCGCCGGCCGATAACCGGTTTTACGCGCTGCGGGATGCTACCGCTACTGTCGAATCGATTCCGCTGATTGCTTCGTCGATCATGTCGAAGAAGCTGGCGATTGGGCTGGACGCGCTGGTGCTGGACGTCAAGGTCGGCGCGGGCGGGTTCATGAAGCGGCAGGTGGACGCGCGGCGCCTGGCGCAGATGATGGTGGGCATCGGACGGCGCGCGGACAAGCATGTGCAGGCGCTGATCACCGACATGAATCAGCCGCTGGGTTATGCCATCGGCAATGCGCTTGAGGTGATGGAAGTTTCGCAGACGCTGCAGAACGCCGGGCCTTCGGATCTCACGCGGCTTTCGCTGGAACTCGCGGCGCGTATGATTTTTCTGGGCAAGCTGACGGCTACGCTCGATGAAGCGCGCGAGTTGGCGCAGAAGAAATTGCTCGATGGTTCGGGTTATCGCAAGCTGAAGGAAGTGATTGCGGCGCAGGGCGGCAACGCGCAGGTGCTGGACCGCTTCGAACTGCTGCCGAACGCTACCGGGGCGCGTGAGATCAGCTCTCCGCGAGCCGGCTACATCAGCGCGATCGACGCCGAATATATCGGGCAGGCGTCGGCGATGATCGGCGCGGGGCGCGATACCAAAGAAGATTCCATCGATCCGGCCGTCGGCGTGATTCTCGAAGTGAAGGTCGGGCAAAAAGTGGACGCGGGCGGCGTGCTGTGCCGCTTGTACTACACGCGGGAGGACAACGTCGACGAAGCCGCGCAGCTGGTCGAAGACGCTTTCCGCATTTCCTCTAACGCACCTGAAAGCCGTGAGCTGATCCTCGAAGTCGTCGGCTGACATAGGGGCGCGATGCAACGCTTCACGGGAATACTGGGGATTCTCGTAGTGATGGCGGTTGCGTACTTGTTCTCAAACAATCGCCGCGCTATCCAGCCGCGCGTGATCTACTGGGGACTCGGGCTGCAGATCGGCTTCGCGTTCCTGGTGCTGAAGACTCCGGTGGCCGAGTGGTTCAAGGCGCTCAGCAGCGTCATCAATAAAATTCTGGGGTACTCGATTGAAGGCAGCAGGTTTGTCTTCGGCGATAAGCTGGGCGCGCCTAACGATCAGTTTGGCGTGGTGTTCGCGTTTCAGGTGCTGCCGATCGTCATCTTCATCGCTTCGCTGTTTGCGATTCTTGTACTACCTGGGCGTGATGCAGATTTTTGTGCGCGCTATGGCGCTGGTGATGCAAAAAGTGATGCGCACTAGCGGGGCGGAATCGACTAGCGTGGCGGCTAGTATTTTCATGGGGCAGACGGAGGCTCCGCTGACGATTCGACCTTTTCTAGCGGGGCTGACGCAGAGCGAGTTGTTCACCATCATGACTAGCGGGATGGCGCACGTGTCGGGCGCGGTGATGGCGGCGTATGTTCTGATTGCGCATGTGGAGATTCGCCACTTGCTGACGGCGGTGATCATGACTTCGCCGGCTACGCTGATGCTGGCGAAGATGCTGATGCCGGAGACGGAAGAGCCGGCGACGATGGGCGGCATTAAGGTTGAGGTGGAGAGGCCGGGCGTCAACATTATCGACGCGGCGGCGCGCGGGGCGGGCGACGGGCTGCATCTGGCGCTCAATATCGGGGCGATGCTGATTGCGTTCATCGGGCTGATCGCGCTGGTGAATGGCGGGCTGCATGCGATCCATGGGACGCGCTATTTCGGATGGCTGCCGGATTCGATGCAGGGGATTCTGGCGATCATTTTTGCACCCATCGCGTGGCTGCTGGGGGTGCGCTGGAATGACTGCGCGGCCGTGGGGCAACTGCTGGGAACGCGGCTGATTCTCAATGAATTTGTGGCGTTTGTGGATTTGGGGAAGATCGGAGCGACGCTCGACCCGAAGTCGTTTGTGATTGCTACCTATGCGCTGTGCGGGTTCGCTAATCTAAGTTCAGTAGCGATCCAAGTGGGAGGAATTGGCGCGTTGGCGCCTTCGCGCAAATCGGATGTCGCGAGGCTGGGCATGAAGGCGGTGGCTGCGGGAACGATGGCCAATTTCATGTCGGCGTGCATCGCGGGCATGTTGCTATGAACCCAATCGGAGTGGTGCTGGGCAGCGGGTTGGGCGCGTTTGCCGACACGCTTGCGAAGCGCGCGGAGACGCCTTACGCGGATATCGCGGGGTGGCCGCCGTCGACTGCGGTGGGGCATGCGGGGAAGCTGGTCACGGGAACCCTGGGTGACGTTGAAGTGGTGGTGCTCTCGGGGCGCGCGCATTATTACGAGGGCTACACGGGCGAGCAGGTGACGCTGGGGATTCGCGAACTGGCTAAGCGCGGAGTTAACCGGGTTATCCTTACTAACGCTGCGGGCGGGATCGATCCTTCGCTGCGTGCTGGCGACCTGGTGTTGATCTCAGACCACATCAATCTAATGGGGACGAATCCCCTGATCGGGCCTAACGATGACGCGCTGGGGCCACGGTTTCCGGATATGACGGAGGCGTACTCGCAGGAATATCGCGAGATCGCTCGGCGGACGGGGGCGGAGTTGGGGATCGAGTTGAAGGAAGCGGTTTACGCGGGGCTGTTGGGGCCTAGTTATGAGACTCCGGCGGAGATTCGGTTTTTGAGGACGATTGGCGCGGGGCTGGTGGGGATGTCGACGGTGCCTGAGGCTATCGTCGCGAATCACATGGGGATGAGGGTGCTGGCGATTTCTTGCGTTACCAATATGGCGGCGGGGATTTCGGCGCAGAAGTTGGTGCACCAGGAAGTTCTCGACGTCGGGGCGCGGGTGCGGGATACGCTGATCCGGCTGTTAAATGGGGTGATACCGCGGTTGACTTAGTTATTCCGGACCGGAGGTCCGGAGCGGACGGGGACGTCCGCCCCACCACCCCAATCCTCTTGCCATTGGTCGGGGTTATCTTTGCGGAAGCGGGTTGCTAGTTCTACGCACTGGCTTGCGGCGCTGCTTACCGTCGGGTCTAGGACGATGACTTCTATGCCGCGGGCGCGCATAAAACGGATGGTTTCGTCGCTCGAGGCATTGGTGGCGTCGCCGATCACAACGCGGGGGATTCCGAATTGGACGATGGCGCCGGTGCACATGAAGCAGGGCTGAAGCGTGGTGTACATCGTCGTGTTGTGGCGATTCTTCATGCGGCCGGCGTTGCGGAGGGCGGCCATTTCTCCGTGGATTATGGGGTTGCCTTCTTGCACCAGGGCATTGTGGCCTTCGCCTAGCACGCGGCCGGAAGCGTTGTCGACCAGCACGGCTCCGATGGGGCAGCCGCCTTCGGCGTAACCTTTCTCAGCTAAGCGAAAGGCGCGCTGCATGTAGGATTCGTGGGAATCGTAGGGCATCACGCCGCTTGCGGCAGCAATTGGATGTCGCAGATGGGCGAGGTGACGATCAGGCCTTCGAACATGGGGTGGCGGAATTCGAGGTGCATGCCGCGGCCGAGGTACGCGGTCTTGATCATGGAGCCGCCCCAGTTGGAGCCGTGGATGCGGACGAGCACGGGCTCCGGGCAAAACTGTGGATGACCGGAGATGAGCGCGTTGCAATCGCGCTGCATGACGATGGTGTACTCGCGGTTCCGCGTTTCGACGCGCAGCATGCTCTTGGGCGGGAGCTGCCGCAAGTCGACACCACCCTCGATTTCGCTGCGGATGATGTTGCCGTTGATGTGATCGCTTAAGTTCTGGTGCTGGGCGAACATGGCCTCTTTTATTTTACAACCATG